>NZ_JAATEO010000031.1 GCF_012034245.1 Micromonospora thermarum | reverse complement strand
TCCGGCCCACTTCAGACCAGGCCGACCGCCGATTCGACGCAGGCCCTAGCATCGCCGGCATGGCAACGAGGCTCGTTCAAATCAACATGAAGGCTCGGGACGACTCCGCACTGGGCGGTTTCTGGGCGGAGGCGCTCGGCTGGGGAGTCTCCAGCGAGGGACCCGGCGTGACCAACCTCGAACCCGAGGGCTTCGTCTACCCCGACCCCGCCGCCGTCTGCATCGACCTCATCGCCTCCCCGGAACCCAAGGCGGTGAAGAACCGCGTGCACGTCGACCTCGCCACCACCTCGGCGGCCCATCAGGCGGAGTTGGTGACGCGCCTGAAGGATCTCGGCGCGACGCCCGCCGACGTGGGCCAGGGCGACGTCCCATGGACGGTCATGGCCGACCCGGAGGGCAACGAGTTCTGCGTGCTGGACTGGCACGACCCGATCCGGGACACCGGACCGATCGCCTCGGTCGTGGTCGACTGCGCGGATCCGCGGGCCATGGCCCGCTTCTGGAGCAAGGCCATGGACTGGACCCTGCACAAGGTGACCGACCAGAGTGCCGTACTGCGCTCCGCCAAGGGCGTCGGCCCATACCTGCAGTTCCTCCGCACACCCGACGTGAAGACCGTGTGGAACCGCGTCCATCTCGACCTCCGCCCGTACCCAGGTGACGACCTGGAGGCCGAGGCGGCCAGACTGCGGACTCTCGGCGCCACCGCCATCGACCTAGGCGAGAACGATGTCCCGTGGACGGTCCTCGCCGACCCGGAAGGCAACGAGTTCTGCCTCCTCGCCCCAGGCTGACCACCCCGTCCACCGGGTCGCGTGGTGGAGGGCGGGACGCGGTGTGCGTACTCCCAAGGAGAAGCCCCGCCGGCGAGGTGCCGGCGGGGCCGTGTGGAGCTTGGGTGGGACGGCGGTCAGGAGGGTTCCGGGGCGCAGATGAAGCGCGGCTCGGCGTCGTAGCGCCAGGTGAACTTCTCGCGCTTGACCACCTTGCCGTCCTTTCGGAAGACCCGGTAGGCGTCCTGCGTGAAGCCGTCGCTGCCGGCGGCGGCGATGCAGTCGGGGCCCGGCTTCAGGTAGACCGTCTTCGGCTTGGTGATGTTGCGGCGCGGGCTGTACTCGGTCTTCACGTCCCAGATCTTCGTGCTCCAGATCGAGACCGTGATGGTGCTGGCCGTGTACGAGGTGTCGATCAGTACGCCGTGGTCGGTGTTGTTCCGGAACTTGAAGTCCAGGTCCGGGTAGAAGATGGTCGACTCGATGACGGCCGGGTAGCGGCTGAAGTAGAACGAGTGCGGCTTGTGCTCGACGTCCTGCAGGCCCGCGTAGTAGGTCGCGTTGAACAGCGTCGTGGTGAACTGCGAGACGCCGCCGCCGACGCCGGGCACCAGCTTGCCGTTGAGGATGACCGGGGCGTCCTTGTAGCCCTGGGCGTAGCCGCGCTCCCCCGTGTGCCCGTTCAGCGAGAACGTCTCGCCGGGCAGAACGAGCGTGTTGTCGACGTCCTTGGCGGCGGTGATGATGTTCTGGCTGCGCGGCGAGGAGAGCCCACCGGGGAACCTGGTGGTGAACGTGGAGACCCGCTCCTTGATGCCGAGCCCGGCGAGCTTCGCCGCGGTCAGCTCCGGCTGCGCCGGCTTGAGCGTGCCGGTGACCTTGCGGCCGTCCGTCAGGGGCAGGACGGCGAGCAGGGCCTCCCCGAGCGTGCTGGTGTCCAGCTGCTGACCGGGCTTGCCGTCGGTGATCTTCGGCTTGCCGCCGGTGAGCGTGATCCGCGCGTCCTGCGGCGGCACCTCGACCTTGGCCAGGTCGTCGCCCAGCGCCGTGCGGAGCCGCTTGACGTCCACCCGCGCGGTCAGCTTGCCGGCCTCGTCCGCGCTGAACCGCAGGCTCCTCGCGATGGCCGCCGGCGGGATCGTCACCGAGCCCTTGTCCGTGGTCAGCGTGACCGGCGCGGCCACCGCGGGCCTCGCCAGCTCGGCCACCATCTTGTCGACTTCCTCGGCGGTGGTCGCTGGGTGCTTCTCGATCAGCGGGATGGTGATCGGCTGGTCGCTCAGCCAACCCTCCCGCACCGCCTGCGCCGAACGCTCCGGGTCGAGGGCGAGGCTGGGCTTCGGATGCACCGCCTTCGGCGTCAGCCCGCTCCAGGTGATCGCCGGCATGGTCATCTTGCGGCCCTGGTCGCCCACGACCGTCTTGAGCGCCGCGTCGAGGCGGGCCACGTCCACGGTCACCACCGGCTGCACCGTGCGCGACCCGACCAGCCGGTCGACCGCGTGGGCCTCCGCCTCCGCGGCGGCCGCCACGGTGGCGTCGACGTCGACCGCGAGCCCGACGTCGGCCGGGCTGATCTCCGCGGTGCGCTCGCCGACGCGTACGGTCACCGGTGCACCCAGCTCGGCCGCACGCCGGTCCAGCTGCGCGCGGAGCTCGCGGGCGGCGTCCGACCGACTCCGGCCGCCGAGCTCGGCGCCGAGCACCGTCGTCCCGCGGGGCACGTCACCGGCGTACGCGTAAGCGCCGACACCGGCCACGGAAGCGAGCACCACGGTGGCGAGCCCGGTCGCGAGCAGCATCCGGGTGCGGCGGGAGCGCCCGCGACCCCCCGAACCGGCCGGCCCGGCGGGCGCCGACTCCTCGACCGGCCACTGCACCGCGGTCACCTGCACGGTGGGCCGGTCGTCGGCAGGCGGGGTTCTTTCGCCGTACAGCGTCACAGTCACCTCGATCGGGGCGTACCACACGAGCGGGTTTCCCGCCCGGAAGACAACTACGGTAACCAACGTGTCGGCGCTACGGCAGCCTGCTCCCGGCCCATCCCGGCACCGCGTGTCGCGGACCTACCCGATCGTCGCCCACCGTGGCGGACATGAAACGGTGTGAGCATGCGGGTGGACGACGCGGTCCTGGCGTACGGCGGCGGATGGGTGGACCGGGCGGGGGCGCTGCGGGCCGACCCGGAGCGGGTGGCGGCCCTCCTGGCCGGACCCGGGACGCGGGTCCTGGCCCTCTGGCGGGACCACTGCCTGGTGGCCGGGGACGTCCCGGTCCGGTTGGCCGGTGACCGGGCGGCGCAGGCGCGCGCGGTCGCCGACGAGGCCGTCTTCCTCGGCCTGGACTCCGGGGAGCCGGTCTTCGCGGTGGACCTGTCCGGGCTGACCAAGGACGCCGCCCGCGAGCTGGCCGGGGCGACGGCGGTCACCGACGTGCGGGGGCTCGTCGGGCGGCTCACCCCCGCCGAGGCGGCCATCCAGGCGTACGCGCGGGGCCTGCTGCACTGGCACCGCCAGCAGCGGTACTGCGGCACGTGCGGCCGGCCCACCGAGTCCCGGGACGCGGGGCACGTCCGCCGGTGCGCCGGGATCGACTGCGGCCGGTTGTTCTTCCCCCGGATCGAACCGGCGATCATCGTGCTGGTGGAGGCCCCCGGCTCGCCGGGCCGCTGCCTCCTGGCCCGGCACGCCGGCGCGCCCGAGGGGGCGTACTCGACGCTGGCCGGCTTCGTCGAGGTGGGCGAGAGCCTGGAGGACGCGGTCCGGCGGGAGATGGCCGAGGAGGCCGGTGTGGTCGTGACGGACGTCGCGTACCAGGGCTCGCAGGCCTGGCCGTTCCCGGCCGGGCTGATGGTGGGCTTCCGGGCCACCGCCGCGTCGGAGGAGGTGCGGGTGGACGGCCAGGAACTGCTGGAGGCGCGCTGGTTCACCCGTGCCGAGCTGCGGGAGCGGGTGGCCGCCGGCCGGCCGCTCGGTCGGGTCGACTCGATCGACCACCACCTGCTGCACCGATGGCTCGCCGAGGACTGATCCGGGCAGTTCAGCCTTGGTCGTGCGCGTCGGGTGACGCCGGCTGCCCGGCCCGCGGGGGCGTCGCCCACGCACGGACGGCCATCGCGAGCGTCATCACCACGGCGGTGCCGAGGGCGCACCAGAGCAGGCCGGCCACCGTGCGCGGCGCGATCGACAGCGCGGTGACGACCAGGACGACGCTCCCCGCCCAGAGGGGCGCGGCGGGCCAGCGGACCCCGGCCGCGACCGCGGCGTTCAGCAGGACGAACACGACCGCGTAGAGGGCCCCGACGGCGGCGAAGAGCGGCGCGTACCCGCCGAGGTGGGTGTAGTCGGGGCCGCCGGCGAGCCGGAACGCCAAACCCCCGGCCGACGCCGAGGCGAGCACCAGCAGCAGCCCGCACGCGCCCGTGAGGGCGAGTGCCACCGTCCGGCTGCGCCGGTCGCCACGGGCCAGCCGGGGCAGCGCGAGCACGGTGGCCACCTGTGGCGCCCAGAGCGCGCCCTTCGTGAGCACCGTCCCCACCGCGTACGCCCCCGCGTCGCCGGCCGGCAGCAGCTGACGGGCGAGGAGCAGGTCCGCGTACGAGACGACGAGCATGGCGAGCGTCGCTCCGCAGCCCGTGAGGATCCGGCCGGCGCCGAGCGGCGGGGCCGTCGGTGCGGCCGTCGCCGTGGTCGGTCGGGTCAGCGCGGCGAGCGCGAGCGGGGTGAGGACGGCGGACACCGCGCCGAGCAGCAGCGACCCGGTCAGTCCCAGGCCCAGGAGCAGACCGACGAGTACGCCCCCGTACCGGCCGGCGGCCAGCAGGACCATCCCGACGGCGAGCCGGACGAACCGCTGCCCGCCCTGGAGCTCCCCGAGAGGGCGGCAGGAGAGCACGACGGCCGCCGTGGTGACCGCGGACAGGATCGACACCTCGACCGGGAGGCGCAGGGCGGTGGTGAGCAGCGGGGTGGCCGCGACCAGCGCCCCGGCGCAGAGCGTGGCGGTCACCAGGGCGGCCCGGCGGGTGTCCGAGTGCCCGTGCCGGGCGTGGTGCACCGCGACGGCGAGCTGCAGGCCGAATCCCGGCACGCTCGCGATGGCGATCAGGCCGAGGGCGGTGGCGAGGGCGCTGAGGTCGGCCGCGTCGAGCTGCCGGGCGGCCAGGACCGGTGCCACGTAGGCGAGACCGTTCCCCAGGATCCCGGCGGCCGTGACGGCGAGGCCGGCCGTGCCCAGCGCGCGTACGCCGACGGGCTCGGGACGCGTACGCGCCACGTCGCCACCGTCGGTCCGGCTCACGTGATCCCCGAGAGGTCGGAGTCGCGCCACGAGTCTGCCTTCGGATCGCGCTGCTGCGGCACCCCCGGCGGCGGGGCGGGCGGCGAGGCGGACTCGGCCGGACGCGGAGGTGTGCGCCGGACGGGTCGGCGCCGGACGGTCGTCGACAGCCAGAGGCAGCCGAGGGCGAGGAGCACGAGCAGCTGCGGAAGGGCGGCGGTGTGCCGTTGCGCGGCGTCGAGGTACGCCCACGCCGCCAGGACGAGGAGGGCGGCCGGGAGCCAGGTCTCGGCGATCCGGGTGACGAGCCGGACCCGGCGTGGGTCCGCCGACGGGGGCAGCGGGATCGAGCCGGGGAGGGCCAGCAGGACCCCGGCGGCGACGAGCAGGCCGCCGACGAGGCCACCGAGCATCACCAGTGCCGCCGCGCCGACGGCCAGCAGGGTGAGGGACCGGGCGGGCCGGCGGCGGACCGGTCGAGCGGTGGGACCGCCGCCGTGGCGGCGCTCGGGGAGCACCGCGAGGACCACGACCACCACGAGCAGGACACCACCGGCCAGCAGGCCCAGCCGGTACGGGCCGTCGGGCGTGAAGCGCAGGACGACCTCGCCGGAGGCGCCCGCGGGCAGCACCCAGCCCTGCTGCCACCCGTCGACCACGACGGGGCGGAGGGGCTTGCCCGCGAGGGTGGCCTGCCAGCCCGGGTTGGTGTTCTCCCGGACGGCGAGCACCCGTTCGGCGGTTCGCGCGTCGACCCGTACCCGCCGCTCGGTCAGGCCCCACCGCGAGATGTCCACCCTGCTCGGGGTCGTCGCGCCAGCGGGCGTGGCCGGCTGCGGCAGCAGGGCGACCCGGGTCGGCGTGGCGAGTCGGCTGCCGGAGGCGACGAGACGCTGCTCGCCCTCGGCGAGCCGGACCTGCTGGGTGCGGCCGCACGGTTCGGCCTGGACCTCCCGCAGCTCCAGCAGGTCGCGCAGCGTGCCGCGGAGGGTGGTGGTCACCCGGGCCCCGCCGACCTCCAACGCCGGGCCCGATCCGCAGCCCAGCTTGAGCGGCGTGTCCAGGTCGGGCCGCACGGTGGGCGCCCCCGGCAGCACGGTCACCTCGCCGACCGCGATCGGCAGCGGCTCCGGCAGTCGGAGCCCGTACGGGTCGGTGCTGGTGGCGGACGGCTTGTCGAGAAACTGGATGGTGATCTCGTCGGTCCGCATCGGCGGGTTCAGGGTGAGCAGTCCGTCCTTGCTCAGCAGGCTGCTCCGGAAACCGTCGTCGCCGACCACGCGCACGCTGCCGAGCCGGGTGCCGGCGACGGCCGGGTCGACGGCGAAGCGCAGCCCGTTGATCACCTGCGGCCGGAGCCACTTCATACGCAGGATCGGAGCCTCGTCGGTGACCGCCGGCGACCAACTGGTGGACGGATCACCGTCGAGTACCGCGCCGGGTCGGCGGACCGGGTCGCGTACGTAGGTCGACGAGGCGCTGACCTCCGGTGCGAGGCTCAGCCCCTGCGCGGCGGCCACCATCTCGTCGATGGTCGCGTTCAGGGCCGGGCCGGGCGCCGGCCGTGCCCACAGGCGGGCGGCGTACGCCCCGGCGGCCGGCAGGCTGAGCGTGCGGTCGATCGTGCGCCCGTCCTCGGAGCCACGGACGGCGTCGGTGGAGCAGTGCGGCCGTCCCTCGACCGAGAAGCAGGCCGGTGTGGTGGGAGCCCCCGACACGACGACGGTCGGCGGCCGGTCGGTGGCTGGTGCGGCGGGAAGCTGGAGGGTCCGGCTGGTCTGGATGCCCGGGATGCTGATCTCGGCGACGCCGACCGTTCCGCTGCCGAGCGGGCGGAGCGCGAAGGTCTCGTCGACGGAGATCCGGACTTCCCGGGTGGCGTGGACGCCGTTCAGCTCGAAGATCATCCGGTCGCCGAACCCCTCGACGGTCCGGCTCTCGTACCCGGCGGTGACGGTCACCATCGTCGGCAGGGAGTCGGCCGTCAGGTCGAACCGGACCTCCACCTTGGTGATCCTCGTCGGGTTGGCCAGACCCACCTCGATCCACTGCCGGTCGCCGGGGCTGTACGGCGCGGACTGCCAGGAGGTGGCGGAGTCGCCGTCCATCGCCGCGTACGGCTGATGCTCCGGGCGCGCGCCGCCGGGGGTGTCGACCTGCGAGCGCGCGGTCGAGGCGCGGATCGCGCTGATGCCCTCGAAGCGGGCGACGGTGGACCGCTCGGCCCCCCAGTCGGGCAGGTAGTCGTGCGCGGGCGCCGGCACCTCGAAGGTGTCCTCCGCGGTGAGGGTCTGGGAGGCGTTGTCGCGCAGCCGGCCGAACGACACGTCCCGCCGCCGGAGCCCGTCGGTCATCGCGACCGGCCCGGCGACGCCGCCGGCCGGCGCGTCGCCGGCCAGGAGCGTGGGGGCCGGGGTCAGCTGGCCCGCCGCGGCGAGATCCAGGAGTGACTCGGGACCGCCCACGACGGTGGTCACGTCGTCACGGTCGTAGGCGACCACCGGCTCGACAGGCCGGTCGACCCGGTAGACCTCCAGGGCGCGTACGGGCACGTCGAGCCCCTGGTCACGAAACTCGCCGGGCGTCGACGAGCCGCCGCGTACCGGACCGAAGGCGGTGACCCGCGTCAGCCCCGGTGAGCGCTCCAACGCCTGGCGGACCACCGCCGGGCGGGCCGTGTCGGATCGGCCGTGGTCGAGGTCGGCGCGGAACAGGACGTGGCTGATCCCGGAGCGGGCGAGCAGATCGGCCAGGCCGTCCGAGCCGGCGCCGGTGGCGAGCGCCGCCTCGATCGCGTCCAGCAGCCGGATCGTGGCGGGCGGGGTGAAGGGGATGGCGTTCCGCACCGCCCACCGGCTGTCCAGCAGCGGCTGGGTGATCTCGTCGGTGGTGCTGCCCCAGTCGTAGGACGGGAAGCGTGCGCCGGGGACGACGAGCACCCGCCCGCGCCCGGTGTTCGCGTCGAGCCAGTCGGCGGCGTCCTGCCAGTAGCCGGGCACCTCGCGGACGCTCCCCGGGGTGGCGAGCCCACCGGCGACCGCCGGGCCGGCGACCGTCGCGACCGCCGCCATGGCCACGCCGGCGGTGAGCCAGGCGCGGGCGACGGTGCGCCCGCGCCGCCCGGCGGGCGCGGTGCGTGCCGCGCGGACGACCAGGCTGACCAGGTGGGCCACGCCGAGCGCCAGCGGCAGGCGCAGCAGGACGTCGAACTTGTGCACGTTGCGCAGCGGCGCGCCGACCCCGTCGAGGAACCGCTGCTGCGGCCCGGCGAGGAGGTTGGGCAGGTCACCGACGTGCCCGAGACCGACGAGCGCGGCGCCGAGCACCAGGCCGGCGGCCAGGAACCGGCGGTGCAGCATCCCGCGCCGGGACAGCCCCAGGACACCAAGGGCGGCGACGGTCAGCGTGGCGACGACCAGCACCAGGTCGTTGGCCAGCCGTGCGCCGGCCGGAATGGTCGGGCCGGACGGGGAGGCCAGGTACGCCACCCAGTAGGAGGCGCCGCGGAGCGTCGTCACGCCGTCGGTGACGCTGGTGGTGTTCCGGGCGGTCTCGATGTAGTCGAGGAAGGGCGGGCTGTACCGGCCGAGGACCAGCAGCGGAACCAGCCACCAGGCGGTGGCCAGGGCGACCGCACCGCACCACGCGGCGATCGCGGTGATCCGGCGGCGCAGCGGCTGGAGAGTGGCGAGCCAGAGCAGGGCGAGCGGCACCACCGCGAACACGGCCGTCGCGTTGACCCCGCCCGCGCAGGCGACGGCGACGGCCGACCCGGCGACGGCGCGCCGCAGCGGCGCCCCCCGGGCGAGGCCCACCAGGGGGATCAGCACCCACGGTGCGATGGCGCTGGGCCAGGACTCGACCGAGGACCAGCCGAGCTGGGTGAGGATCCGGGGCGACAACGCGAAGGCGACGCCGGCGATCATCCGACCGGCGGGCGAGCCGATGCCGAGCCGGCCGGCCAGCCGCACGACGCCCAGGTACGCGACACAGAAGAGCAGTGCCCACCACAGCCGCTGCACCACCCACGGTGCCAGCCCGAGTTCCGACCCCAGCAGGAAGAACGGGCCCATCGGCCAGAGATATCCGTACGCCTGGTTCTGGAGCTGGCCGAAGGTGCCGGTGGGATCCCAGAGGTGCAGTGAGCGGAGCAGCCACCCGGCCGGGTTGAGGTTCAGGTCGACCTTGGTGTCGGGGACGACCTGCCCCGGGTCCTGCTGGAAGGCGAGGGCCGTGAGGGCGATGCAGATGGTCAGATGCCGGAAGCGCCGGGCCGTGCGCCGGGTACGGCTCGGCACGGCGCCATCGGTCACCTCTGCACGCATCTCGCTCCTGTCTCCGTCGGCCGGACGGGCACCGGCAACCGAGGGTTGTCGAGCGACGGTAGCCGGGCCGGGGTGGGATCGGCGACCTGGGGCGCTGCGGTGGCGATTATCGGGAGAACGGCCGTCCCCACGGCGTGTAAGCGTGTGGCAGGCTGCCGACCATGTCAATGCCAGAAGCTGAGGCCGTGACGCGGCCCGACACCGTCGTGGCGGAGGACGACGGGCCGGGCTTGTTCGGCCGGTGGTTGCGGGCCGACCGGGTCCGCGCGGTCGCGTTCGCCCTCATCGTCGTGTCCGTCGCCTGGCGCGCCGGCCTCGCCGCCCGTGGGTGGTTCTCCCAGGACGAGTTCGTCATCGCCGCCCAGGTCCTCGACGCGCGGCTGGACGCGGACTTCCTCCTGCGTACGTTCAACAACCACCTCATGCCGGGTGGGCTGCTGGCGGCGTGGTTGATGGTGCGGGCGGCCGGCTTCGTCACCTGGCCGTGGGTGCTGATGCTGGCGGTCGGCCAGGCGGCGGTCGGCATCGCGTTCTACCGGCTGCTGCGCGACCTGCTCCGGCCGGGCTGGGGCCTGCTCATCCCGCTGTGCATCTTCCTGTTCAGCCCGCTGACGCTGGAGGTGTCGTCGCTGTGGCTGGTCGGGCTGCTGGTGCTGCCGGTGCAGTTGGCCCTGGTCCTGGCGGTGGCGGCCCACGTCCGGTACGTGCGTACCGGTCGCCTCCGGCACCTCGCGGTGGTCGCGGTGTGGGTGGTGTTCGGCCTGCTGTTCGACACGAAGGCCCTCCTGATCGTGCCGCTGCTGTTCCTGCTGACCGTTTTCCTCTTCACCCGGGGCGCGCCGTGGCGCAGCGTGGTGAGGGCGGCCCGCCGGCACTGGCCGGCGTGGCTGGTGCTCACCGTGCTGTCGGGGGCCTACCTGGCGTTCTACCTGACCCGGCCGGCTCGCGCGCTGGACCGGCCGACGTCGGTCGGACAGGTTCTGACGTTCCTCGGTGACCTGGTCGGCCAGACCGTCGTGCCGGGTCTGCTCGGTGGCCCCTGGAGGTGGACGTACGCCGGCGACGGACCGCCGCTGGTGGACCCGTACGACATCGCGAAGTGGCTGTCCTGGGCGGTGCTGGCGACGCTCGTCGTGGTCACCGTCCGGCGGCGCCCGTCGGCCGGGCGGGCCTGGCTGCTGCTCGCGTGCTACCTCGGGCTGGTCGCCGCGCTCTTCGCCGTGACCCGGCTCGGCGGCGTGCTCGGCCCGCTGGTCGGCGTCATCCCCCGGTACGTCGCCGACGTGGTGCTGGTCGCCGCGATCTGCGCCGGCGCGGCGCTGCTCGGGATCCGCGACACCGACGAGGGTGACGTGTCCGCGTGGCCGGTGCCGACGGTCCTGCGCGAGCCGGGCGCCTTCGCGGTCGGCCTGGTCTCGATGATCGCCGTCCTGGCCACCATCGCGGTGGGCACGTTGTGGAGCACGGCCCGGTTCGGTGACAACTGGAGCACCAAGCACGGGCGGGAGTACCTCGAAACGGCGCAGGCCGAGCTGGCGGCCGCGCCGCCGGGCACGGTCTTCCTGGACACGATCGTCCCGGACCGCGTCGTCGCCGGGTACTTCTGGCCGGACAACCTCCAGTCGCACTTCTTCCGCCCGGCGGACCGCCGGCCGGTGTTCGTCAAGCAGGCCGAGCGGCCGTCGACGTTCGACGAGAACGGCCGGATCCGTCCGGCCGCGGTCGAGGGATGGAAGATCGTGCCCGGCTCGGTGCCGAACTGCGGACACCTGGCGGAGGGCGGGCGGACCACCACGATCCCGATGGAGAGGTCCCTGGAGGAGTGGCCGTACGTGGTGCAGTTCGGCTACTTCAGCGAGGAAGCCACCACGGCGATCATCCGGCTCGGCGACGCCACCCGGGAGATCACGCTGAAGAACGGGCTCAACGAGGTGTTCTTCCTCCTGAAGGGCGCCGGGCACGCCATCGAGATCACCGTCCGCACCCCCGGGGTGGCGGTGTGCACGAATCTGATCACCGTCGGTCGGGTGGTGCCGGCGCCGTGAGTGGCTGAGCGAGTCGTGGACGCCGACCGGAGGCGGCCGGCCCGGGACCGGTTGCCGCTGTACGTCGTCGCGGCGGCCGTGACCGCGCTGGTGCTCGCCCCGCTGGCGGCGCCGGGCTACGCGCTGCTGTACGACATGGTGTTCGTACCCCGGCAGCCGCTGACCTGGGACCTCGTCGCCCCGGCGGAGAGCCTGCCCCGCGCGGTGCCGATGGACGCGGTGGTCTCGCTGGTCACCCAGCTCGTCCCGGGGTGGGTGGTGCAGCGGCTGGTGCTGGGTGCGGCGATCCTCCTGGCGGCGGTCGGCGCCGGGCGGCTGGTGCCGACCGAACGGCGTGGAATCCGGCTGCTCGCCGCGGTCGGCTACGCCTGGACGCCCTACCTCGCCGAGCGGCTGCTCATCGGGCAGTGGGGGCTGCTGGTCGCGTACGCGGCCCTCCCCTGGTTGGTGCGGGCGGCGCTGGACCTGCGGGCGGGCCGCGACGGCGCGCTGGCCCGGGTGGTGCTCATCGCCGCACCCGCCGCGATCACGCCGACCGGCGGGCTGGTCGCGTTGGGCGTGGTGGCCCTGCTGGTGCCCGCCCGGGAGCGCTGGCGGCGGTCTGCGCTCGCGGTCGCCGGTGTCGCGTTGCTCAACGCCCCCTGGGTGACCGCCGCGCTCGTCACCCGCGCGGCCGGTTCCTCCGACCCGGCCGGCGTGGCGGCGTTCGCGGCGCGCGCGGAGAACTGGGCCGGTCCGCTGGTGGCGCTCGCGGGCACCGGCGGCATCTGGAGCGCGCAGGCCACGCCGGCGAGCCGGGCGGTCCCGCTGGTGCCGCTGGCGACCCTGGTGCTGCTGGTCCTGGCCGGTGCCGGCGTCGGCCTGCTGCGGCGTCGGCTGCCCCCGGGCGCGACGGTACGGCTGACGGTGCTGGCCGGCGCCGGCTTCCTGCTCGCCTCCCTCGGGGTACTCCCGGGTGGGGACGCCGCGCTGCGCTGGGCGGTGGTGAACCTGCCCGGGGCGGGGCTCCTCCGCGACGGCCAGAAGTTCCTGGCCCCGTACGCGTTGCTGCTGGTGGTGTGCGCGGCGCTGGGCGCCGAGCGGCTCCTCGGCCGGGTGGAGCGGGTGGACCGCGACATGGCGGGCGTGGTGCTGGTCGGGCTGCTGCTCCTGCCGGTCGCCGTCATGCCGGACCTCGCGTTCGGCGGCGCCGGCCGGCTGCGGCCGGTGAGCTACCCGGCGGACTGGCGCGCGGTCGCCGGGCGGGTGGCCGACGACCCCGGCGGCCAGATCGTCTCACTGCCGCTGAGCGCCTACCGTGCGTACCCGTGGAATTCCGGTCGGGTCGTCCTGGACCCGGCCCCCCGCTACCTGCCCGGGACGGTGCTGACCGACGACACGTTGCGGGTCGGTGACGTCGCGGTGGCCGGCGAGAACCCGCGCCTGCGCGAGCTGCGCCGCGTGCTCGCGGAGGGGCGGCCCGTCGCGGCGACCGGGGCGCGGTGGGTGGTGGTGCAGCACCACCTGGCCGGCGGGGTGGACCCGGCGACCCTCGCCGGTCTCGAGGTCGTCCACCGCGGGTCGTTTCTCACCCTCTACCGCAATCCGGCCGCACCGTCCGGACCGGTCGCCCCGCCTCCCGCCCGGTGGGCGGTGGTGGCAGCCTTGGGTACCGCCCTTCTGGTGGTCCTGGTTGCCGTCTTTTCGGCACTACGCCGAAGGGCTACCGCGTGGTAACGTCCGCTCGCACGTCTCGGCATTGGAGGATTGGCATGCGTAAAGCCCTGACCCTGGTCGTCACCGGCCTGGTGGCGGCGGTGCTCGGGATCCTGGCCCTCGGCGGGCTCGCGGCTGCCGCGACCGCCACCGAGGCCGAGGCGGTCACCGAGGCCCGGAACGCCTCGGAGGCGGCCAAGCGGGCCGGCAAGCAGGACCCGTACGCCCCCGAGGTCTACGGCAACAGGTAGGACGGCGCGCCCCGCTGCTGCACCGGGCGGGGCGACTCCGCACCCTCCAGCAGGGCCGCGAAGCGACCACCCGCGACCTCCCAGGTGAAGCTCGCCGCGTGCTCCCGCGCCTCCTCGCCCATCCTCCGCCGGACCTCGTCCTCGTGGAGCAGCGTGCGCACCTTGGCCACGTAGTCGTCGATGTCGTCGGCGAGCAGCCCGGTGCGCCCGTCCACGACGGCCTCGGCGACGCCGCCCGCGTCGCGGAAGGCGACGGTGGGCGTACCGGCCGATCCCGCCTCCACGATCGTCAGACCCCAGCCCTCCTTGAGCGACGGGGTCAGGGCCACCCACGCCGAGGCGAGCAGGCCCGCCTTCTCCTCCTCCGTCACGAAGCCCCGGAACTCCACCCGGTCGGTGATACCCAGGTCGCCGGCGACCTCGTGCAGGTGCGGCTCCCACCAGCCCTGCCCGGCGACGACCAGCCGCAGCTGCGGCAACTCGTCGGCGAGGGCGGCGACGGCCCGCAACGCCACCTCGACCCGCTTGTGCGGCACCAGCCGGTTGAGCGTCACGAGCAGGGGGAACGGCGCGCGTTCCGCGTCGGTGCGGGGAAGGGTGGGCGTGCCGTTGTGCACCACCGAGACCTGCTCCGGAGGTACGCCCAGGGTGGCCAGCTCACGCCGGGTCGCCTCGGAGACCGTGACGTACCGGCAACGCCGGTAGACGCGTACGGCGAACGACGACTCGACCCACCAGCCGAAGCGGGCCGCCCAGGGCGGGAGCACCACCGGCCACTGCTCGCGGTGGACGTGGTGGATCAGCTTGACCACCGGCCGCCGCGCCCACAGCGGGGCCAGGAACGGCAGGCCGTTGCAGACGTCCACGAGGATGTCCGGCCGGCCGCCGCGCCGACGGGAGAGCGGGCCGAAGCCGAGGGCGCCGGCGACGTAGCAGAGCGCGGCCCACAGGTACACCGTGTGGCGGCCGCCGCGCCGCACCAGACGAACGCCCGTCTCGTTGACCTCGTCCGCGGGCGCCCGGTCGTGGGCGGCGCAGAACAGCGTGACGCGGAAGCCGCGGGCCACCAGCTCCGCGGCGATCCGCTCGACGTACACCTCGGAACCGCCGCCCTCGGGGTTGCGGGTGTCCCGCCAGTTGAGGAACAGCACGTGACCGGGGGTGTCGGCGCAGCGCTCCACGCGATTCCTACTCTCAAGTAATTTAGCGACGCGCGTCACACTAGGCCTTGCGAGTCGGCCCCGGCAACCAGCCGGCAATAAACGGTTGCGGCGACGCTGCTCAGCGTGACGGGCTGACCGCGGGTAGCCGGGGCTCCGGCACGGGCGCGACCGGCCGGCGGCGGCGCTGGGTGCCGAGCACCTGGAGGGGGCGCTCGATGCCGTAGTAGCTGACCGTGGCGTAGGCCAGGCCGCCCGCCATCGTCAGGGCGAAGGTGCTGACCAGTCCGCCGGTGAAAATGGGACGGTCGTCCACGAGGTAGATCATTTCGATCATCAGCGGGTGCCAGAGGAACAAGCCGTACGAGACCGCGCCGAGCCACCGGGCGGGAGCGCTGCCGAAGGTCTCCTTGACCCGGGTCGGCCCACCGAAGGCCACCGGGATCAGGATCAGCACGCCGACCGCGAGGTAGAGGGTGAGCTTGACGGCGAACTCGACGGCGGTCGGCTCGGCGAGGTCCCGCGGGCCGGCGACGGGCGTCGTCGCGATCGCGAGCAGGCCGGCCGCCGCGACCCAGCAGGCGACCGGTGCTGCGGCAAGGTCGCCGAGCACGCGGAAGGCGGGGGGCGCGGTCCCGGTCTGCAGCGCGACGTGTGCCGCCGCCAGGACCATGCCCGCGCTGAACCAGCCGGCGTACGCGGGGAGCCACATGGTGTGCATGGACGTGTCGAGCCAGCCGAGCCCCATCAGGGCGAGCCACCCGGCGGTCACCAGGACTCCCCCGGCGGCGATCACGACGGTACGGACGGGCCGCCACGTCCGGCCGACGGCGAGCACGGCGACCAGCGGCAGGATCAGGTAGAACGCGACCTCGGTGGCGAGACTCCAGGTCTGGCTGAGCCCGTGGCGCAGCTGGCCGGGCTCGTAGATCTGGGTGAAGGTGAGGTGCCGGACCCAGTCACCGGCCGACGCCGGCCGGTTCTGCGGCAGGACGATCAGGCAGACCAGCACCGCCAGCCAGTAGGCCGGCAGGATCCGCAGGGCCCGCCGCCAGAGGTACCGCCCGGTGCGCGGCCGGGGCCGGCCGGTTGCGGCGTTCAGGGCCCACGGTCGGAACAGCAGGAACCCGGAGAGCACGAAGAAGATCGCGACGCCCACGTCCATCCGCGCCAGCCAACCGCCCCACTGCGTGTTCATGCTGACGCCGGTGTTGAATCCGACGTGATGGCCGACGACCGCTACGGCGCCGATCGCACGCAGTGCATCCAGGGCGGGTAGGCGGCCGGTGACCGAAGACTCGGACGCGCTTGGCGCGGCGGCTGTGGACATCTGGACATCCAGGGGGTCGCTTTGAGGGTGACCGGAGAGTAACCTCCCGCCATGTTAAGGATCGGGTGCCCCGGACGACAGGTCGTAGGGCGGCAGGTTACAGGAGGATGAGTGAAGCTTCGCGTGGGCGCCGCGCTCTTCGGGCTGGGCGTCTTGTTGCTGGTCTTCGCGGCTGGGCTGCCGTTCTACGTGGCCCCTGCCGTGACCAAGCTGCCCTATGACCTGGAGCCGACGACGTCGATCGCAGAGGCGAAAGACGCTCGGTTCCTGAAGATCACCGTGGTGGGGGAGTCGGTGAACATCGATGTCCCACAGGCCACGCTGCTGTCCAACGTCGAGGTCATTCCGCAGCCCGACGACACCAAGGACCGGCTGCCGGCGAACCTCAAGGGCGACGCGGTGATCTGGGACGTCTACCAGACGGTCAGGCGTGCCGACAACCAGGAGGTGGTGAGCCAGTACAGCACGCAGCTCGCCCTCTACCGGATCTCCGGCGCGGCCGCCCCGTGGAAGGAGCAGTGGCTCAACGAGACCGGCGCCGAGCAGACGCCGGTGGGCAACGTCAGCTACTCCGGCCAGGTCTACAAGTTCCCGTTCGGCACCGGGAAGCGTGACTACCAGATCTTCGACCGTGACCTCAAGAAGGCCCTGCCGGCGAAGTTCACCGGCACCGAGACCGTCAAGGGCCTCGAGGCGTACCGGTTCGAGCAGCGCATCGAGAACGAGGTGCTCAACACCCCGGAGAGCAGCATCAAGACGCTGCTCGGCAAGTTCTCGCCTGGCGCGACCACCGGCCAGGTCGTCTACAGCAACACCCGGACGGTGTGGGTGGACCCGGTGACCGGCTCGTACGTCAAGGTCCGGGAGCAGCAGCACAAGGAGCTCCGCCCCGACGTCGGCACGCCCACGGTGCTGCTGGACGCGGACTTCAACTACACCGACGAGACGGTCACCAAGAGCGTCGAGACGGCGAAGGACAACCGTTTCAAGATCTCTCTGGTCAGCCTGTGGCTGCCGATCGTGGCCGGCGTTCTCGGCCTGATCGCGCTGGTGGCGGGCATCTTGCTGGTGCTGCGGGGCAACGGCGGGGGTGACGGTGCCCGGCACCGGGCCGGCGTCGCCCCGATCACCGACGACACCCGGGTGGACCAGGAGCCGGTCCGGGACGACGCGCGGACCGCCGAGCAGCCGGCGGTGGACCGCCAGGGCGGTCCGTTGAGCGACGAGATCCCGCCCGCGACCACCAACTGGAAGGCCGACGACGGGGCGGTGCCGGCTCAGCGGCCCGCCGCGGGCGAGGTCGAGCAGCGGTGACGCGATCGGGCTGACGGCCCGGCACGGACGAGGGGTGGACCGAGCGGTCCACCCCTCAGTGTTTCCCGCCTCACGTCGCGTGGTCGTTACGGAATCGTAATCCGTCGATGGTTTGGCTACGCGGCGTTATCTCCGTGTCCGGCAATGCCGGTTTTCCTGCCGCTTGGACTTTACAAACAACGCCGCTCTGTCAACATGCTGTGACGACGTCGCGTCGCTGCGTCAGCCCTCTGTTACTGACAGGTAATCCGGGTCTTGTGACGCGGGCCTCAGGGGTGCACCATCATCGCACGTTCGTTACCCGCCGGTAACAGGTGACGTGGCCCGGTGCGGGGCCGTCACCCCCGCCGACCGGCCACCCCGCGCGACATCACCCCGAGG
Organism: Micromonospora thermarum; assembly: GCF_012034245.1. Classification (GTDB taxonomy): domain Bacteria; phylum Actinomycetota; class Actinomycetes; order Mycobacteriales; family Micromonosporaceae; genus Micromonospora; species Micromonospora thermarum. The sequence continues at coordinate 50,843 of NZ_JAATEO010000031.1, read as the reverse complement.
AGGGCCCCGTGCAGGATCGGTTCGACAACCCGGGTCGTACCCGGTGGCGGCGTTTCGCCGCGCTCATGGTGCCGGCGACGGCTGTCGCTGGTGCGATCGTCTTCGGCATGTCCAACGGCGCGATCGCGGCGTCGTTCGCCGTCTCCGGTCAGACGTTCAAGGTCTCCGCGACGGAGCTGCGCGGTGACGGCTTCGTCCAGTACGGCGGGATCGCCGAGGAGGAGAACGGCACGAAGCACCCGGTGGCGGTCTCCGGCATCCGCGACGCCAAGCTCTACAACCTGTGCCAGTCGGTGAAGGTGCCCGGTGCGCCGGTCGTCCTCACGATCAACGCCGGCGGGGGCGGCAAGCCGGCCACCGCGAGCGAACTGCTGATCGACATGGACCTGCTCGAGGGCGACGCCGAGTTCAAGAACATCAACATCGGCCAGGACGCCTCGACCCTGACCGGCGGTCCGAAGGGCGCCACCGGCGAGAAGAAGTCCTTCGGCCAGCAGTCCGACACGGTCGTCATCAAGAACCTCCGCCAGGTGGCCCGCTCCACCCACGCCGGCACGTTCAACCTGACCGGGCTCAAGCTCAAGGTCAACGTCGGCGCGGACGCCAAGGAATGTTTCTGAGCTGATCACCGGGGCCCGCGGAGGGCACGCTCCGCGGGCCCATCCCTGCCCACGACCCCTCACCCGGCAGGAGGCGTACGTGACAACCGCCGAACCGCAGCACGTCCGGCCCGGTCGTCTCCGCGAGACCTGGCGCGGCTTCCGCCGGTGGCGCCGGGTCCGCCCGTTCTGGGGCGGCCTGCTCACCGTGCTGGCCGGCCTGGAGATCTTCGGGACCACCCAGATGTCGCTCGGCGGTCTCTCCTTCCAGATGGGACCCACCGGGTTCCTCTCCTGGCTGATCCCCACGATCCTGGTGACCTGCGGCCTGCTGATCTGGTTCAGCCCGCAGCAGCGGATCTTCTACGCCGTGGTGGCCACGGTCACCGCGCTCTTCTCGCTGATGGGGGTGAACCTCGGCGGCTTCTTCGTCGGGCTCCTGCTCGGCACGGTGGGCAGCGCACTGGCCTTCGCCTGGACCCCGGACCGGCTTCCCGCCACGACGCCCGACGCCGATCCGGGGGCGGGCGGCGACCACCCCGGAGCCGGGACCGAGCCGGCCGAGCCGACCTCACGCCACCTGCGGGCGGTGCCCGCAGGCCCCGACCGCGACGCGTCCACGCTCGTCGACGAGGCCGGCCTGGGCGGCGACCGGCTCCGCGCGGCCCGGCCGGCGCCGTCGGCGTACGAGCCGGGGCCCTACCCGCCGCCGGCCGCTCCGCCCGTGCCCGGGCCGCGCGGTCCGCGGTTCCTCGCGGTGCTGCTCGGGCTGGTCGGGCTCTCCGCCACGGCGGCGCTCGCCGCGCCCGCCCCGGCGCGGGCGGCCGTCCCCGCGGGGTGGGCGGTCGTGACGGCGCCCGCCACCTGCCCGACCCGACCGGCGGCCACCGGCCCGGCGGCGCCGAGCCGGTCGGCCACCCCCCGCCCGAGCGGCTCCCCCTCGACCAGCCCGAACCCGGACACCGACGAGGACGACGGCAACTTCATCACCGACATCCTGGAGGGCATCGGCGACCTGTTCGGCGGTGGCGGCGACGACGAGGACCAGCCGTCGGCCTCGCCGACGCCGACCCCGACCCCGACCCCGACCCCGACCACCACCGGCGGTCCCTCCACGACCGGCACGCCCCGTCCCCGGCCCACCGCGTCCGGCTGCCCCACGGCCCCGCCGACCCCGAGGCCGAGCGGCGACGTCGAGGTGGGCGAACCGCTGCCGCGCGTCGCGGTCGACCCGGGACAACCGGCGGTGAACGCGGTCCCGTCGAAACTGACCGGCTCGAAGGTCACCATGACCGGGCTGCGGTTCGACGGGATCGTCGACCTGCCCACCGCTCAGGGCACCCTCAAGGCGCTGAAGTTCAGCATGGCGCGGGCGGTCACCGACGACTTCCTGCTCCGCGTACCCGCCCCGGCCGGGCGCACCATGGGCTTCGCCACCGGCCAACTGACCGTCCAGGGGAACGTGGACTTCTACGCGACCCGCTTCGTGGGGCGGCTGCTCGGCATCAAGATCACGTTGACGCCGGACCTGCCGTTCCCCGACGGCCTTCCGATCACCTCACCGATCCCGATCACCTTCACCGAGCCGGTGATGGACCTGGCGTTCGTCACCAGCGACACGCTGACCGCCAAGCCGCGGCTGCGGCTGACCCTGGACTGACCTCGCTCCACCACCACCCGGGTGCGGGGCCGGTGTCCGCCGGCCCCGCACCCTCCTTCCCGTCAGAGCCGGGCGACGGCCCGGCGGAGGGGGTCCAGCCCGAGGGCGCCCAGGTCGAGCGCCTGCCGGTGGAACTCCTTCAGGTCGAAGTCGACGCCCTTGCGGGCCTTCGCGTCGTCCCGGGCCTGGAGCCAGATCCGCTCACCGACCTTGTACGACGGCGCCTGCCCCGGCCAGCCCAGGTACCGGTTCAGCTCGAAGCGCAGGTTCTCGTCCGGCACCCGGCAGTGGGCCCGCATGAACTCCCAGCCCAGCTCCGGCGTCCACCGCTGCCCGGGGTGGAAGCCGAACGGGTTGTCGGCGGGGATCTCCAGCTCCAGGTGCATGCCGATGTCGACGATCACCCGGGCGGCGCGGAACGCCTGGCCGTCGAGCATGCCGAGCTTGTCGCCCGCGTCCTCCAGGTAGCCCAGCTCGTCCATCAGCCGCTCGGCGTAGAGCGCCCAGCCCTCACCGTGCCCGGAGACCCAGCAGAGCAGCCGCTGCCAGCGGTTGAGCTTCTCGGCGCGGACCGCCGTCTGCGCGATCTGGAGGTGGTGGCCCGGCACGCCCTCGTGGTAAACGGTGGTGACCTCGCGCCAGGTGGAGAAGTCGGTGATGCCCTGCGGCACCGCCCACCACATCCGCCCCGGGCGGGAGAAGTCCTCGCTGGGGCCCGTGTAGTAGATGGAACCGTCGCTCGTCGGGGCCAGGCAGCACTCGATCCGGCGTACCTGCTCGGGGATGTCGAAGTGGGTGCCGTGCAGTTCGCTGATCGCCTTGTCGGCGAGCGCCTGCATCCAGTCGCGGAACGCCTCCTTGCCCTGGATGGTGCGGGCGGGATCGGCGTCGAGCGCCGCGACCGCCTCGTCGATGGTCGCGCCGGGCCCGACGATCCGCGCGGCCACCGCCCGCATGTCGGCCTCGAGCCGCGCCAGCTCCTCGAACCCCCAGGCGTACGTCTCGTCGAGGTCGACCTTCGCGCCCAGGAAGTACTGCGACGCCAGCTCGTAGCGCTCGCGGCCGGCGGCCTGCCGCTCCCGGCCGAGGGGTGCCAGCTCGGTGCGGAGGAACTGGCCGAACTCGGCGGTCGCCGCGGTGGCGGCCGCCGCGCCGCGCCGCAGCTCGGCGCCGAGGGTGCCGTCCTCGCCCAGCCGCTCGACGAGCCCGTGGAAGAAGTTGTCGCCGTTCGGGTCGACCCAGATGTCGCACTGCTTCGCGACCTCCAGCAGCTGCGCCCGGGCGCTGACGTGCCCGGCCGCGGCCTCCGCGCGCAGCGTGGTCTTGTAGTCCTCCAGCGCGCCGGCGAAGCGGTTGAGGCGGGCGGCGATGTTCGCCCGCGCGTCCTCGCCGTCGGTGGGCATCAGGTCGAAGACCGAGCGAAGGTCGTGCAGGCCGCTGGTGATGACGCTGACCCCGTTGCCGACCTCCCCCGCCTCGTAGCGGGCGAGGTCCAGGCCGAGCCGCTCCTGCATGGCCTCCTGGGCGGTCCGCTCCACCTCCGACTCGGGCTCGGTGACGTCGAGGTCGGCGAGGGTCCGCCGGGTCAGGTCGGCGCGGGCCGCGTACCCGTCGGGCGTGAGGTCGTCGAGCTGGTCGTCGTAGCCGGCGATGCCGACGTAGGTGGCGCCGGTCGGGCTCAGCGCGGCCCAGTCCGCCACGTAGCGGTTGGCGATGTCATCGATTCGTCCCACGCTGCGACCCTACGTGACCCGACGGCCTGGTTGTCGACCGTGTTTGCGGTGCGCCGGCCGCGGTTTCCCCGGGCCGGCGTCGATCGGGACCGCCGCCGCTGTGGCGGTCGACACGGCGTCCGAAAAGCGCGGGACTTCGTCGTACCCCTACGGCAGAGTGTCAGGGGTGACGGCGGACTTCACTCCTGACCGGGCGGCCCTGCGGAGCTGGCTGCCCGGGTTCATCGCCCTGGCCGCGATCTGGGGTTCCAGCTTCCTGTTCATCAAGGTCGGGATTCGGGAGCTGCACCCACTGCACCTCACCTTCTACCGGGTCGCCGCCGGCGCGGTGACGCTGCTCGTCGTGCTCGCCGTGCTGCGCGACCGGCTGCCCCGCGAGCCGCGGGTCTGGGCCCACCTGTTCATGATCGGGGCGCTCGGCGTGGCGGTTCCGTTCACCCTCTTCGGCTACGGCGAGCAGCGCGTCGAGTCCATGCTCGCCGGCATCTGGAACGCCACCACGCCGCTGATCGTGCTGCCGATGGCGGTGCTGGTGTTCCGCACCGAGCGGCTGACGGCCCGCCGGGCGGTCGGGCTCGGGCTGGGCTTCGCCGGTGTGCTCGTGGTGCTCGGCGTGTGGGAGGGCGTCGGCGGCTCCCACTTCGCCGGCCAGCTGATGTGCTTCGGCGCGGCGGCCTGCTACGGCGTGGGCATCCCCTACCAGAAGAAGTTCGTGGCCGGCAGCGCGTACTCGGGGCTCTCGCTCTCCGCCGCGCAGCTGCTCATGGCGATGGCGCAGCTCGCGATCGTCGCGCCGCTGGTGGCCGGTGCCCCGCCGGTGCCCACCGCCCTGTCCGGCGAGGTCGTCGCCAGCGTGCTCGCGCTCGGCGCGCTCGGCACCGGGCTGGCCTTCGTCATCAACCTGCGCAACATCCGGGTGGCCGGGGCGAGCACCGCCTCCACGGTCACCTACCTGATCCCGGTCTTCGCGGTGCTGATCGGCGCGCTCGTGCTCGACGAGCGCCTGACCTGGCACCAGCCGGTCGGTGCGCTGGTGGTGCTCCTCGGCGTCGCCGTCACGCAGGGCCTGATCGGCCGCCGCCCGACGCCGACCCCGACGGGCGCGCCGGCGGTGCCCGCCGCCGAGCCGGTGCTACACGGCCGGGCCCCCTGACGACAGGTGCGGTTCCTAACGCTTCGCGGCCCACGCCACGAGCTGATCCGCCGACCAGGTGTTGACCACCCGGTCGGCGGGGACGCCGCAGCGGGCGGCGCGCTCACAGCCGAAGCGCTGCCAGTCGAGCTGCCCCGGGGCGTGCGCGTCGGTGTTGATCGCGAAGAGGCAGCCGGCCTCCAGCGCCCGCCGGATCAGCCGCTTCGGGGGGTCCTGCCGCTCCGGCCGTGAGTTGATCTCCACGGCCACGTCGCGTTCGGCGCAGGCCGCGAAGACCGCGTCCGCGTCGAAGTCGCTCTCGCTCCGGGTACGCGGGCGGTGCGCCCGGTCACCCGGCCCGGTCACGCCGGCCGGCCGGGACGACACCATCCGTCCCGTGCAGTGACCGAGGATGTCCAGGTGCGGGTTCGCGATGGCGGCCAGCATCCTCCGCGTCATCTTGCCGCGCTCGTCGTTGAGGCCGCTGTGCACCGAGCCCACCACCACGTCGAGCCGGGCCAGCAGGCCGTCGTCCTGGTCGAGCGAGCCGTCGGCGAGGATGTCCACCTCGATTCCGGTGAGGATCCGGAACCCCTCGGGCAGGGCGTCGTTGAGCTTCGCCACGTGGTCGAGCTGGCGGCGCAGCCGGTCGGCGGTGAGGCCCCGGGCCACCTTCAGCCGGGGCGAGTGGTCGGTCAGCACGACGTACTCGTGCCCCAGCTCGGCCGCGGCGAGCGCCATCTCCTCGATGGGTGAGCCGCCGTCGGACCAGTCGGAGTGGGTGTGGCAGTCGCCGCGCAGGGCGGTACGCAGGGCGGCCGCCTCCGCGTCCAGGTCCGTCCCCTCGGTCGCGACCAGCCGGCGCAGGTAGACCGGCTCGTCCCCGGCCAGCGACTCGACGACGCAGCGGGCGGTGACGTCGCCGACCCCGGACAGCTCGGTGAGCTTGCCGCTGCGTGCCCGCTCCGCCACCTCCTTCGCCGGCAGGGCGGCCAGGGCGTTCGCGGCGGACCGGAACGCGCGCACCCGGTAGGTGGCCTCGTTGGCCCGCTCCAGCAGGAACGCGATCCGGCGCAGGTCGGCGATGGGATCCCGGGCGGTCATGCCCTGCAACCTACGCGCCCACGCCGCGCCTCGGGGGACGAGCGGCGGCGTGTGGGGCGCCGCCCGTCGGGTCAGCGGCCCGCCGGCGCCTTCGGGCAGCCGTGCCGGCGGTGCCAGGCCGTCACCTCGGTCGCCGGGCTGCGGTCGACGCCGCGCCGCCACGCGTCCAGATAGGGCGCCGGCCAGACCACGCCGCGCCGGATCCACCAGCCGTCCTGCCCCGTGCACGGCGGTGAGATGCCGAAGTGCAGGTGGCAGACGTTGTTCGCGTTGCCGGTGCGGCCCACCGTGCCGAGCTGCTGGCCGGCCCGCACGCGGACCCCTCGGTCGATCCCGGCGGCGACCTCGGTCAGGTGCGAGCCGTAGTAGCGGACCCCGTCGTCACCGAGCACGGAGACCGACAGCCCGCCGTTCCACGGGCCGAGCGGGCCGCGCGGGTCGAACCGGTCCACCCGGCTGACCTCCAGGACCGTCCCGTCGGTGACCGCCACGACCGGCTCCCCGCAGTCGGCGAAGATGTCCGTGCCGGGGTAGGCCGAGTGGGTCGGGTGGTAGGCGACCTTGCGGGCGCGTACCGGGAAGACGTGCGTGAGCCCGGCGCGGGTCGGTGCCGCCGACGTGCCCCCGGAGGTCGCGGCGGCCGGCGCGGGGCCGGCGGGCGACGACGCGGCCGGCTGGTCCGCGGTGGCCGGTGCGGTGGGCCTGCCGACGTCCGCCCCCGGCCGGGTCGTCGCGCAACCGGCGGCCAGCACCGACACGAGCAGCAGCAGGACCGGGTACGCCGGGCGGTGTCCGGTCGACGGCGGGGGCATCCGGCCATCCTGACAGACCAGTACGGTGAGGACGAGAGGCGTGCGTGGGGGGAGGAGCGACCGTGACGAGCGATCCCTACGGCGGGTTCCGCCCGCGTAGCCCGTCGGGGCTGTTCCCGTCCGGGCCCCCGGCGCGGCCCACCTACCGGGAGCCGCACCCGGTCTCCGGCGCCGGTGTCGCCCTCGGTGGCGCCGGCGCGGCGGCCTGGCTGCTGCTGTTCGGGCTGCTCGGCACGAGCGTCCGGACGTACGCGTGGTGGACGATCGTCGCCGGTGGCCTCGCCTGGCTGGTCGCCCTCCTGCTGGTGCGCCACGGCGACCGGGGAGTGGGCGCCGGGATCGCCATCGTCACCGGCGGCGGGTGGAGCATCGCGGCGGTGATCGTGGTGGCCCGGTGGGCGACGAACGGCGACTGGCCACTCTGGTGACGTCGCCGTCCGTCGTGGCGCGGCTGCGCAGCGAAGCCCGTCTTGACGTGACCGTGTAGGCTGCCGCACTCTCGGCGGTATGGCCTGGACCACTCCGCGGCTCGACCCTGAGCGCAGCCGCCGCCGCCTGCAACTCCTCGCCGAGTTGGCGGGTGCCCGGGCGGTACGCCAGCGGGAGCGGCCGCAGCGTCTCCGCAGCGAGCGACTGAAGCAGCTCATCGCCACCCGGCGACGCCTCGCCGGTTGACCCGACTTTCCCCAGGATTGGCCGGCCCTTCGGGGCGTTGACCGGTCGCCTGCCGACCCGACCGGCTAACGTGCACGCGTAACGGGTCGGCTGTAGGGGCGCCGAGGCAGTTTGGGGGGACCGTGTCGTATTTCGCTGCGGCGGTGGTGCGCGACGAGAGCGGCTGGACCGCCGCCGAGGTGAGCCTGCGCGGGGTCACCGACATCGACGAGGTCGCCGAACGCTTGCGCGACGTCGACCCGGACGCCGACCTGTCGCTGCTCTTCGTCGAGGCCGAGGACGCGTACCTGGTGATCCTGCGTCTCGACGAGGGCGAGGACCTGCGGGTCTTCGGGTCCGACTCGGCCTACGCGGAGGAGTCCCGCCTGGGTGCCCTGCTGGTCGGCGATCTGAAGGCCTCGGTCACCGGTCTGGACGAGGCCGAGGAGGCCCGCCCGGCCGGCGGCGACGAGGAGAGCGAGCAGCCGGCCGTGGACCCCGAGGCGGACCCGGTCGGCGACGCGGACATCCTCGCCGACCTGGGTATTCCGTCGGCGAAGCTGCTCGCGCTCTGCATCCACGAGGGCATGTTGCCGGCCGACGTCACCGCCGAGATCTGCACGGTGCTCGGCTGCGCCGACGAGGTCGAGGAACTGCGTGAGGTCTGAGCCGGGCGGGTCCGGTCCCGCGGCGGGGGGCGCCCCCCTTCCGCACGGCGGCGAGCCTGCCGACGCCACCGACCCCGCCCTGGAGACGGTGCGGCCCGGGCAGCCGACGCCCGGCCGGGCCGCGCGCGTCGGCCCCGGGGCGGACGAGGGACTGGCCGACCCGGACGACGCCGGCCGCCGGCAGCGGTACGAACTCTGGATGCGCCGGGCGCTGGAGATCGCCGTGACCGGGCCGGACACGGCGGCCACCGCCGACGACATCCCGGTGGGGGCCGTGCTCTACGGCCCGGACGGCGCGGAGCTGGCGACCGGCCGCAATGAGCGGGAGCTGACCGGCGACCCGACCGCGCACGCCGAGGTGCTGGCGCTGCGCCGGGCGGCCGAGCGGCTGGGCCGCTGGCGGCTCGACGGCTGCACCCTGGTGGTCACGCTGGAGCCGTGCACGATGTGCGCCGGCGCGCTGGTGCTGGCCCGGGTCTCGACCGTTGTCTTCGGGGCCTGGGAGCCGAAGACCGGCGCGGCCGGCTCACTCTGGGACGTGCTGCGCGACCGCCGGCTCAACCACCGCCCGGAGGTCTACGGCGGCGTTCTCGAGACCGAGACCGCCGCAGTGCTGCGCGCCTTCTTCCGCTGAGGGGGTAAGGAAGCGGCCCTCGTCGACGCCCCGCGGTAGTGGAAGGGCCCCTTCCTAACGCTCCGGGCGGAGCAGGGTGGCGGCCACCGCCCGCGCGGCGTCGGTCCAGGGCGCCGGCCGCATGGTGGCCGGGTCGAGGCGGACGATCGCCCGCCGGCCCTCGGCGTACACGGTCGTGCCGTCGACCGAGCGGAACTGGAACGCGTACTCGGCGCTGCTGGTGCCGAAGCGGTCGAGCCAGAAGTGCACGGCGACCGGGCCGGTGCCGGTGATCGGCGCCCGGAACGTGATCGCGAACTCGCGGACCGCGTGGAAGACGTCCGGCGCGCTGCTCGCGCCCTGGAAGGCGACGCCCCGGTCGGCCCAGTACGGGGTCAGCGCACGCTCCAGGAGCACCGCGTACCGGGCGTTGTGCAGGATCCCGAGGGCGTCGAGGTCGTCGAAGTGCACGGTGACGTGCTCGACGTGACCGAAGTCGACCGCGGGCGGGTCGGCGAGGGCGTGGCTCATGTGAGGCCTTCCGATAGCAGGGTCGGGTCCGGGCAGAGCGCCCGGAGGCGGTCCAGCAGGCCCTGGCGGGCGTGCCGGTAGGCGGCGTCCGGATCCAGCAGCCGGGACTGCATCGCGGCACTCATCCCGAGCGCGTCGATCTCGTACGCCAGCTGGGCGACGTCCAGATCGGCGGCGAGCTCGCCGGCGTCGACCGCCTGCTGGACGAGCTGTTCGAGGAAGGCCGTCCACCGGGCGTACGCCTCGGCCAGGCGGTCCCGCACCGGGCCGGGGCGGGCGTTGAACTCGAACTGGGTGTTGGCGAAGAAGCAACCGCCGGGGAGTACCCGCGCCGCGTAGAAGTCGATCCTGGCCTCGTGCAGCGCCCGGAGCCGGCGTACGCCGCGCGGGGCGCGCAGCGCCGGCTCGACGATCCGCTCCCGCCACTGCTCCACCGCCCGGTCGATCGCGGCCAGCTGGAGCGCCTCCTTGGATCGCCAGTGCGCGAAGAGCCCGGACTTGCTCACGCTCAGCGTGTCGGCGAGCTGCGCCAGGCTGAGCCCGTGCAGGCCGGCCTCGGTGGCCAGCACCACGGCCGCGTCCAGCGCGGCCGTGCGGGTTCGTTCACCCCGGGCGAGGCGTCCGTCGACGGTCATGGGGGCAGCGTACTCAATTAGCACGACCGGTCGTATTGTTTTCGGTCGTGATCGCGCTCACCCTCCTGACGCACACCGCCCCGCCACCCGGACGGGCGGCGGGGCGGTGGTACCGGGCCTCGATCAGGCGATGATCGTGTCGAGCGCGATCTCCACCATCTGGCTGAACGTCTGCTCCCGCTCCTGCGACGTGGTCTTCTCGCCGGTGCGGATGTGGTCGCTCACGGTCAGGATCGTGAGCGCGCGGGCCTTGAACCGGGCCGCGATCGTGTAGAGCGCCGCGGACTCCATCTCCACCGCCAGGACGCCGTAGTCGGCGAGGGTGTCGTAGAGGTCCGGCCGGTCGGTGTAGAAGGCGTCCGCCGCCAGGATCGGCCCGACCCGCATGGTGATGCCGCGCCGCTCGGCCACCTCGACCGAAGTGCGCAGCAGCCCGAAGTCGGCGACCGGCGCGTAGTCGATCAGCCCGTCGAAGCGCATCCGGTTCATGTTCGAGTCGGTGGACGACCCGATCGCGGCCACCACGTCGCGCAGCCGGAGGTCCTCGGTGAGGGCGCCGCACGAGCCGACCCGGATCAGCGACTTCACGCCGTACTCGTTGACCAGCTCGTGAGCGTAGATCGAGGCGGACGGCATGCCCATGCCCGAGCCCTGGACGGAGACGTCGACGCCGTTCCAGCGGCCGGTGAAGCCGAGCATCCCGCGGACGGTCGAGTAGCACTGGGCGCCCTCGAGGTAGGTCTCCGCGATCCACTTGGCCCGCAGCGGGTCACCCGGCATCAGGACCCGCTCGGCGATCTCTCCCGGCTTCGCGCCGATGTGCGTACTCATGGCAAGGATCCTGCCAGGCCGCCCAGCGGCATACCGGTTCGGCGTCCGATCCCGCGGTCCTGTACCCTACTCGGCGGTGGTGTGTCCGAGTGGCCTAAGGAGCACGCCTCGAAAGCGTGTGAGGGTGCAAGCCCTCCGCGGGTTCAAATCCCGCCGCCACCGCTCGTGAAATGCGAGGACGCCCGGTCGATCCGTAGGGATCGACCGGGCGTTCCGCTTCTGGTCCCGCCGCTGCTCGAAGACCGGATCGGCCTGTCCGCGGCTGTCCCGCAGCAGCCTGGCGGAGTTCGACCCGCCCCTGGCGCCCCGCACAGCCGGTTATGCCAGGGTGAGCAGCCGCTTTTCCTCGTCGTACCGGTTCCGGGCGTGCGATTTTGAAATGTTGAGCCGAAATGTTTCGTGGCGGCGTTTGGCGGCCGGTCGACCGGATCGCCAGGTCTGGCTGACGGGGAATAGCTCGACCTACTCGATCAGGCGGGGGCGATTACTCAAATAGGCTGGCCCGCTACTCGATCTGGCGGGCTGACTACTCGATTATGTATGGCCGGCAGGACTGATCGCGCACGTAACACTTAATGAGCCCGATGGCCGGTGCGGGGGAGCGGTACCGAGCGCCGCCGAAAATGTTCGCCAAACACTGCGTCCGCAGCAGAGGATCACGCCGGGTGGTGACCCGGATACACCGAATGATGTACCATCCGCTGTGGCAAAAGGGCTCAGGTCATCGCACGGCAGGCTGGTGCCGAGAACGGCACCGGATAGACGAATGCATCTGCGGGAGAACGATGGTGTTCGACACTGAGGGTTGCCTCCGGCAGATTATGGCAATCCGCGGCGCCCTCGGTGCCAACCTGGTGGACTTCACCAGCGGGCTCAGCGTCGGCGCCGCCGGGCGGACGCCGAGCGAGGACCATCATGTGACCGCCGCGGGCGTCTCGAACGTGGCGCACTCGGCCTTGAGTACCGCCGCCTTCGTGAGCACCGGTCAGGTGAACCACGTCGACGACATCGTGGTCTCCGCGGAGAACGGTTACCACCTGATCCACTTCGTCGGCGGCCGCCCGCATGCCCGAATGGCGCTCTACGTCTGGCTGGACCGGGCGCTCGGCAACCTCGCGATGGCCCAGCGCCATCTGCGTTCGACCGCCGCGGAACTCGTCGCTGGCTGATCGCCACGTCTTTGCTGTGTTGCTCACCCGAGAGGTTCGCCGAGTTGAGCACTCCCGTTGTGTCGCAGCCGTCCCGCCACCTGCGCGACACCTTGGAGACCTGGTGCGCCATGGGGGTGACCGGGGCCATCCGTGTGCTTGCCCCGCCGGGTGGAACCCTCTACGTGGCAGACGGGTGGATCACGTACGCGGAGTGCCCGTCGGCGTGCGGCGTGGACCGGCTGCTGACAGCGTCCGGGCGGTTGCCCGTCGCCTCCTGGCGCGAGGCCGTCGCGGCCGGCCGGGCGAGCCATCGCGTCGGCGAGAGGCTGGTGCAGGGTGGCCTGCTGACCCCGGTCGAGCTGGAAGCGACGGTCCTCTCGGCCCTCCACGGCGCGGCCCTGTTCCTGCTCTGTCTGGACAGCGCGATACGCCTCGACATGGGCGAGACGCCGGCGATCGGCCCGGTGGTGCGGGTGGATCTGAGGGACGCGTGCGCGGAGGTGGATCGCCGACGCCGTGCGCTCGACGACGCCTGGCCGGATTCACGGATGGACACGCACGCCGTGGTGCCGGTGCGGTCGCTGTCGGGGCACCACGTCGGTCTCAACGCGCTGCAATGGGAGATCGTGGCGCACGCTGATCGCCGTCGTACCCCGATTGATCTGGCCCGTTCCCTGGGGCGCGACACGTTCGCCACCCTGCTCGAGGTCCGCAGGATGGCCCGGGCAGGCCTGGTGGGGCCGGGTCGGCCCGGCGGCAGGGGCGCCGCCGGACGGTGGATCGGCGCGGGAGACCACTCGTCGGCCGACGCGACGGCGCCCGATGACGGGATCGGTACCGGAGAGGACGCGGACGAGCAGGCGCTTGAGCCGCCCGCCCACCCCGCTCCGGCCGGGGCCGAGCCGGCACCACTCGCCGTCGTTGCCGGGGTCGACGCCGGACCTGTACCGCTCTCGGCCGACGACCGCCCCTTGGCGCGCCGCACGGCGTCACCGGTGCGCTGGTCGGACGGGGCGGGACCGTCGCCTGACGTCTGCCCGGTGAGCGTGTTGCTGCGCATTCGCGACGGTCTGGCGGCGTTGTAGTGAGCACCGACCAGCCGCGCGTGGCCACGGAGGCGTACGTGGTGCGGCTACTTCGAAGAATCCGCCCGGGAAGGAGGCGGCCGGTGGCCGCGAGACACAGCACGGACGAGCGGCCGGTAGCCGCATTACCCGACGTGGACGTCCGGCCGGATGCCACTGACGACGTACTCAGCGAGATCCGCGCGTTGAGAGATCGGCTGCCGGACGTGAAGGGCCTGGTGGTGGCAACCGTTGACGGGCTGCTGGTGGCACACGATTCGACCGGGCTGGAGGTGGACACGGTTGCCGCGATGTCCGCAGCGCAGTTGGGGCTCGGCCGGCAGATCGCCCGAGCCGTGAGCAACGGCGACTTCCTGGAGAACGTCACCCGCACCACGCACGGGTACGTGGCCGTGTTCGCCGTCGGCCAGAACGCGCTGCTGACCGTCGTGGCGGGGTCGGACCTCAACCTGGGGCGTCTGCACTACGAGGCTCGGCCGGTGGCGGAGCGGGTGACGGCCCTGCTCGCCTCCGCCGCGCGGTCGTAGGCCGGCGGGCCCGCCGACAACGGGAGGTGATGCGAAACCTCACGCGGCCGTACCGCGTCCCCTGGCGGAGTCTCCGACAGGCCCGCCCCCACCCATCAGAACAACCGGAGGATCTCCATGGCAGACATGGACACCGCATTGAAGGAAGCGATGCAGATCGACGGTGCCGTCGGCGCCGCGGTCGTCGACTACACCAGCGGCATGGCCCTGGGCACGTTGGGCTCGAGCAAGTCCCTCGACCTGACCGTTGCCGCCGCGGGCAACACCGAGGTGGTGCGCGCCAAGATGCGCACGCTGGAGATGCTCAAGCTGAACGACACCATCGAGGACATCCTGATCACCCTCCACAAGCAGTACCACCTGATCCGCCCGCTGAGCGGGCGCAACAGTCAGGGCCTGTTCCTCTACCTGGCACTCGACAAGGGGCGGGCGAACCTCGCCATGGCCCGTCACCAGCTCCGGCGCATCGAAGAGGATCTTCACGTCTGACCGGGAACGGCGGGATGCCCGGCATGATCCTCAGGGATCGGCCGGGCGTCTCGTTTCCGAATCCGTGCCGTCCGGACGACCGTTCCGCCGGTCAGAGCCTCCGGCCGCGCGCGTCGTGGGCGACGATGCCGTCCAGTGGGGTTCCCGGCGCCAGCTGCTGCGGGTCGAACCAGAAGATCACCACCTGTGGGTCTCTGCTCCACTGCGCCAGCCGGGCGGTGGCCTGGCGGCCGTCGACGGTGCCGACGATCCGCTTCGCCGGCCCGACGAAGTACCCGAAGGTGGGCACCGGCGGGCTCGTCGGGACACCCTGGTCGTAGCCGATCGCGTGGAAATCCGGGCCGGCGGTCGCTGCCCTCCACGTCGTTGGCCAGGTAGTCCGAGGTCAGCGTCCCGTCGCCGGCGCGACGGCCGGCGACCAACCCGATCGTCACCCGGGGCTGTCCGGGCAGGTCGACCTGGACGAAGTAGAAGATCCGCTCCTCGCTGCCGTACCGGATCCGGCTGTCCACCACCCGCCGACTTCACCATCTACCTGGCGACCCCGGCACCCGTGACGAGCTGTGCCAGGACCTGGCAGACGGCTACCCCTCCTGCCGAAAGGGCAACCGGGTGGTGCTCAACGTGGCCCGCTGGGTGAAGGGGGTGCCCGGCTACGGGGCCGGCCTCGCCGCCTACCGCCGCTACATGGTCAACCACGAGGTCGGGCACCGCCTCGGCCACGGACACGAGCTGTGCCCCGGGCGCGGCCGGCCGGCCCCGTCATGCAACAGCAGACGCTGGGCCTGCACGGCTGCACGGCCAACGCGATGCCGTACGTCGACGGCGAGCGCTACACCGGTCCTCCGGGGGCCTACGACGACGCCATCCCGCCCGCTGAGCGAGGCCGGCCCGCATGAACGGGAGCCCGCCGGTCGGCGAGGTGTCGGGCGCTTCGTCGTCGGATGACCGGTTCGGCCGATGACGGTCGGTCAACAGGGGCTGTGGCCCTCGTCGAAGGCGCGCTGGGCCCAGTCGGCGTACCCGGCGATGACCTTGCGGACCGTCTGCCCGTCGTGCAGGAAGAGGTACGCCCGGTCGCCGTCGCGGGCGAGCAGGCCGTCGAACCGGTACGTCCCCTGTGGAGCGTCGAGGTGTCGCGCCTCCGGGTAGCGCTCCCGGACCTCGGTGAGCGGCGTGCCGGCGGCGACCCCCTCGGGCGTGCGTACCGGGTCGCCGACCCAGAGCAGCACCAGCCGGTCCTCCACGAAGATCGGGCTGACCGCCTCATGCCCGGCCAGGGTCGGGCCGCAGGCGTCGACGTCCGTCCGGAGTATGCCTCGCCGGGTGAGTTCGTCCTCGGTGTCGCCGAAGTCGACGTCGGCGTCGGCCAGTCCGTCGAGATCGACCACGGTGACCGCGCCGGCCGGTTCGCCCACGCCGATCCGGTCCGGTGAAGCAGGACCGCTGCCCGCGATCGAGGCAGCGGTCATCAGTGCGGCAATGAAGCCGAATTGTCGCAATTTCATGGAATCCCCCAGTCCCCAACGGAACGGGGGCCGTCTGGTTGCTGGTCGATGCCGGATTGCTCCTCTTCCCACTCCTCGGCCAGCTCGTCCCAGTAGTCGACGGTCAGCCCGCGTCGCCCGTGCGCCAGCCAGCCGGCGGTGTCCCGTTCGACGTGCAACCCCACCTCGGCGAACGGGTCGATCCACACGCCGGGCTCCACGCCCAGCTCGACGAGGGCGGCGTTGATCGGCCACTGACCGCGCGGCCCGTCGAACACCGCGTCGAAGCGCGGTCCCCAGGACCGCTCGCCGCCGAGCCACACCACCGCCGCCTGGTGCCCGAGGCCGCCGGCGAACTCCGCCTCGACGTACGCCACCGGCCCGCCCCGGGACCAGCGGGCCAGCACCTCGATCAGCGCGGGGGAGAGCACCAGCGTGAACGGGTGCTCCGGGTCGGGTTCGCCGGCCGCGTAGTCCGGCGGTGCGCCGGTCAGCTCCGCCACCAGTTGTGGGGTCACCGGCAGCAGCGCGAAGTCCTGGCGCAGCCCGCCGAGGACGGCGTGATCCAGCTCTCGGGTCACCTCGCGGAGCAGCTCGACGTCCGCGAGGACCGCGCTGAGCTCGTAACTCATCCGGCGTCCACAGCCTGTGGATGGAACATGTGTACGACGGAGTCCGGATCGGGCGGACCGGCTGCCGGAGCCTCGCCACGGACGTTTCCCACCCGGTCAGTATCGCCGTGACGTCCCCCGGCTCGCTGACCCGTGACCCTGCCTCGGCCGGTCCCCGGCACGATCTTGCCCGCGTACGACGACGGGCCGGCTCCACCGGAGCCGGCCCGTCGATCAGGGTGCGGAGGATACGAGATTCGAACTCGTGAGGGTGTTAACCCAACACGCTTTCCAAGCGTGCGCCCTAGGCCTCTAGGCGAATCCTCCGCCGAACAGGATACAGGTCTCCCCGGGATCGCCCACCCCACCACCCCCGGACGATCGGCCACGGGTCGGGTAAGCTTGCCGTACCCCCCGTGCGGCGTGCATCTCGTGAACCTCCCCAGGGCCGGAAGGCAGCAAGGATAAGCGGGCTCTGACGGGTGCACGGGGGGCCTTTCTGTCTCCGGGTCCCGGTACGGTCCCACCGGGGTGGTGGGTGGTCACCCACGCCGGACCGGCGCAGAATGGCTCGGTCGAGAGGAGGCGGGACGCCGTGGCGCTGGCGCTCTACCGCAAGTACCGGCCGCGTACCTTCGCCGAGGTCATCGGGCAGGAGCACGTCACCGAGCCGCTGTCGCAGGCGCTGCGCAGTGGGCGGCTCAACCACGCGTACCTCTTCTCCGGCCCGCGCGGCTGTGGCAAGACCTCCAGCGCCCGCATCCTGGCCCGCTCGCTCAACTGTGAGCACGGTCCCACCCCCGAGCCGTGCGGCACCTGCGACTCGTGCCGGGCGCTCGCCACCGACGGCGCCGGCTCGATCGATGTCATCGAGATCGACGCGGCCAGCCACGGCGGCGTCGACGACGCCCGCGAGCTGCGCGAGAAGGCGTTCTTCGCGCCGGCCCAGAGCCGCTTCAAGATCTACGTCATCGACGAGGCGCACATGGTCTCGTCAGCCGGCTTCAACGCCCTGCTCAAGCTGGTCGAGGAGCCGCCGGAGTACGTCAAGTTCATCTTCGCCACCACCGAGCCGGAGAAGGTCCTCGGCACGATCAAGTCGCGGACCCACCACTACCCGTTCCGGCTGATCCCGCCGAAGGTCCTCCGGCCGTACCTGGAGCAGCTCACCCAGGCCGAGGGCGTCCAGGTGGAGCCGGCGGTCTTCCCTCTGGTGGTGCGGGCCGGCGGGGGCAGCGCCCGGGACAGCCTCTCCGTGCTCGACCAGCTCATCGCCGGTGCCGGCCCCGGGGGCGTCACCTACGCCCGGGCCGCCGCGCTGCTCGGCGTCACCGACTCCGCGTTGATCGACGAGATGTGTGACGCGCTCGCCGCCGGGGACGGTGCGGCCGCGTACGCCACCGTCGACCGGGTGGCCGAGGCCGGCCACGACCCGCGCCGGTTCGCCTCCGACCTGCTGGAGCGGCTGCGTGACCTGATCGTCCTCCAGCAGGTCCCGGACGCCGTGGCCAAGGGCCTCATCGACGGCCCGGACGACCAGATCGACCGGATGACCGCCCAGGCCCAGCGGCTCGGCCCGGGCACCCTGTCCCGGTGCGCCGACATCGTGCACAACGGCCTGGTCGAGATGCGTGGCACCACCGCTCCCCGCCTGCTGCTGGAGCTGATCTGCGCCCGCATGCTGCTGCCCGGCGCCGACGACACGACCGGCGGGCTCCTCCAGCGCCTGGAGCGCATGGAGCGCCGGCTCACCCTCAGCGGCACCGACGCGCCGCCGGCCGCCGCCGGCTCCGCGCCCGTCCCCGACCCCGAAGGGGTACGCCCGGCGGCTCCCGCCTCGCCCGCGGCTGCCGCCGCGATCACGACCGACCCCGCCGGCCCGCCGGCGGCTCCCGGCGCCCCGTCCGGGGTGGCCGCCGCCCGTGCCGCCGCCGCGAATGCCGGTGCCCGTGCCGGGGTGACCGCCCAGCCGGGTGCCGGCGCCAATGCCAGTGCCGGTGTCGGTGCCGGCGGGACCGTTCAGCTCGGTGCCTCCGGGGCGACCGCCGCACCCGGGGCGGGTGCCCCTGTGGAGTCGTCCCCCGCCCACGACGCCCCGGCCCGCGGGCACTCCGGTCCGGATGCCGAGGCCGCGCAGGCCGGCACCGCCGGGTCGAGAACGGCTGACGCCGGCGCCGCTGCCCGGAGTCGTGCCGGTGCCGGTGACCCGGCGAGCCCGACCCGCCGTGTTCCGCCGTCCGCCGTGATGCCCGACCCGGCGACCCCCGCCCCGCCCCGCCCCGGCGCACCCACCCCGGGTGCCCTGGACGCGGTCGCGGTGCGCCGGGTGTGGCCCGAGGTCGTCGGCAAGGTCAACCGCGCCAACAAGCGGATCGCGGCCCTGATGCGGGACGCGGTCGTTCGCGACCTCGACGGCGACACCCTCGTGCTGACGGTGAAGTCGTCGGTGCTGGCCCGGATGATGTCCGACCACGCCGCGGTACTCACCGACGCGCTCTACGAGGAGCTGGGCGGGCGCTGGCAGATCCGCTGCGAGGTGGCCGGTGAGCGCGGCGGGGTGTCCCTCGGCGGCCCCTCCCGACCGGCCGCCCCGGCCCGACCGGCTGCCGCCACCCCGGCCGCCCCGAGCCCGTCACCGACGCCCGCGCCGACCCGCCCGGACAGCCGGCCGGCGGCCGGCGGGAGTGGGGCCGGAATCTCCGACGGCGAGGACGAGGACTGGCCCGAACCGGCCCGACCCGGTGGTGCCTCTCCCTCGTCGGTCGCCGCGCCCGCCGACGCGGTGGAGGACTGGCCGCAGGCGGCGCGCCCGGGCGGCGCCGGAGCCTCGGCTGACCCCGAGCCGGCCGCGCCGTCGGACGTCGGCTCCGCCCCACAGGACACGGGTCCGCACTCCGGGCCGCCGGTTCCGGCCCCGTCGGCCGCCGTACCCAAGCCGGCCGGGCCGGCGACGCCCCCGGCCGGCGGCGCGCCGGTGAGCAGCGCGATCGCGGCCGCCCGCGCGGCGGCGGCCGGGGCCGGCAAGGGGCCGCGTCCCACCCCGGTGGCGCGGAAGACAGCCGACCCGGACTGGGCCGGGGAGCCGCCGTACGACCCGGACTTCGACGGTCCGGTGCGCGGTGGCGGCACCCCGCCGGCCGCGCCGGTGTACGAGGGGTTCGACCCCGGTGACGAGCCGTTGGACGAGGTGATCGACGAGCGGACCGCCCGCCAGTCCAGCGAGGAGCAGGCGGTACGGCTGCTCCGCGAAGCGTTCGGCGCCGAGAAGATCAACGAGGTCGACGCCCGCTAGCCCGGGGATGATCGACTCGACTTGCCTGAGGTCGGGCTGTCTGGTGGACGCGCACACCCGACTTCAATGAAGCCGAGTGGATCTCAAACCGCCCTTGCATCACCGAGTGCCGGACGACGGTGACAGTCCCCGGCCGCGGCTCGACCGCGCGGAGGAAGTCCGCCGCACCCCGGGCGACGCGTGCCGGGACGCGGGGCGCGGGAGGAGTCGGTCACAGCGACTAGGCTGGGCGGCGGCCGAGCAGACGAGTGCGAGAAGGAGCCATCCGTGCGCCCAGGTGGACAGCCGAACATGCAGCAGATGCTGAAGCAGGCGCAGAAGATGCAGCAGCAGATCGCCAAGGCGCAGGCCGAGCTCGCCGAGGCGGAGCTGACCGGCACCGCGGGCGGCGGCCTGGTCACCGCGACCGTCGCCGGCACCGGGGAGCTCAAGTCCATCAAGATCGACCCGAAGGTGGTCGACCCGGAGGACGTGGAGACCCTGGAGGACCTGGTGGTCGCGGCCGTGCACAACGCGGCGGAGGCGGCCCGGGAGCTGACCGAGAAGAAGATGGGCCCGGTCGCGGGCGGGATGGGCGGCCTCGGCCTGCCCGGTTTCTGAGCCGCCGATGTACGAGGGCGCCATCCAGGACCTGATCGACGAGCTGGGCCGGCTGCCGGGTGTGGGCCCGAAGAGCGCCCAGCGGATCGCCTTCCACGTCCTGTCCGCGGACCCGGCCGACGTGAACCGGCTGGCCGGTGCGCTGCGCAAGGTCAAGGAGCTGGTGCGCTTCTGCACCAGTTGTTACAACGTGGCCGAGTCCGAGCAGTGCCGGATCTGCCGCGACCCGCGCCGCACCGACGAGGTGCTCTGCGTGGTCGAGGAGCCGAAGGACGTGGTGGCCATCGAGCGGACCGGCGAGTTCCGTGGCCGCTACCACGTGCTCGGCGGCGCGATCAATCCGCTGGAGGGGATCGGTCCCGACAACCTGCGCATCCGGGAGCTGATGACCCGGCTGGGCAGCGGCGTGGTGAAGGAGCTGATCCTGGCCACCGACCCGAACACCGAGGGCGAGGCGACCGCCACGTACCTGGCGCTGATGGTCAAGCCGATGGGGATCTCCGTGACCCGGCTGGCCAGCGGTCTGCCGGTCGGTGGCGACCTGGAGTACGCCGACGAGATCACGCTGGGCCGTGCCTTCGAGGGGCGCCGGGCGGTCTGAGGCGTCTCTGAGCAGGCCCGACGGGTCTGACACTGAGAGGTCGGAAGGGTCAGATCGACGTAACAGTTTGGCATCGTGTGGACGGATCGTTAGGTGAAAGCGCCTCTGCGCCTACGATTCGTCGGCCATGTCGCGGCAAAGACACGATCCGATACCAACCGTCCATCGGGCGGTTTCCGCAGCGTCGGCCCGGGAGCTAAGGTTCCGCCCATCGGTGGCCCCGGTCACCGCGTTGTCCGTACCCCCAAGGACGAGGTGAAGCACGATGCGTGCATCCAGGCCGAAGGCCGCTATCGCGGCTGTCGCGGTCGCGGCCCTCGCGGTAGCCGGCTGCGCCGAGAGCGACCGCGACGATTCTTCCGGCGGTAGCAAGAAGGACACCCTCGTCTTCGGCGTAGCCGGAGACCCGAAGGTGCTCGACCCGAGCTTCGCCAGCGACGGTGAGTCGCTCCGTGTGGCACGTCAGGTCTTCGAGACGCTGGTCCGTCCGGAGGAGGGTGGCACCAAGGTCACCCCCGGCCTGGCCGAGTCCTGGACCCCGGACGCCACCGGCACCACGTGGACCTTCAAGCTCCGCTCGGGCGTGAAGTTCCACGACGGCACCGACTTCAACGCCGAGGCCGTCTGCGTCAACTTCAACCGCTGGTACAACGCCAAGGGCCTCATGCAGAGCCCGGACGTGACCGCGTACTGGCAGGACATCATGGGCGGCTTCGCCAAGAACGAGGACGAGACGCTCCCGCCGAGCCTCTTCAAGTCCTGCACCGCCAAGGACGCCACCACGGTCGACCTGAGCTTCACCCGGGTCTCCAGCAAGATCCCGGCCGCCCTGATGCTGCCGTCGTTCTCCATCCACAGCCCGAAGGCGCTGGAGCAGTACGACGCCAGCAACGTCGGTGGCACCGCCGAGGACATCAAGTACCCGGCGTACGCGACGGAGCACCCGACCGGCACCGGCCCGTTCAAGTTCAAGTCCTGGGACGTCGCCAACAAGACGCTCACCATCGAGCGCAACGACGACTACTGGGGCCAGAAGGCCAAGCTGAAGACCCTCATCTTCAAGACCATCTCGGACGAGAACGCCCGCAAGCAGGCGCTGCGCTCGGGTGACATCCAGGGCTACGACCTGGTCGGCCCGGCCGACGTCGAGCCGCTGAAGGGCGAGGGCTTCAACGTCCTGACCCGTCCGGCGTTCAACATCCTCTACCTGGCGATCAACCAGAACGGGAACCCGAAGCTGAAGGACCTGAAGGTCCGGCAGGCGATCGCGCACGCGCTCAACCGCCAGGCCCTGGTCGACTCGAAGCTGCCCCCGGGCGCCAAGGTCGCGGTCAACTTCATGCCGGA
The DNA here is from genome assembly GCF_012034245.1 of Micromonospora thermarum. Taxonomy (GTDB): domain Bacteria; phylum Actinomycetota; class Actinomycetes; order Mycobacteriales; family Micromonosporaceae; genus Micromonospora; species Micromonospora thermarum. The sequence goes on along the minus strand of NZ_JAATEO010000031.1, from coordinate 28,681 downwards.
CACCGTCGAGGGCTGGAACGGCGACGTCACCAAGTACGAGTACGACGTCAACAAGGCCAAGCAGCTCCTCAAGGAGGCTGGCGCCGAGGGTCTGACCCTGCGGTTCCACTACCCGACCGAGGTCACCCGGCCGTACATGCCGAACCCGAAGGACCTGTTCGAGCTGCTCTCGGCGGACCTCCAGGCGGCCGGCATCAAGATTCAGCCGATCCCGCTGAAGTGGAGCCCGGACTACCTGAACGCCACCACCTCCGGCAACAAGCACGACCTGCACTTCCTCGGGTGGACCGGCGACTACGGCGACGGCTACAACTTCATCGGCACCTTCTTCGACCGGCAGAAGGACGAGTGGGGCTACAACAACCCCGCCCTCTTCGAGCAGTTCAAGGACGCCGACAGCACCGCCGACCAGGCGGCCCGGGTGGAGAAGTACAAGGCCCTGAACAAGGCCATCATGGACTTCCTGCCGGGTGTCCCGGTGTCGCACTCCCCGCCGGCGATCGTGTTCGGCAAGGACGTGACCGGCATCAAGGCCAGCCCGCTCACCGACGAGCGGTACGCCACCGCCGAGTTCAAGTCCTGATCTGACGCAAGGACCGCGGGCGGGCGCTGTTTCGACAGCGTCCGCCCGCGCCCCTCCCCACCCATTTCGAGGCCACCGTGTTCCGGTTCATCGTCAGGCGCCTGCTGCAGCTGATACCGACGCTCTTCGGGCTCTCCCTCCTGCTCTTCATCTGGCTCCGCCGCCTACCCGGCGGTCCCGAGACCGCCATCCTCGGCGAGCGCGGCACGCCCGAGATGCGCGCCGCGATCCGTCGCAGCATGGGTCTCGACGAGCCGATCCTGGTGCAGTACGGCCGGTTCGTCCGGCGGTTGATCCGGCTCGACCTCGGCACCTCGACCTCGACCAAGCGCTCGGTGGTCAGCGAGTTCCTGGAGCGCTTCCCCGGCACCGTCGAGCTGACCGTCACGGCGCTGGTGATCGCGATCGGGGTCGGCATCCCGCTGGGCTACCTGGCCGCCCGTCGCCGTGGCCGGCTGCTGGACCACCTGTCGGTCGGCGGGTCGCTGATCGGGATCTGCATCCCGGTCTTCTTCCTCGCGTACGTGTTGAAGGCGATCTTCTCGGAGAACCTCGGCTGGTTCCCGTCCAGCGGCCGGCAGGACCCGACCATCGACGCCACCCGGATCACCAACTTCTTCGTCCTCGACGGGATCATGACCCGGGAGTGGGACGCGGCCGCCGACGCCATCTGGCACCTCGTGTTGCCGGGCCTCGCGCTGGCCAGCATCCCGCTCGCGATCATCGTCCGGATCACCCGGGCCAGCGTGCTGGAGGTGCTCAACGAGGACTTCGTCCGCACCGCCGAGGCCAAGGGCCTGACCGAGCGCACCGTCCGGCGCCGCCACGTGCTGCGCAACTCGCTGCTCCCGGTGGTCACCTCGATCGGCCTGCTCACCGGTGGCCTGCTCTCCGGCGCGGTGCTGACCGAGACCGTCTTCGCGTTCACCGGCATCGGGGCGTTCATCTACGACGCGATCAACCAGCGCGACTACCCGGTGCTGATGGGCTTCATCCTGATCATCGCGGTGGTGTACGTGCTGGTGAACCTCCTGGTCGACCTCTCCTACAGCCTGATCGACCCGAGGGTGAGGGTCCGATGACGATCACCGCCGGCAAGAAGAAGGAAAAGCTGGACCGGCTCGCCGAACTGGCCGGCCGGGACGACGAGCGCGGTGTCAGCCTCTGGAAGGAGGCGTTCCGGCGGCTGCGTCGCAACCCCGCCGCCATCATCGGCGCCGTCATCCTGGCGATCTTCGTCCTGGTCGCGCTGATCGGGCCGTTCCTGGTCCCGTACAGCCCGACCGACACGATCGGCATCCGGGAGGGTCTGATCCGGCCCGGCACCATTCCCGGTGCCGACGGCGACCACTGGCTCGGCTACGACCACCAGGGCCGGGACGAGTTCAGCCGGTTGATCGTCGGTGCCCGGCAGACGCTGCTGGTCGGCGTGGTCTCCACGTTGATCGGTCTGGCCGTCGGCGCGGTGATCGGCGGCGTCGCCGGTGCCGCCGCCGGCCTCGGCGGCCGGTGGGGCCGGGCGATCGACAACGCCCTCATGCGCGTCATCGACATGATGCTCGCCCTGCCCAGCCTGCTGCTCGCGGTGAGCATCGCCGCCCTGCTCGGGGCCAGCCTGACCACGGTGATGATCGCGGTCGGCGTGGTGTCGGTGCCGGTCTTCGCCCGGCTGCTGCGCGGCTCGATGATCTCCCAGGCCAACAGCGACTACGTCCTCGCCGCCACCTCGCTCGGCGTCAAGAAGCCGAAGATCGCGCTGAGTCACGTGGTGCCGAACTCGCTCGCCCCGGTGATCGTGCAGGCCACGCTCACCCTGGCCACCGCGATCATCGAGGCCGCCGCGCTCTCGTTCCTCGGCCTCGGCAACCCCGACACGGCCGTGCCCGAGTGGGGCGTGATGCTCGCCGACGCGCAGCAGTACCTCGGCATCCGCCCCGGCCTGGCCATCTACCCGGCGGTCGCCATCATCATCACCGCGCTCGGCTTCACCCTGCTCGGTGAGGCGATGCGCGAGGCCCTCGACCCGAAGCTGCGGAAGTAGGTCTGCCATGGCACTGCTCGATGTGGACGACCTCTCCGTCACCTTCGCCCGGCGCGGTCAGCGGACCGTGCACGCGGTCGACGGGGTCTCGTTCTCCGTCGACGCCGGTGAGGTCGTCGGCCTGGTCGGCGAGTCCGGCTGCGGCAAGAGCGTCACCTCGCTGGCGATCATGGGCCTGCTCCCCAAGCAGCCCGGCACCCGCGTCGGCGGCAAGGCCGTCTTCGACGGCACCGACCTGCTCCAGCTCGACGACCGCTCCCGCCGGGATATCCGCGGTCGCGACGTCGCGATGATCTTCCAGGACCCGCTCTCGTCGCTGAACCCGGTCATCCCGATCGGGCTGCAGGTGACCGAGGTGCTGGCCCGGCACCGCGGGATGAAGGGCGCGGCGGCGGAGAAGGAGGCGGCCGCGCTGCTGGACCGGGTCGGCATCCCGGACCCGACGCGCCGCCTGAAGGAGTACCCGCACCAGCTCTCCGGCGGTATGCGGCAGCGCGCCCTGATCGCCATGGCGGTGGCGTGCCGGCCCCGGCTGCTGATCGCGGACGAGCCGACCACCGCCCTGGACGTCACCATCCAGGCGCAGATCCTGGAGCTGCTCAAGGAGTTGGTGCGGGACTCGGGCACCGCTCTCGTGATGATCACGCATGACCTGGGCGTGGTGGCCGGCATGTGCGACACCATCAACGTGCTCTACGCGGGCCGGGTGGTGGAGACGGCGCGTCGGCGTCCGCTGTTCCGGGAGCCACGGCACCCGTACACCGTGGGTCTGCTCGGCTCGGTGCCCCGCCTGGATGCGGGGCGCGGCGAGCGCCTGACCCCGATCCCCGGCTCGGTGCGCGACGTGCTGCCCTGGCCGGACGGCTGCGCGTTCGCCCCGCGCTGCTCCCGGCGCGTCGACGCCTGCGTCGGCGAGCCGCCGGCGCTGGTGCTCGCCCACGACGGCCGCAGCTACCGGTGCGTGAACCCGGCGCCGCTGCCCGGGATGACGCCGGCCGAGGAGATCCGCGGCGCGGTGCCCACCGATGCCACGCCCGGCTCGGTGCCGGCGCAGGCCGTCCCGAACGACCCGCCCGCGGTGCCCGGCCTCGGTCCCGCCCCGCGCGAGGAGGACGCACGTGACTGAGAACGAGATCCTCGTCGAGGTACGCGACCTGAAGGTGCACTTCCCGATCAAGCGGGGCGTGCTCTTCGACCGGACGGTCGGCCACGTCAAGGCGGTCGACGGGGTCGACCTTCGGATCCCGCGCGGGAAGACGTACGGCCTGGTGGGCGAGTCCGGATGCGGCAAGTCCACGCTCGGCCGGGCGCTGCTCCAACTGACCCCGCCCACCGACGGCGAGGTGGTCTTCGACGGCGTCGAGCTGACGACGCTGCCGGCGGGCCGGCTGCGGTCGATGCGCCGGCGCATGCAGATGATCTTCCAGGATCCGATGTCCAGCCTGGACCCCCGGCAGAACGTCGAGTCGATCCTCACCGAGGGCCTCCAGACCCACGGGATCGGCGGCAACCGGGACGAGCGGCGGAAGATCATCGGCGAGACGCTCGACAAGGTGGGCCTGCCCCGCTGGGCGCTCTCCCGCTACCCGCACGAGTTCTCCGGCGGCCAGCGGCAGCGCATCGGCATCGCCCGGGCGCTGGTGCTCGGCCCCGACCTGATCGTCGCCGACGAGCCGGTCTCCGCGCTCGACGTGTCGATCCAGGCCCAGGTGGTCAACCTCCTCGACGAACTCCAGGAGAGCCTCGGCCTGACCTACCTGGTGATCGCCCACGACCTGGCCGTCGTCCGGCACATCTCCGACACCGTCGGCGTGATGTACCTGGGGGCGCTGGTCGAGGAGGCGCCGAGCGACCGGCTCTACAGCGAGCCGCTGCACCCGTACACGCGGGCGCTCATGTCGGCGGTGCCGGTGCCGGACCCGGACGTCGAGGACCGCCGGGAGCGGATCCTGCTCGCCGGTGACCTGCCCTCGCCGGCCAACCCGCCGGCGGGCTGCCGGTTCCACACCCGCTGCCCGTGGGCGCAGCCGACCCGCTGCGCCGACGAGCGGCCGGCGCTGCGCGAGATCGGTGGCAGCCGGGTGGCCTGCCACTGGGCCGAGCAGATCGCCAGCGGGGAACTCCGCCCGCACAAGGTCGAGGTGCAGATCACCCGCCCGCTCGACGAGGGCGAGGACCCGCACGCCGTTTCCGCGCCGAGCGAACCCGGCTCGTACGTCTGAGTGAAAGGAAGGGCCCCTTCTTAACGCCTGGCGTATAGGAAGGGGCCCTTCTTAACACCTGTGTCAGCCTTCGGGACGGTGCAGCAGGGCGACCGCGATCGTGTGCACGGCGTCCAGCCCGGCCGGGTCGGCCAGGGCGGCCCGCCCGCCGGTCACCGCATACCACTCGTCGGCCTCCCGATACTGCACCCGGACGGTGACCTGGCCGTCGGCGTACTCCGTGCGGAGCGTCAGGTCGCCGGTGACCACGCCGACCTCGTCCGTCATCACCCCGCCCGGGCCGGGGACGATGTCGGCCGTCCGGGACTGCGGCCCGGCGGCCGGACTGCCGGCGTCGGCGCTCATCCCGGCGCCCGGCGTGCCTTCGCCCGGAGCGCCGGTGGTGTCCGCGCTCATGCCGGCCCCGGGCACCGCGGTGCCGGCGCTGCCGTCCGCCGTCATGCCGGCGGTGGCCGGGGTCGCTCCGGCCCCGGTCACGGCTTGCTCGCCCATGTGCAGCCCTCCAACATCTCGGCCAGGGCGGCCTTCTCGGCGCTGGTCACCGTGAGCCGCCAGTGGTGCTTGACCACGACCCAGCTCTCCGCGTAGCGGCACCAGTACGACCGGTTCGCCGGCTTCCACTGGGACGGGTCCTGATCACCCTTTGCCCGGTTGGAGGTGCGCGAAACCGCGATGAGCTGCGGCAGTTCCGTGTCGTTGGCGAAGTCGCCCCGCTTCGCGTCGGTCCACTCGTCGGCGCCGGAGCGCCAGGCGTTGGCGAGCGGCACCATGTGGTCGACGTCCACGTCGGACGGATCGGTGAGGACGCGGCCGTCGTACGCGCTCTCCCAGCGCCCGGCGACGACGTTGCAGCCGGAGAGCTTGATGTCCTCACCGTCGCGCTTGAGCACGGTGTCCCGGACGTCACAGTTCTTGCCGGTCTCCCGCCAGTGCGGGAAGTGGTCGCGGCTGTAGCCCCGCATCGAGCCGGCGCCGGCCACCGTCAGTTCGGCCAGCTTCTGCACCGCGGTCCCGCCGTCGCTGGTCGGCGGCGTGTCGGGCTCCGCGACCGGGACGCAGCCGGTCACGCCGAGCGCCAGCGCCGCCGCGAGCGCCGCGGCGGCGCGCGGTCCTGATCTGGTACGCACAGACGACACCTCTCCAGCTTGGGGGCTCCCGGCGATCCCGCACAGTACCCGGGGAAGGTTTCGGCGTTTCGTGGCGTCTCGCACATGGCGGCAGGCAGATTGGGACCCATGACTGCACCCGCCCTCCGGATCGGCACCGCCTCCGGGCGTGGCGCGCTGCTCGCGGCGGTCCTCGCCTCCGGCATGGTCTTCCTGGACAGCACCGTGGTCAACGTGGCGCTGCCCCGGCTCGGCGCGGAACTCGACGCCGCCGTGTCCGGTCTCCAGTGGACGATCAACGGCTACGCTCTGATGCTCGCCGCCTTCGTCCTGCTCGGCGGCGCGCTCGGCGACCGCTTCGGCCGGCGGCGGATCTTCCTGCTCGGGGTGGTGTGGTTCACCGTCGCCTCCCTCCTGTGCGGGCTGGCCCAGGACACCGGGCAACTGGTCGCGGCCCGGTTCCTCCAGGGCGCCGGCGGGGCGCTGCTCACCCCGGGCTCGCTGTCGGTGCTCCAGGCCAGCTTCCACCCGGACGACCGGGGGAAGGCGATCGGTGCGTGGTCGGGGCTCTCCGGCGTCTCCACCGCGCTCGGCCCGTTCGTCGGCGGCTGGCTGATCGACACGCTCTCCTGGCGGTGGATCTTCTTCCTGAACGTGCCGCTGGCGGTGTTGGTGGTGCTGGCCGCGATGCGCTGGGTGCCGGAGAGCCGGGACGAGGACGCCTCGCGTACGGAGGAGGCGGGCCGGCGACGTCGCCACTTCGACGTGCTCGGTGCGCTGCTCGGTGCCGTCGCCCTGGCCGGCGTCACGTACGCCCTGATCGACGCGCCCGCCCGGGGCTTCGACTCCGCCCCGGTGCTGGTGGCGGCTGCCGTCGGAGTGCTCGGCGCGATCGCCTTCGTCCTGGTGGAACGGCGTAGGGGCGACACCGCGATGCTGCCGACCGGGCTGTTCACCAGCCGGCTCTTCTCGGCGTTGAACGTCTTCACCGTGGTGGTCTACGCGGCACTCAGCGGGTTCACCTTCTTCCTCGCCGTCTACCTCCAGAACGTGGTCGGCTGGTCGGCGCTCCTCACCGGGGTCGCGCTGCTGCCGATGACGGTCCTGCTGCTGGTCGGGTCACCACGCGCCGGTGCCCTGTCGGCGCGGATCGGGCCGCGGCTGCCGCTGTCCGTCGGGCCGGCGGTCGCCGCCGCCGGGTTGCTGCTGCTGCGGGGGGTCGGGCCGGGCGCGTCGTACTGGCGGGACGTCCTGCCTGGCGTGGCGCTCTTCGGGCTGGGGCTGACCCTGGTGGTGGCACCCCTGACCGCCTCGGTGCTGGCCGCCGTCGAGGACCGCTTCGCGGGGGTGGCGAGCGGCTTCAACAACGCCGCCTCCCGGGCCGGCGGGCTGCTCGCGGTCGCCGCGCTGCCGCTGCTGGTCGGCCTCTCCGGCACCGGGTACGAGCAATCGGCCGAGCTGACCGGCGCCTACCGGGGCGCGATGCTCTGGTGCGCGGGGCTGCTGCTCGCCGGCGCCGCGCTGGCCGCCCTGCTCGTCCACCGGCCGCCGCGCGAGGCACCTCCGTCCCAGCCGTGCCAATCCCTCCCGGCGTCCACCCCACCGAAGCGGTAGACGACGAACGGGCCGGAGGCAGCCGGCCCGTTCGTCGTCACCCCGTCAGCGGGCGCGGTTGACGGCGCTGGTCACCGCCTTGATGGTCGCGGTGACGATGTTGGCGTCCACGCCGACGCCCCAGACCGTACGGCCGTCGACCTCGCACTCCACGTACGCCGCCGCCTGGGCGTCGCCGCCGGAGGAGAGGGCGTGCTCGTGGTAGTCGAGCACGCGGACGCCGACACCGAGCGCCTGGAGCGCGTTGACGTACGCGTCGACCGGGCCGTTGCCCACGGCGGTGATGGCGCGCTGCTCGCCGCCGTGGCCGACGCGGGCCTCGATCTCGACCTTGCCCTCGACGGTGCCGATCGCGTAGTCGACCAGCGCGACGGCCGGGTCGGTCTGGTGGTCGACCAGGTACTGCCCGGCGAAGATCTCCCACATGGCCTGCGGGTCGACCTCGCCACCGTCGTTGTCGGTGACCTGCTGGACCACCCCGGAGAACTCGATCTGGAGCCGGCGCGGCAGGTCGAGCTGGTGCTCGCTCTTCATGATGTACGCGACGCCGCCCTTGCCGGACTGCGAGTTGACCCGGATGACCGCCTCGTAGGTGCGGCCCAGGTCCTTCGGGTCGATCGGCAGGTACGGCACCGCCCACGGGTGCTCGTCGACCGGCACGCCGGCCGCCGCCGCGTCCACCGCCAGGGCGTCGAAGCCCTTCTTGATCGCGTCCTGGTGGGAGCCGGAGAAGGCGGTGTAGACCAGGTCGCCCGCGTACGGGTGGCGCTCGTGCACCGGCAGCTGGTTGCAGTACTCGACGGCGCGCTTGATCTCGTCGATGTTCGAGAAGTCGATCATCGGGTCGATGCCCTGGGAGAACAGGTTCAACCCCAGCGTGACCAGGTCCACGTTGCCGGTGCGCTCGCCGTTGCCGAACAGGCAGCCCTCGATCCGGTCGGCGCCGGCCAGCAGGCCCAGCTCGGCGGCGGCCACGCCGGTGCCGCGGTCGTTGTGCGGGTGCAGGCTCAGCACCACGCTGTCCCGGCGGGGCAGGTGCCGGTGCATCCACTCGATCGAGTCGGCGTACACGTTGGGCATGGCCATCTCGACCGTCGCCGGCAGGTTGACGATCAGCTTGCGGTCCGGCGTCGGGTCGACGACCTCGATGACCTTCGCGCAGACCTCCAGCGCGTAGTCCAGCTCGGTGCCGGTGTACGACTCCGGCGAGTACTCGTAGTGGATCTCCGTGTCGGGCGTGTGGATCTCCGCGTACTTCTGGCAGAGCCGGGCGCCGGTGGTGGCGATGTCGGTGATGCCGTCGCGGTCCAGCCCGAACACCACCCGACGCTGGAGCGTGGAGGTCGAGTTGTAGAAGTGCACGATCGCCCGCTTCGCGCCGCGCAGCGACTCGAAGGTGCGGTCGATCAGGTGCTCCCGGCACTGCGTCAGCACCTGGATGGTGACGTCCTCGGGGATCAGGTCCTGCTCGATGAGCTGCCGCACGAAGTCGTAGTCGGTCTGGCTCGCCGAGGGGAAGCCGACCTCGATCTCCTTGTAGCCCATCTGCACCAGGAGCTGGAACATCCGCCGCTTGCGCTCCGGCGACATCGGGTCGATCAGTGCCTGGTTGCCGTCCCGCAGGTCGACGGCGCACCAGCGCGGCGCGGTCTCGACGTGCCGGGTCGGCCAGGTGCGGTCCGGCAGGTCGATGCGGAACTGCTGCTGGTACGGCTGGTAGCGCCGGTACGGCATGCGGCTGGGCCGCTGCCGGGCGATCGGATCGGTTTCAGCGTCGGTGGTGCCGGCTGGGTGAGCCATGGCGGAGTGCTCCCGTGGTCATGTGACGTCAGCAGTCAGAGGTCGGCGACGATGCCGAGAAGAAAGTTCGGAGAGTGCTGGGCGGCGCGGTTCGACTCCGCGACGAGGTGCCGGCCGTCAGGCCTCGTCGCGGCGACCAAGGAGGAGGTGCGCCTGCCACATGACAGGGCCACCCTACGTGGTGGGACGGTCAGTGGGAAGGCTGGTCCGCTCTATGAGACGGAGTTCGCAGTCGCGTCGGTCAGCAGCAGGTCGGCGACCGGGTGGCGGCGGCGCAGGCCGGTCTCCGAGTCCAGCAGGTCGGCGGGGAGGCTGAGCGGGTCGCCGAGCCGGCCGACGGCGACCACCACGGCGGGGTGCACGTCGTCGGGCAGGTCTAGGTCGGCGGCGAGGCCGGCCCGGTCCAGGTCGCGTAGTTGGCAGACGTGCAGCCCGAGCGCGGTCGCCTGCACGGTCAGGTGCGCGACCGCGTGACCGAGGTCGTAGGGCGCGCACCCGTGCGGGTCGGCCGCCGGCGTGAGGTGCGCCGCCAGCAGCAGGGCCGACGCCCGGCCGGCCCACCGCTGGTCACGCGCCGGCAGGTTGACCATGATCCGTTTCCAGGTCTCGTCGTCGCGCTGGCCGACGGCGAAGCGCCAGGGCTGCCGGTTGGCCGCCGACGGCGCCCACCGGGCGGCCTCCAGGAGGACGCCGACCTCGGCCGGGCCGAGGTCGGCGGAGGGGTCGAACGACCGGGGGCTCCAGCGGAACGCGAGCAGCGGTGTGAGGTCGGGCATGGGAGTAAGAGTCCCGTATGGCCGTTTCAGGGGCGAGGCCGGTGGGGTCTGAATGTGGGCAAACGCACCCGTAACGGATTGCCAGTTACGCCGTTCCGGTGGTCGGCTCGGGCGCGGCCGTGCCCAGTGGCTCCCCCTCGGTCACCGGCCCCGCGAGTTGCACGGTGGCCGGGCCGGGCGCGGGCGGGCCGGCCAGCGTCAGCGTGCCGGCGGCGGTGTGGACGGCGGTGGGCGTCCCGTCGGCGTCGTAGCAGTAGATCCCGGCGTCCAGCGGGGCGTTGATCGACGCGGACGTCGTCTCGACCGAGTAGCACGCCCCGGCGACGCCGGGCGGCGGCTGCGCCGGGGACACGGACAGCGGCGACCGGCGGTCGGTCAGCACGTCCAGCCAGTCGGTGAAGGGGTGCTGGACCCGCGGGTCCAGGCGGCGCGGCAGGGCGTCGTCGGTGTCGCCGACGCGTACGCAGCTCGCCGCCTCGGGCCTCGTGGCGGGCGGCAGGGCGCACTGGAACAGCCCGTCGGCGGTCGCGGCGAGCGAGACGTCCACTCCGCCGCCCAGCGCGCCGCCCGGCACGTCGACCCGCCAACTGCCGTCGCCGGCGGTGGTGACCAGGACCGTGCGGTCCGGGCCGTCCGTGCCGCGCAGCGTGTAGCTGGCCACCAGGTGCCGGTCCTGCGCCGCCGCCGCGAGGGCGGCCAGCTCGTCCCGGGCCGCGTCCGCGCCGGCCGCCGCCGACGGCGGGGCCGTCGGTGTCGGCGGGCCGGCGGCCGGCTGGTCGGCGGTGCAGGAGACCAGGAGCGCCGGCAGGGCCAGCGCGAGCGGGCCGGTGAGCCGCCGGGCCGGCGGCACCGCCGGGCGCCGGGCGGGTACGGCCGGACGAAGGTGGGCGGGCACCCGCCCATTCTCGGGTGCGCCGCCCGTGTCCGGTGCCCCGCCGCCCGGGCGCGGACCGGCGTGTCGTACGCCACCGGGCCCCGTCGCCCGGGCCGGATGGTGGGATCACCGGACCCGGCCGATCCGACCGCCCGATAGGCTGAGGGCGTCTGACATGCGCCGCCGGCCCTCATCCGGCGGCGTCGGCACGCTCAGGGTCACTGGGAGGGAGTGCACCGTCGTGGCACTCGTGGTGCAGAAGTACGGCGGATCCTCCGTCGCCAACGCCGAGCGGATCAAGCGGGTGGCCGAGCGGATCGTCGCGGCCCGCAAGGCCGGCGACGACGTCGTGGTGGTGGTCTCCGCGATGGGTGACACCACCGACGAGCTGCTCGACCTGGCCAACCAGGTCAGCCCGCTACCGCCGGGCCGCGAGCTGGACATGCTGCTCACCGCCGGGGAGCGCATCTCCATGGCGCTGCTCGCCATGGCGATCCACAACCTGGGGTACGAGGCCCGCTCGTTCACCGGCTCGCAGGCCGGTGTGATCACCACGTCGGTCCACGGCCGGGCACGGATTATCGACGTCACGCCGGGGCGCCTCAAGGGAGCGCTCGACGAGGGCGCCGTGGTCATCGTCGCCGGCTTCCAGGGCGTCTCGCAGGACACCAAGGATGTCACCACGCTGGGCCGCGGCGGTTCGGACACCACGGCCGTCGCGCTGGCCGCCGCGCTCCACGCGGACGTCTGCGAGATCTACACCGACGTCGACGGCGTCTTCACCGCCGACCCGCGGATCGTGTCGAACGCGCGGCACATCAAGCAGATCACGTACGAGGAGATGCTGGAGCTGGCCGCCTGCGGCGCCAAGGTGCTGCACCTGCGGAGCGTGGAGTACGCCCGCCGGGCGGGGTTGCCGATCCACGTCCGTTCGTCATACTCGACCAACACCGGCACGATGGTCACCGGATCGATGGAGGACCTTCCCGTGGAACAGGCGCTGATCACCGGGGTCGCCCACGACCGCAGCGAAGCCAAGATCACGATCGTCGGCGTGCCCGACGAGCCGGGTGCGGCCGCGCGGATCTTCGACACCGTCGCTGCGGCGGAGATCAACATCGACATGATCGTGCAGAACGTCTCCACCGAGGGCACCGGCCGCACGGACATCTCGTTCACGTTGCCCAAGACCGACGGTCCCACCGCCATGGCCGCCCTCAGCAAGATCCAGGACGTGGTGAAGTTCAAGGGCCTGCTCTACGACGACCACGTCGGCAAGGTCTCGCTGATCGGTGCCGGCATGCGCTCGCACCCCGGTGTGGCCGCCGGGTTCTTCGCGGCCCTCGGCCAGGCCGGCGTGAACATCGAGATGATCTCCACGTCGGAGATCCGGGTGTCCGTGGTCTGCCGCGACACCGACCTGGACGCCGCGGTGCGTGCCATCCACGAAGCCTTCGACCTCGGCGGCGACACCGAGGCGGTCGTGTACGCGGGGACCGGGCGGTAGCCCCGTGACGTCGCTGCCCACCCTGGCCGTGGTCGGGGCGACGGGTGCCGTCGGCACGGTGATGTGCGAGCTGCTCACCGGGCGTAGGAACGTCTGGGGGGAGATCCGGCTCATCGCCTCCGCCCGCTCCGTCGGGCGGGTGATCCGGTGCCGGGGCGAGGACCTGACCGTCCAGGCCCTGACCCCGGAGGCGTTCGACGGCGTCGACGTCGCGATGTTCGACGTACCGGACGAGGTGTCGGCCGAGTGGGCCCCGGTCGCCGTGAGCCGGGGCGCGGTCGCGGTCGACAACTCGGGCGCGTTCCGGATGGACCGCGACGTGCCGCTGGTCGTACCCGAGATCAACCCCGAGCAGGTCCGCAACCGGCCGAAGGGGATCATCGCCAACGCGAACTGCACGACGCTCGCCATGATCGTCGCGGTCGCGCCGCTGCACCGCGAGTACGGCCTGCGCGAGCTGGTGCTGTCGTCGTACCAGGCGGTGTCCGGAGCCGGCCAGGCCGGCGTGGACGCCCTGCACACCCAGCTCACCAAGATCGCCGGCGACCGGGTGCTCGGCTCCCGCCCCGGCGACGTCCGGCAGGCGGTCGGCGACGAGCTGGGCCCGTTCCCGGCGCCGCTCGCGCTGAACGTGGTGCCCTGGGCCGGCTCGGTGGCCGACGGCGGCTGGTCGTCGGAGGAGATGAAGCTGCGCAACGAGTCGCGCAAGATCCTCGGCCTGCCCGACCTCAAGGTGTCCGCCACCTCGGTCCGCGTACCCGTGGTGACCGGGCACTCGGTGGCCGTGCACGCGGTCTTCGCCACCGAGGTGGACGCGGAGGGCGCCCGGGAGGTGCTGCGCAACGCGCCGGGCGTGATCCTGGTCGACGATCCCGCCGCCGGTGAGTTCCCGATGCCGATCGACGCGGTCGGCACCGACCCGTCCTGGGTCGGCCGCATCCGCCGCGCCCTCGACGACCCCCGCGCCCTCGACTTCTTCGTCACGGGCGACAACCTCCGCAAGGGTGCGGCCCTGAACACGGCCCAGATCGCCGAACTCCTGGCCCAGGAACTAACTCGCCCCTAACTCGCCCCAACGTCACGCCGACGACCCCTCCCGGGCTCCACGCGCCCCACCACCCCGGCGATCTTGCACTTTCTGCCCGGGAAAAACGGTCATAAGGCGCATAAGAGGGGCCGAAAGTGCAAGATCGCGGAGCAGAGGTGAGGGCGTGGGGGTGGGGGGTGGGGGGGGGGGGGTGGTCAGGCGGCGGCTAGGTGGACGCCGTCGCGGCCCTCGCGCTTGACGCGGTAGAGGGCCTGGTCGGCCCGGCGGAGCGTCAGGTCGGGGGATTCGCCGGGGCGGGGCAGGGCGACGCCGACGCTGATCGTCCGGCCGATGCGCCGGGCCGCCTCGGTGAGCCGCTCGGCGATCCGGACGGCCTCCTCCGGGCGGTTCACCTCGATCACCGCCACGAACTCGTCGCCGCCGATCCGGTACAGCTCGTCGCCGTGCCGCAGCGCCCCCTCCAGGGCCCGCGCCAGTCCGACCAGCACGCGGTCGCCGGCCTGGTGGCCGTACGTGTCGTTGACGTTCTTGAAGCCGTCCACGTCGATCGCCAGCAGGGCCGTACGCCCGGGGGTCGCCGCGGCGATGCGCTGGCCGAACGGCCCGGTGTGCCGCAAACCGGTCAGCGGGTCGGAGCTCGCCTGCTCGCGCAGCCGGGCCAGGGTGCGCAGCCGGTCCAGGGCGTTCCAGGCCTGGCCGGCGAGCAGCTCCATCAGGTTCACGGTCGTCGGGTCGGGGCGCAGCAGCCGTTCGTCGGCGATCAGCAGCAGCCCGCCGCCGGCGGGCGGGCCGACCGGCACCGCCACCAGGGTGCGCGCTCCGGCGCGGGTCAGCGGGGCATGGTCGTCGGTCGGCGGGTGCCCGGCCTCGCCGAGGGTGTAGCCGGCGCCGTACCGGTGGGCGAGACTGATCATGCGGCCGAGCGCCTCCGGGCCGGCCTCCGCCAGCTCCGCCCGGATGCGGGACTCCAGGTCGCCCGGTGCGGCGGTCGGCGCGCCGAGCCGGGGTCCCTCCCGGCCGACCAGCACCAGGACGGCGGCGGAGAGGGTGGACACGTCCCGGGCGGCGGTGATCGCGGCGTGCATCAGGTCCCACTCAGTGGGCGCCGAGGTCAGCGCGGCGGCGTGCCGGAGCAGCTTCTCGCTGCGGCTCTCCGCCGGTGGGCCGCCGAGCGCGACGATCCGCGCGCCGAGCCGGGCCGCCAGGCGTTCGGCGGTGTCCCGCCAGGCCGCCAGGTCCGCCGGCCCGCTCCACTGCAGGTCGAGGACGCCGATCGGGCGACCCGCCGGATCCAGGACCGGTACGCAGACCTCGCTGGAGACGTCGGGGCGTACCGGGATGTAGTCCGGGTCCGCCGCGACGTCCGGCACGACGGAGGTACGGCCGGACGCGTAGACCCGCCCGACGATGCCGGTGTCCGGCGGGACCGTCGAGTAGACCTGCCAGGAACCGGTCGCCGCGACGCAGCGGAGCCGGTCGTGGACCTGGAGGAGCACCGAGATGGTGGCCGGCGCGTACCGGGCCAGTGCGGTGACGGTCCACTGGCACGCCTCGGCCGCGGTCGACGCCATCGGCAGGCGGACCGTGACGTCACGGATGACTCGCTGGTGATCCACTCGTACGTCGTCCCAGGTCGGCAGCGGGCCCGGCCGGCGCCGGGTCACGCGATCAAGCGTAACCACGGCGTGATGGCGCGCGAGATTCTTCGTACACACGTGCTATCCACAGGATGTGGACGGAGCCTGTGGGTCCCCGCGGGCCGGCCCCGCGCGGTGCGCGGTGGCGATAGCGTGGGGATCCCGGTCGAGTGGAGGCCCGATGCTCATCGCCCAGCTCAGTGACCCGCACCTGACCACCGGCGTGCTCGCCTCCGAGCCGGCCGCCGGGCTGCACCGGGCCCTCGGCCGGGTGCTCGCGCTGAATCCCCGGCCGGACTGCGTGGTCATCACCGGAGACCTGGTGGACCGGGGCCGCCCCGACGAGTACGCGGCCCTGCGCGAGATCATCGGGCGGTTCCCGCTCCCGGTGCATCTCGTCGCTGGCAACCACGACGACCGGGAGTCCCTGCTCGACGCGTTCGGCGGCACGCCGTGGCTGGGCGGCGGCTTCTCCGCGTACTACCACGTCGACCACCCGGAGGTGACCGTCGTGGTGCTGGACTCGCTCGTCCCCGGGTCGGGCGGCGGCCGGATCGGCCCGGAACAGCTCGGCTGGCTGGACGGCGTGCTCGCCGGGCGGCCCGAGGTGCCGGCCGTGGTCTGCCTCCACCACCCGCCGGTGGCCGTCGGCATCCCAGCCGCCGACGCGGTCGGGCTGGCCGACGCGGACGCGCTCGCCGAGGTGATCGGCCGGCACCCCCACGTGGTCCGCGTCGCCACCGGCCACCTGCACCGGCCGGTGACGGCCGGCTTCGCCGGCACGGTGCTCACCACCGCGCCGAGCACCTGGCGGCAGAGCTCGCTCACCCTCAGCCCGGACGAGCAGATCGGCTGGGTCACCGAGCCCACCGCCCTGCTGCTGCACCGGCTCGACGGTGCCGCCTGCGTCACGCATCTCGTGCAGGTCAGCCACGCCGCAGGGATAACGTGCAGCTTCTGAAGTGGACCCGCCGTGGCGGATCGGTCATGCCCGACTCGTACGTCCGTTGAATTCGCCCCTACCTGCAGCTCTGGATGCTTGCCCCAGGTCGACTAACTGCGGTCTTCGGTGAGAGGGTGTCACCGACGCCGGTGGTGGTCCCGCACCCGCCGCCACCGCGACCGACCCCTGCCGACGGCGCGACACTGCCCGGTGCGACCCATCGCCCGGGCGGTCGCGCCGGATTCCCACAAGGAGTTCCATGTCCATCCCCGGGATGCGTCGGGCCGCCATCGGCCTGACCGCGCTCGCCGTGACCGCGTTCGGCGCGGTCGCGACCACCCCCGACCAGGCGGACGCCGGACCGAAGCCGGTCGACGTCACCCTGCTCGCCCTGAACGACTTCCACGGCAACCTCGAGCCGCCGACCGGCTCCAGCGGCTCCATCGCCGGTCAGCCGGCGGGTGGTGCCGAGTACCTCGCGACCCACCTCGCCGAGCTGCGCCGGACCGTTCAGAAGAAGAACGTCATCACGGTCGCCGCGGGTGACCTGATCGGCGCCTCCCCGCTGCTGTCCGCCGCGTTCCACGACGAGCCGACCATCGAGGCGCTCAGCATGGCCGGCCTGGACTACGCGAGCGTCGGCAACCACGAGTTCGACGAGGGCTCCGACGAGCTGCTGCGCATCCAGAACGGCGGCTGCCACCCGGTCGACGGCTGCGCCGACGGAACCCCGTACGAGGGCGCCGGCTTCCAGTACCTCTCCGCCAACGCCTTCGTCACGCAGACGGGCGCGCCGCTGCTGCCGCCGTACGCCATCCACAAGGCCGACGACGACGTCAAGATCGGCTTCATCGGCATGACCCTGGAGGGCACGCCGGAGATCGTCAGCCCGCAGGGTGTCGCCGGCCTCCAGTTCACCGACGAGGCGGAGACCGCCAACCGGTACGCCCGCGAGCTGCGCCGCAAGGGCGTGGAGACCATCGTCGTGCTGCTGCACGAGGGCGGTACCCAGGCCGGTGCCGGCGGCATCAACGACTGCGTCGGCTTCACCGGCCCGGTCGTCGACATCGCCAACCGGATGGACCCGTCGATCGACGTCATCGTCAGCGGGCACACCCACCAGGCGTACAACTGCGAGATCAACAACAAGCTGGTCACCAGCGCCAGCTCGTTCGGCCGCCTGGTCACCGACATCGACCTGAAGATCGACCCGCGTACCGGTGACGTGCTCACCGCGACCGCCGAGAACGTCGTGGTGACCCGGACGGTCGCCAAGGACCCGGCCCAGACCGAGCTGATCAACCGCTACAAGGGCGTCCTCGGCCCGGTGGCCGGCCGGCAGGTGGGCACGACCACCGAGGCGATCACCCGGACGCAGGAGACCCTCTTCGGTACGACCCGGGGCGAGTCCCCGCTGGGCAACCTGATCGGGGACGCCCAGCTCTGGGCCACCGACGACGAGCAGGGCGCCGTCGCCGCCTTCATGAACCCCGGCGGTGTCCGCGCCGACCTCGACGCCGGCCCGGTCACCTACGAGGAGGCGTTCACGGTGCAGCCGTTCGCCAACAACCTGGTGACGCTCGACCTCACCGGCGCGCAGCTGTTCTGCATGCTGGAGCAGCAGTTCGTCACCGGCCGGGTGCTGTATCCGTCGTCGACCGTCCGCTACGTGGTCGACCCGGCCGGCACCACCGCGCCGGCCACCGACCCGTGCGCCGGCACCCGCGTGGTCCGGGGCAGCCTCGCCTTCGGCGGCGTGCCGGTCGAGACCGGCGCCACCTACCGGATCACGGTGAACAACTTCCTGGCCGGCGGCGGTGACGGCTTCAGCGTCCTGACCGGCGGGAGGAACCTGGTCACCGGCCAGATCGACCTGGACGCGTTCGTGGCGTACCTGACCGCGAACTCGCCGGTGTCCGGCCCGGCGCTGGACCGGATCCGCCTCACCACCGAGGCGCCCGCCGCCTGATGGCGGTCGACCCGCACCCGGACGGGCCCCGGAGCATCGGCTCCGGGGCCCGTTTCCGTCCGGTGCTTGCTCGATCTCGGAAGTGGTGGTGTCCCATTGACGGCGACACCACTACTTCTTGGATCGAGCACGACCTTGCGCGGACGGCGCCCGGCCGGTCGCTCAGGCGGCGGCGGGGACCGGCTCGGCGACGCGGGACGCAGCCGCCGGCCGGCCGTCCTGGAGCGGGGTGAGCAGGCGGCGCAGGGACAGGGCGACCACCGACGCGGTCAGGCAGCCGCCGACGACGCAGACCACCCAGACCCGGCCGTCGGCCATGCCGATCAGCGGGCCTGCCGTCACCGGACCGATCACCCCGCTGACCCCGAAGATCATCGAGCTGATCGCGTTGTAGCGGCCGCGCAGCTCGTCGGTGGCCAGCGCGTTCGTGAGCGCGGGCAGCACCGGCGAGAGCATGGTCTCGCCGAAACCGAAGATGGCCGCGCACGCCACCACACCGAGCGCACCGAGGAGCGCGTGGCCCGGGCCGACCAGCCCGGCCGCGCCGAGGACCAGCCAGGCGGACGCGAAGACGGCGCCCACCACGGCCAGGGAGCCGGTGCGGCTGCGGCCCTCGAGGCGGCGGAGGACCACCAGCTGGGCGAGCACGATCATGACCGTGTTGCCCGCCAGCGCCCACGCCACGATCCGCGGGGTCACCTCGGCCACCCGCACCGCGTACGCGGTGAAGCCCACCTCGATCTGCGCGTACCCGCAGGTGGTGAGCACCAGACCGAAGATCACCAGGCGGCGGAACGGGCGGTCCCGCAGGACGGCCAGGTAGCCGCCCGCCGAACCCCGACCGGTCGCCCGCCCCGCCCCGGCGAGCCGGTGACCGACCGCCGGCAGGCTCAGCAGGATCAGCGCCGGCATCAGGTAGCTGATCGCGTCGAGCACGTAGATGAGCTGGAAGGTGGCCGGCCGAGCGGTGTCGACGATCGCACCCGAGGTCAGGCCGCCGATGCCGATGCCCAGGTTTAGCAGGGCGAAGTTCAGCCCGAACACCCGCTGCCGCTCGCCGTCGTCGGTGAGCGAGGCGAGGATCGTGGTCTGCCCCGACCAGATGGCGGAGCTGCCGACGGCGACCAGCGTCATCACCGCGAAGGCGGACGCCGTCGAGTCGACCAGCGCCAGCGAGCCGGTGCCGATCGCCTCGATCACCAGGCAGGGCAGCACCACCCGTCGGGCGCCGAACCGGTCGATCAGCGTGCCGCCCAGCGGCGACAGCGCGAGGGTCACCGCGCCGTACCACCCGATCACCAGGCCGGCGCGGGCGTCGGTCAGCCCTCGCACGTCGGTGAAGTAGATGAACAGGAACGGCAGGGTCAGTCCGCGCCCGACGGCGGAGAGCAGGGTGCCGAGGAGGATCCGTCGGGCCTCCGGGCGGCGGGGAAGGGCGCGGTGCAGCATGCCGTGATTCTGGGGGCCGGCTGTGACACGACGCGAACGGATTACCCGCCGCCGAGCGCCCGACGGTGACCGGAACCCCGCCGTCGGAGGGGTCTGTCATGCTCGGGCCTGTGTCGAGGTCACACCCCCACCGCACCGGACCCGTCTCCGCTCCGCCGGATCGCCGCCCGGGCCCCGCCGCGGCCCGGGCCGGCACGTCGACGCGGGCCCTGGCCCGATGACCACCACCTGGCGCCACCTGCCCGCACTTGCACGTGAGATCGCGGTGGCGGCGACCGACGCGGTCACCGCGGCGCAGGGCCGCGACGTCGAGGCGTACGACCTGGCGACCGCGCGCCTCGCGGCGGCCGACCGGTCCGGGCTGGTCCTCGGGGCGGTGGTCCGGTCCCTGCTGGAGCTGGGTCATCCGGACGGGCTGGCCGGCGACGACGTCCGGAATGTGCTGGAGCGCTGCGTCCGTGGCGCCGCCACCTGGCGGTCGGAGGTCGACCCGCACGTGGTGCTGGTGCTGCTGGCCGGCGCGCTCGGCCTGTACGACCCGGAGGCCGACGAGGCCCCGCCGGTCCCGGAGGCGTACGCGCGGCACGCCCCGCTGCTCGTCGCGGACCTGCTGGCCGCCACGGGGGCGACGCTCGACGCGCACCTGGCCGCCGCCTTCACCGACATCCGGCGCTCCGAGCTGCACGACTGAGCACTGTGGAAGCTGTGCCCGGATCGTTGCCGATCGGGACAGCGCCCTTCCTCCTCCCGGGGTTACGTTCCCGGAAATCGACCACGGGGGAGTAGAGATGGGAAACAGATCGCTCGCGGCTGCACTCGTGGCCGTCGTCCTGCTCGGCGTCGCCGGCTGCGGCGGTGACACCGAGCCCGACGCCGGCCAGGTTACGGCCTCGGCGAGCAGCAGCAGTCCGGCGGCACCGGTGCAGCCCGCGCCGGGCGACCACACGCTGACCGTCGACGGCCGGCCGGGCGGCTACGAGCTGCACGCGCCACCCGGCTACCAGCCGGGGCGGAAGCTCCCGCTGGTGGTGGCCGTCCACTACCGGGGCGCCGACCCGGCGATGATGCGGCGGATGACCCGGCTCAACGCCAAGGCCGACGCGGAGACTTCCTGGTCGCGTACCCGTGCTGCGGCGGCAACGAGGACGTCGGCTTCATCCGCGCGATGGTGGAGCACCTGGTCGAGACCTGGGGCGCCGATCCCGCCCGGGTCTACGCCACCGGCATGTCGGCGGGCGCCACGATGACGTACCGGCTCGCGGCCGAGGCACCCGACCTGTTCGCGGCGGTCGCCCCGGTCAGCGGCGGCCTCACCAGCGGCCAGAAGCCGGAGACCACCGCGGGGCGGCCGGCCCGGGCCGTCTCGGTCCTGTCGATCATCGGCGCGGACGACCGCGCCGCCGACGCCCTGGAGATCCGCCTGGGCCAGTGGCGTCGCGAGTACGGATGCCGGGACGCCGCGCCGACCTGGGTCGACCGGGGGAAGACGGTGAACCGCACCACGTCCGCCTGCCCGGACGGCATGGAGGTCGTCGGGTACACGGTCAACGGGATGGGGCACCGGTGGCCGGGTGGCGCCAAGGTGGGGCTCGGAGCACCCGACACGGCCGTCAACGCCACCGACCTGATCTGGGACTTCTTCGCGGCGCACCCGAAGCGCTGATCCTCCGGGCCGGGTAGGGGACCGGCCGGTGGTGTGGGCGGTGGCCGGCTCCGGCGTACCGGTCGCGAGGCCGCCGTCAGCCGCGCCGCAGCCGGCCGGTCTCCTTGCCCTGCGCGTCCCGCAGCACGAGCACGTCGCCGTCGAGACCGGCCTGCCGGGCGGCGCTGAGCCACCCGTTGACCGGCACGTTGTTGCAGCCGATCAGCGTGCTCCCACCACCGGTCGCGCCGAAGGCGCCGCCCGGCCCCGCCGCCCACTGCCCGTTCGAGCTGTTGCAGCCGTCGGACGCGCGCCACGTGCCGTCGGCCGCCAGCTCGGCGAACGGCGGCGTCGGCCAGTTACCGGACCCGGGGGTCGGCGTCCGGCCGTCGGGTCCGGCAACCGGCAGCCACCGGCCGACGAGGTCGTCCCGCGTGGGCGCGGCCAGATTGCCGGGGAGCGCCGGCACCGGCGCGAGCCGGCGTCGCATCTCGTCGGTCACGGTCGGAGGCTCCAGCCAGGGCCGGTACACGTTGGGGCCGCCCCGCGGCCGGGCCCCCGGCCGCAGCCGGGCCAGTTCGCCGCCGTCGGCGTCGAGGAGTACGCGGCTTTCGCCCTCGGCCCGGAAACCGGCGGCCCGCGCCAGCCAGTCCGGTGCCTCTGGCCGGGGAGCCGGGTCGCACCGTCGGTCGTCGGTCGTCGAGGAAGTGTGGACGCCGGCGAGGAAGAGCCCGCTCTGATCGGCCCGCCACTCCCCGAGCAGCATCTCGCATCCGCGGAACACCAGGAGGCCGTCGTCCGCGAGCCGCAGCACGGTGTCCGCCGGCACCTCTCGCCCGCTCACCGCCCACGCCCCGACCAGCCCGGTCGGCTCCTGCGGAACGGCCGGCGTGGTGGCGGCCGGTGACGGCGGCGCGGGCGTGCCCGGGGAGTCGGTGCCCGCGCAGCCGGCGAGCAGCAGCACGGCGAGAGCGACCGACCCGATCACGTACCTGTCCTGGTGCATCCGTCCTCCGTCCGATACGTCCTGAACGTGGGACGGCTGGGCCGCCCGGACGGTTCCCGCGATTCCCTCGTCGACCCGACTCAGCGGGGTTCCTCGTCCGGCGCTCCGTCGTGCCAGCGGGCCCGCCACCCGGCCTCGTGCTTCTCGTAGGTGGTCTTCTCCTCGAAGACTGCCTCGTGCAGCGCTCGGCGGGCGTCCGCCATGACGACCACCTCGGTCACCACCAACCCGATGCAGATGGCCGTCAGCAGGCCGAGTGCCGCCAGCGCGGGGAGGTGTGTGGCGACGGGTATGGCGACCGCGAGTACGAGCACCGTGCCGACCCGGGTCCAGGACAGCGTGTGGAGAGTGCGCAGCTGGAACAGCATCCCGCCGAAGAGGTAGCAGATCACCCCGCCGAACAGCAGCGGTGCGCCCGGGCCGTGGGTCGGCTCGGCGAGGCTGACCTCGTCGTCCGCGACCTGCCGCACGATCTCCTCCGCTCCGAGGGCGAAGAGGATGATCCCGGCGATCATGACGAGCTGGCAGTAGGCGTAGGCGTCCCGCGCCATGGCGACGCGGGCGCGGCCCTGTGCCGCGTGCTGCGCGATCCGGGCGGCCGGGGCGATGACGTCGAAATGCGTCCACCACAGGGCGGCGGTGAAGAAGATGCCGAGCACCGCGGCGGTGACCCCCCGCCAGCTGACCGGTTCGCCGAGCAGGCCGCCGCCCACGCCGACGGAGATGATCGACTCACCGAGGGCGATGATGAGGATGAGGTCGTACCGTTCGGTCCAGTGCTCGGCGGAGGTCAGCACCCAGCCCCAGGCGGTGGAGACGAGGCCGGCGCTGTACTGCAACAGCACGACGGCGATCCAGAGCCCGTCGCGCACCAGGTCGGCCAGCCGCAGGTCGTCGATCTGCGGTGGGATCAGCGCGGCGGACAGCAGCAGGAGGGTGCTCGTCGCCAGTTCGGGGGAGTACTTGAGCAGCAGGCGACGTTCGCCGGGCCTCTCCTGAGCGACGTGCCAGTACAGCAGCAGGTGTACGCAGCGCAGCACCAGGTAGCTCACCGCGACCACGATCGGTCCGACCGCCCAGTGCGCCGGGTCGCCGAACGCCTGTGGCAGGGACAGGGAGAAGCAGAACAGCGCGGCCATGCCGACGACCATCAGCGCCGGGACGAAGCCCACGCCGAGCCGGACCCGGGTCGCGACGACGGTGTGCACCACCCAGCACCACCAGAGGACGGCGAGAACCAGCAGGCCGTGCAGCAGGCTGTCGCCGGTGATGTTCATCGCGGTGGCGCGGGTGATGATGAAGAACGAGAAGACGAAGACCAGGTCGAAGAAGATCTCGAACCGGTCCACGCGGGTGCCGGGGGCCACCGCGACGGCCGGGCCGAGCCGCTCCGCCCACCGCTTGCCGCCCACCGACCGAGTGTCGCAGCGCGCAGGGCCGGCCGGGCGCGATTCGCCACCCTTGAAACGCCGCCGAGCGAGATCACCTGCGCCACCTCGCCAAGATCACTGTCACCTCGACCGGACCGCCGACACCGTGATCGCGCTGATCCGGGATCGCATCAGGGCGACCGCGGACACCGACGGCCCACTGCCATGAACGCTCGACCACGCACCGGCGCAGCCCGAGGAGATCGCCCCCGCCTTCCTCTTCTTCGCCGGCAACGCGGACAGCAGCTACGTCACCGGTGAGACGCTGGCCCTGTTCGGTGGCCGGGCCCTCGCCCGGTGAACGAGTCGGTGACACGATGCTCGACGTGTCACCCAACCAACAGCCCGAGTTGCGTCCCGCCTATCCGATCCGGACCGAGCGCCTGTTGCTGCGTCCGTTGACCGTCGGCGACGTCGACGCTCTGCTGGCCTACCGAAGCCGGCCCGACGTCTGCCGCTACGTACCGTTCGACCCGATGGACCGTCAGTTGATCAGCGAACGACTCGCGGGACACTGGGCGACCGTCGCGCTCACCGACGAGGGTCAGGGCTTGACGCTCGGCATCGAGCTCGCCCGAACCGGCGAACTCGTCGGCGACGTGGTCCTGTTCTGGCACAGCCGGGAGCATCGCGGCGGGGAGATCGGGTACGTCCTTAACCCCGACGTCGCCGGTCATGGCTACGCCACCGAAGCGGCACACGCGCTACTTCGACTCGGCTTCGACGAGTTGGGCCTGCACCGCATCGTCGCCCGGATCGACGAGCGTAACGATGCCTCGGTGAAGGTGGCGCGCCGCCTCGGGATGCGACAGGAGGCCCGTCTGGTCCAGAACGAACTCTTCAAGGGTGAATGGAGCACCGAACTCGACTTCGCCATGCTCGCCGAGGAGTGGCCCGCCCACCGCGACCGCTTCGCCGACGGGCGGCAACACCGCGACACGGACGACTCGATCATCGAAGCGCCGGCGGTGCCTTGAGATTTCGGTGATCGGCCCGACGAGTCCTGTCACGATCGGTGCTCCACCGGACATGGAACAGACGTGAGTTCCGGGGCTGAGCACGAGGACCGCTTCCGACGCGTCTACGCGCTGAACTTCGAGCCGCTGCTGGCGTACGCGATGCGGCGCGTCGAGCAGCCCGAAGACGCGGCCGACGTGGTCGCCGAGACCTTCCTCGTCGCGTGGCGGCGCAGCCGTGACATGCCGCCGGACGCCGAGGTCCGGCTGTGGCTGTATGGGGTGGCCCGACGGGTGCTGGCCAACCACCACCGCGGCGGAGTGCGCCGGGAACGGCTGGGCGATCGGTTGCGGCAACGACTGAGGGTCGCCGTCGCCGTCGACCCGGGCAGCGAGGTGCCCGAACGACTCACGGTCCAGGCCGCGCTGGCCCGGCTGGGTGAGTTGGATCGGGAGGTGTTGATGCTGACCTTCTGGGAGGGCCTGGAGCCGCGCGAGGCCGCTGCGGTTCTCCACGTGAACCCGGCTGCGGTCCGTACCCGGCTGTCACGCGCCCGGGCCCGATTGCGAGAACTCGTCGGTGACGACCTTGGGCCGCCCGGACATGTACTCGACGTCATGGCCGCACGCACCTCAGAGGGGGGCAGATGACCGACGAGCACCTCGACCGGATGGTCCGAGACGCCGACCCGTACCGACCAGACGTCATCGGGCACCTCGACGAGGCCGCACAGAACCTCCTGGAGGAGATCATGTCCGTGCCGACCCTCGAATCCGTCGCCGAGCCGCCCGACAAGCGCCCCCGGGCCCGGCGCGGCATCATGAGCGGCCTCGCCGGCGCAGGCGTCGCGGCCACCCTTCTCGCCGGTGTCCTGGCCGTCTCGACCATCAAAGGTGACCAGCCGGAAGGGCGCCCCGCGACCCCGCCGATCACGTCCGAAGCGACGGACCCGGCCGCGTATTCGGCGATGGTGCTCAAGGCGGCCGAGGAGAACCCGCGGCTGCTGATCGACCAGCCTGGCTGGAAGGCGACCACCGTCTACGGGTTCGCCGAGAAGGAGGGCACCATCGCGTTCAGCAACGGCGGACGGCAACTGGAGATGAACTGGTATCCGGCGGCCCAGTACGACGGCTACCACAGGGATCGGCTCCACGTCAGCAAGCCGGAACCGGTGAAGGTCGACGGCTGGCCGGCCGACCTGTTCCGCTACAGCGCGAGCGACTTCGCCGTCATGCTCCGGCCCCGCGACGGTTCCTTCGTCGAACTGCGTACCGGGAGCGCCTGGACGCGTAGCGAGTTCGACCGGGTCATCGCCGACGTGGTCCGCGTCGACGCCCGCACCTGGCTGGCCGCGCTTCCGGCCGAGATCATCACACCGGAGCGGGTGAACGAGCAGGCGGCGAAGGTACTCGCCGACGTGCCGCTCCCTCCAGGCTTCGACACCGCCGCGCTGAGCGGCCTCGGCACCAACGACCCCTACCAGTTCGGCGCCAAGGTGACCAGCCGGATCGGCTGCGGATGGATCGCCGAATGGCTCCGGGCGAAGGAGGCCGGCGACGACGCCGCCCTCCGGCGGGCCACGGACGCGTTGCGCGGTAGCCACAACTGGAAGGTGCTACACCAGATGAAGGACCAGGGTGGCTGGTCGGAGGTGTTCTGGGAGACCGCCGACAAGATGGCCGCCGGAAAGCCCCCGACCGGGTACGAAGAGGCCCTGGGCTGCGTGTAGCCGTCCCGGATCGCCGAGCAGCTCTCGGACTGGGCGCTGAGGATCACCCGATCCTCGGCGCCCAGTGCCCGTTGCGGCTTCACCTGCGGCGGCACCGTCCGTGACCTGATCCCGGCAGTCCTTTCGAGCCGGGCACAGACGGCCTGATCTCCGTCGCGAACCGAAGAACCGCCCAAGGGGGCATTCCGGATCCGGAAGCCGTCATCGCACCGGGGGGCGGGCGGTGATCGCCCGAAACGAATCAAGGCCCCTCGTCTGAGGGGCCTTGACCTGCTTTTACCTCTGGTCGGGGTGGCCGGATTTGAACCGACGACCTCTTCGTCCCGAATTACGTCCGGCTACTTGAGTGGCCTTGCGCTTTCGACATACGCGCAGGCCAGCGTGTCGGCGGTCGTTGGTCTACATGCCGCTCCGACGCCACTTCTCTCAAGATTTTCTCCCAGACCTCTCCCGAGAGGACCGGCCACAAGACGTTGAGGCGGGCGGGAGGGCGTAAGGCACTCTCATGCTTTCGAGGTCTGCGATCGCTTGTACGGGGAAGGTCGACACGGTGCGTGAGCTGCGGTCAGCGTCGTCGTGTGGCTCCGGCGAACGTAGCTGCACGACCCTGAATGAGACCGCAACTGGGACCACGGCCAACTCCGGCAGCACACGTGTTCCCCTGCCATGCCTTTGACCTGGCCAGCGGATACGAAGTGACCGAGCTGTCAGGTTTTACGAGCTTTAGGTTCCACAACGTGACCTCCTGGGTACTTAACGTAGAAGGTTAGATCGGCTAGAGTAAGAAGTTGTTGGTTCGTTTCGAATACGGTCGGGAGAGGAACAGGCATGCCCACGCGGGTCAATGTTGCGCCTGAGATGCTCCGCTGGGCGCGCGAAAGGGCGCGTCTTTCTATCGGGGACTTAGCCAAAGGCTTCCCGATGCTTATTCAGTGGGAGTCAGGCTCCGTAAAGCCAACAATGCGGCAGCTCGAAAGCTATGCGCAGGCAACATACACTCCCATCGGGCTATTCTTCTTGCCAAGTCCGCCGGAAGAGACGCTACCTGTACCCGATTTTCGAACCTTTCGCGACGAGCGGAACCGAAACCCCACCCCCAATCTGCTAGACACGATTTATGCATGCGAGCAACGACAGGAGTGGTACCGGGAGTTCGCCGAGTCACACGGCTACCGACCTGTGTCAGTAGTCGGAAGCATGCAGCTTGCAACAACTGCAGAGGCGGCAGCAAATAGCCTGCGCGACTCTCTAGGGTTTGGCCTTGAGATCCGTTCAGAGTTCGCCACGTGGGCGGAGGCACTTCGCGGGCTGACGGATCACGCTGAGCGCCAGGGGATATTGGTAATGACCAGCGGAATCGTTGGCTCAAATACCCACCGGAAGCTCGACCCCAGAGAGTTCCGCGGATTTTCGCTTGCAGACCCCATCGCGCCTTTGATCTTCATTAACGGCGCAGACACCAAAGCTGCCCAAATCTTTACACTAGCTCACGAACTCGCTCACATTAGTCTTGGCGGCTCTGCAATTTCAAACCAGGATCTTGCCCATATGGCCAACGACAACCGGACGGAGCGTTGGTGCAACGAGGTTGCTGCCGAGCTTTTGATTCCAATGGCCTCGCTACGGCTGGAGTTCGTCCCAAGCCGTAATTTGACTATGGAGCTACAGCGACTAGCACGCCTCTACAAGGTAAGCACGCTGGTCGCACTAAGGCGCATCTTCGACGCTGGATTCTTGCAAGAACGTCAGTTCAATCGCGCCTTCGAAGAGGAGTTGGAGCGAGTGCTCGCCTTGATGAACAGGCAATCCGGTGGCGGGAACTTCTACACCACTCTCCCTGTTCGAGTAAGCAGACGCTTCGCCCGATCAGTCGTGGCTGACACTCTTGAAGGTGGAACTCTCTACCGGGATGCGTTTCGCCTTCTTGGCTTTAAGAAAACATCAACCTTCGAGCAGCTCAGCGAGAGCCTCGGGGTTGCTTAATGTATCTAATTGACGCAAACGTTTTTATAGACGCCAAGAACCGCTATTATCCCTTCGACATCGTGCCTGGATTCTGGGAGTGGCTCAAGTCGGCCCACCTAAGCGCCAAGCTTTACACGGTGGAAGCCGTCTACGACGAGTTGGTGGGCACCGCAGACGAGTTGTGCGAATGGATCAAGCAAATGCCCAAATCCTTCACACTTCCGGCAAGCGAGATCGGCGCACCGTCACTTACGCGGCTCAGCACTTGGGCGAACACCTCCTCCCAGTACACAAGGGCGGCTGTTTTTGAATTCTTAGGTGCCGCTGATTACTTCCTCGTAGCGCATGCCCACACGGTTAGCGCGACAGTAGTAACGCATGAG
>NZ_JAATEO010000030.1 GCF_012034245.1 Micromonospora thermarum | reverse complement strand
CGGTTGTTTCTGCCGTGTCAAACCGCTCTGTGGCGCTTTGTCATGGCTTCACACCATTTCCGGGCACCACTGCACAACCGACTCTCGTCGTTTGTGCGGTGGTTTCGGCGGACCGGCCGCTGCGGTTTCCCGCAAGCACGCCCGGCTCCCTGCCGGTCGTCAACCATACCCGGTCGGTTCCGCCCCACCAAATCCGCCTCCCGGCAGATCGGGGCACCGCCCGGTCCAGGTTCGCACGGGGTTCAACCCATCCGACCCTAGTGTCATTCCCGCGCTCCGGCCGTCAGGTCTTTCGCCCTGTTTCGTCCGTTCCGCGCTGGCAGAGAGAAAGTTACGCGTCCGGCGGAGTGATCGTCAAATCCGCCGGACGCGTTCCCGGTCACACTGTCGGCGTACGCCTATCTCCGCAGCTCGACGCCCGCGAACGAGCGCTTGCCGCGGCGCAGCACCAGGTACCGGCCGTGCAACAGGTCCTCCGGGGTGACCACGGCCTCGGCCGACGTCACCCGGTTGTTGTTGATGTAGGCGCCCCCCTCGGCGATGACCCGCCGCGCCTCCTTGTTGCTCGGCACCAGGCCCGACTCCTTCAGCAGGCTTGCCACGTCGGGCAGCTCGTCGAGGTGGACCAGCCCGGCCTCGGTGAGCGCCGCCCGGAGGGTGACCGGTGACAGCTCCTCCAGCGAGCCCCGCCCGAAGAGAGCCTGGCTGGCCGCGACGACCTGGGCCATCTCGCGCTCGCCGTGGACGAGGGTGGTGAGCTCCTCGGCCAGGGCCCGCTGGGCGGCCCGGGCCGCCGGCCGTTCCGCGGTCTCCTTCTCCAGAGCCTCCAGCTCCTCTCGGGGGCGGAAGCTGAAGAAACGCAGGTACCGGCTCACGTCCCGGTCGTCCACGTTGACCCAGAACTGGTAGAAGGCGTACGGGCTGGTCATCTCCGGGTCCAGCCAGATGGCGCCGCCCTCGGTCTTGCCGAACTTCGTCCCGTCCGACTTGGTGACCAACGGCGTGGTGAAGGCCTCGACCGGGCCGGCACCCCGGCGGCGGATGTAGTCGACGCCGGCGGTGATGTTGCCCCACTGGTCGGAGCCGCCGTACTGGAGCTGGCAGGCGTGCCGGCGGTGCAGCTCGAAGAAGTCGTTGGCCTGGAGCAGCTGGTAGCTGAACTCGGTGAAGCTGATCCCGCTCTCCAGCCGGGCCTTGACCACCTCGCGGGCCAGCATCTTGTTGACCGGGAAGTGCTTGCCGACGTCGCGCAGGAACTCGACCACCGACATCTCGGCGGTCCAGTCCAGGTTGTTGACCAGCTGCGCCGCGTTGGCACCCTCGTACGACACGAACGGCGCGAGCTGCTCGCGGATCCGCGCGACCCAGCCGGCCACGACCTCCGGCGGGTTCAGGGTCCGCTCCGCGCTCTCCTTCGGGTCGCCGATCTGGCCGGTCGCGCCACCCACCAGCAACAGCGGCCGATGGCCGGCGAGCTGGAGCCGCCGGGCGGTGGTGACCTGCATCAGGTGGCCGACGTGCAGACTCGGCGCGGTCGGGTCGAAGCCCACATAGAAGGCGATCCCGGGGCCGTCGAGCAGCGCGCGCAGCTCGTCGAGGCCGGTGGAGTCCTGGATCAGGCCACGCCACCGCAGGTCGTCGAAGAGAGAGTCCCGCCCGGACGGCGGAAGGCTGGTGTCGGTCACGGTCACCGATTCTCCCCCATGACCGGGTGCCGGCCGTACCGGGTTTGCCGGACCGGGCCCCGCTACGCTGGCCGTCTTCCGATCGACGAGGGGGTTCGCGTGGACGAGCCGGACCTGACGGGTGGCTTCGTGGCGCTGCTCGGCCTGAAGTTCGACGAGGCGAGTGCCGACCGGGTGGTCATCCGGTGGCAGGTCCGCCCCGAGCTGCACCAGCCGTTCGGCATCCAGCACGGCGGGGTGTACTGCTCGGTGGTCGAGACGGCGGCCAGTGTCGGCGGCGCGCTGTGGCTGGGTGACCGGGGCCAGGTGGTCGGCGTGTCGAACCAGACCGACTTCCTCCGTGCGGTCCGGGACGGGGAGCTGACCGCCGTCGGCACCCCCGTGCACCGGGGCCGCAGCCAGCAGTTGTGGCAGGTGGAGATCACCGACGCCGACGACCGGCTGGTCGCGCGGGGCCAGGTTCGCCTCCAGAACCTCAAGCCCGCCTGACCGCCGCGCCCGCCGGTCCGTCCCGGCCGCCCACCGCCGGCCGCCGAGGCGGTACGCGGGCAGCCCGCCCGCCGGCGGCCACGCGACTGCCGGAACGGCGGGCGGTCGCGCGGTGCCCGGTCAGGAACGGGACGGGTCGAGGGCCGGGGCGGGCTCGTCGTCGAGGGCCGGCGCGGGTCGGCGTACCCGCACCTGGTCGATGGCCCGGTGGTCGATGCGGGTCACCTCCAGCTCCCAGCCGTCGACCGTGACGCTCTCCCCGGCCACGGTCGGGATGTGGCCGAGGCCGGCGAGGACCAGCCCGGCGACCGTGGTGTAGTCGCCGCTGGGCCGGCCGGGCAGGTCGACGCCGACGTCCGGGAGGTCGTGCACGGGGAACGTACCGGGCAGCAGCATCGACCCGTCCGGGTCGGTGCGTACCGAGCGGACGTCCCGGTCGGTCTCGTCGTAGATCTCGCCGACGATCTCCTCGAGGATGTCCTCCAGGGTGACGATCCCGTCGACCGCCCCGCGCTCGTCCACCACCAGGGCGATGTGCTGCCGCTCCGCCTTGAACTGGCGCAGCGCGTCGACCACCGACAGCGAGTCGGGCAGCAGCATCGGCGGGCGGGCCATCTCGTCGACCGGCCGGTCGTCGGGCATGCCGACCAGGTCGCGCAGGTGGATCACGCCGACCGCGTCGTCGAGCCCGCCGTGCCGGACCACCGGCGCCCGGGAGTGGCCGGTGGCGGCGAGCACCAGCCGGGCGGCCTCCGCGGTCGTGCCGCTGTCGAGCGTGAAGACCTGCAACCGGGGTACGAGCACCGCCTTGAGCTGCCGGTCGGCGATCTCCACCGCCCCGGCGATGATCATGCGCTGTTCCTTGGTGAAGCCGTGGTTGCCGGCGACGATGTCGCGGAGCTCGTCCGGGCCGATCTCGTCCGGCTCGTGCTTCGGGTCGAGCCCCACCAGGCGGACCACCAGGTCGCTGGTCGCGCCGAGCGCCCAGACCGCCGGCCGGGTGAGACCGGCGAGCACGTCCAGCGGGCGGGCCACGAGCAGCGCCCAGCGCTCGGCGGCCTGCATCGCGATCCGCTTCGGCGCCAGCTCCCCGAAGACCAGCGTGACGAACGTCAGCGCCAGGGTGACCAGCACGATCGCCACCGTCTCGGCGGCGCCGCCCAGCGGCGCCAGCAGCGGCACGAGGGGCCGGGCCAGGGACACCGCGGCGGCGGCCGAGGCCAGGAACCCGGCCAGGGTGATGCCGATCTGGATGGTGGCGAGGAATCGGTTCGGGTCCCGGGCGAGGCGGGCCAGCGTACGCCCGGCCCGGCTGGTGCGTTCGAGACGCTGGATCTGGCTGTCCCGCAGTGACACCAGCGCCATCTCGCTGCCCGCGAAGAGCGCGTTCAGGACGACCAGGACACCCACCAGGGCCAGTTGGCTCCCGTAGCTCTGCACGCCGGGCACTCCTCCTGCGGACCGCGCCGGCGTCCGTCGCCGGCACCGCCGGGCGGGGCAGCGCCGGCGTACGCGCATCTGTGCCCCGCGGAGGGGGCACCGAATCCTCGGCGGGGAGGTGTCACGCCGGCACGGGCAGATCCAGCACGTACGCGTCACCCTGCCGGCGGAAACCGAGCCGGTGGTAGTAGGGGGCGACCATGCCGGGCGGGCTGACCACCCGGCGGAACCCCCGGTCGGTGAACAGCCGGCTGCGC
This sequence comes from Micromonospora thermarum, assembly GCF_012034245.1. GTDB lineage: Bacteria > Actinomycetota > Actinomycetes > Mycobacteriales > Micromonosporaceae > Micromonospora > Micromonospora thermarum. The sequence goes on along the minus strand of NZ_JAATEO010000030.1, from coordinate 66,636 downwards.
CGGTACACGAACTCGCCGGGGGTGAAGTCCCGGAAGCGGCGGGTCACGTAGTCGAGGTCGATCTGGGCCACCCCGCCGGGCTCGGCGTGCGACAGTACCACCCCGACCACCTCGTCGGCCTTCATCACGACGAACGCCGACCGCTCCCCCTCCGGCCGCCAGGTGAAGCCGGGGTTGAACCGCGCGATGTCGGCCGCGTGCACATGGAGGGTGTGGGCCAGGAACTGGTCGTCGACGCCCACCTCGACCACCTGGTACGTCGCCTCGTCGTGCCGGGTGGCGAGCATGCCGCGCAGGTACCAGACGTTGATCGCCGCCAGCACCACGTTCAGCCCGACCATCGGCCACACCTGCACCGCGGCGTTGTAGCCGATGAGGACGAGGCAGCCGATCAGGTTCAGGGCGCGCAGCCGGAGGATGCGCGTCTGCAGCAGCGACCAGACCAGCACCGCCGAGCCGGTCCAGCCGATCAGTTCCAGCCAGTTCACCCCGCGAGGGTAGTGCCTGCCCTGGTCAAGGCCGGTGCCGGGGCCGGGCCGGGAAGCTCCAGGACCCACTCCTCGACCTCGACGCCGCGCCCGTGTGCGTACCCCCGGTCCTCGCCGGTGACGACGAAGCCGCACTTGCGGAGCACGGCGAGTGAGGCGCGGTTGTCCTTGGCGGCGCGGGCGTGCACCGGCCGGCGGGACACCTCCCCCAGCAGCGCGGCGAGTGCGCCGGTCGCGTACCCCCGGCCCCACCGGCGGGGGTCGATCCAGTAGCTGACCTCGGTGCGGTCGCCGGCCGGGAAGGCGATGACGTGGCCGACCACCTCGCCGCCGACGACCACCGTGCGCGGCACCATGGCCGCGTCCGCGCGGACCCGGCGCCAGTGGGCGTCGAACGCGGCGCGGTCGGCCGGGTCGGCCGGGCCGAAGGCCGCCATCCAGTTGGCCTCGACGTCCTGCTGGTGGGCGAAGAACAGCGGCAGGTCGTCGTCGAGGACGGGGCGCAGGCGAAGGTCGGCGGTCATCGACGTCGAGGATAGGGCGCGGTCCCGGCGTGCCGGTCGAGCCGGGCCGGGACCGGATCCGGGACCTCTGGCCCGGTCGCTGTCCCGTCCGGCCCTGCCGGGTCGGTCCCGCCCGGGGCTACCAACGAAGGGGGACGACGTCCCGCGGCGGTAGCGGAGGAGGCCGGCAGCCATGACGAGATACGTCTACGACTTCATCGAGGGTGACCGGAGCAGGGCGGACCTGCTCGGCGGCAAGGGCGCGAACCTGGCCGAGATGACCCGGCTGGGGCTGCCGGTGCCGCCCGGCTTCACGGTCAGCACCGACGCGTGCCGGGCGTACCTGGCCGACGGCAGGCCGCCACTCGGACTCTTCGACGAGGTCAACGCGCATCTGCGGGGGATCGAGGTGCGGCTGGACCGGCGTCTCGGCGACCCGCATGACCCGCTGCTGCTCGCCGTCCGCTCCGGCGGCCGGTACTCCATGCCCGGGATGATGGAGACGATCCTCGACATCGGCCTGAACGACGCCACGGTGGCGGGACTCGCCGCGCGGACCGGTGACGAGCGTTTCGCGTGGGACTCGTACCGCCGGTTGATCCAGATGTTCGGGCGCACCGTGCACGGGGTGCCGGCGGACGAGTTCGAGCGGGAGCTGGCGGCGGTCCGTGCGGCGGCGGGCCCGGGCGGCCCGAGCGCGGCCGCGTTGCGAGCGCTGGTCGACACGTACAAGAAGGTGTACACCACGCAGGTCGGGCACGACTTCCCGCAGGCCCCGCACGAGCAGCTCTACCTGGCCATCCGCGCGGTCTTCGAGTCGTGGAACGCCGAGCGGGCGGTGCTCTACCGCCGGCGCGAGCACATCCCGGACGATCTCGGCACCGCGGTCAACGTGATGGCGATGGTCTTCGGCAACCGCGGCCCTGACTCCGGCACCGGGGTGGCCTTCACCCGGGATCCGGCCACCGGCGCCCCCGGCGTGTACGGCGACTACCTGCCCGACGCGCAGGGTGAGGATGTGGTGGCCGGGATCCGCAACACCATGCCGCTGGCCGAGCTGGAGCGGATCGATCCGACCAGCTTCGCCGAGCTGACGCGGATCATGAGTGTGCTGGAGCGCCACTACCGGGATCTGTGCGACGTCGAGTTCACCATCGAGCGGGGCCGGCTCTGGATGTTGCAGACCCGGGTCGGCAAGCGCACCCCGGCCGCCGCGTTCACGATCGCCGCCCAACTCGTCGACGAGGGGCTGATCACGCTCGACGAGGCGCTGCACCGGGTCGACGGCGCCCAACTGGCCCAGCTGATGTTCCCGGCGTTCGATCCGGCGGCGGCACCGCCGCCGCTGACGACCGGCGTCGGTGCTTCCCCGGGCGCGGCCGTGGGCATGGTGGTGTTCGACTCCGCGGCCGCCGTCGCGGCGGCCGGCCCGGTGATCCTGGTCCGGCAGGAGACGAACCCGGACGACCTGCCGGGCATGATCGCGGCGACGGGCGTGCTCACCGCGCGTGGCGGCAAGACCTCGCACGCCGCCGTGGTCGCCCGCGGCATGGGGCGCACCTGCGTCTGCGGGGCCGAGGAGCTGCGGATCGACGCCGAGCACGGCGAGGTCAGCGTCGGCGACCGGGTGCTCCGGGCCGGCGACGTGATCTCCATCGACGGCGGCACCGGCGCGGTCTACCCGGGCGAGGTGCCGGTCGTCCCCTCCCCCGTCGCCCGCTACCTCGCCGGTGAGCTGGCCCCGGAGTCCGACCGGTTGCTGGCGGCCGTGGACCGGCTGCTGCGGCACGCCGACGCGGTGCGCCGGCTGGGCGTGCGCGCCAACGCGGACACCGCGGACGACGCCGCGCGGGCCCGGGCGTACGGGGCGACCGGGATCGGGCTGTGCCGTACCGAGCACATGTTCCTCGGCGAGCGCCGGGAACTGGTGGAGCGGCTGATCCTCGCCGACGGGCCGGCAGAACGTAGCGCGGCCCTCGCCGCGCTGCTGCCCGTGCAGCGCGCGGACTTCGTCGCGATCCTGGCCGCGATGGACGGGCTGCCGGTCACCGTCCGGCTGCTCGACCCGCCGCTGCACGAGTTCCTGCCGCCGCTGCACGAGCTGACCGCCCGGGTGGCCCGCGCGGAGGCGCGCGGGCGGAACCCGGGACGGGACGGCACCCTGCTGGGCGCTGTCCAGCGGATGCACGAGGCCAACCCGATGCTCGGGCTGCGCGGTGTCCGGCTCGGCCTGGTGATCCCCGGCCTGTTCGGCATGCAGGGCACCCGCGCCGACCTCGCCGAGGTGTTCCGGCTGCACGCCGCCGGCCGTACCAGGGTGGTCCTGGAGACCCGCAAGCTCGACGAGATCAACGAGGCGACCGAGGACGTGCTCGCCGGCCGGGCGGCGGCCCGCCTGGTGATCCAGCCCTGAACCCCGGACCCGGCCCGGCCGCCCCACCGCACCGGCGGCCGGGCCGCGTGCTGCCACACCGCCGACCGGGGCGGTTGCGGCACCCGCGGGCCGTCGCACCGCGACAATGGCGGCATGGCGACGAAGGTACGACGCACACGTGCGCTCGGAGTGGGTGCCGGCGGCGCCCTGGCCGGCGGCGCTGGCGCGGCCGGGGCGGCGTCTCTCGGGGCCCTCGCGGTGGGCGCCCTCGCCGTCGGCGCGGTCGCGGTGGGTGCGTTCGCGATCGGGCGCCTCACCATCCGGCGGGCGGTGATCCGGGAGGTGCGCATCGGCCGGCTCGAGGTCGACGAGTTGGTGGTGCGCTCGCGCGACGGATAGCGCCGCGAGCCCGCCGGGTGGCCGGTGGCCCGGTCAGCCCGCCGACGGCAGCTCGCTCGGGTAGGCGTAGAGGTCGACGAGGCGGCCCCGGGCCGCCTGGAGGCGGTCGACCACGATGGCCATGAACCGCGTGGTCAGCTCCTTGCCCAGGGCATCGTCGGTCTCGATGAGCCGGCGGACGGCCGCGGCGGTGAACTCCACCGCCATACTGCGCTGGACAGCGACCGCGCCGAACTGCCAGCGGTACGGCGGGAAGAGCCAGGACCAGCCCAGCACGCCGCCCGGACCGATCGACTCGATCGCGACGTCACCGCGGCCGGGCACCCTGACGTCCAGCACCACCTCACCACCCCGTACCAGCCAGAATCGCTCCGCCGGACGTCCCGGCTCGAACAGCCGCTGGCCGGGGTGCCACACCACCGGACGCGCGTACGCGGCGAGGCGGGACAGCGACGCCTCGGGCAGCTCGGCGACGAACGGGTGTGCGCGGAGCACGTCGAGTGTCGTCATGTCGCCGCCCTCCTGATCCGGGTTCGGATTCTCCACGTCTATGCCACCCCGTCGAGAACCGGCGCGGCAGGGCCGTTGGTCCCGAGTCGGGTGGGAGATGGCCCCTGCCCGGCCGGCCGGACGCGTCCCACGCTGGACGTGGGACGGTGCGCCGGCGGGGCGTGCCACGGGTAGGGACCGGAGGAGCCGCGGTGGCCGAGGGCGTACGCACGATGACGGAACTCGCCACGACACCGGCGGCGCCGGCCGGCCTGACCTCGGCGGAGGCAGCCGCCCGGCGGCGGGCCGACGGCCCGAACGCCGCCGTCGCGCCGCCCCGCCGGCACCTCGCCACCCGGGTGCTGCACCAGCTCACCGATCCCCTGGTGGCGCTGCTGCTCGCGGCCGCCGTGGTCACCACGGTGCTGCGGGACTACCCGGACACCGCCGTGATCGTGCTGGTCGTGCTGGTCAACACCGCGATCGGCGTGGTCCAGGAGGTCCGGGCCGACCGCGCCATCGCCGCCCTCGACCAGCTCGCCGCGCCGACCGCCCGGGTGGTGCGGGACGGCCGGGACGTGGTGCTGCCCGCCGCCGACGTCGTGGTGGGCGACCTGGTCCGGATCGAGGCGGGTGACGTGGTCCCCGCCGACCTGCTGCTCACCGACACCGCCCGGCTCAGCGTCGACGAGTCGGCGTTGACCGGCGAGTCGGTGCCGGTGAGGCGGTCCGAGGGTGGGGAGGCCAGCGCCGGAACGGTCGTGACCACCGGCCGCGCCACCGGGACCGTGGTCCGTACCGGCGCCGCGAGCGCGCTCGGCCGGATCACCGCCCTGGTGGCCGCGGCCCGGCCGACCGCGACCCCGCTGCAGCGGCGGCTGGCCGCGCTCGGCCGCCTCCTCGGCCTGGCCGCGGTGGTGCTCTCCGGACTGGTCTTCATCGTCGGTGTGGTCGGTGGGCGCCCGATCGTGGACATGGCGGTCACCGCGGTCAGCCTGGTGGTGGCGGCGGTGCCGGAGTCCCTGCCGGCGGTGGTGACGCTGGCCCTGGCGCTGGGTGCCCGCCGGATGGCCGGTGCGCGCGCCATCCCCCGGCGGCTGCACGCGGTCGAGACGCTCGGCTCGGTCACCGTCATCGCCTCGGACAAGACCGGGACGCTCACCGAGGGCCGGATGGCCGTGCAGCACGCCGTCACCTCGGACGGCTCCCGCTACGGGATCACCGGCACCGGATACGCGCCGCACGGCGCCGTGCACCACCGGGGCGAGCCGGTGCCCGTACCGGACGAGCTGCGGCGGCTCGCGCGGGCCGGGCTGCTCTGCAACGACGCCACTCTCGCCCCGCCCACCGCCGAGCGACCCGAGTGGGCGGCGGTCGGCGACCCCCTCGAGGCCGCGCTGGTGGCGTTCGCCGCCCGGTGCGGCCTGGACCCGGAGGCCACCCGCGCCGCGTGGCCCCGGGTGGCCGAGCACCCCTTCGACCAGGACCTGCGCCGGATGACCACGGTGCACCGGTCCTGCGACGGGCGGCACCTGGTGGTCTGCAAGGGCGCCCCGGAGAGCGTGCTCGCCGCGCCGCTGGTCGACGCCACCGAGGAGGAGATCGCCGAGCTGACCGCCGCCGCGCACCGGCTCGCCGCCGAGGGGCTGCGCGTCCTCGCGGTCGCCTCCGCCATCGTCGACGCCCCGCCGGCCGACCCGGCCCGGCCCACCGGGCTGCTCCCGGCGGGGCTGGTGGCGATCGGCGACCCGCTGCGCGGGCGGGCGGCGGACATCGCCGGCGACCTGGACGCCGCCGGGGTGCGGCTGGTCCTCGTCACCGGCGACCACCCGGCCACCGCCGCCGCGATCGGCGGCCAGCTCGGGCTCTGGCAGCACGGCGACCCGCTCGCTCGTGGCGACGACGGTGGGCTCGCCGACGCGCACCCCGACACCCGGGTGTACGCGCGGACCCAACCCGACCAGAAGCTGGACATCATCGCCGGCCTGCAGGCCCGCGGGCACGTGGTGGCGATGACCGGGGACGGCGTGAACGACGCGCCCGCGCTGCGCCGCGCCGACATCGGCGTGGCGATGGGTGGCGGCACCGAGGTGGCCCGGCAGGCCGCCGACCTGGTGCTCGTCGACGACGACCTGTCCACCGTGGCCACCGCCATCGGCGAGGGCCGGCGGATCTACGCCAACATCCGCCGGTTCCTGCGGTACGCCCTGTCCGGCGGGGTCGCCGAGATCGCGGTGATGCTGCTCGGGCCGCTGTTCGGCCTGGCCGTACCGCTGCTGCCGGCGCAGATCCTCTGGGTCAACCTGCTCACCCACGGCGTGCCCGGGGTGGCGCTGGGCGCGGAGCCGGCCGAGCCCGGCACGTTGCGGCGGGCTCCCCGCTCCCCCTCCGAGTCGGTGCTCGGCGCCGGACTGGGGCGCGACGTGCTGCTCACCGGCGCGCTGATCGCGGCCGTGGTGCTCGGCGCCGGCGTGACCGCCGCGTGGGCCGACCGGCCGTGGCAGTCGGTGGTGTTCGTGGTGCTCGGCCTGGCGCAGCTCGGTGTGGCACTGGCGGTCCGCGCCCCCAGGCCGCCCGGTGCGGGGCGCGGCAACCGGGCGCTGCCGCTCGCCGTGGCGGTCTCGGCGCTGCTCCAGGTCGCCGGGGTGCTGCTACCGCCGCTGCGGGAGCTGCTCGGCACCGCGCCGCTGGACGCCGTGGAGCTGCTCGCCTGCGCCGCGGTCAGCGTCCTGCCCGGGCTGGTCCTGCGCCTGACCCGCCGGAGCGGGACCAAAGACCCGGGCGTCGGGACGACCGCCTCTGACCGACCCGCCGTCGGCGCGGCAGGCTGAGGGTGAAGCGAAGGAGGAACGTCATGACGATCAACACTGGTGCCCCCGTCGTCGTGGGTGTGGACGGTTCCGCCGCCGCGCTGGACGCGGTCCGCGTCGCGGCACGGGAGGCGGAGTACCGGCAGCGCCCGCTCCGGGTCGTGCACGCCTTCGTCTGGCCGCTGACCGGCGCCCCGCTGACCCCGGTTCCCGGCGCCCCGGTCACCGCCGGTTTGCGCAACCAGGCCGATCAGTACGTCGCCGAGGCCGTCGACGAGGCGCGCAAGGTCTCCCCCGAGCTGCGCGTCACCGGTGTGGTCGTCGACGGCGCGCCGACGCCGGTGCTGGTGGACGAGGCGCGGGAGGCGGCGCTGATGGTGCTCGGCCACCGCGGCCTGGGCGGCTTCGCCGGCCTGCTGCTCGGGTCGGTCACCGTGCAGGTCTCCGCCCGTGCGCAGTGCCCGGTGCTCGTGGTGCGCGGTGAGCCGCGCGCCGACGGTCCCGTCGTGGTGGGCGTCGACGGTTCCGAGCTGTCCACCGAGGCGATCGGCTTCGCGTTCGAGGAGGCCGCCCGCCGGGACGCCCCACTGGTGGCGGTGCACGCCTGGCTCTACCCGACCCCGGTCGGTCCCGGCGACATCCTGCCCCTGGTGTACGACCTCGACGTGTTCGGCGGGGAGGAGGAGCGGCTCCTCGTCGAGTCGCTCGCCGGGTTCGCCGAGCGGTACCCGCAGGTGACGGTGCGGCACCGCCTGGTCCGTGGCTCCCCGGGCCGGGTGCTGGTGGAGGAGTCGAAGGAGGCTCAGTTGGTGGTGGTCGGCGCGCACGGGCGCGGCGCCCTCGGCGGCCTGCTGCTCGGCTCGGTCAGCCACGCCGTCCTGCACCACGCGCACTGCCCGCTGGTCATCGTGCGGCGCCCCCGTACGTCCTGACGACCTTGCTGCGGTGCCGTCGCGCCGGCCGCCTCGCGGCCGGCGCGACCGTCGTCCCGGCGGCTGCGGGTCTGGCGGGCGTGGCAGCGCCGGCGGTCGCGGGCGCTCCCGCGACGGTGTTCGGGACGGTGACCCGCCGGGAAATACCGGCCGGTCGGCGGCACCACGCCGACAATGACCTGATCGAGTCTGGGAGGGCCGCAATGAACCGACCCGTCGTGGTGGGAGTGGACGGATCGCCGTCGAGCCTCGTGGCGGCGGAACACGCCGCCCGCGCCGCCCTGCTGCGGTCGTGTCCGCTGCACCTGGTGCACGGCTACCTGCACGCGCTCGGGTACGGCGTCCCGATCAACCCGTACGAGCTGGGCGTTCCCGCCCCGAGCGAGGACGCCCGGAAGATGTTGGAGCAGACGGCGGCCGACCTCGCGGGCCGGTGGCCGGGCCTCGACGTGGCGGTGCGCCAGGTCGCGGGCGGGCCGGGCGCCACCCTGGTCGAGGAGTCGCGGCGGGCGGAGCTGGTGGTGGTGGGCAGCCGGGGCCACGGCGGTTTCGCGGGGCTGCTGCTCGGCTCGGTCGGTACGCAGGTGGCGGCCCACGCCCACTGCCCGGTGCTGGTGGTCCGTCCCGCCCAGGAGCCGATCCCGGTCGACGGTCCGGTGCTGGTCGGTGTGGACGGGTCGGAGGGGGCCGAGCTGGCCGTCGGGTACGCCGCCGACGAGGCCGCCCGGCGGGAGGTCGAGCTGGTGGTCGCGCACGTGGGCCGCCCCGACGACGATCGTCCGGCGCAGACCGGGGAGCTGCTCGAGACGGCGGCGGCGGCCGCTCGCGGCAGCCATCCGGGTCTCACCGTCACCGTGCGGCTGCTGCTGGCCGACAAGCCCGAGCCGGCGCTGATCGAGGCGAGCGGCGGTGCCGCGCTGGTGGTCGTGGGGACGCGGGGACGGGGCGGCTTCGCCGGGATGCTGCTCGGGTCGGTCAGCCAGGCCCTGGTGCAGCACGCCCACTGCCCGGTGCTGGTGGCGCACCCGTACGGCGAGGCCCGCTGACCCGTCCGGGCCGGTTCCGGGCGTTCCGCCCGGCCCGGCTCGGCGGTCCGGGGTGCCCGGTCCCGGCCCGACGGGACAGCCGGGCCGGGACGGGGGTCAGGCGTCGCGCCGGAGGCCGTCGAGGAGGTCCTCGAAGTCGCCGGTGAGCGCGAACGGGTCGGCGGGGCCGGTCGACGGTGCCCGCCGGTGCATCTGCTCGGCCAGTTCGGCCGCGCCCCGCTCGACGCGGCGCCGCAGGGCACCGTCGGCGGTGCCGGCGGACCAGTCCTCGGGGGCCGCGAAGACGGCCGTCGGCACCACGACCGCGTGCAGGTACGTGAACATCGGCCGCAGCGCGTGCTCCAGGGCGAGCGAGTGCCGGGCCGTGCCGCCGGTGGCGGCGACCAGGACCGCCCGGTCGGTGAGCGCGTCGGAGTCGATCAGGTCGACGAACGACTTGAACAGCCCGTTGTACGACGCGTTGAAGATCGGCGTCACGGCGATCAGGCCGTCGGCGCCGGTCACCGTGTCCAGCACCTCCCGCAGCGCCGGCGACGGGAAGCCGGTGAGCAGGTGGTTGACGATGTCGTGGGCGTGCTCGCGCAGCTCGACGGGGCGTACCTCCACGGTGTCGCCCCGCCGGACCAACTCGTCGCGGGTGGCCGCGGCGAGCTGGTCGGCGAGCAGCCGGGTCGACGACGGCTGGCGCAGGCCGGCCGAGACGACGGCCAGGGTGCGCTGTGTCATCGGGCCTCCTCGGGAGCGCGGCCCGTCACGTCGTCGACGGCGTGGACGGTGCTGTCGGTGCCGCCGCCGGCAGCGGCCAGCAGCGAGGCGTGCGTGGGCGCCTCGGGCACGTGCGCCGGCCGCACGGACTCGAACTCCTTGCGCAGCACCGGGACGACCTCCTCGCCGAGGATGTCGAGCTGCTCCAGCACGGTCTTGAGGGGCAGCCCGGCGTGGTCGACGAGGAACAGCTGCCGCTGGTAGTCGCCGACGTACTCGCGGAAGGTCAGCGTACGGTCGATCACCTGCTGTGGGCTGCCGACGGTCAGCGGGGTCTGCTCGGTGAACTCCTCCAGCGACGGCCCGTGCCCGTAGACCGGTGCGTTGTCGAAGTACGGGCGGAACTCGCGAACCGCGTCCTGCGAGTTCTTCCGCATGAACACCTGCCCGCCCAGCCCGACGATCGCCTGGTCGGCGGAGCCGTGCCCGTAGTGCTCGAACCGCTGCCGGTACAGGCCGACCATCCGCTGCGTGTGCTCCTTGGGCCAGAAGATGTGGTTGGCGAAGAAGCCGTCGCCGTAGTACGCGGCCTGCTCGGCGATCTGGGGGCTGCGGATCGAGCCGTGCCAGACGAACGGCGGTTCGCCGTCCAGCGGTCGCGGCGTCGAGGTGAACGACTGCAACGGCGTACGGAACCGGCCGGACCAGTCGACCACGTCCTCCCGCCAGAGCCGGCGCAGCAGGTCGTAGTTCTCGATGGTCAGCGGAATGCCGTTGCGGATGTCCTGCCCGAACCACGGGTATACCGGGCCGGTGTTGCCGCGCCCGAGCATCAGGTCCACCCGGCCGTCGGCCAGGTGCTGGAGCATCGCGTAGTCCTCGGCGATCTTCACCGGGTCGTTGGTGGTGATCAGCGTCGTGGCGGTGGACAGCAGCAGCCGAGACGTCCGGGCGGCGATGAAGCCCAGCATGGTGGTCGGCGACGACGGCACGAACGGCGGGTTGTGGTGCTCGCCGGTGGCGAAGACGTCGAGCCCGACCTCCTCGGCCTTGAGCGCGATCGCGACCATGGCCTTGATGCGCTCACGCTCCGTCGGCTCCCGACCGTTGGTCGGATCGACCGTGACGTCGCCGACGGTGAAGACCCCGAACTGCATGACCCGCTCCTTGCCTGACCGCCGGGGCCTCGGTTGCCCCGGACGACCCGCACAACATATTTGACGAGTCAACTATTCCGCGAGCAGCAGTACCTCGGGTGGCCGGTGTCACGCCTCCGTCAGCGGCCGGAACCCTGCGGCCGGTTCGGCTGTTGCGGCGGGTACGGCTGAGGCGGGTACGGCTGGTGCGGTGCGGGGTATGGCGGTGATCCGCCCGGGCCCGGGTAGGACTGCCCGGGGTACGGCGACGGTCCACCCGGGAAGGGGTACGAGGGCGGCGCCCCGTAGGGTGCCTGCGGCGGCGGCCTGCTCCTCCGGCGGGAGCGAGCCACGGCGAACCAGATCACCCCGCCGACCACCGCCAACGGGACGAGCAGGCACGCGAGCGTCGCCATCAGCTGGCCGAAGGCGTAACCGGCCTCGTACGCGTCCACAGTGAACCCTTCCCCGTCCAGGCCGGAGCGGTGAATACTAGCCGTTCACCGGTCGGAACGAGACCCCGCAAGGCTCCGGCTCCGAGCTCCACCACGGGTCGGTCACTGGCCGCCGGCAACCGAGGGCAGCACCTGCACCTCGGCGGACTCGCCGACGGGCGTGTCGAGGCCGCCGAGGTGCCGGCAGTCCTCGCCGTCGACGTACACGTTGACGTAGCGGCGCAGCTCACCGCGCTCGTCACGGATGCGCCGGCCGAGCCGGGGCCAGCCGTCGGCCACCTCGTCCAGGACGGCCCGCAGCGTGCCCGAGGCCGCCACCGTCAGCCGGCTCGCTCCCCCGGCCTCGCCGCGCAGCGGCCCCGGCAGCAGCACCGTCACCACGTCAGACCTCCGCCGCGCGGACGCACAGCACGTCGGGCAGGTGCGCGGCGACCAGGGACCACGAGTCGCCGGCGTCACAGCTCGCGTAGACCTCGCCGGAGCGGGTGCCGAAGTAGACACCGCCGGGATCGCTGTCGTCGGCGCACATCGCGTCGCGCAGCACGGCCGGGTAGAACGGCCCCTCCGGCAGGCCGGCGCTCAACGGCTCCCAGGTGGCGCCCGCGTCGCCGGACCGCCAGACGCGGCACCGGCGGCCGGCCGGGAAGCGCTCGCTGTCGGCGGCGAGGGGGAAGGTGAAGACGCTGCCGGGCCGGCCCGGCAGCGTGACGATCGGGAAGCCGAAGTCGCTGGGCAGGCCCTCCGCGATCGACGACCAGGTGCGCCCGTCGTCGTCCGAGCGGTAGACGCCGTGGTGGTTCTGCGCGTAGAGGCGGGCGGCGTCGCCCGCGTCACGGGTGACCTTGTGTACGCACTGGCCGAACTCGGGCCACTCATCGGGCAGGAAGTAGGCCCGGATGCCCGTGTTGCCGGGCGACCAGGTCGTGCCGGCGTCGGTCGAGCGGTAGACGCCGCCGGTGGACATGGCGACGGTGACCCGGTCGGCGTCGGCCGGGTGCGGCAGCACGGTGTGCACCGCCTGGCCACCGAAGCCCGCGCCCCACTGCTCCCGGTGCGGGTGGTCCCACAGGCCCCGCACCAGCTCGAAGGTCACGCCGCCGTCGTCGGACCGGAACAGCGCCGAGGGCTCGGTGCCCGCCCACACCACGTCGGGCTGGTCGGCGCCGGCCGGGGTGAGCTGCCAGACCCGGCCCAGGCTGGCCCCGGTGTCGGCCGGGAAGGCCACCGGCGCCTGCTCCGGCTCGCGCCAGGTGGCGCCGAGGTCGTCGCTGGTGGCGACGGTCGGACCGAAGTGTGAGCTGGTGGTGCCGGCGATCAGGCGGGGTGTGGCGCGGCGGGTGTCGATCGCGACCGCGTACACCCCGGTCATCGGGTGGTGCGGCCCGGCCACCTCCCAGGTGCGCCGGCCGTCGGTGCTGGTGGCCAGGAAGAGGCCCTTGGCCGTCCCGATCGCGAGCAGTGTGGCCATCGACCGTCTCCGTCCCTCGGCGAAACGCGTGTCGTGATTATGGCCACACCGACCGACAGAAACCGACGGCCGGCCGGGCGGTCCACGCGGCCGTCCGGTGCGGCGGTGTCGCGGACCGCGGGAAGGGGCGCCCGGCACAATCCGCGACCGCGGTCGACCTGCCCTTACGAGTGCGGGTGACCCGCCCGTTCAGTCCGGCGCCGGCCGGGCCTCGCGCCTTACGGCGGCCCGTGCCTGCTCCGCGTCGTCGGCGGCGAGCGCGAGCGCCGCCAGCCGTTCGCAGTCGGCGAGGGAGTGCGCGGCCAGCGCCGCCCGCACCGGTGCCAGCGCCCGCGGTGACATCGACAGGCTGCCCACGCCGAGACCGGCGAGCACCACCGCGAGCAGCGGGTCGGCGGCCGCCTCCCCACAGACGCCGACCGGCCTGCCGCGCGTCCGACCGGCGGTCGCGCAGCCGGCGATCAGCTCCAGCAGTGCCGGCTGCCACGGATCGAGCAGGTCGGCGAGGTCGCCGCACTGTCGGTCGGCGGCGAAGGCGTACTGGCTCAGGTCGTTGGTGCCCACGCTGAGGAAGTCGACCTTCTCGAGCAGCCGCCGGGCGCGCAGCGCCGCCGCCGGCACCTCCACCATGACGCCCACGGTGTCCAGGCCGGCGCCGCGCGCGGTCGTGGCGAACTCGCCGGCCTCCGCGGCGGTCGCCACCATCGGCGCCATCACCCGGACGTCCGCGCCGGTCCGCCGGGCCGCCAGCTCGATGGCGTGCAGCTGGGTCCGGAGCCCCTCGGGCCGGCGTCGGGCGATCCGCAGGCCCCGCACGCCGAGTGCCGGGTTGGGCTCGCCGGCCTGGTCGAGGAAGGGCAGCGGCTTGTCGGCGCCCGCGTCCAGCGTCCGGATCACCACCGGGCGGCCGCCCACCGCCGCGAAGACCTCCGCGTACGCCCGGCTCTGCTCCTCGATGCCGGGCGCCGTGGTCCGGTCGAGGAACAGCAGTTCGGTGCGGAAGAGCCCGACCCCCTCCGCCCCGGCCGCCTCCTCCCCGCGCAGCTCGGCCGCGGAGCCGATGTTGACCAGGAGCTTCACCTCGTGCCCGTCCGCGGTGCGGCCCGGTCCCCGGCTCCGGTCGGCCCGCCCGCGCCGGACTGCCACCGCGGTCCGGGTGGCGGCGACGAGGGCCTCGTCGGCGTCGGTGAGCACCTCGCCCGAAGCCCCGTCCACCCGGACCACCGTTCCGTCGGGGACGGCCAGCGTCCCGGCGCAGGACACCACGGCGGGCAGACCGAGGGACCGGGCCAGGATCGCGGTGTGGCTGGTCGGGCCGCCCAGCTCGGTCACCAGGGCGAGCACCAGGTCGGGATCGAGGTCGGCGGTGTCGGCCGGGGCGAGGTCGCGCGCGGCCAGCACGTACGGGTATCCCGGGGTCGGGACGCCCGGCATCGGCTGCCCGAGGCTCGCGGCGACGGCGCGGTCCCGGATGTCGTCGAGGTCGGTGACCCGTTCGGCGAGGTAGCCGCCGGCGGCCTGAAACGCCCGACGGTGTTCGGCGAAGGCGTCGGCGATCGCGTGCGGGGCGTCCCGACCGGCCCGGACGGCCTCGGCGATCGTGTCGCGGAGGATCGGGTCCTCGGCGATCATCGCCTGGGCCCGGAGGATCCCGGCCGCCTCCGGCCGCCCCGCCGAGTCCGCGCGGCGGCGCAGTTCGGTGACGACCGCGGCGAGGGCCACATCGGCGCGGGTCAGTTCCGCCTCGACGTCGGCGACGGCGGCCGGTTCCGGCAACCGGGGCGCGGGAGCCACCCGCAGCAGCGGACCGGCGGCCAGGCCGGGACTGACCCCGATTCCGGTCAGCCGCTCAGGCATCGGCCGGCTCCTCGTCAAGGTTGCGCCGCAGCAGATCGGCGAGGACCTCCAGCGCGGCCTCCGCCCCGTCGCCCTCGGCCGACAGGACCACCTCGGTGCCGTGGGTCGCCCCGAGCGACAGGACGGAGAGCATGCTGCGGGCGGGGACCGGCCGGCCACCCGGCAGCCGGATGCTGACCGCGACGGGCTGGGCGGTGGCGGCCTCGACGAAGAGGGCGGCGGGGCGGGCGTGCAGCCCGCTGGTCGACCCGACGGGGACGGTACGTTCGGGCATGACGACTCCTCAGGTGGTGGATCCGCGGATCCGAGCCGGTCAGGGCTCGATGGTGACTTTGATACCGGCGCCCCGGGAGACGATGTCGAACGCGTCGAGCGCCCGCTCCAGCGGCAGCCGGTCGGTGATCAGATCCGCGACCGGCACCGCACCACTGGCGATGAGCTGCAGTGCGGCCTTGTTGTGCGCGGGGCTGGAGCCGTTGGCGCCGACGATGGTGAGCTCGCGGTAGTGCACCAGGTTGGCGTCGACGGCGATGACCGGCCGGTCCTTGGGCAGGCCGCCGAAGAAGCTGATCCGGCCCTGGCGGCCGACCATCTGCAACGCCTGCTCCTGGGCGGCACCGGAGGCGGCCGCGGTGATGACGACGTCGGCTCCGGCGCCGTCGGTCACCTTGAGGACCGCGTCGACCGGGTCGGTCTCCGCGGCGCAGACCGTGGCGTCCGGCGCGACGAGCGCCGCCGCCAGGTCCAGCCGGTCCCGGTTGAGGTCGACCAGGGTGACCCGGGCGGCACCGCGCGCCCGGGCGAGCCGTACGTGCAGGCAGCCGATCGGGCCGGAGCCGATGACCACGACGTCGTCGCCCTCCCCGACCCGCGCGAGCTCCTGGCCGTTGAGGACACACGCCAACGGCTCGGCCACCGACGCCTCGGCGAAGCTGACCCCGTCCGGGATGCGGTTGAGGCCGTCGACGGCGAGCACCTTGGCCGGCACGACCATGTACTGGGCGAAGCCGCCCTCGTAGTGGTAGCCGATCGACTCCTGGTTGGGGCAGACCGTCATCCGGCCGCGGCGGCACTGGTCGCACCGCCCGCACGGGATCGCGGCGATGACCTGGACGCGGTCGCCGGGCTGCCAGCCGGTCACCTCTGCCCCGATCTCGACGATCTCGCCGGCGATCTCGTGGCCCATCACCCGTGGCGGGTCGATGTGGTGGTGGCCGAAGCGCCAGATCTTCACGTCGGTGCCGCACGTGGAGCAGTTCCGTACCCGGATCCTGACCTCGCCCGGTCCCGGCGTCGGTTCGGGTGCGTCCTCGACCCGCACGTCACCGGGAGCGTGGAAGCGCACAACCTTCATGAGTCTGTCTCCTCATCGACGGGTTTGAGCAGCCGGAGAACCTCGTCGGCCTCGGTCGCCTCCCGCAGCGCGCGGGCTCGCTCCGGATCCAGCAGGATCTCGGCCAGCTGGGCGAGGAGGGCCACGTGACCGTCGCCGCGGGCGGCGATCGCCACGCAGACCACGACCTGCTCGCCGCCCCAGTCCACGCCGGCCGGGAAGCGGAGCACCGCGAGCGCGTCCCGGCGTACGGCGTCCTTGCCGGCGAGGGTGCCGTGCGGGATCGCCACCCCCTCGCCCACGTACGTCGACACCGAGCGTTCCCGCGCCAGCATCGTGTCGACGTACGCGGGATCGACGGCACCGGTCTCGACCAGCACCGCGCCGCTACGCCGGATCGCGTCCTCCCGGTCGGCGGCGGTCTCGCCGAGCCGGATCGCCCGTCGGTCGAGCAGCGCGGCGAGCGGTCCGGTCGCCACCTCAGCCATCGACCGCACCGCCGCTCTTCACCGCGGCGACGACCTTCGCCACCGCCGGGTCGCCCACGAACACCTGGAACGGCACGATGACCTTCTCGGGGGCGACGGCCCGGGCGCGGGCGGCGAGTCCGGTGTGGACGACGACCACGTCGGCGTCGGCGGGAATGTGCTCGACCGGGGTGTGCTCCACCGCCACCGAGTGCTTGCCGAGCTGCTTGCGGAGCTGGCTGGCGAGCATCACGCTGCTGCCCATGCCGGCGTCGCAGGCGACGACGATCTTGCGGATGTCGCTTCCCTGGATGGTGGTCATGTGGCTCAGGCCTCCGAAGCTGCGGTGGGGGTACGGGTTCCGGCGGTCTGCCGCGGCAGGGGCGCGGCCTGGTCGGCGGTCGCGGGAGTGGCATCAGCGTCTTCATCGCCCGCCTGGTCGTCCGGCTGCTCGTCCTTGAGCCGGCCGAAGCCGAGCAGCGCCGAGGCGGCGACGAACGAGACCGCCGCGGCGACGAGGACCCCGAGGAAGACGCCGAACCAGCCGCCCCGTGGCGTGACGGCCGCGTAGGCGAAGATGCTCCCCGGCGAGGGGGTGGCGACCAGACCGGCGCCGGTGATCATGAAGGTGCCGACACCGGCGGCCCCGCCGGCGATCATGGCGAGGATGAGACGCGGCTTCATCAGCACGTACGGGAAGTAGATCTCGTGGATACCGCCGAGGAACTGGATGATGATCGCGGCCGGCACGCTGGGGCGCAGCGTGCGGGGCCCGAAGAACAGGTAGGCCAGGAGCAGCCCGAGCCCGGGACCGGGGTTGGACTCGATCATGAAGAGGATCGACTTGCCGGTCTCCGCCGCCTGCGCGACGCCCAGCGGACCGAGCACGCCGTGGTTGATCGCGTTGTTGAGGAAGAGCACCTTCGCCGGCTCGACCAGCACCGAGGCGACGGGGAGCAGGTTGTTCCCGACCAGCCAGTCGACACCGTCACCGGCGAGGTTGGTGACGGACCGGACGACCGGGCCGATGATCCAGACGCCGACCAGCGCCATGCCACCGCCGATGATGCCGGCGGAGAAGTTGTTGACCAGCATCTCGAAGCCGGCCCGGACGCGGTCCTCGACGGCGTTGTCGAAGAGCTTCAGCAGGTACGCGGCCAGCGGGCCGATCAGCATGGCGCCGAGGAACATCGGCACCTCACTGCCGACCACGATGCCCATCGTGGCGACGGCGCCGACGACCGCTCCGCGCTGGCCGTGCACCAGCCGGCCCCCGGTGTAGCCGATCAGCACCGGAAGCAGGACCGTGATCATCGGCCCGACGAGCTCGGCGAGAGTTTCGTTGGGCAGCCAGCCGGTGGGGATGAACAGCGCGGTGATCAGGCCCCAGGCGATGAACGCACCGATGTTGGGCATGACCATGCCGGCCAGGTGACCGCCGACCCGCTGGATCCGGGCCTTGATGCCGGTCCCCGTGACGGCGGGGGTGTAATCCGTGGCCATGGGAGGCCTCCTGTTCGACTGCCGGCCGCCGGGCCGGTGCGGGTGGTGGGGGTGGGTCGGGTCAGTCAGTCCCTGGTGAGCAGGTGCCGGACCAGGTCCGGCCGATGTTCGATGTGGACGTGGTCGCGGCGCAGGTCGCCCGGTCCGGGCATCCGGCTGCCCGGCAGGCTGACCGCCGCCGCGCCCCAGGCGAGCCCCTCGGCGAGCGCCTCCCCGCCGGTGGCGCCACCGGCCAGGAAGCCGGCGAGCAGGGCGTCCCCGGCGCCGACGTTGCTCCGGCGCTCGGCGACGGGTGCGGTTCCGGTGACGACGCCGTCGCCATCGACCAGGACCGCGCCGTCCGCGCCCAGGCTGGCCACCACGGCCCGGGCGCCCAGCTCGCGTAGGTGCTGGGCGGCGGCGACGACGTCCTCGGTCGAGTCGACCGACCGCCCGGTGGCCTGGGCGAGCTCCTCCCGGTTGGGCTTGAGCAGCCATGCTCCCGCGGCCGCCGCGGCGACCAGCGCCGGGCCGCTGGTGTCGACGGCGAGCCGGACTCCCGCGTCGAGCAACCGGCGGCACAGCTTGCCGAACTCGTCGACCGCCAGGGACGGCGGGTTGCTGCCGCACACGACGACCCAGTCGGCCGAGCCGGCGGCGGACAGGACCACCTCGGTCACCGCCTCCAGCTCGGCGCCGGAGAGCGCCGGGCCCGGTTCGTTGATCTTCGTGATCGTGCCGTCCGGCTCGGCGAGGGTGATGTTGGACCTGGTCCGTCCGGCGACCGGTACGGCGACCATGGGTACGCCCTCCGCCGCCAGCAGCCGGACCAACTGCTCCCCCTCCGGCCCGCCGCACGGGATGACGGCCCGCGACGGCACGTCGTTGGCGAGCAGCGCCCGCGCGACGTTGACTCCCTTGCCGCCCGGGTCGAGGTGCGCGGGCGCCGCCCGCAGCACCGCTCCGCGCACCAGCGATTCGACGGCGACGGCCCGGTCCAGGCTCGGATTGAGGGTGACGGTGAGGATCATGCCCGGATCACCTCCGGGCCGGCGTGCCGCAGTTCACCGGCGGCCGCGGTGCTCAACCCCGTGTCGGTGATGACGAGGTCGACGTCCGCGAGCCGGCCGAACCGCGCGAGGTAGTCGTTGCCGAACTTCGTGTGGTCGGCCAGGAGCACGGTACGCCGGGCCGAGGCGATCATCGCCCGCTTGACGGCGGCCTCGGCGGGATCCGGCGTGGTGAGCCCACGCTCGACCGAGCAGCCGTTGGTCGCCATGAACGCCACGTCGACGTACATCTGGGACAGCGCCTGCAGCGCCCAGTCGTCCACCGTCGCCATCGTCCGGCCCCGAACCCGGCCACCGAGCATGATCACGTTGAGATTGGGTCGGGCGGCCAGCAGGGTCGCCAGCGGCGGAGCGTTGACGATCACCGTCAGCTCGCGCTCCGTGTTCAGCGCCTGGGCCAGCCGCCCGGTGGTCGAGCCCGCGTCGATGATGACGGCTCCCTCGTCCGGGACCTCGGCGAGGGCCGCCTTGGCGATGCGCTCCTTCTCCGCGGTCAGCACCGCGTCCCGAGCGGCGAGGGCCGGCTCGAAACCCAGACGCTCGACCGGGATCGCGCCCCCGTGCACGCGGCGCAGCACCCCGGCGCGCTCCAGCGCGGTCAGGTCCCGCCGGATGGTCTCGCTGGTCACCGCCAGCTCCTCGGCCAGGACCATCACGTCGACGCGCCCCTGGGCCCGGGCCCTGCGGAGGATCTCCTGTTGCCGTTCCTCGGCGTACATCGCTTGGTTTCACCGCCGTTTCGATGTGGCTTCCCCTTTGTTTACGCCCGAATGTGTGGGGCGTCAAGAGCCTCCACGCCGTTCGGCGAGCTGGGCCACCTGGCGTCGCCGGTTTTCGTGCGGAGCGTCGGGGAATGCGGCACCGCCGGAGCGCGGTGGTACCGCACCCCGCATCCGGCCCGCCTACACGTCACTGTTGGGGGAACCAGTGAAGATTCATGACCCGGCCAGTCAGGCGACGGAGAAGGACTACGACGTCACGGACATCGAGCGCCTCATGGGCAAGCGCGAATGGACGAGCTACGACGAGGTGATCACGTGGCTCGAGCGGGAGGGCGACGCCGACCGGCGGTTCACGCCGGGCGAGGTACGGCACATGATCGAGGACTTCTCCCGCCTGCGGGACGCGAAGAGGTCCTTCATCCGGGATCCGGAGAGACTGTGCGACGAGCTCAAGAATCGACGCTGAGTACGGGCTCACCAGTAGGTGTTCAGCTCCCGGATCAGGTCCCACGTGGCTCCGCCCTCGGGCTTCTGGTAGAAGTCCACCGCCACATAGTTGGGCTTGCGGCGGGCGGACGGCGCGCAGATCCGCTGCACCCGGTCCCGCAGCTTCGCGCCGTTGTCGGCGGCGGCCGACCACTCCGTCGGGATGTCGCGGTAGTGGTTCATCACGTGCAGCCGACGGAATCCCGGCTCCTCCTTCGCCAGCGGCACCTCGGCCCAGCGGCTGTGGCAGTCCAGCGCGCCACCGCCGGTGCCGAGCGACCAGTAGTTCTCGGCCGTCCAGTCCCGGTCGTACATCACGCCGAACGCCTCCCGGCCGGGGCGCTGGGAGAAGACGAGCAGCCGCTGGTTGCTCGACCGCAGCTCCGACAGGCGCGGCCACCCACGGTCGCGGACGCCCGAGCGGTCCGGGCGGAAGAGCAGGGCGTCGAGCCCGGTGACCCGCTCGACGGCCGCCCGTAGCTCGTCCACGCCGGTGTAGTCCTCGAGGAAGAGCGTGACCACGGCGTCCCGGTCGGCGGTGAGGAACGCGACCACGTCGCGCAGCCCGTCGCTCAACGTCCGTTCGTTGCCCCAGCAGCCGCCGTGGCACATGCGCACGTCGCCCCGGTACGGGTGCACGTCGAGTTGCAGGCCGCGCACGCCGTGGCCGAGCTGGTCGCGCAGCCGGTACGACTGGTTCGGGAATCGGCCCCAGAACCCCTCGTCGGTGTTGGCCATGGCGTTGTGGGCGACCAGGAAGGTCACCTGGTCCAGGCGCGGGTCGGCGGGCAGGGCCCGGCGCGGCAGGGTCAGGTCGGTGAGGTACCACTCGGCGCCCGCCCCGCCGTCGGCGCCCACCACCAGGTCCCGCCCGTTGGTCGGCACCACGTCCCGTACGCGCAGATGCCCGCCGCCGGCCGGGTCGGTGATCCGGTACCGCTCGCCGCCGAGCGCCTGGAACCGCCAGTCGGTCAGCCCGTCGGCGCACCGCCGCAGGACGACCCGCGCCTGGTCACCCGCGTGTTCCCGGCCCAGGCAGTACGCCGGGTCGGGCACGGCCTCGATCCGGTGGTGGTCGCCACTGGCCCGCAGCCGCCACTGCTGGGCGCCGGTCCCGTTGTACGTCCACTCCTGGACCTTCCGGCCGTCCTGGAGCACGCCGCCGTCGACGTCGACCATGCGCCCGTTCGGCACGCTCTGGATGGTGAGCGGCCCGGTGGTGTGCGGGTCGTCCGACGCGGCCACGCCGGACGCCGGGACCAGGCCGACGGCGACCATGACCCCCACCAGGAGACCGGCCCGGATTCCGCGCATGCGTCCTCCCCGCCCGGACCGGCCACCGCGCCCGCACCGGCGCCGGGACATGGCCGCTCATCGAACGATGGGAGTGTATCGATAGAGAAACGTGACGGGAACGGCCCTCAGGAGAACAGCGCGCTGTAGCCGTTGAGCGCGGGCTGGCCGCCGAGGTGGGCGTAGAGCACGGTCGAGTCCCGACCGATCTCACCGGTGCTGACGAGGTCGACGAGTCCGGCCATCGACTTCCCCTCGTACACCGGGTCGGTGATCATCCCCTCCGTACGCGCGGCGGTGCGCATGGCGTCCAGGGTGCGCTCGTCCGGGATGCCGTACGTGCCGCCGTGGTACCGCTCGTCGAGGATGATCTCGTCGTCTGCGAGGGGGCGGTCGAGCCCGATGAGGGCGGCCGTGTCGCGGGCGATCCGGGCCACCTGGTCCCGGGTCTCGGTCGGCTTGGCGGAGCCGTCGACACCGACGACCCGGCGGGGCCGGCCGCCCGCGGCCTCCAGGGCGGCGAAGCCGGCCACCATGCCGGCCTGGGTGCTCCCGGTCACCGAGCAGACGACGATCGTGTCGAAGAAGACGCCCAGCTCGCGTTCCTGCTCGGCCACCTCGTACGCCCACCGCGCGAAGCCGAGCCCGCCGAGGCGGTGGTCGGAGGCGCCCGCCGGGATGGCGTACGGCTTGCCACCCGCCTCCTCGATCTCCTGAAGCGCCTGCTGCCAGCTCTCCTTGACGCCGATGCCGAAGCCCGCCCGGACCAGGCGGACGTCCGCGCCGGCGAGACGGGACAACAGGATGTTGCCGACCTTGTCGTAGACCGCGTCCGGCCAGTCCACCCAGCTCTCCTGGACCAGCACGCAGCGCAGGCCCACCCGGGCCGCCACCGCCGCGACCTGCCGGGTGTGGTTGGACTGCACGCCCCCGATCGACACCAGCGTGTCGCAGCCCTGCGCGAGCGCGTCGGCGACCAGGTACTCCAGCTTGCGCGTCTTGTTGCCGCCGAAAGCGATGCCGGAGTTGCAGTCCTCCCGCTTCGCCCACACCTGCGCACCGCCGAGGTGCGCGGTGAGCCGCTCCAGCGGGTGCACCGGGGAGGCGCCGAAGAGCAGCGGGTACCGGGGGAACGAATCGAGTGCGGGGGTCATGGCATCTCCTCGGGAAGGTCGTCGTGGGGTGCCCGGACGGGTCCACCCGCGAGATCGGCCTGAAGGATCTCGTCCAGACTGGACCAGATGGTGGCGGTGATGTCGGCGGCGGCGTCGGCGTCGCCGGACGCGCACGCCCGGATCAGCTCCTCGTGCCGGCGCACCGATCCCTCGCCGGGCAGGGTCGTGAACCGCTGGCGCTCGAGCCGACGGATGAGCGGGGTGTAACGGTCGATCGTCGCGGCGACCGCCCGGTTGCCGCACACGGCCACGAGCACGTCGTGCAGGGTGTCGTCGGCGCGCAGCGCGCGCTCCACGTCACCCCTGCGCACGGCGCCGGCGAACTCGGCGTTGGCCGCGCGCATCGTGGCGATGTCGTCCCCGCTCAGCCGGGGGACGGCCGACCGGGTCGCCACCTCGTGCATGGTCCGCACGACGACCAGGGCGTCGCGGACGTCGCGCAGGATGAGCGGCGTCACCCGGGTGTGACTCTGCGGCTTGGACTCGACCAGCCCTTCGTCGGCGAGCCGCGCGAGCGCGTCGCGGACGGGCGCCCGGGAGAAGCCCAGCCGCTCGGCGAGGTCATGGTCGCGGACGACCTGGCCGGGCGCGAGCGCCCCGGCGACGATCGCCTGCTTGATGGCGACGTACGCCTGGTCCCGCAGGAGCGTGCGACCCACCGGCTTGAGATCCACAACTGATATGTTAGATGTCAGATCAGGGATCTGGGAAGCCCCGCGGAAGTCTTGTTCGCGCCGATGCAACCGCCGCTCCGGGCCGGGCGTCAGTGGGGGTGTCACGCCGGCCGCACCCGCGGCCCGGCTCTACCGGGCCGAGGACGGGAGGGGGACCCGATGCCGGAGGCAGACACCGCAGTCACGGCGGCGGAGGACCCGCAGAGCTCCTTCGACGCGTTCTACCGCGCGTCGCGGCAGCGGCTGTTCGAGTTCCTCTACGCCCTGACCGGAAACGCCGCCGAGGCCCAGGACGTGCTGCACGAGGCGTACGCCCGGGCCTGGCAACGATGGTCGGTGGTGCGGGAGTACGACGCGCCCGAGGCGTGGATGCGCACCGTGGCCCGGCGGATCGCGGTGAGCCGCTGGCGCCGGGCCCGCAATGCCGTGTTCGCCCACCGGCGGGCCGGCCCACCCGACGACCTGCCGGGCCCCAACCCGGACAGTGTCGCGCTCGTCGCCGCGCTCGCCCAACTCTCGGTCGAGCAACGCGCCGCGATCGTGCTGCACCACCTCTGCGACCTGCCGGTCTCGGCGGTCGCCCGGGAGACGGGGGCGCCCGAGGGCACCGTGAAGGCCCGGCTCGCGCGCGGTCGGCGTGCGCTCGCCGGGCTGCTCGGCATCGACCTTGAGGAGGAGAGCCGTGTCTGATCAGCTCGATACGCTCTTCGCCGGGATCCGCGGCGCGCGGCCTCCGGCTGACTTCGCGGCCGCCGAGCAGGTGCGACGGCGTGGCCGGCAGCGCACCCGGCGCACGGCTCTCGCGGCGGGGGCCGGTGTCCTCGCCGTCACCACCGCGGCCGCCGGCCTCGGCGCGATCGTCTGGCCGTCCCGGCCCGACGGCGTCGCGCCCCCGGCCGACCCGACGCCGACCGCCACGGCACCGAGCCCGACGCCGCCCACCCCGACGCCGTCGCCGTCCCGGCCGGGGCCCACCGGGAATGCCGCCGGCGGGCTGCTCCAGCCCGGCGACCTGGGGCCGGGCACCTGGCGCCCGTTCGAGGCGGAACAGATCCAGAACCCGGACAGGTGGTTCTGGGGATTCTGGGACGGCGTCTGCGCGGCGTACCGGTCGGACCTGTTCCCGTCGCTCCGGCACCAGGACTCCGTCGACACGGTCGCCTATCGATCGGGCAACGGCGACGCCGCCACCAGCGCCTTCCAGATCGTGGAGCGGTACGAGACCGGCTGGGGGGACGGGAACCTGGACGACGTCCGCGCCGTCGTCGACCGGTGCGGAACAGCCGCCACGGACGGGCCGGCCATCCGCGTCACCGTCGTCGACACCGGGATCGCCGGCGACGAGTCGGTGCTCCTCAAGCAGGAACAGACCCCGGCGGACAGCACGGAACCGCAGGTCGACTACATCGCCGTCGTCCGCGTCGGGGATCTCGTGACCACGGTCCGGGCGTACCCCTCGGACCCGGACCGCGTACGCGACCTGGCCGTGCGGGCCGCCGTGCGACTGGGCTGAGGGTGCCTCCCGTCCCGGCGTCGACGGCACGGGCCGGCCCAGCCGGGACGGAGGTCACCCTCGGACGCGAGCCGCCGGTCGGAGCAGCCGCCGGAAATCCTTCGGCAGTTCCGCGACCAGGTCGTCGCGCTCGTCGGCGCTGACCGCCTCGCAGACGGTGGTCAGCACGGCGCGGGCACCCGCGGCGGCCCGCTCGTCGTCCAGTCCCGAGCGGTCCTTGACCTCCTCGAGGAACTGGACCAGATCGAGCGGTTCGGCGAAGTCCACCTCCTTGCGCAGGCACCCCCGGAACTCCTCGGGAAGCTGCGCGGCCAGGTCGCGGGCCTGCCCGCCACTGACCCGCGCCGTCAACGTCGTGAGGGTGGCGCGGGTGACCGTCGCCGCCTCGGGGAGCGGCAGTCGGGACCGCTCCGCCACCGCGTTCAGGAACTCGGTGCTGTCCACCGGGTCTCTCCTTCCGAGGGCCCGTCGCCGAGGATTCGAAGGCCGCTTGGGCGGCGGCGCACTGGCTGGCGCACCGGTCGCGTTCCCGGTGCCGCAGTGGGCAAACGGGGCGCACGGAAGGGCCGGTGAGCGATGATCCGACGACTCACCCGCCCGGTCGCCGTTCTCCGCAACCGACCCTCGTTCGGGCCGATACAAACGCAGACCGGACACGGCGGCACAGTCGACGCAACCCGTATGTTGCCGAGCCGACCCGCAGTCAAGGAGGCACAGGTCGGCACCGGCCTAGCGGGACCGGCACGGTCCGTCGTGGCCGTCGCGCCGCCGGCAGCGGCCGGCACCGTCGATCCGGGCGTCACACCAGACGGGGGTACGCAGGAACTGCCGGTCCTCCTCGCTGAGGGTGGTCTCGCCGAAGTCGATTGCGCTGATGTGATCGAGCGAGTCGCGCAGTGCCGTGGCGAGGATGGTCGCGCCTTCGCGACTGGTCAACGTGGTCGGCAGGTGGATGATCCAGCGAGGTGCAGTCACTGGAGGTGCCTGCTGTTCGGGCGGCAGGTGTTGTGGCGGGACTGCCACTGCCGTAGTGCCTGGCGGATGCGTTCGGCATCGGTAACCGCAGTGGCCAGTTCGCGGTGCAGCCGATCGAGCTCGTCGGCCACCCGGTCGAGGTAGGCGTGCACCTGCACGGGGTCGACCCCGCGCCAGCGGGTGTCGAAGACGGCAGCTCGCACCTGGTACGGACGCAGGCGTTCTCCGGTCACGTAGATCATCGCTGCGGCGCCCCCTGCTCGGCGATCACGTTCATGCCACTCCTTTGGCTCGGGTTACGGCGCCGAGGCGGGCGGGGGCGGTGCCGTCGACCGGGTCGACCGCGCCGGAGCCCAGCACCCGCCCCGGGCCATGCGTCCACCCTGGTCAACCGCGCGATGCCCCGACATGACTACGGACTGCACTTCGCCGGTAACTGTTCCGCACTTCGTCGCGCTAGGCTGCCCGCAAACCGATCTGGACGTGACCGGAGGCGGCATGACGACAACCGTGCACCGGTGGACTGGCCGCGAAACCCGGGTGCTACGCCAAGCTCTACGCCTGAGCATCCGGGACTTCTCTGCCCGTCTCGGCGTCGCGGAGCGGACGGTGTCGAAGTGGGAATCCGGCCAGGATGCCGTAGTGCCACGGCCGGAGATGCAGGCCGCGCTCGATACCGCACTGAGCACGGCAGCGGCGGATGTACGTGCCAGGTTCTCAGCGGCGCTCGGCACCGCCGGGACGCGACCGGCAACGGATGCTGAGCACCGGGGCAGCTCACCGGATCAGACTGGCGAGTTGGGCGGTCTCACCGCCGTCCACCTCAACCGATCTCAGCTTTCTGCGCACCTGCCTACGCACCAGTTGTTCGACGGTGCCGACGACATCCGCGCGTCGGGCCTGTCCCTCAATCTGCTCTGCCAGGACTATGCCGACCGCCACTGGTTGGATCTACTGGCAAGGGGTGGCCGCCTACGCTGCCTGTTCCTCGACCCCGACGGTGCGGCAATTCAGGCGCGCGAGGCGGAGGAAGGCTTTCCCGCCGGCCAACTCTCGGCGCTGACGAAGCTCAACATCGAGACGCTACTGCGTGTCCGTGACCGCCTTCCGGCCGATCTGCGGGAGCACATGACCCTGTCGGCGTACGACGAGACACTCCGGTTCAACATCCTGCTCGTGGACGATCTGTGCGTGGCGCAGCCCTACCTCGCCGGGACGCGGGGAGTCGACTCCCCCGCCTTCGTCATCCGCGAGGATCAGCGGGGCGCGGGCCTGTACGCCGTCTTCGAGCAGGTCTTCGAGTCGCAGTGGCGACGGGGACGGTTGCTGTGAGCGAGTCCCGTGACCTGCTGCCGATCGCGACGGAAGCCGTGGGCCGCGCGACCGAAAGAATTGTTCAGCAGCCGCCGGGGGCGCTGACCGTCAAGGGCGACCGGGATCTCGCCTCCGACCTCGACTACACGATCGAGCGCGATGTGCGCGCCTTCCTCCAGGCGGAGACGCCGGAGATCGGATTCCTGGGCGAGGAGGAAGGGCAGACCGGCTCAGCGGAGATGCGTTGGGTCCTCGATCCGATCGACGGTACGGCGAACTTCGTACGTGGTCTGCCGATGTGCGCCGTGTCGCTCGCCCTCGTGCGGGGCGACGAGCCGGTGCTCGGGGTCATCGACGTGCCCTTGCTCGCGACGAGGTACACCGCAACCAGGGACGGCGGCGCCCATGCGAACGGGCAGAGGATCAGGACCAGCGCGACGACCAGGCTGCGCGCGGCCATGGTCGCCATCGGGGACTACGCGGTGGGCCCGGACGCGGACTCCCGCAACAACATCCGCCTCGCCCTGACCGCCAAGCTCGCAGCCGAGGTGCAGCGAGTGCGGATGACCGGCAGCGCAGCGCTCGACCTGGCGTGGCTCGCCGAAGGCAAGCTGGACGCGGCGTTGACGCTGTCCAATCATGCCTGGGACATGGCGGCCGGCGTGGTCATCGCCCGGGAGGCGGGAGCCGCCGTCGTCGACCAGGATGGCGGCGACCACGACATCAAGTCCGTCGTGACGCTCGCGGTCACTCCTGGGCTCCGCGAGGCTGTCACCCGTCTCTACCGCGAAGCCGTATCGATGGCCGTCCTCCGGTAAGCCACGTCAAGCTGACTTCGGTCGGGCGTGGATCGACCCGGTCACGCCTGTGACTGTTTGCCGACCGGCTGGTCGCGCCGGCGGGGTACGTGCCGACGGTAGGTGCTGACGGTCGGGTCGCCGGTGATCCAGAACCGCCACGGCACGTCGTGCGCGCCGGTCACCCCGACCCGAGGCCCGGCCGCGACGGCCTCCGCCGGCACCGGCACGGCCGGCGGCAGCAGCCGGACCGGGCCGTCGCCGAGCAGGTGAGCGCCGTACACCGACCGGTCGATCCCCAGCGCCGCGCAGAGCCGGGCCGGCCCGCGGGCGAGATCCACGTCCCGGCGTACGGCGGGGCGCCGGGCCCGGGCGACGTCGAGGCCGTCGACCACCTCGCCGGCCCGGAGCAGCACCGCCGAGGCCTCCCCGTCCGGGCCGGTCACCACGTTCATGCACCAGTGCATGCCGTAGGTGAAGTACACGTAGGCGTGGCCGGCCGGGCCGAACATCACCGCGTTGCGGGGCGTGCGGCCCCGGTGGGCGTGCGAGGCGGGGTCACCGGCGGTGCCCGCGTACGCCTCGACCTCGGTGATCCGGACGGTGACCCCGCCGGCGGAGAGCCGGGCGCCGAGCAGGCCGCGGGCGGCCGGCACCACCGGCCCGGCGAGCAGGTCGGACAGCTCGGCGAGGGCAGCAGAACGCCGGTCGGGACAGGTCACCACGGCTGCGACCCTATCCGGCCGTGACGGTGGTCGCCCGGCACTAGGGATTAAGGCCAGCCTTACCTTACAGTTGGTGCCCGTGACACCCCTGTCCCCCCTGCTCCCGGCCGTCGGAGGGCTGCCGTTCGTCCGCGATCTGGCCGCCCACGGCGACCGTCCCGCCGTCGTCACCCGGGACGGGGAGCTCTCGTACGCCGACCTCGCCGAGCGGGTCGCCCGGACCGCCGACCGCCTCGGTGTGGGCCGGCGCCTGGTGCTGGTGGTCGGCGCGAACACGGTCGACTCGCTGGTGGCGTACCTGGCCGCCCTGCACGCCGGCCACCCGGTCCTGCTGGTGCCCGGCGGCCACAACGCGGCCCTGGCGAGCCTGGTCGACGCGTACGACCCGGACGTGGTGGTCGGCCCGGCCGAGGGCGGCTGGCGGATCGAGCACCGGCGGGCGGCGTCGGCACACGACCTGCACCCGGACCTGGCGCTGCTGCTCAGCACCTCCGGCTCGACCGGGTCGCCGAAGCTGGTCCGGCTGTCGCAGGCGAACCTCCAGGCCAACGCGGAGTCGATCGCCGGCTACCTGGGCATCCGGGACACCGACCGGGCGGCCACCACGCTGCCGCTGCACTACTGCTACGGCCTGTCGGTGGTCAACAGCCACCTCGTCCGGGGCGCCGCGCTGGTGCTGACCGACCTGTCGGTCGCCGACACCTGCTTCTGGGAGCTGTTCCGCGACGCGCGGGCGACCACGTTCGCCGGGGTGCCGTACACCTTCGACCTGCTGGACCGGGTCGGCTTCGCCGCGATGGACCTGCCGCACCTGCGCTACGTCACCCAGGCCGGCGGCCGGCTCGCCCCGGATCGGGTGCGCCGGTACGCCGAGCTGGGCCGCCGCGCCGGCTGGGACCTCTTCGTCATGTACGGGCAGACCGAGGCGACCGCCCGGATGGCGTACCTCCCGCCGGACCTGGCCCTCGACCACCCGGCGGCGATCGGTGTGCCGGTGCCCGGCGGCGCCTTCCGGCTCGCCCCGGTCGCCGACCACCCCGACCCGGACGTCGGCGAGCTGGTGTACGCCGGCCCGAACGTCATGCTCGGGTACGCGCACTCCCCCGCCGACCTGGCGCTCGGCCGCACCGTCGACGAGCTGCACACCGGCGACCTCGCCCGCCGCACCGCCGACGGCCTGTGGGAGATCGTCGGCCGGCGCAGCCGGTTCGCCAAGATCCTCGGGTTGCGGATCGACCCGCAGCAGATCGAGGCGCTGCTGGCCGCCCACGGGTTCAGCGCGACCTGCGCCGGTGGCGACGACGAGCTGATCGTGGCGGTCGCCGGCGCGGGCGACCCGCGCCGGCTCCGCCGCCTGGTCGCCGACGAGGTGGGGCTGCCACCCCGCGCGGTGCGGATTCTCCTGCTGGCCGAGCTGCCCCGGCTCGCCTCGGGCAAGCCGGACCTGGTGGCGCTGCGCGGGCTGGCCGCCGCCGCGGTCGAGGCCCCGGCGCCCGAGCCGGCCGCCGCCGGTGACCTCTGCCGGCTGTACGCGGAGGTGCTCGACCGCACCGACGTCACCCCGGACCTGAGCTTCGTGGACCTCGGCGGCGACTCCCTGTCGTACGTCGAGATGTCGGTGCGCCTGGAGCAGGAGCTGGGGCACCTGCCGGCGAATTGGCACACCCTGCCGATCGCGGAACTGCGCCCGTCGGCCCGCGCAGGACATGCGGACCGCCGCGGCGTGGGACCGCGGCGGCGCTCCCTGGAGACCAGCGTGGCGCTGCGGGCGGCGGCGATCGTGCTGATCGTCGGCTCCCACATCCCGCTGTTCACGATCACCGGTGGGGCGCACCTGCTGCTCGCGGTCGCCGGCTTCAACTTCGCCCGGTTCCAGCTCACCGACGCCGGCCGGCGCGACCGGCTGCGGCAGGTCGGCGCGAGCCTGCTGCGCGTCGTGCTGCCGACGACCGCGTGGATCGGCGCGGTCATGCTGGTCAGCGACCAGTACGAGCTGAGCACCCTGCTCCTGGTCAACAGCATCCTCCGGCCCGACGTGCCGGACGGCTGGCACTTCTGGTTCGTCGAGGCGTTGGTCTACCTGCTGGTGGGCCTGGCCGCGCTCCTCGGGCTGCGGCGGGTGGACCGCTGGGAGCGACGGCACCCGTTCGCGTTCCCGCTGGCGCTGACCGCGCTCGCGCTCCTCGGCCGGTACGACGTATTCGGCCTCGACGCCCGCTACGACCTGCCGTCGGCGCTGGTGGCCGGCTGGCTGTTCACCCTGGGGTGGGCGGCCGCCCGCGCCGACGGTGTCCGGCAGCGGCTGCTGGTGACCGGCGCGGTCGCGGCCACCGTGCCGGGCTTCTTCGGGGAGCCGTGGCGGGAGGCGCTGATCGTGGCCGGGTTCGCGCTGCTGACCTGGAAGCCGACCGTGCCGAGCCTGGCCCTGGTCAACAAGGTGGCCGGGGTCCTCGCTGCCAGCTCGCTCTACATCTACCTGACCCACTGGCAGGTGTACCCGCACCTGCGGGATCTGCCGCTGGTCGCCCTCGCCGCGTCGATCGCGCTGGGCATCGCGTACGCGGCCCTGGTGAACCGGGTCAGTCGATGGATCGCCGCATGGCGGTCAGCCCGTCACGAACCGGCCGGGGCAACCCGCTGACCCTCCCGGTCCGGGTGGGTCAGCTCCCCCACCTCCTCCTGCAGCTTCAGCAGGAACCAGGTGCCGGACCGGTCGATGCCGTGCCGCGTGGCGTAGCGGCGGGAAACGGCCTCGACCTCGTCGGTGAGCTGATGCAGATCCACGGCGGCGAGCATAGGAGACTGGGCGCTGCCGGGTCGGTCGGCAGGGAGGGTGTGATGGAGCGCGAGGAGATGCGGGCGTACTGCCTGGGCAAGCCGGGCGCGTGGCTGGACCAGCCCTGGGAGGGCGACGAGGTGGTCAAGGTCGGCAGCCGGATCTTCGCCTTCCTCGGCTCACACGAGGGAGAGCCGAGGATCGGGGTGAAGTGCGGCCCCAACCGGGACGTGGCCGACGAGTGGATCCACCGGTACCCGGCGGACGCGAAGCCGTCGCCCTACATCGGCCGGTCCGGTTGGAACACGCTGCGCCTGGACGGCGAGATCGAGGACGACGAGCTGACCGTCGCCGTCGACGCGTCGTACGACGCGGTGGTGGCGAAGCTGCCGAAGCGGGAACGCCCCGGGGCCTGAGCGGATCGGCGGCAACGTCGGGGAAACCGCTGCCTCGGCGCGCCCGATGGCAGCAGTTTCCCCGACGTTGCGCGGATCCTGCACCCAACGCCCCGGCGCGGCGTCGCTCAGCGGGGGACGACCCGCTCGGCCGCCCACTCCTTCCAACCGGCCAGCTTGTCCGCGGCGGCGACGAGCTGGTCGGCGACCGGGCCGGGGCCGGTGGACCCGGGGGTGGTCCGGGCCGCCAGGGCGGAACGCACCGAGAGCACGTCCCGCACCGACGGGTCGAGGTGCTCGCTGACCGCCGCGAGGTCGTCGTCGGAGACCTCGTCGAGCGCGCAGTCGCGCGCCGCGCACAGCGCGACGAGCCTGCCGGTGATCTCGTGCGCGTCCCGGAACGGCACGCCCTTGCGGACCAGCCAGTCGGCCACCTCGGTGGCGAGGGAGAAGCCCACCGGCGCGGCGGCGACGAGCCGGTCGACGCGTACCGTCATCGTCGAGATCATCCCCGCGAGGGCCGGCAGCAGCAGCTCCAGGGTGTCGACCGCGTCGAAGGCCGGCTCCTTGTCCTCCTGCATGTCCCGGTCGTACGTCATCGGCAGGCCCTTGAGCATGGTGAGCACGCTCATCAGGCCGCCGACCAGCCGGCCGGACTTGCCCCGGGCCAGCTCGGCGATGTCCGCGTTCTTCTTCTGCGGCATGATCGACGAGCCGGTGGCGAAGGCGTCGTCCAGCTCCACCCAGCCGAACTCCTGCGACGTCCACAGCACCACCTCCTCGCCGAGGCGGGACAGGTGCACGCCGATCAGCGCGGTGACGAAGAGGAACTCGGCGACGAAGTCCCGGTCGGCGACGGCGTCCATGGAGTTCGCGAAGGACGTGCGGAAGCCCAGCTCCTTCGAGACCGCCACCGGGTCCAGCGGCAGGCCGGAGCCGGCGAGGGCGCCCGCGCCGAGCGGGCTGATCGCGGTGCGGTGGTCCCAGTCGCGCAGCCGCTCCAGGTCGCGGAGCAGCGGCTGCACGTGGGCGAGCAGCCAGTGCCCGAACGTGACCGGCTGGGCGTGCTGGAGGTGGGTCATGCCCGGCGCGGCCGTGTCCACGTGCCGCTCGGCCTGCTCGACCAGCGCCTCGGCCAGCTCGACCAGGCGGGCGGCCACGCCGCGGGCGTGGTCACGCAGGTACAGCCGCAGGTCGGTGGCGACCTGGTCGTTGCGGGACCGGCCGGCACGCAGCTTGCCGCCGAGGCTGCCCAGCCGCTCCAGCAGGCCGCGTTCCAGCGCGGTGTGCACGTCCTCGTCGTCGATCGTGGGGCGGAACTGGCCGGAGGCGCAGGCCGCCTCCAGGTCGTCCAGCGCCGCCAGGATCCTCCCCAGCTCCTCCGGGTCGAGCAGGCCGGCACCGGCCAGGACCCGGGCGTGTGCCCGGGACCCGGCGATGTCGTACGGGGCGAGACGCCAGTCGAACTGCACGCTCACCGACAGCCGCGCGAGGGCCTCGGCGGGGCCGCCGGCGAAGCGGCCGCCCCACAGGCTCGTCCGGTTGGTGGCGGCGGTGTTCTCGGTCAGGCTCTTGTCGTCCACCCCGCCCATTGTGGTGCCCACGATCAGGCGCCACCCAACCGGGCGTCCCGCGCCGCGGCCATCTTGCTGGGCAGGCCCCACAGCTGCACGAAGCCCTTGGCGAGCGACTGGTCGAAGGTGTCGCCGGTGTCGTACGTGGCCAGGCCGAAGTCGTAGAGGCTGGCCTCGGAGCGCCGGCCGGTGACGGTGGCGCGTCCGCCGTGCAGGGTGAGCCGCACCTCGCCGGACACGTGCTTCTGGGCGTCGTCGACGAACGCGTCCAGCGCGTACTTCAGCGGGGAGAACCACAGGCCGTCGTAGACCAGCTCGCCCCAGCGCTGGTCGACGCCACGCTTGAACCGGGCCAGGTCCCGCTCGACGGTGACCGCCTCCAACTCCTGGTGGGCGGTGATCAGCGCGATCGCGCCCGGCGCCTCGTACACCTCGCGGCTCTTGATGCCGACGAGCCGGTCCTCGACCATGTCGAGCCGGCCGACGCCCTGGGCGCCGGCGCGCCGGTTCAGCTCCAGGATCGCCTGGTACGGGGTGACGGTCTCGCCGTCGATGGCGACCGGGTTGCCGCCGTCGAACGTGATGACCAGCTCGTCGGCGTCCCGCTCCTGCGCCGGGTCGGACGTGTACGAGTACAGGTCCTCGATGGGGCCGTTCCAGATGTCCTCCAGGAAGCCCGTCTCGACGGCGCGGCCCCACAGGTTCTGGTCGATCGAGTACGGCGACTTCGCCGTCACGTCGATCGGCAGGCCCTTCTCCTCGGCGAAGGCGATGGCCTTGTCCCGGGTCCAGGCGAAGTCCCGGGCCGGCGCGACGATCTTCAGGTCGGGGGCGAGCGCGGCCAGGCCGACCTCGAAGCGAACCTGGTCGTTGCCCTTGCCGGTGCAGCCGTGCGACACGATGGTGCCGCCGTGCTTGCGGGCCGCGGCCACCAGGTGCTTGACGATCAGCGGCCGGCTCAGCGCCGACACCAGCGGGTAGCGGTCCATGTAGAGGGCGTTGGCGCGGACCGCCGGCAGGCAGTACTCGGCGGCGAACTCGTCGCGCGCGTCGACGACCTCGGCCTCCACCGCGCCGCAGTCCAGGGCGCGCTGCCGGATCGCGTCGAGGTCCTCGCCGCCCTGCCCGACGTCGACCGCCACCGCGATCACCTCGGCGCCGGTCTGCTCGGCCAGGTACGGGATGGCGACGGAGGTGTCCAGCCCTCCGGAGTACGCCAGGACGACCCGCTCGGTCATGTGGTGCTCCCTTCAACGTTCTCTTCGCGGCGGGCCCAGCCGGCGAGCTTGTCGCCGAGCACGGCTCCGCCGTCGGCCTCGCGGGCCACGACGAGGATGGTGTCGTCGCCGGCGATCGTGCCGACGACCTCGGGCAGGCCCGCTCGGTCCAACGCGCTGGCCAGGTAGTGGGCTGCGCCCGGCGGGGTGCGCAGCACGGCGATGTTGCCGCTGGAGTCGACCCCGTTGAGCAGCTCGTGCAGCAGCCGCACGAGGCGGGCCGGGGCGGCCTCCGCCTCGCGGAGCGGGCGGTGGCCGTCCTCGGGGATCAGGTAGACGCCGCGCCCGTCGCCGCCGCGGACGGTCACCGCGCCCAGCTCCTTGAGGTCCCGGGAGAGGGTGGCCTGGGTGACCAGGATGCCCTCCCCGGCGAGCAGTTCGGCCAGCTCGGTCTGCGAGTGGATCGCCTTGTCGCGGATCAGCTCGACGATGCGGCCGTGGCGGGCGGCCCGGGTCAGCGGCGCGGTCATGGTGTCTCCCTGGTGGTGGCGTCCAGCGCCACCACGTCCGGGGCAGGTACGGCCCCGAGGAGGAACGTCAGCAGCGCCTTCTGGGCGTGCAGGCGATTCTCCGCCTGGTCGAAGACCGCGCTCCGCGGGCCGTCGAGCACCTCGTCGGTGATCTCCTCGCCGCGGTGCGCGGGCAGGCAGTGCAGCACGATCGCGTGCGGCGCGGCGTGCGCGAGCAGCGCGGCGTTGACCTGGTACGGCAGGAAGGGCGTGATCCGGTCCAGGCCGTCCTCCTCCTGGCCCATCGAGGTCCAGGTGTCGGTGGCGAGCACGTCCGCGCCACGGGCGGCCTCGACGGGGTCGGTTCCGGCGCGGACCGACCCGCCGGTGCCGGCGGCGATCTTCTCGGCGCGGGCCACCACGTCCGGGTCGGGCTGGAAGCCGGCCGGCCCGGCCACCCGGACGTGCATGCCGGCGATCGCCCCGGCCAGCAGGTACGAGTGGGCCATGTTGTTGCCCGCGTCCCCGACGTACGCGAGGGTGCGCCCGGCGGTGCCGCCGAGGCGCTCCCGGACGGTGAGCAGGTCGGCCAGCAGCTGGCACGGGTGGTAGGTGTCGGTGAGCGCGTTGACCACCGGCACGGTGGCGTGGGCGGCGACCTCGGCGATGCGGTCGTCGCCGTGGGTGCGCAGCACGATCGCCGCCACGTAGCGGGACAGCACCCGCCCGGCGTCGGCGAGGGTCTCGCCGCGCCCGAAGTGGGTGACCTGCGTGTCCACGACGAGCGGGTGCCCACCCAGCTCGGCGATCCCGGCGTCGAAGGAGATCCGCGTGCGGAGGCTCTGCTTGTCGAACAGCACCGCCACCGACCGCGGCCCGGCGAGCGGCTTGTACGCGAACCGGTCGGCCTTCATCCGCGCGGCGAGGTCGAGCACGGCCGACTGCTCGGCGGGCGAGAGGTCGTCGTCCCGCAGGAAGTGCCGGATCATGCGGTCTCCTCCGGGCAGGTCGAGCCGGTGCCGCCGAGGGCGGCCGGGGCGCTGTCGGCGAAGCCGGCCGGGCCGGCGGGCGCGGCGGCCTCGCGGGCCTCGCTCACCGACGGGGCGGTGGCGAGCGCGGCGTCGGCGAGCGCGGCGGCGTCGAGGGCGGCCGGGAGGGCGGCGAGGAAGGCGTCGACCTGGGCGGCGCCGAGGATCAACGGCGGGGCGAGCCGGACCACGTCCGGCTGCACCGGGTTGACCAGGAAGCCGGTGTCCCGCAGAGTGCTCGCCACCGTGCCGGCGACCGGCCCGGTGAGCGCGATCCCGAGCAGCAGGCCGGCGCCGCGGACCTCGGTGACCAGGGAGTGGCCGAGCGCCTCGATCCCCCGGCGCAGCCGTTCCCCGATCCGCTTGACGTGGTCGAGCAGCCCCTCGTTGGCGATGGTGGCGACGACCGCGAGGGCGGCCGCGCAGCTGACCGGGTTGCCGCCGAAGGTCGTGCCGTGCGAGCCGGGACCGAGCAGGTCGGCAGCCGGGCCGAAGGCCAGGCAGGCGCCGATGGGCAGCCCACCGCCGAGGCCCTTGGCGAGGGTGACCACGTCCGGCTCGACGCCGTCGGCCTGATGGGCGAACCAGTGCCCGGTCCGGCCGATGCCGGTCTGCACCTCGTCGAGCACCAGCAGGGCGCCGTGCGCGGCGGTGATCCGCCGGGCCTCGGCCAGGTAGCCGGGGGGCGGGACGACGACGCCGTTCTCGCCCTGGATCGGCTCCAGGATCACCATCGCGGTCGCCTCGGTGACAACCGCCGCCAGCGCGGCGGCGTCGCCGTACTCGACGTGGGTGACGTCGCCGGGGAGCGGCCGGAACGGGTCGGCCTTGGTCGGCTGGCCGGTGAGCGCCAGCGCGCCCATGGTCCGGCCGTGGAAGCCGCCCCGGGTGGCGACCACGTGGGTGCGCCCGGTGAGCCGGGACAGCTTGAACGCCGCCTCGTTCGCCTCCGCGCCGGAGTTGGCGAAGAACACCCGGCCGGGCCGGCCGGCGAGGGCCAGCAGCAGCTCGGCGAGGGCCACCGGCGGCTCGGCGACGTACAGGTTGGACACGTGCCCGAGGGTGGCGACCTGCTTGGACACGGCGGCCACCACGGCCGGGTGGGCGTGCCCGAGCGCGTTGACGGCGATGCCGCCGAGCAGGTCGACGTACTCCCGGCCGGCGTCGTCGACCACGACGGCGCCGGAGCCGGAGACCAACGCCAGCGGCGGCGTGCCGTAGTTGTCCATCATGGACTGCTGCCAGCGTTCGTGGAGGGTGCTCATGCGGGGATCACCATCGTTCCGAAGCCTTCCGACGTGAACACTTCCAGCAGCGTGGAGTGGGCGACCCGGCCGTCGACGACGTGCGCGGCGGGCACTCCCCCGCGCACCGCCCGCAGGCACGCCTCCATCTTCGGGACCATGCCCGACTCCAGCGACGGCAGCAGCTTCGCCAGGTCGTCGTCGCTGATCTCGCTGACCAGGCTCGACGTGTCCGGCCAGTCGGCGTAGAGGCCGGGCACGTCGGTGAGGACGACGAGCTTCCGGGCCTCCAGGGCGACCGCCAGCGCCGCGGCGGCGGTGTCGGCGTTGAGGTTGTGCAGCACCCCGTCCGCGTCCGGCGCCACCGTGGAGATCACCGGGATCCGGCCGGCCGCGATCAGGTCGGTGACCGCGGAGACGTCCACCGACTCCACGTCGCCGACCTGGCCGACGTCGACCGGCTGCCCGTCGACGTACGCGGGCCGCCGGACGGCGGTGAACAGGCCGGCGTCCTCGCCGGAGAGCCCGACGGCGAACGGGCCGTGCGCGTTGATCAGCCCGACGAGCTGCCGCCCGACCTGGCCGACGAGCACCATGCGGACCACGTCCATCGCCTCCGGCGTGGTCACCCGCAGCCCGCCCCGGAACTCGCTGTCGATGCCCAGCCGGCCGAGCATCGCCGAGATCTGCGGGCCGCCGCCGTGCACCACGACCGGCTTGAGGCCCGCGTAGCGCAGGAAGACCATGTCGGCGGCGAACGCCTTCTGCAGCTCCGGGTCGACCATGGCGTTGCCGCCGTACTTGACCACGACGGTCGAGCCGGAGAAGCGGGCCAGCCAGGGCAGCGCCTCGATCAGCGTCGCGGCCTTGGCCTGGGCGCGGGTGAGGTCGGTGGTGAGGCTCATGTCGAGTACGCCGAGTTCTCGTGCACGTACGCGTGCGACAGGTCGTTCGTCCAGACGGTCGCCTCGGCGTCACCGGCGTGCAGGTCGATGCGGATGGTCACGTCCCGCCCGCTGAGGTCCACCTTCGACCGGTCCTCGGCGGCCGCCCCGCCCCGGCACACCCACACGCCGTTAACGGCCACGTCGACGGCGTCCGGCTCGAACGCGGCGGCCGTGGTGCCGACCGCGGCGAGGATCCGCCCCCAGTTCGGGTCGTTGCCGAACAGCGCGGTCTTGACCAGGTTGTTGCGGGCCACGCTGCGGCCGACCTCGACCGCGTCGTCCTCGCCGGCCGCGCCGACCACGTCGATCGCGATCTGCTTGGTGGCGCCCTCGGCGTCGGCGATCAGCTGCTGGGCGAGGTCGTGACAGGCGGCGGTGACCGCGGCGGTCAGCTCCGCCTCGGTGGGCGCGATGCCGCTCGCGCCGCTGGCCAGCAGCAGCACGGTGTCGTTCGTCGACATGCAGCCGTCGGAGTCGATCCGGTCGAACGTCACCCGGCAGGCCGCCCGCAGCGCCGCGTCCAGGGTCTCCGGGCCGGCCACCGCGTCGGTGGTGAGGACGCAGAGCATCGTGGCCAGCGCCGGGGCGAGCATCCCCGCGCCCTTGGCCATGCCGCCCACGGTCCAGCCGCTGCCCTGGGCGACGGCGTTCTTCGGCCGGGTGTCGGTGGTCATGATGGCCTGGGCGGCGGCCGGCCCGCCGTCCCGGCCGAGCGCCCGGACGGCGTCCCGGACGCCGGGGAGCAGCTTGCCCATGGGCAGCCGCTCGCCGATCAGGCCGGTCGAGCAGACCGCGACCTCGCCGGCGCCGAGCATCAGCCGGGGGCTGGCCGCGGTGAGCGCGGCGGCGGTGTGCTCGGCGGTGGCGTGGGTGTCCTGGAAACCGCCGGGGCCGGTGCAGGCGTTGGCGCCGCCGGAGTTGAGCACCACCGCCCGGACCACGCCGCCGTGGACGACCTGCTGGGTCCAGAGCACCGGCGCGGCCTTGACCCGGTTGGCGGTGAAGACACCGGCCACACCGGCGTCCGGGCCGTCGTTGACGACGAGGGCGATGTCGGCCGCGCCGCTGGCCTTCAGCCCGGCGGCAACCCCGGCCGCCCGGAACCCCCGGGGCGTGGTGACACTCACGGCGTGACCCCCCAGACTGACAGGCCGGTCGTCTCCGGCAGGCCGAGCATGATGTTCGCGTTCTGCACGGCCTGGCCGGCCGCGCCCTTGCCGAGGTTGTCCAGGGCGCTCACCACGATCATCCGGCGGGAGTCGACGTCGACGGTGGCCTGGAGGTGGCAGGAGTTGGAGCCGAGGGTGGCGGCGGTGTGCGGCCACCGCCCCTCCGGCAGCACGTGCACGAACGGCGCGTCCGCGTACGCCTCGGCGAGCACCGCCTGCGGGTCGACGCCCCGGGCGGGCACGGCGGTCACCGTCGCCAGGATGCCGCGCGGCATCGGCGCGAGCACCGGGGTGAACGACAGGCTGGCCGCGCCGGTGGCCTGCTTGATCTCCGGGACGTGCTGGTGCGCGCCGACCCGGTAGGGCGACAGGTCGCCCATCACCTCGCTGGCCAGCAGGTGGGGCTTGGCGGCCCGGCCGGCGCCGGAGGTGCCGGAGGCGGCGACCACCACCACGTCGGCGGGCTGGGCGGCGCCGGCGGCGACCAGCGGGGCGAGCGCCAGGGTGATCGCGGCCGCGTAGCAGCCGGTGTTCGCGACCCGGGTGGAGCGGGCGATCAGCTCCCGCTGGCCGGGCAGCTCGGGCAGCCCGTAGGTCCACTGCCCGGCGTGGGTGCCGCCGTAGTAGTTGGCCCAGTCGTACGGGTCGGCGAGGCGGTGGTCGGCCCCGAGGTCGACGACGCGCACGTCGGGGGGCAGCTGGGCGGCGAGCGCCGCCGACTGCCCGTGCGGCAGCGCCAGGAAGACGAGGTCCGCGTCGGCCAGGGCCGCCGGGTCGGTCTCGGTGAGCACCAGGTCCAGCCCGGTGAGCTGCGGGTGTACGGCGTCCAGCCGGTGCCCGGCCTGGGTGTGGGCGGTGGCGGCGACCAGGTCGAACTCCGGGTGCCCGGCGACCAGGCGCAGCAGCTCGCCCCCGGCGTAGCCGCTCGCCCCGGCGACCGCGACTCGGATTCCCATACTCACCTCCGCATGACTATGCAGAGAAGGCTACCAACCCGCTGCATGGTCATGCAATCAATTGCATGAGGATGTGATCGTGTCGCGGATCACCCGCCCGACGAAACGCGGCGAGGCCCGTGTCGCGCTCCGCGCGACACGGGCCTCGACCCGTCGACGGCCGGGTTCCTCCCGGACCGGAGCGTCCTCACGCCCCCCGAAGGATGGCGCCGTGGCGTTCGGCGGCGCGCGCCACCGCGGCGTCTCGGGCCGCCACCGCCTCCTCCACCGTCAGGGTGCGGTCGGGCGCCCGGAACGCCAGCTTGTACGCCAACGACCGGCGACCCGCCCCGAGCTGCTCGGACTCGTACACGTCGAACAGGCGGACCGACTCCAGCAGCTCCCCGGCGCCCTCCACCAGCGCCTCCTGGACCTGCGCCGCCGGCACCGAGGCGTCCACGACCAGGGCCACGTCGATCAGCGCGGGCGGGAACGACGAGACGGCCGGTGCCTGGAGCATCGGCGCGGCGGGCACCGCGTCCAGGTTCAGCTCCATCGCCGACGTCCGCCGGGGCAGCTCCAGCGCGGCGACGACGGCCGGGTGCAGCTCGCCGGCGTGCCCGACGACGGTGTCGTCGACCAGCACCTGCGCGCACCGCCCGGGATGCCAGGGCGCGTGCTCGGCGGCCCGCACGGTGACCCGGTCGTCGGGCAGGCCGGCGACCGCCAGGACCGTCCGCGCCGCCTCGACCGCGTCCGCCCAGCCGGCCGCGCGGCCCGCGCCCCACCAGCCGGTCGGCTCGATCTCACCGGCCAGCACCACGGCGACGTGCCGCGGCTGGTCCGGCAGGACCGCGTCGGCGGCGGCGAACTCGGCGTCCGACGGGGGGTGCTCCACCCCCATGTGCGGCGGCGTTCCCGCGTCGGGGCGCGGGTGGAAGACCGCGCCGATCTCGTACAGGGCGAGGTCGCGCTGACCCCGGCCGAGGTTGCGCCGGAGCACGCCGAGCAGCGGGCCGAGCAGCGTGGTGCGCAGCAGCGGCTCCTCCTCCGACAGCGGGTTGGCCAACCGGACCGCCCGCCGGCGCGGGTCGTCGGCCGGCAACCCGAGCAGGTCGGCCAGCTCGGGGGCGACGAAGGGCTGCGACAGCACCTCGACGTACCCCTGGTCGGCGAGCGTCCGGGCGACCGCCCGGCGGCGCCGCTGCTGCCCGGTCAGGCCGCGGCCGGCGGGCGCGACCGGCAGCACGGACGGCACGCGGTCGTACCCGTCGAGGCGGACCACCTCCTCGACCAGGTCGGCCGGGTCGGTGAGGTCCGGCCGCCAGGTCGGCGGGGTGACGGTCAGCGCGACCGTGCCGCCGGCGGGCACGCCGACCTCGCCCGGGTCCTCGGCGAGCCGGTCCGCGCCACTGGCGACCGTGCAGCCGACCTGCTCCAGCAGGTCGACCACCCGCGCCGGCGGGTACGCCACCCCGACCCGCCGGGACGGCAGGTCGGCCGGGATGGAGATCGGCGTACGCGGCCGGACGTGGTCGATGTCGAGGATCTCGTCACCGGCGGTGCCGCCGCCGTGCTCGACCAGCAGCCGGACCGCCCGCTCGATGGCGACCAGTGGCAGGGCCGGGTCGACGCCCCGTTCCCAGCGCTTCGCGGCCTCGCTGAACAGCTTGTGCCGGCGGGCGGTGCGCCCGACCATCACCGGGTCCCAGTGAGCGGCCTCGAACAGCACGTTCGTCGTGCCCTCGACGACCTCGCTGGTCTCCCCGCCCATCACCGCGGCGAGCGAGATCGGGACGCCGGCACCCTCGCCCGCGAGGGGGTTCGGCAGCCCGGCGTCGCAGATCACCATGTCCTCGGCGGCGAGCGTCCGGGTCACCCCGTCCAGGGTGGTCAGCTTCTCCCCCGGCTCGGCGCGGCGGACCACCAGCGTGCCGGCGACCCGGTCGGCGTCGAACGCGTGCATCGGCTGGCCCAGTTCGAGCATCACGTAGTTGGTGATGTCGACCGGCAGCGAGATGCTCCGGATGCCGGCGGTGGTGAGCCGCTGCACCATCCAGGCGGGCGAGGGCGCGGTCGGGTCGACGCCGCGGACCATCCGGGCGGCGAACCGGTCGCAGCCGACCGTGTCGCGCACCTCGACCGGGTACGCGGGCCGCTCCGTCGCGCCCGGCGCCGGCACCAGCCCCGGGTCGCGGAACGGCACCCCGACGGCGTGCGCCAGCTCGCGGGCGATGCCCCGCACCGACATCTGGTAGCCGCG
This sequence comes from Micromonospora thermarum, assembly GCF_012034245.1. Classification (GTDB taxonomy): domain Bacteria; phylum Actinomycetota; class Actinomycetes; order Mycobacteriales; family Micromonosporaceae; genus Micromonospora; species Micromonospora thermarum. The sequence goes on along the minus strand of NZ_JAATEO010000030.1, from coordinate 23,891 downwards.
GTCCGGCGTCAGCTCGACCTCGACCACGACGTCGTCGAGCCCCACCACGGGGCGGGCGTCGTCGCCCGGCTTGGCCGGGCTGGACTCGGGCAGCACGATGATGCCCGAGTGGTCGTCACCGAGCCCCAGCTCCTTCGCCGAGCAGATCATGCCGTTGGAGTTGCGCCCGTACGTCTTCCGGGCCCCGATCGTGAAATTCCCGGGCAGCACGCCGCCGGGGAGGATCACCACGACCCGGTCGCCGACGGTGAAGTTCCGCGCCCCGCAGACGATCTCCTGGAGCTCGCCGGTGCCGTTGGCGTCGCCCACGTCGACCCGGCAGAACCGGATCGGCTTCTTGAAGCCGGTCAGCTCCTCGATCTCCCGGACCTCACCGACCACCAGCGACCCGGTGACCGTCGCACCCAGGTCCACGATGGACTCGACCTCGATGCCCAGGTCCACCAGGGCCTGCTCCAGGTCGGCCGGGGCCAGGTGGGCCGGCAGGTCGACGTACTCGCGCAGCCAGCTGACAGAAACTCGCATGACTCAGACCACCGTCTCCGAAACTCGTGCCCGCACTACGCCCCGTATCCGAACGCCCGGGTGAACCGGACGTCGCCCTCGACCATGTCCCGCATGTCGCCGACGCCGTGGCGGAACATGACCGTGCGGTCGATGCCCATGCCGAAGGCGAATCCGGAGTAGACCTCCGGATCGATGCCGCAGGCCCGCAGCACACGCGGGTTCACCATGCCGCAGCCGCCCCACTCGACCCACTGCGGACCCTTGCGGTGCTCCGGGAACCAGACGTCGAACTCCGCGGACGGCTCGGTGAACGGGAAGTAGTGCGGGCGGAACCGGGTCTTCGCCTCCGGGCCGAACATGGCCCGCGCGAAGTGGTCCAGGGTGCCGCGCAGGTGCGCCATCGTGATGCCCTTGTCGACCACCAGGCCCTCGACCTGGTGGAAGACCGGCGCGTGGGTGGCGTCCAGCTCGTCGGTGCGGTAGACGCGGCCCGGGCAGATCACGTAGATCGGCGGCGTGCGGGTCAGCATCGTCCGCGCCTGCACCGGTGAGGTGTGCGTCCGCAGCACCATGCCCGAGTTCTCGGGCGCGACGTGGAAGGTGTCCATCAGGCCGCGCGCCGGGTGGTCCGGCGGGATGTTGAGCGCGTCGAAGTTCGTCCACTCCAGCTCGACCTCGGGCCCCTCGGCCACCTCGTAGCCCATCCCGACGAAGAAGTCGGTGATCTGCTCCATGAGGGTGCTGACCGGGTGCCGCGCGCCCTTCTGGCGCCGGTCGTACGGCAGGGTGACGTCCACCCGCTCCTCGATCAGCATCCGCTCGGCCTGCTCGCGCTCGAGCACCTCGGCGCGGGCGGCGTACGCGGACTCGATCGCCCGGCGGGCCTCGTTGACCCGCTTGCCGGCGTCGGCCTTGGCGGCCGGCGGCAGCGCGCCGATCTCGCGGCGGGCCAGCGAGACCGGGGCCCGGTCACCCAGGTGCGCGGGGCGCAGCGCGGTCAGCGCGTCCGGGTCGGCGGCGTCGGCGAACGCCTTCTCGGCGGCGGCGACGGCCTCGGCCAGGGCGGCCGGGTCGAGCAGGGCGACCTGCTTCGGGTCGTACGGATCGTTGCGGTAGGTCATGGCGTACGGGCACTCCCTCACGGCGGCGCCGGCCCTCGTCAGGCGGCGAAGCGAGTCTACGGACGCGCGGCTTCGCCGCAGCCCGCCGGTGGGAGTTGTGGGGTGAGCAGGTCAGGCCCGCCGCCCGCCGACACCGGCGGGCTGGCTAAACGAACGCCGTGGCGCGTTCATGGGCGGACGCTCTCCCCTGCTGTCTCGGCCGCGCGGCCGGTCGACGGCCGGCGCTGCGCTCTCGCTGAAGCGTACAGGCACACCGCCGCGGCCGCAGCCAGGTTCAGGCTCTCGGCGCGCCCGTGCAGCGGCACCCGGACCCGGGCGTCGGCGGCGGCGGTCAGCTCGTCGGGCAGCCCGTGCGCCTCCGAGCCGAAGAGCCAGGCGGTGGGGGCGGCCAGCCGGCCGGCGTCGGCGAGGTCGTCCAGGTCGTCCGCGCCGTACCCGGTGGCGGCCAGCGCGGCGAGCCCGGCGGCCCGCAGCGCGGCGACCACCGCGAGAGGGTCGGCCGCGCGCACCACGTCGACGTGGAAGAGGCTGCCGGCGGAGGCCCGCACGGCCTTGCCGTTGTACGGGTCGACGGCCTCGCCGGCGAAGACAACCGCCTGGGCACCGGCCGCGTCCGCGGTGCGCAGGACCGTGCCGGCGTTGCCCGGGTCGCGGATGCCAGCGAGGACCGCGACCAGCCGCGGCCCGCGCGCGAGGGCCGCGTCCAGCGGCACGTCGAGGTGCCGGCACACGGCGACGAGGCCCTGCGGGGCGACGGTCTCGGTGAGCGCGGCGAGGGCCTCGTCGGTGACCTCGGAGACCGGTACGTCGTCGGCGGCGGCACGGGCGGCCAGATCCGCGTACCGGTCGAGCGCGGCGGGCGTACCGAAGAGTTCCAGGACCGTGCGGGGCCGGTCCAGGGCCTCGCGGACCGCCTGCGGTCCCTCGGCCAGGAACCGGCCGGTCGCGTCGCGGTCCCGGCGGCGCTGGAGCCGGCGGGCGGCGACGACCCGTGGGGTACGCGGGGTGAACGGCCCGGAGACGGCGTCGAGGCGCCTCCCGTGCGGTCGTGACTGCATGGGAGACGCCTCGATCTGCCGTGGGTGGATCAGGCGGCCTGGGCCGCGGCGCCACCGGTGCCCTCGGCCGCGACGGCGGCGCGGGCCAGCTCGACGATCGCCGCGAACGCGGCGGCGTCGTTGACGGCCATGTCGGCCAGGATCTTCCGGTCGACCTCGATGCCGGCCAGCTTGAGGCCCTGGATCAGGCGGTTGTAGGTGAGCCCGTTGGCGCGGGCGCCCGCGTTGATCCGCTGGATCCACAGCTGCCGGAAGTCGCCCTTGCGGTCGCGACGGTCCCGGTACGCGTACTGCATCGAGTGCAGCACCTGCTCCTTGGCCTTGCGGTACAGGCGGGAGCGCTGACCGCGGTAGCCGCTCGCGGTCTCCAGCAGGGTACGGCGCTTCTTCTGGGCGTTCACAGCCCGCTTGACGCGTGCCATCTCAACTCCTTCTTCGGTTCAGGTGGCGCGCGTCAGCGGCCGAGCAGCTTCTTGATGCGCTTCACGTCGGCCTTGGCCAGCTCGACGGTGCCGGTCAGCCGGCGGGTCCGGGTGGAGGCCTTCTTCTCCAGGTTGTGGCGCAGGCCGGCCTGCTGGGCAACGATCTTGCCCTTGCCGGTCACCTTGACCCGCTTGCCCATCCCGGTGTGGCTCTTCATCTTCGGCATGTGGAACGTCTTCTCCCCTGTTACTCGCCGGTCGTCCCGGCGGGCCCGGCCGGCTCGACCGGCGGCGCCGCCTCTGGGGCGCCGGACTCCCGCTCGCCCCGCGGTAGCGCACCGCCGCGGGCCGCCGTGGCGGCCGCCTTGGTGGCGCGGTGCGGCGCGAGCACCATGATCATGTTGCGGCCGTCCTGCTTCGGCGCGGCCTCGACGTACCCCAGCTCCGAGATCTCGGACTCGAGCCGGCGCAGGAGCCGGTACCCCAGCTCCGGACGGCTCTGCTCCCGACCGCGGAACATGATCGTCACCTTGACCTTGTCGCCGGCCTTGAGGAACCGCACCACGTGACCCTTCTTGGTCTCGTAGTCGTGCGGGTCGATCTTCGGCCGGAGCTTCATCTCCTTGATGACGGTCTGCTGCTGGTTACGCCGCGCTTCGCGCGCCTTCAGTGCGCTCTCGTACTTGAACTTGCCGAAGTCCATGAGCTTGCACACCGGCGGGCGCGCCATCGGCGCAACCTCGACCAGGTCCAGGTCGACGTCCGCGGCCAGCTGAAGGGCGCGCTCCAGCGGGACGATGCCCACCTGCTCACCCTCAGGGCCGACCAGTCGGACCTCACGTGCCCGGATCTGCTCGTTCACGCGTGGTTCGACGCTGATGGGGCCTCCTCGAGTCGAGTTTTCCTGCGTGGCCGACCCCGCGGCTCCCGGGTGGGAACCGACCCGGAAAGCAGAAGGCCCCGGCGCATGCCAGGGCCCGCTCGACCGGTCGGCACGACCACATGGTCGCGCATCCGGAGCCGGGACGTGCCCGGAACCGGTGACCGGACCCGGCCGCCTCGCGGCGACTCGGGTGGGAGCAGGCGCCCCACTTTCACGGCCGCCCGCGCACACGCGGACAGCCTGGTCGACTCGACAACACTACACCCCCGCCCAGGGCAGGCCCAAACGGGGCACCACTGCCGGCCCGGGATCGCTCCCCGACCGGGGTGCCGGGCGCCCGTCAGCGCCCCGACGCGCCCTCGGCCAGGCGGGTCTGGTGGGCCTGGTGCAGGCGGCGCAGCGCGCGGACCCCCTCGACGGCCAGCTCCTTGTCGGCGGCCTGGAGGGCCACCATCGGCAGCAGGTCGTCGTCGTGCAGCTCCAGGCTGGCCCACGGCGCGCCCCGGTCGAAGCGGACCCCGCGGACGACCTCCCACGGCAGCTCGTACGAGCCGATCACGTTGCGCACCCGCACCCGCCGCGCGTCGGCCTCGACCATCGGGCGGGTGAAGAGCAGGAAGCCGAGCGCGCCGAACACGCCGAGGCCGATCATGGCGAGCTGGTCGCCCCGCTGGAACGAGCCGTAGCCGTTGCCGGTCGGCCCGGTCAGCGACGTGGCCAGGAGGGTGAACACCACCACCAGCGCGGCCGCCGAGGCCCAGCAGACCAGCCGGATGCGGCGGGGCCGGATGCGGATCGACTCGGTTTCGCTCACCCCACCAGTCTGCCACCCGCCCCGGGCCGCCCCGTGCCCGCCACACGCGGCCGGCCCGAGTCCACGCAGCCTGCCCGCGTCCGCCGCCGCCGACCTGCCGTGGCCGGTCGCGGAATCCGCCCGGTGCCACCGGGCCGAGCGCCGACGGGGGTGACCAGGTAGACGGGTGGCGCTCCCTCTGCTCTGCTTCACTCCACGCAATGAGTTCGGACCGGAACTGGTGCGTCCGTTGAAGCAGAGCGAAGGGCGTCGAGCGGCTGGCCGGGGATCCGGCGCTCAGGCGGTCAGGAGCGACGCCCGGACGGCCGCTCCACCGGGTCGCCCGGGTTAGCGCGGGAGGTCTGCGTGGGCAACCCCGCCGGGCCGGCGGACGGCACGGGCGAAGTGTCGCCCCGCCCGGAGCGCCGCCCCGAGCCCCGCCCGGCGTCCCGGCCCGCGAGCAGGGCCGCGGCCAGCGTGAGCAGTGCCCCGACGAGCACCGGCAGCCGGACGCCCGGGCCGCCGGGCAGCAACGCGTCCAGCACCAGCGCACCGCCGAGCTGGCCCGCGACCAGGAGCAGCCCGGTCCGCAGGACGCCCACCACCCGGACGCCGACCACCAGGCTGGCGACGATGCCGACGCCGAGGAGGCCGCCGGTGTAGAGGTACCAGGCGTCCGGCCAGGTCGGGGCGGGACCGGTCAGGGCACCCGCCAGCGCCGCCACGAGCAGCACGACCGGGGTGCTGACGGCGAAGTTCACCGCCACCCCGGCCGCGGCCGAACTGGCGTCCGAGACCCGGCCGTTGAGCGCGGCCTGCAACGCCACCGCCACGCCGCCGACGACGGCGAGCAGGACCAGGCCCAGAGCCAGGTCGCCGACCGGCTGCCCAAGCTGGGCCAGCGTCACCGCCGCCACACCCAGCAGCGCCCCGGCCAGCCGGGGGCCGGTGAGCGCGATCCGCCCCACCGGTGCGAGGCCGGCGCGGTCCACCGCCAGCCCGCCGAGGCTGCCGCCCGCGACCTGGGCGATGGTGAACACCGCCACCCCGAGAACCGGCACCACGTACGCGCCGAGCACGACGATCGCCGCGCCGCCGAGCCCGCCCAGGTAGGCCCACCAGGGCAGGCCCGCCCGCCGCAACCCGCGCAGGTCGGCGCGGAGCGTCCGGAACGCCAGCACCCCGAGCCCCACCAGCAGGCATCCGCCCAGGTTGTTGACCACGGCGGCGAGGGTGGCGTCGCCGGCCCGCTCGCCCAGCTCGCCGTTGACCGCACCCTGCGCCGCCGAGGCGGCCCCGCCGAGGGTCACCACCACCAGCGCGACCCAGGCGGGAACCAGTCGGGGCGCCGCCGGGGCCGACGACGGTACGGCCGGCGACGCCCCGGGCTCCCGGAAGTGCCGCCTCACAGCCGGCAGGCGTGGATGTTCGTGACGAGAATCGCGCGGGCGCCCAGCTCGTACAGCTCGTCCATGATCCGGTGCACGTCGTCGCGGAGCACCATCGCCTGCACGGCCACCCAGCCCTCGCGGTGCAACGGCGAGACGGTCGGCGACTCGATGCCCGGTGTCAGCGAGCTGGCCCGGTCCAGCAGGCCGGCCGGCACGTCGTACGCGAGCATCACGTAGCGCCGGGCGACCAGGACCCCGTGCAGGCGGCGCAGGAGCTGCTCGCACTGCGGGTGGGTCGGCGCGGCGGCGCGGCGGACCAGGACGGCCGAGGAGCGCAGCAGCGGCTCACCGAACACGACCAGGCCGGCCTGCCGCAGCGTGGCGCCGGTCTCCACCACGTCGGCGACGACATCGGCGACACCGAGGCGGATGGCGTTCTCGACCGCGCCGTCGAGGCGGATCACGTCGGCCTTCACGCCGAGGTCGGCGAGGTACCGCTCGACCAGGCCCGGGTACGCGGTGGCGATCCGGTGCCCGCCCAGCTCCTGCACGGAGTCGACGTCCTCGGGGCGAGCGGCGAAGCGGAAGGTGGCCCGGCCGAAGGCCAGGTCGACGACCTCCTCGGCCGGCGCGCCGGAGTCGATCAGCAGATCCCGGCCGGTGATGCCGACGTCCAGGTCACCGGAGCCGACGTAGGTGGCGATGTCCTTCGGGCGCAGGTAGAAGAACTCGATGTCGTTGGGTTCGTCCCGGCAGACCAGGTCCTTCGGGTCGGTGCGCTGGCGGTAGCCCGCCTCGCGCAGCATCTGGGCGGCCTTCTCGGCGAGGGCGCCCTTGTTGGGTACGGCGACACGCAGCATGGTGGAGTGCTCCTTAACGATCGGGAGGATCAACGCGGGGGCGCACTCACAAATGTCGGTAGACGTCCTTGAGGTCGAGATTGGTGGCGAGCATCAGCACCTGCACCTGGTAGAGCAGCTGGGAGATCTCCTCGGCGGTCCGCTCGGGCCCCTCGTGCTCGGCGGCCATCCACGACTCGGCCGCCTCCTCGACGACCTTCTTGCCGATGAAGTGCACGCCCTTCTCCAGGGCGGCGACCGTGCCCGAGCCCGGGGTGCCGGCGGCGGCCTTGGCCTGCAGCTCGGCGAACAACTCCTCGAACGTCTTCACCAGCCGATTCTCTCAGCCACCCCGCCGCCGCGGCGCCGCCGGGGTCCGGCGCGTCCGTCCCGTGGTCAGCCGCCGAAGCCGACGCGCTGCGCGGAGGCCGCCGACACGCCACGGACGGCGAGGGCGGCGTCGAGCGCGGCGACCGTGGCGGCCCAGCCCTTGTCCTCGGCCGAGCCGGGCAGGCCGGCCCGGTCCCGGGCCTGCTCGATGGTGTCGACGGTCAGCACGCCGTGCGCGACCGGTTTGCCCTCGTCCAGCGCGACACGGGTGAGCCCGTCGGTGACCGAGCGGCAGACGTAGTCGAAGTGGGCGGTGGCGCCGCGAACCACGACGCCGAGCGCGACCACCACGTCGCAACGGCGGGCGAGGGCCTGGGCCACCACCGGCAGCTCCACCGAGCCGGCCACGCGGGCCACCACGGCACGCGCGCCGCACGCCTCGGCGGCGGCGACCGCCCGGTCCAGCATGTGGTCGGTGAGGTCGCCGTGCCAGCGGGCCGCGACCACGCCCACCGTCAGGCCGGTCGCGTCGACGGTGTCGATGCCCGGCTCCCCGAATCCCGCCATGTCTACGCTCCGATCTCGTTGCCGGGAACCGGGCGGCCCATCGGCGCCTCGGTCACCTCGTCCAGTTCGTCCAGCAGGTGCCCCATCCGGTCCCGCTTGGTCCGCAGGTAGCGCACGTTCTCCGGGTGCGGCCGCACCGGCAGTCCCTCGCGCCCGGTGATGGTCAGGCCGTACCCCTCCAGGCCGGCGCGCTTGGCCGGGTTGTTGGTGAGCAGCCGCATCGAACGCACGCCCAGGTCGTAGAGGATCTGCGCACCGGTGCCGTAGTCCCGGGCGTCCGCCGGCAGGCCGAGGTCCAGGTTGGCGTCGACGGTGTCCCGGCCCAGGTCCTGGAGCTGGTACGCCTGGAGCTTGTGCAGCAGGCCGATGCCCCGCCCCTCGTGCCCGCGGACGTAGAGCACCACACCCCGCCCCTCCCGGGCCACCCGATCGAGGGCGGCGTTGAGCTGCGGGCCGCAGTCGCAGCGGACCGAGCCGAACACGTCGCCGGTGAGGCACTCCGAGTGCACCCGCACCAGCACGTCCCGGCCGTCGCCGATGTCGCCCATGACCAGCGCGACGTGCTCGGCCGAGTCGTAGTCGCTGCGGTAGCCCAGGGCCCGGAAGACCCCGTGCTCCGTGGGCATGCGGGCGTCGGCGACCAGCTCGACCTGCTTCTCCGTCCGCCGCCGGTACGCGACCAGGTCCGCGATGGTGACCAGGGTCAGCGAGTGCTCGGCGCAGAACTTCTCCAGGTCCGGCAGCCGCATCATCGTGCCGTCGTCGTTGACCAGCTCGCAGAGCACGCCGGCGGGGCGCAGCCCGGCCAGCCGGGTCAGGTCGACCGCGGCCTCGGTGTGCCCGGGCCGGCGCAGCACACCGCCCTCGCGTGCCCGCAGCGGCACCACGTGGCCCGGTCGGGCCAGGTCTGCGGGGCCGGTGGTGGCGTCGGCGAGCAGCCGGATCGTGTGGGCCCGGTCGGCCGCCGAGATGCCGGTGCTCACGCCCTCCCGGGCGTCCACGGTCACCGTGTACGCCGTGCCGCGCTTGTCCTGGTTGGTGTGGTGCATCGGCGGCAGGTCCAGCCGGTCGCACTCGCTCTCGGTCAGCGGCACGCAGATGTAGCCCGAGGTGTGCCGGACCATGAACGCGAGCAGCTCCGGCGTCGCGAGCTCAGCCGCGAAGATCAGGTCGCCCTCGTTCTCCCGGTTCTCGTCGTCGACCACGACGACGGGCCGGCCGGCCGCGATGTCCTCCACGGCCTGCTCGATGCTTCCGAACGCACTCATGCCAGCACTCCGCTTCGCTCCGTGCCGCAACGAGGCACATCCACACTGAGCCTGATAATTCGCTCGCTCATGCAACTGCCTCCGAGTAGGTCGGCGGGATCGGGGCGGGGCGGGTGGCGCGCGACGTGCGCCACCACGCGGCGAGGCCCCAGACGCAGAACGCGCCGTAGACGAGGTACATGGCCGCCGAGGGGTAGAAGCCGCCGCGCAGCAGCAGCGGCACCCCCACCGCGTCGACGGCGATCCAGATGAGCCAGAAGTCCACGTAGCCGCGGGCCATCCCGTACGTCGCGAGCAGGCTGCCGGTGAGGATCCACGCGTCCGGCAGTGGGCCCCACGAGCCCAGGGCGGCGAGCACCGGGTACGCGGCCGCGGTGCCGGCGACGGCGGCGAGCAGCAGGCCGAGCCGCTCCCGGCCGGTGGCCCAGCGCGGCTCCACGGCGGGGGCGCCGTCGACGCCGCGGCGGCGGTTGCGCGACCAGCGCCACCAGCCGTAGAGGCTGACGCCGAAGAAGAAGACCTGCCGGCCGGCCTGGCCGTAGAGGTCGTGCGCCTGCGGGGTGGCGAACGCCCCGCCGAGGAAGACGGTGAACAGCAGCGCGTTGCCGATCATGCCGACCGGCCACGCCCACACCACGCGGCGCAGCCCGAGCAGGGCGGACGCGAGGCCGAAGACGTTGCCGACGATCTCGCGGACCAGCACGGGCGAGCCGGCGATGCTCACCTGGGCGTCGAGCAGCCAGCCGAGCGGGCCCATCAGGCCGCCCCGCCCGGGGTCGCGACACCGGGCAGGCCGCCGCTGCCGGGCAGGCCGCCGCTGCCGGGCAGGCCGACGGCGCCGGGCAGGTCGCCCTCCGGCCGGCTCGCGGGCAGGTCACCGCCCGGTCGGCCGTCCGGCAGGTGCGGGCCGAGCAGGCGCTCGACGTACTTGGCCAGCACGTCGACCTCGAGGTTGACCGGGTCGCCGACACCGCGCGTCCCGAGGGTGGTGAGCTTCAGCGTGGTCGGGATCAGACCGACCGAGAACCAGTCGGGCCCGACGCCGGCCACGGTCAGCGACACCCCGTCGACGGTGATCGAGCCCTTCTCCACCACGTACCGGGCGAGGGCGGCCGGGAGGCGGAACCGCACGGTCTCCCACTGTTCGGCCGGCTCCCGCGAGACGACCTCGCCGACGCCGTCGACGTGCCCCTGCACCAGGTGCCCGCCCAGGCGGCTGCCGAGGGCGGCGGCCCGCTCCAGGTTGACCGGGTCGCCCGGCCGCAGCGCCCCGAGCGCGGAGCGGCGCAGCGTCTCCCCCATCACGTCGGCGGTGAAGGTCCCGTCGGCGACGTCCACCACGGTCAGGCAGACGCCGTTGACCGCGATCGAGTCCCCGTGCCGGGCGTCCGAGGTGACCAGGGGGCCACGGATCGCGACCAACGCGGAGTCGCCCGCCGTCTCGATGACGCGGACGACCTCGCCCAGCTCCTCGACGATGCCGGTGAACATGTCAGCCCTCCCTCTTCCGGGGCAGCGCGGTGATCCGCAGGTCGGGACCGACCTGCGTAACGTCGACGACCTCGCAGTCGATGGCCTCGGCGATCGTGGTCACACCCGCGTCGACCAGCGCGGTCGGGCCGGCGCCGAGCAGCCGGGGCGCGACGTACCCGACGATCTTGTCGACCAGGCCGGCGGCGAGGAACGCGCCGGCCAGGCGCGGCCCGCCCTCCAGCAGCGCCGCCCGCACCCCACGGCCGTGCAGCGCGGCGAGCAGCGCCGGCAGGTCCACCCGGCCGTCGGGGCCGGCGCCGACCTCCGCGGCGGTGGCGATCCAGGTCGGGGCGGCGGCGTCGCGGACCCGGGCCCCGGTCGGGGTACGCCCCGCCGAGTCCACCACCACGCGCAGCGGCTGGCGGATGGCGAGGCTGCCGTCGCGCAGGTTCCGGGCGGTGAGGCGGGGGTCGTCGGCGAGCACGGTGCCCACACCGGCGATCACGGCGTCGACCGTCCCGCGCAGGGCGTGCACGTCCATCCGCGCCGCCTCGGACGTGATCCACATGCTGGTGCCGTCGGCGGCCGCCGAGCGCCCGTCCAGCGTCGCGGCGTACTTCCAGATGACGTACGGCCAGCCCCGGCGCATCGAGGTGAGCCAGGAGATGTTGCCGGCCTCCGCCTCGGCGGCGCGTACCCCCAGGGCGACCTGGATTCCGGCGGCGCGCAACGTGGCGGCGCCGCCCGACGCGACCGGGTTCGGGTCGGGCACGGCGATGACTACCCGCGCCACCCCGGCCTGTACCAGCGCGGTGCTGCAGGGGCCGGTGCGACCGATGTGGTCGCAGGGCTCCAGGGTGACGACGGCGGTGCCCCCGCGGGCCCGCTCCCCCGCCTGGGCGAGCGCGACGATCTCGGCGTGCGGCCCGCCGGCGTACGCGTGGAAGCCCTCACCGACGACCTGGCCGTCCGCGTCGAGCAGCACGCAGCCGACGACCGGGTTGGGGCTGGTGGTGCCGAGACCGCGCGCGGCGAGTTCGACCGCGCGACGCATCGCCTCATCGACGGAGACGCCGGCCATGCCCTGCCCTCTCGCTCGCGGGTCGGCGCGCGGGCGGCGACGGGAGCGACGGCATCGGGCCGCGGGCGTGCGGCGGCGGAATCCGGGGACGGCAGGGCCGACCCGGGGGGCCGTCACGGCATGCCGAGGTCGGCAGCCGGGCACGGCCCGTCCGTCCCGCGCGCTGTCTCCCATCCGGACTGTCTGAGCGCGGGCGTGCCCGCACCCAACCGTCGGCCCCGGAGTCTCACCAGGTCCACCGGGCGGACGAACCGCTCCCGGGTCGCGGGCTTACCACGGTCACACCGTGGATCACCGCCGGTTCGGAATTACACCGAGTCCCGCCAGCGCGTGGTGGGTACTACCGGCAGTCTTACACGCTCCGGGGGGGCTGTCGCCACCTCCGCGAGCTACTTCACATGACGATCGCTCGGATCGGCCACGCCCCGGCGCCGGTCCACCGCCACGTACGAGCCGGGCTGGCTCTTGGCCACGGTCTTCATCTCCGAGGCGATCGTCATCGCCTCCAGGGGGCTGGTGATGCGTTTGTCGGCGTCCGAGACGGAGACGCCGATCGAGAGCGTGACCAGGGCGGCCCGGCGCAGGTTGCCGCGCCGGTCCTTCAGCTCGACGTAGCCGCGGGCGGCGTCCGACGGGTCGTACAGCGCGTCGGCGGCCTTCTCGAAGTCGGCCGAGACCCGCGAGGTGAGCGGCCGGACCTGCTCCGGCGTGCAGACGAAGACGAAGTCGTCACCGCCGACGTGGCCGAGGAAGGCCGGCGGCAGGCCCACCGACACCACGGCCCGGTGCAGGCTGCGGGCCAGCGCCGAGATGAAGTCGTCACCGCGGACGAAGCCGTACCGGTCGTTGACGCTCTTGAAGCGGTCGATGTCGATGTAGCCGACCGCGTAGTCCGACCCGACCCGGACCCGGTCGGCGATCTCCCGGCGGATCCGGCTGTTGCCGGGCAGCCCGGTCAGCGGCGAAACCTCCCGGAACTCCTTGTTGCGGCGGAGGGTGGAGCTGACCCGGGCCACCAGTTCGGCGGTGTCGAAGGGCTTGACCAGGTAGTCGTCGGCGCCGGCGCTCAGCCCGTGCACCTTGTCCACGGTCATGCCCTTGGCGGTCAGCATGATCACCGGCAGGGCCGCGGTCATCGGGTCGGCGCGCAGCCGCCGGGTCAGCTCCAGGCCGTCGACACGCGGCATCATCAGGTCCACCACCGCGAGGTCGGGACGCTGACGCTCGATCACTTCGAGCGCCTCCTGGCCGTCGCTGGCGTGGATCACCTCGTAGCCCTGCAGGCGGAGGTTGAACTCGACGAAGCGCGCGATGTCCTCGTCGTCGTCGACGACGAGGATGACGTCCGGGCGGTCGCCGGCCGGGTCCACGTCAGGCCCCGGAGGCCGCGCGTTCCGCCGTGGCCCGCAGTCTCCGGACGGCCTCGGCCGGGTCGTCCGCGCCGTAGACGGCGGTCCCGGCGACGAAGGCGTCGGCCCCGGCCTCGGCGGCCTGGGCGATGGTGTCGGCGGCGATGCCGCCGTCGACCTCGATGCGCACCTCCAGGTGGCCGGCGTCGACGTGCCGGCGCGCGGTGCGGACCTTGTCGAGGAGCTGCGGGATGAACCGTTGCCCGCCGAAGCCCGCCTTGATCGTCATGATCAGCAGCGTGTCGAAGCTGGGCAGCAGTTCCAGGTACGGCTCGACCGGGGTGTCCCGGTCGATCGCCAGCCCCGCCTTCGCCCCGGCCGACCGCAGGTCCTTGGCCAGCGCCACCGGGTCGTCACAGGCCTCGGCGTGGAAGGTGACGTTGTACGCCCCGGCGTCGGCGTACCCGGGGGCCCACCGCCGCGGATCCTCGATCATCAGGTGCACGTCGAACGGGAGCTTCGTGGCGGCCCGCAGGCTCTGCACGACGGGCAGCCCGATGGTCAGGTTCGGCACGAAGTGGTTGTCCATGACGTCCACGTGCAACCAGTCGGCGGCGTCTTCGATGGCACGAACCTCGTCGGCGAGGCGGGCGAAATCGGCGGCCAGGATGCTCGGCGCGACGATCGGCGGCGGTACGGTCACGGGGCCAGTGTACGAACGCGGTCACCAGCCGCCGCCGGCACGGCACCAACCGGGACACCCTGTGACCCGGTGGTGACCAGTCGTGCAGAATTGGCCGATCCGGACGAGTGAAACCGGACGAAGGGCCATCCGTGACTGGCCGGATGGCGGAAACACGGCAACACTCCATCAGGGACGGTGACGTGGCTGCACGACCACCTGGCGCGCCGGCCAGGTCCGCGGTGGCCGGCCGTCAGCTCTCGGAAAGGGCGGATGATGCGACGGTGGCTTCCTCTCCGGGCACTGGCGCTGGCCGGCGCGGCCGCGCTCCTGCTCGGCGGCTGCGTACGGCCCGGCGGATCCGACGGCGACCTCACCGACGACTGGCCCGTGCTGTCCGAGGCGCGGCTGTTCGTCCCCGCCGCCGGCGTCTGCCTCCCCCGGATCACCGCGGTGGTGCAGGCGAGCACGTACGAGACGGTGGACTGCGCCCGCAACCACCTGGCGGAGGCCGTGCACGTGGGCACGTTCACCGGCCCGGTCGCGGCCGACGCCCGCCGGCCCGAGCCGGGCTCCCCGGACCTGCGCGGCGCCCGAGCCGAGTGCGACCAGCGGGTCCGCGACGTGCTCGGCGGGGACTGGCACTCCGCCCGCCTCACGATGAACATCGCCCTGCCGTCCGTTCCCGCGTGGGCCGGCGGCGCCCGCTGGTTCCGCTGCGACCTCAGCGAGACCGACAGCATCGACAACACCCGGCCGGTCAACCGGACCGGGAGCCTGCGCGGCGCGATGCTCGGCGACTCCGCGCTGATCCACCGCTGCTTCGACCCCAAGCTGATCGGCGAGAACCTCAACTACATGGCGCCGGTGCTGTGCACCGAGCCGCACCGGGCCGAGTTCGTCGGCGTCTACGTGGAACGCGACATGAGCTGGGCGGAGTTCACCCGCAACGAGCAGCAGGCCCACCAGCGCTGCATGGCGCTCATCGCCGCCTTCGCCGACGTGCCCAACAACAGCGACCTGCCGTACCGGGCCGGCTCGATCTTCTACCCGCCGTCCCAACGGGAGTGGGAGGAGGGCGACCGGGGGGTGCGCTGTTTCCTGTGGAGCGACGACCGGAAACTGACCCGCTCGATGCGCGACGCGGGCCCGCAGGGACTGCCGGCGATCTGACGTATGCTCCCGCTCCGTGGCCGGCATCGACGGTGCCGCGGCCACCGGGCGACGGGGAGGTCGGAGGGTGAAGCGACGCTGGCTCACGGCGGTGGCGCTCGGCGGCGCGGTGGTCCTGGCGCTCACCGGCTGCGTCGCGCCACCCGCCGGCACCGACGGTGACCTGGTCGACGACTGGGCCACGATCAGCGCCCCGGCCGCCTTCACACCGGAAGCGGGGACCTGCCACGCGCACGTGGCGCGGGTCGGCTACCTCGGGGCGTACGACCCGGTGCCGTGCGAGCGGCCGCACCGGGTGGAGACGCTGCACGTCGGCACGCTGACCGGCGCCGCCGCGAAGGAGAGGACACCACCGTCGCCCGGCTCCGCCGGGATGCGCACCGCGCACGCCACCTGCGACCGGGAAGCGACGCGGGCGCTGGGCGCGGACTGGCGCAGCGGCCGGGTCGGCCTGTCCGTGGTGTTCCCGTCGCCGGCCGCCTGGACCGGCGGGGCTCGCTGGTTCCGCTGCGACGGGGCGGAGATCCGGAGCATGGACGACCCGAGTGTGGTCACGCGTACCGCCGGTCTCGGCCGGTCGCTGGCCGGCTCGTCGCCGCTGCGGCACACCTGCTTCAACCCGTCCCTCAAGGACGACCGGGTCACCCGGATGACCCCGGTGTCGTGCACCCGCCCGCACCACGCCGAGTTCGTCGGTGTCTGGGTCGCGCCGGACACCAGCTACGCGGCGTTCACCAAGGACGACCGCCGCGTCCGCGACGGCTGCCTGGCGCTGATCGCCACGTACACCAAGGTGCCGCGCGGCGAGGTGCGGTTCCGCACCGGTTCGATCTGGTACCACCCGCTCGCCGCGGAGTGGCGCGACGGCAACCGCGGCGTGCAGTGCTTCCTCTGGGTCAGCGACCGTGACCTCACCCGCTCGATGAAGGGCGCCGGCCGCTCGGGCCTGCCGATGGGCTGAGCGCCGGCCGGCCGTGCCCGGACCGGACGACGGGCGGCCGGGAGCCGGGCCGCCGGCGGAGGCGCCCACCGGGACGTGCCGGCGGCGGACGCCTCGCCGGCCGGCGGCCCGGCCGACCGCCATGTGCACACCGGCCGCGCGTCAGCCGCGGCGGAGCACCGCCAGGAACATGGCGTCGGTGCCGTGGCGGTGCGGCCACAGCTGCACCGTCGGGCCGCCGCCGAGGCCTGGCATCCCCTCCGGCAGCAGCGGGCGGGCGTCGACGAAGTCGACCGGCACCCCGGCCCGGCGGGACGACTCGGTGACCGTCACGTGCGTCTCGACGGTGTGCGGCGAGCAGGTGACGTACGCGACCACACCGCCGGGGCGCACCGCCCGCAGCGCCGCACCGAGCAGTTCCCGCTGCAACCGGGTCAGCGCCGGCAGGTCCGACGGCTGCCGCCGCCAGCGCGACTCGGGCCGGCGGCGCAGCGACCCCAGCCCCGTGCACGGCGCGTCGACCAGCACCCGGTCGAAGTGCTCCTCCGCGAGCTTCGGGTGGTCGCCCACGGCACGGCCGTCGGTGTTCAGCACGGTCACCGGCAGGTCGCGGGTGGCCTGCGCGACGAGGCGGGCGCGGTGCTCGGACACCTCGACCGCGGTGAGTCGCGCGCCGCGCTGGGCGGCGATGGCGCCGAGCAGGCTGGACTTGCCGCCCGGGCCGGCGCACAGGTCGAGCCACCGCCCGTCCGGGCCGTCGAGCGGGGCCACGGCCAGGGCGTTGGCCACCAACTGGGAGCCCTCGTCCTGCACGTGGGCGCGGCCCTCGGCGAGCGCCGGCAGGTCGCCCGGCGCGCCGCCGCCCAGGTAGACGGCGTACGGGGAGAAGGCGCCGGGCGCGCCGCCGACCTCGTCGGCCAGCTCGACCGGGTCGGCGAGCCCGGGGCGGGCGCACAGGTGCACCGGCGGGCGTTCGTTGTCCTCGATGAGCAGGCGGGTGGTCTCGCCGAGGTCGCTGCCGAGCGCCTCGGCGAACGCCCGCACGATCCACTGCGGATGGCTGTACGCCAGCGCCAGGTGGCCGACGGGGTCGGTGTCCATCGGTGGGGCGAGCTTCGCGACCCACCCGTCGGCGTCCCGGCCGGCCACCTCGCGCAGCACGGCGTTGGCGAACCCGGTCGCGCCCGGTCCGACCGTCCGGACCAGGTCCACGGTCGACGAGACGGCCGCGTGCGCGGGCACCCGGGTGTGCAGCAGCTGGTACGTCCCGAGCCGCAGCGCGTCGCGGACCGGCGGGTCGATCCGGGCCACGTCCCGCCCGGCGGCGTCGGTGAGGATCGCGTCGAGGGTGCCGAGGTGGCGCAGCGTGCCGTAGGTCAGCTCGGTGGCGAAGGCGGCGTCACGGCCGGCCAGCCCCGCGTCGCGGAGGATCGCCGGGAGCACCAGGTTGGCGTACGCGTCGTCCCGGTTGACCGCCTCGATCGCCTGGTAGGCGGCGTACCGGGGCCGGTCGGCCGGGGCCGGGCGGCCGGGGCGTGCGCTCCCGGCGCGGACACCGCGATCGGGGCGCCCGGTGCCGGCCCGCCGCTCGTCCCGGGGCGCACCGGCCCGCCGGGGCGCGGCGCGGTCCGGGCGACCGCCGGTGGGCCGCCCGAACCGGGTGGAGCCGGAGTCGTCGGCCCGACCGGGACGGCCGGCGTCCGGGACGCCTGCGGGGCCGGCGTCGAAACGGCCGCCGCGGGGGTTGTCGGGACGGTCGGCGCGGTCGGCGGAGTCGGTCACGCGAAGACCTCCCCGGCGGCGACCCGGACACCGCGCGCCCAGTCGCTCGCCGGCATGGCCTTCTTGCCCGCCGCGCGGACCTCGCCGAGCTGCACCGGCGTGGTGGCGGTGCCCGCCAGCACCCGCGACTTCTCCACCAGCAGCTCGCCCGGCTTCAGCTCGGGGCCGTTCGCGACGGGTGTCACCGGCCCGAGCTTCACCCGCTCGTCCCGGAAGGTCGTCCACGGGCCGGGGGCCGGGGTGCAGGCGCGGACGCGGCGGTCCACCGCGAAGGCGGGGTCGGTCCAGCGGACCCGCGCGTCCTCGACGGTGAGCTTCGGCGCCAGGGACACCCCGTCGGCCGGCTGCGGCTCGGCCCGCGCGGTGCCGTCCTCGATCGCGTCCAGGACGGCGACCAGCAGGCCCGCGCCGGAGTGGGCGAGCCGCTCCAGCAGGTCCCCCGAGGTGTCGGTGGGGCGGATCTCGTCGGTGACGGTGCCGTACACCGGCCCGGTGTCCAGCCCCTCCTCCAACTGGAAGACGCTGGCGCCGGTCAGCTCGTCACCGTGCAGCACCGCGTGCTGCACCGGCGCCGCGCCCCGCCACGCGGGCAGCAACGAGAAGTGCAGGTTGATCCAGCCGTGCCGGGGGATCTCCAGGGCGGCCGGCGGGACCAGCGCGCCGTACGCGACGACGGGCACGCAGTCGGGTGCCAGCTCGCGCAGCCGGTCGAGGAACTCGGGCTCGCGGGGCCGGGCGGGGGTGAGCACCTCGACGCCGTGCTCGTCGGCCCAGGCGCCCACCGGGGAGCGGGACAGCCCACGACCGCGCCCGGCGGGGGCGTCCGGTCGGGTGACCACGGCCACGAGGTCGTGGCGGGAGGCGGCGACGGCCTCCAGGGCGGGGACGGCGACGGCCGGCGTGCCGGCGAAGATCACTCGCACCGACCGGTCACCTCCCGAGGCCGAAGGGGCTGCTGGAGGCGTGCGGGCTGAGCTTGACCGTCGGCGGGGCGGCCGGGTCGTACCACTCGGCCTGGCGGATCGCCTTCATCGCCTCCTTGCGGCCGGCCGGGTCGAGCCGGTCGACGAAGAGGACACCGTCGAGATGGTCGGTCTCGTGCTGCACGCAGCGGGCCATCAGGCCGGTGCCGACGATCTGCATCGGGTCGCCGTAGCCGTTGAAGCCCTTGGCGATGACGTTCTGCCGGCGCTTGGTGTCGAAGTAGAGGCCGGGGATGGACAGGCAGCCCTCCGGGCCGTCCTGCTCCTCCTCGTCGGGGAACTCGAGCACCGGGTTGACCAGGTGGCCGACCACGTCGTCGACGTCGAAGGTGAACACCCGCAGGCCCACGCCGAGCTGCGGCGCGGCGAGGCCGGCGCCGTTCTGCTCGCGCATCGTGTCGGTCAGGTCGGCGATGAGCTTGCGCAGCTCGGTGTCGAAGTCGACCACCGGATCGGCCGGCGTGCGCAGCACCGGGTCGCCGAACAGACGGATGGGCTGGACGGTCACGCGGGGTGGCTCCTTCGTGGGTTCGGCGACGGTGTGCCGTACCAGTCTACGGAGTGGCCGGGCCGGTCCCGGCCGGCGTACCGCGATCGCCGACCGCGGCGGTGACGGTGACCGGGAGGGTGTCGTAGCCACGCAGTGTCAGCCGGGTCCGGCGGCGGGGCGTGCCGGCCAGCGCCAGGCCGGGCAGCCGGCGCAGCAGCAGCGGGAAGGCGACCTGCGCCTCCAGCCGGGCCAGCCCGGCGCCGAGGCAGTAGTGCGGGCCGGCCCCGAAGGAGAGCGGGTGCGGCTGGGCGCGCCACGGGTTGAACCGGGCCGGTTCCGGGAAGCGCCGGGGGTCGCGGTTGGCGGCGCCGAGCAGCAGCAGGGCCCAGCTGCCGGCCGGCAGCTCCATCCCCCCGACGCGGGCCGGCGCGTCGCTGCGCCGGGTGGTGAGCTGGACCGGGGAGTCGTACCGGAGCAGCTCATCGACGTACTCGGGCGCGAAGTCGGGGTGCGCGCGCAACGCGGTGGCCTCGCGGGGGTGGTCCAGCAGCACGACCAGGCCGTTGCCCAGCAGGTTCGTGGTGGTCTCGAAGCCGGCGACCAGCAGCACCACGAGGTTCGCCAGCAGCTCCTCGCCGGAGAGCCGGTCACCGTCGGCGTCGTGCACCTGCACGAGTGCGGTGGTCAGGTCGTCGGCGGGCGCGCGCCGTCGCGCCGCGACCAGCTCGGCGAAGTAGTCGCTCAGCTCGGTGGCGCCCCGGTCCGCCACCGCCAGGTCCTCGGGCGTGATCTCCGGCTCGAGGATGCCGGTCAGGTCGGCCGCCCAGCGGCGGAACAGCGGCCGGTCCTGCGGGGGCACGCCGAGCAGCGCGCAGATCACCCCCACCGGCAGCGGGTACGCGAAGTCGGCCATGACGTCGACCGGCTCGCCGTCCCGTCCCCGCTCCGCCATCGCGTCGATCAGCTGGTCGGCCTGCGCCGTGACGACGTCGCGCATGGCGGCGATCCGGCGCGGCGTGAAGGCGCCGGCGGCGAGCCGGCGCAGCCGGGTGTGGTCCGGCGGGTTGGTCCGCAGCATCGACCGGGAGATCGAGGCGACGGCCGCGCTCTGCCGCCATCCGGGCCAGAGGTTGTCCCGCAGGTCGTCGTCGAGCACGCCGAACCGGGCGTCCCGGAGGATCGCGTCGGCTTCCGCGTACCCGGTGACCACGAAGAAGGCGGGCGCCGCCTCCACCACCGGCCCGTGCGCGCGCAACCGCTCGTACGTCGGGTACGGGTCGAGACGCCCCTGCGGCGACATGAGCAGCGCGACCGCCTCGGATGCGTCCATGAGTCGCCTCCCGTGTCGAGGGGTGCCGGAGGCTCCATCATGCGCGCGCGGCGGCCCGCCGTCAGCCCCGCCGACCGTCGGGTCCGTCGACGAGGGCCGCGCCGACCGACGGTCAGGAGCCCGCGCCGGGCTCCCCCGCCAGCACGGCGCCCTCGCCCAGCAGGGCGTGCTCGGGCAGCGGCAGCTCGATCTTGTGGGCGGCCTCCCAGTCGTGGATCAGGCTCGGCCGCACCTGGGCGGTGAAGTAGTCGATCGCGCTCAGGCCGCCGACCACGGGCTCGTCCACCTCGGCGACCAGCCGCGCGGGCACCAGCCGGAACCCGTTCTGGAGCGCGGCGCTGAGCCGGCGGTGCCCGTCCACCACGAAGAAGTACTCGCCGGTGTAGCCGATCCGCAGCGGTTCGAGGGCCTCGTCCCCGGCCGCGGCGACGTCGCCGACGAACTCGGTGTCCCACAGGTCGCGCAGGGCGGCGATGTCCTCGGTCGGGTAGACCCGGGCCGGGTCGAGCAGCAGCAGCGGCGGGGCGTCACGCAGCACGTCCGGGCAGAGCCGCCCCTCGTACGCGTCGACGATGTGCTCGATCACCTCCTCGGCGCTGGCCCGGGTGGTGTCGCAGATCAGGTCGTAGTTGCGCAGCCGGGCCTTGTCCACCCCGTAGCGGACGATGAACCGGCCGCGCTCGCTCTCGCTGCGCTCCTTGAGCTTGGCCTTCGCCTCCTCCATGGAGGTGTAGCTCTCGGCGGGGCCGGAGGGTCGCAGCAGCACCCGCCGGGCCGCCTCGCCCGGCTCGGTGATCATGTGGACCTTGAGCGCGTCGGTGAAGAAGTGCCAGGCCAGCCGGGAGTCCATGACGAGGCGTTCGCCGGAGGCGGCGATGTCCCGCTGGAGCTGGTCGACGTAGCCGTCGACGGCCTGGTCCAGCTCGGCGTGCAGGTTGAGCTGGAGGGCGGTCATCTGCCGCTCCTGCGCCATCTGCCGGTAGAGGTCGCCGACGCTGACCCGGCGCATGCCGAGGCGCTTGGCGATCTCCACGGAGACGGTGCTCTTGCCGCTGCCGAGGTCACCGTTGAAGACGATCGACTGACGAACGGTCACGACTGGTCCACCCCTGATCACCGGCTGATTGAGCTCATCGACATCGCGCCGCGGCGACGCGCTCCCGTCATCGCTGCGCCATCCTGCGACAACTCCAGCTCGGCGCGCCTGACGCCGCGCCGCGACCTGGAACCGTCGAACGCCCGGGCATGACGGGCGATGCTACCACCCGTATCCGGGCCACTTCCCACACAGCGTGTCCGTCACACCCACTTCGGTGACCGACGGTGATGGCGTCAGAACATGGCGAGGGGGTCGACCTGGAGCCGGACCGGGTCGGCGGCCTTGCGGGCGGCGCGGACCCCGGCCGCCGCGTGCAGCGCCCCGGCGAGGGCGGCGGCCCGGGCCCGGGGCACCCGGACCAGCATCCGCTCCCGGTCGCCGTCGGCGGGGACCGGGCCTAGCACCTCGGCGTCCTCGGGCAGCCGGGCCTCGGCGAGCAGGTCGGCCACGGCGGCCGGGGGCCCGGTGACGCTGGCCATCCGGACCGCCGGGGGGAAGCCCAGGTCGCGGCGCTCGGCCAGTTCCCGGGCGGCGAACCAGCCCGCGTCCCACCGCAGCAGCGCCTGGACGGGGGCGAGCCCGCCGTCGGCGACCACCACCACCCGGCCGCCGGCCGCCGCGGGGCGGGCCAGTGCGGCGGCGGCGAGCCAGCGCCGCAGCGCCTCCTCCCCCGCCCGCAGGTCGGCGCGGGTGAGCAGCGCCCACGAGTCGAGCAGCAGCACGGCGCCGTAGCCGCCGTCGGCCACCGGCTCGGCACCCGGGGTCGCGATGACGAGGCCCGCACCGCCGGGCACGCTCGCGAGGACCTCCTCCCGCCCCGAGGTCCGCACCGGCACGCCCGGGAACGCCCGGCCCAGCTCCTCGGCGGTCCGCCGGGCACCGGTGACCGAGGCGCGCAGGCGCCGGCCCCCGCACTCGGGGCAGGCGTACGCGGCGGCGACGCGCCCGCACCAGCGGCAGGCGGGAGCGCCCTCGGCGGACGGGAGGGCCAGGGGGCCGGCGCAGTGCGGGCAGCGGGCCGGGGTGCGGCACGTGGCGCAGGCCACCGAGGGCAGGTAGCCGCGGCGGGGCACCTGGACCAGCACCGGCGCGTCGGCGCGCAGCGCGTCGCGGGCGGTGGTCCAGGCGAGGCTGGGCAGCCGGGCGGTGGCCGCGCCGGGGTCGCGGGCCAGCTGCGGGTCGTCACCGGTGGGGGCGATGGCCGGGGTACGGGCGCGCAGGGTGGCCCGGTCGGCCACGACCTCGCGGGCCCAGCCGGTCTCGACGAGCAGTTGGGCCTCGGCGGTCCGGGCGTACCCGCCGACCACGGCGGCGGCGTCGGCGAGCTGGGCGCGGGTCAGCAGCACCTCGCGGGCGTGCGGGTAGGGGGCTCGGGGTTCGGCGTGCAGGTCGTCGCCGTCGTCCCAGATGGCGACCAGACCGAGCTGGTGCACCGGGGCGAACATGGCGGCCCGGGTGCCGATCACGACGGGGACGTCGCCGCGCCGGGCGGCGAGGAACGCCCGGTACCGCCGGGCCGGGCCGAGCGCGGCGGTGAGCTGGACGTGCCGGCCGGGACCGAGGGCGGTGGTCAGGGCCGTGTCGAGCCGGTCGAGGTCGCGCGCGTCGGCGACCACCACCACGGCGCCCCGGCCGCCGGCGACGGTCGCGGCCACGGCCTCCGCGTACCGGGCGGGCCAGTCCTCGCCGGGCAGCGCGGACCAGACCGCGCGGGCGGGGCGGCCGTCGGCGAGGGCCCGCAGCAGGGCCGGCCCGGTGGGGTAATCGCGCCAGCCGTGCGGTACGGGGGGAAGGTCGCCCGCCTCGGGTGGCTCGTGGGGTTCCTTCTCCACCCGTGCGTGGCGGGGCGGGACGGCGAGGCGGAGCACGTCGGCGAGGCTGCCGGCATACCGGTCGGCCACCGCGCGGGCGAGCCGCGCGATCTCCGGCGCCAGCACCGGCTCCGGGGAGACGACCTTTTCGAGGTACGCGAGCCGGGGATGCTCGGACGCGTCGGCCCGCTCCAGCAGCCAGCCGTCGACGAGTTGGCCGGCGAAGCGGACCTTCACCCGGGTGCCGGGGACGGCGTCGGCGTCGAGTGCCTCGGGCACCAGGTAGTCGAAGGGGCGGTCGAGGTGGGCCAGGGGCACGTCGACGCAGACGCGAGCGACCGGCGACCCCACTGCGGGTCGCCGGTCGCCGCGCGTGGTGCCGCTCAGGCTCCCGCTACCGACTTGAGGTCGGCGGCGCGGTCGGTGCTCTCCCACGTGAAGTCGGGCAACTCCCGACCGAAGTGCCCGTACGCCGCGGTCTGCGCGTAGATCGGCCGCAACAGGTCCAGATCCCGAATA
>NZ_JAATEO010000003.1 GCF_012034245.1 Micromonospora thermarum | reverse complement strand
CCCGCACCCGTGTGAGTCCTCGCTCGTCCACGCCCGGGAGCCAAACACAACCCAAAAAGCCCTACAAGCGACACACCGGAACAACCTAACAAAGTACTACTAACACAACGCGACAACCCCGACCTGTACCCGCAGGGACTCTTCAAGGCCGCCGCCGCCGACTACCACCAGGCCAACTGGGTCAGCTCCACCCAACTGACCCGCACCGCCCTCACCGCTCACGGTCTCCTGGCTGAGCAGGCTTTCGACTTCGAACGGCACCCGTGGCTGGCCGCCGCCCTGTTCGAACTCGCCAACACCAGGGCGCTCGCCAACAAGCTCGGTGCCCCCTACACGGACCTGGTCGACGAGGCCATCGCCGATGCCGGTGTCTCCGGACTCATCGACTCCTTCGTTGAGGGCCTGTCTCGCAGTGGGCCGCCGTGGTGGCAGCGCATGGACGCCGAGCAGCACGTCGCGCATGCTGCCAAGCAGTTGGGCGATCCGCCCTTCGCCGATGCCGGTCCACACCGACGGATACGGTTCCAGTGCTTGGGCGTGATCTGGACAGTCGAGTTCGACAACCGGGAGCCCGATGTCGCGGTGGGCGAGCGGTTCGCCGCAACCCTGCAGATCACGCTCGCCCACCTTGCGTCTGCGGACCCGGCCCTCCTTCCGACAAGAGTCCGAGTGCTCGTCACCGCCGGCGCGCCCGACTCCGACCTCGCCACCGAGCAAGTCGACGGCACGCCGACAGAGACGTGCTTCCGCTGCACCCTGGCGGTCATCGACCATCGCGGCCCTGAGGTCTTCAACGCGGTCGCGCAGCAAACCCTCGCGGCCGTGACCACCGTCATCGTCACTGCCTCAGCGCTGCCCGACGACCGGTGGAAAGTCTTGCTCGACCAGGTCTTCGAGCAGGGCCTGCCGTCGATCACCACATTCGCCATGCCGTACGACGTCGCGTTCCATGGCGCCACCCGCAACCACCGTCTCCACCTGTCGCTCGACTACCCGCAACCGTTTACCAGCGACGTCGCTACCTGCCCCGACGCCGGCCCCGGCCTTGATTTCCCTGACACTCCGGGGCCTGGGTACGCCCCATCGCACAGCTACGAGGAGGTGCGGTTCAGGTACGAGGACATCCCCCGGCGGATGCGGCCAACCCTGGCGGCCCTGCGGCAGTCGCCGGCCTTTGCTGACACGGTCGCGGCCTTACGTGACCGCGGCTGGCTGGACTGGCACATCCTCTTGGCGGCCCACAGTGTGGCGAAGAACGCGCGCTTTCGCTACAGGTCGACGTGCTCGCCGGACGATGTCGAGGCCGTCCGTGACCTTTTCCTGGCGCCGGAGCCCGATGATGACCCTGTCCCGCCCCGGTTCTTCTCGGTGAGCGCCCTCGAACAGGCACTGGAGGTAACCCTCCCCGCGAGCGCCAGAACGATGTGGAAGCTCGCGCTGCGGCAGCGCCCCCTAGACATTCAAGCGATCAAGCGTCTGATGATCACTCGCTACGGCTGGGCTCGCGACGACATCGAGCATGAGGACCCGTTCTGAGCATGATCCCTTACGGGGTGGATTCATCCACCACCGAGGAATCATCCCGACCGACGAAGGCTGGCACAACGGCGCCACAACCAGACGGTGATCTGAGTCTGGCCAGGTCAGGCGGCACGTCGACCGCATTTCGGGCCCGTTTGCTCCCGCGTCTCAATGAGGGCAAGTCCGCTAAGAACGGCACGCATATCGAACTCCGGCCGCCAGCGCGGGCCCATGGGACATGGCCGAGCGCGCCCAACTGATCCGGCAGAAGCAACGGAGGTCAAGTCTCGTCACGCCACCGCGCCGCCTCAAATCCGGCCAGCGTGGCAGCGTGGCCGAACGGCTGATGGGACGTGTCCACTCGATCGGCGAGCGAGCGGTGAACCAGCCGGCGAAACTGCACTTGGATGAGTCGGCAACACCAGCACGGCCCCGGGAAGGTAGCGGGTACGGCGCGGTCATCCGCGGTGCTCGCGCCACGTTCATCGCGCGGCGGGCGGCGCGAGCGGCGGCGCACATGCCGCGCTGCCCGTGGCACTGCAGGTTGCGGCAGTCGCCGCGCTCGTCGGGTTGGTGTGCGGAGGCGACGTCGAAGGCCAGCCGCCACAACAGCGGATCGGTGACATCGTCGGGCAACACGGCCAGAGTGCTGAGTCGTTCGCGGGGCACAGCCGGACACCTTCCATCGACGGAACACGCCGCCCGCCCGCATGGGCGGGCGGCGGACACCATCGACGCTCAACTCATCCCGCAGGTCAAGTCGCCCTTCACGGCTCCCAGCTCAGCATTCGCCGAGGTCAGGCCCCTTGCTGGTCTTGCGGGCCGAATTTCCACCGCCAGTCGAGGCGGTGGCGGCCGAAGGTGCGGCGTTCGCCCTTGAACCCGGCGCGCAGGAGTTTGATGTCGGCGACGAGGCGGATGATCTCCCGCTTGACGGGGATGTCGTCGCCGAGGTCCTGCCACGCCGTCACGGCCTGGTCGCCGATGCGTCCGCGCAGCACGGCGGGGATGCCGGCGTCGGCGGCGCGTTGTTCATGCTCGGCGATCTGCGCGAGCAGGCCTTTCTCGGCGCGGGCGTAGGCGATCGCGGTGACCTCGCCCTCCTCCCCGAGCTTGCGCCAGTCCTCCAGCTCCCCGCGCAGCCGTTGCGCTTCGGCGCGGGCGTGCGCGACTTCCTCGTCGGTGGCGCTGGCGGCGGTGAGGACGTCGTACACGTCGGGGCGGGCCAGCCACGCCACCACCGTGCGCTGCACGTACTCGTCGAGGAACTCGGCCTTCACCGCCGTGCACCGCTTGTGCAGGCAGGAGTACACCTGCCCGGTCCAGCCGTGCCGGTTGAGCCGCTGCGACGACAACGGCCCGTCACACACCCCGCAGCGCACCAGGTACGACAGCAGATGCACCGCGCGGGCGGGCCGCGTGGTCGTGCGGGACGGGTCGCCCAGCATCCGCACCACCGACCAGTACGTCTCCTCCTCGACCAGGGCGGGCCAGATCCCGTCGCCGACGATCTCCCCCCGCAGCACCCGCTTACCGATGTAGGCCGGGTTCATCAGTTGCTTGCGCAGGATCCCGCGCCGCCAGATCCCGCCTTGCGAGGCGGGGATGCCGAGGCGGTTGAGTTCGGCCTCCCGGACGGTGAGGGGCATGCCTTCGGAGATCTTGCGGAAGTTGTCTCGCACCACCTGCGCATGCGAGTACTCGGTGACGGTCCCGTCGGCGGCGACTGCGGTGCGGATCTCGGTGTCCGGTTCCTGGCGTAGCAGGGCTTTGGTGCGTTGGTCGTAGATCCGCCGGTACCCGTAGGTGATCTTCCCGTGCGGACGCCCGGCTTCGGCGGCGCCGACGATGCCGCGCAGTACGTTGTCGCGGATCGAGTCGGCCATCCACTCGGCCTGCACCGCCTGGAAGCCGAGCATCATCCGGTCGTTCTTGTCCCGCAGGTCATACAGCACCCCGCCGACCAGCCAGAAGTTAAGGCCGACTTCGTGGCACATGTCCCGGATCTTCACGAACACCGCCAGGTCGCGTTCCTTGCGGGAGATCTCCCAGACCACCAGCACGTCACCCTTGCCCGCGCGGATCTGCTCGATCAGCAACTCGAACTGCTCGCGCTCCTTGGTAGCGCGGCGGCTGGCCGAGCGGTGGTTGTCGGTGAACGACCCGGCGTCGGTCCAGGACCGTTTCGTGATCTCCGCCAGGTTGAGCACGCCCTGGTCGTGGACGCTCTTGCCCTGCTCCTTCTTGTCCTGACTCGCGCGCTGATACCGCAACGCCCGCACCTCAACGCCACCGGCCAGCAGCGCGTCCTTGCTGTCGAACCGGCCCCGGTTCCCCGACCGGGCCTTCCGCCGTACCATCAGACCGTCCCCCTAGATCGACGTTCGTGTCGGCAACATCGACCCTAGCTTCTAACGATTCTTGACAGTCGCGACGGGTCAGCCGTACGAGCCGGCGCCCGAGGCGGTGGGCCCGCTGCGCGAGCTGGTCGAGCAGCTCGGCCCGCTGCCCCGGAAGATGGGCGTCTTCGCCGAGGCGGTGCCCGCCTCGGCCAACCTGCCTTACGTGCACCGGCTCCTTGCCGCCACGGGCCGCGATCCGGCCTGGACGGCGGCACGGCGGTCGGCCGGGCCGATGTAACGCGCCGGTCCGGACATACGCTGTTGGCACCGGAGGCCCGGCCGACGGGCCCGTGCCGGGCAACCGGCGCGCGTGGCAGCGGGAGTTCAGCAGATGCACAACCAGCCGGGCGGAGCGCCGCCGGTGTTCGTCGACCGGACGGGCCGGCGGCGCCGGCTCACCGTGATCGCCGGTACCGCGATGGGTCTCGGCCTGCTCACGAGCCTCGCCCTGATCCTGGCCGGCCTCTTCGTCGACTCGTCGGTCACGGTGCCCGGCTGGTCCGACGACCGCGCCCCGGTCGAGGCGGAGGTCGAGGGTCGTGACGACGTGGGCCGGACGTCGCCGCGCCCGGACCCGGCGACCAGCACCTCCGCGCCTCTCCCGGCGGCCACCCGCAGCGCCGCTCCCGGCACATCGGCGAGCACCGCGGCTCCGGGCCCCCGACCGACCAGCTCCGACCAGCCGGGCCAGGGTGACGATCGGCGCAACTCACCGAAGCCGAGCCGCTCGCCCGGGAAGCCGGGCTGACGGTGGCGCGGCACGTCGCCCGCCGAGACCCGCGGGCGCACTGGTTCCTGCTCCTGCTCGGTGTGCTGCTGCTGCTCGCGGCGCTCACGGTCAACGCGCTGGTCACCGGGCTGGCCGGCGGCTCCGGACCGGCGGGTGACGGTCATGACGTCGCCGCGCCCGGTGTCCCGAAGGAGGTGACGACCGGCGGCCCGGTGCTGCGGCTGGACCGGGACGAGCCGGTGAGCCGCGCGATGCCGGACCGTACCGTCGCGCTGACCTTCGACGACGGGCCCGACCCGCGCTGGACGCCGCAGGTGCTGGACGTGCTGCGCCGGCACGACGCGAAGGCGACCTTCTTCGTGGTCGGCGCCCGGGTCAACGAACACCCCGACCTCGTCCGGCGGATCCTCGCCGAAGGGCACGAGATCGGCTCGCACACCTTCACCCACGCGCACCTCGGCGCCGCGTCGACCTGGCGCCGTGACCTGGAACTCTCCCTCACCCGGAAGGCGATCGCCGGCGTGACCGGCCGCGAGGTCACCCTGCTGCGCCCGCCGTTTTCCTCCGGGCCCGGGGCGCTGACCGCCCCGGAGTACGACGCGCTGCGCGCCGCCGCCGGCACCGGCCACGTCGCGGTGCTCGCCGACCGGGACACCAAGGACTGGCAGCGACCCGGCGTGCCGGCGATCGTCGAGGCGGCGACGCCGCAACGGGGACGCGGCGCGGTCGTCCTGATGCACGACGGTGGCGGCGACCGGTCGGAGACCGTCGCGGCACTGGAACGGCTGCTGCCCGACCTCACCAGACAGGGCTACCGGTTCACCACCGTCTCCGACGGGATCGATGCACCTTCCTCGATGGTGCCGGCGAGCCTCGACAATCGGGTGAGCGGTACGGCGATGCGGTGGACCCAGACCGGCGCCCGTTGGGCGGCCGGCGCGATCGAGACCTTGCTCGCCGTCGCGCTGGTGCTCGGGGTGGCCCGGCTCGCGGTCCAGGTGGTCTGCGCACAGCGCCACGTACGCCGGGTCCGCCGGCCGGTCCGGGGCCGGCACGCGGTCACCGAGCCGGTGTCGGTGATCGTGCCCGCGTACAACGAGGCGGCGAACATCGCCGCGACCGTCCGGTCCCTGGTCGCCAGTGCGTACCCGACGCTGGAGGTGATCGTCGTGGACGACGGGTCCAGCGACGGCACCGCCGAGATCGTCGAACGGATGCGGCTGCGCGGCGTCCGCGTGATCCGGCAGGCCAACGCCGGCAAACCGGCCGCGTTGAACACCGGCATCCGGGCCGCCCGGGCGAACCTGCTGGTCCTCGTCGACGGGGACACCGTGTTCCAGCGGGACACCGTCTACCGGCTGGTGCAGGGCTTCGCCGACCCGACGGTCGGCGCGATCTCCGGCAACACGAAGGTCGCCAACCGGCGGCGGCTGCTCGGGCGCTGGCAGCACCTGGAGTACGTGATCGGCTTCAACCTCGACCGCCGGATGTACGACGTGCTCGAGTGCATGCCGACGATCCCCGGCGCGATCGGCGCGTTCCGCCGCGAGGCGCTGCTCGCCCTGGGTGGCGTCCCCGCCGACACCCTGGCCGAGGACACCGACCTGACGATGAAGGTGCTCCGGGCCGGCTGGCGGGTCGTCTACGAGGAGTCGGCCATCGCCTGGACCGAGGCGCCCGCCACCCTGCGGCAGCTGTGGCGCCAGCGCTACCGGTGGTGCTACGGCACGATGCAGGCGATGTGGAAGCACCGGCACGCCCTGCGTGAGTCGGGCGCCGGCGGCAAGCTGGGCCGGCGTGGCCTGCCGTACCTGACCGTGTTCCAGATCGTGCTGCCGCTGGCCGCGCCGGCCGTGGACGTCTACGCGATCTACGGGCTGTTCTTCCTGCCGTGGACGACGCTCGTGCTGGCCTGGGTCGGGCTGCTCCTGCTCCAGGCGGCGACCGCCGGGTACGCCCTGCGACTGGACCGGGAACGCCTCGGGCCGCTGTGGAGCCTGCCGTTCCAGCAGGTCGTCTACCGGCAGGTGATGTACCTGGTCGTGGTGCAGTCGGTGGTCACCGCGCTGGTCGGCAACCGGCTGCGCTGGCACCGCATGGTTCGCACCGGCGACGCGGCCGCGTTGCTGGGGCCTCCGGCCGACAACGGCCTGGCGGCGCGGCGCTAGGCGGCGCGGGCGGGGTCAGCCGGTGCTGAACAGGCCGGCGGAGATCGCGAGCAGAGTGCCGGCGGCACTTGCGCAGCAGCAGACCAGCAGGATGGCGACCACGCCGAGGATCGCCCAGACTCGCCGGTCCCGCGCCGCCGCCCGCAGGCTCGGCCGGGGTGCGTCCGCCGGCCCGTGGTCCTCGGGGCCGTCGGCCTCCGGCCCGTGGTCCTTTGCGCTCACCGCGCCGTCCCCGTCACGCCGGCAGTCTAGGGCCTGTCTCAAAGCGCGAGGGCGACCACGCCGCCACCGGCCGCGGCGCGGCGAATCGACGGTGGTCGGGGCAGGATTGGGCGATGGACCTGGTGTCGGTCGAGGACGTCCGGGGCGCCGCCGAGGACATCGCGGGCGTCGTGCTGCGTACCCCCTTGTTGCGGACGTCGTGGGACGCGGACCTGTGGCTCAAGCCGGAGAGCCTGCAACCGGTCGGGTCGTTCAAGCTGCGGGGCGCGACGCACGCGGTCGCCCGGCTGACCGCCGCCGAGCGGGCGCGCGGCGTCGTCACCCACTCGTCCGGCAACCACGGCCTGGCCCTGGCGTACGCGGCCCGCGCCGCGGATGTGCCCTGCCGGATCGTCGTCCCGGAGGGTGCCCCGGCGGCCAAGGTCGACCGGATCCGGGCACTCGGCGTCGAGGTCGTCACGGTGCCGCCGCCCCGGCGCGTCCCCGAGGCGGAGCGGATCGTGGCGGAGACCGGGGCGGTGCTGGTGCCGCCGTTCGACGATCGGCGGATCATCGCCGGGCAGGGCACGATCGGCCTGGAGATCGTCGAGGACCTGCCCGACGTCGACGTGGT
This sequence comes from Micromonospora thermarum, assembly GCF_012034245.1. GTDB lineage: Bacteria > Actinomycetota > Actinomycetes > Mycobacteriales > Micromonosporaceae > Micromonospora > Micromonospora thermarum. The sequence goes on along the minus strand of NZ_JAATEO010000003.1, from coordinate 300,748 downwards.
GCTGGTCCCGGTCGGCGGGGGCGGACTCTCGTCGGGTGTGGCGACGGCGGTGACGGCGCTGCGTCCGGCGGCGACCGTGATCGGCGTCGAGCCCGAACTGGCCGCCGACACCCGCGACTCGCTGGCGGCGCGGTCGGTCGTGGTCTGGGGCGAGGACCGCACCTACCGGACGACGGCCGACGGGCTGCGCCTGCCGCCGTCCGAGCTGACCCTCGCCCACCTGCTGGCCCGCCTCGACGGCATCGTCACCGTCTCCGAGGAGGAGATCCGGGCGGCGATGGGTCGGCTCGTCCGGGACGCGCGGCTGGTGGTGGAGCCGAGCGCGGCGGTGGCGGTCGCGGCGCGGTTGTTCCGGCGCGACGAACTGCCGGCGGGACGCACGGTCGCGGTGGTGACCGGCGGCAACGTCGATCCGGCGGTGCTGGCGTCCGTGCTCGGGCGTTAGGAAGGGCCCCTCGTACAACGCCAGGCGTTGACAAGGGGCCCTTCCTCGCACCTCAGGCGCGGCCGAGCCGGTCGAGGATCCAGGCGTTGATGAACGCCTCCTCACGCCAGGCGTCGTACCGGCCGCTCGGACCCCCGTGGCCGGCACCCATCTCGGTCTTGAGCAGGTAGTCGCCCTGCGGGGCGGTGGCCCGCAGCCGGGCGATCCACTTCGCCGGCTCATGGTAGAGCACCCGCGTGTCGTTGAGGCTGGTCACCGCGAGGATCGCCGGGTAGTCCACGGCCCGCACGTTCTCGTACGGCGTGTAGGACTTCATGTACGCGTACACCTCGGGGTCGTCGAGTGGGTTGCCCCACTCCTCCCACTCGGTGACGGTCAGCGGCAGCGACGGGTCGAGGATCGAGGTGAGCGCGTCCACGAACGGCACCTGCGCGACGATCCCGGCGAACGCGTCCGGTGCCAGGTTGGCCACCGCGCCCATCAGCAGGCCGCCGGCCGAGGCGCCCCGGGCGACCAGCCGGTCGCTCGCCGTCCAGCCGGCCTTGACCAGGTGCCGGGCGCAGGCCACGAAGTCGGTGAAGGTGTTCTTCTTGGCGAGCAGCTTGCCCTGGTCGTACCAGCGCCGGCCCAGCTCGCCGCCGCCGCGGATGTGCGCGACGGCGAAGATGACGCCCCGGTCCAGCAGGGACAGTCGGGCCACCGAGAACCAGGGGTCCATGCTGGCCTCGTACGAGCCGTACCCGTAGATGACGCACGGCGCGGAGCCGTCGCGGGGCGTACCGGTCCGGCAGACCAGCGAGATCGGCACCCGGGTGCCGTCGTCGGCGAGCGCCCAGTCGCGGTGCTGCTCGTAGGCCGTCGCGTCGTACGGCCGCCCGTCCGGCCCCGGCAGCACCGGCTTCTGCCGGCGCAGCACCATCTGGCGGGTGACCAGGTCGTAGTCGTACACCGAGTCGGGGGTGACCAGCGACGTGTAGCCCAACCGGACCTGCCGGGTGCGGTACTCCGGGTTGCTGCCCAGGCCGACGCTGTAGAGCGGCTCGGGGAAGTCGATGTCGTGCCGGTCGCCGCCGCCGATCGGCAGCACCCGCAACCCGGTCAGCCCGTTCGTGCGCAGCGTGACGACCAGGTGGTTCTCGAACGCGTCGACCGCCTCCAACCGGGTGCCCGGGGAGTGCTCGATCAGCGGCACCCAGTCGCCCGGGGCGTCCGCCGAGGTGTACGCGAGCGCGAAGTCCTCCGCGCCGTCGTTGTGTAGGATCAGGAACCGGTGCCCGTGGTGCTCGACCGTGTACTCCACACCCTGCCGCCGGGGCGCCACCGAGGCCGGCGTGCCGGTCGGGTTGGCGGCGGGGATGACCAGCACCTCGCTGGTCACCTTGCTGTGGATGTCGATGAGGACGAACTTCTCCGAGCGGGTCAGCTCGACACCCACCCAGAACCGCTCGTCGTCCTCCTGGTGGACCACCACGTCCTCGCTCGACGGGGTGCCCAGCGTGTGCCGCCAGACCCGGTTCGGCCGCCACGCGTCGTCCACGGTCACGTAGAACAGCACCGAGGCGTCGGCGGACCAGGCGGTGCCGTAGAACGTGTCCGGCACCTCGTCGGGGAGCAGTTCCCCGGTGGTCAGGTCCTTGACCCGCAGCGTGAACCGCTCGTCGCCGGAGAAGTCCGTCGAGTACGCCAGCCACCGCCCGTCGGGGCTCACGTCGAACGCCCCGAGCGCGAAGAAGTCGTGCCCCTCGGCGAGCAGGTTGCCGTCGAGCAGCACCTCCTCGCCGTCCAGGGGCGCCCCGTCGAGGCTGATCGGCGGGTCGGTCTCGCGGTCGCGGACCGCCCGGCGGCAGTGCACGCCGTACTGCTGGCCCTCGACGGTGCGGGTGTAGTACCAGTACCCGCCCTTGCGGGCGGGCACCGACAGGTCGGTCTCCTGTGTCCGGCGGCGGGTCTCCTCGAACAGCTGCCCGCGCAGGTCGGCGAGGTGGGCGGTCCGCTTCTCGGTGTACGCGTTCTCGGCGGTCAGATAGGCGATCGTCTCCGGATCGTCCTTGCCGGCCAGCCAGGCGTACTCGTCGACGACCGTGTCGCCGTGGTGGGTGCGTTCGGTCGGCACCCGCTTGGCGACGGGCGCGGGCGACGGCTCCGGGTCGCGGCGCGGCGACAGACGCGCCGAGCTGGAGTTGTCGGAAGTCTCGGTGGTCACGCCGTCACGTTACCGGCCGGACGCCCGGTCACCCCTTCGCGCGACATGCCTTCCGCAACTTTCGAACATGTGTACGATGACCGGCATGGCGGCAGCGGCGAGTTCCACGGATCGACCCGGAGCCCTCGACATCACCCGGCGGTTGACCGAGATCTGCGGGCCGCCCTTCGCCCGCCTCGCCGGCCCGGCGGACGAGGTGGCCGGCCGTCCGGCCCGTTGGGTCGCGGTCCCGGGCGGGCCGCACGCCGCCGCCGAGGTGCTCCGGCTGGCCGCCCGGCACGACCTGACCGTGGTCCCGCGTGGCGCCGGCACGAAGATCGACTGGGGTGCCGCCCCCGACCGGGTCGACATCATGTTCGACACCGGCCGGCTCGCCGGCATCGGGCACGAGCCGGTCGGTGCCTCGACCGCCGAGATCGGTGCCGGCACCCCGTTGCGTGCCGTCCAGGCCACACTGGAGCGCACCGGCCAGCGGCTCGCCCTCGACGCGCCGTCCAACGGCGCCACCCTCGGCGGGGTCCTGGCCGCCGGTGAGGCCGGTCCGCTGCGGCACCGCCACGGCACCGCGTGCGACCAGCTCGTGTCCCTGCGCTACCTGGACGCCGACGGCGAGCTGGTCGGTGCCGGTGGCGGTGCCGAGGGGCTGGAGCTGGCCCGCCTCCTCTGCGGCTCCCAGGGCGCGCTCGGCGTGCTGGTCTCCGCCACCCTCCGGGTGCACGCCGTGCCGGCGAGCCGGATCTGGGTCACCCGGCCGGTGTGGACGCCCCTGGAGGTGCACGACCTCGTGCGTACGGTGCTCGCCGCCCGCCTCGACCCGGCGGCGGTCGAGCTGGACCTCCCGGCCGGCGCGGGACCCCGGCCGCGGCAGGGGGGCCGGGCCGAGTCGATGGCGCGTCACCCGTCGATGACGGGACGCGCCGCGACCGGCCCGGCCCGGGCCGGCACGTTGGTGGTCCTCCTGGAGGGTGGGCCCGCCGACGTCGCCGAGCGTGCCGACCGGATGGTGTCGCTGCTCGGCACGGGTGCCACGGCCAGCCACTCCGCGCCGGAGTGGTGGCGGCGCTACCCGTTCGGCCCGGGCGACACGGCGCTCCGCCTGGAGGTCCCGATCAGTGACCTGCACGCGGCCGTGTACGCGCTGCGCGACGCCGCCGGCGCGCCCGTCCCGGTCCGCGGCTCCGCCGGCCTCGGCGTCGTGCACGCGGCCCTGCCCGGTGCGCTGCCCGTCGAGCGGGTGGCCTCGATCCTCGCCGCGGTCCGTGGGGTCCTGCTCGCGCGGCAGGGGCGGTGCGTGGTGGTCTCGGCCCCGGAGCCGGTCCGGCGGGCGGTCGACCTGTGGGGCGAGCTGGCCGGGCTGGCCCGGCTCCGCGCCGCCAAGGAACACCTCGACCCGCACCACCGCCTCGCCCCCGGCCGCCTCCCCGGCGGCCTCTGACCCCGACCTCCCTCGGCCGGCCCTGGCCCGCGATGACCCGGTGTCGGAGCGTCGGCTCTGTCCGGCCGTGATCGACTCGGCTTCATTGAAGTCGGGGTGTCCGCCCGTGGTGGATAGCGCGACTTCATGGACGTCGAGTCGATCAAGATGGCCGAGGGTCGGCGCGGCGGTCAGCCGGCGTCGTTGCGGAGGACCAGGATGGCGATGTCGTCGCGGGGTGGCTCGGGGGAGAAGCCGATCGCGGTCGAGCGCAGGCGGGCGGCCACCACGTCGGCCGAGTACCCGGCGAGCGGGGCGGCCGCGTCGCGGAGGCGGTCGACCCCGAACAGCTCCCGGCCGCGCCGCCGTTCGGTGACGCCGTCCGTGTAGAAGACCAGGGAGTCGCCGGGGTCGAGCGTGATCTCGGCCGTCGGCGAGGCGATCGAGTCGAGCAGGCCGAGTGCTGTGCCGCCGGTACCGACGAAGTCGGCCCCGCCGACGGACTTCAGCCGCACCGGCCGGTCGTGGCCGGCCAGGTGCAGCGACACCTCGAGCTGGTCGCCGTCGCCCGGCCCGACCGCCGCCAGCGCCAGCGTGCAGTACCGGCCGCCGCCCCGCTCCACCAGCGTCCCGTTGAGCCGGCTCAGTGCCTCGGGCAGCGGCTTGCCGTCGCCGACCAGCGTGCGGATGACGTCCCGGACCAGGCCGGTGACCGCCGCCGCCTGCACACCCTTGCCCGAGACGTCGCCGATGACCACGAGCCAACGGCCGTCGGGCAGCGGCAGCACGTCGTAGAAGTCGCCGCCGACGTCGGCGTCGTCCCCGGTCGGGACGTACTCGGCGGCGAAGCCGATGCCCTCGACCACCGGGAGCACGGGAGGCAGCAGCGACTGCTGGAGGGTCTGGGCGACCCGGCGGCGCTCGGCGTGGATCCGGGCGTTCTCGATCGCCAGCGCCGCCCGGCGGGCCACATCCTCCAGGACGGCCACCTCGTCCGGGTCGTGGCGGTGCCGCTGGTGCCGGCCGACGGCGAGGGTGCCGAGCCGCTGACCGCGCGCGATCAGCGGGAGGGCGAAACCCTCCATCGGCGCGCCCAGGGGCAACTGGGTGCCGTTGCGGGACGCCTCGCGCAGGCGGGCCTGGATCGACTCCGGCCCGGTCTCCCGCAGCACCGCGTGCAGCTGCGGCAGCACCGACTCGTCGGCGTGGCTGGCCGCCGCCAGGCGCAGCCGACCCCACTCGTCGGTGGTGTGCACCGCGCACCACTGCCCCAGGCGGGGCACCACGAGTTGCGGGATGAGCGCCATGGTCAGCTCGACGTCGAGGGACTGGGCGAGCAGCTCGCTCGCCTCCGCGAGGAACGTCAACCAGGCCTGCCGCCGGACGTCGGCGCGGCGGAGCCGGTCGTTCTCCAAATGCAGCGAGAGCCGCTCGGCCATCAGCGCCGCCAGTGGCCGGGCGTACGCGGACGGCGCCGCGTCCAGCTCCAGCTCGCCGGCGTACGGCCGGTGCACGGCGAGCGGCACCCGGAGCAGTTCGTGGCCCGCCCGGGGTTGCCGACCGTAGCGCGCCAGCACCTGCGGGCCCTGTCCGTCGCCCCGGTCCAGCCGGACCACGCCGCCGGCCGCGCCGACCATCTCGGCGACCCGGGTCAGCAGGCTGGTGGCGAAGTCGGGGAGCGGATCCTCGGCGTACGGGTCGGGGGTGGTCTGCATCAGCTGGCTCATCGCCGCGGCGCTCGGCGCGGAGCTGTCGCCGGCCGGGGGGTCGCCACCGGCGGACGCCGCGCTCGGCACGACCGGGGCGGCCCCGGGCGGTGCGGCGCCGGGCGGGGTCGGGCGGTCGAGGCGGAACCAGACACCCTTCCCCGTGGGCAGGTACGTGGTGCCCCAGCGGCTGGCGAAGTGGTCGACCAGCAGCAGACCCCGCCCGCGTTCGGAGATCTCGGTGATGTCGCTGCTCTCGTTGCGGACCCCGACGGTCAGCTCGTCCACCGGACCGCCCGCGAAGTCGGACACGGTCACGGTGAGCCCGAACCGGTCGGCGACGACCTCGACGTCCAGTTCGGTGCGGGCGTGCTCCACGGCATTGGTGGACAGCTCGGTGGTGAGCAGCAGCGCCTCGTTGGTCAGCTCCTCCAGGTGCGCCTCGGTGAGCACGGACCGGACGACGGCCCGCGCGGCGGCGGGCGTACGCCGGTCGGCGGGCAGCCGGACCCGCCGGACGTGCTCGTCCCGCCCGTCGGTCTCCACGGGCTCCGCCTCCGCTGACATCCCCGTATCCTCCATCGCCGCCCCCACGGGTGCCAAGCGGATCGGACGGACCGGTCACGGCCGGTAGTGGACCGGGATGGTGCCCGCTGTCCGATCCGGTACGCATTGACCGTCGCGCCGGCCTGGCGCAGACCGGGTCGCAGGCACAATATGGGATGGCCGACCTGTCGCCCCCGACGTGAGCGAGGAATGATGACCACGGCGAAACAGCCGGTGGCGGATCCGTCCGTGCCGGACCACGAGGCGGTCCTCGTCGAGCTGACCGAGGCGCTGCGGCGGGTCCGCCGCGGTGATCTCAAGGTGCGGCTGCCCCGCCGGGCGGGCCGCGCGGGTGAGGTGGCGGACGCCTTCAACGAGGTGGTCTCGCTCCAGGAACGGCAGTACCACGACCTGCGGCGGATCAGCCGGATCGTCGGCCGCGACGGCCGGCTCACCGAGCGCCTGGACGACGAGGGCCTGGACGGCTCGTGGGCCGAGGGGCAGCGCGCGGTCAACTCCCTCATCGACGACCTCGGTCGCCCCACCACCGAGATCGCCCGGGTCATCGTGGCGGTCGCGGAGGGCGACCTCTCGCAGCACATGGCGCTGGAGATCGACGGCCGGCCGCTGCGCGGTGAGTACCTGCGCATCGGCCGCACGGTGAACACGATGGTCGACCAGCTGTCGTCGTTCGCGGACGAGGTGACCCGGGTGGCCCGGGAGGTGGGCACCGAGGGCAAGCTGGGCGGCCAGGCGGATGTCCGGGGCGTCGCCGGCACGTGGAAGGACCTCACCGACTCGGTGAACACCATGGCGTCGAACCTGACCGGCCAGGTGCGGTCGATCTCCCAGGTGGCGACGGCGGTGGCGAAGGGTGACCTCTCGCAGAAGATCACCGTGGGGGCGCGGGGCGAGGTCGCCGAGCTGGCCGACACCATGAACTACCTGACCGACACCCTGCGACTCTTCGCCGAGCAGGTGACCCGCGTGGCCCGGGAGGTGGGCACCGAGGGCAAGCTCGGCGGCCAGGCCGAGGTGCCGAACGTGGCCGGCACGTGGAAGGACCTTACCGACAGCGTCAACTCGATGGCGTCGAACCTGACGTCCCAGGTGCGCAACATCGCCCAGGTCTCCACCGCGGTGGCCCGGGGCGACCTCTCGCAGAAGATCACCGTCGCGGCCCAGGGCGAGATCCTGGAGCTGAAGGACACCGTGAACACGATGGTGGACCAGCTGTCGTCGTTCGCCGACGAGGTGACGCGGGTGGCGCGTGAGGTGGGTATCGAGGGCAAGCTGGGTGGCCAGGCCCAGGTGCGTGGCGTCTCCGGCACGTGGCGGGACCTCACCGAGAACGTCAACCAGCTCGCTGGCAACCTCACCAGCCAGGTCCGCAACATCTCGCAGGTCTCCACCGCCGTCGCCAAGGGTGACCTGAGCCAGAAGATCACGGTGGACGCGCAGGGCGAGATCCTGGAGCTGAAGAACACCGTGAACACGATGGTGGACCAGCTGTCGTCGTTCGCTGACGAGGTCACGCGGGTGGCGCGTGAGGTGGGCACCGAGGGCAAGCTCGGTGGCCAGGCCCAGGTCAAGGGTGTCTCGGGTACGTGGCGGGACCTGACCGACAACGTGAACTCGATGGCGTCGAACCTGACGTCGCAGGTGCGGAACATCGCCTCGGTCACCACGGCGGTGGCGAAGGGCGACCTCAGCCAGAAGATCACCGTCGACGCCCGGGGCGAGATCCTGGAGCTCAAGTCGACGGTGAACACGATGGTCGACCAGCTCAGCTCGTTCGCCGACGAGGTGACCCGGGTGGCGCGTGAGGTGGGCACCGAGGGCAAGCTGGGTGGTCAGGCCCAGGTGCGTGGCGTCGCCGGCACCTGGCGCGACCTGACCGACAACGTGAACTCGATGGCGTCCAACCTGACGTCCCAGGTCCGCAACATCGCCCAGGTCTCGACCGCCGTCGCCAAGGGTGACCTGAGCCAGAAGATCACGGTGGACGCGCAGGGCGAGATCCTGGAGCTGAAGAACACCGTCAATACGATGGTGGACCAGCTCAGCTCGTTCGCTGACGAGGTCACCCGGGTGGCGCGTGAGGTGGGCACCGAGGGCAAGCTCGGTGGTCAGGCCCAGGTCAAGGGCGTGTCGGGTACGTGGCGGGACCTGACCGACAACGTGAACTCGATGGCGTCGAACCTGACGTCGCAGGTGCGGAACATCGCCTCGGTCACCACGGCGGTGGCGAAGGGTGACCTGGGCCAGAAGATCACGGTGGACGCGCAGGGCGAGATCCTGGAGCTGAAGAACACCGTCAACACGATGGTGGACCAGCTGTCGTCGTTCGCCGACGAGGTCACCCGGGTGGCCCGTGAGGTCGGCATCGAGGGCAAGCTCGGTGGTCAGGCCCAGGTCAAGGGCGTCTCCGGTACGTGGCGTGACCTCACCGAGAACGTCAACCAGCTCGCCTCGACGCTGACCACGCAGCTGCGCGCCATCGCCCAGGTCTCCACCTCGGTGACCCGGGGCGACCTGACCCAGCGGATCGCGGTCGAGGCGCAGGGCGAGGTCGCCGAGCTGAAGGACAACATCAACCAGATGATCGTCACCCTCCGGGAGACGACCAAGAAGAACGCCGAGCAGGGCTGGCTGGACTCCAACCTGGCCCGTATCGGCGGCCTCCTCCAGGGGCAGCGCGACCTCGGCGAGGTCTGCCGCATGATCATGATGGAGGTGACGCCGCTGGTCGACGCGCAGCTCGGTGCCTTCTTCCTCGTCGACAACTCGGAGGGGAGCGTCCGGCTGCGGCTCGCCGCCTCGTACGGCTACGTGGCTCGTGGACACGACGTGACCTTCGGCCCCGGCGAGGGGCTCGTCGGGCAGACCGCGCTCTCCCGCCGCACCATCCGGGTGAGCGCGGCTCCGGACAGCCGGCTCACGCTGCGCTCCGGGCTCGCCGACACGCCGCCGGCCGACCTGGTCGTGCTGCCGGTGCTCTTCGAGGGCGAGCTGCTCGGCGTGATCGAGTTCGCCGGCGTGTCGGCCTTCTCCGACCTGCACCTGGCGTTCCTCGAGCGGCTGGTCCTCACGATCGGCGTCGCGGTCAACACCATCCAGGCGAACCGGCGTACGGAGGAGCTGCTCGCCCAGTCGCAGCGGCTGGCCCACGAGCTCCAGGAGCAGTCGGCCGAACTCCAGCGCACCAACGCCGAACTGGAGGACAAGGCGAAGCTGCTGTCGGAGCAGAAGGGCAACATCGAGACGAAGAACCGGGAGATCGAGCTGGCCCGGCTCGGCCTGGAGGAGAAGGCGCAGCAGCTCACCCGGGCGTCGGCGTACAAGTCGGAGTTCCTGGCCAACATGAGCCACGAGCTGCGTACGCCGCTGAACTCCCTGCTGCTGCTGGCCCGGCTGCTCGCCGAGAACTCGGAGAAGAACCTCAGCCCGAAGCAGATCGAGTTCGCCCGGACGATCCACAGCGCCGGCTCCGACCTGCTCTCGCTGATCGACGACATCCTCGACCTGTCCAAGATCGAGGCGGGTCGGATGGACGTCGAGCCGACCGAGATCCGGTTCACCGAGATCCGCAACTACGTGGAGCAGGCGTTCGCGCCCCAGGCCGAGGAGAAGGGCCTGGGCTTCGAGGTCGAGGTCGGCGAGGGACTGCCGGAGGCGCTCGTCACCGACACCCAGCGGTTGCAGCAGATCCTCCGCAACCTGCTCTCCAACGCGGTGAAGTTCACCGACACCGGCACGGTGACGCTCAGGATCGCTCCGGCCCCGGAGTACGCCGTGTTCGACGTACCGGCGCTGACCAACGCCCGGCAGGTGATCGCGTTCACCGTGATGGACACCGGCATCGGCATCTCCGACGACAAACTCTCGATCATCTTCGAGGCGTTCCAGCAGGCCGACGGCACCACCAGCCGCCGTTACGGCGGCACCGGTCTGGGCCTGTCGATCAGCCGGGACCTGGCCCGGCTGCTGGGTGGCGCGATCAGCGTGTCGTCGGTGCCCGGGCAGGGGTCCACGTTCACTCTCTTCGTACCCGACGTGCTGGCCCCGGACGCCGTCGTGGCGCCGGCGCCGCCCTCGCCCGCCCGGGCCGGCCTGCCGTCGTCGCTGCTGATGCCGCCGGTGGAACTGCTGCCGGAGGCGTCGGAGGCGCCGGCCACGCGCCAGCTGGAGGGCGCGACGGTGCTGATCGTGGACGACGACGTCCGGAACGTCTTCGCCCTGACCAGCGCATTGGAGCTGCACGGTATGACCGTGTTGTACTCGGACAACGGGGCGGACGGCGTCCGCCTCCTGGCCGAGCACCCCGAGGTGGACATCGTGCTGATGGATGCCATGATGCCCGACCAGGACGGATACGAGACGACGCGGCAGATCCGGCGCAACCACCGGTTCGCCGACCTGCCGATCGTCTTCCTGACCGCGAAGGCGATGCCCGGTGACCGGGAGTCGGCGTTGGCGGCCGGGGGTAGTGACTACATCACCAAGCCGGTCGACCTGGACGAGCTGATCGAGCTCATGTCGTCCTGGATCAGCGGCAGCCGGAGCGAGGAGAGTTCGTGACCCAGATGGCGAAGGCGCTGCTGGTGGACGACCGCCGGGAGAACCTGATGGCCCTGGAGGCGATCCTCCAAGGGCTTCCGGTGCAGTCGGTGGCGGTGGAGAGCGGCGAGGCGGCCCTGAAGCAGCTCCTCGTCGACGACTTCGCGGTGATCCTCCTCGACGCGCAGATGCCCGACATGGACGGCTTCGAGACCGCGAGCCACATCAAGCGGCGGGAGCGTACGCGGCACGTCCCGATCATCTTCCTCACCGCCGCCGACCGGGACGCCCAGCTGGCGCTGCGCGGGTACGCGGTCGGTGCGGTGGACTACCTCACCAAGCCGTTCGACCCGTGGGTGCTGCGTGCCAAGGTGTCGGTGTTCGTGGAGCTGTGGGTGAAGACGCGGCAGCTCGCGGCGCAGTCCGACCTGGTCCGGGAGCGCGACCGGCAGTGGCGGCTGCTGACCGACGCGGTGGACGAGGCGACCGCCCTGCTGCGCAACGACACGGACCCGGAAGCGGTGACCCGCGCGATCGACCTCCTGGAACAGGCCCGCTGGGGCACCCCCGACTGACCGACAGGGGATCCCCACGCCCCACCCCCGGCGATTCCGCTCGTCGATCTTGCACTTTCTGCCCCGACAAAAGCCGCACATAAGGGCGAAGCAAGGGCCCAAAGTGCAAGATCGGCGCAGGAGAGAGGGGCGCGCGGGGAGCGCGGGGAGCGCGGGGAGCGGGTGGGGGGTCAGGTGGTGGGGGCGTCGTTGCGGATCATCAGGGCGCTGCGGAGGCCCGTGATGTCCAGGACGCGGAGCAGGAACTCGCCCACGTTGGTGAGGACCAGCAGGCTCTGGGCGTGACTGGCCTTGCGGCTGAGCACGACCAGAGTGCCCAGGCCCTGCGAGTCGCAGAAGGTGACGCCGCCCAGGTCGAGCACGATCCGCGGCGGCGGATCGGTCAGCACCTCGTTGACGACGGTCGAGAGCTGGGCGGCCGTGAGCATGTCGATCTCACCGGCGAGGCGCAGGACAGCCTCGTCACCCGACCGGTGCAGCGTGATGGACAGTTCGGCACGATCCACCGCGTCAGCCTATCGCGATCTCGACGGGCCGGCCCGTCGAGGCGGAGGGGGCCGGGCGACCAGGGACGGAGGACACCCGCCCAGGGTGAGACTGGTAACCCCCGGTACGGGGTGCCTGCCGATCGGGCCTCCGACGCTGACACAATGGCGGCATCGTGACCGATCTGTTTCCCGCCGGATCCGGCCGCTACCCGGCCGACGCACCGGCCTCCGAGGCCCTGTTCGCCCGCGCCCGCGCCCTCGTGCCGGGCGGGGTGAACTCCCCTGTGCGCGCCTTCCGGGCGGTCGGCGGCACCCCGCGCTTCATGGTCCGGGGGGAGGGTCCCTGGCTGTACGACGCGGACGGGCGGCGCTACGTCGACCTGGTCTGCTCCTGGGGACCGCTGATCCTCGGGCACGCCCACCCGGCCGTGGTCGAGGCGCTGCGCGAGGCCGCCGCCCTCGGCACGAGCTTCGGCACCCCCACCCCCGGTGAGGTGGAGCTGGCCGCGGAGATCGTCGACCGCACCCCGGTCGAGCAGGTGCGACTGGTCAACTCGGGCACCGAGGCCACCATGTCGGCGATCCGCCTGGCCCGCGGCTACACCGGCCGCTCCAAAATCATCAAGTTCGCCGGCTGCTACCACGGGCACTCGGACGCACTGCTCGCCGCCGCCGGGTCCGGCGTCGCCACGCTCGGCCTGCCCGACTCGCCCGGCGTGACCGGCGCGGCGGCCGGCGACACGATCGTGCTGCCGTACAACGACCTCACCGCCGTCGAGGAGGCCTTCGCCGCCGAGGGGCCGCACATCGCCGCGGTCATCACCGAGGCCGCCGCCGGCAACATGGGCGTGGTCGCCCCCCGCGACAACTTCAACCAGCGGCTCGCCGCGATCGCGCACGCGCACGGCGCGCTGCTCATCGTCGACGAGGTGATGACCGGGTTCCGGGTCTCCCGCTCCGGGTGGCACGGCCTCGACGCCTCCGACGCCGACCTGTGGACGTACGGGAAGGTCATGGGTGGCGGCCTGCCCGCCGCGGCCTTCGGCGGGCGCGCGGAGGTCATGGAACGGCTCGCCCCGGCCGGGCCGGTCTACCAGGCCGGCACGCTCTCCGGTAACCCCCTCGCGTGCGCCGCCGGCCTGGCCACGCTCCGGCTCGCCGACGACGCGGTCTACCGCAGGCTGGACGACACGGCCGCCGCCGTGGGCAAGCTGGCGGGCGACGCGCTGGCCGCCGCCGGGGTGCCGCACCGGCTGTCGTACGCGGGCAGCATGTTCTCGATCTTCTTCACCGACGCCGACGTCGTCGACTACGACAGCGCGCGCACCCAGCAGGTGCCGGCGTTCAAGGCGTTCTTCCACGCGATGCTCGCGGCCGGGGTGTACCTGCCGCCGAGCGCGTTCGAGTCGTGGTTCGTGTCGGCGGCGATCGATGACGCCGCCCTGGAGCAGATCGCCGCGGCGCTTCCGGCGGCGGCGGCCGCGGCGGCTGCGGCGGGTCACGGGGGGTAGCGGTGAGCGCGAGGAGTGCGCCGGGTCTGCAAGCCCCGCAGTCGCGAACAAGGGGGGCGCAGCGGTGAGCAAGACGGTGGTCCACGTGCTGCGGCACGGCGAGGTGTACAACCCCGAGGGAATCCTCTACGGCCGGCTGCCGGGCTTCCGCCTGTCCGAGCTGGGTGTGCAGATGGCGAAGGCCGCCGCGCAGGGGCTCGCCGAGCGGGAGGTCGTGCACGTCGTGGCCAGCCCGCTGGAGCGCGCCCAGCAGACGGCCGAGCCGATCGCCGCGCAGTTCGGGCTGCCGGTCGGCGTGGACGAGCGACTGATCGAGAGCGCCAACTGGTTCGAGGGCAAGAAGGTGTCCCCGGGCGACGGGTCGTTCCGCGACCCGCGCAACTGGTGGGTGCTGCGCGACCCGGTGACGCCGAGCTGGGGTGAGGCGTACCGGGCCATCGCGGAGCGCATGTTCGCCGCCCTGCACGCCGCCCGCGTCGCCGCCGAGGGGCGGGAGGCCGTCCTCGTCTCCCACCAGCTGCCGATCTGGACCCTGCGCCGGTACGTCGAGCGCAAGCGCCTGTGGCACGACCCGCGCAAGCGGCAGTGCGGGCTGGCCAGCCTCACCTCGTTCCACTTCGACGGCGCCAAGGTGGTCGGCATCGGATACTCCGAGCCGGCCGCGCACCTGATCGCGATGTCGCCGACCGCCCGGACGGCCAAGGGAGCCTGATGACAGCCCGGAGGCTGACCGCCGGCCTGCTCGCCGCCGTCGCCACGGCGGCGCTCGCCGCCTGCTCCCCGTCGAACGCGGAGGAGGCCTGCGACAACCGGGACGGGATCATCGAGTGCGCGCCGGACCAGCGGTCCGCCGCCCCGACGCTCGCCGGTGAGCTGCTCGACGGCGGCAGCTACGACGTGGCGCGCGACCGCGGCCAGGTCGTGGTGCTCAACTTCTGGGGCTCCTGGTGCGCGCCCTGCCGCGCCGAGGCCGACGACCTGGAGGCGACCTACCAGGCCACCAAGGGCTCCGGCGTGACGTTCCTCGGCATCAACATCCAGGACCAGCGGGACAAGGCGAAGGCGTTCGAGGAGGGCCGGGTGACGTACCCGAGCCTGTTCGACCCGCCCAGCCGCCTGGCGCTCGCGCTGGACATCCCGCCGAACACCATCCCGGCCACCGTCGTGCTCGACCGGGAGGGCCGGATCGCCGCCGTGATCCGGGCCGCGGTCAAGCAGGAGGGTCTCCGGCCCATCGTCGAGCGGATCGCCGCGGAGACGCCCGCGCCGACCGGGCAGCGCTGATGGGCGAGACGTTCCGCGAACTCGCGCAGTCCGGTCCGCTGCTGCTCGCCATCGGTGCGGCGGCCCTGGCCGGTCTGGTGAGCTTCCTGTCCCCCTGTGTCCTCCCGCTGATGCCCGGCTACCTGTCGTACGTCACCGGGCTGGCCGGCGCGGACCTCGAAGGCCGGCGCGCGCCCCAGCCGGCGGACGCGACCGGGACCGGCGGCGGAGGCGTCACGGTGCGGGAGCGGACCGCGCCGGCGGCCACGGCGGCCGTCAAGGGTCGCGTGCTCGCCGGCACGCTGCTCTTCATCGCCGGCTTCACCGTCGTCTTCACCGCCACCGCGATCCTGTTCGCCACCGTCGGCAAGGTCTTCTTCCAGTACGAGCGGACGCTGGAGATCGTGATCGGCGCGCTGATCGTCGTCCTCGGGCTGAGCTACGTCGGTGCACTGCCCGGGTTGCAGCGCGAGTTCCGCATCCAGAAGCTGCCGTCCGCCGGGCTGCTCGGTGCGCCGGTGCTCGGCGCGGTCTTCGCGCTGAGCTGGGTGCCCTGCACCGGCCCGACGCTCGGCGCGGTCCTGGGGATGGCCACCGTCGGGGGCCAGACCGACCGGGCCGTCATCCTGGCCGTGGCGTACTGCCTCGGGCTGGGGATACCGTTCGTCGTCTTCGGGCTGGGCTTCCAGCGCCTGCTCGGGGTCTTCCGCGCCGTCCGGCGCAACAGCCGGTGGGTCACCCGGGTCGGCGGCGTGCTGCTGATCCTGATCGGCCTCGCCCTCGTGACCGGCGGCTGGACCAACGTCGTGAGCTGGTTGCAGGCCACCGTCGGCGCCGGTGAGGTGAGCATCTGATGACCGTCGTGGACGACCGGCCGGCCCCGCCGGCCGAGGCGCCCCGGCGCCGCCCCAACCCGGTCCTGGCGCTGCTGCGCAACTCGTGGCGGCAGCTCACCAGCATGCGTACGGCGCTGGTGCTGCTCTTCCTGCTCGCCGTCGCCGCGATTCCTGGCTCCGTCCTCCCGCAGCGCGGTGTCAACCCGGAGGACGTCCGCGACTACTTCGCCGCCCACCCGGACCTGGCTCCGGTGCTCGACCGGCTGGGCGCGTTCGAGGCGTTCGGTTCGGTCTGGTTCTCGGCGATCTACCTGCTGCTGTTCACGTCCCTGATCGGCTGCATCACGCCCCGGCTCCGGGACCACGTCCGGGCCCTGCGGTCGCAGCCGCCCGCTGTCCCGAAGCGGCTCGACCGGCTGCCCCAGCACGCCGTCCTCGCCGCCCCGGCCGGCGGTGCCGCCGCGATCGCCGAGTCGCTGCGCCGCCGTCGCTGGCGGGTGGTGGTCCGGGGCGACGAGGTCTCCGCCGAGAAGGGGTACCTCAAGGAGACCGGCAACCTGCTCTTCCACACCTCGATGGTGGTCGTCCTGGTCGGCGTCGCGCTCGGCTCGTGGTACGGCTGGAGCGGCAACCGTCTCCTGGTCGCGGGCGCGGAGAACGCGTTCTGCAACACCCAGCAGCAGTACGCGGAGACGTCGTTCGGACCCCGCGTGGGCAGCGCCGACCTGCCCGGGTTCTGCATGCGGCTGGACGACTTCGAGACCCGGTTCCTCGAGTCCAACGGCCAGCCCGAGTTCTTCAACGCGACGGTGACCGTCGACGAGGACGGCGGCGAGCCGCGCCGGGCCGAGTTCTCGGTCAACTCGCCGCTGCGCCTCGACGGCGCGAACGTCTACCTGCTCGGCCACGGGTACGCGCCGGTGATCCGCTACACCGACCGCTTCGGCCGCACCCAGACGAGCACGACCCCGTTCCTGACCACCGGGGACGTCGGGATCACCGGGGAGGGCGTGGCCGCCTTCCCCGACGCGAACGTCGACCCGGCCACCGGGAAGCGGGATCCGGACCTCCAGATGGCCTTCACCGGCCTGTACCTGCCGACGGCGCCGCAGCAGGGGCCGTTCGTTCGGTCCGAGTTCCCGACCGAGCGCAACCCCCTGCTGAACCTCGTCGCGTACCGTGGCAACCTGGGTCTGGACGCCGGCATCCCCGGGTCGGTGTACGAGCTGGACCAGCGGCAGGTGCGCTCCGGCAAGGTCAAGGAGGTCGGCACCAAGCTGCTCAAGGTCGGCGAGACCTGGACGCTGGACGACGGCAGCCGGCTGGAGTTCCTGGGGACCGAGCCGTACATCGTGCTGTCGGTGCGGTACGACCCGGGCTCGACGCTGCTTCTGGTCAGCTCCGGCACGCTGCTGCTCGGCCTGATGGGCTCTCTCTTCGGCCGCCGGCGGCGGGTCTTCTTCCGGGTGCTGCCCCCCGCCGGGGTGACGGCCGGCGACCCCGCCGGTGGATCTCCGACGGGCGGTAGTAGTTTGGTCGAGTCCGGTGGGTTGCCGCGCACCGACCATCCCGGGTTCGCCGACGAGTTCGCGCAGCTCGTGGCCGCGGTCAGCGGCGACGGGTCGCGGGACGAGCGGGCCGGTGCCGACGACCGGGCCGGAGCGCGAGAAGGAGCCGAGTGATGTCCGCACTCTCCGACCAGCTGGTGACGTTCGCGATCCTGGCGTACCCGGTCGCGATGATCAGTCACGCCGTCGAGTACGCGCTCGGTAACGCCCGTACCCGGGCCGCCGCGCCCGCCCGCGAGCTGGTCGGCGCCGGTGTCGGCGCGGCCGGCGGCGTGGTCGCGGAGGTTCCGGCGCCCGGTGGTACGACGGCGGCCGTGCGCACCGCCGCGCGGGCCCGGCTGGCCGGCCGGATCGCCGTCGGGGCCACCGCCGTGGCCGCCCTGCTGCACCTGGGTGCCCTGGTCACGCGCGGCATCGCCGCGGACCGCATGCCCTGGGGCAACATGTACGAGTTCGTGCTGACGGTCTCGTTCATCGGGACCGCGGGCTGGCTCGCCGTGCTGTGGAAGCGCCCGTCGCTGCGCCGCCTCGGGCTGTTCCTGACGCTGGTCATGGTGCTGCTGGTGGCGACCGCCGAGCTGGTGCTCTACACGCCGATCGTCCCGCTGGTGCCGGCGCTCAACTCGTACTGGTTCGTCGTCCACGTCTCGACGATCGTGTTCAGCTCCGGGGTCTTCCTGCTCGGCGTGGTGCCGGCGGTCGCGTACCTCATGCGGGCCGGCTGGGAGCAGGGCCGGCGGAGCTTCCCGTACACCCTCGCCAAGCGGATGCCGGCGGCGGCGGCCCTGGAGCGGCTGACGTTCGTGCTGCACGCGTTCTCGTTCCCGATCTTCACCTTCGCGGTGATCGCCGGAGCGATCTGGGCCGAGGCGGCGTGGGGGCGGCCGTGGGGCTGGGACCCGAAGGAGACCTGGGCGTTCATCTCCTGGGTGGTGTACGCCGGCTACCTGCACGCCCGGGCCACGCCGAGCGTGAAGCGGAACGTGGCGACCTGGCTGGCCGTGCTCGGCTTCCTCACCGTGCTCATGAACCTGTTCGGCGTGAACATCTTCTTCGAGGGCCTGCACTCGTACGCCGGCATCGACTGAACGCCGCCCGCCGATCGCGTAGCCGCAAGATCGACTCGGTTTCCATGATGTCGGGGTGTCCCGATCTCGGCGACACCCCGACGTCAGTGAAGTCGAGACCGCAGCCCGATCTCCTCGGCGTAGTCCAGCCACGCCAGGTCGTAGGGGCGGTTGCAGGTGTCCATGATCCACTGGCCGAACCGGCCGCGTACGCGCTGCTGATAGTCCTCGATCGGCTGGCTGCCCGGAGTGGCCACAATCCCGACAAGTATGCCAAAGCAGACAGAAACTCGCGCGAGTGTCCAGAGAGACGAATGGTCAGGTTCCGTGGCGGGGCTCGGGGGACCCGCGTCGGCCGGCCGCGACCGGGATGCGGGAGACTTGCCGGTATGGCGGCTCGTGGCTTCCCGTACACCGATCTCAAGGACTTCCTCGCGGCGCTGGAGCGCGCGGGTGAGCTGCGGCGGGTGACCGTACCCGTCGACCCCACCCTGGAGATCAGCGAGGTCGTCACCCGCACGGTCCGCGCGGGCGGCCCGGCGCTGCTCTTCGAGCGGCCGACCCGGGGCGAGATGCCGGTGGCGGTCAACCTGTTCGGCACCGAGAAGCGGATGGCGATGGCGCTCGGCGTCGAGTCGCTGGACGAGATCGGCGCCCGGATCGGCGCGCTGGTCAAGCCGGAGCTCCCGGTCGGCTGGTCCGGCATCCGTGAGGGCCTGGGCAAGGTCATGCAGCTCAAGTCGGTGCCGCCGCGCAAGGTGAAGACCGCGCCCTGCCAGCAGGTGGTGTACCGGGGCGACGACGTCGACCTGAACCGGCTGCCCGGCCTCCAGGTGTGGCCCGGCGACGGGGGCATCTTCCACAACTTCGGCCTGACCCACACGAAGCACCCGGAGACCGGCAAGCGCAACCTCGGGCTGTACCGGCTCCAGCAGCACAGCCGGAACACGCTGGGCATGCACTGGCAGATCCACAAGGACTCCACCGCCCACCACGCGGTCGCCGAGCGGCTCGGCCAGCGGCTGCCGGTCGCCATCGCCATCGGCTGCGACCCGGTGGTCTCGTACTCGGCGAGCGCCCCGCTCCCCGGCGACATCGACGAGTACCTGTTCGCCGGCTTCCTGCGCGGCGAGCGGGTCGAGATGGTCGACTGCCTGACCGTGCCCCTTCAGGTCCCGGCGCACGCCCAGGTGGTGCTCGAGGGCTACATCGAGCCCGGCGAGCGGCTGCCCGAGGGCCCGTTCGGCGACCACACCGGCTTCTACACGCCGGTCGAGCCGTTCCCCGTCATGCACGTCGAGACCATGACCATGCAGCGCGACCCGGTCTACCACTCGATCATCACCTCCAAGCCGCCGCAGGAGGACCACGGCCTCGGCAAGGCCACCGAGCGGATCTTCCAGCCGCTGCTCAAGCTGCTGATCCCGGACATCGTCGACTACGACCTGCCGGCCGCCGGCGTCTTCCACAACTGCGCCATCGTGTCGATCCGCAAGCGCTACCCGAAGCACGCGCAGAAGGTCATGAACGCGATCTGGGGCGCGCACCTGATGTCGCTGACCAAGCTGATCGTGATCGTCGACGAGGACTGCGACGTGCACGACTACAACGAGGTCGCGTTCCGCGCCTTCGGCAACGTCGACTACGCCCGCGACCTGCTGCTCACCGAGGGGCCGGTCGACCACCTCGACCACTCGTCGTACCAGCAGTTCTGGGGCGGCAAGGCGGGCGTCGACGCCACCCGCAAGCTCCCCGAGGAGGGCTACCACCGGGGCTGGCCCGAGGAGATGACCATGAGCCCCGAGATCGTCTCCCTGGTCGACAAGCGCTGGAAGGAGTACGGGGTCTGATGGCCGACTCCACCAACCCTCGCGATCTTGCAGTTTCGGCCCCCGATTCGTCCGCTTCCTCCGGCTCTGTCCGGGCAGAAAGTGCAAGATCGCGGGGGCGGGTTCGGGCGTTCCTCGACCTTGTCGCGATCGAGCACTCCGTGTTCGCGTTGCCGTTCGCTTACCTCTCCGCGCTGACCGCGATGGAGGTGGACGGCGGGCGCGTGCGCTGGCTCGACCTGCTGCTCATCACTGTGGCGATGGTCGGGGCGCGGACGTTCGCGATGGCCGCCAACCGGATCCTCGACCGGCGGTTCGACGCGCGGAATCCGCGTACCGCCAACCGGGAACTGGTCACCGGGGCGGTGAGCCTGCGGACGGCCTGGACCGGCGCGGCCGTCGCGCTGGTGGTGTTCCTCGCCGCCGCCGCCCTGCTCAACCCGCTCTGCCTGGCCCTTGCGCCGCTCGCGGTGGTGCCGCTGGTCGTCTACCCGTACGGCAAGCGGTTCACCAACTGGCCGCACGCGATCCTCGCGGTGGCGCAGGCGGTCGGCCCGGTCGGCGCCTGGCTCGCGGTGACCGGCACCTTCGCCGGTTCGTGGCCGGCCTGGCTGCTCGGGGCGGCCGTGGGGCTGTGGATCGGCGGCTTCGACCTGATCTACGCCTGCCAGGACGCGGAGGTGGACCGGCGGATCGGCGTGCACAGCGTGCCGGCGCGCTACGGGCTGCGCTTCGCGCTGCACGCCTCGACCGTCGCGCACGTGGTCACCTTCGCGTTGTTCATCTGGTTCGGCGCGCTGGTGGGCTTCGGCTGGCTCTGGTGGATCGGGCTGGCGCTGACCGCGGTCGCCTTCGCGTACCAGCACGTGGTGGTGAGCCCGACCGACCTGAGCCGGGTCAACCGGGCGTTCTTCACGGCCAACGGATTCGTCGGCATCGCGCTGTTCGTCTTCGCGCTGCTCGACCTGGTGGTCCGGCTCGGCCTGCGGCCCTGACCTGCCGGTCGGGTGTCAGGAAGGGCTACCGGAGGTGTGGAGAAGGGGCCGCTCCTCACCCGCGTAGCGGGAGCTTTCGAGCGTCCAGTCGATGGTGCCCCGGACGGCGTTGGCGATCACGTCGAGATGGTCGCCGACCGCCGCGTCCAGCGCCGGGCCGAACGAGGGCACCGCGGCGCGCAGCTCCACGAAGCGACGCATCGACTCCCGCCAGCGATCGGCGACCAGCGCGACCGCCTCGGCCAGCGGCACACGATGCTCGCGGGCGACCGCCAGCACCAGGTTGTGTCCCACGGCCGTGGGCTGCTCCCGCTCCAGCGAGGCCAGGTCGTTGTACCAGGACAGCAGGTCGTTGCCGGTGTCGGCGACCCGGCGCAGCGCCGGGTGGTGGTAGACCGGGTCCGGCAGCGGGCGCCCGGTCACGAACTCCACCAGCGGGTACGACAGGTAAGCCGCCGAGGTGGCGCGCCGCAGCTCGACGTACTCGGTCACACCCGGCCGGTGGCCGGCGGCCTTGCCGACCGCCTCACGCCAGGTGCCGTCGAGGTGGTGGGCGACGGCGTCGGCGACCCGGGCCCGCCACCGTGCCGGCATCCGGCGGCGGGGCTCCCGCCACGCGCGGACCAGCAGCCGCCGCAGCCCCCCGTCCAGCCCGGGGGACCGGAGGCGGGCCCCGCCGTGCAGCACGGTCACCGTCCCGGTGCGTAGCGTGCGGATCTCGTCCGGGGCGAGCCGCTGCGGCCCGTCGCAGGCGTCGTCGACGAGGAAGAACCAGGTGAAGAGCGCGGTGAGCACCCCTAGGTCGGCCTCGGTGGCGCCCGGGTAGAGCCGGCCGGCGTACCGGGCGACGCCGGCGGCGGCCAGCCGCCGCAGGGCCGCGGCGTCTAGCGGCAGGTCGAGGTCGGGCAGCAGCTCGTCGACGAGCCACCGCTGCACCGCGTCGGCGTACGGCGAGATCCGGGGCGCGAGCGGGCACTCGGCCCGCAGCGACCAGAGGACCGCGCCGGTCGTCACCGATTCCTCCCGCGTGCGAGCTGCCAACGATGCACATCGCTGCGAAGAGCATGTCAGGTCGGCGGGATGCCCGCCTTCCCGGGCGGACATGGATGCCGGAGCGGGCGGGAATCACGCCGAACCGGGGGTGCCCGCCGCCGGGACGCGACGACCAGGCACGCTGGAGGCATGCGCGAACCATGGGTGGTCGGGGTGTCCGGGGCATCCGGTACGCCGTACGCGGCGGCCG
The DNA here is from genome assembly GCF_012034245.1 of Micromonospora thermarum. Classification (GTDB taxonomy): domain Bacteria; phylum Actinomycetota; class Actinomycetes; order Mycobacteriales; family Micromonosporaceae; genus Micromonospora; species Micromonospora thermarum. Next base: position 278,499 of record NZ_JAATEO010000003.1, on the reverse strand, counting down.
TCGTCCGGGCGCTGCTCGACGCCGGCGAACCGGTGGACCTCATCGTGTCCCGGGCCGCCCGGTTGACCATCCTGGACGAGACCGGCCGCTCGTTCCGGGACGGGCACTGGGCCGAGGACCTCGCCGCCTGGCTCGGGCAGGACCTCGCCGGCGCCGACGTGCGCCACTGGCCGGCGGGCGACCTGGCGGCCGGGCCCAGCAGCGGCTCGTACCGGGTACGCGGCATGGCGGTGGTCCCGGCGAGCACGGCCGCCTGCGCCGGCATCGCCATCGGCCTCTCCAAGGACCTGCTGCAACGGGCGGCCGAGGTCAACCTCAAGGAGCGCCGGCCGGTGGTCGTGGTGCCCCGGGAGACGCCGGTGACGCGGAGCCACCTGGAGCACCTCATCGCCCTGCACGACGCCGGCGCGGTGGTGCTACCGGCCAGCCCGGGCTTCTACGGCGCGGGAGCGGCGGCCTCCGCCGCCCAGCTCGTGGACTTCGTCGCGGGCAAGGTGCTGGACGCCCTGGGCGTACCGCACACGCTCTTCCGCCGCTGGTCGGGCGAGTTGGGCGCCGCGCGCGACTGAACGCCCGGCGGCCCGGACCGGCGCGCGGACCGGTTGCCAGTGTCCGGTCCGCGCGACGTCACACCGCTTCAGTACATCCCGGCGTTGGCCGGGCCGGTACCGGTCGAGGCGGTGGGGCCGGCGTTGCGTGGCTTGCCCATGTCCTCCGCCTCGTCCAACATGCCCTCCCCCTCGAGGAGGGCTCGCACCTCGGATTCCCGAAACCGGCGATGCCCGCCTGGAGTCCGGATGCTGCCTATCCGGCCCGCCGCCGCCCACCTCGTCACAGTCTTGGGATCAACCCGAAACAGCGCGGCGACCTCACCCGGTGTCAGCAGGCGATCTCCAGTGTCCACAGCCCCCTCCTCGCGTCGACGAAGCCCCCGGCTGAACACACTGCCCCCGGCCGGTGCGAGCCCAGAGCCGTCATGAGGGACGTATGGCAATTACAGCACCGGCGACCTGGCTTGTCCGCCAAACGCGAAAAACCCACTGAGTGGGAAGTTAGGAAATGTTACCCGCGAACGTCCTTCTTCACGACGGGTTTGTGAACAATTACGCTCCGTATGCTCATCCGGGACCGCGCACGCGGCGTGACGACGCTACGGCTAGGGTCTACAGTCCGTGGACGCGATCGACCTGAGCCTCGTTGAGCTGCTGCGCGGCAACGCCCGCCTCTCGTACGCCGAGCTTGCCCGACAGGTGGGCCTCTCCGCCCCGGCCGTACACGAACGGGTCGGCAAGCTGGAGTCCAGCGGCGTGATCCGGGCGTACCGGGCCGAGGTGGAGCCGGAGAGCATCGGCCTGGGCGTGACCGCCATCATCGGCATCGTGGAGGACTCGGCCGCGGACACGGACGACGTGCTGGAGGCGTTCCGGGCCATCCCCGAGATCGAGTCCTGCTACTTCATGGCGGGTGTCGAGTCGTTCCTGCTCAAGGCCCGGGTCGGGACCATCGCCGAGCTGGAGCAGCTCATCGTGCGGCTGAACCGCACCCGTGGTGTCGCGTCGACCCGTACCAGCATCGCCCTGTCGACCAAGTGGGAGAACCGCCCCCAGCCCGTCACCCCGCCGCCCGCCTGACCCGGCCGCCCGCAGTCCACCTGCCCACCTCCGGACCGGCGCGGAGAACGTCGGCCTCGCGGCTCTGGCGGCAGCCGGACCGGCGGTAGTAGCGTGCGCCGATGACCACCCCGACGACCGGCGCGGGCCCCGGCGCCGCCGGTACCGCCGCCGTCCCCGGCGCCGCCGTCGTGACCGGCGCGGCCGGGGGGCTCGGGCGGGCCATCGCCGCCGCCCTGCACGCCGACGGATGGCGGGTGCTCCTCACCGACATCGATGCCGACGCGGTGGCCACCGCCGCCGCGCCGCTGGGCGGCTGGTCCCGCACGCTGGACGTCCGCGACGAGGCGGCCTGCGCCGACATCGCCGCCGAGGCGGCCGGGCGCGGCGGCCTCGGGCTCTGGGTCAACAACGCCGGGATCCTCGTCACGGGGCCCTCGTGGGAGCACGACGCGGCGACCCGGCGGCGGGTGCTGGAGGTCAACACGCTCGGCGCGATGAACGGCACGCTGGCGGCGCTGGCGGTCATGCGGACCCAGGGGTACGGGCACGTGCTGAACGTCGTCTCGCTCGCCGGACTGGTGGCCGCGCCGGGTGAGACCGTCTACGCGGCCAGCAAGCACGCCCTCGTCGCGTTCAGCATCGGCACGCAGGCCGACCTGCGGCTGGCCGGGCACCGGGGCGTACACGTGTCGTGCCTGTGCCCGGACGGGATCTGGACGCCGATGCTGCACGACCGGCTGGACGATCCGGGCGCTGCCGCCTCCTTCACCGGCACCCTGCTCACGCCGGAACGCGTCGCCCGCCGGGCCGCGCGGCTGGCCCGGCGGCCACGCCCGGTGGTCGCCGTCCCGCGCTGGCGGGGCGTGCAGGTCCGCCTCCTCGACGCGCTGCCCGGCGCGGCGCTGCGCCTCCTGCCGGCGGTGATGGCCGTCGGCCGGGCCGGCCAGCGCCGGCAGCGCCGCCGGACCGGCGGCGGACACCACTGACCAGGCTTGCTAGGTTTCCCGCGTGACTCATCTCGACCGGTGCGACGAGGCCAGCCGGCGGTGGGTGACCGAGTCGATCGCCACGGTGGAGGCGGACGCGAACCGGTCGGCCGACACCCACCTGCTGCCGTTCCCGCTGCCCCGGGAGTGGGGGATCGACCTCTACCTCAAGGACGAGTCGGTGCACCCGACGGGCTCCCTGAAGCACCGGCTGGCCCGCTCGCTGTTCCTGTACGGGCTCTGCAACGGCTGGATCGGGCCCGGCACCACGATCGTGGAGGCCTCGTCCGGGTCGACAGCGGTCTCCGAGGCGTACTTCGCCCGGATGCTCGGGCTCCCGTTCATCGCGGTGATGCCGGCCTCCACGTCGCCGGAGAAGATCGCCAAGATCGAGTTCCAGGGCGGACGGTGCCACCTGGTCGACGACCCGGCCAAGGTGGTCGTCGAGGCGCGCTGGCTGGCCGAGGACTCGGCCGGCCACTTCATGGACCAGTTCACGTACGCCGAGCGGGCCACCGACTGGCGGGGCAACAACAACATCGCCGAGTCGATCTTCTCGCAGCTCGCCCTGGAGCGGCACCCCGTACCGGCGTGGGTCGTGGTCGGCGCCGGCACCGGCGGCACCAGCGCCACCATCGGCCGGTACGCCCGCTACCGGCGGCTGCCCACCAAGCTCTGCGTGGTGGACCCGGAGAACTCCGCGTTCTACCCGGCGTGGCAGGCGGCCGACTGGTCGGTCCGCACCGGACGCGGCTCCCGGATCGAGGGGATCGGCCGGCCCACCGTCGAGGCGTCCTTCCTGCCCTCGGTGGTGGACCGGATGGTGCAGGTGCCGGACGCCGCCTCCCTGGCCGCCATGCGGGCCGGCTCGGCCGTCCTCGGCCGGCAGGTCGGCGGCTCCACCGGGACCAACCTGTGGGGCGCGTTCGGGCTGATCGCCGAGATGCTGGCCGAGGGGCGCATTGGTTCGGTCGTCACCCTCATCTGCGACGCCGGTGACCGCTACGCCGACACCTACTACGCCGACGACTGGGTGGCCGCCCAGGGCCTCGACCTGGCCCCGCACCTGGCGACCGTCGAACGCTTCCTCACCAGCGGAGCCTGGCCCGCCTGACCGCGGCCCCGCTCAACGCGGCGCCGGGCCTCCGCGCGGCGCGGCCTCGCTCAACGCGGCGCGGCCTCGCTCAACGCGGCGCGGCCTCGCTCAACGCGGCGCGGCCTCGCTCAACGCGGCGCGGCCCGCTCCGCGAGCCCCGGGTAGCGCAGCACGTACCCGTCGCCGTCCACGTCGAGATCGGCCGTGAACGTGTCGCTGTTGTAGCGCACCCGGCCGGGGCCCAGTCCTGTGTAGACCTGCTCGGCGGCGACCACCACCAGGCTCGGCACCAGCACCCACGCGACCGCGATCCGGTGCGGCATGTCGGCGGGCGCACCGGCCAGCCCGAGCCGGCGTACCGGCAGGGTGTTGAAGAGCGCCGACCCGCCCAGGTCGACGTCGAGGGCGTCGGCCAGGCGGTCCGGGTCGTCGGTGCCCGGCAGGCCGGCGGGCGGGTGGCCGGCGGCGGCCAGCGCCCCGTCCAGGTCGCCCTGCTCGGCCGTGGTCACCCGCCACCGGTCGACCGCCCGTTCCAGGCGTACGCTGCGCAGCCAGCCCGACCCCTCGGCCTCCACCACCAGGCCGGTGGTGACCCAGTCCGGGTCGGTGGTGAGCTGGTAGCGGCAGGTGTACGGGATCGGGTCCACGACGACCTGCGTGCCCCGCGCCGTCAGCCCCCGCCCGTCGTCGACGAGAGCGTGCTCGGCGCCGGCGGTGTCGGTCCGGGTCCAGAAAAGCGACTTCGGCATCGTCGGCATGAACCGACGCTACGCGACCGGGGCGTGCCCGGCAGCGCAGTCGCCGTTGGCCGGAGTGCCGGCCCGCCCCGACTTGATCCACTCGACATCAGGGATATCGCGCTGTCGCAGGCGCTCGGATACCCCGATGTGCAGGAACTCGAGTGGATCGCTCAGTACGTGCCGGTCGTGGGCCGCCCGCCGAAGCGCCGGTCACCCGACTTTCGCTCCGAGCGGCCGTCCGCCGGCCGGGCCGGGTGGCGGTGCTCGCCGAACCGCCGGTGCTCGCCGCGCTCACCGAACCGCCGATCGTCGCCTCGCTCATCGGACCGCCGAGGCTCACTGCGCTCATCGGACCGCCGAGGCTCGCTGCGCTCATCGGACCGCCGAGGCTCGCTGCGCTCATCGGACCGCCGAGGCTCGCTGCGCTCGCCGAACCGCCGGTGGCTGCGCTCGCCGAACCGCCCGTGGTCGCTGCGCTCGCCGAAGCGTCGGTGCTCGCCTCGCTCGTCCCGACCGTGCCAGTCGCCGAAGCGGCGGGGGCCGTCGGGCCGGTCGCCGAAGCGGCGGGGGCCGTCGGGCCGGTCGCCGAAGCGGCGCGGGCCGTCGGGCCGGTCGCCGAAGCGGCGCGGGCCGTCCGAGCGGTCGCCGAAGCGCCGCTGGCCGTCGGGCCGGTCGGCCCGCCGGCGCGGCTCGGGCTCGTCCCGGACCGGGACACCGCTCGGCTCGCGGGCGCCGGTCAGCTCGGCCAGGGCCGGGTCACCGGCCCGGACCCGGGTCTGCGCCGGCTCGACGCCGGCCTTCTCGAGCATCGCGAGAGTGGTGCGGCGCTGCTTCGGCAGGACCAGGGTCGCCACCGCACCGGACTCGCCCGCCCGCGCGGTACGCCCCGCCCGGTGCAGGTAGTCCTTCGGGTCCTTCGGCGGGTCGACGTGCAGCACCAGCGAGACGCCGTCGACGTGGATGCCCCGCGCCGCCACGTCGGTGGCGACCAGGACGTTCATCCGGCCCTCGCGGAACTCGGCGAGGGTGCGGGTGCGCATCCGCTGGGTCTTGCCGCCGTGCAGGCCGCCCGCCCGGACGCCGACCGCGGCCAGCTGCTGCACCAGCCGGTCGACGCCGAGCTGGGTGCGGGCGAACACCATGGTGCGCCCCTCCCGGGCGGCGATGGACGCGGCGACGGGGAACTTGTCGTGCGGCGGGATCAGCAGGAGATGGTGGTCCATCGTGGACACGGCCGCCGTCGGCGGGGCGGTCGAGTGGGTGACCGGGTCGGTCATGAAACGCTTGACCAGCGCGTCCACGTCACCGTCCAGGGTGGCCGAGAAGAGCAGCCGCTGCGCGTCGGCGGGGGTCTTCGCCAGCAGTTCGGTCACCTCGGGCAGGAAGCCCATGTCGGCCATCTGGTCCGCCTCGTCCAGCACGGTGACCTCGACGTCCTCGAGGCGGCAGACGCCCCGGTCGATGAGGTCCCCGAGCCGGCCGGGGGTGGCCACGATGACCTCCACCCCGCGGCGCAGGGCGTCGATCTGCCGGTCGTACGGCACGCCGCCGACCGCGGTCTTGAGGAACACGCCGACGGCCTTGCCGAGCGGGAGCAGGGCGTCGTTGACCTGCATGGCGAGTTCGCGGGTCGGCACCAGGACGAGGGCGCGCGGGTGCAGCGGCCGGGCGCGCTCCCGGTCGGCCACGCGGGCCAACAGGGGCAGGCCGAAGGCCAGGGTCTTGCCGGAGCCCGTCTGGCCGCGCCCGAGCACGTCACGGCCGGCCAGCGCGTCCGGCATGGTGGCGCGCTGGATCTCGAACGGGGTGGTGATGCCCTGCCGGGCCAGGGCCCGGACCAGCGGCTGGGGCAGCCCGAGGGCCGCGAAGTCGATCGTGGTGTCGGAGGCGGACGAGGTCGTGCCAGGGTCGAACGAGGTGGTCAAGAAAAGCCTTTCGAGCGGGGCGCATCTTCGCGATGGCCCGCCGCGGCTGCACGCCGCCGGATCGCCCGCAAGACCGCCCATGGGCGCGCGTCAGGCGCGCGCCGGGTCAGTGATCTCACCCAGTGTACGGCGGTCGGCCCGGACCGCCACGCCGTCGCGGAACCGTAGTGGGGCGGCTCACCCGGCCGTCACCGGCTCAGGATCTTGCCCACCAGCCCGTCCATCGCGTCGTTGGCGAGCAGGACGACCAGCACGCTGATCGCCACGAGCAGCCCCACCGACGCGGCGAGGACGAGCACCACGCGGGCGTTGCTGGACCGCTCCTCGGCCGGCGTCGCCGTCCAGCCCTGGGCGAGGATGTGCCCGGTCAGGGAACCGGACGTCTCCAGCGAGTTCGCCGGGAGCGCGACGGTGGCGAACCCCGGACCGTCCGTTCCGGCGCTGTAGATCGAGCCCAGGTCGCCCTCGTACCGGTCCTGCCGGCCGCTCCGCGGGCCGGGCACCGCCGACGGTGCCGACACCGGTACGGCGGCGCGTCCGGTGAGCGGTGCCGGCTGCCCGGCCGCGTCGGCGGACCAGGAGGTCGCGGGCGGCGGCGGGAACGGGGGCGACGGCATCGGGCCGGGCGGTGGCGGCGGCGGGGGCACCGGCGGGCCCGGCGGCGGCGCGGGCGGGCCCGGCACGGGCGGGACCGGACCGGGCGTCGGCCGCGGCGGGATCGGACCCGGTGGGTACGGGCCCGGGGAGGGCGGCGTCGGACCGGGCACCGGTGGGGTGGGCGACGGCGGGGTGGGCCCGGGGACGGGCGGCGTCGGCGCGGGCGCGGGCTCCGGTTCCGGCACCGGGGGCTTCGGTGGCTGCGCCGGCTCCGGCGGCTGCGCCGGCTCGGGGGGCTCCGGGTTGACCGGCCCCGCCCGGTAGATCCGCGCCTCCCCGGTGATCGACCGGATGGCCGCCGCCTCAGCGGCCGAGACCCGGCTCGCCCCGGGCACCGACACGCTGGCCCGCGCGGCAGCCCCGCCCTCGCGCACCTCGTCGGCGGGCCCACCGTCCCGGGCGTCCGCCGGTCCGGTTCCCTCGGCGGCGTCGGCCGGCCGGAAAGCGGGTGCGTCCGGCTCGGCGGGGGCGGGTGCGTTGGCCGGAGTGTCGGTCGGCCCGGCATTCTCGGCCGCGCTGGCCGCTGCGGGAGCGGGTGCGTCCGGCTCGGCGGGGGCCGGTGCCCGTGCGCCGTCCGGTTCGGACGTGGCGACGCGCTGACCGGGAACGTCCGGCGACGGTACGGAGGCGGAGCCGGTCGCCCGGTAGGGCGTCGCGGCCCCGCCGGTCGGGACCATGCCAGCCGATGGCGGGGCGACCGCGGTGGCGACGCTGACCCGCCCTCGCGTGGGCGCGGGCGCCGCGGACCGAGTCCCGCCGGCGTCCGGGGCCGGGCGGTCACCGGCGGAGTCGGCCGTGGACGTCGTGCCCGGGACGTCGCCGCCCGGCTCGCCGGGCTGGCCGGTGAGATCGGGGGCGGACGGGTCCACCGGGACGTTCTGCTCGGCCATGCTCGCCCTCCGCGCCACGCTCGCACCCGGATCCGTGACGCCGGACCGGGCGTGCCTGAGTCTCACCGTGCCACATTCCGACCCGACCGCACAGCCGGAGTCGGTACCGGACGGATCGCGTCAGCTGCCGGTGCTCGCCGAGGCGCTGGCCGACGTGCTCTCCGACGGCGCCGAACTGCTCGCCGCCGTGGTCGCGACCGCGCGGCTGGTCGTCGTCTCCGGCGATGGTGTCGAGGGCTCGGTCGCGGGACTCGACGGGACGCTGGACTCCGGGGCCGGCGTGCTGCCGGACGGCGACGGCGTCGGCGAGGCCGAATCGGACGGGGTCGCGGACGGCGAGGTGGACGGCGACGGGGACGTGCTGGGCGACGTCGTGGTTGACGGGGTCGGCTTGGGGGTGGCCGGCGGCTTCGGGCTGGCCGGGGGTTTCGAGGTGGCCGGAGCGCTCGGCGTGGGGGCCGGCGTGGTCGGCACGGGGACCCCGCCGACCACCCGGGTGGCCGCGTAGAGGCGGGACCAGCGCACCGTCGAGATCTTGACCACGTCGCCGCTGCTCGGGGCGTGGATCATCTTGCCGCCGCCCACGTACATGCCCATGTGGTGGATGCTCGTCCAGCTCGACCCGGAGGCGAAGAAGAGCAGGTCGCCGGGGAGCAGGGCGGTGCGGGCCACGGTGCGGTACCGGGTGGCGTAGTACTGGTCGCGGGAGACCCGCGGGAGGTCGTAGTAGCCCGCCGACCGGTACGCGGCCCAGATGAGGCCCGAGCAGTCGAACCGGTCCGGCCCCTCGGCCGCCCACAGGTACGGGTCGCCGAGCTGTGCCTTCGCGTACGCGAGCGCCTTGAGTGCCACCGGGTGCGCGGCCAGCCCGTTCGCGGTCTCGTTGGCGACGTACCCGGCTCCGAGCGCCTGCTCCGCGGCCTCCTGCTGGCGCTCCAGCTCGATCAGCTGCGCCGCGTTGTCCGTGCGCAGCTTGGCGAGCTTCGCCTCCTCGGCGCGCAGCGTCTGCTCGCCCGTCGTGTACGCCGTGCGGGCGGCCTCCACCCGGCTCTGCGCGGCCAGCAGCGCCTGCTGGGCGGCCTGCTCGCCGGTGCGGGCCCGGTTGAGCTCGCGGGTCGCGGCGGTGGTGTCCCCGCCCTCGACCTCCTCGCCGCGGGCGATCCGGGAGAGCTGGCTCAGGTCGTGCAGGTCGGTCGCGAACTCGGCGGGCGGCAGCGCCGCGGCGGCCTTGATGGCGTCGGCGACGGCGGTGTCGGCCCGCTCCTGGGCCCGGGCCAGCGCGTCCCGTGCCAGGGCCAGGTCCCGCTCGGCGGTGCCGAGCTGCGCCTCGGCCTCGGTGCGCTTCTGTCGCAGCAGGAGCAGCTCGTCGCCGAGCTGGCCGATGCGCGCCTCGGCGGCGTAGATCTGCGTGGCGAGCGGGCCGTTGACGAGGTTGGTGACCGGTGCGCCGGCCGCGCCCGGCGTCGGGACGAGCGGCACGCCGCCGGGCAGGCTGAGCGGGCCGGACGCGACCGGGCGGGCGCCCGTGTCCGGCACGGTGGTGGGCAGGGCCGGGTCGGCGTACGCGGGGGCGCTCAGCACGGCGGCGGCGACGGCCCCGAGGAGGGCCGACCAGAGCTTCGGACGCAGCACCGGTGAGATCACCGGACTCCGTCGACCTGGCCGTCGTCCGTACCTGCTGTCGACCATTCCGCTCCCCGTCTGGCGTGCTACGGCCACGCGTGGTGCGCGCGGCGCCAGGACGCTACCAGTGGTGTGAGTCGCGCCCCATCCTGTCTTACCGCACGCGGGCAGCGATGTCGATGTGTCGCCGGGTTACGGATAGCTGAGAACGCGGTGAAGTGCGTCGCTGCCCGCCGACCGCGCTGACGGCGGCTCGCCCGGCCGACGTAGGCTCGATCGGGACCGCAGGTGGAAGGGACGGGGCTGGACATGGACGCCGGACTCAAGCGTGAGCTCGAAGCGAAGGTGTACGCCGGCGAGCGGCTGACCCGCGAGGACGGCATCGCGCTGTACGAGAGCGACGACCTCGCCTGGCTGGGCCGGCTGGCGCACCACCGCCGCACCGAGCTGAACGGCGACCGGGTGATGTTCAACGTCAACCGGCACCTCAACCTGACCAACGTGTGCAGCGCGAGCTGCGCGTACTGCTCGTTCCAGCGCAAGCCGGGCGAGAAGGACGCGTACACGATGCGCATCGACGAGGCGGTCCGCAAGGCCAAGGAGATGGAGGACGAGCAGCTCACCGAGCTGCACATCGTCAACGGCCTGCACCCGACGCTGCCCTGGCGCTACTACCCGAAGGTGCTGCGCGAGCTGAAGGCGGCCCTGCCGAACGTCAAGCTCAAGTGCTTCACCGCGACCGAGGTGCAGTGGTTCGAGAAGATCAGCGGCCTGAGCGCCGACGAGATCCTCGACGAGCTGATGGACGCCGGCCTGGAGTCGCTGACCGGCGGCGGCGCGGAGATCTTCGACTGGGAGGTCCGGCAGCACATCGTCGACCACGCCTGCCACTGGGAGGACTGGTCGCGCATCCACCGGCTGGCCCACAGCAAGGGCATGAAGACGCCGTCGACGATGCTGTACGGGCACATCGAGGAGCCCCGGCACCGGGTCGACCACGTGCTGCGGCTGCGCGAGCTGCAGGACGAGACCGGCGGTTTCGCGGTCTTCATCCCGCTGCGCTACCAGCACGACTTCGTCGACTCGGCGGACGGCAAGATCCGCAACCGGATCCAGGCCCGCACGACGATGGCCTCCCCGGCCGAGTCGCTGAAGACCTTCGCCGTGTCCCGGCTGCTGTTCGACAACGTCCCGCACGTGAAGTGCTTCTGGGTGATGCACGGCCTCTCGGTCGCCCAGCTCTCGCTGAACTTCGGGGTGGACGACCTGGACGGCTCGGTCGTGGAATACAAGATCACCCACGACGCCGACTCGTACGGCACGCCGAACACCATGCACCGCGAGGACCTGCTGCACCTGATCTGGGACGCCGGCTTCCGCCCGGTCGAGCGGAACACCCGCTACGAGGTGGTGCGCGAGTACGACGCCCCGCCGACGCTGGCGGAGCGGCGTGCCGAGCCGCAGCAGGTGTGGGCCTGACCGGCGCGTACCCTCGTAGGGCCATGACCGAGCAGCAGAGCGGCTTTCCCCGGCGCGACGCCGACGGGCGCATCCTGACCCTGGGCGACCTGCTCGGGGTGAGCCTGGCCGGCCTGGTCGTCGGGCTGCTGGCCGTGGTGCTCTTCGACTGGGCCTTCGCCTCGTTCGGTGCCGGGGAGTTCGGCCGGGCCAACGGGTGGCTGGCGGTGATCCTGCCGGCGTGGCTCTACTGGGAGGACTTCCGCGCCTGGGAGTTCGGCGCTGCCCGGGTGGTGACCGCGCTGGTCGCCGGCGCGGTGGCGGTGACGGCGGGGCTGGTGGTGGCCGGCCTGGCCGCCGGGCTGCCGCCGCTGCTGTCCGGCGCGCTGGGTGCGGCGACCTTCACCGTGGTGTACGCGGTGGTGTGGTTCCCCGGCGTACGGTGGCTGGCCCGCCGGACGGGCTGACGCCGCCGCCCGACCGGCGGCGGAGAACGGAGTACGGAGATGAGCGCGGCGGTCAAGTACACGCTGGGCCGGATCGGGCTGTTCGTCATCGTGCTGGCGGCCCTCTGGTTCGTCGAGATGAACCTGTTCCTCAAGCTGATGCTGGCCCTGGTGTTCTCGGCGGCCGCCTCCTTCTTCCTGCTGAGGGGCTGGCGGGACGAGATGGCCGAGGAAATGGCCGTCGCCGCCGAGCGGCGCCGCGCCGAGAAGGAGCGCCTCCGGTCGGCCCTGGCCGGCGAGGACGAGGAGCCGAAGCACAACCCCTGACCAGGAGGACGCCGACACCGGCGCCATCCCGGTCGGCGCGTCACCAGGTGGTGGAGCCGGGGGCCGAGGGCCAGGGGACGTCGGTGGGCTTGATCAGGTAGGCGATGCCGCCGGAGCCGCTGGAGACCCCGCCGCTGGCGTTGATCCGCTTGGTTCGCAGCCAGATCTGCTCGAACTGCTCCCGCTTGTAGACGTTGCGCACCACGTCGTTGCTGGACGAGGCCGGGTCGTTGACGATCACGTCACCGTCCGGCGTGAAGCCGACCACCACGAACAGGTGCCCGGACGTGCCGTAGTTCGCGCCGTCCAGCTCGCTGGCGAGGAAGGACTGGCTGGTCACGACCGGGATGCCGGCGGCGATGAAGCGCTCCACGTCGTCCAGCGAGTGCAGCCGGGTGACCCGTCCCTCCATACCGGAGTAGCTGCCCTGCAACTCCACCTGGATCCAGCTGCCGGTCGGGGTGTCGGCGTTCCAGGAGGCGACGAGTTCGCTCGCGTCGAAGCCGACGTCGGTCACCGGGGAGGTCCACGTGCCGTAGGCCCAGGTTCGCTTGTTCTTGTCGTGCGGGTCCTTGTAGTCCACCGTGCCGGTCGGCGTGCCGAGGGTGAGGCCGGTCGGGGTGGCGACGGTGCCGGCGAGCGTTCCGGCGAGCCAGTCGGTCCCGCCCGACCAGTCGTGGTACGTGATCTGCTCGTCGTGCGCGACGGTGGTGGCCGGCGCGGCGAGCGGCCCCGCGGTGGCCGGTGTCGTCGTGCCGAGGAGGGCGAGCGCGGTGAGGCCGGCGAGACCGGCGGCGCGTAGGCGTGGTCTGGGCATCGGTACTCCACGGGAGAGGTGGGCATCGTTGCCGGCCAGTGTCCCGCCCGGAAGTAAGTTTCGCCACAGGTTGACATATGGAAAATCCTTGCCGACATAAGGATCCGGCTGACATGCAAAGTAAAGATGGATGGATGTTGATATGACCATGTGACCGGTGGTGGAGTGTGCTCCACCGAGCGGGAAAGATCTCCCGCGCCTCCCAGGAGGTTGTCCATGGCCTTCCGCACTCCCACCCTCCGCCGCCGCCTCGCCCTCGTCGTCGCGGCGGGGCTCGGCATCCTCACCCTCGCCGCACCACCGGTCTCCGCCAAGCCGACCCCCGACCGCTCCGGCGAACCGGCCGCCACGCAGTACCGGGTGCTCGGCCCGCGTACGCTGGCCGACCGCTCCGCGGTCGCCCGGACCGGCGCGTCGATCGACTACTCCGAGCACGGCGTCCTGCACGTGTCGGCGACCAGCGCCGAGGCCGCGGCCATCACCCGGCTGGGCTTCCGGCTGGAGGCGGTCGCGGCAGTGCCCACCGACCGGGGGCATGCGCACGACGACGGGGAGATCGGCACCCTCGACTTCCCGCCCGCGGACTCCAACTACCACAACTACGCCGAGCTGACGGCGGTGGTGAACAAGGTCGTGACCGACCACCCGTCCATCGCCCGGAAGATCAGCATCGGCAGCTCGTACGAGGGCCGCGACCTGATGGCGGTGAAGATCTCCGACAACGTCGCCACCGACGAGGACGAGCCGGAGATCCTCGTCAACGCGCAGCAGCACGCCCGCGAGCACCTCACCGTCGAGATGGCGATCTACCTGCTCAACCTGTTCACCGACAACTACGGCACCGACTCCCGGGTCACCAACGTGGTCAACAGCCGCGAGCTGTGGATCGTGCCGACGGTGAACCCGGACGGCAGCGAGTACGACGTCGCCACCGGCTCGTACCGGTCCTGGCGGAAGAACCGGCAGCCCAACAGCGGCTCCACGTACGTCGGGACGGACCTCAACCGCAACTGGTCCTACCAGTGGGGCTGCTGCGGCGGATCCTCCGGCTCGACCTCGTCCGACACCTACCGCGGCCCGTCGCCGTTCTCCGCGCCGGAGACGGCCGCGCTGCGCAACTTCGTCAACAGCCGGGTCGTCGGCGGCGTGCAGCAGATCAAGGCCAACATCGACTTCCACACCTATTCCCAGCTGGTGCTGTGGCCGTTCGGCTACACGTACAACAACACCGCCCCGGGGATGAGCGCCGACCAGTACAACACCTTCGCCACCATCGGCCAGCAGATGGCGGCCACCAACGGCTACACGCCGCAGCAGTCCAGCGACCTCTACATCACCGACGGCGACAGCATCGACTGGATGTGGGGCCAGCACGGCATCTGGGCGTACACCTTCGAGATGTACCCGGGCTCGGCCTCCGGTGGCGGCTTCTACCCGCCCGACGAGGTGATCCCGCGCGAGACCTCCCGCAACCGGGACGCGGTGCTGATCCTCGCCGAGTACGCCGACTGCCCGTACCGGGCGATCGGCAAGCAGGCGCAGTACTGCGGCGGCGGTGGTGGCGGCACCACGGTCTGGTCGGACACCTTCGAGACCGCGACCGGCTGGACGGTCAACCCCAACGGCACCGACACCGCGACCCTCGGCCGGTGGGAGCGGGGCGCCGCCCAGGCGACCACCTCCAGCGGCGCCAAGCAGCTCACCCCGTACGCGGGCAGCAACGACCTGGTCACCGGTCCGCTGGCCGGAGCCGGCGCGGGTGACCACGACGTCGACGGCGGCGTCACCAGCGCCCGATCCCCGGCGGTGACCCTGCCGTCGAGCGGGACGCTGACGCTGTCGCTGGCCTGGTACCTGGCGCACGGCTCGAACGCGTCCTCCGCGGACTACCTGCGGGTCAGCGTCGTGCACAGCGGCGGCACCACCACCCTGCTCAACCAGGCCGGCGCGGCCACCAACCGCAACGGCTCCTGGGCGGTGGCGAACCTCAACCTGACCCCGTACGCCGGGCAGTCCGTCCGCATCCAGGTGGACGCGGCGGACGCCTCCGGGGCGAGCCTCGTCGAGGCGGCCGTGGACAACGTCACGATCACCGCCTCCTGAGCACGGGTCGGGGCCCCGTCCCGCCCCCGGCGGGGCCCCACCCACCCCCTCGTCACAGGCCCGCGGCCAGCGGCGAGAGCGGTCCGGAGCGTGCGCTACCGTGCTAGGGCCTGTTCCACCCGTGCTACCCGGCCCGGGCGGACAGGCGCTACGACCGCCCCGCAGCGAAGCCGGTGCGAAACCGGCGCTGTCCCGCAACTGTGATGCCCCGAGATCCGGGGACGAGCCAGGTCGCCTGCGGTGGGGGTCGCGACACGCGCTCTCGAGGAAGGGCGCCTCGCGGACGGGCGCTCCGGCTCCCTGTCGGCGAAGCACCACGCTCCTCGACCGACAGGAGGACCCATGCTCAGACGTACCCCCCGGCTCTTCGCCGCGACCCTCGCGGTGGCCGCGCTCGCCCTCGGCGCCTGCGCCGAGAAGACCTCCGACACCCCCGCGGCCGGCGGCAGCCCGTCGGCCGCCGCCTCGTACCCGGTGACGGTCGGCTCGCTGACCCTCGACCAGCGGCCCGAGAAGATCGTCTCGCTGTCGCCCAGCGCCACCGAGATGCTGTTCGCGATCGGCGCCGGCAAGCAGGTGACCGCCGCCGACGACAACTCGAACTACCCGGCCGAGGCGCCGAAGAGCGACCTGTCCGGCTTCCAGCCGAACGCCGAGGCCATCGCCGCCAAGACCCCCGACCTGGTGGTGCTCTCCAACGACACCAACAAGATCGTCGACCAGCTGACCGCGCTGAAGATCCCGGTGTTCCTCACCCCGGCGGCGACCACGCTCGACGACACCTACCGGCAGATCACCGAGCTGGGCACGCTCACCGGGCACCCGACCGAGGCCGCCGACGTGGTCACGCGGATGAAGGACGACATCGCCAAGCTGGTCGCCGACCTGCCGAAGCGCTCCGAGAAGCTGACCTACTTCCACGAGCTGGGTCCGGAGCTGTACACCGCCACCAGCAAGACCTTCATCGGCTCGATCTACTCGCTGGCCGGCCTGGAGAACATCGCCGACCCGGCCGACGCGGACGGGAAGAGTGGCGGCTACCCGCAGCTCTCCCAGGAGGTCATCGTCAAGGCCAACCCGGACTTCGTCTTTCTCGCCGACACCAAGTGCTGCCAGCAGAGCGCGGACACGGTCAAGGCCCGGGCCGGCTGGGCCGGGATCACGGCGGTGAAGAAGAACCAGGTCGTCGGGCTGGACGACGACATCGCCTCGCGCTGGGGCCCGCGCGTCGTCGATTTGCTCCGCACGATCATCGACGCGACCGCCAAGGTGCCCGCGTGACCCTGAGCGACCCTCGGTGACCACCACAACCCGCACCCGGCCGGCCGGGACGCCACCCGCGTCCCGGCCCGCCGGGCTGCGGCCACGCTGGGTCGTCGCCGGCGTGGCCGCGGTGCTGGTCGCGCTGGTCGCGGGCGTGTCGCTCGGCCCGGTCAGCCTGCCGCCGGGCAGCGTCGCGATCGAGCTGCTCAACCTCCTTCCCGGGGTACGCCTCGACAGCGGGCTGACCGAGCGGGAGATCGCGATCATCACCGAGCTGCGGCTGCCCCGGGCCGTGCTCGGCCTGCTGGTCGGCGGGCTGCTCGCCCTGGCCGGCGGCGCCTACCAGGGCGTGTTCCGCAACCCCCTCGCCGACCCGTACCTGCTCGGCGCGGCGGCCGGTGCCGGTCTCGCGGTCACCGTCGTGATCACCGCCGGGGTCGGGGCCGGCGGCGCGCTGACCGGGCTGCCGGTCACCGTTCCGCTGGCCGCGTTCGTCGGCTCGATCGGGGCGGTCGTCATGACGTACCTGCTGGGTGCCGCCGGCGGCCGGAGCCGCTCCCCGGCCGCGCTGATCCTGGCCGGGGTGGCCGTCTCCGCGTTCCTCTCCGCCGGGCAGACGTACCTGCTACAGCGCAACTCGGACAGCATCCAGCAGGTGTACTCGTGGCTGCTCGGGCGGCTCGCCACCGCCGGCTGGCACGACGTCCGGCTGGTCCTGCCGTACTTCCTGCTCACCGCCGTGGTCGTGCTGATGCACCGCCGCGAGCTGGACGTGCTCTCCGTCGGCGACGACGAGGCGACCAGCCTCGGCCTGCACCCGCAGCGGTCCCGTTACCTGCTGATCGTCGCCGCGTCGCTCGGCACCGCCGCCGCGGTCTCCGCGTCCGGGCTGATCGGCTTCGTCGGGATCATCGTCCCGCACACCGTACGGCTGCTCGCCGGCTCCAGCTACCGGGTGATCCTGCCGCTGTCGCTGCTCTTCGGCGGGGCGTTCCTGGCTCTGACCGACGTGGTGGCCCGGACGGCCGCCGCCCCGGAGGAGATTCCCATCGGTGTGGTCACCGCCCTGCTCGGCGGCCCGTTCTTCGTCCTGGTCCTGCGGACCACCCGGCGGATGCTCGGATGACCGGCCGACCACGCGCCGCCGACGTGCCCACCGGTTCCGGTGCGCCCGCCGGTCCCGGTGTGCCCGCCGGTCCGGGTACGGCCGCCGGTTCCGGTGCGGTCGCCGGCTCCGGGGCTCCTGCCGTCGAGGTGCGGGACCTGCACGTCCGACTGGACGGCGTGCCGATCCTCGGCGGTGTCGACCTGACCGTCGCGGCCGGCGAGTGGGTCACCGTGATCGGCCCCAACGGCGCCGGCAAGTCGACCCTGCTGCGCGCCGTCGGCGGCCTGCTGCCCGCGCCGGGCGCGGTCACCCTCTTCGGTACGCCCCTCCAGGCCCTGCGCCGCCGCGACCGGGCCCGGGTGGTGGCCACCGTGGCGCAGTCCCCGGTGGTGCCGCCCGGCATGTCCGTGCTGGACTACGTGCTGCTCGGCCGTACCCCGTACATCCCGCCGCTGGGCCGGGAGTCCGCCGCCGACGTGGCCGCCGCGCACGACGTCCTCGACCGGCTGGACCTGGCCGGCTTCCACACCCGGGAACTGGCCACCCTCTCCGGTGGCGAGCGGCAGCGGGTCTTCCTGGCCCGCGCCCTGGCCCAGGGCGCCACCCTGCTGCTGCTGGACGAGCCGACCAGCGCCCTGGACATCGGCCACCAGCAGGAGGTCCTCGAACTGGTCGACCAGCTGCGGCGCGCACACGGCCTGACCGTGCTCGCCACCATGCACGACCTCTCCATCGCCGGTGAGTACGCCGACCGCATGGTGCTCCTCGCCGACGGCCAAGTCGCCGCAACGGGCACCCCCCGCGACGTCCTGACGGAGGACCTCCTCTCCCACCACTACCGCGCCACGGTGAAGGTCATCGAAGGCGACCACGGCCCCCTGGTGGTCCCCGTCCGCCGCTGACCTCCGCGATCTTGCACTTTCCGCCCCGACGAACCGGTGTGAAAGGGGCGTTCCGGGGGCCGGAAGTGCATGATCGGCGCGGGTTGGGGTCAGGGCTGCGGGGCCAGGGTTATCGCGTTGAAGAGGGCTCCCTGGGGGTCGCGGAGGGCGGTGTAGCGGCCGGCCGGGATGTCGCGCGGGGGGACGAGGATCGAGCCGCCGAGGGCGGCGGCGCGGGCGGCGGCCGCGTCGGCGTCGGCCACCCCGAAGTAGACCGACCAGTACGCGGGCGTGTCGGCCGGGAAGTCGCCGAGCGGCACGGTCATCCCGGCCACGATCCGGGCGCCGAGCCGCCAGCCGGTGTGGGCGGCCGACTCGGTGGCCTGGCCGTCCGGATGCCAGCCGAAGACGAGCTCGTAGAAGGCCTTCGCGCCCTCCGGGTCCGGGGTGACCAGCTCGGTCCAGCTCAGCGCGCCGGGAACGCCGAAGACCTCCCCGCCCGGCATCGCCAGCGGCTGCCAGACGCTGAAGGTCGCGCCCGCCGGGTCGCTGAACACCGCCATCCGGCCCCGGTCGAACACCTCGAAGGGCGGCACCACCACCTGCCCACCGGCCCGCTCGACGCGCCCGGCGACCAGGTCGGCGTCGTCGGTGGCGACGTACACCGACCAGATGGGCACCTGGTCGGGGATCGCCGGCGGCCCCGCCCCGGCCACCGCCCGGCCCTCCAGGAGGAAGACCGTGTACCCACCCGCCTCCGGCTCGGGCGCGATCTGTCCGGTCCAGCCGAACAGCTCAGGGTAGAAGCGCCGGGCGTCGGTGAGGTCCGGCGTGGCGAGGTCGGTCCAGCACGGCGTACCCGACGGGACGGTGCTCACGTCGACCCCTCTCGGCCAGGGGCGGCCACGACGGCGCGCCCTGCCGGCATCGTGGCACCGCCGGTGCCCGGTCCGGCGTGCGAACGGAGGAAACGTCATCTGAACCGGCGACCCGATCACGTTCACGTCACCGCGCCCGACCGCTAAGGCGTGTCCTGGTCGCCGGCCAGTGGTGCGGGCAGTGGCGCGGCGTGCAGCACCGCCAGCCGGGACACCGCCCGGGTGAGCACCACGTAGAGGCGGTGCAGGCCGCGCGGCTCCGCCGCCACGATGGCCGCCGGCTCGACGACGACGACGTGGTCGTACTCGAGGCCCTTGACCACCGTCGCGGGCACCACCGTGACGCGCGCGGTGGCCGTCGGGTCGTCGGCGGTCGCGGTCTCGATCCCGGCGCCGGCCAGCGCGGCCCGCAGCCCGTCGACCGCGGTGTCCGCCGCGATCACCGCCACCGAACCGTCGTGCGCGAGCGCCGCCCGTACCTCGGCCACCGTCGCCGCCGGCAGATCCTCGACGGTACGCACGTCCAGCGCGCCGTCCCGGCGCAGCGACTCGGCCGGGGGTACGTCGACCGCGAGCGACGGCAGCAGCCGGTTGGCGAACGCGACCACGGCGGCGGGCACCCGGAAGCCGACGGTCAGCGGCACCACCGCCGCGTCCGGCTTGCCCAGGTGCCGCAGCGTCTCGCGCCAGTCCCGGGCGGCCCAGGGCGCGGTGCCCTGGGCGAGGTCGCCGAGCAGGGTGATCGAGCCGTGCTCGCTGCGGCGCGCGATGGCCCGGCACTGCATCGGGGAGAGGTCCTGCGCCTCGTCCACCACCACGTGCCCGTAGCCGGCCGGCCGCTCGATCAGACCCGCGGCCTCGTCGACGAGGACCGCGTCGGCGGCGGTCCAGCGGGTCGCCTTCGGCGTGCGGCCCGGCTTCGTGCCGCTTCCGGACCCCGTCAGCAGGGCCTGCTCCTCGGCGGTGAGCAGGCCGTCGGCAGCCGCGGTCAGGCGCTGCCGGTCGGTGTACAGCTCGTGCAGCAGCCCGTCCGAAGTGAGCGCCGGCCAGACCTCGTCCAGGAAGGTCGTGACCGGCTTGGACCTGGCCATCCGGCGCAGCCACGCGTCGCTCGGCGACTCCGCCCGCCGGGCCTCCGCCTGCCGTTGCAGCAGGCCCACCACCCGGGCGCGGACCCGCTCCCGGCCGACCGCGTACGGCAGCCCCTCCCGGCGGGTCTCGGCGATCACCCGGTGCAGCGGCTCCAGCCCGATCCGCCACCGGAACGAGCCGTCCGAGACCACGATCGGCTCGGTCGGCTCGCCGATGTGCGCGTCCACCGCCCGGCGCAGCACGTCGGCCATCCGCCCGTCGTGCTTGACGGCCGCGACGGCCGGGTCGTCGACCGCGCGGACGGGCACCCCTTCGACCAGGTCCTCCACCGTGGCCTGCTCGACCTCCACCTCACCGAGGGCCGGCAGGACCGCCGCGATGTACGACAGGAAGGCCCGGTTCGGCCCCACGATCAGCACACCGGAGCGCCGTAGCCGTTCCCGGTGCAGGTAGAGCAGGTACGCGGCCCGGTGCAGGCCGACGGCGGTCTTCCCGGTGCCCGGTGCCCCCTGTACGCAGATGGAGTCGGCGAGATCGGCCCGGACCAGCTCGTCCTGTTCGGGCTGGATGGTGGCGACGATGTCCCGCATCGGCCCGACGCGGGGGCGCTCGATCTCGGCGGTGAGGATCCGGCTGGCCGTGCCCAGCTCCTCGCCCCGGTCCAGGTGCTCGTCCTCGAAGCTGGTCAGCACCCCGTTGTTGAACCCGAACCGTCTGCGTACCGCCACGCCCTGCGGGTCCCGGGCGCTGGCCCGGTAGAACGACCGGGACACCGGGGCGCGCCAGTCCAGCACCAGCGGCTCGCCGCGGTCGTCGGTCACGTGGCGCCGCCCGACGTGGTAGCGCCGCCCGGCGTGGTCGCGGTCGGCGTCGCCGAAGTCGAGCCGGCCGAAGAACAGCGGCGTGGTGGGGTCGTCGGCCAGTTCGGCGACCCGGCGGGCCAGGTGCCGGCCGAGCTGCTCGGCCGTGTACGCGTCGCCGGCGACGGTGTCACCGGTGGCGAAGAGCGCCTCGGCGCGCTCGCGCATCCGCCGCAGGGCGGCGCGGGAGGTGTCCAGGTGTTCGCGTTCCGCGGCGAGGTCCTGGTCGAGAGCGAGATCGGCTGCGGTCATGCTGACTTCCCCTTGAGGTCATCGCTGATCGCTCGCGTGTCCGGGGGCGGATGGCCGGCGCCCGGCGCGGGGGACGTCCGATGCGGTGCGAAGTCACCTCGGCCGTCAAGCGGCCTGCAAGCCTACGCCGCTCGGCCGGGGCGCTCCATCGAATTACGACGCCCCGGCCGGTACCGGGTGGCGGGTGTCGCGGAGCCGCGCCGTGGACGCCGCTCCAGGAAGCGGCACCGGGAGACCCCTGGAGGCGTCGGCCACCATGTACGGGCTGGTCGCCGCCTGGATGGCCGGCATGCTCCCGGGGAGCTGGCTGGCGGCCCGGCTGGCCCGGCGGCTCACCGACGACGGCGCACTGGTCCGCAGCGTGCTCCTCACCCTCGGAGGCTGCGCGGTGATGGTGGTGCTCGCCGCCGGGCGCTGCTGATCCCGCTGTGGATTCTCGGCGGTGCGGCCAACGGCGGCGACAACGTCTTCGCCAACGTGCTCACCGCCCGGCGGGTGCCCGAGTCGTCGCGTGCCCGGGCGTACGCGGTCAACGGCGCGGCGATCCAGGGCGGTTCCATGGCGGGCTACCTGATCGGCGGCGCTCTCCTGGCGGTGGTCCCGCCACGCCCGCTGATCGCCGGCCTCGGACTGGTGGGTCTGCTGGTCGTGGCGTCGTTCGTGCCGGTCGTCGCCCGCGCGGTCCGCCGCGACCGGGCCGGCGCAAGCCCCGCGCCGGCGGGCGAACCCGACGAGCGTCCCGCGCCGGTTCCCGTCGTCGAGGAAGGCGCCGCACCGGTGGCCGGCGCCGGGGGGAGCGCCGCACCGACGGCCGGCCCGGACGACAGCGCGGCCCGCCGGCCGGTGGCTGCGGTCTTGGCCACTCCCACCCCGCCCGGTGCGCCGGTCCAGGTGGTGGGGGATACGGTCAGGTAATGGTCGAGCATGTGGCGCGCCCCCGGGTCGGGCACATCCAGTTCCTGAACTGCCTGCCGATCTACTGGGGGCTGATGCGGTCCGGCGCCCTCATCGACGTCGACCTGCACAAGGACTCGCCGGACCGGCTGAGCGCCGCCCTGGTCGCCGGTGACCTGGACATCGGCCCGATCACGCTGGTGGAGTACCTGAAGCACGCCGACGAGCTGCTGCTCCTGCCTGATCTGGCAGTGGGCAGCGACGGCCCGGTGCTGTCGGTCAACATCGTCTCCACCCGGCCGCTGGCCGACCTCGACCACGGCCGGGTCGCGCTGGGGTCGACGTCGCGGACCGGCGTCCTGCTGGCGCAGTTGCTGCTGGCCGAGCGGTACGGGGTGGACCCGGAGTACTTCCGCTGCCCGCCCGACCTGACCCAGATGCTGCTGGAGGCGGACGCGGCCGTGCTGATCGGGGACGTGGCGCTGCGCGCCATGTACGAGGCGCCCCGCGGTGGCCTCACGGTCACCGACCTCGGGCAGGCCTGGCGCGAGTGGACCGGGCTGCCGATGGTCTTCGCCGTCTGGGCCGTACGCCGGGACTTCGCCGCCGCCCATCCGGGGCTGGTGAAGGAGGTCCACGAGGCGTTCCTGCGGTCGCGGGACCTCTGCCTGGGTGAGCTGGACCAGGTCGCCGAGGCCGGTGCCCGCTGGGAGCCCTTCGACGCGGCGACCCTGGCCAACTACTTCCGCGTCCTCGACTTCAGCCTGGGCGAGCGGCAGGTGGCCGGTGTCCGCGAGTTCGCCCGTCGCGCCGCCGCCAGCGGCGCCACCCCGGAACTCCCCGCCACCGGCCCGGCCTTCTTCACGGGCTGAGGGGCCTCCGCCCGGCTTTCCGGGGTGAGGGGCGTCCGTCCGGGCTACGGGCGGACCAGGAGGGCTGCGGTGATCTTCTGGCAGTTCTGCATGCCGTACTCGTAGCCCTTCTCGATCGGGTAGCGCAACATCACGCCCATGGTCCAGGTGTCGCCGATGGCGAGGCAGTTGACGTGGTTCTCCTGCTCGCGGGTGCGGTCGACCCAGCCGTTCTTGATCGCGATGGTCTTGCGCTCGGCCGCCGGGAACGCCTTGCGGATGCCGAAGTCGCCCGTGCCTCGGACCAGGCGCATCTCGTCGAGCAGCCACTCCGTCCACTCGGGGCCGGCGGCGCGGCCGTCGGCGATGCAGGCACCGAGGCGGGCGGTGTCGCGGGGCGAGAGGTTCGTCCGGCTCCAGCCGCCGTCACTGGCCACGCTGCTGTCGGTCAGGTCGCAGGTGGACAGCAGCCGCTTGATCGAGGCGGACCCGCCGAGGCTGTTGTAGAACTGCTGCGTCCGCGTGTTGTCGCTGTCCCGGATGATCTTCGTGGCGTCGGCGAGCTTCGCGTCGCTCGGCGTGGCGGTGCGGCGCAGGTAGTCGGCCACGATCCAGGACTTGATCAGCGACGCGGTGGTGCTGGTCTCGTCCATGTTGTCCGAGCCGATGATCTCGCCGGTGCGCCGGTCCAGCACGCTCCAGGAGTACCAGCCCTCGATGCCGAGATCGTCGAGGTCCTGCGCCGCGAAGGGGAGCGGCTTCGGGGAGGGGCTCGGCGACGGCGAGGGCCGGTCGCGACGGTCGGTGGGCGCGCCGGTCGCACGGTCCGCCGGCGCGGTCGGCTCGCCCCACCGGGCGGCCGCCCGGGACTCGAACGGCGAGCCGGGCAGCAGGCGCAGCGACACCGCCACGAGTCCGATCAGCATGACCGCGACGAGGACCAGCCCGCCGGTCGGCACGCCGCGCTTCGTGCGGGCCATCAGAGCTTCCCGGCCGGCTGCTGCGGCACCTTGAGGGCGGCGCCGGGCTGCGGGGTGACGAGCTGGGAGGCGACGCTCGCGCAGACCTGGGAGCCGTAGTCGAGCCCGCTCTTCTGCGGGTACCGCATCATCACGGCGAGGCTCCACCTGTCGGTGACAGCGAGGCAGTTGACGTGCCAGTTGCCGTCGTAGCTGAGTGGCGTCCACCCGTTCTTCATGCTGATCGGGCCCTGGCTGGTGATCGACTCAGGCAGCCCGTCGATGATGCCCCATCGACCGCCACCGGAGCGAAGTTTCTGGTCCGTGGCGGCGGTGGTGCCACGGACGTTGGCCATCTCGTCCAGCAGGTGGCTGGTCCACTTCGGTCCGGCGGCCGTCCCGTCGGCGATGCAGTCACCGAGCCGGACCGCGTCCCGTGGGGACATCTGGGTGAAGCTCCACCAGCCGACGTACGGCGGAACGAGCCCGGGCGTCGTTTCGGTGAGCCGGCAGGTCTTGGTCATCCGTTCGATGGTCGCGGTCCGGCCGACCGCCGCGTAGAGGGCGTTCGCCGCGTCATCGTTGCTGTCCCGGATCGCGGTCGTGATGTTCTTCTTCATGGCCGCAGGGATCGGCTTGTCGCCGAGCCGCCTCAGGTAGTCGGCGGCGAACCACACCTTGATCATCGACTCGGTCGAGCTGGTGGCGGTCATGTTCCTCGCGCCGGCGATCTTGCCGGTCTCGCGGTCCATCAGGGCCCAGGAGAAGAACTCGCCCTTGAAGGCCACCGACACCGGCGCGGCCGCCAGGGTCGGCGGCGGCGGCGTGGTGGGGGCGGGCGCCGCGACGCTCCCGGCGCCGCCGCCCGCACCGCCGCTGTCGCCGTCGGAGAGCCGGGCGTACGCGGCGGGGACGAGCAGGGCGCCACCGAGGAGGACCGCCACGACGGCGAGCACCAGGGTCACGCGGGATTGCATGAGTGGGTGAGCTCCAGATGTCAGGGCCGGGGGGCCGGCTGCGTTGTCCGGACGGATCGGTCGCCGAGGCCGGGGGTGGCGGCCTCTCGGGTTGATCGTCGGGAACCGATCGCTGTGCCGGGGGAAGTCTACGTCCGGATCCACGACCCGCCGAGATCTGACACCTGGCAACTTGCCATGAAGGCGGGGCATCCAGACGGTATGCACCCTTTAGGGAGATTCGTATTTGCGGCGTGATCCAACTCACGCCTCCCCAGCGTTACGGATCGTGTTCCCGGGGTAGGGCGGGGTCGCTCGGAACCCTGTTACACCCTCTAGAGTTTTCAGTGGCGAGCTGTAACACTTGAGGCATGTATGGCAATGACTTCCCGGCCGGCGATGCCCCCGGCGGCGGTCTCCTCGACGAGGTCGAGGCGGCCGAGGCGGCGCTGCGGGAGGCCGCCGAGCGGGGCCGGCGCGGCGCCACCGCCGGCGAGGATCTGGCGGCCTACTTCGCCGAGGTCATCGACGCCGACCAGAAGATCGAGCCGCGGGACTGGATGCCGGAGGCGTACCGGAAGACCCTGATCCGGCAGATCGCCCAGCACGCGCACTCCGAGATCATCGGGATGCAGCCCGAGGGCAACTGGATCAGCCGGGCGCCCTCGCTCAAGCGC
Organism: Micromonospora thermarum; assembly: GCF_012034245.1. Classification (GTDB taxonomy): domain Bacteria; phylum Actinomycetota; class Actinomycetes; order Mycobacteriales; family Micromonosporaceae; genus Micromonospora; species Micromonospora thermarum. The sequence continues at coordinate 253,147 of NZ_JAATEO010000003.1, read as the reverse complement.
AAGGCGATCCTGCTGGCGAAGGTGCAGGACGAGGCCGGACACGGCCTCTACCTCTACGCCGCCGCGGAGACCCTGGGTGTCAGCCGGGACGAGCTGGTCGACCTGCTCCTGAGCGGCCGGCAGAAGTACAGCTCGATCTTCAACTACCCGACCCTCACCTGGGCGGACGTGGGCGCGATCGGGTGGCTGGTGGACGGCGCGGCGATCGTCAACCAGGTGCCGCTGTGCCGCTGCTCGTACGGGCCGTACGCGCGGGCGATGATCCGCGTCTGCAAGGAGGAGTCGTTCCACCAGCGGCAGGGGTACGAGATCCTGCACACCCTCGCCCACGGCACCCCGGCCCAGAAGGCGATGGCCCAGGACGCGGTGGACCGGTGGTGGTACCCCTCCCTCGCCATGTTCGGCCCGCCGGACTCCGACTCCACCCACTCCGCCCAGTCGATGGCCTGGAAGATCAAGCGCTTCTCCAACGACGAGCTGCGCCAGCGCTTCGTCGACATGTGCGTGCAGCAGGCCGAGGTGCTCGGCCTGACCATCCCCGACCCGGCCCTGCGGTGGAACGACGAGCGGCAGGCCTACGACTACACGCAGCCCGACTACGACGAGCTGATGCGGGTGATCAAGGGGGAGGGCCCGTGCAACCGGCAGCGGATGGAGCACCGCCGCCGGGCCCACGCCGAGGGCGCCTGGGTCCGCGAGGCCGCCGCGGCGTACGCGGCCAAGCAGAGGAACAAGGAGAAGGTGGCTGCGTGAGCACCGAACACACCCCGTTGTGGGAGGTCTTCGTCCGGGCCCGGCGCGGGCTGTCGCACACCCACGTCGGCAGCCTGCACGCGCCGGACGCGGAGCTGGCCCTGCGCAACGCCCGGGATCTCTACACCCGCCGTCAGGAGGGAGTGTCGATCTGGGTGGTGCCGGCGAGCGCGATCACCGCGTCCAGCCCGGACGAGAAGGACGCCTTCTTCGACCCGGCGGCCGACAAGGTCTACCGCCACCCCACCTTCTACGAGGTGCCGGACGGGGTGGCGCACCTGTGAGCGAGCACAGCGAGCGAACCATTCGGCTCAGCAACGGGGCGCGTCGCGGCGCCGCCGAGCGGAGCGAGGTGGCGCCGTGACCGGTCCGTTCGACTTCACCCTCCGTCTCGGCGACGACGCGCTGATCGCGGCGCAGCGGCTCGGCGAGTGGTCCACCCGCGCGCCGGAGATGGAGGAGGACATCGCGCTCGCCAACATCGCCCTCGACCAGCTCGGCGCCGCCCGCCTGCTGCTGACGTACGCGGGTGAGCTGGAGGGCGCCGGGCGGGACGAGGACGCGCTGGCGTACCTCCGCGACGACCGGGAGTTCCGCAACTGCCTCCTCGTCGAGCTGCCCAACGGCGACTTCGCGGTGACCATGGCCAAGCTGCTCTTCCTGTCGGCGTACCAGGTGCCGCTCTACACCGCGCTGGCCGGATGCGCCGACGAGCGGCTGGCCGCGATCGGGGCGAAGGCCCGCAAGGAGTCGGCGTACCACCTCGACCACGCCTCGCTCTGGGTGCGCCGGCTCGGCGACGGCACCGAGGAGTCCCACCGGCGCATGCAGGCGGCGGTCGACGAGGTCTGGCCGTACACGCACGAGCTGTTCACCCCGGACCCGGCCGCGCCGGTCGACCCGGCCACCCTGCGGGCCGACTTCGACGCGACCGTGACGGCGGTGCTCGACGAGGCGACGCTGACGCTCCCGCAGACCTCCTGGACGCCGGCCGGCGGCCGGGACGGCGTGCACACCGAGCACCTGTCGTACCTGCTCGCCGAGATGCAGGTGCTGCACCGCGCCCATCCCGGAGCGCGCTGGTGACGAGCCCCAGGGAGGCCGTGGCGGCGGTGGTGGACCCGGAGATCCGGGTGGTCACCATCGACGAGCTGGGCATCCTGCGGTCGGTCGACGAGGACCCGGCCACCGGCCGGGTGGTCGTCACCATCACCCCCACCTACACCGGCTGCCCGGCGATGGACGTCATCCGCGCCGACATCCGCCGGGCCCTGGCCGCCGCCGGGCACCCCGACGTCGAGGTCCGCACGGTCTACTCGCCAGCGTGGAGCACCGACTGGATCTCGGCGGGCGGGCGGGCGAAGCTCGCCGCCGCCGGCATCGCCCCGCCCGGCCCGGTCCGGCGCGAGGGCGCGGTGCCGCTGAGCCTCGCCGTCCGCTGCCCGCGCTGCGGCTCACCGGAGACCGAACAGGTCAGCCGCTTCGGCTCCACCGCGTGCAAGGCGCTCTGGCGCTGCCGGTCCTGCTCCGAACCCTTCGACCACCTGAAGGCACTGTGACTGTCACCATCACCCGGCCGGTCCGCCGCCGGCCGGTCTTCCACCCGCTTCCCGTCGCCGCCGTCGACCGGCTCACCGCCGACTCGGTGGCGGTCACCTTCGCCGTGCCGGAGGAGCTGCGCGAGACCTTCGCATTCGCCGCCGGCCAGCACCTCACCGTCCGGCGGATCGGCGACGACGGGGAGGACGTGCGGCGGTCGTACTCGATCTGCTCCACCCCGCAGGAGCTGGCCCGGCACGGCCGGCTGCGGATCGGGGTCCGGGAGATCCCCGGCGGCGCCTTCTCCGCGTACGCCTGCGGCGCCCTGCGCGGCGGCGACACCGTGGAGGTGCTGCCGCCGCTCGGCCACTTCACCACGGCGTTCGTGCCGGACCGGGTGCGCCACTACGGCGCGGTGGTCGCCGGTTCCGGCATCACGCCGGTGCTGTCGCTGGTCGCGACGGCCCTGGCCGTCGAGCCCGCCAGCACCTTCACCGTGGTGTACGGCAACCGCACGGCCAACACAGTGATGTTCGCCGAGGAGCTGGCGGACCTGAAGGACCGCTATCCCGCACGGCTGCACCTGGTGCACGTGCTCTCCCGCGAGCAGGGCGAGTCGCCGCTGTTGTCCGGGCGCATCGACGCCGACCGGCTGGGCCGGCTGCTCGAGACGATCGTGCCGGGCGACACGATCGACGAGTGGTTCCTCTGCGGGCCGTACGGGATGGTGGTCGACGCCCGCGAGGTGCTGACCGCGCGGGGTGTGCCGGAGTCGGCGGTGCGCACCGAGCTGTTCCACGTCGACGCGCCGCCGGAGCCGGTGCGGCGCCCGGGTGACGAGCCCGGCGCCGGCGCCGAGGTGACGATCGTGCTGGACGGCCGCTCCTCGACCTTCACGATGGGTCGCGACGAGCGGGTGCTGGACGCGGCGCTGAAGGTACGCGGCGAACTGCCGTACGCCTGCAAGGGCGGCGTCTGCTCGACCTGCAAGGCAAAGGTCGTCGACGGCGAGGTCGCGATGGCCCGCAACTACGCCCTGGAACCCGACGAGGTAGCGGCGGGCTACGTCCTGACCTGCCAGTCCAGCCCCACAACAGACCGCCTCACCATCGACTACGACGCGTAACGCGCCCGGGACGTCCCCCGCGATCTTGCAGTTTCTGCCCCGACATATATCGCCAACCCGGCAAACCGAGGGCACAAAGTGCAAGATCGCGGGGCCGGGGCGGTGGGGTGGGCGACAGAAGGAGGGCGGTCCGGTGGCGGCGGTTGGTGGGGGACGTAGGCTCGGGGGCGTGACGGTGAGCCGGGAGATCGAGGACATCCTGCAGCGCGGCGCGGACGGCGGGCGGATCACGCCCGAGGAGGCCCTGCTGCTCTACACCGACGCGCCCTTCCACGCGCTGGGCGAGGCGGCGGACGCGGTACGCCGGCGGCGGTACCCGGACAACATCGTCACGTACCTGATCGACCGCAACATCAACTACACCAACGTGTGCGTCACGGCGTGCAAGTTCTGCGCCTTCTACCGGGCGCCGAAGCACAAGGAGGGGTGGACGCACCCCACCGAGGAGATCCTGCGCCGCTGCGGCGAGGCGGTCGAGCTGGGCGCCACCCAGGTCATGCTCCAGGGCGGGCACCACCCGGACTACGGCGTCGAGTACTACGAGGAGCTGTTCTCCTCGGTGAAGCAGGCGTACCCGCAGCTCGCCATCCACTCGATCGGCCCCAGCGAGATCCTGCACATGGCGAAGGTCTCCGGCGTGAGCCTGGACGAGGCCATCGCCCGGATCAAGGCCGCCGGTCTGGACTCGATCGCCGGCGCCGGCGCCGAGATGCTGCCCGAGCGGCCCCGCAAGGCGATCGCCCCGCTGAAGGAGTCCGGCGAGCGCTGGCTCGAGGTCATGGAGCTGGCCCACCGGCAGGGCGTCGAGTCGACCGCGACGATGATGATGGGCACCGGCGAGACCGCCGCCGAGCGGATCGAGCACCTGCGGATGATCCGCGACGTGCAGGACCGCACGCGCGGCTTCCGGGCGTTCATCCCGTGGACATACCAGCCGGAGAACAACCACCTGAAAGGCCGCACGCAGGCGACCACCCTGGAGTACCTGCGGCTGGTCGCGGTGGCGCGGCTCTTCTTCGAGACCGTGCCGCACCTCCAGGCGTCCTGGCTCACCACCGGCAAGGACGTCGGGCAGCTCGCCCTGCACATGGGTGTGGACGACCTCGGCTCGATCATGCTGGAGGAGAACGTGATCTCCTCGGCCGGCGCACGGCACCGCTCCAACCTGCACGAGCTGATCGGCATGATCCGCTCCGCCGACCGGATCCCCGCTCAGCGGGACACCCTCTACAACCGCCTCGCCGTGCACTGGACGCCGGCCGACGACCCGACCGACGAGCGGGTGGTCTCGCACTTCTCCTCCATCGCCCTGCCGGGCGGCGGCGCGGGCAAGTCGCTGCCGCTGGTCGACGCCCGTTGACGGGCCGCCCGGGCGCCCGTCGCCCGGGCCGTCCATCACGCTGCGGGCACGGCCGGTGACGCCCGGCGGTTGACCGAACGGGCCAGTGTGGTCGACCGGAAATATCGATTCGGCAACCGTTCCACCGAGGTTCGTCCATATTCGTCGATGGCAACCGCCATGAATCCGGACAATCTTTTAAGTCACGCTTAGGTGACCAGGCCAGACGCCCCTGTGCGGGGGCTGGCGAGGTTGATCGCCGCCCGCTAACGTCCCCGCCCATATGTTTCCTCTACCCCACGGGGGGACGCTTCCATGAACTTCCGTAATCGGGCGCTGGCCTACGCCGGCACGGGTGTCGCCGGGATTCTGGCCGCGGGTCTCTTCGCGGCCCCGGCCGTGGCCGAGACGTCGGCGGACCTGGCCATCGAGGCGACCGGCACCACCATCGCGGTGGGCGCGCCCGGCAAGACCGCGACCGTCTCGCTGCTCAACAAGAGCCAGGTCGACGCCAAGGGCATCCTGGTCGGGCTGGACATCAGCAAGCTCGACACCGCCAAGGTCGACATCGACGAGAGCGGCTGCAGCCCGCGCGAGGACGGCCTGATCCTCTGCGGCATCGAAGGCGACACCCTGTCCGCCGGCGCGGATGTCGACTGGGGCTTCCCGCTTACCCGCAAGGGCGGCGCCACCGGTGACGCCGGCGAGATCAGCGCGATCATCCTCCACGATGGCACCGACCCCGACGAGTCCAACAACGAGGTGACCGTCAAGGTCAAGGTCGAGGGCGCCGGCCCGGACCTGACCGTGGTGGCCAACGACGTGAGCAAGGCCGTCAAGGTCGAGAGTGGCAAGATCACGGTTGTCGGCGACCTGCACGCCGGCGACACCGCGCAGCTCATCTACGCCGCCTTCAACCAGGGTGACGTGACCGCGGCCGGGCTGAAGATCAGCGTCACGCTGCCCAAGGGCGTGACCTTCGCCGAGGCCGAGCCGGACTGCGTGGACAACGCCGCCAAGACCTCGCGGGTCTGCACCTACGCGGACCTCGACCTGATCCCGGCGTCGCAGGACAAGGACGGCGACGACCTGATCTCGGGCGGCCGGTTCTACCACCTGCTCACCGTCGGCGCCGACGTGAAGGCCGGCAGCCTGCGCGGCGGCGAGGTGACCGTCGACGCGCTCGGCACCGCGGCGCCCACCGCCCGCACCGCGGGTAAGGGCGGGCTCCCGGCCAACGCCGAGGCCGTCACCGCGACCGAAGTGGACGCCACCGACAACACCGACGCGTACGCCGTCGTGGTGACCGCCAAGGGCGGCGCCGGCGGTGGCGACGGCGACGGTCCCGGCCTGCCGGTGACCGGCCCGCAGGCCGGCCTGATGGGCGGAATCGGTGTCGCGGTTCTGCTCGCGGGTGGTGTGATGTTCCTGGTCGCGCGGCGTCGCCGGATCGTCCTGGTGAGCCCCGGCGACGAGAAGCCGACCGCCTGACGGTCGTCCTCCATCGACCCGCGAGGGTCGTTCACATAACGCACGGCAGTGGGGGCGGGATGGGTGACCATCCCGCCCCCACTGTCCGTGCCGGTCATTCCCGACCGCGCGGTTGCTGGCCCACCGACCGGCCATCCGATAACGTCCGCTCGTTCCGCAACCGTCCATGGACTTCCCTAACCCCGGGGGACCGATGACTCCGTTCCACCGTCCATTGCTGGCCCGCGTCGGGGCGTTCGCCCTGCTCGTGGCGGCCGGCGTCACCGGCGTGGCCGCTCCGGCGCACGCCGCCGACCAGGCCGACCTGGCCCTGGTCCCGATCAGCTCCGAACTGGCCAAGGGCGTCAAGGAGGCCAAGGCCAAGCCGTTCCGGTTCGAGGTCGACAACACCCGCGGCACGGTCGACGCAACCGCCGTCCGCGTGACCGTCGAGACGAAGCACCTGAAGGACCGCAAGGTCGGCGTGGTCGTGCCGGAGGGCTGCGAGGTCGACGGCACCGCGTTCAGCTGCCTCCTCGGCGACCTGGCCGCCGGCACCACCGAGGACTTCGGCATCCCGCTCTTCTCCACCGGCGGGCGCGGCGACGCCGGCCGGCTGATCGTGTCGATCACGTCGGCGACGCCCGACCCGAACACCGACGACAACAGCGTCGAGCACGACATCACGGTCGCCAAGCCCGGCTACGACCTCACCACCTGGGTGCAGGACGTGTACGCCGACGTGGAGGTCGACGGCGACGAGGCCGGCGAGGCGGCGCTCGAGCCGGTGAAGCCCGGCGACACCGCGCCGCTCGACTGGGCCGTCTTCAACGACGGCAGCCGTCGGGCCACCGGTATCGCGTACGGGATCACCCTGCCCGCCGGCGTCACCTTCGCGGAGTTGCCGGAGGGCTGCGTCGAGCAGGAACTGGGCGGCCTGGCGCAGGCGTACTGCGAGGACTCCGGGGCGGTCCTCCGGCCCGGCCAGTTCTACACCGCCGACGTCCGCGTGAAGGTGGGCGCGGGTGTCACCCAGCCGGTGCTCCGGCCGGGCTTCCTGTTCGCCGCCGGCCTCGACGGCGCCGAGGGTGCGCCGGACGAGGAGCCGCAGGTCGCCAGCGACGCCCAGCGGAAGACCTTCACCGAGGTCGACCCGCTGGACAACCTCGCACAGTTCGACGTCTTCGTCGACCTGACCGCCGGCCCGACGCCGACCCCGACGCCGACCGAACCGACCGGCACGCCGACCCCGACGACCACGCCGACCCCGGGTGGCGGCGACGGCGGCGGGCTGCCGGTGACCGGCGTGCAGGTCGGGCTGATCGGCGGGATCGGCGCGGCCGTGCTGCTGGCCGGTGCCGCGCTGCTGCTGCTCTCCCGGCGGCGGAAGGTCGTCGTGGTCAGCCCCGGCGACGAGACCTCCACCGACTGACCGTCGTGGCCTCTGCGGGGGGCGGGGTGGCCGACGGGCCGCCCCGCCCGTCACCTGTCGGCCCCGCGGCAGAGTCGGGTGTCAACAAGGGGCCCTTCCCTCGGTCTTACGTGCGGCTGGCAGAGTGGAGGGGTGAGCCGTACCCCCCAGGGCCAGCGCGCCAGCCTGGACAAGCAGCCGCACGAGGTCGCCGCGATGTTCGACGGTGTGGCCGCCCGCTACGACCTGACCAACACCGTCCTCTCCTTCGGGCAGGACCGGTCCTGGCGGCGGGCGACCCGGGCCGCGCTCGACCTGCGGCCGGGCGAGCGGGTGCTCGACGTGGGCGCCGGCACCGGCGTCTCGACCGAGGAGCTGGCCCACTCGGGCGCGTACGCGGTCGGCGCCGACCTCTCGCTCGGCATGCTGCACGCCGGCAAGCGGAGCCGCCCGGCCGTGCCGCTGCTGGCCGGCGACGCGCTGCGGCTGCCCTTCGCCGACGCGAGCTTCGACGCGGTGACCATCTCCTTCGCACTGCGCAACGTCAACGACACCGACGCGGCGCTGCGTGAGCTGGCCCGGGTCACGAAGCCGGGTGGCCGGCTGGTGGTGTGCGAGTTCAGCACGCCGGTGAACCCGGCGTTCCGCACGGTCTACCTGTCGTACCTCATGCGGTCGCTCCCGGCGGTGGCGCGTGCGGTCTCCAGCAACCCCGACGCGTACGTCTACCTCGCGGAGTCGATCCGGGCCTGGCCGGACCAGGCGGCGCTGGCGGCGCGGATCGGGGCGGCCGGGTGGGGCCGGGTGGGCTGGCGCAACCTGAGCGGCGGCATCGTGGCCCTGCACCGCGCGACCCGGGCCTGACCGATCACCCAGCTTTTCGTGAATATGCGGATATAGTCCATTTTGTTCCGTAGGCTCGCCCCATGACGGGACGCGACCGGGCGGACGCCACGGCACCCACCGACGACGACGCCGCCGAACTCATCGCCCAGCTCAAGGAGCTGGCCGGGGCGGATCCCGCCGACGTGCGTCAGGTGGTGGCCGAGGTGCTGGCCGCGCTGGATCGGGCGGCCGGCGGGGCGTTGCGCGACCACCTGCCGGCGACCATCCGGGCCGAAGCCGGGCTCGACGCCGCCCCGGCCCGCCGCTGACCTCGCCCGCGCGTCCGGCTCGCCACCGAAACGGTGCCGACGCCCGGGTTGGCCCGCCGCTGAGCGGCCTGTTTCCGGCAAGTTAGGTACCCCTCACCAGGCAGGGGTGTAACGCCGGTCATAGACTCCACACCGTCTGGCTTGTGAAGCATTTCACGAGCACGCGGGAGGAGGCGCGGATGACCACGGTGGAGAACGACGCCGAGGTGATCGTCGTGGGCGCCGGTCCCGGTGGGTCGGCGACCGCGTACCACCTGGCTCGGCACGGCGTACGGGTGCTGCTGCTGGAGAAGACCGAGTTCCCCCGGGAGAAGGTCTGCGGTGACGGGCTGACCCCACGTGCGGTGCGGCAGCTGATCCGCATGGGTGTGGACACCTCGACCGAGGCCGGCTGGCTGCGCAACCGGGGCCTGCGGGTGATCGGCGGCGGCGTCCGGCTCGAACTGGACTGGCCCGACCTGGCCAGCTTCCCCAACTACGGCCTGGTGCGCACCCGGCTGGACTTCGACGACCTGCTCGCCCAGCGGGCGGTGGCCGCCGGGGCCAAGCTGCGCACCAGCGTGAACGTCGTCGGCCCGGTGCTCGACGGCGACGGCCGGGTGGTCGGTGTGGAGGCCGAGGCGGGCCCCGACAAGGAGCCGGCCACCTTCCGCGCGCCCCTGGTGGTCGCGGCGGACGGCGTCTCCGGCCGCTTCCCGCTCGCCCTCGGGCTGGCCAAGCGGGAGGACCGGCCGATCGGCGTGGCCGTCCGGCGGTACTACCGCTGCGAGGCGAAGCACGACGACGACTACCTCGAGTCCTGGTTGGAGCTGCGCAGCAAGGGCAGCGACGCCCTGCTGCCCGGCTACGGCTGGATCTTCGGGCTGGGCGACGGCCGGGTCAACGTCGGCCTCGGCGTCCTCAACTCCTCGTCGGCCTTCGGCAAGACGAACTACCGGCGGCTGCTCACCGACTGGCTCGCCAACACCCCCGAGGAGTGGGGGATGACCGACGAGACGAACGCCGAGGGGCCGATCCTCGGCGCGGCGCTGCCGATGGGCTTCAACCGGGTGCCGCACTACACCCGCGGGGTGCTGCTCGTCGGTGACTCCGGCGGCATGGTCAACCCGTTCAACGGCGAGGGCATCGCGTACGCGATGGAGTCGGGTGAGCTGGCCGCGGAGATCGCGGTGCAGGCCCTCGCCCGCCCGGCCGGCGCCGAGCGGGAGCGGGCGCTGATGGCGTACCCGACGGAGCTGAAGGCGCGGTTCGGCGGCTACTACCGGCTCGGCGGCATCTTCGTGAAGCTGATCGGCCGCCCGGAGGTCATGCGGGCCGCCACGAGGTACGGCATGCCGCACCCGACGCTCATGCGCTTCGTGCTCAAGCTGCTGGCCAACCTGACCGACCCCCGTGGCGGGGACGCGATGGACCGGGTCATCAACGCGATGTCGAAGGCGGCGCCGGCCGTGTAGCGGGTGCCCGGGGCCGGCGACGTCCCGGGCGCGGACAAAGATCGACCCCCCGCCGGTAGCCCCCGGCAGGGACGTGAATAGTGTGATTTTCGTCAAGCACCGAGGGCAGGGAAGGACGAGCAGGAGAAACGATGTCGCTCTCGCCTTACGTACCGATCATCGGGCTGTTCGCCCTTGCCGCGGGGTTCGCCCTGTTCTCCGTGGCGGCCGCCCGCCTCGCCGGCCCTCGCCGCTACAACAAGGCCAAGCTCGAGGCGTACGAGTGCGGCATCGAGCCCAGCCCGCAGCCGGTCGGTGGCGGCCGGTTCCCGATCAAGTTCTACCTGACGGCGATGCTCTTCATCGTCTTCGACATCGAGATCATCTTCCTCTACCCCTGGGCGGTCTCGTTCGACGCCCTGCCGATCTTCGGCTTCGTGGAGATGGTCCTGTTCATCGTCGCGGTCTTCGTCGCGTACGCCTACGTGTGGCGGCGCGGCGGCCTGGACTGGGACTGAGGGAGGAACCTCAGATGGGTATCGAGGAGAAGCTCCCCGCCGGCGTCCTGCTCACCTCGGTGGAGAAGCTGGTCAACTGGTCGCGCAAGTCGTCGGTCTGGGGTGCCACCTTCGGCCTCGCCTGCTGCGCCATCGAGATGATGGCGGCCGGCGGCCCCCACTACGACATGGGCCGCTGGGGCATGGAGGTCTTCCGGGCCTCGCCCCGGCAGGCGGACCTCATGATCGTGGCCGGCCGGGTGAGCCAGAAGATGGCCCCGGTGCTCCGCCAGATCTACGACCAGATGGCCGAGCCCCGCTGGGTGCTGTCGATGGGCGTGTGCGCCAGCAGCGGCGGCATGTTCAACAACTACGCGATCGTCCAGGGCGTCGACCACGTGGTCCCGGTGGACATGTACCTGCCCGGCTGCCCGCCACGGCCGGAGATGCTCATCGACGCGATCCTCAAGCTCCGCGAGAAGATCATGCACGAGCCGCTGGGCCCGAACGGTCGCAAGATGCTGGAGGCCCGCCAGGCCCGCGGCGACGTGCCGGTGGTGCCGTACGGCTCGATGCCGTCGTCGTACCGCAGCGACAAGGCCCGGCGCGCCGAGTGGACGAAGGCCGTCCGCGAGGGCCGCGAGGAGCAGCTGCGGATCGAGAACTGGATGAAGGCCCAGACCCACCTGCAGCAGTACGGGGGCGTGAAGAAGTGACCGCACCTCAGGACAGGCCGAACGACGGCGGCGTACCGGTACCGGTGACCCCGGCCGGCGCCACCAGCGGCGCCCCGGCCGAGTACCCCCCGGCCGGCCGCGGCATGTTCGGCAACCAGGGCACCGGCGACGTCTCCGGCTACGGCGGCCTGGTCCGCCCGCGCCGCACCGTCGAGGACTCGCCGCGCCCGTACGGCGGGTACTTCGACGAGGTCACCGACGCGCTGGAGGAGGCGTACCCGGGCTTCGCGGACGCGATCGAGAAGGTCGTGGTCGACCGGGGCGAGCTGACCCTGCACGTCCGCCCCGAGCGGATCGCCGAGGTCTGCCAGGTCATGCGGGACGACCTCGCGCTCCGCTTCGAGCTGTGCTCCTCGGTGTCCGGGGTGGACTACCTCGGCGCCGACGAGCGCCGGCTGCACGTGGTCTACCAGCTCACCTCGATGACGTACCGGCGCCGGGTCCGGCTGGAGGCCGCGGTCTCCGCCGAGGATCCGCACCTGCCGAGCGTGACCGGCGTCTACCCGACCGCCGACTGGCAGGAGCGGGAGACGTACGACATGTTCGGCATCGTCTTCGACGGCCACCCCAACCTGACCCGGATCCTCATGCCGGACGACTGGGAGGGCCACCCGCAGCGCAAGGACTACCCGCTCGGCGGCGTGCCCGTCGAGTACAAGGGCGCCGAGATCCCGCCGCCGGACCGGAGGAGGTCGTACCAGTGACCGCGTCCAACTACGCCACCGAGCGCGAGACCACCGAGGGCAAGGTCTTCACCGTCACGGGTGGGGACTGGGACGACGTCGTCTCCGGCACCGACCCGATCAACGACGAGCGGATCGTCGTCAACATGGGTCCGCAGCACCCGTCCACGCACGGCGTGCTCCGGCTGATCCTGGAGCTGGAGGGCGAGACGGTCCGCGAGGCCCGCTCGGTCGTCGGCTACCTGCACACCGGCATCGAGAAGAACCTGGAGTACCGCAACTGGGTCCAGGGCTCGACGTTCGTGACCCGGATGGACTACCTGTCGCCGCTGTTCAACGAGACGGCGTACGCGCTGGCGGTGGAGAAGCTGCTCGGCATCGAGGAGCAGATCACGGAGCGGGCGACCACCATCCGGGTGCTGATGATGGAGCTGAACCGGATCTCCTCGCACCTGGTCTGGGTGGCCACCACGGCCATGGAGCTGGGCGCGGTCAACATGATGCTGTACGGCTTCCGCGAGCGGGAGCACATCCTGGAGATCTTCGAGCTGATCACCGGCCTGCGGATGAACCACGCGTACGTCCGGCCGGGCGGCGTGGCGCAGGACGTGCCGGACGAGGCGGTCGCCAAGATCCGCGACTTCCTGAAGCTGATGCCGAAGAAGCTCAAGGACTACGAGAACCTGCTCTCCGGCCAGCCGATCTGGCTCGAGCGGACGCAGAACGTGGCGGTGCTCGACGTGACCGGCTGTGTCGCGCTCGGCGTGACCGGCCCGGTGCTGCGCTCCGCCGGGCTGGCCTGGGACCTGCGCAAGACCATGCCGTACTGCGGCTACGAGACGTACGAGTTCGACGTGCCGACGCACACCGACGGCGACGTGTGGGGCCGCTACCTGGTCCGGCTCGCCGAGATGCGGGAGTCGCTGAAGCTGGTCGAGCAGGCGCTGGACCGGCTCAAGCCGGGCCCGGTGATGGTGGCCGACAAGAAGATCGCATGGCCGGCGCAGCTCGCCATCGGCGTCGACGGCATGGGCAACTCGCTGGAGCACGTCGCGAAGATCATGGGTCAGTCGATGGAGTCGCTGATCCACCACTTCAAGCTCGTCACCGAGGGCTTCCGGGTCCCGCCGGGCCAGGTCTACGTCGCGGTCGAGTCGCCGCGCGGCGAGCTGGGCGTGCACGCGGTCTCCGACGGCGGCACCCGGCCGTACCGGGTGCACTACCGCGAGCCGAGCTTCGTCAACCTCCAGGCCCTCCCGGCGATGGCCGAGGGCGGCCTGATCGCCGACGTGATCGCCGGCGGCGCCTCGCTGGACCCGGTCATGGGCGGGTGTGACCGGTGAGCGCGAGGAGCGAGCTTGCGGGCCCCGCGGTCGCGAACGGAAAGGCGACTCCGATGACTGTTTTCACCGAAGAGACCCGGGCGCGGGCACGGGAGATCATCGCCCGCTACCCGGCTGACCGGTCCCGCTCGGCGCTGCTGCCGCTGCTGCACCTGGTGCAGTCCGAGGAGGGGTACGTCTCCCCGGCCGGCATCGCGTTCTGCGCGGAGGTGCTGGGACTGAACAAGGCCCAGGTCGGCGCGGTGGCCTCCTTCTACACGATGTACAAGCGCCGCCCGACCGGTGACTGGCTGGTCAGCGTCTGCACCAACACGATGTGCAACGTGCTGGGCGGCCAGGAGGTCTACGACACCCTCGCCGAGCACCTCGGCGTCGGGCACGACGAGACCACCGCCGACGGGACGATCACCCTGGAGCACGCCGAGTGCCTGGCGGCGTGCGACTACGGCCCGGTGATGACGGTCAACTACGACTTCTTCGACAACGTGGACCCGCAGACGGCGGTCGGCGTGGTCGACGAGCTGCGCGCCGGGGGACGCCCGGTGCCGAGCCGGGGTGCCCGGCTCTGCACGCTCAAGGAGATGTCGGTGCAGCTCGCCGGGTTCGCCGACGAGCGCGAGGGCGCGGTCGCCGACGGCGTCCCGGGCGAGCCGACCCTGCGCGGGCTTCGGCTGGCGCAGGAGCACGGCATCGCGGTGTCCGGATTCGACCCGAACACGCCCATCCGCAGCAAGGCGGAGGCCGCCGAGAAGGCGAAGGCCGCGGCTCCGAAGCCGGCTCCGGCCGCGAAGGCGGAGGCCGGCACGCCGGCCGCGGGCAACGGCGCGCGACCGGCCGGCAACGCCGGCGCGGGCGAGCCGGCTCCGGCGGCCGCGGCGGCCGGCAGCACCACGCGGGACGTCAAGGCGCCGGACGCCAAGTCGCCCGAGGTGCGGGCGGCCGAGACCCGGCAGCCGGACGCGCAGACGGCGGTCCCCGACGCGCCGGGCACGAAGGTGCCGGCGGACGGCGTACCCCCGTCGCCCCGCGACGCACAGGAGGCCGAGGCCGCGGGCGCGGCGGCGAACCCGCCGGCCGGCGACGGCAAGCCCGCCGGCGACGAGGCCGGGGCGCAGGAGCGCAACCTCAGGGAAGCGGAGGCGGGGGCCGGTGCGGGCTCCCCCAACGCGAGCGACAGGGGGGCCCAGAAGTGACCACTCCGCGGCCGGAGACGCTGGCCAAGCTCACGCCGGTGCTCACGAAGCGCTGGCTGTCGCCGGACGCCTGGCGGATCGGCACCTACGAGAAGCTCGACGGGTATGCGGCGCTGCGGAAGGCGCTCAAGGCCCACCCGGACGACCTGATCCAGCTCATCAAGGACTCCGGGCTGCGTGGTCGTGGCGGTGCGGGCTTCCCGACCGGTCTCAAGTGGGGGTTCATCCCGCAGGGCGACGGCAAGCCGCACTACCTCGTGGTCAACGCCGATGAGGGCGAGCCGGGCACCTGCAAGGACCTGCCGCTGATGACGCACGACCCGCACGCGCTGGTCGAGGGCGTGATCATCGCGTCGTACGCGATCCGGGCCAACCGCGCGTACATCTACATCCGCGGTGAGGCCGTGCACGCCGCGCGCCGGCTGCGCAACGCCGTGCAGGAGGCGTACGCCAAGGGCTACCTGGGGAAGAACATCCTCGGGTCCCGGTTCGACCTGGACCTGGTGGTGCACTCGGGAGCCGGGGCGTACATCTGCGGCGAGGAGACCGCGCTGCTGGACTCGCTGGAGGGCTTCCGGGGCCAGCCCCGGCTGCGCCCGCCGTTCCCGGCGACCCACGGCCTGTACGCCAGCCCGACCGTGGTGAACAACGTCGGCACCATCGCCAGCGTCCCGTACATCGTGCTCGGTGGCGCGGACTGGTGGCGGACCATGGGCACCGAGAAGTCGTCCGGTCCGATGATCTACTCGCTCTCCGGCCGGATCGCCAACCCCGGCCAGTACGAGTGCTCGATGGGCATCACGCTCCGCGAGCTGATCGAGCTGGCCGGCGGCATGCAGCCCGGCCACAACCTGAGGTTCTGGACGCCGGGCGGCTCGTCGACGCCACTGCTCACCGCCGAGCACCTGGACGTGCCCCTGGACTTCGAGGGAGTGGCGGCGGCCGGGTCGATCCTCGGCACCACGGCCACGCAGATCTTCTCCGACCAGGACTGCCCGGTGTACGCGACCTACCGGTGGCTGGAGTTCTACCACCACGAGTCGTGCGGCAAGTGCACCCCGTGCCGTGAGGGCAACTACTGGATGGTCCGCGTCTACCGTCGGATCCTCTCCGGTCAGGGCACCCACGAGGACCTGGACACCCTGCTGGACACCTGCGACAACATCCTCGGCCGCTCGTTCTGCGGCCTGGGTGACGGTGCGACCAGCCCGGTGACCTCGTCGCTGAAGTACTTCAAGCAGGACTACCTCGACTACATCGAGGGACGTAACGCTCCGAAGCTCTCCGACAAGCAGCTGGTCGGAGCGCATTGATGAGCGCGAGGAATGAGCTTGCGAGTCCCGCAGTCGCGAATGAAGGGCGACTCTGATGACCGATGTAGCCAAGCAGACCGAGACGGTCACGCTCACCATCGACGGGATCCAGGTCACCGCTCCCAAGGGGACGCTGCTGATCCGGGTCGCCGAGCAGATGGGCATCGAGATCCCGCGGTTCTGCGACCACCCGCTGCTGGCCCCGGCCGGCGCCTGCCGCCAGTGCCTGGTCGAGGTGGAGGGGCAGCGCAAGCCGGTCGCCTCCTGCACCCAGACCGTCGCCGACGGCATGGTCGTGAAGACGCAGCTCACCTCCCCGGTCGCTAAGAAGGCGCAGGAGGGGATCATGGAGCTGCTGCTGGTGAACCACCCCCTCGACTGCCCGATGTGCGACAAGGGCGGCGAGTGCCCGTTGCAGAACCAGGCGATGTCGACCGGCCGCACCGACTCCCGGTTCCACGAGCACAAGCGGGAGTACGAGAAGCCGATGGAGATCAGCACGCAAGTGCTGCTCGACCGCGAGCGCTGCGTCCTCTGCCAGCGCTGCACCCGGTTCTCGGAGGAGATCGCCGGTGACAAGTTCATCGACCTGATGAACCGGTCTTCCGCCGAGGAGATCAACATCTATCGGGACGAGGCGTACGGCACCGAGGGCGACGACGGGGACGTGCCGTTCAACTCGTACTTCTCCGGCAACACGGTCCAGATCTGCCCGGTGGGCGCGCTGACCGGCGCGCAGTACCGGTTCCGGGCCCGCCCCTTCGACCTGGTCTCCAGCCCGAGCGTCTGCGAGCACTGCTCGGCCGGCTGCGCCCAGCGCACCGACTGGCGACGCGGCAAGGTGCTGCGGCGGCTGGCCGGCGACGACCCGGCGGTCAACGAGGAGTGGAACTGCGACAAGGGACGCTGGGGCTTCCAGTACGCCCGCGCCTTCGACCGGCTCACCACCCCGCTGGTGCGGGACGCGCGCACCGGTGAGCTGCGCGAGGCGTCGTGGAGCGAGGCGCTGACCGTCGCCGCCGAGGGCCTCCGCGCGGCGCGGGACGGCGGGCAGGGCACGGCCGTGCTCACCGGCGGCCGGTTGACCGTCGAGGACGCGTACGCGTACGCGAAGTTCGCCCGGATCGCGCTGAACACCAACGACATCGACTTCCGGGCCCGCCCGGTCTCCCGCGAGGAGGCCGACTTCCTGGCCAGTTCCGTCGCCGGCAGCACCGACGTCACCTACGCCGACGTCGAGAAGGCGCCAGCGGTGGTTCTGGTCGGCCTGGAGCCGGAGGAGGAGTGCCCGATCCTCTTCCTGCGGCTGCGCAAGGCGTACCTGAAGAAGACCCTGACGGTGTACGCGCTCGCGCCGTTCGCGACGCGCGGCCTGGAGAAGCTCGGCGCCAAGCTGGCCCGGGTGGTTCCGGGCGAGGAGGCGAGCGTGCTCGCCGAGCACGCCACGGTCGCCGAGGCGCTGAGCCAGCCGGGGGCCATCCTGATCGTCGGCGAGCGGCTGGGTGCCGTGCCGGGCGGGCTCTCCGCCGCGGCGGACGTCGCCCGGCGTACCGGCGCGAAGCTGGCCTGGGTGCCGCGACGCGCCGGTGACCGCGGCGCGGTCGACGCGGGTTGCCTGCCGAACCTGCTCCCCGGTGGCCGGCTGGTCACCGAGCCGGCCGCGCGGGCCGAGCTGGGCGAGGCGTGGGACATCCCGGCCGGCGTCATCCCCAGCCAGGCCGGCCGCGACACCGACGGCATCCTCGCCGCGGCGGCCGCCGGCCAGCTCGGCGCGCTGGTGGTGGCCGGGGTCGACCCGGCCGACCTGGCCGACCCGCGCCAGGCCGAGGCGGCGCTGGACGCGGTGCCGTTCCTGGTCAGCCTGGAACTGCGGAACAGCGCGGTGGCCCGGCGGGCCGACGTCGTCTTCCCGGTCGCCCCGGTGGTCGAGAAGGCCGGCAGCTTCCTGGACTGGGAGGGGCGGCTGCGGACCTTCGAGGCGGTCCTGCACACCGCGGCGATGACCGACGGCCGGGTGCTGGACGCGCTCGCCGCGCACCTCGACGTGCGGCTCGGCACCGCCGACGTGCCGACCGTCCGCCGCGAGCTGGGCGGCCTGCCGCATACCCGCACCACCCGGCCGGCCGCGCCGTCGGTGGCCCCGGTGACGGTGCCGGAGCCCGGCGCCGGCGAGGCGGTGCTCGCCACCTGGCACCAGCTGATCGACCTGGGCAGCCTGACCGACGGCGACGAGCACCTCGCGGGCACCGCCCGCCCGCCGGTGGTCCGGCTGGGCAAGGGCACCGCGGAGGCGATCGGCGTGGCCGACGGCGACCCGGTGACCGTCGGCACCGACCGGGGCGCGATCACGCTTCCGGCCGCGGTGACCGAGATGCCGGACGGCGTCGTCTGGCTGCCGACCAACTCGCCCGGCTCGACGGTCCGCCGCAGCCTGGGCGCCACGTCCGGCGCGATCGTGCGGGTCTCCGCCGCGACCACGTCGGCCGTTCCCCAGCAGGCCGACGCGCCGGTCACCGCCGACGTCGCCGGCCGTCCCGGCCCGCTCCTCAACTCCGGGGGTGTCTCATGACCTTCCTCGCGCAGGACCCGACGCTGGCGGACTTCGGCCGGGACCCGTGGTGGCTGGTCCTCGGCAAGATCGTCTTCGCGTTCGCCTTCGGTCTGCTCGCCACCCTGCTCGGGGTCTGGTTCGAGCGGCGGGTCGTCGGTCGGATGGCGGTGCGGCCCGGCCCGAACCAGGTCGGCCCGTTCGGCCTGCTCCAGACCCTCGCCGACGGCCTGAAGATGGCCTTCAAGGAGGACATCCTTCCGAAGGCCGCGGACAAGGTCGTCTACTTCTTCGCGCCGGTCATCTCGGTGGTCTGTGCGGTCACCGCGCTGTCGGTGATCCCGTTCGGCCCGATGGTCAGCATCTTCGGGCACTGGACGCCGCTGCAGGTCACCGACGTGCCGGTGGCGGTGCTGGTGGTGCTGGCCTGCTCCTCGCTGGCCGTCTACGGCGTCGTGCTGGGCGGGTGGGCCTCCGGCTCGACGTACCCGCTGCTCGGTGGTCTGCGCTCCACCGCCCAGATGATCTCGTACGAGGTCGCGATGGGCCTGAGCATCGTCGCGGTGTTCATGACCGCCGGCACGATGTCGACCAGCGGGATCGTCGCCAAGCAGGGCGACGCCACCCGGCTGACCGTGTTCGGCACCGAGATCCCGGCGCCCGGCTGGTACGCGATCCTGCTGCTGCCGAGCTTCATCATCTTCTTCATCGCCACGGTCGGTGAGACGAACCGCGCGCCGTTCGACCTGCCGGAGGCGGAGTCGGAGCTGGTCGCGGGCTTCATGACCGAGTACAGCTCGCTGAAGTTCGCACTCTTCATGCTCAGCGAGTACGTGGCGATGGTGACGATGTC
Source organism: Micromonospora thermarum (assembly GCF_012034245.1). Taxonomy (GTDB): domain Bacteria; phylum Actinomycetota; class Actinomycetes; order Mycobacteriales; family Micromonosporaceae; genus Micromonospora; species Micromonospora thermarum. The sequence goes on along the minus strand of NZ_JAATEO010000003.1, from coordinate 233,755 downwards.
CGCGGTCACCGTGACGCTCTTCCTCGGCGGCTGGCACGCGCCGTGGCCGATCACCATCTGGGAGGGAGCGAACTCCGGCTGGTGGCCGATGCTGTGGTTCTTCGGCAAGGTCGTCGCCCTGGTCTTCGTCTTCGTCTGGCTGCGGGGCACGCTGCCCCGGCTGCGCTACGACCAGTTCATGCGCTTCGGGTGGAAGGTCCTGCTCCCGATCAACCTGGTCTGGATCCTGGTGCTCTCCGGCCTGCGGTCGATCGAGGACTGGGACAACCGCAGCAAGCTGATCGCGGTCGGCATCCCCGCCGGCCTCCTCCTGCTCGCCACGCTGTTCTGGCCGACCCGCAAGCCGACGCCGAAGCCGACGCTGGCGGAGCAGGTCAACAACCGTCCACCGGGCAGCTTCCCGCTGCCCCCGCTGGACCTTCAGGTGCCACCGAGCCCGCGGACCCGGCGCGTCGTCGCCGAGCGGGAGCCGGCCAACATCGCCGCCGGCACGGATTCCAGGGAGGTGTGACGTGGGCGCGATCACCGGAACGTTCAAGGGCTTCGGGGTCACCTTCTCGCACATGTTCAAGAAGGTCGTCACCACCGACTACCCGTTCAAGCCGCCGGTCTCGGCGCCGCGCTACCACGGGCGGCACATCCTCAACCGGCACCCGGACGGCCTGGAGAAGTGCATCGGCTGCGAGCTCTGCGCCTGGGCCTGCCCGGCGGACGCGATCTACGTCGAGGGTGGCGACAACACCGAGGAGCAGCGCTTCTCCCCGGGTGAGCGGTACGCCAGCGTCTACCAGATCAACTACGCCCGCTGCATCTTCTGCGGGCTCTGCATCGAGGCCTGCCCGACCCGTTCGCTCACCATGAGCAACGAGTACGAGCTGGCCCGGGACAACCGGCAGGATCTGATCTTCACCAAGGAGCAGCTGCTCGCGCCGCTGCTGCCGGGCATGGAGCAGCCGCCGCACCCGATGCGGCTCGGCGACAGCGAGAAGGACTACTACGTCGGCGCGCTGGAGAACCCGGGCACCTCGGCTGGCGCGGAGCACTCGCCGATGGGCCCCGGCCGCTACCAGCTCGACGAGCACCCGGGGGTCACGTTCCCCGGTGCCGAGCAGGCCGCGCAACGGGCCGGCAAGGGAGACGGAGCATGACCACGCAGACGGTGCTCGCCGCGGCGGGCTCGGTGTCCGGCGGCGAGGCGGTCACCTTCTGGATCCTCGCGCCGCTGGCGCTGCTCGGCGCGATCGGCATGATCGCCGCGCGCAACGCCGTGCACTCGGCGCTCTGGCTGGTGCTGACGATGCTCTGCCTGGGCGTGTTCTACGTGCTCCAGGCCGGGCCGTTCATCGGCATGGTGCAGATCATCGTCTACACCGGCGCGATCATGATGCTCTTCCTGTTCGTGCTGATGCTGGTCGGCCGTGACGCGTCCGACTCGCTGATCGAGACGCTGCGGGGCCAGCGGGTCGCGGCGATCCTCCTCGGGCTCGGCTTCGCCGGCCTGGTGGGCACCGGCGTGTACCGGGCGCTGGACGGCGGCACCGCCGCCGGACTGACCGCGGCCAACACCGAGGGCAACGTGCAGGGCATCGCCCGGCTGCTGTTCACGAAGTACGTCTTCGCGTTCGAGCTGACCTCGGCGCTGCTCATCACCGCGGCGGTCGGCGCGATGGTGCTCGCGCACATCGAGCGCCGCAAGGAGGACAGGCTGGACCAGGTCGCCACCATGAAGGCGCGGTTCCGCCCCGGCAACTACCCCGGCCCGAAGCCCGGCCCGGGTGTCTTCGCCACCTCCTCGTCGGTCGCCACCCCGGCCCGCCTGCCCGACGGCCGGCTGACCGAGCGGAGCACCCCGGACATCCTGCCGGTCCGCGAGCTGACCGCCGAGGAGATCTCGCTGAAGGGGACCGACAAGTGAACGAGTTCTTCTCGGTCGAACCGAACTACTACCTGGTGCTCGCCGCGGTGCTGTTCACCATCGGCGCCGCCGGGGTGCTCATCCGGCGGAACGCCATCGTGCTGTTCATGTGCGTCGAGCTGATGCTCAACGCGGCCAACCTGACCCTGGTCACCTTCAGCCGGATCAACGGTGACCTCAACGGCCAGATCATGGCGTTCTTCGTGATGGTGGTGGCCGCGGCCGAGGTCGTGGTCGGGCTCGCGATCATCATGGCGATCTTCCGGACCCGGCGCTCGGCGAGCGTCGATGACGCCAACCTGCTGAAGTACTGAGGGGCCTGCGGTGATGGAGATTCTGGCGAACGCTCCGGTCGAACCGGTGGGCACCGTCACGTACGCGCCGGCCGACGGGCTGCTGGGCAGCGTCTGGCTGCTCGTCGCGATCCCGCTGGTCAGCGCCGCGATCCTGCTCCTGCTCGGCCGCCGGGCGGACCGGTGGGGGCACTGGCTCGGCGTCGCGTCGATCGGCGTCGCGTTCGTGCTCGGCCTGACCTACTTCCTCCAGCTGCGCGGCCTGGAGAACCGGTCCGTCGAGCTGAGCCTGTGGGAGTTCATCGCCGTCGGTGACCTGCGGGTGGACTTCGGCCTGCTCTTCGATCCGCTGGCTGCGGTCTTCGTCCTGCTGATCACCGGGGTGGGTTTCCTGATCCACCTGTACGCGGTGGAGTACATGGCGCACGACGCCGGGCGCCGGCGCTTCTTCGGGTACTTCAACCTGTTCGTCGCCGCCATGCTCCTGCTGGTGCTCGGCAACAACTACGTGATGCTCTACTTCGGCTGGGAGGGCGTCGGTCTGGCGTCGTACCTGCTGATCTCCTTCTGGTACGAGCGGCCGAGCGCCGCCACGGCCGGCAAGAAGGCGTTCCTGATGAACCGGGTCGGCGACGCCGGCCTGGCGATCGGCATCTTCATCATGTTCGCCACCCTGGGCACCACGCAGTACGACGAGGTCTTCAGCGGGGTCGGTGCCCTGACCTCGACCACGGTCCTCCTGCTCGGCCTGCTCCTGCTGCTCGGCGCGACCGGCAAGTCCGGCCAGTTCCCGCTCCAGGCGTGGCTCCCGGACGCGATGGAGGGCCCGACCCCGGTCTCCGCGCTCATCCACGCGGCCACGATGGTCACCGCGGGCGTCTACCTGATCGCCCGGTCGAACCCGATCTTCTCGGCCAACTCGACGCTCCAGCTGGTCGTGGTGAGCGTCGGCGCGCTGACCCTGCTGATCGGCTGCGTCATCGGCGCCGCGAAGGACGACATCAAGCGGGTGCTCGCCTGGTCGACGGTCAGCCAGATCGGCTACATGTTCCTCGGCGTCGGCCTCGGCGGGGCGGCGTACGCGCTGGCCATCGTGCACCTGCTGGCGCACGGCTTCTTCAAGGCCAACATGTTCCTCGGCGCCGGCTCGGTCATGCACGGCATGAAGGACCAGGTCGACATCCGCCGTTTCGGTGGGCTGTCGAAGTACATGAAGATCACCTGGCTGACCTTCATGACGGGCTGGCTGGCCATCATCGGCCTGCCGCCGTTCTCCGGCTTCTTCTCGAAGGAGCCGATCATCGTGGCCGCGTTCGAGCGGGAGGGCTGGACGGCCTGGCTGTTCGGCACGGCGGCCCTGCTCGGTGCCGGGCTCACCGCGTTCTACATGACCCGGCTGTTCGTGCTGACCTTCCACGGCCCGGCCCGCTGGACCGAGGACATCGACCACCCGCACGAGTCGCCGAAGCTCATGACGATCCCGCTGGTCCTGCTCGCCGTCGGCTCGGTCGCGGCGGGTGCGCTGATGGCCGGCCCGGTGCCGTCGTGGCTGGAGGCCACCGCCGGGCTGGGCGGCCAGACCGAGGCGCACGAGGCGGTGCTGTCGCACCTCGCCATCACGATCCTGTCGATCCTGGTCACCGTGGTCGGCGCCGGCCTGGCCTGGTTCCTGTTCCGGGCCGGTACGGCCACCGAGCCGCAGCCGGCCGGGGTGCTGGTCACCGCGGCCCGGAAGAACCTCTACACCGACGCCGTCAACGAGGCGGTCTTCGAGAAGCCGGGCATCTTCCTCACCCGGGCGCTGGTCTACCTCGACAACCGCGGCATCGACGGGCTGGTCAACGGCCTCGCCGCCGGGGTGGGCGGCGGATCGGGCCGGCTCCGGCGGCTGCAGACCGGCTTCGTCCGGTCGTACGCCACCTCGATCCTGGCCGGCGCCCTGCTGGTGGTGGCGGCCTTCCTGGCCGTCGAGGCGGGGTGGCTGGCGTGATCGACCTGAAGAGGCTGTCGGCCTCGCACGCGGCCGTCGCCGGCGGACCGCGCAGTGACGACGGAGGTAAGGCCGCGTAATGTCCGACTTTCCGTTCCTCTCCGTGCTCACGGTGGCGCCGCTCGTCGGCGCCCTCGTGGTCGCCCTCCTGCCCCGTCACCGGCCGGAACTGGCCAAGCAGGTGGCGCTTGGCTGGTCGTTGCTGGTGCTGGCGCTCTCGGTGGTCATGTGGGTGACCTGGCAGACCGGCGGTGAGCGGTTCCAGTTCCGCGAGTCGTACCCGTGGATCCCCAACTGGGGCGTCAACTTCACCTTCGCCGCCGACGGCATCGCGCTGGTCATGCTGATGCTGATCGCGGTGCTGGTGCCGCTGGTGATCCTGGCGTCCTGGCACGACGCGGACGGGGGTTCCGGGGCGCCGACCGCGACCGACCGCGGAGCCGGCGCCGACCGGCAGGATGGACCGGCGCGCGCCGGAATCCCCGCTACCTCGAAGCGGTCGGTGCCAATGTACTTCGCGTTGCTGCTGGTCCTCGAGTGCACGATGATCGGCGTCTTCGCCGCCGCCGACGTCTTCCTGTTCTACGTGTTCTTCGAGGTCATGCTGGTGCCGATGTACTTCCTCATCGGCAGCTACGGCGGCCACCAGCGGCAGTACGCGGCGGTCAAGTTCTTCCTCTACTCCCTGGTCGGCGGTCTCTTCATGCTCGCCGCGGTGATCGGCCTGTGGGTGGTCGGCGGGAAGACGTTCGACTGGGTGGCGCTGAGCCAGGTGGACATCTCCACCGGCACCGAGCGCTGGCTGTTCCTCGGGTTCTTCCTCGCGTTCGCGATCAAGGCGCCGTTCTTCCCGTTCCACACCTGGCTGCCGGACGCCGGTGGCGCGGCGCCGGCCGGTGCCGCCGCCCTGCTGGTCGGCGTGCTGGACAAGGTCGGGACGTTCGGCATCCTGCGCTACTGCCTCCCGCTGTTCCCGGACGCGGCCAAGTGGTTCGCCCCGTGGGCGCTGGCGCTGGGCCTGATCGGCATCATCTACGCGGCGCTGCTCGCGGTCGGCCAGAACGACCTCAAGCGGCTCGTGTCGTACACGTCGATCGCCCACTTCGGCTTCATCGGGGTCGGCATCTTCGCCTTCACCAGCCAGGCGGCCACCGGCGCGGTGCTGTACATGGTCAACCACGGTCTCGCCACCGGCCTGCTCTTCCTGGTCGTCGGCATGCTGATCGCCCGGCGCGGCTCCGCCCTGATCAGCGACTTCGGCGGCGCCGGCAAGCTGGTCCCGGTCCTGGCCGGGGTGCTCTTCTTCGCCGGCCTCGCCTCGCTGGCGCTGCCCGGCACCGCGCCGTTCATCTCCGAGTTCCTGGTGCTGATCGGCACCTTCACGGTGAACAAGCCGGTGGCGGTGATCGCCACGCTCGGCATCATCCTGGCCGCCGCGTACGTCCTGTGGATGGTGCAGCGCACCACCCAGGGCACCCTCAACCCGGCGCTGACCGAGGTCGACGGCATGAAGCGTGACCTCAACCTGCGCGAGAAGGTCGTGGTGGCCCCGCTGATCGCGCTGATCGTGCTGCTCGGCTTCTACCCGAAGCCGGTCACCGACGTGATCAACCCGGCCGTGCAGGCCACCATGCAGGACATCGGCAGGACCGACCCGGCCCCGTCGGTGGGCAACGTCCAGGAGGCGGCCAAATGACTGAGCTGAAACTGCCGTCGATCGACTACGCGGCGCTCGCGCCGACGCTCATCATGCTGGGCGCCGCGCTGGTCGGTGTCCTGGTCGAGGCGTTCGTCCCGCGGCGGCTGCGGCACGTGGTGCAGTTGTCGGTGGCGCTGCTGGCCGTGCTCGCCGCGCTGACCATGGTCGTGCTGAACGCCGACGACCGCCTCATCACCATCGGTGGGGCGATCGCGGTGGATGGCCCGGCCCTCTTCCTCCAGGGCGCGATCCTCGTGCTCGCGGCGATGGCGCTGCTGCTCATCGGTGAGCGCACCGTCGAGCGGGGCGGGGCGTTCGTGGCCCAGGCGGCGGTCACCGCCGAGTCGGCCGACGACCGGCGGCAGGCCGAGGGCGCCAACGGCCTCACCGAGGTCTACCCGCTGACCACGTTCGCGATCGGCGGCATGCTGATCTTCGTGGCGGCGAACGACCTGCTGACCATGTTCATCGCGCTGGAGGTCTTCTCGCTGCCGCTCTACCTGCTCTGCGCGCTGGCCCGCCGCCGGCGCCTGCTGAGCCAGGAGGCGGCGCTGAAGTACTTCATGCTCGGCGCGTACGCCTCGGCGTTCTTCCTGTTCGGCGTCGCCCTGGTGTACGGCTTCACCGCCGGCATCCCGGACCGCCCGGCCGGGGTGGACTTCGCCACCGTCCACGCCGCCGTCACCGACAGCCCGGCCAGCCCGGTGCTGCTCTTCGCCGGCATGGCGCTGCTCGCCATCGGCCTGCTGTTCAAGGCCGCCGCCGCGCCGTTCCACGTCTGGACGCCGGACGTCTACCAGGGTGCGCCCACGCCGGTCACCGGCTTCATGGCCGCCTGCACGAAGGTCGCCGCGTTCGGCGCCCTGCTGCGGGTCTTCCACGTGGCGTTCGAGGGGGCCCGGTGGGACTTCACCCCGGTCCTCGGCGTGGTGGCGGTGCTGACCATGCTGGTCGGGGCGGTGCTGGCGGTCACGCAGACCGACATCAAGCGGCTGCTCGCGTACTCGTCGATCGCGAACGCCGGTTACCTGCTGGTCGGCGTGCTCGCGCCGAACAGCGAGGGCGTCTCCGGGACGATGTTCTACCTGGTGGCGTACGGCTTCTCGGTGCTGGCCGCGTTCGCCGTGGTGACCCTGGTCCGGGACGCCGACGGGGAGGCGACCCACCTGTCCCGGTGGGCGGGCCTGGGCCGCCGTTCGCCGTTCTACGCGGCGCTGTTCACCTTCATCCTGCTCGCGTTCGCCGGTATCCCGCTGACCAGCGGTTTCACCAGCAAGTTCGCGGTCTTCGGTCCGGCGCTGGACGGCGGGCAGGCGTGGCTGGTGATCGCCGGTGTGCTGACCAGCATGGTGCTGGCCTTCCCGTACCTGCGGGTGGTCGTGATGATGTGGCTCTCCGAGCCCGGCGAGTCGACCCCGACGGTGACCGTCCCCGGTGGGCTCACCTCGGCCGCGCTGATGATCGGCGTGATCGCCACCCTGGTCCTCGGCGTCGCCCCGGCGCCGCTGCTCGACCTGGCCACGGGAGCCGCCGAGTTCGTGCGCTGAGTCCGCTGCCCGTGGGGGCCGGTACGCGTTCGCGTACCGGCCCCCACGGCGTCTGCGGAGCCTCTGCCATCCCCGGCCCGGAGCTGGTCGAACGGGTGTGGCATGGTTGGAGACGTGGTGAATCCGGCTGGCGAGCGTTCAGGTGCCACCGGCGCGGGCGTCCGCCCGGGCCGGGGGGAGAGCACGGGTCAGTTCGGCGCGCTCGGCCTTCACCTCGCCGATGCCCGCGTCGAGGCGTCGGTGCTGGGTGTGCTGGAGTCCGTCGAGGCCGAGCTGCGGGCGAGCGTGGCGAGTGCCGACCCGTTCGTGACCGAGGCCGCCCGACACCTGGTCGAGGCCGGCGGCAAGCGGTTCCGGCCGCTGCTGGTGGCCCTCGGTGCCCAGTTCGGTGACCCGGCGGGCGCGCAGGTCGTCCCGGCGGCGGTGGTGATGGAGCTCACTCACCTGGCGACGCTCTACCACGACGACGTCATGGACGAGGCGCCCGTGCGCCGGGGAGCCCCCAGCGCCAACTCCCGCTGGACGAACTCGGTCGCCATCCTGGTGGGCGACTACCTCTTCGCCCGAGCCGCGGACATGGCGGCCGACCTGGGCACGGAGGCCGTCCGCCTTCAGGCCCGGACGTTCGCGCGCCTGGTGCACGGCCAGATCGCGGAGACCGTCGGGCCGCGGCCGGGCGACGACCCGGTGGTGCACTACCTGAACGTCATCGCGGAGAAGACCGGGTCGCTGATCGCCACCTCGGCGCGTTTCGGCGGCATGTTCGGCGGCGCCAGCCCGGAGCACACCGAGGCGCTCGCCGGCTACGGCGAGACCATCGGCGTGGCCTTCCAGCTCTCCGACGACCTGCTCGACATCGCCAGCGAGTCGGTGCAGTCGGGCAAGACGCCCGGCACCGACCTGCGCGAGGGCGTCCCGACCCTGCCCGTGCTGTACGCGCTCGCCTCCGACGACGCGGACGCCTCGTCGGTGCGGCTGCGGGAGATCCTGGCGACCGGCGCGCTCACCGACGACGACCTGCACGCCGAGGCCCTCGGCCTGCTCCGGGAGAGCCCGGCCCTCAAGCGGGCCCGGGAGACGGTCCGCAGCTACGCCGAGGACGCCCGCGCCCGGCTGGCGCCCCTTCCGCAGAGCCCGGCCCGCCACGCCCTCGAATCCCTCTGCGACTACATCGCCGACCGCACCAGCTGACCGCACCGCACCAGCTGACCGGGCCGCGCCCGGGCCCACCCGGAACCGGGTCCGCGTTGATCATGGGCTCAGCGGGTGAGTCGATCGCGGAACCACCCGTCAACCCCATGATCAACTCGGTTCGGCGGGTGGGGTCGACAGGAGGCGGCTGCCGGTCAGCATCAGGGCGGCGGCCAGCAGCATCGAGACGGCTGCCGTGGTCCACATCGCCGGGTAGCCCGCGTGCGCTGCCAGGGGGCCGAGCGACAGGGGGCCCAGGCAGCCGCCCGCGTACACGCCGGTCTGCGTGATGGAGGTGGCGGAGGCCGGAGCCTGCGGATGGAGCCGGACCACGGCGAAGTTCATCAGCCCGGGCCACGCCCAGCCCAGACCGAAGCCGAGCACCACGCCGACCACCAGCGGGACCGGCCCGGTCACCGCGAGCAGACCCAGCCCGGCGGCACCGACCACCAGCATCCCGGCGATGACCGCCACGTGACCGCTCGCCCGGCGGTCGGCGAGCCAGCCGGCGCCGACCCGGGCCGCGACGCAGACGGCGCTCCCGAGGGTCAGCGTCAGGCCGGCCAGCCCGGGAGCCAGGCCCCGGGCGGCGGCGGAGTCCACGACGAAGGTGCCGAGGGCGTTCGCCGAGGCGGCGGCGAGGGTCGCGGCCACCCCCACGACGACCAACGCCCCGGTGGCGCGCCCACCCCGCGCCGGGGCGGCCGCCCGGACCGGGCGGGGCTCCCGTGCGGACACGGCCGGCAGCACGGCCAGGGCGGCGCCGGCGGCCACCACGAACGCCCAGCGCCACCCGACGGTCAGCGCCACGGTCGGCACCGCCACCCCGGCCAGCAGCGTGGAGACCGGGATGGCCGCCTGCTTCACCCCGAAGGACAGCCCCTGCCGCCGCACCGGGACGTGCCGGGCGAGCGCGGCGTTGCTGGCGAGCTGGCCCAGGGCGTTGGCCGTGCCGGCCAGCGCGAGCAGGCCGACCAGCACCGGGTACGACCGGGCGAGCCCGGCGACCGCCAGCATGGCGCCCGCGGACACCAGGATGCCGGCCCGGGCGACGACGGCCGGGCCGTACCGCTCGGCGAGCGTGCCGGAGGGCACCGACGCCAGCGCGCCGACGCCGAAGTAGACCGAGACGACCACGCCGAGGCCGGCCGGGGAGAAGTCCAGCTCGTCGCCCATCTGCACGGCGAGCCCGCCGACCAGGAAGACCGGCAGGACGCAGGCGATGGTGACGGCGATGGCACCGGCGGCGGCCCGCAGGGGACGGGTCGGGGTGGCGGGGGGTTGAAGCGCGCTGTCGACCATGATCTGAACAACCTACGCGAGGCGTTCTCAGTCCACCCTTCGTGGCCGGACGGGTACGGCCGGTGGGTGACGATCTAGCATCCTCCACCCGATCAGGCATTTCGCGCGGGGCACGTATTTCATATGGTGTAAGTCCCCGGCTGGCGGAGGTGGTTGTGCGCGACCCCTTGGCGGAACCTTCGGACCTGATCCGGAGCGTGTCCCGCGCGCTGCGAGTGCTCGAGTCGGTCGGCCGTGCCCCGAAGGGGCTGACCGTCAAGCAGATCGCCCGACGGTGCGAGCTGACCGTGGCGACCACCTACCACCTGGTCCGGACGCTGGCGTACGAGGGCTACGTGATCCGCCGCGAGGACGGCACGTACATCGTCGGCCTGGAGGTGGCCGACCGCTACCGCGAGCTGGTCACGGCCTTCCGGGGGCCGCAGGCGGTCGGGGAGTGCCTGCGCCGCGCCGCCGCCGACACCGGCTACAGCCACTACCTCGGCAAGTTCATCGGCGGGCAGGTGGCGATCACGGCGGTCGCCGAGGGGCCGCGCTCGCCGTACCTGGAGGACCTCGTTCCCGGCTTCGACGAGGGGGCGCACGCCACCGCGCTCGGCAAGGCGCTGCTCGCGACACTCACGGCCGAGCAGCGGTTCCGCTACCTGCGGGAGTACGGCATGCGTCCGTTCACCTCCGCCACGCTGACCACGGTCGAGGCGTTCGAGGCCGACCTGGCGGCGGGGGACCGGCGGGGGATGCAGATGGAGCTGGGCCAGTACAAGCAGGGGGTGGCCTGCGCGGCGGTGCTGGTGACTCCCGACAAGGACATGGAGCGTCGCGTGGTGCTCGCCTGTGCGCTGCCGGCCAGCGAGATGATGACCTCCGCCCGGGTGGTCCGCGCGAAGCTGCTCACCACCGCCCGCACCATCGCCGACAGCCTCGCCGCCGAGAGCTGACGGCCGGCCGGGCACGGCTCCCCGGCGGCAGGTGGGTGACGACCGGACGTGGACGGGCCCTCTCCCCGGCTGGGAGAGGGCCCGTCCCGGCGGTGAACCGCCTTGAGGGGAGCTGTCAGCTGCCGATCGGGCCGCCGTCCACGCGCCACGTGACGACGACGCCCGGCTTGGCGTAGTCGCCGTCCGGCCAGTTGGAGGCGGGCTTCTCGACGGAGGCGCCGGTGATCTCACCGGGGTGCTGCACGGCCACGAAGGCCGAACGGTTGTCGCCGGTGATGAACGGGCCGCAGGCCTCGGCGCCGATCGGCACGGTGAGGAACTGCTTGAGGTGACCGCGCTCGGGGCCTTCGACGGCGGTCGCGAAGAGGCCGTCGTTGCTGCCCAGCGCGTTGCCGTCGGTGGAGATCCAGAGGTTGCCGGTGGCGTCGAAGGCGACGTTGTCCGGGCAGGAGATCGGCGACACCTTCGTCTTGTCGTACCCGGCGAAGTAGGTCGACGGGTCGGTCGGGTCGCCCGCCACGATCGGGACGGACCAGACGAAGGTCTCGGACGTGTTGTCGTTGCGGTCCTCGACCAGCTCCAGCACGTGACCGTGCTTGTTGGCGGTACGCGGGTTCGCCTCGTCCGCCTTCGGGTTGCTGCCGACACCGCGGTTGGTGTTGTTGGTCAGCGCCACGTACACCTTGCCGGTGAGCAGGCTCGGCTCGACGTCCTCCGGCCGGTCCATCTTGGTCGCGCCGACCTTGTCACCGGCGAGCCGGGTGAAGGTGAGCACGTCCGCGGCGGTCATGCCCTCGACGTACGAGCGGTTGCCGCTGACCAGCTTGATCCACTGACCGCGGCCGTTGAACGCGCCGTCGGCGGGGAGCTTGCCCGAGCCGTCGATCTCGGCCGCGCTGGTGTAGTCCAGCTTGGCGACGTAGAGGGTGCCGGACTCCAGCAGGGTCAGGTTGTGGTTCCGGGCGACCCAGGAGTTGCCCGGCATGAACTTCTTGTCCGACACGAACTTGTAGAGGTAGTCGAACCGCTCGTCGTCACCCATGTACGCCACGACGTGGCCGCTGTTGGCGACGATGACGTTCGCACCCTCGTGCTTGAATCGGCCGAGCGCGGTGTGCTTGCGCGGCCGGCTCTCCGGGTCGTACGGGTCGATCTCCACGATCCAGCCGAACCGGTGCGCCTCGTTCGGGTGCTTGGCCAGGTCGAAGCGCTCGTCCGCGCGCTCCCACTTGCGGTTGCCGCTCGGGTAACGGCTGGTGGTGCTGATGCCGTAGCGCGCGAGCTGCGGCTTCAGCTGCTCCGGGGCACCGTCGCCGCCGACGAAGTACTGGTTGAAGTTCTCCTCGCCGGAGAGGACCGTGCCCCACGGGGTCACGCCGCCGGCGCAGTTGTTCAGCGTGCCGATGACCGTGCGACCCTTGGGGTCGGCGGCGGTCTTCAGCCAGGCCGAGCCGGCGGCCGGGCCGGTCAGCTCGAACTTGGTGGTGTTGGCGGTGACCCGCCGGTTGTACTGCCGCCGGCCGGACTTCACCGGGCGCCACTCGCCGCTGCCGCCGACCCGCTCCAGCTCCACGACGGACATGCCGTGCGCGGCCATGGCGACCTTCAGCTGCTCCACGGACAGCGCGTCCAGGCTGGTGAAGCCGGGGAACATCAGGTCCTCGTTGGTGTACTCGTGGTTCACCACGAGCAGGGCCCGGTTCCGGCTCAGCGGCAGCACGCCGACGAAGTCGTTGTTGTAGCCGAACTGCTTCGCCTGCGCGGCGGCCGTCTGGTGGTGCAGGTCGAACTCGGGTGCCCCCGGGATCACCTCGTCACCCCAGCGGATGACGACGGTGTGGTCGTAGCCGTTGGGGACGATGAAGCTGTCGAGCTTGTTCGGCGGGACCGGCTTGAAGGTCAGGGCGCCGCTGCCGATACCGCCGCCGGGGCGGCCGAAGCCGGCGGCGTCCGGCACCGCCGGGGCGGCGGGGGCGGCCGAGGCGGCGCCGGCGCCGGCCAGCGCACCGGCGGCCGCGCCGCCGAAGCCGAGGACCAGCGCGCCGACCGCGCCGGCACGGACCACGCCACGGCGGGAGACCTCGGCGTCCACCAGGTCACCGAAGTACGCGTTGTCGGAGGTGTTCGGCACCGGGTGGTCGCAGGCGTTGCCGCACCGGTAGAGACAGGTCATGGCGTCACGGCTGCCGTGGCGGGTGGTGCCCAGCAGCGGGAGCAGCCGAGGACGGTCGCTCATGTGGAGGAGCCTCCTGAATGGGATGGCGCACGACGGAGTCGGTCGAAGACGTGCGTACCCGCCGGACGCTAGGAGGGGCCGGTGGCCGCTCGTCGGCGTCGATGTGAACCAGGTGTGAACAACTCGCCCGGGGCAACGGTGGTGACCTGCGGCTGAACCGATCGGGACGGCCGCACGTATGTCCGTGCGAAGGCCCGCCGGACTCGCGCCGAGAGCGAGGAGACCGCCATCAGCGACCACGACGCCCACCTGCTCCGCGCCCTGCACGACGAGCACGCGGAGGCGCTGTACGCGCACGCCCTGCGCCTGGTCAACGGGGACCGGCAGCGGGCCGAGGACCTGGTGCAGGAGACGCTGCTGCGCGCCTGGCGGCACCCGGAGTCGCTCGACCCGCGCCGCGGCTCGGTCCGTGGCTGGCTCTTCACCACCGCCCGCAACCTGGCGATCGACGCCTGGCGCCGCCGGTCCACGAGGGTGGGTGAGGTCTACACCGACGAGCTGCCCGAGCCGCCGGAGACGGTCGACGAGGCGGAGCGCGCGGTGGAGGCGTGGACCGTCGCCGAGGCGCTGAACCGACTCAGCCCCAGCCATCGTGAAGTCCTGGTGGAGTGCTTCTACCAGGGTCGGTCGGTGGCCGAGGCCGCCGCGCGGCTCGGGGTGCCGCCGGGCACCGTCAAGTCCCGGACGCACTACGCCCTGCGCTCACTACGGTTGGTCCTGGCCGAGATGGGGGTGACCGGATGACCCGGTGCGAGTTCGCGCACGACGACGGCGCGTACGTGCTGGGTGCGCTGGCGCCGGCCGAACGGACGGCGTACGAGCGGCACCTCGCCGGCTGCGCCGAGTGCCGGCAGGCGGTCGCGGAGATCGCCGTGCTCCCCGGCCTGCTCGGGCGGCTCGACCCCGCCGGCCTGGAGCAGTTCCTGCCGCCGCCGGAGGATTCCCGGCTGCCCGACCTGCTCTCCGCTGCGCGGGAGCGCCGGCGCCGCGAACGGCTGGCCACCCGCCGCCGGTACGCCCTCACCACGCTCGCCGCCGCGGCGCTGGCGCTGGTCGTCGGCCTCGGCACGGCCGCCGTGCTGCCCGGTACGGATCCGCGCGGGGGAGCGGACATGGTCGCCATGCAGCCGGTCGCCGGCACGGTGCCGGTGCACGCCGAGATCGGGCTGACCGGCACCGAGTGGGGCACCGAGGTGACGATGCGGTGCGGGTACGACTCCTCGGTCGGCTACCGCAAGGCGTCCGCCTTCCGGCTGGTGGCGCGCAGCGCCGACGGCACCAGTGAGCAGATCGGCTCGTGGCTCGCCGGCCCGGGCGACGACCTGCGGATCAGCGGTGCCACCCGCTTCACGGACGCGGAACTGGTCCGCCTGGAACTGGTCCGCGCCGACGGCACCCCGGTCCTGGCGTACGACGTCCGCTGACGGCCGTCACCGCCCCCCGCGATCTTGCACTTCCTGCCCCGACGAAGGTCGTGAACCGGGCGAAGCGGCGGCCGAAACTGCAAGATCGCGGTGTGCGGCCGTCGGTGCGGGGCGGCGGCCGCGGCGCTGGCGGTGGGCCGAGCGGAGGGCGTCCGTTGTGAAGATGGCCAGGGCCAGCCAGACCAGAGTGAAGCCCGCCAGCCGGGCCGGCGGCATCGGCTCGTGGAAGACGAGGACGCCGCAGGCGAGCTGGAGGATCGGGGCGAGGTACTGGATCATCCCCAGGCTGGTGAGCGGCAGCCGGTTGGCCGCGCCGGCGAACATCAGCAGGGGGATCGCGGTGGCCGCGCCGGCCGCGACGAGCAGCGCGGTGTGCCCGGCCGACACCGCGCCGAAGGCGGCCCCGCCGGTGCCGCCCAGCCACAGCAGGTACGCCAGCGCGGGCAGGGCCAGCACCGCCGACTCGACGAAGAGCCCCTCGGCGGCGGGCAGGCCGAGCCGCTTCTTGACCAGTCCGTACCCGGCGAAGCTGAACGCCAGGACCAGGGCGAGGTACGGCAGCCGGCCGTAGTCGACGGTCAGCACCGCCACCGCCGCGGCGCCCACGCCGAGCGCCACCCACTGCGCGGGGCGCAGCCGCTCGCGCAGCACGAACACGCCGAGCAGCACGACCACGAGCGGGTTGATGAAGTAGCCGAGGGCGGTCTCCACCACCCGGTCGGAGTTCACACCGTAGATGTAGGTGCCCCAGTTGAGGGCGATCAGCGCGGCGGCCGCACCGATCCCGGCGAGGGCGCGGGGCCGGCGGAGCAGCGCCCGCAGGAAGCCGACGTTGCGCAGCGCGGCCAGCACCAGCGCGACGAAGACCACCGACCAGACGATCCGGTGGGCCAGGATCTCCAGCGGGCCGGCGGGCTGGAGCAGCTTCAGGTAGAGCGGGAAGAAACCCCAGAGCAGGTACGCGCCGATGCCGTACAGGTAGCCGAGCTGACGAGGCGTCACGCCTCCACCGTAAGGGGCGTATCGGGCTGTTGCTCCTTGCCGGTGACCGGGTTCACCCGCTGGTCCAGCTGCATCCACCGGTCCGGCTCCAGCGGGGCGAAGCCGACCTTGGCGTACACGCCGTGCGCGTCGTTGGTGGCCAGCAGGATCCGGCGTACGCCGATCTCGGCGAGGTGGTCGCGGACCGCGCCGGCGAGCCAGGTGCCCAGCCCGCGCCCGCGCTCCGAGCGGTCGACGTACACGTCGCAGAGCCAGGCGAAGGTGGCCCGGTCGGTCACGACCCGGGCCACCGCCACCTGGCGCCCGTCGCCGGGCCGGTAGACGCCGAAGCCGATCGAGCCGGCGAAGGCACGCGCCACCGTCGCCCGGTCCCGCCCGACGGCCCAGTACGCGTCGGTGCTGAGCCAGTGGTGCACCCGGTCGAGGTCGAGGCGCTCGGGATCGGTGCTGATCAGGTAGCCGTCGTCACGGGTCAGGATGAACACCGCTCCGACGCTAGTCGCCGGCCACGGGTGCCTCAGCAGCCAATTCCCGCGATCTGGACCCGCGCCGCCGCCGTCAGTCCCGGTCGAGGATGGCGCCGAGGATCCAGGTGACGACGCTGACGAAGAGCGCACCGAGCACTGCGGCCGGCCAGAACCCGTTCACGTGGAACGGCAGCCCGGCCTCGCCGGCGATCCAGCTGGTCAGCAGGAACAGCAGCCCGTTGACGACCAGCGCGATCAGCCCGAGGGTCAGTAGGTAGAAGCCGCAGCCCACGGTCTTGATGACCGGCTGGAGCACCGCGTTGACGACACCGAAGATCACCGCCACGAGAACCAGCGTCGTGACCGTCTCGGTGGCCGAGTCGGAGTCCAGCGTGATCCCGGGGATCAGCAGCGTGGCCAGCCAGAAGGCCAGTGCCGTGGTGGCCAGCCGGATCAGGAGCCCTTTCAGGAAACCCATGGCGGAAGATGCTGCCACGGACCGATCATCGGCGGAACCCTCCCGGCGCAGGGATTCACCCGCTGCTGCCGGTCCGACGTCCTCACCGGCGGGCCGGGCGGCCCACCAGTTGCGCCTCGATCGGGGACGGGGTGAGCCGGGCCCACCGCAGGGCCCGTCGGTTGACCACCGCCACCATGTCCTCCCGGATCCGGGTGAGCCATGCGGCGGAGGCGCCGAGCCCCAGCGCGCCCCCGGCGAGCGCCGCCTCGGCCGGGTCGAGCGGCTGGAGGAGCGCGAGGTCGGCGCGCCCCAGCGTCGCGACGTCGGCCGCGGTCAGCTCGTCCCGGACGAGCAGCGTGGCCTGCCAGGGAGGCCCGGGCTCCGGATCGGGCGGGACCGGGCCCGCGTCGACCACCAGCAGCAGCGGACGCAGGGGCGACCCCGGCTCCCCGCCGGGCGGACGGCCCGGCGGCAGCAGCGGGATCGTGCCGCCCGGCGCGCCGACGCCGCGGACGAACGGCTCCCACGCCCGGGGGCGGGCGGTCTGCACGACGACCCGGGCGCCGAGCGCCATCGCCCGCAGGGCGACCAACTGGCCGGCGCGGAGCCCACCGACGAGCACGACCCGGGTGCTCTCCGGACGGAACAGCCGGACGGTCAGGGCAGCCCCGTGCCGGTTGGCGCCGACCATCAGGCCGGCGTCGCCGACGGTCAGCTCCGCGGCGGCCGGCCCGGGCGGGCCGTTACCGGGCAGGGCCAGTGGCACGGTCGTGGCCAACCCGGCGAGCTGCTCCCCGTCGAGCCGCCGCACCGCACCACCCGGGCCGGTCACCGCGCGGTGCAGTGCCTGCTCCGCGGCCGCCAGCTCGGCCGGCGTCCCGGCGGCGAGGCGTACGGCGAGCTCGGACGGGGCGTCCTCCGCGGTGCCGGCCCACGGCCCGGCGCTGAGGGAGACCGTGATCGCCGTGGCCGGCAGGGCGAGCAGTCGGGACACCAGGCCCCGGGCGCCCTCGGTGCGCGGGTCCGGCCAACGGTCGAGCTCGAAGGTCGCCTGCCACAGCGCGCCGGACCGGAGCGCCGGCCAGGTCTCCCGCACCGGCCCCGCGTCGTGGTGGGCCAGCTCGGCAAGGACCCGCAGCGCCGCGTGCTCCCCCAGCGGCCGGGCGGTCACCGGTGCGAGCCGGCGGAGGATCCGGCGCAGTGTGCCGTGCAGCGCCCGGCGCAGCTCCTCCGGGGTCGCGCCGTCGACGCGGAGCACCCGGACGGCGAGCACCGCCCGCTCGCGGCCGGGCAGCCGCCCGTCGGTGAGCTGCCGGTACGAGGTGGCGACAGTGCCGCCGCCGAGCGCGACGGCGGGTGCCGGAACCCCGGCCAGCAGGAGCTGGACCCGCACCGGCGGGCCGCCCGGCGGGGCGGCGGTGAGCAGGGCGGCCGGGGACGGCAGTGCGCGTGACCCGTCGCCGATCAGCTCCGCCGGGTCCACGATCTCCAGCAGGGCGACCATGCCGGTGGCGTCGTCCAGCACGGCGGCCGGCGCGCCGGCCAGCTCGGCCGGCCCCACCACGGCGCCCGGGTCGAGCAGCTCAAGGAGGGCGGCCGGCTCCGCCTCCGCCGGCAGGGCACGCGGCCGGAAGGCGTACGCCAGGGCCGTCCCCAGCCATTCGAAGAGCCAGCGCCCGCGCAGGCGCGCCCCGGCCAGCGCGAGCAGCAGCGCGGCGACCGCCACGCCCGCCAGTGTCGCCGCTGCTCCTTGCCCCAGCGCCGCGACCACGACCGCCAGCGCGACCTGACCGGTGACCACCTGGCCGGCCCGGACGTGCCGGGCCGACCGCCGCCGGCTGAGGCTCCACTGTGGGGGTAGGACGGCGGGGCCGCCGGCGGCCGGGGCGGGGTCGGGTCGGTCGGTGGGGCTCCGATCGCCCAGGGCAGGCCGGGCGGGGGGCGTGCGACCGGGAGGGGATGAGGGCGGGCTCGCCGTGGTGGTCGCCGGCACCGCACCTCCTCCACCGATCACGCGCTGCGACGCGGCTGCCGCCCATCGTAAGGGTCCCGGCGTCACCGGGGAACCATGCTTGTCCACAGGGGACGCCGGCGGGGTAGCAGAACCGCGATCGTACGGCTACCGTCAGCGACGAGTTATCGCTGACCCGCGCCCGCCGTGCTCGACGTCCCGGGCGGCGCGAGCGGTGCGCTCCCCGAGCGGGCGTGTCGACGGCCAGCCACGACGCAGGAGACGAGGTGACGTCCGGAGTGTCCGAGACCCAGGCGGAAGCCGCGGTGATGCAGCAGACCGCCGCGAAGTTCGAGCAGGTCGACCAGTCGTTGCAGTCCATGCTGAGCAGCCTGATGGCCGAGCTGGAGGTGTTGCAGCAGGCCTGGCGCGGCGCCGGTGGGCGTTCGTTCGAGCAGGTCAAGCAGCAGTGGGCGCAGGACCAGGCGGCGTTGCAGCGAGCCCTGCGGGAGACCGCCACGGCCATCCGCACCGCCGGCCAGCAGTACGACGTGTCGGACGCCGACGCCGCCAGCCGGGTGTCCACGACCAACCGCGGCGGCATCCAGCTGCCGCTGTAGACCCGGAACCGGGGGAGGAGACAAGCGATGGAGCACGGAGTGCTGGTCGTCAACTTCGCGGCGCTGCAACAGGCCGGCGCGGACATCCAGAAGGCGCTGAGCACGCTCGACGCGCAGCTCGGGCAACTCGAGCGGGACGCCGCCCCGCTGGTCGCGAGCTGGTCGGGCGAGGCCCGCGCGGCGTACGAGCAGCGGCAGGCCCGCTGGCGGTCTGCCTCGCAGGACCTCCAGGCGATGCTGCGTGACATCAAGCTCGCGGTGGACGACTCCGCGACCGACTACCTCGACACCGAGAAGCGGAACGCCAACCTGTTCCAGTGAGACCCGCGGGGCGTGCGCCGGCCCGACGGGGTGGGTGCCACGACCCGCACGTCCGCCCCGACCGGTCGCCGCTCCCGGGCGGTCACCGCCGGACCCGGCCTTCCCCTGTCAGGCCGGGTCGGGCGGACGCCATCGGCGGCGGGCGCCCCGGGGCAGCACGAGGGCCAGCAGCACCGCCGCGGTGACCATCCCGCCGCCGATGGCGGCCACCAGCAGCGCCCGATCCCGGGACGCCGCCCGCCGCGCCTGCTGGGCCAGCAGTGCCGGGTCGGCCCGCTCGTCGAGCAGGGCGGCGGCCGGCCGGGTGCGGGCTGCTCCGCCGCCGCTCTCGGTGAGCGCCCGGTACGGGTTCAGCACGCCCGCGCCGTACCCCGCACCGGGAGCGGGATCGGCGGTGGCCAGGATCCGCTCCGCCACCTCGGTCGCGTCGAGGTCCGGCCGGTACTGCCGGAGCAGGGCGGCGGTGGCGGCCACGAACGGCACGGCGTAGCTGGTGCCCTCGGCCCGGTGGTGTCCCTGCCCGGGTGCGGCGGTCACCACGTCGCTCCCCGGCGCGACGAGGTCGACGTACGGGCCGACCTGGGAGAAGGAGGAGCGCAGCCCGTCCGCGCCGATCGCGCCCACCCCGAGCACACCCTCGTAGGCGGCCGGGTACGGCCGGGGATCGCCGCTCTCGTGCAGGTTGCCGGCAGCGGCCACGACGACGACGTCGCGGGCGAGCGCGTGGGCGACGGCGTCCCGCACGGCAGGGTCGTCCGCGTACAGCACCACGGAGAGGTTGAGCACGTCGGCGCCGTTGTCGACCGCCCAGCGGATCGCCCGGGCGAAGTCGCGGGCGCTGACCGTACGCCCCGATTCCCGGCCGTCGACCACCTGCTGCTCGCTGACCCGGACGGGCAGGATCCGCGCCTGCGGGGCGAGGCCGTGGAAGGCCACGCCGTCCTGGCGTGCGGCGACGATGACGCTCGCGACTCCGGTGCCGTGGCCGGCGCAGTCCCGGGTGCCGTCGCCGCCGGGGTCGAGCAGGTCGGTGCCGGCGCGGACCCGCCCGGCGAGTTGCGGGTGCCGGCGGTCCACGCCGGAGTCGACCACCCCCACGGTCACGCCGGCCCCGGTGGCGAGCGGAGTCAGCCGCTCCGGGGCGTACCGCTGCTGCGGCCACGGTGCCGTGGTGATCGGGCGCGCGGGCGCGAGCGGCGCGGCGCACGCTGGAGCGGCCCGACCGGCGAGGCGGGGACCGGCCGGGATCGTGCGGCGGGGACCGGCCGGGATCGTGCGGCGGGGACCCTCCGGACCGGTGGCCGCGACGGCGAGGGCGGATGCCGTCGGGCCGGGCGCGCGGGGCGCGGACGGCGTCCGGTCGTTGCCGAGGGTGGTGCGGTCCGGCGCCGGCGCCCGGTGCGGCGGGTCGGCCGGCGGCGCGGCGGCGACCAGCATCGCCACGACCGTCGCGAGAGCGGCGAGCAGCGGCCGCGCGGAAATCCGGGACATCGACCGCCTCCGTATCGTGTCGACTCCGGAACGCGATGTTATCGCCGGGCGCCGTCACCGGTCGCCCCGGCGCGGCCAGCCGTTGTGATCTTGCTACTACCTTGTAGGTTGTACGCGATACCTGTGACCTGTTGCCGGGAGGAGGGGTGGCCGTGACCGAATGGGAGCCGGCCACCGAGGCGGAAGCGGCCCTGCGCGACGCGCTGCGCGCCAACGACCAGCAGCTCTACTTCCGCATCCTGTCGCGGACGGACCTGTTCCTCCCGGTCTCCGCGCAGGCGCTCGCCGGCCAGGCGCCGATGAACTGGGGCACGTGGACCACCGGCGGTCGCACCCACGTGCTGGCCTTCACCTCCGCCGCCGCGATGCGGGCCTGCCTCGGCGAGCACGCCGGCGCCAGCCGGCGCAGCGCGTACGACGAACTGGCGAGCCAGTGGCCGAATCAGGAGTGGTGGCTCGCGGTCAACCCGGGCCTGCCCATCGAGGGTTATCTGCCCGCCTGGTACGTCGCCCAGCTCTCCCGCGGTGACGTCCGGCTGCCCGGCCGCACGATCGGGGCGCGGGCGCGCCTGGAGCGGGCTGAGACGCTCGCCCGTGTCCGGGCGGCGGAGAGCGTTCCGGGCGGCGGGGAGGGCCAGCCGACCACGGGGCCGCAGGGCCGCGAGCCCAGCGCCGGTCAGGCACCCGAGGGCACGGCCCCCCTGCGACCGGCTCCCGCGCCCGTTCCACCTCCCGGCACACCGTTGCGGAGCCCGGCCGAGCTGCGTGCCGCCGCCCTGCGACGACCGTTGGCGGACGCCGGCCGGGTGCCCTCGCCGGGCGGGGAGACGGAAGCCCGGTGGCCTGCGCCGCCGCACCCCGGGGGCGATCGCCCGGGCCCGCGCCCCGCCGACGCTCCCACGAACGGCCGTCCGGGGGGCGAGCCGGAGCGGCCGAACCGTCGATCGTTCTTCGAACCCGCGTCCGGCCGCGCCAGCCGGGACGAGCGGGCCGTCCCACCGCCCCGCTTCGCCCGCGGCTCCCAGCCCTTCCCGCGCCGCCGGCCGCCCACCGACCCGACGTCGGAGAGCCCCGCCCAGGCGTTCGGCGGCGGTGGGGACGCGACCCGTGCCGACCGGGACGCCCCGCCACTGTCCTCCGCGCCCCCGGCCGGGGAGACGTCCCGGACGCCGCAGCCACGGGCCGCCGGAGCGGAGAGCCGGACCGTCCGCTTCCCGGTGCCCGATCCGGCGACCCTCCAGGCGTACGCGCGCCGCACGCCGGACGAGGAGGCCACGCAGTCGCTGCCGCGGCGGCGGCCCAAACCGCCACCCCCGGATCCGGAGCCGGCGTCGATCGCGGAACCGGTCTCCGGTCCGCCGGCACCCCGCCGGGGCTTCACGCCGATCGTCATCGAGGGCACGATCATCGAGTCGCGGGACCTCACCGTCCCGCCGGCCGACCCGGTCGCCGCCACCGGACCGCGCGACGACCCGGCCCCGGGCACCGGAACCGGCGCCACCGGGCTGTTCGACGACCGGGGCGGGGGTGCCGGAGCCGGCGCCACCGGGCTGGCCGACGCGCGGGGCCGTGGCGTGGAGCCGGCGCCGGTCGCCGAGCCGTCCCCGCAGCGTCCCGCCGTTGCGGAGACCACCCGCACGGCGGGCGGGTGGAAGCCCGCCGGGCCGGACATCGACCACCCGCAGTCCGGGCCGGCCCACCGTCCGGTAGACCACCAGGAGGAGGTCACGGCTCCGATCCCGGTCCCGCCGTTCCAGGTGACCGAGCAGGCTGCGACGCCGGGCCCGTCGGCGACCGCCCGGGCGGTGGACGACCCGGCTCCCACCGCGAGCACGATCGCCGTGGATCCCACCGCCGCGGTGGGCACACCCGTCCCGGATCCCGTCGCCGCACCGGCTGCCGGCCCGGACATTCCCCACACACCGGCCGCCGGGCCGGCGGACGCCGCCTCCGCGCCGGCCGTCGGCGGTTCCGTGGACGCCGCCACCCGGCCGGGCGCGCCGGCGGTCCCCGTCCCGGCGGACTTCGAGCCGGCGAACGAGGTCGAGGAGGACCTTCTCGACGCGACCGGCGCCGGGAGCACCGACACCTTCCTGTCGACGCTCCTGCTCGCCCGCGTGCTGCTGCCGGTGGCGCCCGACTCGGCCCCCGGCAGCCGGCCCGGCGAGCCCGGCTTCGTCTGGCGTACCGAGGAGTTGGACGGCGAGACGTTCGTCGTCGTGTACACGTCCCCGGAGCGGCTCGCCGACCACACCGACGCCACCGTCGAGACGGTCCGGGTGCGGTTCGTGCAGCTCATCCACCGGTGGCCGGACGAGTCGTGGTCCTTCGCCGTCAACCCGGGCAGCCCGATCGGCGCGAAGTTGCCCGGTGAGCAGATCATCGGGCTCGCCAACTGGGCGGCGGAGGTGGGCCTCGGCACCGACAGCGGCGCCGAGCCGGAGGCACCGCCGGCCGCCGCGGCCCCCGCCGACCGGCCGCGCTACGAGCCGCCCGCACCGGACCCGACCCGGCCGGTCGTCATGCAGAAGGCCGTGGCCCCGAGCCAGCTCGCATACTACCTGGAACGGGGCTACGACCGGGTCTCCGGCTTCGTGCACCGCGCGGGCGAGTTGGCCCACCTGACCACCCCGGCGCAGCTGTTCGACGCACTCGGCCTCGGCTACCCCGACTCGCCGTTCGACCGGGCTGCCGACGAGATCTACGTGCTGCGCTGGCCCGCGTACCGGCCGAGCCTCTACCGCATCCCGTACGGCGGCCAGAACGAGACCGCCATGCGGGCCATGGAGGGCTGGGTGATCGAGCGGCCCCCGTTCCGCGGCAACGGCTTCGCGCCGGGGGAGAGCAGCGACGTGGTAGCCGAGTTCAAGGTCGACAGCGCCCGGTTGCCGCACGGAGCGCAGCTGTGGCGGATCGGCGCGGACGGCACCGAGCGGGTGGTGGCCACCCTGGACGCCGACGCGCTGCTGTGGCGGGAGGTGGGCGAGGCGTGACCCGCGACGGCTACGTGGCCCGCTGGCAGGGCCGCGAGTACCAGGCCAGCCCGGACGGCGACGACGTCCGGCTCTACCAGCCCGGCCCGGGGGAGGGCTTCACCGAGGTGCGCCCCGGCCGGTACGTACGGGTGGTGCCGGTGGCCGAGGTCGACGACCTGGCGTACGTCCGCACGACCTGCACGTGGCAGGGACAGCCGTTCATCGTGCTCGGCGAGCACGACGGCTGGCTGCGCGTGGAGTACACGGGCGGGCGGTGGCCGGTCGCGCAGGCGATGGGCCTCGAGGTGTTCGACTTCGGCGTGTACCAGGGTTGGGCGCCCGCCGCCGAGGTCACCGACCTGCACGAGCAGCGGGTGTAGGCAGCCGGCCTAGGACTTCGTCCAGCGCAGGATCTCGCCGAGCACCACGTCGCGGGCCTCCACGTGCGGGAAGTGCCCGACGTGGTCGAGCAGCCGCCACTCGTACGGGGCCACGACGTACCGGCCGGAGCCCTGGGCGGTGCGCGGAAGGGCGGCGCGGTCGAGGGCGCCGTGCAGTTGGAGGGTCGGGGTGACCAGGGGCTTCTGCATGAGCCGCACGAACCGGTACCCGTGCAGGCGGAGCACCGAGCGGAACGCCCAGCGGTAGCCCTCCAGGGCACAGAACGCGGCCTGCGGGATGCGCATGGCCTCCCGGCACCGTGCGGCGTACTCGGGGAAGTCCGGACCGTTCACCCACCGCGGCCCGCCCCAGCGGCGCAGCACCTCCTCCACCGCGGCCCCGTCGTCGCGGGTCAGCACGTGTTCGTAGCGGGGAAGCTGGAACTTCAACGTCGGCGTGGAGGCGGCGAACTGGCCGCGCGGGTCGGCGAAGATGGCCGCCCGTAGCCGCAGCGGGTGCGGCGCCCCGAGGACCACCAGCCGCCGGACCAGGGACGGGTGGAACGACGCCACCGTCCAGGCGATCAGGCCGCCGGCACCGCTGCCCACCACGGTCGCCGACCGCTCGCCCAGCGCCCGGATCAGCCCGGCGACGTCGGCGGCCAGCGTGTAGCCGTCGTACCCCCGGGGTGGCTTGTCGCTCGCGCCGTATCCGCGCAGGTCGACCGCGACGGCGCGGAACCCCGCGTCGGCGACCGCCGGCAGCATCTCGTGCCAGGCCCACCAGTGCTCGGGGAAGCCGTGCAGGAACAGGACCATCGGGCCGGTGCCGGCCTCCACGACGTGGAACCGGCTGCCGTTGGCACCGACGAACCGGTGCGTCCACGGCCCCTCGGTGAGGACGCAGGACTCGTCGGCGGGCCCGCCACGCTGCTCGGTCATGGGCACAGCCTAGGACCCCGGTGCCGGTCGGCCATCCGGCCGACCCGTCGGGTGGTCCGCGTCGCTCCGGCGGGGGCTGTCCGGGATCCTCGCCCCCGCGTTCACCCGACCGGACTGATCTTCACGATGGTGGCCGGGATGCCCGTCCCGCAGTCGACGTCGGGGGCGGGCGGGCCGATGGTCACCCGGACCCAGGTGCCGGTGGCGAAGGTCCCCATGCCGGCGCCGTGCAGGGCGTACTCCCGGCCGTCGTCGGTGGTCAGGCCGTAACAGGGTCCGTCGCCGCCCCGGGTGATCCGGCCGGCGAGCACGTTCGCCCGGTACGGGTCGGTCGGCCGTTTCGGGGGCGCGGTCGGCGGCCCCATGGTCGGCAGCGTCGTGGGCGAGAGCGCGGGGTCGGTACCGGCCGGCGGCGTCGGCGACTCGGCCGTGCCGGACGCCGGCGGGCGGTCGTTTCCGCCGGCCGGGGCCGAGGACGGGGTGTGCTCCGCGGGCATGGGCGCTTCCTTCTCCGGGCCGGTGCAGCCGCCCGACAGTACGGCCATGGCGAGCGCGGTGGCCAGGGTCGCGGCGGGCAGTCCGGCGCCGCGCAGGATGGGCACGGGGAATCTGACGCGCGGGTTCCCGCTCCGGTTCCGGAACCGTGGGCCGGCGCGGCCGCCGAACGGGCGATGCCCGGGCAGGTGACCTGCCCGGGCATCGCGAGGTACGGATCGGTGGCTCAGGAGAAGCGGACCTTGATGGAGGTGCCGTCCTGCTCCAGGACCTTGATCTTCGTGCCGGTCGCGGGGAGCTTGACGCCGTGGTTCGGCAGCTCCTCGTACCAGTACTTCTTGGTGTCGTCGAACAGCGGCTCCGCGGCCTGGCCCCGGATGTACTGCGGCTGGCTGTTCAGGTGCAGCGTGAACGAGTCGGCCTTCTTGAGGCTGAACGGCGCGTCGTACACCTGGACGCGGGCCCGCCACGGCTGGCCGGTCAGGTTGTAGATCGGCCGCGGGTGAGCGTCGATAATCAGGTTCCGGCCCTCACCCGGGTGCTCGAAGGTGTCGTTGTCGTTCCACCGCAGGTTCCAGTAGGAGATCAGCAGACCCTCCTGGTACGCGTAGTGGTCGACCCAGTCGGGGCGGGTGTTGGCGTACCCGAAGAAGTACGGGCCGGTCTTCAGGTACTTGTCGTACGAGACGTACGAGCGGTGACCCGCGATGTAGTAGTTCGCGAACTTCCGCTTGTAGGTCTCCTCGACGGCGCTCCACCCGTTCAGGGTCCAACCGGTGGCGTCGCCCTCCGCCCCGTCGCTGAGCAGCGTCTGGCCGTCGGCGGTCGCGGTGATCGCGTCACCGTAGAAGCCGCCCGCGGCGACGCCACCGTCGGTCTGGTAGCGGAACCGGAACTGCGCCGTCTTGCCGGCGGCGAAGTCCATCGGGACGGTGATGTCCACCCACTTGCCGCCGCTGCTGCCGTCGAGCGCCGGACGGCCGCCGACCTCTTTGAGCGGCTTCCCGTCCACCGTGGCCTGCAGCGCCGTCCAGGTGTTGCCGCCGTCCAGCGACGCCTCGAAGAACAGGTAGTCGTACCCCGCCTCGATGCTGTAGCGGCCCTTCAGCGACACGGACGCCGAGGACTTGCCGGTGAGGTCCAGCGTCCGGGTCATCGTCGTGTTGAGGTCGTCGTCGTTGCCGGAGAAGTACTGCTTGGCGCCCTCGAACGGCTTGCCGTTGCTGAACGTGTACTCCCGCTCGGGCAGCACGACCACGGCGGCCTGCGGCTTCGCCGAGTTGTACTCCTGCGGGCCGAGGGTCATCGTGCGCTTCTGCCCGGCCACGACCACCTCGTAGTCGAGCCAGCCGAGCTGGAGCTTGTTCCAGGCGCCGAGGTCGCCGCCCCGCTCGCCGATGCCGCCGTCGTTCTTGGCGCTGAGGCGGCTCTGGGCCATCAGGGTCCAGTGCTCGTTGTTGTTGTCCCCGCCGTTGAGGATGTTGTAGTCGTCCGGCAGGCCGAGGTCGTGGCCGTACTCGTGGTAGAAGACGCTGCGGCCACCGTTCTCCGGCTGGATGGTGTAGTCGCCGATCCAGATGCCGGTGTCGCCGATCTCGGTGCCGCCGGCCGGGAAGTTGGCCGGGCCGGTCACGCCCTGGTCCGTGGCGTACGCGTACCAGCGGTGGCTCCAGATGGCGTCCTCACCCTGGTTCGGGTCGCCGTCGGCCATGTCGCCGCCGGCGTGGACGATCTGGAAGTGGTCGATGTACCCGTCGGACTCGTTGAAGTTGCCGTCGCCGTCGTGGTCGTACCGGTCCCACTGGTCCATCGCCTTGACGTCCGCGGCGATCTGGGCGTCGGTGCGGCCCTTGGCCTTCTGGTCGGCGACCCACTGGTTGGCGGCGTCGCGGACCAGGTCCCAGGTGTTGGGGCAGACGTTGTCCGCGCAGACCGTCGGGTCACCGGTCGGGTCGTCGTCCGGCTTCGGGTCGTTCGACCGGCCGTAGCGGGCCTCGTTGAACTTCACCTTCACCCAGTCGGTGACGGTGCCGTCGACGCTGTAGCGGCCCGAGGACTGGGCCTCGTAGTACTGCTTGAGCGACTCGTCGCCCGGCTTCGTGCCGAAGTAGAGCGTGCGGAAGTGCTCCGGGCTGTAGTCCGGCTGCCAGACGGTGGAGTTGTCCACCGCCCGGTTCGGGGCCGGGATCTCGTTGTGCCGCGGACCGTCGAAGCGCGCCGGGCCGGGCCAGGCCGGGTCGGTGTCCTTGTCCGGGTAGTCGGGGTGACGCTCGTTGCCGAACTCGGCCAGGATCACGAAGATCCGGTCGGTGCGCTCCCGGGAGAGCTCGACGTACTGGTCCTTCTTGCCGGCCGCGCCGCGGGCGGACCGGGCGGTGGCGGTCGCGCCAGGGGCGCCGGACGCGGTCTCGCCGACCTTGACGACCGTGCTGCCGTTGATCCGCTGGGCCTTCGCCTTGCCGGACAGGACCTCGCTGAGGCCCTCCTGGCGCAGGCTGCGGCGCTTCTCCTCGAGCGGGTTGGGCAGGTCGTGGTCGGTGTGGGCGGGCTCGGCGACCGACGGTGCGGACGTCGGCAGCTTCGGTTGCGGCGCAGCGATGGCGGACGGTCCGACCGCCAGCCCTGTCGCCGTCAACGAGAGCCCGAGCAGACCCACTGCGGCTTTGCGCACGTGGTACCTCCGGGTGTGAAGGAAACCGGCCCAACGGGGGTACGGGCCGGTGGAAGATCGATCCCACGGGTGGGACCAATGGTGAACATAGACACTCGTGTGACGGCTGGGAAGATGATCGTGTCGATTTGTTGCAAGAAGTTGTTGGGAATGCTTTTCACTGTCACACTTCTCGGCCCAACAACGAAGTGGGGCCGGTGGCGTTTCCGCCACCGGCCCCACTGGTAACTGAATTGTCAGTTGGTGACCTTTACGACCATGTCGTCGGTCGGGTTGGTGCCCTGCTTCAGGATCTCGATCCGGGTGCCGGTGCCGGCCACCTTCACCGAGTTCCAGCTGTTGTCGGCCGACCAGTAACGGTTGGCCCGGGTGTCGTCGAACACGGGGTTCGGCGCCAGCTCCGGCACGGTGATCGCCATCCCGTTGAGGTGGAAGGTCTGCGCCGGCTTGGCGTAGAGGCTGAACGTCGAGTCGTAGCCGTTACGCCGGTTGGTGATGGAGCCCTGGCCCTTGACCCGGATCGTGCCCGGCCGGACGTCGACCGGCAGGTTCAGGCCGAAGCCGGGGTGCTCCGAGGTGTTGTTGTCGCCGTACGCGTAGTTCACGTACCAGACCAGCATGCCGGGCTGGACCGCGAACCGCTCCACGAAGTTCGGCCGCGTGTTGTTGAAGCCGAAGTTGTAGCCACCGGTACGCAGCGTGTCGTCGTACCCGAAGTAGCTACGGTTCTCCGCGATGTAGAAGCGGGGGTACGTGTCGTCCTTGGTGCCCACCGGCGTCCGCGAGGTCTGGCCCAGCTGCACATCCTTGGGGGTTGCGCCCGGGTTGATCTGCAGCGGGTCGGCCCAGCCGAGGATCCACTTGTCCCAGAGGCCCATGTGGGTCGGCAGGGCCTGGAAGATCTCACCGGAGTGCGAGCCCGACGCCATCAGGTCCCAGAAGTCGACGTCCGAGTCGGCGTTGCCGGAGGTGTCGTAGAGGTCCGGCAGACCGAGGTCGTGGCCGTACTCGTGGGCGAAGACGCCGACGCCGGCGTCCTCCGGCTGCACGATGTAGTTCGACACCTTGAGCTGGGTGCCGGGGATCGTGTAGCCGCCGACGATCGACGACGAGTGCGCCCAGACGGCGTAGGTGCCCTGCGCGCCGCCGCCGGCGGACTTGCCCTTGCCGGCGTGCACCAGCACCAGGTGGTCGATCACGCCGTCCGGCTCGAAGACGTTGCCGTCACCGTCGCGGTCGCCCTGGTCCTCGATGTCGTAGTCGGCCCACGGGAAGTTCGGGTCCGTCGCCGCGAGCGCGTCGATCGCGTCCGTGGCCAGCCGCCCGGCGCCCTGCGGGTTGTCCGGGTGGCCGTTCATCGACTGCTGCCGCCCGGCGACCCAGTTGCCGTTCTCGTCCTGGAAGCAGCGGGAGGCCGCGTACCAGCTCTCGGAGTGCGGCACCTTGATCCACGGGCTGGCCTGCCCGTTGACCGTGTAGGAGCCCTTGGACATCTCCAGGTACATGTTGCGCATCGTCCGGCCGGCCAGGCTGATGCCCGGCTTGCCGTCCGGCCCGGTCAGGTCGGTGCGGACCCGCTCGGTGATGCCCTCCGAGGTGTAGAGCATCTTGTTGTAGTGCGCGGGCGAGAAGTCCGGCACCCACATCGAGTTGTTGTCCAGCTTCGGCAGGCTCGCCGGGTTCGCGATGTTGTTGTGCAGCGGTCCGTTCTGCACGGTGCCGAGGACACAGCTCCGGTCCTCGAAGACCGTCTTGGGGACCATCACGTCGGTGAAGTCGTCGTTGGCGTTCTCGTTGAACTCCACCAGCAGGGTCAGCAGCTTGGCGGTCTGCGTACCCTTGGCCGCCTTGATCTGACGCGGGCTCTTCCCGGTCTTGATCGCCTCGGCCTCGGCGACGGCGGGGGCGTGGATGCCACCCTTGCCCTTGACCTCGCGGCCGTCGGTGTCCGGCTGGACCGCCGGCTCGGCGTAGTTGATGTAGAACTCGTCCGCCCCGATGGTGGCCGGGCCGGACCGGACTGGGCCGACGCCGTCGATCCCGTCACGGTCAGTGACGTGGCGGCGAGGGCGATGGCGGGCAGCGCGACGAGTAGGCGTCTGCGCGACCCGTGTTGCGGATTTCTGTTCATGCCGGTCCGTCCCGTCCGGGCGCGTCAGAAACAGCGGTGGGGTGACGGTCCGTGCGGACCGCCACCCCACCCGAGGTACGCCTCTCGTCAGTCCTCGTCGGACTTGCCGCCGCCCATGCCCGAGGAGATCAGGTCCATCACGGACGAGTCCTGGAGCGTGGTGACGTCGCCGAGCGACCGGTGCTCCGCCACGTCCCGCAGCAACCGGCGCATGATCTTGCCGGAGCGGGTCTTCGGCAGCTCGGGGACGAGCATGATCTGCCGCGGCTTCGCGATCGGCCCGAGCGTACGGGCCACGTGGTTGCGCAGGTCGGCGATGAGCTGCTCGCCCGCCTCACCGGCGGTGTCCGCGTTGCCGCGCGGGATGGCGAACGCGACGATCGCCTGCCCGGTCGTCGGGTCGGTCGCGCCGACGACCGCCGCCTCGGCCACCGAGGGGTGCGACACCAGCGCCGACTCCACCTCCGTGGTGGAGATGTTGTGCCCCGACACCAGCATCACGTCGTCGACCCGGCCGAGCAGCCAGACGTGGCCGTCGTCGTCCTTCTTCGCGCCGTCACCGGCGAAGTAGACCCAGTCGTCGCCGGAGTTGGCGCCGGCGCCGAAGCGCGACCAGTACGTCTCCAGGAAGCGGTTGTCGTCGCCCCAGATCGTGCGGAGCATCGACGGCCACGGCTCGGTGAGCACCAGGTAGCCGCCGCCACCGTTGGGCACCGACTGGCCCTGGTCGTCGACGACGTCCGCGTTGATCCCCGGGAGCGGGGTCATCGCCGAACCCGGCTTGGCCTCCGTCACGCCGGGCAACGGCGAGATCATGATGGCGCCGGTCTCGGTCTGCCACCAGGTGTCCACGATGGGCAGCTCGCCTCGGCCGACGTGCTGCCTGTACCACATCCACGCCTCGGGGTTGATCGGCTCGCCGACGCTGCCCAGCAGCCGCAGCGACGTGAGCTCGAAGCCGGCGGGGATGTCCTCGCCCCACTTCATCATCGTGCGGATCAGCGTGGGCGCGGTGTACAGGATGGTGACCTGGTACTTGTCGACGATCTCCCAGAACCGGCCCTTGTGCGGGGTGTCCGGGGTGCCCTCGTACATGACCTGGGTCGCGCCGTTGGAGAGCGGGCCGTAGACGATGTACGAGTGGCCGGTGACCCAGCCGATGTCGGCGGTGCACCAGTAGACGTCGGTCTCCGGCTTCAGGTCGAACACCGCGTGCGTCGTGTACGACGTCTGGGTCAGGTATCCGCCGGTGGTGTGCAGGATGCCCTTCGGACGGGCGGTGGTGCCGCTGGTGTAGAGGATGAACAGCGGGTGCTCCGCGTCGAAGGCCTGCGGGGCGTGCTCGGTCGACGCGGTCTCCACCGTCTCGTGCCACCAGTGGTCCTTCTCCGACCAGGCGACCTCCTCGCCGGTGCGGCGGACCACGAGCACGTGCTCGACCGACGGGCACTTCGCCACGGCCTCGTCGACGGTCGGCTTGAGCGCGGAGGGCTTGCCCCGCCGGTAGCCGCCGTCGGCGGTGATCACCACCTTCGCGGTGGCGTCCTGGATCCGGTTGGTCAGCGCGTCGGCGGAGAAGCCGCCGAAGACCACGCTGTGGGTGGCGCCGATCCGGGCGCACGCCAGCATCGCCACCGCGGCCTCCGGGACCATGGGCAGGTAGATCGCCACCCGGTCGCCGGCCGTCACCCCCAGGTCGGTCAGCGCGTTCGCCGCCTGGCAGGTCAGCTTGTGCAGCTCGGCGTACGTGATGGTGCGGGTGTCGCCCGGCTCGCCCTCCCAGTGGATGGCGACCTTGTTTCCCCGGCCGGCCTCGACGTGCCGGTCGAGGCAGTTGTACGCCACGTTGAGCTGCCCGCCGACGAACCACTTCGCGAACGGCGGCTTCGACCAGTCGAGCACCTGGTCCCAGCGCTTCGCCCAGGTCAGCCGGTCCGCCTGCGTCTCCCAGAAGGCCAGCCGGTCGGCGTTCGCCTCGCCGTACGCCTCGGCGGTGACGTTGGCGTTCGCGGCGAGGTCGGCCGGTGGCGGGAACTGGCGTGTCTCGTTCAGCAGATTGGCCAATGCCTCGCTCATGCCGTACTCCCTCGTCGCTCGGGGTGACCTGCGTCTCTCTCGGTGCAGAGGTTAGTCGGCGCGCCGGGCCGAGGCGACCGCCGAGGGCGTCGTCCCGCGCCGAGCGGCCCGCGGCGCGCGCCGGACGGTGGGCCTTCCTGCCGACGCCCTCCGGTGTCCCGTCTCCACACCTCGCCCCGAGTGGCGGTGGTCGCTTCCGGGCGGCTCGGCGGCGGGCCGCACCGGTCGGTGGATAGCGTGACGGGGTGACCGACGACCCACTCGCCCCGCTGCTCGCGCTCGCCGACGTCGCGCCCGCCGTGGAGCGGGCCCGCGAGCGCTTCGACCAGGCGCTCCGGCACCGCGCGTTGCGCCGGCACGGCGGCCAGGTCGCGGCCGAGGTCAGCCTGCGGTCCGCAGTGGCCGGCGCCGCCCTGGAGGGGTACGCCCACGAGCGCGAGGAGGTCCGTGCCGGCACCGTCACCGAGCCGGTGCTCCAGGGCGCGCTGCGCGTCGCCGGGGCGCTGCCCGGGCTGACCGAACTGTGGCCGAAGGCGCCCCGCCAGGCCCTCGCGAAGCTGCACGTCCTCGCCGCGCGCGACGTGGTCGCCGAGGCGGAGCTGGGCCGGCCGGTGAACGACGCGGTGGTGGCCGCTCGTCTGGACGGGCTGGCCGGTCTCGTCGCGGGCGGCACGAAGGTGCCGCCGCTGGTGCTGGCCGCCGTGGTCCACGGCGAACTGCTGAACCTGCGGCCGTTCGCCGGCCCGTCCGGGGTGGTCGCCCGTGGCGCCGCCCGGCTGGTGCTGCTGTCCAGTGGCTTCGACCCGCGTGGCCTGCTCGCCGTCGACGTGGGCCACCGGGAGCGGGAGCCGGAGTACGTCGGGTCGGCCGGTGCCTTCGCCACCGGGACGCCGGACGGGCTGCGGTCGTGGCTGCGGCACTACATGAGCGCCGTCGAGGTCGGGGCCGACCAGCTGACCGAGATCGGCGACGAGGTGCTCGCCGCGGCGTAGGGCGGGCTTTGGCTGTGTCCGGCGCGACCTCAGGGCCGGTGCCTGGTCGGCCCGTGGCGGGCTCAGCCCCCACGCCGCCTGGACTCCGCCTCGGCTCGAATCTCGGATGAGGGACACAGACCCTAGCGCCGGGTCGCCTTGCTGATCTTGCTCTGGAGCGCCCGGCGGGCGATCGGGCCGAGGTCGTCCACGATCTCGATCAGCACGGCGAGCTGGTCCAGCGCCGCCATCGCGCGGTCCGCGGCGGGCCGGTCGACGCCGTCGTACAGCTCCAGGCCGACGAACGCGGCCGACACGGCCCGGGCGAGCCCTGGGACGTCGGCGACCTCGGCGAACGGCGACCCGCCGAGCAGCCGGCGCAGCACCCACTCGATCTCGTCCACCCAGAGCTGCAACGCCTCGGCGGTGGGCGCGGCGAGCCGTTCGTCGGTCTGCGCGCCCGCGAGCATCTGCGCCAGGACCGACACGTTGCCCAGCACGCGCTCCTCCTCGTGGAGCGCCCGACCGACGTCGAGGAGTTCGCGCAGCGATCCGACCTTGCGCAGCCGCGTCGACCAGTGGGCGACCCGCTCGGCCGTGCCCGTACGGCACGCCGCCGCCAGCAGCTCGTCGACGGTCCCGAAGTGGTAGAAGACCAGGGCCTGGTTCACCCCGGCGGCGGCGGCGATGGTGCGGGCCGAGACGCCGGCGATGCCGTGCTGCCGGATCGCGGCGAGTGTGCCGTCGAGCAGGCGTCGCTTGGTGTCGGACATCGCTTCCCTCCCGGCGGGTGTGGCGGTGCGATCATCGCATCGGTTACGAGCTGGGCCGGCCAGGTCACGCCGGGCGGGCGCAGGAGCCCGCGCCCGGCCAGGCCAATTGTTCGAGCGCGCGGGCGACGGCGGCCAACCCCCGTTCCGTGTGACCGTCGCCGCCCACGCATCTTGAGCGACCGCTCAAAAGAAGCGTAGGCTGAGTTGAGCAAGCGCTCAAGGCGGCGGTTGGGGAATGGGCCGGCTGGGGCCAGGGCCTGGCCGGCGGGGGTGAGGGGCGACTTCGGCGGGGGCGGAGATGCGGTCAGGCGGCCGGGGCGGTGCGGGTCCGGCGGTGCCGGCCGTACCAGGCGATGCCGATGGCCACACCGACGCCGACACCGAGGGCGGCGGCCGCGACCGGGACGGCGGGGCGCTCGCGCAGCCGCCGGCCCAGCGGCACCGGGTGCCGGAACTCCAGCACCGGCCAGGAGTTCTCCAGGGCGAGTTTCCGCAGCTGGCGGTCCGGATTCACCGCGGTCGGATGCCCCACGCACTCCAGCAGGGGGCGGTCGCTGTACGAATCCGAGTACGCGTACGAGTCGGCGAGGTCGTACCCGCGCTTGAGTGCCAGCTCCCCGACGGCGTCGACCTTGCTCGGGCCGGCCGCGTAGAACTCGACCACCCCGCTGTAGCGACCGTCGACCACGCCCATCCGCGTGGCGATCACGTCGGTGACGCCGAGCAGTGCGCCGATCGGCCGGACCATCTCCTCACCCGAGGCGGAGACCAGGACGACGTCCCGCCCCGCTGCCTGGTGCTCCTCGATCAGGGCGGCGGCTTCCGCGTACACGTAGGGGTTGATCAGTTCGTGGAGCGTCTCCGCGACGATCTGGCGGACCTGTTCCACCGGCCAGCCCTTGCAGAGAGTGGCGAGGTAGTCCCTCGTTCGGGCCATGGTCTGCTCGTCGGTGCCGCCCAGCCGGAACATCAGCTGCGCGTACGCCGACTTGACGACGTCACGCCGAGTGATCAGACCGTCCCGGTAGAACGGCCGACCGAACGCCAGGGCACTCGACTTGGCGATGACGGTCTTGTCCAGATCGAAGAAAGCGGCGCTTCGGCCCACGGCGCGAAAGTCTAGCCCGATGGTCTATGGTCTGCGGGTGCCCGGGGGTCGCCGATCCCCCGGACCTGCGGACCAGGCGACATCACGTTGGCTGTGCGTGACCGCGGTCACACTCAGCGAACATGAATTCGCAGGGAGTGGAGGCTACACCACTCGACGTAGCCGGGTTCGCTCAGGCAGACTGTCGGCACGACGAGCGTTCATGTCTCGGACAACCAACAGACCCTCGGCGGTTGCACCCCCCGTGACCGCTGAGTGGTTCGGCTCGACCCCCCCGGAGCCGAACCTTCGACGACCCCCGTCTCCCCCCGACGGGGGTCGTCCCTTTCCGGTGGGTGCTCCGCAGGTCACAGCCCTACCTCGTCCTCGTCGAGGCCGGTCTCCGACCCTGTTCCTCCGTCGGAGAAAGCAGGGCTGTCGGACAGGGGGCCGACAGTCATCCGCGCGGTCCGGGTAACGATTCAATATCGTCAACGCTTGATCCGCTTCGACAGTTCTTGCCGCGAGGGCTAGGAAGGTCAGGGCGAGAGGGTTTCCCCAGGTGCTAGCCGGTCGGAGACCCGGTTCCGGTCGGCGCCGACGAATTGGCGATTCCCTCCGGGCGATCCTTCGCGTGGATGAACGTCGCTCCCGACATCCTCCTATCGCGGTTCCTCGGCGCTCCGGGCCTCGACCGCCGCTGCCTGCCGGCACAGCCGGCGGTACTCGGCGGTCACCACCGCGAGCAGGAAGAGGTCCACGCCGAGCGCGGCGAGCGCCCCGAACTGGTTGACGGTGAAGCTGAAGATCTGCCCGAACAGGAGATCCACCAGCAGCGCGAGCTTGAACAGCCGGAAGGCCCGCACCTGGTCCGTCGGTAGCAGCGTCGCCCCACGGATGCCCAGCACCGCGGTGATCAGTGCGGAGAGCGCGACCCCGAGCACCGCGCCCCACTCCCGCTGGTCGGGCAACTGGCCCGTGATGGCGTCCTCCACAACTCTGAACACGACGACGAAGGGCTCGCCGACCAGGTAGAGCACCACCAGCGACACCACCCACCGATGGGTGGTCACCCAGGTCAACGCCCGGCGGCCCCGGTCGAGCCAGGGCTGCCAGAACCGGGTGCCGGGTGGCTCCCGTCGGGGCACCGCGTCGAGCAGCCGGGCCACCGCCTCCTCCACCTCCGGGCCGCAACCGCGGACCAGCCGCGTCACCGCCGCGCGGCGCCGAGGGGTGAGGCCGGTGCCGAGCCCGCCGACCACGGTGTACAACGCGTTCGCCGTCCGCTCCTGGTCGGTGAGCCGGGTCCGGTCGCGGATCGCCTGGGTGATCACCACCAGCACGGCGAACGAGCCGTAGATGATGCCGGCGGCCGGGGCGTAGAAGTAGTCGGTCCCGGCGGTGACGAACTTGCCGACCTCGTCGACGAAGAGCCCGAACCCGATCCCGCCCAGGATCGCGCCGAGGATGCGCGCCACGCTGCCGAGGAAGACCAGGGCCACGCCGAGACCTGCGGTCATCAGCAGGCCACCCCAGAGCACGTGCGCGATGTGGAACCCGCCGCCGCCGAGCTGCGGGTAACCCGCTGCCTGGAGGAAGGCCCGCGTGACCAGCACCGTCACCACCCCGGAGAGCACGAACGCCTGCAGGTACGACGGTGCCTCCAGGACCCGGGGCGGCATCGACCAGCGGGACGAACGAGCCGGCATGGTCCAGACGCTAGTGGTGGCCTGCCGCGCCCTGGGTCCGTTCCACCCGAATGGTCGCAGTTGTCGGTCGCTCCGGCGGGGCCGACCGGTCTCGGTCGAACGTCCACTCTGCCCGGGTCGACTCCGGCGGCCGATTTTCCGGCGTCCGTTCGCGACGCCACCGCTCTCCGTCAGGTGCGACCTGGTGCGCCGGCAGGCGCGACCACCTCGACGGATGTCCCGCCGAGCGTCGGCGGGCATAGCAGATCAACCGCCGTTCCGGGCGTTGTCCACAGGTGGCTCGGTCGTCCACAGGCGGCGTCCCTGGGGACGGCGTGCGGGGGGCGAAGCGAGCAGGGTTCCGGACCAGCGAATCCGAGCCGACCGCTGGAGGCCGTGATGCCACCCCGTACCTCCGTACCACCCCCTCGGCGCCTGCCCCTGCTCGTCACGTCCGACGGTGACCTGCTCGACGACCTCCTGCGGCTCGCCGCAGCCGGCGGCGTCGAGGTGGACCTCGCACCGGATCCGGTGGCCGCGCGGTCCCGCTGGTCGCCCGCCCCGCTGGTGCTCGTCGGCAGCGACCAGGCCCAGCCGTGCCTGCGGGCACGGCTGCCGTACCGGCGACGCCTGGTGCTGGTCGGCCGCTCCGGCCACCTCGAGCCCGGCTGGGAGGTCGCCGATCTGATGGGAGCCGAGCACGTCGCCACCCTGCCCGCGGCCGAGCCGTGGCTGGTCGACCGGTTCGCCGAGTGCGGCCCGGACCAGCCGGTCCCCGGCGGGGCCCGCGCCGTGGCCGTCCTCGGCGGTCGTGGTGGCGCCGGCGCGAGCATCCTCGCCGGCGGACTCGCCGTCACGGCCGCCCGGTCCCGGCTGCGTACGCTCCTCGTCGACGCCGACCCGCTCGGCGGCGGGCTGGATCTGGTGCTGGGCTGGGAACAGTTGGACGGCCTGCGCTGGCCGGCGCTGACCGACGCCGAGGGACGGGTCGACGCGCCGACGCTGGTGCGTGCCCTGCCGAGCCGGGGCGACTTGGTGGTGCTCTCGTGGGACCGGGGCGACCTCCTGCCACTGCCCGCCCCGGCGATGGCGGCGACCCTCGACGCCGCCCGCCGTGGCCGGGACGTCGTCGTGGTCGACCTGCCGAGGCATCTCGACGACGCGGCGGTGACCGCTTTGCAGGCCGTCGATCGGGCGTTCCTCGTCGTTCCCGCCGAGCTGCGCGCCACGGCCGCCGCTGCCCGGGTGGTCGCCGCCGCCGCGCCGCACTGCGCCGACCTGTCGCTGATCGTCCGGGGGCCGGCGCCGGGCCGGCTCAAGGCTGCCGAGGTCGCGCAGGCACTCGGGCTTCCGCTCGTCGGGACGTTGCGCCCGGAGCCGGGGCTCTGCCGGGGCCTGGAGCGCGGCGAAGCGCCGGCCGCCGACGGTCGGGGTTCGCTGGCGGCCCTGTGCCAACGGATCGTCGCCGAGCTGACCGGAGCGCCCGCGGCGGGTGCGGCGTGACCGGGCCCGCCGACGGGGACGGGCTCGCCGCCCGGGTCCGGCAGCGGATCGCGTCCTCCTCCGCGCCGGTCACGCCGGCCGCGATCGTCTCCGCCGTACGGGCCGAGCCGACCGCCGCCGTGCTCGGCGACACCACCCTGCTCCGCCTGGCCGACCAGGTGCACGACGACCTGGTGGGTGCCGGCCCGCTCGCCCCGCTGCTGGCGGACCCCGAGGTGACCGACGTGCTCGTCAACGGCGTCCGGGTGTGGGTCGACCGGGGGCGGGGTCTGCAGCAGGTCCCGGTGCCGATGGGCTCGGTGGACGACGTCCGCCGGCTGGCACAGCGGCTCGCGGCCGGTGCCGGGCGGCGGCTGGACGACGGCTCCCCGTACGTGGACGCGCGGCTCGCGGACGGCACCCGGCTGCACGCCGTGCTGCCCCCGGTGGCGACCGGCGGGCCGTACCTGTCCCTCCGGACCTTCCGGCAGCGGCCGTTCACGCTCGACGAACTGGTACGCCAGGGCACCGTGCCGCGCCCGGTGGCCCCGGTGCTGTCGGCGGTGGTGGCGGCCCGGCTCGCGTACCTGGTCGTGGGTGGCACGGGCTCCGGAAA
The DNA here is from genome assembly GCF_012034245.1 of Micromonospora thermarum. Classification (GTDB taxonomy): domain Bacteria; phylum Actinomycetota; class Actinomycetes; order Mycobacteriales; family Micromonosporaceae; genus Micromonospora; species Micromonospora thermarum. The sequence goes on along the minus strand of NZ_JAATEO010000003.1, from coordinate 194,621 downwards.
GACGACGCTGCTCAACACGATGCTCGGTCTGGTGCCGGCCACGGAACGGATCGTGCTCGTCGAGGACGCGGCCGAGCTGCACCCGAGCCACCCGCACGTGGTGGGCCTGCAGGCCCGGACCGCCAACGTGGAGGGCTCGGGCGCCGTCGGCCTGACCGACCTGGTACGCCAGGCGCTGCGGATGCGCCCGGACCGGCTGGTGGTGGGTGAGTGTCGCGGGCCGGAGGTCGTCGACCTGCTGGCCGCACTCAACACCGGGCACGAGGGCGGCGCCGGGACGCTGCACGCCAACACGCCGTCCGACGTGCCCGCCCGGCTGGAGGCGCTCGGTCTTCTGGGCGGCCTGCCCCGGCCGGCGCTGCACGCGCAGGTGGCGGCGGCACTCCAGGTGGTGCTGCACGTCCGGCGCTCGTCGCGGGGACGGGTGCTGGAATCCGTGTGCCTGCTCCTGCCGGACGGGCCCGACCGGCTGGTCAGTGCCGTGCCGGCGTGGCTCCGCGGTGGCGGCCCGGCGTCCGCCGCCCGAACGCTCGCGGAGCTGCTGAAGGGGCGGAACGTCGCGGTCCCGCCGATCCTCCGTGGGCCGTGGCCCGGATCGGCGGGGGCGGCATGACCCCGCCGTACCTGCTGCTGACGCTGGTCCTGGTGACCCTGACGGCCGTCGCGTGGCGGCCGCTGCTGGTCGCCCGTCGGCGTGCGCTGGGCGTCGCGTCGGCCGTCGAGGATCCCCTGGTCGCGTGGGTGACCAGCCTGCGGCGCGACCTACCCGTACCGGTCGGTGGCGCGGGACCGGACCGGGACGGGGAGCCGTCGGCGTCGAATCCCGGCGAGCTGCCGGCGGCCGAGCCGGTGGTGGAGGTGGCGCGGATCCCGATCTCCCGGTCGAGGGCGGGCATACTGCGGGGCGAGCCGTCGCCGGTCGACCCGGGCCGGGCGTCGGTGGCCGGCCCGGACGGAGCGGGTGAGCGGTTGCCGGTTCCGGCTGGAGCGATCCGACCGGCCCGCGTGTCCCGTGCGCCGGAGGCGTCCTGCCTGCTCACGATGTCCGGTACGCCGGACAGTCGCGGGCCACGTCGCACCGGACCGCCTCGGCGGCGGGATTCCCGACGGCCGGGTGGGTCACCTCCGTCCGCGGGCGACGGCCGTCGGGGATGGACCCTCCGCTCAGCGGTCGCCGGCTCGGTGCGGCCCGGACCGGAGGGCATGTCGGGACGGCCCTCGCGGGCGGTCTGGGCGGCGTCGCCGAGGCGCACCCTGCTGGTGGCCGGCCTGCTGGCGGCGGCCCTGGGTGCCCTGGCGGGCGGTCCAGTGGCGGCGTTCGCAGCGGCGGCGTACGGCACGGTGGGAGTCCGCGCCCTGCTGCGACGGGAGGCGTCGCGGCACGCCCGACGGGCCCGGAAGCACTGGCTGGACCAGCTCTGTGACCTCGCCGCCGACCTGCGGGCCGGTGTGCCCGTGGCCCAGGCGGTCGCACTGTCCGCAGACGGAGCCGACGGGTCGGCGGGTTCGCCGGCCCGGGCGGCCGTCCACCTCGCCGATCGGACCGGCGCGCCGCTGGCGGAGCTGCTGGAGCGGATCGACGTGGACGCCCGCTCTGCCGACCGGGGCCTCGCCGCCGCGGCAGCCCAGGCGGCCGGCGCGCGGGCGACCGCCTGGCTGCTCGCGGCCCTGCCGCTCGGCGGCATCGGTCTGGGGTACGGCATCGGCGTCGACCCGGTCGCCGTGCTCCTGCACACCCCCGTCGGGGGTGGCTGTGCCGTCCTGGCCGTCGCCCTTCAGGTCGCCGGGCTGCTCTGGGCCGAACGGCTCACCTCGGTCCCGGGCCGTGGCGCGTGATGGTCCGTACGGTCCTGACCACGGGTTTCCTGTCCGCGGGGGTGCTGCTGGCGGCGGCCCTGTGGACGAGGCGTCGCCCGGCCCGCCGCCTGCGGGACCTGCGCCGGACCCCGGCCGGCCCGTCACGGTTCCGGGCGGGGGCCCGGGCAGGCGCGGCGGGCCGGCCGCGACGCCGGCTTCGGCCGGACGGGATCCGACTCGTCGCGGCGTTCGTCGGGGTGGCTGTCGGCGTGGTGGTGGGCGGTTGGCCGGGACTCCTCGGCGGGCCGGTCGCCACGGTGCTGCTCGACCGGACGTTGCGGCGGATCGAATCGCCGGCCGTACGCGAGCGGCGCCGGCGGGAAGCGGCGGACCTTCCGCTCGCTGCGGACCTCCTGGCCTCGGCGATGCGCGCGGGCGCCCCGGTCGACCGGTCGGTGCTGGCCGTGGCGGAGGCGCTCGAGAGCCCGCTCGGGGAGCGTCTCGCCCGGGTCGGTCGGCTCCTCCGGCTCGGGGCCGACCCGACCGAGGCATGGTCGTCACTCGGACCGGTGCCCGGTGCCGAGCGCCTGACCGCGGCCGCACTCCGCTCGGCGACCAGCGGTGCCGCCCTGGCCGGCGCGCTGACCCGCCTCGCCGACGACCTGCGGGCCGACCGGGCCACGGCGGCCGAGGCGGCTGCCCGCCGGGCCGGGGTGCTGATCGTGCTGCCGCTGGGGCTCTGCTTCCTGCCGGCCTTCATTCTCGCCGGTCTGGTGCCGGTGATCGTCGCCGTCCTCGGTGACGTGCTCTGACCACCTCGAGAAAGGACACGCACATGCGCAGACTCATCGCCCGCCTCCGCGGGGACGCCGGGATGAACACCGCCGAGTACGCCGTCGGCACGCTCGCCGCGGTCGCCTTCGCCGGGATCCTGCTCAAGGTGCTGACCTCCGGCAACGTGCAGTCCGCGTTGACGGCCGTCATCGACCGGGCACTCAAGTGACGCGGCGCCGGCGGGCCGGCCGGGACCGCGGATCCTTCACCGCCGAACTGGCGGCCGGTCTTCCGGCGCTGCTGCTGCTCCTGTTCACGGGCCTGACCGCGGTCCACGCGGTGGGCACGAAGGGCGAATGCCTGCACGCGGCCCGGGAGGCGGCGATCGCCGCCTCCCGGGGCGACGACGGACGGGCCGCCGCGGACCTGGTGGCCCCGCCGGCGGCGGAGGTGTCGATCACCGTTGACGGGGATCGGGTACGCGCGACAGTCCGGGCCCCGGTCCGTGCCCTCGGTGCCCGGCTGCCCCGGCTCACGGTCACGGCGACCGCTGTGGCCGCGGTCGAGCCCGGCCCGCACCTCTCGTGATCCGCGGACCACGATCGAATACCCGTGCCGGTCGTGCCCGCTGAGACATATCCGTCAAGTGAACGACGTGAGGATTCAACGTGGACGAGGACCGGGGTGGTGCGACGGTGCTCCTGCTCGCCGTCGGGATCGCGTTCGTCCTGTTCGGTACGGCCGGCGCAGCGGTGGCGGCCGCCCGGGTGGCGCGGCAGCACGCCGGTGTCGCGGCGGACCTCGGTGCCCTGGCCGGCGCCGGTGACGCGGTCCTGGGCACCGCGGCGGCGTGTGCGTCGGCCGCCGACGTCGTCTCGGACAACGGCGGACGGCTGGTCGACTGCCGGCTCGACGGGCTGGACGTCCTGATCACGGTCGAGGTGACCGTGACACCGGTGCCGGGTCTGACCCGGGTGGCGACGGCCCGTGCCCGAGCCGGCCCGGTCCGAGGCTGAGCGGCAGCGGCGCGTCCGGCGTCACCGCAACCACGTCGGTGCGGAATGCATGCGGCCCGGCAGGAGATGCATGCGGCCAAGCCGGAGATGCATGCGGCCCAGCCGGAGACTGAGCCTGCTGAGGTGCGTGCGCTGGCGCGTCATGCCGTCGAACAGGGGATGCCTTCACCGGCCCGGGTTCCGGCCGGGGCCGGTGAAGACGACATCGGCCAGGGCCGGAGGTGTCAGCGGGCCTGGAGAGCGTCGAGGGCGACGGCCATCGCGATCACCAGCCGGCGGTCGATCTGCGGGTGCTGGATCTGGACGACGTACCGGTCGCGGAGGCCCCACTGCTTGATGACGGAGAAGACCGGCTGGCCGTCCGCGACGAAGTCGAAGTGGTACGGCAGCCAGGACAGCGAGTCGACGAACCGGCGGAGCAGGGCCACCGGCAGGGAGCGCTCCTGCCCGGTCACCTGGGGCAACCCGGGCTGCTCGACGTGCCAGGTCGAGCGGAGCAGGGACTGCGCGAAGTCCTTGCGGAACGCTCCGATCGGGTTGCCGGCGTGGTCGGTGACGTCGTACGTGGCACCGATGTCGAGCCGCTGCCGCGCCTTGAAGCCGAGCAACGGCTGCTGCTTCGAGTCGTCGGTGTAGATCGTCACCTGCTCCTTGAAGGCGAGCCGCTTCTGCTGCGCGAACGCCAGCAGGCCGCCTTCGGAGCCGTCGGGGGCGACGGCGTGGACCTCGTACTGGTTGACCATCAACCGGATCCGCTGCCGGATGTGGAACTGCTGCTGAGCCTGCAAATTGTCGGGCTGCATGAGATCTCCTTCAGAGGGTGCGCCGGAGTCTCGCACAGCCCGGGCCTCGCCGCGTGCCCCTTGAGCCCGGACGGCGGCGTGTCAGCAGCGGCCCTCGGCCGTCGTGCGCAGGGCCCAGGTCTGCAGGACCTGGTGGATCGCGTGCAGGCGTTCGTTGATCTGGTCCAGCCGCTCGGCCTGGGCGAGCGTGGCGAGGGCGGTGCCGAGCGCGATCTGCTGGTCGGGAGTGAGGTTGTCCTGGTCGATCGTGTAGAGCAGGTCGACGGTCTCGGCGATGGTGTCGGCCATGATTCCTCCTCGTGCATGCACGGAGAAACAGGTCTATGGAAGCGCTCCCACTATGTCCCGGCGAGCGGGGTTCCATGCCCGCCCGGCACATAGTGGGACGCGCTCACGAGGGAAGGTTGGCCAGCACCACGTCGAGGACGCGGACGGCGTCCGCCTTGGACAGCGGGTTGTTGCCGTTGCCGCACTTCGGGGACTGGACGCAGGACGGGCAGCCGGACTCGCAGGCGCACTCCGCGATCGCGTCCCGGGTCGCGCGCAGCCATGCCGACGCCGTCCCGTACGCGCGCTCGGCGAAACCGGCCCCACCCGGGTGCCCGTCGTAGACGAAGACCGTCGGCGCCTCGGTGTCCGGGTGCACCGCCGTCGAGAGACCGCCGATGTCCCACCGGTCGCAGGTGGCCATCAGCGGCAGCAGCCCGATCGCGGCGTGCTCGGCGGCGTGCAGCGCGCCCGGCACGTCGGCCGGGTCGACCCCGGCCGCCGCGAGGGACTCCGGCGAGAGGGTGAACCAGACCGCCACGGTGCGCAGCTCACGGGCCGGAAGGTCCAGCGGGCGGGTGTCGATGACCTCACCGGTGGCGATCCGCCGACGCTGGTACGACACCACCTGGCTGGTCACGTCGACCTCGCCGAGGAAGAGCCCGACCGGCCCGGCGTCCACGTACGACCGCACCGACACCACCGACAGCGACGTGACGTCGCGGGCATGGGTGGACCAGTCCGGCTCCTCGGGGTGCACCAGCGCGCACCCGTCCGCGAGGTCGAGGGTGTCGACGACGTACGACACGCCCTGGTGCAGGTAGACCGCGCCGGCGTGGAGCAGGAAGTGTGACGACCCGCCGTCGACCGTGCCGAGCAGCCGGCCGGTCGCGGCCTCCACCACGCAGACCGGCGCGCCGTCCTCGCCGCGCAGGTCGACCTCGGGGCGCTCCCGGTGCCGCCAGTACCAGCCGGTCGGCCGTTGCCGCAACGCCCCGGCCTCGACCAGCGCGTCGACGGCCTCCTTCGCGCCGTCGCCGAACAGTTCCAGGTCGGCGGGGGTGAGCGGCGCCTCGGCCGCCGCGCACGCGAGCTGCGGCCCGAGGACGTACGGGTTGGCCGGGTCGAGCACGGTCGCCTCGACCGGCGCCCCGAAGACCGCCTCCGGGTGGTGGACGAGATAGGTGTCGAGCGGGTCGTCCCGGGCCACCAGCACGGCCAGCGCCTCCTGGCCGGAGCGCCCGGCCCGGCCGGCCTGCTGCCAGAGCGACGCCCGCGTGCCCGGATACCCGCAGATCAGCACCGCGTCCAGCCCCACCAGGTCGACGCCCAGTTCCAGCGCGTTGGTCGAGGCCAAGCCGAGCAGGTCGCCGTGCAGCAGCGCCCGTTCCAGCTCACGCCGCTCCTCGCGCAGGTAGCCGGCCCGGTAGGCGGCCACCCGGTCACCGAGCCCGGGCACCGCCTCGTCGAGGGCGCGCCGGGCGTTCGCGGCCACCACCTCGGCGCCCCGCCGGGACCGGACGAAGGCCAACGTGCGGACCCCGGAGGCGACCGTGTCGGCGAGCAGGTCCGCGGTCTCCCGCAGCGCCGACCGCCGGACCGGCGCCAGGTCGACGTCGTCGGGGGAGGCCGCGGAGACGGGCAGCAGCGGCGGTTCCCACAGCGCGAAGGTCACCCCGCCGCGCGGCGACGTGTCCTCGGTGACGGCCGTCACCGGCAGGCCGGTGAGCCGCCCGGCCGCCGCGGCCGGGTCGCCCGACGTGGCCGAGGCCAGCACGAAGACGGGGGTACGCCCGTAGCGCGCGCACTGCCGCCGCAGCCGGCGCAGCACGTGGGCGACGTGCGAGCCGAACACCCCCCGGTAGGTGTGGCACTCGTCGACCACCACGTACGCGAGCCGGCGCAGGAACCCCGACCACTGGGCGTGCCCGGGCAGGATGCCGTGGTGCAGCATGTCGGGGTTGGTCAGCACGAACCGCGAGTGCCGCCGGATCCACTCCCGCTCGGCGCGCGGGGTGTCCCCGTCGTAGCAGGCGGGGCGTACCCCCTCCAGCTCCAGGTCGGCGACGGCGCGCACCTGGTCGGCGGCGAGCGCCTTGGTCGGCGCGAGGTAGAGCACGGTGGCCCGGGGGTCGGCGAGCAGGGTGGCCAGGGCCGGCAGCTGGTACGCCAGGGACTTGCCGGACGCCGTGCCGGTGGCGACGACGACGTGCGTCCCGGCGTACGCGAGATCGGCCGCCTCGGCCTGGTGCCGCCACGGCGCGACCACGCCCCGGCGGGCGAACGCCGCGCGCAGGCCGGCCGGGGCCCAGTCGGGCCACGGCGCGGGCGTGCCGGGGCGGGCCGGCACCCGCTCGACGTGGGTGACCGGGTCGGCGTCGCCGCGGGCGCGCAGCCGGGCCAGCAGGTCGGCCGGAGCGGGGCCGGCGCCTGCGCTGAGGGTGGCTGCGGACGACGGCTTCAGGTCGTGGCGCGGCGGCAGACGCGCCGGGCTGAAGCTGTCGACAGTCACGTCCTGCACTCTCGCACGGGTGTTCGGAGATGGAAAGCGGCGACCCGGGGTAAGAGGTGAGCCGCCGCCGGTGACCACGAGGTCCTCCGGCGGTAATGGTTGAATGCCCTGGAGAGTTTACGGCTCTTGCGAGGAGGGACCGATGGAGCTGTCGCTGGCGACCCGCACCGTGGGGGAGCACACGGTGCTCGAGGTCGGCGGTGAGGTGGACGTCTACACCGCCCCCCGGCTCCGGGAACGCCTCCTCGAACTGATCGACGCTGGTGCCCGGCACGTCGTCGTCGACCTGGGCCGGGTGGACTTCCTCGACTCCACCGGGCTCGGCGTGCTGGTGGGCGCTCTCAAGCGGCTGCGGACCGCGGGCGGCACGTTCGCCCTGGTCTGCGACAAGGAGCCGCTGCTGAAGATCTTCCGGATCACCGCGCTCGACCAGGTCTTCCCGCTGCACCCGACGGTCGACGCGGCGACCGGCGCGTGATGGCGACCGTCCGCCTCTCCTTCTCGCCGGCGCCGGTGCACGTCCGCACCGCCCGACTGGTCGGCGTCGCGGTCGCCCGGCGGGCGGGTGTCCGGGAGGACCTGCTCGACGAGGTGCGGCTGGCGATCGGTGAGGCGTGCACCCGGGCGGTCGCCCTGCACCGGCAGTACGGCCTGCCCGACCCGGTGCTGGTGGAGATGTCCGACTCGGGGCCGTACGCCGTCCGGGTCGTCGACCGGGCGCCGATCGAGGCCGGGATCGGCCTGGCCGCGCTGCCGCCGGACGAGCTGGCCAAGGAGTCGCTCAGCGAGGACGCCCTGACCACCGGCGTCGGCTTCGCGCTGCTCGCCGGCTTCGTCGAGGACCTCCAGGTGCGCCCGGTGGAGGAGGGCGTCGGCACCGAGGTGCGGATGGTGTGGCCGGTCGGCCGCTGAGCTGATCTCTCTTACCGCAGGCCGTGTCCCGATCAGGGGGCGCGGCCTGATCGTCATGGACGCCCTCCTATATCAGATTTCTCCTCATAACACAGCGACGAAGATCATCCGAACAGGGTGCCCCCTCGGTGTGACCTCCGACACGGCGGAGGGCTACAGTACGCGGGTTGTCAGCAAGTGATCCATCCCGCACCCAGCGGGAACGGTTGTTCATCGCTGGTCCGCTCGGGGTGGGTTGGCGCGTGCTTGCGACACCGCATCCAGGCGCCGGTCGGTGCGTCTCCACCGGTCGGGCGCGAGCGTTCGGTACAGGAGGACACAGATGTCCGACACCTTGGCCGCTGACAGCGGCGGGATCTCCCTCACCGGGAACAATGTCACGTACGTGGTTCTCGCCGCCGTGATCGCGGCGGTAGCGCTGGCCTTCGCGGCCACGATGACGAGATCCGTGCTGGCAGCCGGCAAGGGCACCACCAACATGCAGGAGATCTCCGGGGCGGTGCAGGAGGGCGCCTCGGCGTACCTGGTCCGGCAGTTCCGCACCCTGGCGATCTTCGTGGTCGTCGCCATGGTCCTGCTCTTCCTGCTGCCGGTGCACGACACCGACGGCAGCGAGACCGCGGTGAAGATCGGCCGGTCCGCGTTCTTCGTGGTCGGTGCGCTGTTCAGCGCCTTCATCGGCGGTGCCGGCATGTGGCTGGCCACCCGCGCCAACCTGCGGGTCGCGGCCGCCGCGCGTGAGCGCGAGGGCGGTCGGGAGGCCGCCATGAAGATCGCGTTCCGCACCGGCGGTGTGGTCGGCTTCCTCACCGTCGGCCTCGGCCTCCTCGGTGCCGCGCTGGTCGTCCTCCTGTTCTCCGGTGACGCCCCGACCGTGCTGGAGGGCTTCGGCTTCGGCGCCGCGCTGCTCGCCATGTTCATGCGGGTCGGCGGCGGCATCTTCACCAAGGCCGCCGACGTCGGCGCCGACCTGGTGGGCAAGGTCGAGCAGGGCATCCCCGAGGACGACCCGCGCAACGCCGCCACCATCGCCGACAACGTGGGCGACAACGTCGGCGACTGCGCCGGCATGGCCGCCGACCTGTTCGAGTCGTACGCGGTCACCCTGGTCGCCGCGCTGATCCTCGGCCGCGCCGCCTTCGGCGAGCAGGGCCTGGTCTTCCCGCTGATCGTCTCCGGTATCGGCGCGATCATCGCGATCATCGGCGTCTTCATCACCCGGCTCCGCGCCTCGGACCGCTCCGGCCTGACCGCCATCAACCGGGCCTTCTACGCCTCCGCGCTCATCTCCGCGGTGCTGGTGGCGATCGCCACCTGGGCGTACCTGCCGGCGACCTTCGCCGAGCTGGAGGGCGGCCTGACCGGCGTCGACGAGAACCCGCGGGTGGTGGCCATCGGCGCCGTCGTCATCGGCATCGTGCTCGCCGCCGCGATCCAGGCGCTGACCGGCTACTTCACCGAGACCAACCGCCGGCCGGTGCAGGACATCGGCAAGAGTTCCCAGACCGGCCCGGCCACCGTCATCCTCGCCGGCATCAGCGTCGGCCTGGAGTCGGCGGTCTACTCGGCGCTGCTCATCGGTGCGGGTGTCTTCGGCGCGTTCCTGCTCGGCGGCAGCTCGATCACGCTGTCGCTGTTCGCGGTCGCGCTGGCCGGCACCGGTCTGCTCACCACCGTCGGCGTGATCGTCGCGATGGACACCTTCGGCCCGATCTCCGACAACGCGCAGGGCGTGGCGGAGATGTCCGGCGACATCGACGAGCACGGCGCCCGAACGCTTACCGAGCTGGACGCGGTCGGCAACACCACGAAGGCGATCACCAAGGGCATCGCGATCGCCACCGCGGTGCTCGCCGCCACCGCGCTGTTCGGCTCGTACACCGACACGCTGAAGTCGGCCCTGGCCGGTGCGCGTGACCTCGGCGTGGACGACCCCGCGGTGAACACCGAGATCATCAACTTCCTGAACGTGGCGAACCCGCGGAACCTGGTCGGCCTCATCATCGGCGCCGCGGTGGTCTTCCTCTTCTCCGGTCTGGCCATCAACGCGGTGTCCCGCTCGGCGGGCGCGGTCGTCATGGAGGTTCGCCGGCAGTTCCGCGAGCTGCCCGGGATCATGGACCGCACGCAGCGGCCGGAGTACGGCAAGGTCGTCGACATCTGCACCCGGGACGCGCAGCGCGAGCTGATGACCCCCGGCCTGCTCGCCATCCTCGCGCCGATCGCGGTCGGCTTCGGCCTCGGGCCGGGCGCCCTGGCGTCGTACCTGGCCGGAGCCATCGGGGCGGGCACGCTGATGGCGGTGTTCCTGGCCAACTCCGGTGGCGCCTGGGACAACGCCAAGAAGATGGTCGAGGACGGCGCGTACGGCGGCAAGGGCTCCGAGGCGCACGCCGCGACGGTCATCGGCGACACCGTCGGCGACCCGTTCAAGGACACCGCGGGGCCGGCGATCAACCCGCTGATCAAGGTGATGAACCTGGTCTCGCTGCTGATCGCCCCGGCCGTCGTGGCCTGGAGCGTGGGCGACGAGCGCAACACCGGCCTGCGGCTCACCATCGCGCTGGTGGCGACGCTGATCGTCGTCGCGGCGGTGGTGTTCAGCAAGCGCAAGGGCGTGGCGATGGCGGACTCCGGCACCGGCACCGGCGCGGGCAGCCCGGACCAGCGGCCGGAGACGGTCAACGCCTGAACCCCACGACCCGGTCCCCGGTCGGCCACGCCGGCCGGGGACCGGCGCGGGCGGGCGCCCACCGGGTACGTGCCCGGCGGCTCGCCGCCGGACCGGCGGGCCGTCGTCGGGTCGAGCCTGGCCGGCCGGGACCGCACACCGGCCAACCTGACCGGTGTGCGGCGGGACGCGACGCCGTACGCTGCAACGCATGCGTACGTGCCGGGCGGCAGCCGCCGGAAAGCTGACGGCGCTGCTGGCCACGGTCGTCCTGCTGGCCGCAGGCTGCGGCGGCGGGCCGAGCCCGCGGGCCTGGGCGGCGTCGGTTTGTTCGGCCCTGACGCCCTGGCGGGCCGAGATCAACAAGCTCACCAGCAGCACCGACCAGCAGATGACCGCCCGGACCACCCCGGCGCAGGCCAAGGAGAACCTCGTGCGGCTCTTCGGCGGCGCGGAGCAGGCCAGCGAGACCGCGCGACGCAAGGTCGAGCAGGCCGGCATCCCGGACGCCGAGAAGGGGGCCGAGGTGTCGGAGGGCTTCCGTACGTCGCTGGCGCGGATGCGCGACGCGTACGGCAAGGCGCGCGACGTCATCGACGGCCTGAGCACCAGCCAACCCACCGTCTTCTACGACGGGGTGCGGGCCGCGGTGGAGACGCTGAACCGGGAGTACGACGCCAGCGCGCTGGACACCACCCGGCTCAACTCCGAGGAGTTGAAGCGCGCCTTCGCCGAGGTCCCCGAGTGCCGTTGAGCGGTGCCGCCGGATCGTCGGACGCGGAGTCGCTGCCGACGCTCTTCCCGGTGCCCGCGCCGGCCGCGCCGGCTCCCGCACAGCCCGCTCGCCGGCGGCGTCCCGCCCCGCCGGCCGATCCCTCGACCGGCGCCGCGGACGCCCGGGGTGCCAGGGCGGCTCCCGGGGCGGCTCCCGGGGCGGATCCCGGGACCGGCGACGCGGACCGGGACCCTGGGCGGGCCATCGACACCGCCGGGTCCGGCCCCGCCGGCGATCCGCCGCGCCCGGACGATCCCCGCCGGCAGCTGGCCTTCTTCGGCGCCGAGGCCACCGATCCGTCCGTCGCCGACCTGGCCGGCCTGCTCGCCGGCCCCGCCGAGGTGTCCGTCATGGGCGGCACCGCCCGGCTGGCGGTGGTGGTCGACGCCGCGTGGCGGGTCCACGTGCTCGTCGCCGAGCTGGCCGCGCGGGGCCTGCGGGCGAGCTGGGAGGAGACCGGGGACGGGCGGCACGCGGTGCGGACGTCGTACACCCGGCTCCTGAAGCCGCTCGCGGCGGCGTGGCTGAACGGCCCGGCGAAGCGCCCGCCGGACGGCCTCCACCTGAACGGCCGGCGACTGCGGCTGTGGCTCGCGGCCGCCGGATCGGTGGAGCCGCCCGACGTCGTGCTGCGCCTCGGCGCCGTCGACGACGCGCACGTGGCGGCCGTCGGCGCCGCCCTGGCCGCCGCCGGCCTGCCCAACGCCGTCCTCGATCCGGACGTCCCCGCCTACCGCGTCACCGGCCGCCGCGACCTGACCCGCCTGACCGAGCTGATCGGCGACGCGCCACCGAGAACCCCGCCAGGAGCCTGGCCCTCCCGCCCCTGACCACGCCGATCACGGAGTTGTGGTTCCTCCGAAACGGGGCGAAACACCATGCTCCGCCCACCACAATTCCATGATCGACGGGATGAGGGGCGGGCGGCGAACGGGTGGAGGCGGGTCGGCTACAGGGCTCGTTCGTCACGGGTAACCACTCGGCGGGCCACGGGCGGTGTACGGTGGCGCCGTCCGGCCCCGCCGGCCGCGAGAGGGAGTGGTTTGTCGCCCCCGAAACCCGAATCGCGGACGACGCGTTACGTTGGACATCCGGACCGCGGGGCCCGGAGGGGTCGAGTGCGGCCCGAACCGGGCGGCCCGGGCGGTCACGAGCAGGAGTGAGGTCGGAGAGAGACGTGCCGAGCAACGCTGGAACCACCCGTCTGGTCATCGTCGAGTCACCGGCGAAGGCCAAGACGATCTCGGGCTATCTCGGCCCGGGGTACGTCGTGGAGGCCAGCTTCGGGCACGTCCGCGACCTGCCGCGCAACGCCGCCGACGTGCCGGCGAAGTACAAGGGCGAGCCGTGGGCGCGGCTCGGCGTCGACGTCGACAACGGCTTCCACGCCCTCTACGTGGTCTCGCCGGACCGCAAGCAGCAGATCAGCAAGCTGACCAAGCTGGCCAAGGAGGTCGACGAGATCCTCCTGGCGACGGACGAGGACCGCGAGGGCGAGGCGATCGCCTGGCACCTGGTGGAGACGCTCAAGCCCAAGGTGCCGGTCAAGCGGATGGTCTTCCACGAGATCACCAAGCCGGCCATCCAGGCCGCCGTGGCCAACCCGCGCGAGATCGACCGGGACCTGGTCGACGCGCAGGAGGCCCGGCGCATCCTCGACCGCCTCTACGGCTACGAGGTCTCGCCGGTGCTGTGGAAGAAGGTCATGCCGAAGCTGTCGGCGGGCCGGGTGCAGTCGGTGGCGACCCGCATCGTCGTCGAGCGGGAGCGCCAGCGGATGGCGTTCCGCACCGCCGAGTACTGGGACATCCTCGCCACCCTCGCGGTCGCGCAGGCCGGCGAGGGGCCGCGCGCGTTCAACGCGACGCTGATCGCGCTGAACGGCGACCGGATCGCCACCGGCAAGGACTTCGAACCGACCACGGGCCGGGTCAAGCCCGGCGCCGGCGTCGTCCACCTGGACGAGGGCGGGGCGCGCGGGCTGGCGGCCCGGCTGGAGGGCCGGCCGTTCACGGTCACCCGGGTCGAGGAGAAGCCCTACCGTCGGCGGCCGTACGCGCCGTTCATCACGTCCACCCTCCAGCAGGAGGCGGCCCGCAAGCTGCGGTTCTCGTCGCAGCAGACGATGCGCACCGCGCAGCGGCTCTACGAGAACGGCTACATCACCTACATGCGTACCGACTCGGTGAACCTGTCGGAGACCGCCATCGCGGCGGCCCGCCGGCAGATCGTCGAGCTGTACGGCGAGCGCAGCGTGCCGCCGGAGCCGCGCCGCTACACCGGCAAGGTGAAGAACGCGCAGGAGGCGCACGAGGCGATCCGCCCGGCGGGGGACAACTTCCGCACCCCGGGCGAGGTGGCCAAGGAGCTGTCCGCCGAGGAGTTCAAGCTCTACGAGCTGATCTGGCGGCGCACGATCGCCTCGCAGATGACCGACGCCGTCGGCTCCAGCGTCTCGGTGCGCATCCGCGCGGTCTCCTCGGCCAGCGAGGAGGCCGACTTCGGCGCCACCGGCAAGACCATCACCGACCCGGGCTTCCTGCGGGCGTACGTCGAGTCCAGCGACGACGAGAACGCCGAGGCGGAGGACGCGGAGCGCCGCCTGCCGACGCTCGTGAAGGACCAGCCGCTCACGGCCGAGGAGCTGGCCGCGCAGGGCCACCACACGCAGCCGCCGGCCCGCTACACCGAGGCGTCGCTGGTGAAGGCCCTGGAGGAGCTGGGCATCGGCCGCCCGTCGACGTACGCGTCGATCATGCAGACCATCCAGGACCGCGGGTACGTCTCCAAGCGCGGGCAGGCGATGATCCCGTCGTTCCTGGCGTTCGCGGTGGTCGGGCTGATGGAGCGGCACTACCCGCGCCTGATCGACTACGACTTCACCGCCAGCATGGAGAACGAGCTGGACGAGATCGCCGGTGGCGACCACGCGGCGATCGACTTCCTCACCGCGTTCTACTTCGGCAGCACCAACGGCGTCGGCGACCAGGACATCGCCCGTTCCGGTGGCCTGAAGAAGCTGGTCACGGAGAACCTGAGCGACATCGACGCCCGTAGCGTCAACTCGATCCCGCTCTTCACCGACGACGAGGGGCGCGAGGTCGTCGTGCGGGTCGGCCGGTTCGGGCCGTACCTCCAGCGGGCGGTTCCCGGCGAGGTGCCGCCGCCGAAGGCGGAGGGCGAGGAGGGCGGCGCCCCGGGCGACCGCGCGCCGATCCCGGAGGGGCTGGCACCCGACGAGCTGACCCCGGAGAAGGTGCACGAGCTGTTCCTCGGTGGTGGGGGCGAGCGCAAGCTCGGCGACGACCCGGCCACCGGCGAGCCGATCCTGCTCAAGTCCGGCCGGTACGGCCCGTACGTGGCCAGCGGTGAGCGCAAGTCGTCGCTGCTGCGCTCCCAGTCGCCGGACTCGTTGACCTTCGAGGAGGCGCTCAAGCTGCTCAGCCTGCCCCGGCTGGTCGGCGTCGACCCGGAGGGCAACGAGGTCTTCGCCAACAACGGCCGCTACGGCCCGTACGTCAAGCGGGGCGAGGAGTTCCGGTCGCTGGACTCCGAGGACAAGATGTTCACCGTCACCCTCGACGAGGCGCTGGCCCTGCTGGCCGCCCCGAAGACCCGCCAGCGCCGGGCGGCCGCGCCGCCGCTGCGGGAGATGGGCGCCGACCCGCTGACCGAGAAGCCGCTGGTCATCAAGGACGGGCGCTTCGGGCCGTACGTGACCGACGGGGAGACCAACGCGTCGTTGCGGCGCGGCCAGACCCCGGAGGCGCTGAGCCTGGAGGAGGCGTCGGAGATGCTCGCCGAGAAGCGGGCGAAGGGTCCGGCGCCGCGCAAGAAGGCGGCGAAAAAGGCCGCGCCGGCCAAGAAGGCCGCGGCGAAGAAGACCGCCGCGGCGACCAAGGCGACGGCGGCGAAGAAGGCGACGACCGCGAAGGCCACCCCGGCCAAGAAGGCCGCCCCGAAGAAGGCCACGACGGCGACGGAGTGACTGACGGGACCGGCGTCGACACCGACGGCGTACCGCCTCGGCCAACGCTGTGCCGTGCCGGACCCGCACCCCTGCTCGCCGCCCCTTTGCTCTGCGTCGACGGACGCAAGGCTTCCGGGACGGAACCAGTGCGTGGGTTGACGCAGAGCAGAGGGCGCGGACCGCTCACCCGAGCCGGCGGCGGAGTCCGCGTCAGGAACCGAGGACCCGGGCCAGGTGGGGAGAGGCGAAGACCCGGTCGGGGTCGAGCCGGTCGCGGACGGCCCGGAAGTCGGCCCACCGGGGGTACGCGGGCGCCAGCGACGCCGCGTCGCGCCAGTGCAGCTTGCCCCAGTGCGGCCGGCCGCCCAGCCCCGCCGCCACGTCCTCGAAGGCCCGGAAGTACGGCTCGTACGGCATGCCCACGTACTGGTGGACGGCGATGTACGCGGAGTCCCGGCCGTGACCGTGGGACAGCCAGACGTCGTCGGCGGCGGTGAACCGCACCTCCACCGGGAACAGCACCTTGAACGGCAGCCCGTCGACGATCCCGCGCAGGGCGTCCAGGGCCGGTACGAGGGCGTCGCGCGGCAGCGCGTACTCCATCTCCACGAAGCGGACCCGTCGCGGGGTGCAGAAGACCGAGTCGGAGCGGCCGGTGTAGCGGCGCTCGGTGAGCGCCCGCGCGGAGACCGCGCTGATGGTCGGGGCGAGCGCCGGCACGGCGCGGCCCAGCCGGCAGGCCCCGGCGAAGACGGTGTTGGCGAGGAACTCGTCGTCCAGCCAGCCCCGCCAGCGGGGCAGCGGCCGGTCGTCGGCGGGCACCCGGTCGTTGGTCTTGACCTGCACCCGGTCGGTGTACGGGAACCAGTAGAACTCGACGTGGTCGTGGCGTCGCAGCAGGGCCGGCAGGTCGGCCAGCACGCCGGCCAGCGGCGCCGGCCGCTCGTGCGCGAGCAGCACGAACGCGTCCACGCAGCGCAGCGTCACGTCGACCAGCACGCCGAGCGCGCCCAGCGAGACCCGGGCGGCGGCGAACACGTCAGGGTGCTCGTCGGCGGAGCAGCGCAGGACCTCACCGGTGCCGGTGACCAGGGTGAGCGCCTCGACGAACGTCGACAGGCAGCCGTACCCGGCGCCGGTGCCGTGCGTGCCGGTCGAGATCGCGCCGGCTACGGTCTGCGCGTCGATGTCGCCGAGGTTGGGCAGGGCCAGCCCGTGTCCGGCGAGTAGCCGGTTGAGTGCGTGCAGGGTCATTCCGGCGGGTACGGTGACCAGTCGACGGTCGACGTCGACGCGTACGCCGGTGTCCAGGTCGGACAGCTCCATGCGGTGCCCGTCGGTCAGCGCGACGGCGGTGAAGGAGTGGCCGCTGCCGACCGCCCGGATCCGCTCGCCGGCCGCGGCGGCGGCCCGGACCGCGTCGGCGACGTCGTCGACGGACGTGGGACGTAGGACGGCGGTGGCGGTGCCACGCTGGTTGCCGGCCCAGTTGGCCCAGGCGGTTACGGAGGGTGCGGCGGCGACCATGGAACACTCCTCTACGTGAATATGAACTGACTTCATATCAGGAACGTTGTGCCTGGTAAATACCGCAATCGAGGTCCGCTCGTTGTACCGGTAGTCACGGACTCGTGACGTGCAGATATGTTCATCCGTCGAAGGGGGGTGGCGCCGAGTGTCCACACCAGCCGCCACGACCGGGCCGCTGCGCCGCGTACCGGTGCAGGGTCGAAGTGTCGCGCGGGTCCAGCGGATGCTGGACGCCTGTGCCGAGCTCGTCGACGAGGTGGGGTACGAGGGGCTGACCACGACTCTGCTCGCCGAGCGCGCCGAGGTGGCGATCGGGTCGGTCTACCAGTTCTTTCCGGACAAGCGGGCGATCGTGCAGGCGCTGACCCTGCGCACGATGGAGTCCTACCTCCAGCGGCTCGACGAGAGGTTCGCCTCGGACGACCTGACCCACTGGTGGGACGGTGTCGACGCGGCGATCGACGAGTACATCTCGATGCACCGTACTGTCCCGGGGTTCCGTACCCTGCACTTCGGCGACGTGGTCGACCTGCACCTGCTCGATGAGCAGCGGGACAACAACGGGGTGATCGCCGATCAGCTCGCCCGCGTGCTCACCGAACGCTTCGGGCTGACCGACGTACCGGATCTCCGGTTCCACCTGGAGATCGCGGTCGAGGCGTCCGACGCGCTCATCAAGCTGGCGTTCCGCCGGCAGCCCGAGGGCGACGCCCGGGTGCTGACCGAGGCCAAGGCGCTCATCCGGGAGTACCTGCACCGCCAGGTCGACGCCCGGGATGGCGCGGGCCAGCCGGCGGAGGTGACGCAACCGGCCTGACCGCCGTCCGACCTGCCCGGACCGCCCGCAACCGGCCCGGTCGGCGGCGACGCTACCAGCGCAGGCCCGGTCGCGTCGCCGGCGGCTCACAGGAACGCCCGGCCCTCGCCGCGGTACGTCGGGACGGTCGCCGCCACGGTGTCGCCGTCGACCAGGTGCAGCTCGTTGACGTGCTCGGCGAGCTCGCCGGCCTTGGCGTGCCGGAACCACACCCGGTCGCCGACCCGTAGCGTCCCGGCCGCCGTGCCGGTCAGCGGGGTCTGCACCTCGCCGGCCCCCTCGGTGCCGACCAGCTCCAGCCCGGCCGGTAGGACGGGCCGGGGGAGCCGGCTGCGCTCGGCGGGGCCGGAGGCGATCCAGCCGCCGCCCAGGACGGTGGCGTAGCCGGGGGCCGGGCGGCGGACCACCGCGCAGGCGAAGAACGCGGCCGGTGTGGGGCGCCAGGCCCGGTAGGCGTCGAACAGCGTCGGCCCGTACAGGCCGGATCCCGCGGTCACCTCGGTGACCGCGGGATCGGCGCTGGTGGCGGCCACGCTGCCGGTGCCACCCCCGTTGACGAACTCCAGGTCGGCGTGCTCCCGGACGGCGGCCACCGCCGCGCTCCGGCGGGCCAGCAGCTCGCGGTACGACCCGCGCTGGGCCAGCCGGATCGCCGCACCGAGCACCGCCCTCCCCGGCGGCGCGTCGCCCAGACCGGCGATCTGCGCCTCGTACGCCATGAGCCCGACCAGCCGGAAGCCGGCGCGGGCGGCGACGGTGGCGGCGAGCGCGCCGGCCGCCCGGGCGCTGTGCACCGGCGAGCGGCGGACGCCGACGTGCACCCGTCCGCCCAGCGGCCGCCACGACGCGTCCAGGTCGAGGCAGACCCGCAGCTCGGGCCGCCGATCGGGGGCGGTAACCGAGTCCACCAGGTCGAGTTGGTCGGTGCCGTCGACCATCAGCGTCACCGCGCCGGCGAGCGCCGGGTCGGCGGCCAGTTCGGCGAGCGCGGCCCGGTCGGCCGTGGGGTACGCCACCAGCGCGTCGTCGGTCACGCCGGAGCGGACCAGCCACAGCGCCTCGGGCAGGGTGAACGCCATCACGCCCCGCCAGCCGGGGGTGGCCAGGGCCCGGGAGATCAGGTCCCGGCTGCGGACGGACTTGCTGGCGACCCGCACCGGCTTGCGCGCGGCACGCTCGGCGAGCGCGGCGGCGTTGGCGTCGAACGCGGCGAGGTCGACGACCGCGTAGGGGGGGTCGAGATGCCCGGTCGCCCGGTCGAGTCGATCGCGAAGGTCGTGCCTGTCGGTGGCCACGTGATGCACGCTAACCGTCCCGGGATCAATGCGAAATACCCTCGCGTCTGTCCGGGCTGCGGTGGGTGGTCGTGGCGACCTACGCTCGGCGAGCAGGGGAATGTCGCGGTGGGGAGGGTCCCCACCGGGTCTAGAGTGTTGCACCGGGACCGCCCAGCGATGGGCCGCCACGTGGAGGTACGGCCATCGAAAGCCAGCAGAACGGCGAGTCGCCCGGCGTGTCGCCGTCCGGAGCGCAGCCCGGCTCGACCGGCGCGCAGCCCGGCCTGTCCACGTCCGGAGCCAAGACCGCCACGCAGACCGACCACTCGGGCTACGCCGCCATCCGCTCGGTGCTGCGCATCCGCCCGTTCCGGCGGCTCTGGATCGTGCTCGGCGCCGCCTCGTTCGGCGACTGGTTCGGCCTGCTCGCGACGTCCGTCTTCGCGGCCTCCCAGGTGGAGGGGAGCACCGCGAAGGGTGCCGCCTTCGGCACTGTCATCGCGATTCGCCTGCTCCCCGCCCTCGTGCTCGGCCCGATCGCCGGCGTGCTCGCCGACCGGTTCGACCGGCGGTGGACGATGGTCATCTGCGACGTGCTGCGGTTCCTGCTGTTCGCCTCGATCCCGCTCGTCGCCGTGCTGGGGGCAAGCGGCGCGGTGGTCGTCGGCTGGGCCACGATCGCCACGTTCCTGATCGAGTCGATCACCCTGCTCTGGATCCCGGCCAAGGAGGCCGCGGTTCCCAACCTCATCCCTCGGGCCCGCCTGGAGGCGGCCAACCAGCTCACCCTCATCACCACGTACGGCCTCACCCCGGTCCTCGCCGCACTCGTCCTCGCCGCGCTGGACGGCGCGGTCCGGGCGGCCACCGGCGGCGCCACACCCGACTGGGCCGAGCCGGCGCAGCTCGCGCTCTGGTTCAACGCGCTGTCCCGGCTGGCCACCGCCGTCGTGGTGGCTTTCGGCATTCGGGAGATCAGCCAGGGCCGCGCCGCCGAGCGGGACCAGGCCGAGCAGACCATGCTGCGCCAGTTCAAGGAGGGCTGGCAGTTCATCGGCCAGACCCCGTTGGTCCGGGGGCTGGTGCTGGGCATCTTCGGCGCCTTCGCCGGCGGCGGCATCGTGATCGGCACCGCCCGGTTCTTCGCCAACTCGCTCGGCGCCGGTGACGCGGCCTTCTACCTGCTGTTCGGCGCCATCTTCATCGGCCTGGCGGTCGGCATCGGGCTCGGCCCGATGATCGTCAAGGACATGTCCCGCCGCCGTTGGTTCGGCATGAGCATCGTGCTCGCCAGCGCCGCCGTCATGACGCTGGCCTTCGCCATCCACCTCTCCATGGCGATGGTCGGCGCGATCCTCGTGGGTGCGGGCGCCGGGATGGCCTTCCTCGCCGGCACCACGCTACTCGGCGGCGAGATCGCCGACGAGGTCCGCGGCCGGGTCTTCGCGGTCGTGCAGATCGGCACGCGCCTGGTGCTGATCCTCGCCATCGCGCTGAGCAGCCTGCTCGCCGGCGTCGGTGGCTCCCGCCGGTTCGAGATCGCCGATCTCGGGGTGTCGATCTCGTCGACCCGGCTGCTCCTGCTCGTCGCCGGCGCCGCCGGCATCTTCGCCGGGATCAGCGCGTTCGGGCAGATGGACGACAAGAAGGGCGTCCCGGTCCTGGCCGACCTCTGGGGCTCGGTACGCGGGCGCCCGCTGATGCCGGCCGAGCCGTTCGTCTCCACCGGGCTGTTCGTGGTGTTCGAGGGCGGCGAGGGAGCCGGCAAGTCCACCCAGCTCGGCCTCCTCGCCGACCGGCTGCGGGAGCAGGGGCGCGACGTGGTGGTGACCCGCGAGCCCGGCGCCACCCCGGTCGGCGAGCGGATCCGGTCCCTCCTGCTCGGCCAGCCCGGCTCCGACGTGCCGTCGCCGCGCGCCGAGGCGCTCCTCTACGCCGCCGACCGGGCCCACCACGTGGCCACCGTCGTCCGGCCGGCACTGGCCCGGGGCGGCGTCGTGATCAGCGACCGATACGTCGACTCGTCGCTCGCGTACCAGGGTGCGGGGCGGACGCTCCCGGTCGACGAGGTCTCCTGGCTCTCCTCCTGGGCCACCGGCGGGCTGAAGCCCGACCTGGTGGTGCTCCTCGACGTCGACCCGCGCACCGGCCTGTCCCGGGTGGCCAGCCGTGGCGAGGACCGCGACCACCTGGAGGCGGAGTCGGTGAGCTTCCACGAGCGGGTCCGGTACGCGTTCCTCGACCTCGCCGCCGCCGACCCGAAGCGCTACCTGGTGCTGGACGCCTCCCGCCCGGCCACGGAGATCGCCAAGGCGGTGGCGCGGCGGATCGACGAGATGCTGGGCGCGCCGGGCGGCATCGTGCACCCGCGTCCGGCACACGGCCCGGACACCTCGGTGCAGCCGGAGTTATCCGACGCGGAGCTGGTGACGATGGAGCATCGGACCTGATGCCGGACGTCTTCGCCGACCTGGTCGGCCAGGACGAGGCGGTCGCCACCCTGCGCCGGGCCGCCGCGGCGGCCGCCGCCGTGCTGCGCGCCGCCGCGCACCGGCCGGACGAGGCCGACGAGCTCGCCGCCCTCGTCGAGGAGGTCGAGGTGGCACCGGGCGCGGAGGGCGTGGCGCCCGGCGACCCCGGCGCGGGCATGACACACGCCTGGATCTTCACCGGGCCGCCCGGCTCCGGCCGCTCGGTCGCCGCGCGGGCCTTCGCCGCCGCGTTGCAGTGCGTGCACGGCACCGGCTGCGGCACCTGCCCCGGCTGCCACACGACACTCGCCGGCACGCACGCCGACGTCCGGCTGGTGGTGCCGGAGGGGCTCTCCATCGGCGTCAGCGAGATGCGGGCCCTGGTGCTGCGCGCCGCCAGCACCCCGTCCGGCGGGCGGTGGCAGGTGGTGGTCATCGAGGACGCGGACCGGCTCACCGAGGCGGCCGGAAACGCGCTGCTCAAGGCCATCGAGGAACCCCCGCCGCGCACCGTCTTCCTGCTCTGCGCCCCGTCCACGCACCCGGACGACATCTCCGTGACGATCCGGTCCCGCTGCCGCGTCGTACCGCTGCGGCAGCCGCCGCCGGACGCGGTGGCCGAGGTGCTGGTCCGGCGGGACGGGATCGCGCCCGACGTGGCAGGGTGGGCCGCGGCCGCCGCCCAGGGGCACGTCGGGCGGGCCCGGCGGCTGGCCCGCGACCCGGAGGCGCGCAAGCGGCGGGACGCGGTGCTGGCGGTGCCCCGCCGCCTGACCGGCGTGGGCGCCGCCTTCGACGCCGCCTCCGCGCTGATCGAGGCGGCCGAGGCGGAAGCCGAGGCGTCGGTGGCGGAGACGGACGCGGCCGAGCGGGCCGCGCTGGAGACCGCACTCGGCGCGGGTGGCACCGGCCGGGGCGCGGCCGGCGCGATCCGGGGTGCCGCCGGGCAGCTCAAGGAGCTGGAGAAGCGGCAGAAGTCCCGGGCCACCCGGGCGCAGCGGGACGCGCTGGACCGGGCCCTGGTGGACCTGGCCGGCTTCTACCGGGACGCACTCACCATGGCGCTGCGCGCCTCCGTCGCGCCCGTGCACACCGACACCGCCCCCCTCGCCGAGGCGGGAGCGCGGAAGTGGGACGCCGAGGGCGCACTGCGCCGCCTGGAGGCGGTGCTGGCCTGCCGGGCGGCGATCGAGGCGAACGTGAAGCCCCGCATCGCCGTCGAGGCGATGATGCTCGCCCTCTGGAAGGGCTGACCAGGTCCCGATCGGCCGTCCACAGGCATCGACACGCGCGATTGCTGTGCGGTACGGTCCGGTGTGCCATGCACGGTGACCATGGCACCACGCTGAGTGAGACCCGTCCGGGAGGAGCGCGGATGCCGCGGGGCGAGATCGACGAAGCCTGGATCGAGGAGGCGGTGCGCCGCTACCGGCGCATCGAGTCCCTCCAGGCCGAATTCGACCAGGCGGTCACGACGGTCGAGGTCACCGTCCGCTCGCCGGACGGGCTGGTCGAGGTGGTGGTGACCGCCGGCGGGCGGATCACCGACGTGCGTTTCCTCGGTCCGCTGCACAACCGCCACCCACGCGACGTCGCCGGCTCCGTCCAGGCCGCGGTCACCGCGGCCGCCGACGCCGCGCAGTGGGCCCGCGAGAAGCTGCACAACGAGACGTTCGCCGCCTACCGTCCGCTCGCGGGGGCCTGACATGGACGTGCTGCGCGCCCTCGCCGCCCGGCTCGACGCGGCGAGCGAGACGCTGGCCGGCCTGTCCCGCGCGGTCACCGCCGGCGACCCGGCCCAGGTCGCCTTCGGCGGCGACGCGGCGGGCCGGCCCGGCGAGATCGGGCGGGCCCTGCACCGGCAGTGGACGGCGGCCACCGGTGACCGGGCCCGCGAGGCCCACGCCGCCGCCCTGCGCCTCGCCGCCGCCGCGTCCGCCGTCCGGGACGCCGCCGACCGCTACGCCGACGTCGACCGGGCCGCCGGCCGGCGGCTCGCGGGGGAGGTGTGATGGATCCGCTGGACCGGCTCGCCGAGCCCGGCCTCGACCTGCTGCGCCGCGTCGACACG
Organism: Micromonospora thermarum; assembly: GCF_012034245.1. Lineage (GTDB taxonomy): Bacteria > Actinomycetota > Actinomycetes > Mycobacteriales > Micromonosporaceae > Micromonospora > Micromonospora thermarum. The sequence goes on along the minus strand of NZ_JAATEO010000003.1, from coordinate 170,958 downwards.
CTGCTCGCCGCCGGTGCGCCGGAGGGGCACCGGGTCTGGCCACTGCTGCGCCGCATGCAGGTGCTCCCGGGCGAGGCAGTCCGGAGCTTCCTGGACCTGCACCCCGGGCCGCTGGCCGGTGCGGGCCGGTCGGTGCGCCGGCTCGTCCCGGCGTACGACGAGGTCTCCGCCGCGCTCACCGACCCGGTGCTCTGGTCCGGCGCGGCCGCCAGCGCGTACGACGAGTCCCGGGCGGCGCTGCTGCGCCACCTGGACGAGGGGCCGGAGAGTTTGGTGGGGCGGTTGGAGTCGACCGCCGGGTACGCCGACGCCCTCGCCGACTGGGTGGAGGGCAGCCGGCTGGCGCTGGCCCGGGCCCTGGCCGACGTGCTGCGGTCGACCGAGGCCGTGGCGGTCGTCGCCGCGACGTCGGTGCCGCTCGCCGTGTCCGCCCCGCGCGCCTCGGCCGGGCTGGAGGCCGCCGAGATCGCGGCGCGGGTGCTCGCGGTGCTCTGCGTCGCGTACGACGGAGCGGAGACACTTCTGCGGCAGTGGGGGCCGAGCCTGGCCGAGTCCCGGTGGCGGGCGCCGGTCGCCGGTCACCCCCGCTACGACGCCCCGACCCGGGTGGGCCGGTGACACCTGCCGGTGCCTCGACAAGGCGCACGGCGTCGCGCTCGTGAGCCGGTCCCCGGCTCCCGGCGCCGACGCCGTGGCCTTCCCCTGCACCCCCCGCAGGTCTGCCTCCACTCAACGCCCCGGGTCGGCATTTGTCCCGCCGGTCGCGTCGGAATCAGCCGTCCGGGCGAGGATCATCGGCCCGGCGGGACGGCCCGTGGATCGGCCGATTCGATCGACATGGATGGCTGCACGGTGTAGTCGTCCCGCGACGCCCGCCGGGCCGGGACGGTTCGAGGGACGTAGGGTGAGGGCATGGGCATGCTGTGCGCGGTCAGTTTCCACCGGTACGGGCGCCTCTACTACCTGGATCCGGGCGAGTTCCGTCCGCAGGTCGGTGACAAGGTGCTGGTGCCGACGGACGACGGGCCCGAGGTGGCCGAGTGCGTCTGGGCCGCGCAGTGGGTGTCCGACGACACCGACGGGTTCCCCAGGCTGGCCGGGCTGGCGCAGGAGGAGGACCTGCGTCGGGACGAGGCGTTGCGCCAGCGCAAGGCCGAGGCCAAGGTCGCGGCGAAGCGCCTGATCCGGGAGCACGGCCTACCGATGAAGGTGGTCGCCGTGGACCACGTGCTCGGCGGCGGGGAGGGTGGCGAGCGCAGCACCATCTACTTCACCGCCCCGCACCGGGTGGACTTCCGGTCGCTGGTACGGGATCTCGGCGCGACCCTGCACTGCCGGGTCGAGCTGCGCCAGCTCTCCGCCCGCGACTCGGCCCGAGTGCAGGGCGGCATCGGCTCCTGCGGCCGGGACCTGTGCTGCGCCACGTTCCTCACCGACTTTGAGCCGGTCACCATCCGGATGGCCAAGGACCAGGATCTGCCGCTCAACCCGCTGCGCATCTCCGGCGCGTGCGGCCGGTTGATGTGCTGCCTGAAGTACGAGCACCCGCTCTACCAGCGCTTCCAGGAGTCCGCCCCGGCGATCGGCGCCCGGGTGAGCACGCCGGAGGGGGAGGGCCGGGTCGTGGGCCACAGCGTCCCCCGCGACGCGGTGACGGTCCGCATGGACGCCGACGGCTCCCGCTGCTCGTGCAGCCGCGCCTCGGTCTGCGCCCCCCGCCAAGCCCACGACACCCACTACGGCTCCTGACCCGGTCCCGACACACTCTGCCCGCCCGGCCCCCGCTGATCATGAAGTTGGCGGGTGTTCTGGAGATCGACTCACCCGTCAACCTCATGATCAACCTGGTTCACAGTCAGTGGAGGACCACCGGGGGTTCGGCCAGGCGGGGGGTCAGGGGCGTACGGGGGATCAGCCAGGAGGACTCGGGGGACTGGTCGGGGTTGATCTGCCAGTCGCGGGCCACCCTGTCGACGCCGATCGGGTAGATCGTCAGCGTGCCCTCCCGGGTGATGTGGAGGCGGAGGAAGCCCTTCGAGTCCTCGATGCCCTGGCCCGCGAATAGTTCGTTGACGTTGACCCCGAACGCGCCGGCCACCAGCAGGTACGCGGCCACCAGTTGGCTCGCCACCAGGCCGATCACCGGGCCGTACACCACGACCGCGGCCACCGCCGGCAGTGGCCACGGCCAGTCGTGGAACGGCAGCGCCAGCCACGCCCACGTGCCGGCCGCCGCCAACCCGACGTGGGTCACGCCGTGCCCCACGCCGAGGATCCAGTGCCGGACGTGCCGCTTGCCTCCCGAAGCGGGCGGCTTGGCGAAGAACGCCGCCCCGAGCAGCGTCACGAGCAGCATCACCACCAGCGGCACGCTGAACAGCCGCTGCTCCGTCCCGCCGCGGTTCGTGGCGACCCCGACCATCGCCAGCATCAGCAGCGTGTGCAGGGTGCCGACCAGCGTGGTGAAGCCCGGGTTGCGCAACGGCAGCCGGGGGAAGATCCCCCAGGCGTACCGCCGCGACCGCGCCGCGTCCGGGTAGCGGCCCGCCAGCTCGTACGTCTGGGACGCGCTCGCCCGGCGGGCCAGGGTGTCCCGCGGCGGGACCTCGATCCGCTCCGGCAGCTTGTGCGTGGGGTAGAGGTACGCGCCGCCGCTGCCGCACGTGATCAGTTGGCGGTCCGGGCCGGCGTACCGGGCGTAGTGGTGCAGGTCGCCGGAGATGAGCAGCTTCACCTGCGCCCCGGTGGGCGCGACGATCGTGCGGATGAAGTAGTCGATCGAGTCGTACGCCGTGGGGTGGTCGACGGCCTTGACCCACGTCGGCGCCGGCACGGCCAGGATCACCCGGCTCTGCGGCCCCAGCCGCTCCGCCACCGCGTCGAAGTAGGTGAGCTGCGGGTCGTCCAGGTACGACCCGGACTGGTCGTCGAGACCGAGCAGCCACCAGTCGGCCGGCAGTTCGACCGCGAAGTACGACCGGGACTGGCCGGTGCCCCAGCCGCCGAAGTGCCGGTCCCGGGACCGCACGAACAGGCGCAGGAAGGCGGTGAGGCCGTCGTACCAGTCGTGGTTGCCGGGGACCGCGAACAGGGTCGGCCGCTCGGGCGGGGTGACCGGCAGCGCCGCCTGGTAGGGGCCCTTGCACCGGTCCTCGTACGCATCGAAGGCCGCCGACGGGTAGACCTGGTCGCCGCCCATGACGAGGGTCTGCGCGCGGGGCAGGCGGTGCCCGTCCACGACCAGCTCACGCTGGGCGAGCAGGTGCGCGACCGAGTACGTGGCGTTGAAGCCGTCGCCCAGGTCGGCGACGTAGTCCAGCCACAGCCCGCCGTCCGGCCCGACCTGCTTGGAGATCTTCGCGTCGAGGGCGTTCTGGAGTTCACGCTTGTCCAGGTACGCCCCGAAGAGCATCGCCAGCAGCGTACGGATGCCGGTGCTGATCAGCAGGAACGGCGCGAGCCACGGCACCGGCTTGCGCGGGGTGAAACCCAGTTCCAGCGGGTCGGTGCTGGTCGGCCGGCGCGCGGGCCGGCCACCGGCCGCCTCGCTGGCGTGCGGGCTGTCGGGTGGCGGGGCGGCTGCCGGTTCGTGTGGCATGGTCTGGTCGTCCGGCGATCCGGAGGGATGATCGTCCGTCATCCGCCGGAGCGTAGTGCGAGTCGGCGTGCCGCGCTGTCCGGTGGACGTCCGAATGCGCCTCCTGTCCGGGTCGGCGGTGTGGTGGGGATCCCGTTCGGCGGTTCCGGAGGGGTGGCGTACACTTGACGCTCGTTGCCGCCTTAGCTCAGTCGGCTAGAGCGACGCACTCGTAATGCGTAGGTCGACGGTTCGATTCCGTCAGGCGGCTCCATAGAAAGGCCCAGGTCAGCGGCAATATCGCCGAGCATGACCTGGGCCTTCTTCATGCGGTCATCGTCTCCAGAACAGGAGGTGGGTGACTCCGCTGGGGCTCGGCACTGACTCGAGGTGGAAGCGGTCGAGAAGATCGGTGTGGCTGTCCCACAGCCGTTCGCCTCGGCCGAGGTCGACGGGTGCGACGGCGATGTGCATGGTGTCGACCAGGTCGGCCTCGATGAACTCGCGGATGGTGGCGACTCCACCACCGAGGCGTACGTCCCGACCAGCGGCGGCTTGCTTGGCGCGTGCCAGCGCCTCGGCCGGGCTGGCATTGAGGAAGTGGAATGTGGTGTCGGACAGGGTGAACGACGGGCGTTCGTAGTGGGTGAGGACGAAGACCGGCGTGTGGAACGGTGGGTTGTCCCCCCACCATCCCTGCCACTCGTGGTCCTCCCAGGGGCCGCGTTGGGGGCCGAACTTGTTTCGGCCCATGATCTCCGCGCCGATGTTGTGGTCGTAGTCGCGGGTCAGGTAGTCGTCCAGGCCGCGAGTGCCGCCGGGTTCGGTGCGGTACACGAAGCTGGCCGTAGCGGCGCGCCAGGCGAACAGGGGGGTGGGGTCGGCGTGGCCGAAGGGCCGCTCCAAGCTTTGCCCCTCACCGGTACCGAACCCGTCACGCGACACGTTGAAGCACTGCACCCTTAACAGCTGCGGCACGGATCCTCCTGGGCGGCTATCGAGCATTTTCCGGTCAACACCACTGGTTACGACGGCTCCGGCCTCCGCGCCAACAGGCACGCCTGCTGGCGCTTCAGCCCTTCGCCCGGCTCCTGTACGAGCCGGGCGACGACGCCCAGTCCGGCGCGGCTCAGCAACTCGGCCACGCGGTCCGGCGGCAGCAGGTGGGTGTCGTAGGACACCGGGTGGCCGTACGCGTGCGCGGGGCGCAGGCGGTCGTCCCCGACGTGGAACCCCACCAGCACGTGGCCGCCGGGGGCGAGCGCCCGGTGGAACTCGGCGAACACCGCCGGCAACTCCTCGGGAGGCAGGTGGTGAACGGACCACCAGGCGACGATGCCACCGAGCTGCCCGTCGCCGACGTCCAGCGCACCCATCGAGCCCACGTCGAAGCGCAGGTGCGGGTACGCCCGCCTGGCGACCTCCACCATCTTCGGCGACAGGTCGACGCCGAACACGGACACGCCCAGCGACTCCAGGTGGGCGGTGACGTGGCCCGGACCGCACCCGAGATCGGCGACCCGCCGCCCGCCGCCGGCCCGTACGAGCTCGGCGAACGCGGCGAGCATTCCGCGGCCCAGCGGATCTGCCGCGAACCGTGGCGGCACGAGCTTCGCGTAGTCCTCGGCGACGGCGTCGTACGACTCCCGTACGGCGACGAGGTGGGACGGCTCGGTCATGCGGAGACACTACTGGGCGCGTCCGACCTGGAGCGTCGGGCGAGGTGCCTGGCCGAGTAGTCGGCCTGCGTCAGACTCGGCGCATGTCCCTCGCCAGCAAGCTTCAGATCAAGCCGGGGCAGGACGTCGTGGTGCTGCGGAAGCGGATGACGTCGAGATCGAGGGCGCGTCGAGCGGTGCGGTCGAGGCCGCTGCCTCGACCGACGGGGCGGTGGTCTTCGTAACCAGCGCGGAGGATCTCGCCACCCCGGACGTGGAGGCGGTCCTGGCCCTCGCGCGACGTGACGCCCTGGCCTGGGTGGCCTACCCGAAGGGCGGCCAGCTCGGCACCGACCTCAACCGGGACCGGATCGCGGCGCTGCTGGGCGAGCGTGAGGTCCAGCCGGTGCGCCAGATTTCCATCGACGGCACCTGGTCCACACTGAGGTTCCGTCCCGCGCGCTGATCGAACCCGACACTCACCGGCGGTCCCCGTCCCGACCCTTGCCGGCAAGAAGTGAACGGTGATTCAATCCTTGCGTGGCGTACCGGACGACCGAGCGGGTGAAGGCCCGGCTCAACGCGTCCCGGGAACGGACGATCGCGGCGGCGCTGGAGATCATGGCCGAGCACGGGTACGCCGGCTGCACCGTCGCCGCCGTCGCCGACCGCGCCGGCATCGCCACCGGCAGCGTCTACCGCCACTTCCCGACCAAGGCCGACCTGTTCGCCGAGGTGTTCCGGACGGCGTCGCAGCGCGAGGTCGACGCGGTCGCCCGCGCCGCGGCGCGGGAGCGTACGGCGGCGGCGCGGTTGGCGGCCGTCGTCGCCACGTTCGCCGGGCGGGCGTTGCAGGCCCCTCGGCTGGCGTACGCGCTGCTCGCCGAGCCCGTGGACCCGGCGGTCGACGCGCAGCGGCTCGTCTTCCGCCGTGCCCACGCCGACCTGATCGCCGCGTACGTGGCGGCCGGCGTGGCCTCCGGCGAGCTGCCCCCGCAGGATCCCGAGCTGACCGCGACCGCGCTCGTCGGCGCGCTCGCCGAGGCCATGGTCGGCCCGCTGGCCGCCGGGGTCGCCGGCCCGGACACCATCCCCGGACTGACCCGATTCATCCACCGCGCGCTGGGAGTGTCACCGTGACGACGCACGAGGTGTTCAACCAGGTTCCCCCGCTGGTCGGCTACGACGCGGCGGACGACCCGGCACTGCTGGAGGGCCTCGACCGGGAGGGTGCCGGCTGGGCGGCCGCCGAGCTGCACGACCTCGGCCGGCTCGGCGGCGGCGCGGAGGCGATCGAGCACGGCCGGCTGGCCAACGAGTACCCGCCGGTGCTGCGTACCCACGACCGCTACGGCCACCGCGTCGACGAGGTGGAGTTCCACCCGTCCTGGCACGAGCTGATGCGGACGGCGGTGACCCACGGTCTGCACGGCGCGCCGTGGGCCGACGACCGGCCGGGCGCGCACGTCGCCCGCGCCGCGAAGTTCTACACGTGGCGGCCGGACGCGGGGCACGGCTGCCCGATCTCGATGACGTACGCGGCGGTGCCGGCCCTACGGCACGCCCCGGAACTGGCGGCGCGGTACGAGCCGTTGCTGACCGCCTCGGCGTACGACCCGGGGCTGCGTCCGCCGCAGGGCAAGCGCGGACTGCTGGCGGGCATGTCGATGACGGAGAAGCAGGGCGGGTCGGACGTCCGTGCCAACACCACCACCGCCCGGCCCGAGCCGGACGGCAGCTACCGGCTCGTCGGGCACAAGTGGTTCACCTCCGCGCCGATGTGCGACCTGTTCCTCACGCTCGCCCAGGCCCCCGGCGGGCTCACCTGTTTCCTGGTCCCCCGGGTGCTGCCCGACGGCACGCGCAACCCGATGCGCCTGATGCGGCTCAAGGAGAAGCTCGGCAACCGGTCCAACGCGTCGTCGGAGATCGAGTACGAGCACGCGGTGGCCTGGCGGGTCGGGGACGAGGGCCGGGGGGTCCGCACGATCATCGACATGGTCAACATGACCCGGCTCGACTGCCTGATCGGCGCGGCGGCCGGGATGCGCCAGGGAGTGATCACCGCGGTCCACCACGCGGCGCACCGCCGGGCCTTCGGCCGCTACCTGGTCGACCAGCCGCTGATGCGCAACGTGCTGGCCGACCTGGCGGTGGAGTCGGAGGCGGCGACCGTACTCATGCTGCGGCTGGCGGGCGCCACGGACCGTTCGGCGCGCGGCGACGCCGGCGAGACCGCCGTCAAGCGGTTGGCCGTCGCGGTCGGCAAGTACTGGGTGTGCAAGCGCTGGCCGGGCCACGCCGCCGAGGCCCTCGAATGCCTGGGCGGCAACGGCTACGTCGAGGAGTCGGGGATGCCGCGGTTGTTCCGCGAGTCGCCGCTGAACTCGATCTGGGAGGGGTCGGGCAACGTGGCCGCGCTGGACGTGCTGCGCGCCCTGACCCGCGAGCCGCAGGTGCTGGCCGCCTTCGAGGCGGAGGTGGACGCCGCCGCCGGCGCGGACGCACGGCTCGACGCGGCGGTGCGGCGGCTGCGCGCCGAGCTGGCCGACCCGGGTGAGGCGGAACTGCGGGCCCGGCACGTGGTGGAGCGGCTCGCGCTCGTGCTGCAGGGCTCGCTGCTGGTGCGCCACGGCCACCCGACCGTGGCGGACGCCTTCTGCGCGTCCCGGCTCGGCGGCGAGCACGGCTACGCGTACGGGACGCTGCCGGCGGGCGTCGACCACGCGGCGATCATCGACCGGGCCACCCCGAAGGTGGGCTCACCGCAGGCGTGAGCCGTGGACGGTGACTGGTCAGCCGCAGGCGGCCTGACGGCACGGGAACCGTGTACCGGGCAGCCGGAGGGCCCGGCGCCATCCCGCGAGCGGGGGCTACCGGGCCCGTCCGGGCGACGCACGGTCAGAGGCTTCGCCGGGGCTCCGGCTGGTAGCTGGCGACGCCACTCTCGGGGACGTCCGTCACCACGTACTCCGTCTCGGTGGCGGGTGTCGGCGTGTCGTCCTCGTCGCCGTCGGCGCGGTGCTTCGACACGGCAGCCGCGGCCCCGGCGACCGCCGCGCCGGCCACCGTCGCTCCGGCGGCCACCGCCGTGCCGGAGACACCGGCCTTGCCGCTGTCGCCCCGGGTGCCCGCGGCGTACTCGACGCCCGGCGTGCCGACGCCGGCGCCGGTGTCGACCGTGCCGCGCCAGGCACCGGTCTCGGCGCCCCGGCTCTCGATGAACGACTTGAACCGCTCCAGGTCGGACTCGGCCTGCCGCTCGACGACGTTCAGCTTGTCGCCGGTCTTCTCGACCAGCCCCTCGGGCTCGTACTCCAGGTGCAGCCGGACCATCGTGCGGTCGGTGTCGACCGGCTGGAAGTAGACCGCGCCGGCGTTGGTCGCGCCCTCGGTCGCAGCCCAGGCGACCTTACGGTCGGGCACCTGCTCCAGGATCGTCGCGTCCCATTCGCGCCGGACCCCGGCGATCTCGGCGACCCAGTGCATCCGCCGGTCGTCGAGCTGGCGTACCTCGCGGACGCCGCCCATGAACTTCGGGAACTCCTCGAACTGGGTCCACTGGTTGTAGGCGGTGCGAACCGGCACCTGCACCTCGATGGACTTCTCCACGGTCGTCCGTCCTTCCTTCGACCCGTGTCCAGGGGGTTGCCGCTGCGTACAGCGGCCGTCGAAGGAATCAGTACCCTCGGCCGTCAGCTCAAACGTCCGGTCGGCTCAGACGTAGAGGCGGCGGGTGTACTCCGGGCCGTAGTGGCGTTCCAGGTCGGCGAGGCTCTCCGCCGGCGCCTCCACCTCCTTGACCAGGCGCGCCCGGGACGGCAGTACGTCCGGTGACCAGGTCTCCGGCCGCCACAGGTCGGACCGGAGGAACGCCTTCGCGCAGTGGTAGAAGATCTGCTCGATCTCCACCACGACGGCGAGCACCGGGCGGTGCCCGTTGACCACCATGGAGTCGAAGAACGGCGCGTCGCGCAGCAGCCGGGCCCGCCCGTTGATCCGCAGGGTGTCGGTGCGCCCGGGGATGAGGAAGATCAGCCCGACGTGCGGGTTGTCGAGGATGTTGCGGTAGCCGTCGGCGCGCTTGTTGCCGGGCCGCTCGGGGATGGCGATGGTCGTGTCGTCGAGCACGAGGGCGAAGCCGGGCGGGTCACCCTTCGGCGACACGTCGCAGGTGCCGTCCGCGCCGGCCGTGGCGACCAGGCAGAACGGGGACGCGGCCAGCCACTGGCGGTCGCGCTCGTGCAGGCGCGTCCGCTCCTTCGCGGCGGCCCGGGGTGCCGGCGTGCCGAGCAGTTCCCGCAGTTCCTCGTGTGTGGTGATCTCCACCGTCACGTGAGCCTCCCCCGTTCCGTTGACCGTGGTGGCGACGTACCGCCGTTCCACAGCCTAGGCGGCCCCCACCAGGGCGAGGTTTGCCCGCCGGAGGCAGGGGTACCGCCTCACCCGACCCGCCGGCAGGACCCGAGCAGGAGGCCCGGTCATGGAGAGCCGACTCAAGGTGCTGGGCCACCCCGTCCACCCGATGCTGGTGATGTTCCCGGTCGCCCTGCTCGTGACCGCGGTGCTCTTCGACATCGTCGACACCGTGGGCGGTCCGGACTTCCTCGGCGAGGTCGCGTACTGGAACATCACCGTCGGGCTGGTCGGCGGCCTGCTGGCCGCGGCGGCCGGGACGTTCGACCTGTTCGCCATCCCGACCGGCACCCGCGCCAAGCGGGTGGCCCTCACCCACGCCGCCGCGAACGTGGCGGTGATCCTGCTCTTCGCCGCGGTCTGGGCGGTCCGGCTCAACGCCGACTCCCGGGCGGCCGGCGGCGCGCTCATCGCGATCGAGGTCGTCGCCCTGGCCATCCTCGGCATCAGCGCCTGGCTCGGTGGGGAACTGGTCGACCGGCTCGGCGTCGGCGTCGACCGCGACGCCAACCTGGACGCGCCCAGCTCGCTGCGGTCCCCGGCGACCACCCAGCGGATCGGAGAGGTGAGATGAGCGAACAGTCAGGTGGCGGTCTCGGTCGGGGTTGGCGCGGCCGGCAGCAGGGGTGGGACCCGATGGGCGAGTTGCAGTCGCTGCGCGCCGAGCTGAGCCGGCTGGTCGGGGGCCGCTCCGGCTCGCCCGACCTGGAGCTGAACGAGACCGCCGACGGCTGGGAGGTCGTGGTACGGCTGCCCGGCGTGGCGCCCGAGGAGGTGGCGGTCGAGTTGGACGACCGCGAGCTGTGCGTACGGGCCCGGTCGGAGGCCGAGGTCAACGCGGACCACGGCATCCCGGGCGGCTTCGAGACCCGCGGCTTCGAGTACCGGGTGGACCTGCCCTCGCGGGTGGACCCGGACGCCATCGACGCGGTGATGGACCACGGCCTGCTCCGGGTGCGACTGCCCCGGGCCGCGCGGCCCGCGCCGCGCACCATCACCGTCGGCCGCACCGGCACGCGCGGCTTCACCGGGGGTACGCCGAAGCCGGTCGACCCGGCCGCGGACCGGGAGCTGCACCACCCCGACACCGAGCTCGACCGGCCGTAGGGGTCACGTGGCCGCCCCGACCCTGCTCGGCCCGACCGCCGAGCGCGTGCCCGACGTCGAGCGGATCGCCGTGCTCCGGGCCAACGCGCTCGGCGACTTCATCTTCATCCTGCCGACGCTGGACGCGTTGCGGGCCGCGTACCCCGGGGCGGAGATCGTGCTGCTCGGCGCGCCCTGGCACGCGAAGCTCTGGCGCGACCGGCCCGGCCCGGTGGACCGCGTCCTGGTGGTCCCGCCCGCGCCCGGGATCCGCGCCCCGGACCCGGGCGAACCGGAGTCGGCGATGGAGGACTTCCTCGCGGCGGCCCGCAAGGAACGCTTCGACCTGGCGTTGCAGGTGCACGGCGGCGGCGCCAACTCCAACCCGGTCGTCGCCGCTCTCGGCGCGCGGCTGACCGCCGGCCTCCGCGCCGAGGACGCGCCGCCGCTGGACCGCTGGATCCGGTACGTCTACTACCAGCACGAGGTGATCCGCTACCTGGAGGTCGCGGCGCTGGTCGGCGCCCCGGCCACCACGATCGTGCCGACGTTGGCGGTGACCGACGCCGACCGGACCGAGGCGGCCGAGGTGCTCGGCCCGCCGCGGCGACCACGGGTGGCGCTGCACCCGGGCGCCACCGACACCCGGCGGCGCTGGCCCCCGGAGCGATTCGCCGAGGTGGCCCGGGAACTGCACGGCGACGGCTACGAGGTGCTGGTCACCGGCACGCCCGGCGAGCAGGAGGTGGTGGACGGGGTGGTCGCGGCGGCCGGGGTGCCGGTCCGGCCGCTGGTCGGCACGCTCAGCCTGGGCGGACTGGCGGCCTGTTACGCCGACTGCGCCCTGGTCGTCTCCAACGACACCGGCCCGCTGCACCTGGCGGCGGCGGTGGGTACCGCCACGGTGGGCATCTTCTGGGTCGGCAACCTCATCAACACGGCGAACCCGCTGCGCGGCCGGCACCGCCCGATCAGTTCCTGGGCCGTGCACTGCCCGGTCTGCGGCGTCGACTGCACCCCGGGCATCTACCCGCACCGCCCCGGCGACGGCGAGTGTCCGCACCGGGACTCCTTCGTGACCGACGTCCCGACCGTCGAGGTGCTGGAGGCCGCCCGCGAGCTGCTGGCGTGAGAGCGGGTCAGGCCGGTTGCCGGGCGTCCTCCTCGGCGAGGACCACCTCCCACGCCTCCACCTCGCGCTCGGTGACCGTGGTCGGGGACTCCAGGTGGTACGCGCCGCTGGGCAGGATTCCGGCGCCGCCGTGGCGCGCCAGCACGGCGAGCTGGGCGGCGACGTCCTCGCCCTGGTGCTTCTCCTGCACCCGCCGCCAGAAGTCGAAGCCGCCCGCGTCGAGCAGCTTCGCCCGGTCGTACAGCACGCAGCCGCCGATCCAGGACACCTTGTACGCCCGCCACGCCCCCGGCGGCAGGTTCTGCTTCTCCGTCACGTGCAGCAGGTTCGCCGCCGGGTGGATCGACGCGCGGTGCCACTCCGGGGTGCCCGGGCGGATCCGCTCCGGCACCGGCGGCCCGTCCCACTCCTCGTAGTGCCGGTGCGTCTCCGGGCGCACGTCGTCGACGTACGACAGGCCGTGCACCGCGTTGCCGACGAAACCGCAGCGCAGCTCCTCCATGGCGGTGACCAGTCGGCGCAGCGTACCGGGTTCCAGCCACACGTCGTCGTCGAGGCAGAGCACGTACCGGGCGGCCGAGGCGGCCAGCAGCGACGCCCGGTGCTCCGCCAGACCGCGGCGCGGCAGCCGGCGGGTGAGCAGCACCGGGTGCCCCCGGTGGCGCAGCGCCCGGACCATGGTGGCCGCCGCCGGGTGCGCGTACGCGGGCTCCCCGTCGGACTGGTCGCTGACCACCACCCCGAAGCCGGGCACGCCCTCCTGGGCGGCCAGCCCGGACAGGGTGACCGCCAGTTCGGCCGGCCGGTTCCGGGTGGGGATCAGCACGTCGAGGTGCCGCTCGGCGCGGAACTGGTCGGGGGCGCCGAGGTCGAGCGGACGGTTCACGCCTGGCCCGCCGCCGCGTCGGTGGTCACGTCCTGGCCGTGCGCGCGGATCCGGTCGATGATCGCCGAGGTGGACCGGTCCGGCACGTACCCGAGGGTGCGGACCTGCCCGCCGAGGCGGCGCACCAGCGGTGCCTCCGGCACCATCTCCGGCGGGTAGTCGCCGCCCTTGACGTACACGTCGGGGCGGACGGTCTCGATGAGCCGGGCCGGCGAGTCCTCCTCGAAGACGACCACGTGGTCCACACAGGCCAGTGCGGCCAGCAGGGCCACCCGGTCCTCGACCGGGTTCACCGGTCGGTCCGCGCCCTTGAGCCGGCGGACGCTGCCGTCGGAGTTGACGGCCACCACCAGCAGGTCGCCGAGCGCGCGGGCCTGCTCCAGGTACCGGACGTGACCCCGGTGCAGCACGTCGAAGCAGCCGTTGGTGAAGACGACCGAGCGGCCGGCGCGCCGGTGCTCGTCGGCGATCGCCGCCAGCTCGTCGGCATCCACCAGGGTGGGCCGGCCGTCGGTCTCGGCCGGCTGGTCGAGCGCGGTGAGCAGGTCCTCCCGACGGCACACGCAGGTGCCGGTGTCCGAGACGGTGATGGTGGCCGCGAGCTGGGCCAGCTGCGCGGCGGTCGGCAGCGGCGCGTCGGCGGCCAGCGCGAGCGTCATGGCCGCGAGGTACGCGTCCCCGGCCCCCACCGCGTGGCTGGCCGGCACCGGCGTGCTGTGGCTGCGGCGGCGCTCCCCGTCGGGCCCGCCGACCACCGCACCGTCGGTGTCCAGGGTCACCGCCACGACGTCGGCGCCGGTGTGCGCCCGCAGTTCGGCCAGGCGGGCCTCGGCCAGCACCGCCCGGTCCACCCCCTCGCCGGCGGTCGCGTTCACGGTGACGCCGGTTCCGGTGACGCTGAGACCGTCCCCGGTCATCGCCACCCGGTCCTCGCCGGGGCCCGGTTCGCCGGTCGGCCCGAGCCGGGCGCAGGAGCCGTCGCCGGGCGCCACGCCCACGGTCAGCTCGGAGGGGCCGTCGGGCGGGTCGCCGCCGGGGTGGTCCAGGTGCAGGGCGTTGGTGCTGGGTCGGGCCGCCGCGCGGGCGAGCAGCCGGCTCGCCTCGGCGAAGCTCGGCGTCACCACCGTCGGGGCGAGGCCCCGCCAGTCGGCGAGGTCGTGCGCGTCGAGCGCGACCGTCGCGTACCGCTCCCGGTTGGCCACCAGCCAGGCGCGGACCGGCGCGGGCAGCGCGCCCAACGCGTAGTCGCAGACCACCAGGGTCGGCGCCTCGCCGCCGGCGACCGCCCGCAGCTCCTCCGTGGCGCAGTCGAGCGCGGTGAGCAGCCGGGCCACGGCCTCGTCGTCGAGTGTGTCCTCGGGGTCGCCGGAGTCCTCCCGGAGCAGGATCTGGTTGCCGGCCAGCATGCGCCGCTTGACGGGCGTCGGGCGGCCCGGCTGGCTGACCGTCCGGTCCCAGACGGCGGCCCGGTCGAGGCAGTCGTGCAGCTCGTCGCCGGCCACGTCCGCGCCGACCGGGGCGACCAGTGCGACCCGCCCGCCGAGCGCGGCCACGTTCACGGCGGTGTTCGCCGCACCACCGGCGGCGGAGATCCGCCGCCGGAGCGTGAGGACCGGGGCGGGTGCCTCCCGGCAGAGCCGTTCGGACTCGGCGAACCGCCACTCGTCGAGCATCGCGTCCCCGAGGACCAGGACGGGGCGCCCGAGCCAGCTCTGCACCACGGCGGCGAGCCGGCGCTGTTCCGCTGCTGCTCCTGCCATGCCTTCCGGGATCCCCCCGGTCCGCCGGGTCAAACGTGCGCCCCGCGCGGGGGTGACGGTCGCCGCGTTTCGGTCCTCGGGCGGCGGGAACCGACGAAACGTATCCGGAGAGGAGACGTACCGAGATGGCAGCGACGACACTTCAGGGCAAGCGGATCGCCTTCCTGGCCGCCGACGGGGTGGAGGAGGTCGAGTACGTCCAGCCCCGCGAGGCGGTGGAGCAGGCCGGGGCGACGGTCGAGCTGGTCTCGCCCAAGCCGGGTGAGATCCAGTCCTTCAACCACCTGGACCAGTCGAAGACGTACCCGGTGGACGTGGCCGCCGGCGACGCGGACGCCGGCCGGTACGACGCGCTGGTGCTGCCGGGCGGGGTGGCGAACCCGGACTTCCTGCGGACGGACCCGGACGCGGTCCGGTTCGTGAAGGCCTTCTTCGAGGCCGGCAAGCCGGTCGGGGTGATCTGCCACGGCCCGTGGACGCTGGTCGAGGCGGACGTGGTGCGCGGTCGCCGGCTGACGAGCTGGCCGAGCCTGCGCACCGACCTGGTGAACGCGGGCGCGGAGTGGGTCGACGAGCAGGTGGTGACGGACAACGGCCTGGTCAGCAGCCGCAAACCGGCCGACCTCCCGGCCTTCTGCGCCAAGATCGTGGAAGAGTTCGCCGAGGGCCGCCACTGACCCACCCGCCCTCCCGCGTCGATCATGAAGCTGGCGGGTGGGTTGATCTCCGATCCACCCGTCAACCCCATGATCAACCGGGGGTGGCCGGGGTGCGGGTGGCGGCGGACGCCGCCCAGGCCGTTTCCTCGGTCTCCTTGCGGGCGCGGCCCTCGCGGCTGGTACAGCTGGTACGGGACCGTCACGTACGTGATGAACGACCCGAAGCCGGACACGCCCGCCGCGGTGAAGACGAGCCGGAAGTCCCGCGAGGTGCGGAGCGGGGTCAGGTCCAGCGCGAGCCGGCGGAGCAGTGCCACGAGCGACCATGCGCACGTGCCGCCGCCACGGCTGTCGAGGCGTTTTCCGCCGGGACGGGGGTCCACCGGGCGCATGTTCCGGACAGGCCGGGAAATGACGCGGAATGACGACGCAGACCCCGGTGTTGAGCGCGCGCCAGATCCGGTTGCTGATGGTCGGGTTGATGACCGGCATGCTGCTGGCCGCACTCGACCAGACGATCGTGGGAACCGCGCTGCCGACGATCGTCGGCGAGCTGGGCGGGATCAACCACTACTCGTGGGTGGTGACCGCGTACCTGCTCGCGTCGACCGCCTCGACCCCGCTGTACGGCAAGATGGCCGACCTGTACGGCCGGCGACCGGTCTTCCTCTTCTCGATCGGGGCGTTCCTGGTCGGCTCGCTGCTCGCCGGCCTGTCCCAGGACATGACCCAGCTGATCGTCACCCGGGGCGTGCAGGGCCTGGGCGCGGGCGGCCTGATGACGCTCGCGTTCACGATCATCTCGGACGTCGTGCCACCGCGGGAGCGGGGCCGCTACCAGGGCCTCTTCGGGGCGGTCTTCGGGCTCTCCTCGGTGGCCGGTCCGCTCGTGGGCGGCTACTTCGCCGAGACGGACTGGCGGTGGATCTTCTACATCAACGTGCCGCTGGCCATCCTCGCCATCATCGTCTGCTCCCGGGTGCTGCGCCTGGTGCCGTTCACCCGCCGGCAGCACGCGATCGACTGGCTCGGCGCGGCGCTGCTGGTCGCCGGCGTGAGCTCCCTGCTGCTCGCGCTGAGCTGGGGCGGCAACGAGTACGCCTGGGGCTCCGGCGTCATCATCGGCCTGTTCGCCGCCGGGGCGGTGCTGGGCGGGCTCTTCGTGGTCCAGGAGGCCCGGGTCGCCGAGCCGATCCTGCCGCTGCGGCTGTTCCGCAGCGCCACCTTCGCCCTGTCCAACGCGGCCGGCTTCGTGCTCGGTCTGGTGATGTTCGGCTCGATCATCTTCATCCCGCTCTACCTCCAGATCGTCAAGGGCGCCTCGCCGACCCGCAGCGGTCTGCTGATGCTGCCGATGATGGGCGGCATCATCGTCACCTCGGTGCTCACCGGGCGGGCGATGAGCCAGATCGGCCGGTACAAGTGGTTCCCGGTGGCGGGCTCGGCGGTGCTGCTGGTCGGGATGCTGCTCTTCACCCGGCTGGAGGTCCGCACCTCGCTGTGGCTCGCCTTCTTCTTCATGGTGGTGATCGGCATCGGACTCGGCCTGTGCATGCAGTCGCTGATCCTCGCCGTGCAGAACGCCGTGTCGATGCGGGACCTGGGCGCCGGCACCTCCTCGGCCACCTTCTTCCGGTCGCTGGGCGGGTCGTTCGGCGTGGCGATCCTCGGCACGGTGCTCTCGTCCCGGCTCACGTCGGAGCTGGCCGGCCGGCTGCCCGGCGCGATCGCCCAGCTGCCGCCCGAGCAGCAGGCCGCCGTCGCGGCCAGCGGCGGCGCCGACGTGTCGGTCAACGACCCGGCGACGATCCTCGCCCTGCCCGGGCCGGTTCGCGCGGCCGTGCAGACGTCGTTCGTGGAGGCGCTGGACCTGGTGTTCCTCACCGCCGGGCTGATCGCGATCGTGGCGGTGCTGGTCACCCTGGCCCTGCCCGACGAGAAGCTGCGCGGGGCGGGTCCGGAAGGCGCGACCGGCGGCACGGACGGCCTCGGCGGCGACGCCCCGGCCCCGGGCGGCAAGCCCCTGGCGAAGGAGTCGAAGGAGGAGGCCGCCGCCGAGATGGAGGCCAAATCCCAGACGCTCCTCTGATCCGGGCGGCTCCGGAGGGGCTGTGGATCATGTAACGGAATCACGTACGTCGACGTCCATATGGGAGGAGCCGTCACGGGGCGGCCTCCTGCTATCGAGGGACGTGCATGCGTCAACCATCCCTGCGCCGGTCGGTCCGGGCCGGCGTCGCCCTGCTCACCCTGCTCACCGCGGCGGTCGCCGCATCGCCGGCGGTGGCCGCGCCGGTGCCCGCGGAGACCGCGCCCAGCGCGGACCTGCGGGTCGAGCTGACCGCCAGCACCACCATCATCCGGCCCGAACGGGCACAGGTGGTCCTCGACATCGCTGTCGACAACATCGGCGCCGCGCCGGCGGACGACGTCCGGCTCGCGCTGAAGCTTCCCTCCGGCGGCTTCATCGGTGGCGAGCCGTCCTGGCCGTGGCAGTGCGACTACACCACCCACGTCTGCGTCGTGACCGACGGTCCGTTGCCGGCCGGCGGTGCGGCCCCGCTGAACCTGCACCTCGAGCTCCCGGTGGCCAACGAGGGTGCCACGGCCACTCTCGGGGCGACCGTCTCGACGAGTTCCACCGAGGCGACCACGCGCAACAACAGCGACACGGCCAAGACGACCTACGCCGAGATCTCCGACCTCAGCCTGTTCCCCGGTGAATACGACATCGCCCTGCCGCTCGAGGGCGGGCCGGTGCAGCCGACGTTCCGGGCCGAGAACCGCGGAACCGAGGCCGCCGAGGACGTCAAGCTGGTGGTCGACCTCCCGGCCGGCGTGACGCTCGACGGCACGCCCGGCGAGACCTGGTTCCCGGAACCCTGGCGGTGCGGCGTCACCGGGGCGCGGGTGGAGTGCACCCTGTCCCGACTGGTGCCGGGTGAGTCCTCGTCCGTCGCCATCCCGGCGCGGGTCGGGCCGGGGACGGCGGACGAGACGTTCGCCATCCGGGGTAGCGTCACCACCGCCAGCCCGGAGTGGCAGACGGACTTGAGCAACCAGGCCGAGGTCACGTACCGCTACGCGGCTCCGCCGGTGGAGCCGGCGGACATCGCCGTCACCAACGTCGTCCTCCTGGACGAGGAGGTCGGTCCGGGCGACGCCGTGGAGATCGGCGTGGTGGTGGAGAACCTCGCGGACGGGCCGGCGCGGGACGTCCGCGTACGGCTGGCCCTGGCGCCCACCGTCCGTCCCACCGAGGGCGGCGCAGGTGGCACGGACTGGGCCTGCCAGTCCGGCCAGGACGCGGAGACCGGCGTCTGGTACTGGGAGTGCGCCCACCCGTCGGTGGAGCGGTACCAGTACCACTACCTCCCGCTCTCGGTCACCTTCGGCGCGGGCACGCCGGCGGGCCAGTTCGTCGCCACCGCCACCGTGACGTCGAACAACGACGACGTGAACCAGGCGAACAACTCCCGGCAGGCGGCCACGACCTACCGCCCGCAGGGCACGATCACGGGCACCGCCTGGTACGACGAGGACCGCGACGGCCAGCGCGACGCCGGGGAGCGGCCGGTCACCTACGACCCGGAGGTGAACCCGCTGACGTTCATCCCCGAGGGCGGCGACTGGGTCGGCGCCCCGACCACCAGCGTCTCGACGGCCGACGGCACGTACACGCGCGCACTCGCGCCCGGCCGGTACGTCGTCCGGGCCGGTCTGCGGTACGGCTGGACGGTCACCACGCCCGACGTCGGTGACGACGCCACCGACTCGGACTTCACGCTGGTGCCCTCCTCCCCGTACAACGCCCCGTACGCGGAGAGTGTGGTGGTCGAGGTCACCGACGGTGGCGCGGTGACCCTCGACGTCGGGGTGGTCCCCACGGCGTAGGCCGCGCCCCCAGTGACACGGGCCCCGGGTGCTCCCCGGACACCCGGGGCCCGCATCACTTCAGGATCAGGCGGTTGGTCTGCTCGAAGACGTCCAGGTCGGCCAGGGTCTCCGGGACGCTGGCCGACAACGGGCTGGGCAGGTGGGTGCGGTCGAAGAAGCCGGCGTCGGTGGTCTCGTCGGTGATCCGGGCCAGCTCTCCGTCCCACTCCTCCACCCGGAACGCCGTGGTGAAGATCTGGTACGTGTGCCCGTACATGTTGGTGTGGGTGCGGTCCGGGCCGGTGTAGAGGGCGAACGCGCTGACCCGCAGCGCCCGGAGCCCGGTCTCCTCGCGGACCTCACGGACGGCGCAGTCGGCGATCGACTCGCCCAGTTCCATCGCCCCGGCCGGCATGGCCCACTGGCCGTTGTCGGAGCGCTGGATCAGCAGGACGCGGCCGGCGTTGTCCCGGACCACCGCGCGGGCGCCGACGAACATCAGCGTCCGGTCGCCGGCGAGGGCGCGCAGCTGCCCGACGTACGAGTCTGCCCAGGAGATGCTCACCCGGACAATTTACGCAGCTTCCATCGAGCGGTCCGGAGATCCGGGGTTCCCAAGCTGTGACTGCCGACACTAGCTTGTTACTCATGCGTAGCACGATGATGGACGCCCCCCTCCAGATCTCCCGGATCCTCGACCACGGCTCCACCGTGCACGGCACCGCCGAGGTGGTCACCTGGACCGGAGCCGAGCCACGCCGGATGACGTACGCCGAGGTCGGCCGCGCGGCCGCCCGGCTGGCCCACGCCCTGCGCGACGAGTGCGGCGTGACCGGCGACGAGCGCGTCGCCACCTTCATGTGGAACAACGCCGAGCACCTCGTGGCGTACTTCGCCGTGCCGAGCATGGGCGCGGTGCTGCACACCCTCAACATCCGCCTCTTCCCCGACCAGGTGGCGTACATCGCCAACCACGCCGAGGACCGGGTGGTGCTGGTCGACTCGACGCTGATTCCCCTGCTCGCGAAGGTCATCGGTGACATGACCACGGTCCGGCACGTGGTGGTGGCCGGTGGCGGCGACCCGGCGCCGCTGGTGGCGGCGGCCGGCGACCGGATCTCCGTACACCACTGGGACGCCCTGCTGGACGGCCGGCCGGACACCTACGACTGGCGCGAGGTGGACGAGCGCGACGCGGCCGCCCTCTGCTACACCTCCGGGACCACCGGCAACCCCAAGGGCGTCGCCTACTCGCACCGCTCGATCTACCTGCACTCGCTCCAGGTCTGCACGCCCGAGGGCTTCGGTCTCGGCCCGACCGACCGGACGCTGGCGATCGTGCCGATGTTCCACGCGATGTCCTGGGGCCTGCCGTACGCGGCTCTGTTCTCCGGCGCGTCGCTGATCATGCCGGACCGGTTCCTCCAGGCCGCGCCGATCGCCGAGATGATCATCGCCGAGCACCCCACCCTGGCCGGCGCCGTGCCGACCATCTGGAACGACCTGCTGGCGTACCTGGACAGCCACGAGGTGGACACCTCCTCGCTGGCGGAGGTGATCGTCGGCGGTTCGGCCTGCCCGCCGGCGCTGATGCACGCGTTCGAGGAGCGCCACGGCATCCGGGTCATCCACGCCTGGGGCATGACCGAGACGTCGCCGCTCGGCTCGGTGGCCCGCCCGCCGGCCGGGGCGAGCGGCGAGGACGCGTGGCGGTACCGCTACACCCAGGGCCGGGTCCCCGCCGGGGTCGAGGCGCGGATCGTCGGCCCGCTGGCCGAGCCGCTGCCCGCCGACGGGACGTCCGTGGGCGAGCTGGAGGTCCGCGGGCCGTGGGTGACCGGGCGGTACGTCGGCGACGAGACCCCGGACGAGGAGAAGTTCCGCGACGGCTGGCTGCGGACGGGCGACGTCGGCACCCTCTCGCCGGACGGCTACATCACGCTGACCGACCGCGCCAAGGACGTCATCAAGTCCGGCGGCGAGTGGATCTCCTCCGTGGAGCTGGAGAACGCGCTGATGGCCCATCCGGACGTGGTCGAGGCGTGCGTGGTGGGCGTGCCGGACGAGCGGTGGGGCGAGCGCCCGCTGGCGACCGTGGTGCTCCGCGAGGGCGCCGGCGTCGGTGCCCAGGAGCTGCGGGACTTCCTCGCCGCGTCGGTGGCCCGCTGGCAGTTGCCGGAGCGGTGGGCCGTGATCGACGCCGTGCCGAAGACCAGCGTGGGGAAGTTCGACAAAAAGGTCGTCCGGTCCCGGTACGCCGAGGGCGGCCTGGAAGTTCGCGAACTGGCGGCGCCGTAACGTTTTGCGGCGCACCATCGCCTCTGGGGGTAGGGCTCTTTCGAGACATCCCTCCCCAAGGGCGGCCCCGGCGTTCGCACCGCGCCGGGGCCGCCCGTCCATGCGGGGCTACCCGCACCGTCATTCTTGCGAGACTTGTTCGCCTCTGTCCCGGCTATGGGAAAAACTGCCAGCTCAGGCGGGTTGCTCGTCCCCGGCGGCGGTGATCAGCACCTTGCCGACGGCACCGTCCTCCACCGCCTTGTGCGCTGCCGCCGCCGCGCCCAGCGAGTAGTGGTGCAGCGGAAGCCCCGCCTCCTCACCCACCCGGATGGCGCCCTGCGCGACCGCCGCCGAGACGTCCGTGACCGCCTGCGCCTTCGCCGCCTTCGGCTCGGTGTAGACCAGCACGAACTGCCAGCGGGCGTTCGGCACCATGAGCGGCCGGATCGGCAGGGTCACCTCGGCGCCGCCGTCGTCGGCGTACACGCAGACCGCCCCGCCGGGCCGCAGCAACTGCACGTCGGTCGCGGCGTTGCGCGCGGCGGAGACCTCGACGATCGTGTGCACCCCGTCGGGCGCGATCTTGCGGACCTCCTCGACCACGTCCTGCTCGCGGTAGTTGACCACGAAGTCCGCTCCGGCGGCCGCCGCCAGCTGCGCCTTCTCGGCGCTGCTCACCGTCGCGATCACGCACGCGTCGGCCCAGCGGGCGAGCTGGATCGCCGCATTGCCGACCGCCCCCGCGCCGCCCTGCACCAGCACGGTGTGGTCGCTCAACGCACCCGCGTGCAGCTTGTCCGGCATGTACTCGCCGGCGGTCAGGCAGCGGTGCGCCGTCAGGAAGGGGATGCCCAGGCACGCGCCCAGGTCGAACGAGGCGCTGCCGAGGCGTACCGCGTGACGGACCGGGACCACCGTGTACTCGGCGGCCGTGCCCCAGGGCCGCTGCCAGGCCGCCTCCCACAGCCAGACGCGCGCGCCGATCAGGATCTGGTCGACGCCCTCGCCGACCGCCTCGATCACCCCCGCGCCGTCCTGCCCGGGGATCTGCCAGCCGGCCGGCAGCGGCCACTGCCGTCGCGCCTTCCAGTCCGTCGGGTTCACCCCGGAGACCGCCATCCGGACCAGCACCTCACCGGGCCCGGGCTCCGGCACCGGCCGGTCGATCAGTTGCAGCACCGAGGCGTCGCCGGTGCGCTCGTACACGATCGCCTTCATCCCCGTCTCCTCACCCACGCCGCGCGCGACCCGCCGCCGGCTGCCGTACCCGGCCGCTCCCCGCTCATGCCGGCTCCTCCGGACGCGGCCGGTGCGGGGCGCGGCCACCCGGCGGGTCCACGGGAGTCGCCGGCGCCTGAGCGCCCGGAGACCGATCCCCGCAGCCCCGGAAACCGTACAACGGGGTAGTCGGCGGGAGGGATGGGGCCATGCGACACGAGGTGCTGGAGAAGGACGCGGAACCTGCCTGTACCGGGCGGCCGGCGGACCGGGACGCGGGGCCGGCCCGGACGCCGGCGACGACCACCGGCGGGCGGCGCGCGGAGGGCGGCGGGTGGGGCGCCGGCCGCCCGCCACGCCGGTTCCTGCCCCGGTCGAGCCGGAGCCGTTCGGTCTGACGGTGCCACGGTCCGCCGGACCGAGATCGCCACCCGCGTCGCCGACGGGTTGACCGGCGCCGGCTGGACCGTCACCGACGTCACCAGCCCCGACGGCCCGGTGCCGCTGGTCGGCTGACCGCCCACCCCGCCTGACCCGCCGGCTGGCCGTCACCGGTCAGCCGAGCCGCGCCACGACCTCCGGCGTCAGCTCGCCGATCGACCCCAGCACCACCGCCGCGAGCCGCTCCGCGTCCGGGTCCAGCGGGTACGCCCCGTGCGGCACCGCCACCACCGCCATGCCGGCGGCGGCCGCCGAGCGCACGCCGTTGGACGAGTCCTCCACCGCCACGCAGCGGGCCGGACCGACGCCCAGCCGCCCGGCGACCGCGAGGTACACGTCCGGTGCCGGTTTCCCCTGCGCGGTCTCCTCCGTCGACAGCGTCGCGCCGAACACGTCGGTGAGGCCCGTCGCGGCGAGCGCCGCCGCGATCAACCGGGTCGGGGACGAACTGGCCAGCCCCAGGGGCCACCGCCCGGCCATCCGGCGCACGACCTGGTCGGCCCCGTCGATCAGGGGTACGCGCTCCGCGTACCGCCGGGTCATCTCCTCGACCACCTCGGTGGCGACCTGCTCGGGCGTCCGGTCGACGCCCAGCTCCCCGCTGAGGTAGCGGGACCACTCGCCGGTGCTCATGCCCATCAGCCGGCGCTGCGTGTCCGCCTGCCAGGTGCCGCCGTGCGCCGCCACGTACGCCCGCCGGACCTCCTCCCAGACCGGCTCCGAGTCCACGATCACGCCGTCCAGGTCGAAGATCACCGCATCCGCCACGTACCCATCCTGCCGGACGGGCGGTCGCGGTGCCCGCGCCCGGCCGGGCCGGCTCCGCCGTGCCGCGTCGTGACCTCAGCCCTGCATCGCCGGCAGGCCGATCGGGCTGCCCGCCGGGATGACGGTGTGCGCGGCGCGGGCGATCGGGTCGAGCAACTCGCGCAGCCGCTCGGTGCGGTCCGGGCCGAGCGCCCGCCACGGGCGGGCGGCCGCGTCGTCGGTGGCGTCCTCGACGGCGCGGAAGCCCGCGCGGCCGTGCTCGGTCGGCTCGCCGTCCGGCGTCAGCCAGCCCCGCTCGGCGAGCCGGCCGCGCGCCGCCGCCCACTGCTCCTCGGTCCAGCCCCGGCCCAGCAGGTTGACCGGCGACATGTCCACGGCGACCCGCCAGGACAGCGTCTCCACCGGGTCCAGGTCGGCGGCGACCAGCGCGGCGATGTGCCCGTCGCCCCGGTGCTCCCGCAGCGTGGTGGCGGCCTGCCAGAGCCGGGCGAGCGGGTACTCGCCGCGGGGCAGCGCCGCGTTGGCCGCCCCCAGCACACGGCCGGCCACCTCGATCTCGGCCGCGGCGGCCTCCAGCAGGTCGGCGGCCTCGGCGAGGTGCGACTCGGGCAGCTCGTACGTCAGCTCGGCGAGCGCCTGCACGGCGCCGGTCAGCCGGGCCCGCAGCGCCTCCGCCGGGCTGGCCAGCTTCCACACCGCCGGCAGGGCGCGCTGCACCATGTGCGGGGCGAAGCTGTAGAAGGCGGCGACCACCGGCGCCGGTTCGGTGGGGCCGAGCGGGGCGGCCCGCCCGGCGAAGTAGCCCCGCCAGTAGCCGCGCAGCCCGACCGCCTCGTACGCCGCCCGGGCGCGCGGATGGAAGTAGGTGACGGCGTGCGCCGGCTCGAAGTGGGTCCACATCAAGCGGGCGGTCCGCCTCGCGTCGTCCGTCACGTGCACCTCCGCGGTCCGGTGGTCACCCCGGGACGGCGGACGCCCCAGGGTGACGCTGAACCTACTGCCGGCGGGTGACGGCCCGGAAGCCCTCTGTGGGCAACTGCATCAATCCGGGACGGCATCCCGGACGATCCGCCCGGTCACTGGGCGGCCAGCACGTCCACGACGAAGCGCAGCGGGCCGGTCGGCGCGCCGGCGGGCGGGTTGGCGCCGTACGCCAGCTCGGTCGGGATGTCCAGCTGCACCCGGCTGCCCACGGTCACGCCGACCAGGCCCTGGTCCCAGCCGGGGATGACCTGCCCGACGCCGATCGGGAAGCTCGCCGGCTCGCCCCGCTTCCAGGAGGAGTCGAACTCCTTGCCGTCGGCGTAGAAGACGCCCACGTAGTTGGTGGTGATGGTCTGCCCGGTCTTCACCTCGGGGCCGGTGCCCTTGATCAGCGGGGTGACGACGAGCTTCTTGAGGTCGCCCTTGCCCGCCTCGACGACCGGCCTGGTGTTGAGCGCCGGGTCGGCGCCGGCCGGCAGCGGGGCGCCCGCACCGCCGGCGGCCGGCGCGGAGGCACTCGCCGACGGGGTGCCGGCCGCCTGGTCCGCCTCGTCCCCGCCGCGCCCGACCAGCACGAACACGGTGATCAGCACCGCCACCACGGCGACGCCGGCGAGCCCCCCGGCCCAGGCCTGCCGGCGGCGCTTCGCCTCGGCGGCCTTCTGCGCGGCGAGCTGGGCGGCCAGCCGCCGCTCCGACTTCTGGGACCGGTTCTGCGTACGCTCGCTCACGGCGTCGACTCCCTGCTCGAGGTGGTGGCCGGCACCGGGTGCCGGGGGAAGGCCGACGCACACGGTACCCGCCCGGATCCCCGGTGTGCAGGCGTCGGGTGCGCGGGCGATCACCGGGCCGCTGTCGGCAGGCGCCGGTAACGTCACGAACATGGCGATCCTCACCGACGAAGACGTTGCCCTGCTCGCCGAGCCGCAGCTCGCCCACGTCGCGACCGTCGAGGTCGACGGCACCCCGCACGTCACACCCGTCTGGGTCGACACGGACGGGGAGAACATCATCTTCAACACCGCCAAGGGCCGGGTGAAGTACGAGAACATCCGGCGCAACCCGATGGTCGCGGTGTCGGTGGCCGACAAGGAGAACGACTTCCGGACCCTGTGGGTGAAGGGCACCGCCGAGCTGGTCGAGGAGGGCGCCGACGAGCACATCGATCGGATGGCGCAGAAGTACCTGGGGCAGGAGACGTACCCGTTCCGCCAGCCCGGCGAGGAGCGGGTGATCGTGAGGATCCGCCCGACGCACAAGCTCGGCCGGGGCTGACGCGGCCCCGCCCCTCAGGCGGTCTTGCGGGCGGCCTTCTTCGGGGCGGCCTTCTTGGCCGGCGCCTTCTTCGCCGGTTCGGCCTTCTTCTCCGCCGTCTTCTTGGCGGCGGCCTTCTTCGGGGCCGCCTTCTTCTCGGCGGCCTTCTTCGCCGGGGCCTTCGCGGCCTTCTTCTCGGCCGCCTTCTTCTGCGCCGAGCGCGCCGCCGAGATCGGGGTCGGCTCGCCCGCGCCGCGGGCCGGCGCCTCGCCGCGGGCCGCCTTGGCCCGCTCGACGGACGCCTTCAGCGCGGCCATCAGGTCCACCGCCGCCGCCGGGGCCTCCTCGACCTCCTCCGGCTGGACCACCTCCCGGCCCTCCACCTTCGCGTCGATGACCTCCTGCAACGCGGCCCGGTAGTCGTCCGTGAAGGCGTCCGGCTGGAAGTCGCCGGCCATCGAGTCGATCAGTGAGCTGGCCATCGCCAGCTCCGGCGGCCGGACCTTCAGGTCCTCGTCGAGGAAGCCGAAGTCCGGCGTACGGATCTCGTCGGGCCACAGCATGGTGTTGAGCAGCAGCACGCCCTGGTGGACCCGGAGCGTCGCGAGCTGTTCCCGCTGGCGGATCGCCACCTTGACGATGGCCACCCGCTCCGAGTCGACGAGCGCGTCACGCAGCAGCACGTACGGCTTGGTGGCCGAGCCCTCCGGCTCCAGGAAGTACGACTTGGCGTAGAGGATCGGGTCGACCTGCTCGGCGGGGACGAACTCCAGTACGTCGATCGCCCGCGAGGTGCTCAGCGGCAGCTCGGCGAAGTCCTCGTCGGTGAGGATGACCATCTCGCCGCCGCCGATGTCGTACCCCTTGGCGATGTCGTCGTAGCTGACCTCCTCGCCACAGACCTGGCAGGTGCGCTTGTAGCGGATCCGGCCGCCGTCGTCCCGGTGGACCTGGTGGAAACGGATGTCCTTCTCCTCGGTGGCGGAGTACAGCTTGACCCCGATGGAGACCAGGCCGAACGACACGGCTCCCTTCCAGATGGCCCGCATCCTGCACTCCCTTCCCCGGTATCGACCATGCTCCCATCCGATCGAACCGGGCGCGAGGCGTTCCGCGTGCCACTACAGTCGGGTCGTGCCCGGCGCGCCGATCAAGCCGATGCTCGCGATGACCGGGCAGCTCCCGGCGGGTACCGGCTGGGCGTACGAGTTCAAGTGGGACGGGGTGCGGGCCCTCGCCGACGTCTCCGGCGGCCGGCAGCACCTGTACGCCCGCTCCGGCGTCGAGATCACCGCCGCGTACCCGGAACTCGCCACCCTGCACCGGCAGGTCGACGACGCGCTGCTCGACGGTGAGGTGGTGCTGCTCGGCGAGACCGGGCAGCCCTCCTTCACGGCCCTCGCCGAGCGGATGCACGTCCGGGACAAGAACAAGGCCGCGCGGCTGGCGGCGGTCATGCCCGTCACGTACATGATCTTCGACCTGTTGCGGCTGGACGGCGTCGACCTGACCGGCCGGCCCTGGGAGGAGCGGCGCGCGACCCTCGACGGGCTCGGCCTGGGCGGCGGGCGGTGGGCCGTACCCCCGGTCTTTCCCGACGGCCCGGCCACCTACCAGGCCGCGGGGGAGCACGGCCTGGAGGGGGTGATGGCTAAGCGGGTCGACTCGGTCTACCGGGCGGGCGTGCGCTCACCGGACTGGGTGAAGGTCAAGCTGGAGGTCACCGGCGACTTCGTCGTGGGCGGCTGGCGGCCGGGGGCGCGGAAGATCGGCGGGCTGCTGGTCGGGGTGCCCCGGCCGGACGGCCGGCTCACCTTCCGGGGCCGGGTCGGCGGCGGGATCGGCGCGGCCCTGGAGCGCGAGCTGCTGCGCGAGCTGGAACCGCTGCGCACCCCCGCGTCGCCGTTCGCCGGCGATGTGCCGCGCGAGGATGCCCGGGGCGCGATCTGGGTAACTCCCCGGGTCGTGGTGGAGGTCAAGTACGGTCAGCGCACCCCGGACGGGCGGCTGCGCTTCCCCCGGGTGCTGCGGCTGCGGCCCGACAAGCCCGCCGAGGAGGTCGAGGATGCCGGCTGAGCGGTTCCGGGTCGAGGTCGAGGGGCGCACGCTGGAGCTGTCCAACCTGGACAAGGTGCTCTACCCGGCGGCCGGGTTCACCAAGGGCGAGGTGATCGACTACTACACCCGGATCGCGCCCGTGCTGCTCCCGCATCTACAGGATCGGGCGCTCACCCGGATCCGCTACCCCAACGGGGTCGACGGCGGCTCCTTCTTCGAGAAGAACGCCCCGGCCGCCACGCCCGGCTGGGTGCGGACCGAGACGCTGCCCGCGCCCGGGTCCAGCAAGGGGCGGGAGACCATCGACTACGTGGTCGCCGACGACCTGCCCACCGTGGTGTGGCTCGCCAATCTCGCCGCGCTGGAGCTGCACACACCACAGTGGAAGATCGGTGAGCACCCGGACATGATGGTCGTCGACCTGGACCCGGGCGCGCCGGCGGCGCTGAAGCAGTGCTGCCAGGTGGCGCTGCTGATGCGCGACCGGCTCGCCGAGGACGGGATCGAGTCGTACCCGAAGACGTCGGGCAAGAAGGGCATGCAGCTCTGCTGCCCGATCGCCGGCACCCAGGACTCGGACGTCGTCTCCGGGTACGCCAAGCGGATCGCGCAGGATCTGGAGAAGGCGCACCCGAAGCTGATCGTGTCGAAGATGGCGAAGAACCTGCGGCCGGGCAAGGTCTTCATCGACTGGAGCCAGAACAACGCGGCGAAGACCACGGTGGCGCCGTACTCGCTGCGAGCCCAGTCGGTGCCGTCGGTGTCCACGCCACTGACCTGGGACGAGGTGGAGGCGGGGGCGGCGGGCAAGCGGCCGTCGACCAAGCCGTACACCGCGAGCGAGGTGCTCAAGCGGGTGGAGAAGTCCGGCGACCTGCTCGCCCCGCTCCTCGACGGGGGCCCCGAGCTGCCCGTCTGACGCCCGGCCGGCCCCGGCCGGCGTCTGTCGTCAGGCGGCCGGCCAGGTGGTGTACGAGATGCGGGCGTTCAGGTTGGCCGGCACGCCCCGCCAGGCGTAGCAGTTGACCCGGACGAACGTGTCCGTCGTGCCGGAGCGCCCCCAACCGGCCAGGACGCAGTGCCCCCGGCTCGGCTGGTCGTCGAAGTGCGGCAGGTGCGCGTTGACGAAGGCGGTGCCGAAGGGTGACCCGGTGCCCCGGAACGTCATCTCGTAGCGGCCGGTGCCGAGCAGCGTCCCTCGGGCACCGCCGTACGTGCCCAGCGGCGAGTTGTAGCTGTCGCCGCCGAGCACCCCGTCGCCCGCGTGCTCGCCGTAGAGCGTGCCGCTCGCGAAGCGGGGACCGGCCGCGTGGCCGAGCAGGTCGATCCGGACGCCGTAGGTGACCGTGAAACGGGCGTCGACCGGGATGCCGGCGGCGTTCGCGCAGCGGACGTGCCAGGAGTCCGGCCAGGAGATCTGGCAGTTCACGGCGCTGGTGCCGAGCGCGGTGACGTGTGTCATCGGGAAGTAGGGCTCCCCGTACTCGCTGGCTGGGTGCGGGTTCACGGAGAACTTGTAGTGGCCGGTCGCCCGCCGCTCGTACCGGATCTCGCCGCCGGTGGAGTCGTAGCGGTAGCTGGCCGGCAGGGTGCGCACCCCGCTGGGCACCGCCTGGTCGGTGACGAACCACGCCAGCCGGCCCTGGTGGATCTGCCTCCGGTTGGTGAAGGTCGCCACGAACCGGCTGTCGACGGCCGCGCCGGTCGCCGCGAAGCAACGCACCTGGATCAGCAGGTCCTCGCCGCCGAGCAGAGTCCGGTACCACCCGGCCACCGTGCAGTGCACCGGCCCGCCGCCGTACGCCACCACGTGCGCGACGCCACCGCTCGTCGCCGCGCCCTGCAACACCACCGTGTACGCCCCGGTCCCCGTACGCCGGACGACCACGTCCCCCTCGGTGGAGTTGGCGGTGTACGCGTTGGTCACCGTGTACTCGGCGGTGGTCGGCTGGTCCGCCCAAACGGTGGCGGTGACGATCGGGTTGATCTCGGGGAGCGGGTCCGCGCCGGCCGGCAGCGGCACGGCCAGCGCCGCACCGAAGAGCAGCGCGCTGATCCCCGCCGCGACCCATCCTCCAGCTCGCATGACAGCAGCCCCTCCCGCCCGGCCGGGTCGGTCCGTGGACATCGGACACTCGACCCGCCCACGAGTCTGGCAACCGCCGTCAACGTGGGGTCGTAGGCTGGGGCGCGGCCAGTCGAGGGGAGTGTGCGATGGCACCGGTTGACGCGACGCTGCCGGACGCGAGTGCCGGGACCGTGGGCGCGGCCGGTGAACCCGCGCTGCTCACCTGGCTCGACGGCGCGACCGGTGAGCGCGTCGACCTGACCGCGCCGGAGCTGGGCCGGTGGGCGGCCCGGTCGGCCGGCCTGCTGCGGGACGGGTGCGGGCTTGCTCCGGGCAGCCGGGTCGCGGTGCTGCTGCCGGCGCACTGGCGTACCGCCGCCGTTCTCCTCGGCGCGTGGGCGGTCGGGATGGCTGATCACCGCCGAGCAGGTGACCCGGGTGCTCTGACGCCTGGCTTACTGGAACAGCCGGCCGGGCCGTCTGGAGCGGCTCGGCTTGGTGACCACCGAATCCCTGCGCCGCCGGCGCACCATGATCGCGTTGGTGCCCTTTTTCAGCCCTTTGAGGATTCTGTCCTTCATCGAATGCCCTCTTCCCGGCGTACGCCAGATCGGAGATGTCGATTCCGGTATCGCCGCTCGCGTACCCCCGGAGGCGGCGGTCATGCGCCGGCCTCGGACCGGCCGCTCACCGGGTCGGTCCGGCGTTTCGTCTGCTCAGGGTCTGTTGCCGGACGGCAACCGCGTGTTCTCATACCGGAACGACGACGTCATCGACCTGGTCATGGCAACCCCGCGTCGACCCGCACCGGATACGTCCCCTGAAAGGTGCAACGATGCACAGAAGACCAACTTTCCGAGCGGCCGTCCTCGCCGCCACCGCGGCCACCTTCCTGGCGGGCGGTGGCACCTCCGGGGCGGTGGCCTCGGCAGCGCCGACGACCGCCTCCCCGGGTGTCGAGGCGTGCGAGCCGGGTGCCGACGAGCACAGCGTGGCGCGCGTCGCCGAGGGCGCCACCGCCAAAGAGCCGGAGCTGTACTCGAAGAACGAGGCCAACGCCTACGGCGTGATCAAGGACTCGCCGCGCCTGGCCAACGGCAGCGTCACCGTCCCCACGGTCTTCCACATGATCTCCGACCGCCCGCTCACCGCAACTGAGACGGCGCGTTGGAACACCATGATCGCGGACCAGATGGAGGTGCTCAACGACTCCTTCTCGGGTGCCACGGCGCCGGACGCCTCCGACACCCCGTTCCGCTTCGACCTGGTCGACACGACGTGGACGGTGAACAGCGACTGGTACACCGTCGTGCCGGGCAAGAACGAGCGGGACATGAAGGCGGCCCTCTACACCGGCGACGCCCGCACCCTGAACGTGTACGCGGCGAACATCGGCGGCGGGCTCCTCGGCTGGGCGTACTTCCCGAAGGGCTACAACAACGGCCGGGACTACATCGACGGCGTGGTGATCCTCGACGAGTCGATGCCGGGCGGCACGGCCGGGAAGTACGCGCTGGGTGACACGCTGACCCACGAGGTGGGGCACTGGCTGATGCTGGAGCACACCTTCGCGCACGGCTGCTCCGCCTCCGGCGACTACGTCGAGGACACGCCGCGCGAGGCGCACCCGCAGTTCAACTGCCCGGTCGGCGCGGACACCTGCGCCACGCCGGGTCTGGACCCGATCCACAACTTCATGGACTACACGCAGGACTCCTGCATGAACATGTTCACGCCGGGCCAGGCGGACCGGATGAGCGACGCCTGGGTGGCCTTCCGTTCTGGTGGCACCAAGAACTGACCGGCACGTATCGGGAGGGGTGGGCCGCACGCGAGCGGCCCGCCCCTCCCGCCCGTAGGTAGATCGACTCGACATCATTGAAGTCGGGCTGAAAACGTTCCGTGGACACCCCGACTCCAGTGATGTCGAGTCGATCAATGTGCCCGAGCCTGCCGTGGTCGCCGGGTCGGCTCCCCGGCTCAGCCGACGCGCGGCGGTAGCCGGCGCGAGCACGGCGCCAGGTGTTCGGCTGGCAGCGCACACCGCGCTCCGCCGGGCAGTGGCCGGTCGCAGAAAACCCAGTGGCGTACGTTCTGCTGGTCCTCCGCCGAGACGGTCACCCCGCCCGGCTCGACCCGGGCGCTGAGCCGGGCCAGCACCCGGGCAGCGGTACGGGCGAAGATCCGGGCGCGGTGGAGGTCGGGCGCGGTGACCGGCAGGTGGATCACCCAGCGGTCGGTCATCGGTAACGGTGGTTCGCCGACTGGGCGCTCTGCCACGCGCGCAGCGCGTTCTTGATCCGTACGTTCTCCTCCTGCATCGCGACCAGGGCGGTCTGCGCGGCGGTGAGTTCGTCGGCCACCTGGTGCAGGAAGGCGCGGATCTCGACCGGGTCGAGGCCGCGCCGGCGTACGTTGAAGCACCGCTCGCGGACCTGCCAGGGGCGTAGTCGCTGGGGCGGGCGGACTTCTGCCGGACGTGGTTTCTCACGCCGCCCCGCCCTGCCACCGCAGCCTCAATCGGCGGTACGGCAGCAGGGAGGGCCAACCGACTGCAAGGGGCCTTCACGTGCCGATTCCGCCGACCATGGACGAGTTGATCAAGGATCTGCTGAGGCGGATCGAGGTGGGCGAGTTCCAGCCCGGGTCGCAGATACCGTCCACTCAGGAACTGTCTGACCACTACGACGTGTCGGTGTCGACGATTCACCGTGCGGTGGCACGGCTGCGAGGGCAGGGTGTGCTGGTCGGCCGCCCGGGGCGCGGCGTCTTCGTTGCCGAGTCGAGGAAGCGCTGACCCTCCCGGTGGGAGTGGGCGCGGGCGCGCCCCTCAGCAGGCGGTGATCAGCTGAATCTCACAACGGACGCCGCTGGCTTTGGCGAGGCGACCATCACCGGTCACGAGTGGACACGCCATCAGTTCCGCAACCGCGACATACGTCGCGTCGTAGGCCGACAGGTTGCCGCGCAGTTGCCACATCCGATCGAGCAGCACCGAGGTGTCAACCTCGTCGATGACCAGCGACGGGAGCGTTTCGATCGCTTCCTGCGCCCGGGCGAGGCCGAGCTTGTTGCCGAGCACCTTGCCCCTGATCACGGACATGACCTCGACCAGGAGGTGGGTGGGAGCAGCCCAGTGCGGATCTCCGGTCAGAGCCGCCCGCGCCGCGTCGCCGACGGGTCCGTCGTCAACCAGAGCGTCGGCGAGTGTGGACGCGTCCACGACGATCACGCCGCGTCTCCCCGCTGCTCCCGCTGCTCCGTCAACTCGGCGGCACTCTCGCCCGGCAGGGAGCGGGTGCCGTCCGAGCGGCCGGCGAAGCGATCAAGGGCCGCCGTGTTGCGCAGGCGTCGGGCCTGCGTCTCCACCAGCTCCAGTAGGTACGCCTGAAGCGATTGCCCGCGCGCCTTGGCCTGGGCAGCCAAGGCATCCCGCACTTCTTCCGGCACGTCGCGGATCTGGAGAGCAACCATGCATTCATTATGCATGCAGAAGTGGCGCGCCGTAGTGCGGACGCCACGATCCGGCTCCATGCCGCCGGCATTGCGGTGTCCGGGCGGGCGGGATACCGCGATGCCGCCGGCATGGAGTCGATCAAGCCCGGTCAGTCGATCGTGGGCAGCTTCGGGCCGAGGATGTCGTCGGAGCCTGAAGGTTCCAGGTGAAGCGGAAGAGTGGCGCGGGCAGCAGATGCACCTCGTCGTAGATGACCAGACCCAAGTCGCGGGCACCGAACAGGTCCAGGTGGGTAAGGGCAACGCCCGTGCCACGAGGGCCGCATCAAGCGGCGGCGGTTTGCTGTTCCTGCTTGAGCGCGGCCTTCCTGCCCTTGCCGATTTTGCTGCTGGAGCCGCCGGCCGCAGCCTTCTTCGGCGCTAGCTGCGACACGCGCTGCGGGGAGATTCCAAGAAGCGCGCCCGCGTCGCGGACCGTGTAGCCCTTTGCCAGTAGTGCGCGTGCGGCGGTGACGGTTGCCTTTTCGGCGGACTCTTCGGCCTTGCGCAGGGCGCTGCGGGCCTTGCGGGCGCGGGTCACCTCTTGTGGCAGGTCGGGCTGTACGTCGACGTCGAAGCTCTGCGGGTCGACGTCGAGCATGAGGGCGATGGCTTCACGCGCCATCCCTTCAACCTGGTCGAGACGGCGAGCCTGAGAGAAAACGCCCTTGATCTCCGGCACGCTAATCGCCCACCAAGTGCCCGAGCGTACGCATCTGGCGGTGTACTTCATCGGCGAGGGCCCCCCTTTCACCACAAGCCCAGGGTGCGCAGGATACCCCGCGCGGTGAGTTCGTTGATCTCCTTATGTCGAGGTATGACCACGTTCTGCGAGCCGTACCTGTAGATCGTGTGGCTGCCACCCTCGCGGACCTTTTCGAAGGTCACGCCAGCGTCGGCAGCCGCCTTGCTGATCCTGTTGATCAGGTCAACCCGCTTCACGCGGCAAGTCTAGGGTACTAGATGCGGGTAGTAAAACGCTCTAGACTTTGAGTGATCGAAAGGAGGCCATGTGATGCAGGCGGGTTCCCGTCCCGATATCAGCCTTTACACCTACCGCGTCACCTGGTCCGTCGAGGACCACCAGTTCGTCGCTACCTGTGTCGAGTTCCCGTCCCTCGCCTGGCTGGCCCCCTCGCAGATTGAGGCGCTGCACGGCCTCCAGGAGTTGCTGCGTGACGTCGTCGCCGACATGGAGGAGCAGGGCGAACAGGTGCCCGAACCGCTTGCCGCCGGTCTTCGCCGATGAGTCGTTTCCGACATCAGCTCCAAAGGCAACGAGAGGGATCTGGGCGTGGAGGGCCCGCCGATCGTCGCGCCGATCAGTCGATCGTGGGGAGCTTCGGGCCGAGGACGTCGTCGGCGTCGACGATGGTGTACGCGTACCCCTGCTCGGCGAGGAAGCGCTGCCGGTGCGCCGCGTACTCGGTGTCGATCGTGTCCCGGGACACCACCGTGTAGAAGTGCGCCTGCCGGCCGTCGGCCTTCGGGCGGAGCACTCGGCCCAACCGCTGCGCCTCCTCCTGCCGCGACCCGAACGTGCCGGACACCTGGATCGCCACCGCCGCCTCCGGCAGGTCGATCGAGAAGTTGCCGACCTTCGAGATGACCAGCGTGCGCAGCTCACCCGAGCGGAACGCGTCGAACAGCCGCTCCCGCTCCTTGTTGGTCGTGGACCCCTGCACGATCGGCGCGTCCAGGTACTCGCCGAGCTGGTGCAACTGGTCGATGTACGCGCCGATGACGAGGACCTGCTCACCCGGGTGTCGCTCGACCAGCGCGCGAACCACCGGCAGCTTCGTGCGGGCGGTCGCCGCCATCCGGTAGCGCTCCTCAGCCTCCGCGGTCGCGTACGCCATCCGCTCCGCGTCGGTCAGCGTCACGCGTACCTCGGTGCACTCGGCCGGGGCGATCCAGCCCTGCGCCTCGATGTCCTTCCACGGCGCGTCGTACCGCTTGGGGCCGATCAGGCTGAACACGTCGCCCTCCCGGCCGTCCTCGCGTACCAATGTCGCGGTGAGGCCGAGCCGGCGGCGGGCCTGCAGGTCCGCCGTGAAGCGGAAGATCGGCGCCGGCAGCAGGTGCACCTCGTCGTAGACGACCAGGCCCCAGTCGCGGGCCCCGAACAGGTCCAGGTGGGTGAACGCGCCGCCGCGCCGCGAGGTGAGCACCTGGTACGTGGCGATGGTGACCGGGCGGATCTCCTTGCGCTCGCCCGAGTACTCGCCGATCTCCTCCTC
Organism: Micromonospora thermarum; assembly: GCF_012034245.1. GTDB lineage: Bacteria > Actinomycetota > Actinomycetes > Mycobacteriales > Micromonosporaceae > Micromonospora > Micromonospora thermarum. Next base: position 135,102 of record NZ_JAATEO010000003.1, on the reverse strand, counting down.
GGTCAGCGACGTGCGGGCGATCAGCTCCCGCTTCCACTGCCGCCCGGCGACCGTGTTCGTGACCAGGATCAGCGTGGTCGCCTTCGCCTCGGCCATCGCCGCCGCGCCGACCAGCGTCTTGCCCGCGCCGCAGGGCAGCACGACGACACCCGAGCCGCCGGCCCAGAACGCCTCGACGGCCTCCCGCTGGTACGACCGCAGCGTCCACGGCTTCCGGCCGTCCTTGCCGGCCTCGGCCAGCTCGATCGGGTGGGCCTCGCCGTCGACGTACCCGGCCAGGTCCTCCGCCGGCCAGCCCAGCTTGAGCAGCGCCTGCTTGAGCCGCCCCCGCTCGGACGGGTGCACGGCGATCGTGTCGTCGTCGATCTTGTTGCCGAGCATGCCGGCGAGCTTCTTGCTCTTGGCGACCTCGACCAGGACCACCCGGTCCAGGGCACGCAGGACCAGGCCGTGCGCCGGGTCGTTGGCGAGCTGGAGGCGGCCGTACCGGTCCATCGTCTCGGCCACGTCGACCAGCAGCGCGTGCGGCACCGGGTAGCGGCTGTACTTGATCAGCGCGTCGACCACGGCCTCGGCGTCGTGGCCGGCGGCCCGCGCGTTCCACAGGCCCAGCGGCGTCAGCCGGTACGTGTGGACGTGCTCGGGAGAGCGCTCCAGCTCGGCGAAGGGGGCGATCGCCATCCGGCAGGCCTGCGCGTCCGGGTGGTCGATCTCCAGCAGCAGGGTTTTGTCCGACTGCACGATCAGGGGTCCACCACTCACTGAAGGCGCCTCTCTTCGATCTTCGGAGTCACCGCTGTACGCGGGCGACCTGCCGCTGGCCGACCATCCAGTGTTGCACGCACTCACGCGACGTGAGGAAAACGTGCATCCGGTGCAACCGTTGCGCCCATGCCGTACGTCTGTAGGGCAGACCACCGTCCCAGGGGAGGCGCCATGATCCAGTTCCGGCTCGCCAGCCGGCTCCTCGCCGTGGCGATGGTCACGCTGGTCGGCGCCGGCGCGTGCACGTTCGATCCGCAGGCCGAGGGCGGTGGGGGCGGGGGGCCCGTGCCGGTCGGAGCGGCGGAGCAACCATCGGGGGCGAGCGGTACGCCCGGGCCGGACCGGCCGGCCCCGGCGACGACATCGCCGAAGCCGAAGCCGAAGCCCACGACCCCCCGGTCGAGCCCGGCGGCCGAACCGGAGCCCAGCCGCACCTCGCCCCGGCCGAGCGGTTCACCCGCCGGCTGCCCGCAGGGCGAGCACCAGCGCCAGGTCGAGACGTACCTCGCCCGGCTGGGCGGTTTCGGGGCGGTGACCGTGGACGGCCGCCAGTCCGCCGCCGACTGCGCCGCCATCAAGCGGTTCCAGCGCAGGTACGACATCCGCTCCGCCACCGGCCGGGCCGGCCCGACCACGTACGACGTGGCGAAGCGGCTCGCCACCACCGACACCGACGTGTGCGGCGACCGTCCCGGGCTGACCTTCTGCGTCGACCTGACCCGGCAGACCACCTGGGTGATGCGCGACGGCCGGGTGATCGTCAAGCCGACGGTGACCCGCACCGGCATGGCCGGTTTCCGCACCCCGGCCGGCACGTTCACCATCGACCGCCGCAACCTGAAGGAGTGGTCCAACCCGTACGAGGTGTGGCTGCCGTACTGGCAGCACTTCACCCGGGGCATGGGCTTCCACGAGACCACGACCTACCTGCACGACGGGTCGATCGGCTCGCACGGATGCGTCAACCTGCTGCACTCCGACGCCGTCCGCTACTGGGAGCTCGGCCGGGTCGGCAGCCGCGTGGTGCTGGTCGGCAGCCGTTCCGGGTGACACTCTGGACTCCAGGTTCCCGCACGAACGGGGAGGGCGGAGATGACCGTCGACCAGGACGTGGTTACCGAGGCGCGGCAGGCGCCGGCTGAGCCGGTCTCCACCGCCACCATGGTCGCGTACGCGGCGGCCGGGATTCTTCTCTTCGCCTGGTTCCTCTTCGGTTGGCTCGTGCAGCGCCAGGGCTTCGTCGCCTCCGTCGGGGAGACCGCCGGCACCGGGTTCGGCCTGCTGCTGGTGATCGCGGTCGTCGGGACGTTCCGCCGCAACCGACGCTGACCGCGCCGCCCGGCCGCCCGGGTCACTCCTCCAGCACCGCCGCCGTGATCCGGTGCAGGGCGAACGTGTGCAGCATCTCCGTCCGCTCGTCCTCGGCCCGGAGGTAACCCGCCCCGATCGACACCGGCCGCACCAGCCGGGACGCGGTCGCCCCGTGCGCGTCGACGTACCCGACCCAGACCAGCGCCTTGTCCCGTACCGCCTGCTGGAGGACCGCCAGCGCGTCGGTGTGACTGTGCACCGGCACCGGGCCGGTGGGGACCTGACCGCGTACCACCGCCGGTGCCCGCCGGGCCGCCCGGGCGGCGGCGTCGCCACGCCGGATCTGCTCGACCACCCCGAGCAGGCGGGGCATCGGCAGCTTCGGGGCCGTCAGCGGGTCCACCGTCCGCGCGGCGACCGACACACGCGTCGGCGCCCGGCGCGCCTTGGGCCGGGTGAGCACGGCAGCGCCCGTGGCGTCCTCCGGCACCGGCGCGTACCCCGCCTCGCGCAACATCGTCAGCATCCGGCCCACCTGGTACGGGGTGGCCAGCACGGTCGGCGCGAGCCGGCGCAGCGCCAACGCCTCCAGCCGCTTGTCCGCCATTACCTCGGTGAGCAGTGCCTCGTCGTCGCTGCGCACGTACGCCCCGGCCGAGCCGACCCGCAGGCCGCCGTGCCGGCGGGCGATGTCGTCCACCAGGTACGTGAGCCCCTGCGGCACCGGGGTACGGGAGCGCCGCCGGAACAACCCGTGCAGGTCGTCGGCGGAGTAGCCGGCGTCCAGCGCCCGGCGCACGCTCGCCGGGGTGACGCGGTGCACGCTGGCGCCGCCGGCCGACTCGTGCTCGGCCACCACGTCGAGTTCCGCGGCGAGCGTCGGGTCGGCCGGGCCGGGCACCACCACGGTCAGGTCGGCCTGGACGAGGAAGTGGTCGACCGGGGCGGGTAGTAGCGCGTCGAGGGCGCGGACGGCCGTGGACGGCTCGCCCTCGGCCTCGGCCCGCAGCCCCAGCGGGTCGTCCGTACCCCGCTCGTCGCCCGACGTCACGTCGGCGAGCAGCAGCCGCCCGTACGAGGTGAGCGCCCCCAGCCCCGTCACGCCCAGCGTGGCCGCCTCGGCCAGCACCTCCCGGTGCGCCGCCTCCCGGCCCCGGCTGCGCCGCGGCGCCCGCCAGTCGAGCACCTCCAGCACCTCCTCGGGAGTGGGCGCGGTGGCCGGCTCCAGATCCGCGAGGACCTGGAGCACCGCCCGCCGGACGTTCGGCGCCCCGGCCCGCTCCGCCTCCGGGGAGAGCACCGTGATCGGCCGGTCCCGGTCGTCGCGTTGACCGACCAACCCCGGCTGCCGGGTCATCGTCAGCCACGCCCGGGCCAACTGCTCCCACCGCTGGGCCAGCGATCCGGCCCGCCACACCTCGTACCCGGCGCTCGGCACCACCTGCTGGTCCGCGCCGTGGCGGGTCGTCACCGCCCCGGGCAGCTCCAACTCGCCGGTCAGCCCCGCCGCGTACGACGCCTCCAGCAGCAGGGCGGCCGCCGACTCGTCCAGCCCGACGGCGCGAGCCAGCCGGCGCAGGTCACGGACACCGAGGCCACCGGAGCGCAGCACCGGGGCCGGCTCGACGGCGAGCTGCTCCAGCAGCGACTCCGTCTGGCGTACGACCTCCATGGTCTGCCCGGCCCCGGCCGAGTCGACCGCCTTCGGCTCACGGGGCGCCGCCGACACCGGCGGAGGGGTGGTGCGCAGCGGGCCGAGCGGGCCGGTGTCCCGGCGCAGCAGCAGCCCGATCTCCCGGGGCAGCTCCACGGTGCCGGCACCGCCGCTCCGGCCGGTGGTGACGGGCACCAGCAGCCGGTGGTCGACCAGCCAGCGCACCGGCGAACCGGTCGGCGCCCCACCGTTCGTCTGGTCGGGCGGCAGGTCGTCCTCCGCGCCGACCGGAGGAGCCTGCAAGGCACCCGGCGGCACGCTGCCCACCGGCGGGCCGGCGGCCAGCCGGTCCAGGATCGCCCGGGCCGAGGGCGGCGCCGCGAGCAGCGTGCGCCGCAGCTTCGCCGGGTCCGCGCAGAGCGCCGCCGTCCGCAGGTCCAGCTCCGCGGCCGGCCGGCCCAGCCCCGCCGGGTACGGGGAGATCTCGTCGATGCCGCCGACCAGGTGGAGACGGTCGTCCGGGCCGTACAGCAGCAGGAGGGACCGGAGCCGCTCCACCGCCGCCCGTACGGTGGCCGGGGCGGGCGGCTGCGCCCCGGCGGTCGCCATGCCGAGCACCGCGTCGACGCTGCTGGTGCCGTCCGAGTCCCGGGTCAGGCGGGCGGCGTCGAGGATCTGGAGCGTGAACTGGTCCAGGCCGTCCAGGGCGCGGGCCACCGACACGCGGGACTGGGCCCGGATGGCGAGCGCGGCGATGTCGGCCGGCACGGGCACGACGAGGTCCGGCCGCTGCTGGAGCAGGGCGGCGAGTGACTCGTCGGGCAGCGCGCGCAGGTGGTCGGCGAGTGAGGTGCTCATCGTCGTTCCACGCTAGCCCGGCGGGAGGCCTTCCCGCCCCTCGGACGTCCGGCTCGCCCGGCGGGGACGGGTACGGTCTTCGGCATGCCTTCGCCGCCGACGGTCGGTTTCGACCTCGACATGACTCTGGTCGACTCCCGCCCCGGGATCGCCGCCGCGTTCCGGGCGCTGACCGCCCGGACCGGTGTGCACGTGGACCCCGAGGCCGCGGTGTCCCGGCTCGGGCCGCCGCTGCGGACCGAGATCGCCCGGTGGTTCCCGCCGGAGCAGGTCGAGGACGCGGTCCGCACCTATCGCGAGCTCTACCCGGCGTACGCGATCACACCGACGGTTCCGCTGCCCGGCGCCCGGGCGGCGATCGAGGCCGTCCACGCGCGCGGCGGGCGGGTGCTCGTGGTCACCGCCAAGCTCGGCCGTCTGGCCCGGCTGCACCTGGACCACCTGGGCCTGAACGTCGACGAGGTCGCCGGCGACCTGTTCGCCGAGGAGAAGGCGACCGCCCTGCGGGAGCACGGCGCCACCCACTACGTCGGCGACCACGTGGCCGACGTGACAGCCGCCCGGGCCGCCGGGGTGCCCGGGATAGCGGTGGCGACTGGTCCATGTACGGCCGACGAGCTGCGTACGGCCGGGGCGGAGCTGGTGCTGGATGATCTCACTGGATTCCCGGGGGCGCTGGACCGCATGATCCGGCTAGCCTTGAAGCAGTAGACGTCTTGAGCGAAGCAGAGGTTTTCAGGTGCCGACGGGTCGAGTGAAGTGGTACGACGCGACCAAGGGATACGGGTTCGTCACCAGTGACGAGGGTGGCGACGTCTTCCTGCCCAAGGCCGCGCTACCGGCCGGTGTCACCGACATCAAGGGCGGGCAGCGGATCGACTTCAGCGTGGTCGACAGCCGCCGGGGAGCCCAGGCGATGGGGGTCAAGCTGCTGGAGGCCCCGCCCTCGGTGGCGGAGCTGCGCCGCCGGCCGGCCGAGGAGCTGCACGGCCTCGTCGAGGACATGATCAAGGTGCTCGAGGCGAAGGTCCAGCCGGACCTGCGCCGGGGCCGCTTCCCGGACCGGAAGACCGCGCAGAAGATCGCTCAGCTGGTCCACGCGGTCGCCCGCGAGCTGGAGGTCTGAGGCACCAGCCCGGCGTCGGCGGCCCGGCCGAGCAGCGCCTCGACGGCGGCGAACCCGGCCTCACCCAGGTCGGCGGTGAACTCGTTGACGTAGAGGCCGATGTGCCGGTCCACCACGTCGGGCTCCATCTCCTGCGCGTGCGTCAGCACGTACTCCCGGCTGGCCGCCGGGTCCGCCCACGCCCGGCGGACCGACTCCCGGATCCACTCCGCGGCGGCCTCCGGGTCCACCGTGCCGCGCCGGGCCAGGATCGCGCCCAGCGGGATCGGAAGGCCGGTCTCGGCCTCCCACCACTCGCCGAGGTCGACCAGGGCGGTCAGACCGTGCCGTGGATAGGTGAACCGCGCCTCGTGGATCACCAGACCGGCGTCGTACCGCCCGGCCGCCACTCCCGGCATGATCTCGTGGAACGGCACGACCTCGATCCGGGCCGGCGGCCGCCCGGCCGACCACAGCCGGAACAGCAGGTACGCCGTGGTCCGGTCCCCCGGTACGGCGACGGTCGCGCCGGTCAGGTCCGCGCGATCGGCGCGGGCCACGTCCGCGCGAGCACGGTTGTCACGGTCGGCCTGGTCGCGGTTGGCCTGGCCGTAATCGGGCCGGGTCAGTACCAGCGGGCCGCAGCCCCGGCCGAGCGCCCCGCCGCACGGCAGTAGGTGGTAGTCGTCGAGCAGCCACGGAAGCGCCGCGTAGCTCACCTTGACCAGGTCGAACGCCCCGCGTTCGGCGGCGGTGTTGGTGACGTCGACGTCCGCGTAGGTCACCTCGACCGGCGGTGCCCCCGGCACCTGCCCGTGCACGAGGGCATGGAAGACGAACGTGTCGTTGGGGCAGGGCGAGATCGCCAGCGAGAGCGCCACGCCCCCACCGTAGCCCCGCCCCCGACCCGGGCAGCCACCCCGGCCCTCGCGACTGTGAGCCCCGCCCCTCGCGACTGTGAGCCCCGCCCTCTGGCAACTGCGCCCTGTGGCGACGGTGAGCCCGGCCTCACGGCCTTCCGCCCTCTCGGCCTTCCGCCCTCTCGGCCTTCCGCCCTCTCGGCCCTCCGGCCTCTGGCTGGTGCCGGCGTTTGCCCGAGAGATTCGCCGCTGTCCGTCGCTCGGCTTGCAGCGTGGCCAGGATGTAGAGCCGGTCGGCGAGCGGGTCCAGCAGCTCGCCCAGGCGGCTTCGAGCTGCGGGTAGCGAGACGTCTGGCGCCCTTTGGAGCTGATGTCGTGGATGCATCAGGGATCCAATCGGCGCCGGCCGGCGGCCACGGCGGCGGCGACGGGGACGCGGACGGCGACGGGGACGCGGACGGCGACGGGGACGCGGACGGCGACGGCGGCAGGGACGGCGACGGCGGCGGGGACGGCGACGGCGGCGGGGACGGCGACGGCGGCGGGGACGGCGACGGACACGGCAGCGGCGAACGTGGCCGGACGCCGGAGCCGGCGCCGGTGACGGCTTCACCTCGCGGACCAGCCGCGTCGCCGGAGGAACATGCTGCGGAACGCCCATCTCCTCAGGTCCGACCAGGTCGGTCTGATCCGACCACGCCGGTCTGAGTCGACGGCGCGATGACGTGAACGAGTCAGCTCCAAAGGTGCCGCGGAAGCGTGCATCGCTGACAGGTCGGCCCGGTTTTCCACAGGTTTTCCACAAGTAGCGGGTGCCTGTTGAAACGGCTGGGGGTGCCTGGGGAGCATGACGTCGTGGACGCATCGACGGGGAGCGAGCTGCCAGGCGGCGGAGGGATAGGCGGTGGGTCGACGGATGTGGTGGAACTCGGGGCCCTGCTCCGAGCGCTGCGCCGCGCGGCGGATCTGAGCCAGCGGGAGCTGGCGGAGAAGTCCGGCGTGCCGCAGGCGACCGTGGCGCGCATCGAGGCGGAGCGAACGACGAATCCACGGTTCCGGACGGTGGAGCGGTTGATCCGGGCGGCCGGCGGCGTGGTGGTTGCGGGGCTGCCGGGCGTCACGGCGGATGTGGCGGATGTGGCGGATGTGATGCCTCCGCCGCCGGTGCCGCACGACGGGTGGACGGACCAGGCGGGGCGTCGCTACCCGGCGCATCTCGACGCCTGGGAGGTCCGTGAGCCGAGGGACTGGCCGGGAGCCTGGTGGGCAGAGTGGTACCGGCTGCCGCCGGAGCGGTACCCGCTGAAGGTTCCGGCGTTCGCGTACGAGCGGAACCGCCAGTACCGGGACCAACGTCGGCGGGCCGAGGAGATCCGCCGGACGTTCCGAGTGCGGCGCGTGACCGCCGGGCTGCCGGAGACCTCGTGGCGGTTCGTCGCCGAGCTGCCGGACGGCGACCTGATCGGTGAACTACGTGCCCACGAGTGCAGCCCGCATCTCCGCAACGGTGACGAGCCGCGTGACGAGCGGGAGGTCGTGCTGGACGGGGTGCTGGTAGCCGCCTGGTACCGGCGCCTGGGCGTGGGCCGGCGGCTGGTCGAGCGCCTCATGGAGGAGATGGATCGGGCGGGAGTCCGGACGTCGTGGGCGCTCGCCGACGTTGTCGAGTCCCGCCTGCTGTTCGCCTGTGGGTACCGCGTCGAGAGGCGAGCCTGGACGCTGCGGCTGGACCGCTCGCCCGCCGGTCACTGAGCGGCCAGAGCCAGGAGGGCCGGGGCGGCCTCGGTGAGGGCGGCGAGCGCCTCGCGCAGGCGCCACGCGTCGCGGTCGCGGGGGCCGACCGGGTTGGAGACCGTACGCAGCTCCACGAAGGGCAGGCCGGCGTGCGCGGCGGCGACGGCCACTCCGTACCCCTCCATGGCCTCGGCCACGGCGTCGGGATGCCGGCGGCGTAGCTCGTCGGTGCTCACAGCGGTGCCGGTGACCGTGCTGACGGTCAGCACCGGGCCCACGGCGGCGGCCGGGAGGGCGGTCCGGAGGGCGGCGACCAGCGCCGGATCGGCGGTGATCGTGGTGCCGCCGCCGAGCAGCTCCGCCGGCATGCCGAGCTGGTCGACCGGGATGAAGCCCTCCGGGGACTCGGCGCCCAGGTCGGCGGCGATCGCGCTGGTGCCGACGACCGTGCCGCCGACCTCCACCCGACCGGGAAAGCCGCCCGCGACGCCGGCGCTGACGACCGCGCGGTACGGCTGCCCGGTGGCCTCCGCCAGCGCCAGCAACCGGGCGGTGGTCGCGGCCGCGACCGCGGAACCGACGCCGACCGACGCCACGCGGGCGAGCTGATCCGGGGTGCTCGCGGTGCCCGGCGCGCCCGGCAGACCCGGTGAGCCCGGCACGGCCGGCAGACCCGACGGGCTCGGCACGCCCGTCGGGGTCGAGAGGGCTGCCGTAAGGCCTGCCCGGACCGCGTCGGCCTCCGCGGGCACCGCGGTGAGCACGAGCAGCCGCGTCACGTGAGCGGCCCCCGGGGCTCCCGCCGGGTCTCCTCGTCGGTGCCGCCGGAGCCGGCGACGGCCGACGACGGGCGGTAGATGTGGTAGCCCGGTGGTGCCAGTCCGTCGTCGTCCACCGGCCCGCCCCGGGTGGGAGCGGGGGAGGTGGGGGTGGGGTCCTCGACGGTTCGGCCGAGGTGGCCGGGCTCGTCGGGCGCCGACTCGTCCTCGGTGAGCTCGTCGTCGGCGAGCGGCCGGCCGACCAGCTTCTCGGCGCGGAGCCGGCCCGCGACGACGATGCCGCGTGCGGTGGCGAGCGCCGCCACGCCCACGGCGACGGCGATGCCGAGCCGACCGTCGAACGGGACGAGCCCCAGGCCGCCGCCCGCGACGAAGGCGAGCATGAGCACGGTCTCGGAGTGGGCGAACGAGCTGGCCCGCAGCCGCTCCGGGATGCGTTCCTGGATCGAGGCGTCGACCGCCAGCTTGGCGATGCCGCTCATCAGGGCGGCGACCAGGCAGAGCAGCGCGACCATCGGGAGCGAGAACTTCAGCGCGGCGAGGACCGCCACACCGGCGACGACGACCATGCCGCTCGACTGGATCGCCGCCGGCCGGTGGATGCGCAGCCGGGTGCCGATCGCGGTGGCGAGGAAGCTGCCGATCGCCAGGGCACCGCCGATCAGGCCCAGCGCGGCCTCGTCGCTGAGGTCGCGGCCGAAGAAGGTGGTGGTCAGGTCACCGGCCTTGATCGCGAAGGCGAGGAAGAGCAGGAGGAAGCCGTAGACGGCGCGCAGGGTGGCGGCGCCGACGAGGGTGGCGATCACCAGCCGGCCGTGCGGGCGGCCCCGGCCCAGCGGCCGGTCACCGGTACGCCGCCCCAGCGCCCGCAGCGGGCGCGGCACCCGCTCCGGCGGCTCCGAGTCCGCCTTCGGCGGCAGGCGCAGCGCGATGACCATGCCGACCAGGAAGATCACCGAGGCGACCCGCAGGGGCCACTGCGGCCCGAACCAGAAGGCGGCCAGGCCGATCGGGGCGAGCAGGGCCCCGGCGATCGTGCCGTAGACGCTGGCCCGGGCACCGGCCTGGGACAGGCCCAGGCCCTCCGGGAGCAGCCGGGGCACGGCCGCCGAGCGGGCCACCCCGTACGCGCGGGAGAGTGCCAGGACGCCGAACGCCGCCGGGTAGAGGCCGAAGCCGTGGATGTAGTCGGAGATCAGCCAGGCCAGGAAGGCCCGCCCGAGCATGGTGGCGGCCAGCGCGTACCGGCGGCCGTGCCGGAAGTGGTCGAGCAGCGGGCCCACCACCGGCGCGAGCATGGCGAACGGCACCATGGTCACCAGCAGGTAGAGCGCGACCTTGCTGCGCGCCTCGCCGAGCGGGACGTTGAAGAAGATCGTCCCGGCGAGGCCGATCGCGATGAGCGTGTCCCCGGCGCAGGAGATCGCGTGCAGGTCGAACAGGCGGACCATGCCGATCTCGCCGCCGGCGCCCCGGGCCCGGACGCGCCCCGCCGAGCGGGTCATCCAACGGCTGCTGCTGACCGAGCCGCGGAACAGCAGACGGACGGTCTTGATGCCCGTGCCGACGGTCCGCCCGAGGACGGAACGCTCGGAGCGGGAGAACAACGGCATGAGCACCATCCTCGCCCATCGGCTCGACGTACGCGCCACCACCGCCGGAGATGGTTCCGGGGAGTGCCTGTCACGCTGCCGTCCGCATGGGGAACAATGGTCGGGTGACCAGGCCCGCCTCCGCTCGTGCCGCCCGCCTCGACCAGGTCTGCGCCGCCGCCGTCGAGCTGGCGCGCGACGCCATCACCGAGGTCGACCCGTCGGACGTCGGCGACCACATCCAGGCCGTCGCGGAGGGTGATCGCCTCGTCACGCACTACTTCGAGTGCCGGTTGGCCGGCTACCGCGGCTGGCGCTGGGCGGTCACCGTCACCCGGGTGCCCCGGAGCCGGACCGTGACCATCTGCGAGACCGTCCTGCTGCCCGGCCCGGACGCGCTGCTCGCTCCCGGCTGGCTGCCCTGGCAGGAGCGGCTCAAGCCGGGCGACCTCGGTCCCGGTGACCTGCTGCCCACCCCGCCGGAGGACGAGCGCCTCCAACCCGGTTACCTGCTCTCCGACGACCCGGCGGTCGAGGAGACCGCGTGGGAGCTGGGCCTCGGCCGGGCGCGGGTGCTGTCCCGGGAGGGGCGCACTGAAGCCGCCCAGCGGTGGTACGACAGCGACCACGGGCCGGCCTCGCCGATCTCCACCGCGGCCCCCGCCGCCGCCCGCTGCGGCACGTGCGGCTTCTACCTGCCGCTGGCCGGCGCCATGCGGCAGGCCTTCGGCGCCTGCGGCAACTTCTACGCGCCGGACGACGGCCGGGTGGTCAGCTCCGACCACGGCTGCGGCGCCCACTCGGAGATCCTCGTCGAGACCCCGGAGACCCCGGTCGAGGAGATGCCGACGGTCTACGACGACAGCGCGGTCGAGGCCGTGTCGGTCAGCCGGGCGCACGGGTCGGTGGAGGCCTCGGAGCCGGCGGAGCCGTACGGGCACCCGTGAGGTGACCGGCCGGCCCTGATCAGTGGCCGGCGCGGCGGCGGCGACGGTTCGCGTCGTGCCGCATCATCACGGCGAGACCGGGGAACCCCCACAGAAAACCGGCCAGGCAGGTCCACAGCCAGTTCTCGTGCCCGGCCTCGACCAGCCGGTCGCGGAGGAGCAGCAGCACGAGCCCGGCGACCGCCCAGGCGGCCATCCCCGCGAGGGCGAACGGCAGCATCGGCGGGTCGAGCGGCTCGGGTCGCGGTGGCTGTTCCTTCGGCACGCGGCAAGCGTACGGGACGAACTTTCCCGCCCGGTCGGTGATCTGGGACGATGCGGCGCGACAACGGAAGATCACCTGCGAGGACCTGATGGCAGTAGCCCCGCCCGACAACGGCACACCGTCCGCAGAGCCGCGGAACGGTTTCGACCGCTACTTCGAGATCTCCGCCCGTGGCTCGACGATGAGCCGCGAGGTCCGTGGTGGCCTGGCCACCTTCTTCACGATGGCGTACATCGTCGTGCTGAACCCGCTCATCCTGGGTGCCGCCGTCGACGAGGACGGCCAGAAGCTGCCGATCCCCGCTCTCGCCGCGGCGACCGCACTGGTCGCGGGTCTGATGACGATCCTCATGGGTGTCGTCGGCCGGTTCCCGCTGGCGCTCGCCGCCGGCCTCGGCGTCAACGCGCTGGTCGCGTACGAGATCGCCCCGGAGATGACCTGGGCGGACGCGATGGGTCTGGTGGTGATCGAGGGTGTGATCATCGCCGTGCTGGTGCTCACCGGTCTGCGTACGGCGGTGTTCCGCTCGGTGCCCACGCAGATGAAGACCGCGATCGGCGTCGGCATCGGCCTCTTCCTGACCATCATCGGCCTGGTCGACGCGGGCTTCGTACGGCGGATCCCGGACGAGGCGAACACCACCGTGCCGGTCGGCCTGGGCATCGGCGGCAAGCTGGTCAGCTGGCCGATGCTGGTCTTCGTGGTGGGTCTGCTGCTGACCCTGGTGCTGGTGGTACGCCGGGTCAAGGGCGCGATCCTGATCGGAATCCTGGCCTCGACCGCGCTGGCGATGGTCGTCGAGGCACTGGGGAACATCGGCCCGTCCTTCGTGAACGGTGTGGCGAACCCCAAGGGCTGGGCGCTGAACGTGCCGGAGCTGCCGAGCACGATCGTGGACGTGCCGGACCTGTCCCTGCTCGGCAACTTCAACGTGCTCGACTCGTGGAGCCGCGCCGGCTGGCTGGTCGTGCTGATGTTCGTGTTCACGCTGCTGATCACGGACTTCTTCGACACGATGGGCACGATGGTCGCGGTCGGCCAGGAGGGGAGCATGCTCGACGAGCGGGGCACCCCGCCGCGGGCGCGGGAGATCCTGCTGGTCGACTCGATCGCCGCGGCCAGCGGTGGTGCGGCGAGCGTGTCCAGCAACACGTCGTACATCGAGAGCGCCGCGGGTGTCGCGGAGGGTGCCCGCACCGGTGCGGCCAACCTGGTCACCGGTGCGCTGTTCCTGCTGGCGATGTTCCTCGCGCCGCTGGTGGTGGTCGTGCCGTTCGAGGCGGCGTCGACCGCGCTCGTGGTGGTCGGCTTCCTGATGATGACGGCGGTCCGGACGATCGACTGGACGGACTACGAGATCGCGATACCCGCGTTCCTCACGATCGTGCTGATGCCGTTCACGTACTCGATCTCCAACGGCATCGGCGCCGGCCTGATCACGTACGTGGTGATGAAGCTCGCGAAGGGCAAGGCGCGGGACATCCACCCGCTGCTCTACGGCGTCGCCGCCCTGTTCGTGCTGTACTTCCTGCGCGGGCCCATCGAGTCCGTGCTGCTGTGACGTCCCGCTCCGGGCCGGTGCTCCACATCGGATTCCCGGCCCGGAGCAGGGCAAACCTCCCCGTGAGCATGGTCATATCGCATGTCGTTAGCCAGGCTCATTAGTTAGGCTAACTATCGTGACGGAGCGGACGGTGACGGCGAAGAGCATGCCACCGGCGCAACTGGCGGTTCAGTTGCGTGATGCGATCACCCGGCTCAACCGGCGGGTCCGGCAGGCCCGGCCGGTCGGTGACCTGACGGTCACCCAGCTCTCCGCGCTCACCAGCCTCCGGCTGGCGGGCGCGCTGACGCCCCGGGAGCTGGCCGACGTCGAACGGGTCCAGCCACCGACGATGACCAAGATCGTCGCGAAGCTGGAGGAGCGTGGCCTCGTGCAGCGCACACCCCACCCGACCGACGGCCGGCAGGTGATCCTCGCAGCGACCGAGGGGGGCCGGGCGGTGCTCGACCAGTTCGAGCGTGCCCGGGACGAGTGGCTGGCCCACCGGCTGGCCGAACTGAGCGAGGAGGACCAGGACACGCTGCGCCAGGCGGCGGAGATCCTGCACCAGCTCGCCCGCGCCTGAGGCTTTCGAGCCACCCGCGACCGCGCCGTCCGACGGTGATGACGCGTACGCGAGGGAGGCGCACCTAGAGTGCAGTCGAAGCTGAGCACGATGTTCCAGTCCCTACAGGTCCGCAACTACCGGCTCTTCGCATCCGGGCAGCTGATCAAGCTGATCGGCGTCTGGATGATGTTCATCGCCCAGGACTGGCTCGTCCTCGAGCTCTCCGACAACTCGGCCACCGCCCTCGGCATCGTCACGGCCCTCCAGTTCACCCCCGTCCTGCTGCTCACGCTTCTCTCCGGCCGGCTCGCCGACCGGTACGACAAGCGCGTGCTGCTGTTCGTCGCCAACGCGTTCTGGACCGTGCTCTCGCTGGCGATGAGCCTGCTGGTGCTCACGGGGCTGGTGGAGCTCTGGCACGTCTTCGCCTTCGCCGCCGCGCTCGGCGTCGCCAACGCGGTGGAGACGCCGGTCCGGCAGGCCTTCGTGTCCGAGCTCGTCGGTACGCGGCTGCTGCCGAACGCGCTCTCGCTCAACGCGGCGACCTTCAACTCCGCGCGGATCGTCGGCCCAGCCCTCGCCGGTCTGGCCATCGCCGCCTTCGACGTCGGCCCGGTCTTCCTGGTCACCGCCCTCAGCTCGATCGCCCCGCTGGTGAACGTGGTCCGGATGCGTCCGGCCGAGCTGCACCGCGAGGCGCTGCCGCCCCGCGACGAGCGGGCGTCGGCCAAGGTCGTCGACGGGCTGCGCTACGTCTGGGGCCGCCCCGACCTGCTCCTGCCGATGGTGATGATCCTGGTGATCGCCACCTCGATGTTCAACTTCCAGCTCACCCTCGCCGCGCTGGCCAAGACCGTCTTCAACACCGGCGCCGCGTCGTTCGGCCTGTTCAGCAGCGCCCTCGCGGTGGGCGCGCTGGTCGGGGCGTTGGCCGGCACCGGTCGGCGCAGCCGCCCGTCGGTGTGGCTGGTGCTGGGCGCCGCCGTGGGTTGCGGCTCCTTCGGCACGCTGGTCGGGCTCGCTCCCACGTACTGGCTGGTGGTCGTGCTGCTCCTGCCGACCGGGTTCTTCATGGTCTTCTTCGCGCAGGCCTGCAACCAGCGGATCCAGCTCGGCACCGACGCCGCCTTCCGGGGCCGCGTCATGGCGCTGTGGGTGCTGGTGTTCCTCGGCACCAACCCGGTGGGCGCGCCGGTCATCGGCTGGATCGCCGAGACGTACGGCGCCGGCGCGAGCATCTGGATCGGCGGTCTCGTCACCCTGGCCACCGCCCTGCTCGCCCTGGCGTGGCAGCTGCGCCGCTCCGGGGCCCGGCTGCGGTTCCGGATCCTTCCGATGCCCCGCTTCTACGTCACCGAGCGGCTTTGAGCCCGTCGGCTGACCCCGCAGCCGCCGCGGGGTTTACCGACGGTCTCTGACGGGCGGATGCGGCGAATCCGGTGGCGGGGCGGCACCGGTCGGCTTAGCGTCGGTTCGTGGAGCTGGGACGCGCGCTGCTGCTGACCCTGATGGTCGGTGCCGTGGTGTGTCTTCCCGTGGTGATCGCGCTGCTCTTCTGCGCCGACGAGCTGGTGGACCGGCTGGTCTGCGGCTTCGGGGAGTGGCGGGAGCGGCGGCGGGAAAGACGCACCATCGCCCGGCTGGACCGGGCGGTGGAGGCCGACGCGCTCACCCGGGACCTGGACCTGAGCGGGTTCGACCGGCCGGACCGGCGCCCGCTGGAGCAGCTCGCCGCCGACCTCCGCCGCCTCGGCGGCCAGCGGATCGGCGCGAGCGGACGGTCCGCGGTCTGGCACGGCGCGGTGCTCCAGGCGTACGACGAGCGGCTCCGCCGGGCCTGCGCGGCCCTCGGCATCGCCCAACACCTCGACGAGCTGACCGGGGTCGACCGCGAGATCGAACGGGTGCGGGTCGAGGGCGTACTGCACCGGGCCGGGCTGATCCTCCCCGCCGCCCGAGCCGAGCACCATCAGCGTCACCGTTGAGAGGCCGGGGTTGAGGCTCTTCGCCGCCGTCTACCCGCCGCCCGTCGTCGTGGAGCACCTCAGCGCGCAGGTCGCCCGATTGCGCGTCGGCGCGGCGGCCGCCGACGGGATCAACGTCCGCCTCGCCGATCCGGCCCACAAGCACGTCACGCTCGCCTTTTTCGGTGAGGTGGAGGCGGACCGGCTGACCGCGGTGGAGAGCGCGCTCGGGCTGGCCGCCGAGTGGTCGCGGGACGCGCGGGAGACGGCACCCCGACTCCGGCTCGGCGGCGGCGGCAAATTCGGCCGGGGTCGCTTCACCGTGCTCTGGGTGGACCTGCGCGGCGATGTCGACGCGTTGACCGTGTTGTCCCGGCTCATCCGGTCTCGCCTGCGCAACGGCCGCCTGCCGTACGACGAGAAGCCGTTCCGCCCGCACCTGACGATCGCCCGCCCCGGCGACCGGGTGCCCGAGGCCGACGTGGCGGCCGACGTCGAGACCCTGCACGCGTACGAGGGCCCGGAGTGGCCGGCCAGCGAACTGGTGCTGATGCGCAGCCACCCGGGCCCCCGTCCGACCTACGACCGCGTCGCCGCCTGGCCCCTCTGACCGGCGCGGGCGCTCACCAGGCCCAGGCCTCCGGGCCGGGGCCGCCGTTGCCGACCGGCGGGAACAGCTCGTCGAGACGGGTCAGCGTGGCGTCGTCGAGTGCCACGTCGAGGGCACCGAGGGACCGGTCGAGCTGCTCGACGGTGCGCGGCCCGATGATCGGGGCGGTCACGCCGGGCCGGGTGAGCAGCCAGCCGAGGGCCACGTCCGCCGGGTCGTGTCCCAGGTCCGCGCAGAGCTTCTCGTACGCCTCGATGGTCGGCCGGTGCTCGGCGAGCGCGTCGGCGGCGCGGCCGGTGGTGCCACGGGCCGCCCCGCCCTCGGCCATCTTGCGCAGCACGCCGGCGAGGAGCCCGCCGTGCAGCGGCGACCACGGGATGATGCCGAGGCCGTGGTGCTGCGCGGCCGGGACGACCTCCAGCTCGACGTGCCGGGTGAGCAGGTTGTAGATGCACTGCTCCGAGACGAGGCCGAGGAAGTTCCGCCGGCCGGCCGCCTCCTGCGCCACCGAGATGTGCCATCCGGCGAAGTTGGACGATCCGACGTAGACCACCTTGCCCTGGGCGACCAGGGTCTCCATGGCCTGCCAGATCTCCTCCCACGGGGTGGCCCGGGAGATGTGGTGCATCTGGTAGAGGTCGATGGTGTCGGTTTGCAACCGGCGCAGCGAGTCCTCACAGGCCCGGATGATGTGCCGGGCGGAGAGGCCCTGCTCGTTGGGCCAGTCGCCCATCTTGCCGTACACCTTGGTGGCCAGTACCACCTTGTCGCGCCGGCCGCCGCCCTGCGCCAGCCAGCGGCCGATGATCCGCTCGGTGACCCCCTCGCCGAGCTTCCAGCCGTACACATTGGCGGTGTCGAAGAAGTTGATCCCGTGCTCCAGGGCGCGGTCCATGATGGCGAAGCTGTCCGGCTCGTCGGTCTGCGGCCCGAAGTTCATCGTGCCGAGGCAGAGACGGCTGACCGACAGGCCGGTGCGACCCAGGTTCGTGTACTCCATGGGCCAACCCTGCCACGGCCGCCGCCGGGTCGCCGCCCGTCGACCGCGACGGACAACCGCCGCAGCCGACGAGGGCGCGGGCTAGGAGGACTCGCGCGCCGCCGGGCCGCTGCCGAAGAGCACGTCGTCCCAGCTCGGGAGCCGCTTGCGCGGCTTGCCGGTGTCGGTCGACTCGCCGCCGGCGGCCGCCGCCCCGCCCGTCCGGCGCGGTCGGAGGACGGCCAGCGACGGAACGGCCGGGACCTCCTTCGGCGCGTCCGAGTCGTCGTCGAAGGCGGAACCGGGACCGCCGCCGAGCAGGGCCGCCGCCCCACCGCCGACCGGACGCTGACGCGGCGCGTCCGACCCGGCCAGGGCGGCCGGGGTACGCGGTTCGAGACCGCGGCCGGACGTCCCGCCCAGCGGCCGGTCGAGGGAGGCGAGCAGGGCGTCCCGGCCGGCGCGGATCGGGTCGCGGCCCGGGCGCGCGTGCTCCGCCGGTGCCGGCAGGCCGTGCCCGCCCCGGCTGGGCTCGCCGCGCGACGGGCCGGGCAGCGCGTGGCCGCCGCGCTCGGGCGCCGGCTCCTGGCCGAGGATCGGCGTGGGGCGCTCGGCGCACAAGTACTGCGCCATGTCGTCGTGCGGCGTGACGGACTGCCGGGTCTTGTCCAGATCCCACACGGCCTGCGCGGTGGCCTTGCCGGACGGCCAGGTGGCCACGATCCGCCAGGTGCCGTCGTCGCGACGCCACGCGTCCCAGGAGATCTTCTCGGTGTCGATCCCGTGCTGGGCCAGGCGACCGTTGACCACGTCGGCGAGCGGCGTGGGCTTCTCCGCGCCCCTGAGACGCGTGCGGCGGGCGTGCTGCGCGAGCATCGCCCGCTCCTGGAGCACGGGGCCGGCGTAGCGCAGCACCCGGTCGACCGGCACACCGGCGATGCGGGCGACGTCCTCAGCGGACTCACCCGAGCGGATCCGCGCCTGGATGTCGCGCGGGGACAGGGAAGGCGCCGGCTCGGGGGTGGGAGACGGGGCCACCGCGAGCGGCGGGGCGCCGGGCTCGGCGTGCAACACGGTGGCGACTCGCTCGTCGATGGGCAGGGCGAGCAGTCGCCCCACCTCGTCGGCGAGCACCAGGGCCTGGCCGTCCTCGGAGAGGGCGACGAAGCGTACTGGGCGCATAGCGTTGCCTCCGTCCCGCTTCGCTGGCCGCACGCCACAGGCCGGCCACCCGGGCGTCTCGCACCACCGTACGCTCATCTGCCCAGAGGTGGGGGATGCGACACCCGCATGTCGCGACTGAGCTGCGGCGATGATCACGGTGGGTGGCCGAGGCGGCCTCGCTGGCCACCCACCGTGACGATCGTCAGAGTCGCTCGACGACGTAGTCGATCGACGCGGTCAGCGCCTCGACGTCGGCCGGCTCGACGGCCGGGAAGAGCGCGACCCGCAGCTGGTTGCGGCCGAGCTTGCGGTAGGGCTCGGTGTCCACGATGCCGTTGGCGCGCAGCGCCTTCGCGATCGCGGTGGCGTCCACCCCGTCGGCGAAGTCGACCGTGGCGACCACGTTGGACCGCAGCGCCGGGTCGGCGACGAACGGGGTGGCGACGGCCGAGCGCTCCGCCCAGCCGTACACGATGCTGGCGCTCTCCGCCGTGCGCTTGGCCGCCCACGCCAGGCCGCCCTGCGAGTTCATCCAGTCGGTCTGCTCCGCGGCCAGGAAGATCGTCGCCAGCGCCGGCGTGTTGTACGTCTGCTCCAGCCGCGAGTTGTCGATCGCGGTGACCAGGTCGAGGAAGGCCGGGATGTAGCGACCGGACGCCTTGATCTCGGCGGCCCGGTTCAGCGCGGCCGGCGACACCAGGGCGAGCCAGAGGCCGCCGTCGGAGCCGAAGCACTTCTGCGGGGCGAAGTAGTAGACGTCGGTCTCGCCGACGTTGACCTCCAGGCCACCGGCGCCGGAGGTGGCGTCCACCAGGAGCAGCGAACCCTCGTCGGCGCCCGGCACCCGGCTGATCGGCACGGCAACGCCGGTCGAGGTCTCGTTGTGCGGGGTGGCGTAGACGTCGACCCCGGCCTCGGCCACCAGCATGGGCGCGCTGCCCGCCTCGGACTTGCGGATCGTGGGCTCGCCGAGGAACGGCGCGTCCTTGACGGACTTGGCGAACTTGGCGCCGAACTCCCCGAAGCTCGCGAACTGGGCCCGGTCCCGGATGAGGCCGAACGTGGCGACCTCCCAGAACGCGGTGGTGCCGCCGTTGCCCAGGACCACCTCGTAGCCCTCCGGCAGGGAGAAGAACTCGGCGATGCCCCGGCGCAGCCGCGCGACCTGGTCGCGGACCGTCTTCTGCCGGTGCGAGGTGCCCAGGTAGCTGGTCGCCACGTCGGCGAGGGCGGAGACCGCCGCCGGACGGACCTTGGACGGCCCGCAGCCGAACCGTCCGTCGGCGGGCTTGATGTCGTCGGGAATCCGGATGGTCGGTGCGTCAGCCACGGTCTTGGAGATCCTTCCGCATGGGCGAGGGCGGGCCCGTAGGTGAGGGGCGCGGATCGACGGCGGGGCGTGCGCGGCGCGCACGGCTGGGCCGGGATCCGTACCCGGTCCGGCGACACTGCCGACCCTCATCCTCGCATCAGCGGGCGGTCCTCCGACCGCCGGTCCCACGACCGGGCCTGAGTCCTGCGCCACAACCGTCGCGGGGGCGCCGAAGGCCCCGACCGGGCGGTCGGGGCCTTCGGGGACGTGTCAACAGGGGGCCGCACGCCGCCGGAGGCGTCGCGAAGCGGTCCCGACGACTCAGACGCCGTGCGGGACCAGGTCCCAGCCCTCGACCTCGTGCGGCTTGCGGGGGCCCGGGCCGACGTAGCGGGCCGAGGGGCGGACGAGCCGCTGGAGCTTCTTCTGCTCCAGGATGTGGGCGCTCCAGCCGCCCATCCGGGCGCAGGTGAACATCGAGGTGAACATGTGCGCGGGCACCTCGGCGAAGTCCAGCACGACGGCCGACCAGAACTCGACGTTCGTGGCGAGCACCCGGTCCGGGCGGCGGGCCTGGAGCTCGGCCAGGGCGGCCTTCTCCAGCGCCTCGGCGATCTCGAAGCGGGGCGCGCCCAGCTCCTTCGCCGTGCGGCGGAGCACGCGGGCGCGCGGGTCCTCCGCGCGGTAGACCCGGTGGCCGAAGCCCATCAGCCGCTCGCCCCGGTCGAGCACGCCCTTGACGTACCCCTCGGCGTCGCCGCTGCGCTCGACGGCCTCCAGCATGCTGAGCACCCGCGACGGGGCGCCGCCGTGCAGCGGGCCGGAGAGCGCGCCGATGCCGGAGGAGATGCAGGCGGCGGCGTCCGCGCCGGTGGAGGCGACGATGCGGGCGGTGAACGTGGAGGCGTTCAGGCCGTGCTCGGCGGCCGAGATGAAGTACGCGTCGACGGCCTTGACGTGCCGCGGGTCGGGCTCACCCCGCCAGCGCTTCATGAAGCGCTCGACGATGGTGGACGCCTTGTCGATCTCCTTTTGCGGGACCGCCGGCAGCCCGAGGCCACGGGCGGACTGGGCGACGAAGGAGAGCGCGGTCACCGACACCCGGGCCAGGTCCTCGCGGGCCTGCTCGTCGGAGATGTCGAGAAGCTGGTTGAGCCCCCAGTACGGGGCGAGCATCGCCACCGCGGACTGCACGTCGACGCGGATGTCACCGGAGTGCACCGGCACCGGGAACGGCTCGGCCGGCGGCAGGCCCGGGCCGAAGCGCCCGTCCACCAGCAGCGCCCACACATTGCCGAACGAGACCTGGCCGATGAGATCCTCGATGTCGACACCGCGATAGCGCAGCGCGCCGCCCTCACGGTCGGGTTCGGCGATCTCGGTCTCGAAGGCTACGACGCCCTCCAGTCCGGGTTTGAAATCGGCCATGTCGCTCTCCTGGATCTGCTCGGTGCGCCAGCCCGGGGCTCCGGTCCCGGCCCAGCCGGGCGAGCGCCTTAGGCGACCCTCAGGGATGTGTTCGTGTCATCTTGCCTGCTGGTTACGGAAGTGCGCGACCCGCGACCGCTGTGCTACACGCGACATCCCGGACCGGGCGCGGCCCGGCCGCGTCGGTGAGACTGTGCGATGGGGGCTGGCCTGCGCGGCAGAGCGGTGACCGGCCGGACGGGGAGGGGAGACGACGTGACGGGCGACACAGTGCCGCCGGCGGACATGCGTAACGAGTACACCGCGGACCTGGGCCTGACCGAGGCGGACCTGGCGGGTGACTGGCACACGCAGTTCGACCGGTGGTTCGCCGACGCGGTCGCGGCGGGACTGCCCGAACCGAACGCGATGGTGCTCGGCACGGCCGGCGCCGACGGCCGGCCGAGCGGCCGGACGGTGCTGCTCAAGGGCTACGACCCGGACGGTTTCGTCCTGTTCACGAACTACGGGTCGCGCAAGGGCGCCGAGTTGGGCGCGAACCCGTACGCCAGCCTCGTCTTCCCCTGGTTCCCCATGCAGCGCCAGGTGGTGGTGACGGGCCGGGTGGAGCGGCTCGACCGGGCCGAGACCGAGGCGTACTTCGCCAGCCGGCCGCGCGGCTCCCAGCTCGGCGCGTGGGCCAGCGACCAGTCCCGGGTGCTGCCGGACCGCGCGGCGCTGGACGAGGCGTACCGGGCGGCGGCGGAGCGGTTCGCCGACGTCGAGCCGATCCCCGCCCCGCCGCACTGGGGCGGGCTGCGGATCCGCCCGGACTGCGTGGAGTTCTGGCAGGGGCGGGCGAGCCGGCTGCACGACCGGCTGCGGTTCCGGCGTACGGACGCCGGCTGGGTCGTCGAGCGGCTGGCACCGTGACCGGCGTGCAGGAGGCCCGGCCGCGCGGAGCGCGCCGCTGGGCGATCGACCTGCGCCCGCTGGGGGTGCCGGCGTTCCGCCGGATGTGGCTCGGCAACACGATGGCGATGTTCGGCTTCCAGTTCACGGCGGTCGCCGTGCCGGTCGAGATGTTCGCGCTGACCGAGGACTCGTTCTGGGTCGGCCTGCTCGGCGTCGCGGGTTTCGTACCCCTGCTGGTGTTCGGTCTCTGGGGCGGCGCGGTGGCCGACGCCCGCGACCGCCGGCGCGTGCTGCTGGGCGGGTCGGCGCTGCTCTGGGCGTCGATGCTCGGCCTGCTGGCGCACGCGCTGTCCGGGGTCGGCAGCCCGGTGCTGCTGCTGGCGCTGGTCACCGTGCACTCGATCGCGTTCGCGATCAGCTCGCCGGCGCGTACCGCGACGCTGCCCCGGCTGTTGCCGCCGGAGCTGGTGCCGTCCGGCACCACGCTGAACTACACCACCTTCACCGTGGCCTCGGTGGTCGGCCCGCTCGCGGCCGGCCTGATCTTCGCGGCGTTCGGCACGGAACGCGGCCTGCCGGTCGCGTACGCGGTGGACGCCGTCCTGTTCACCGGCCTGATCGTCGCGACGCTGCGGCTGCCCGCCATGCCCCCGGAGCCGCCGGCCGACGGCGAGGTGCGGCGCGGCGGGCTGGCCGGCATCGTCGGCGGCTTCCGGTACCTCGCCACCACGCCGGTGCTGCTGCTGTCGTTCGCCATCGACCTGATCGCGATGATCCTGGCCATGCCCCGGGCGTTGTTCCCGGAGGTGGCGCAGGAGCGGTTCGGCGGCGGCGCGGCGGTCGGCTGGCTCTTCAGCGCCATCGCGATCGGCGCGATGGTCGGCGGCCTCACGTCCGGCTGGATCGGCCGGATGCGCCGACAGGGGCTCGGCCTGGTGGTGGCGGTGGTGGGCTGGGGGCTGGCCATCGCCGCGGCGGGGCTGGCCCGGCAGCTCTGGCTGATGGTCCTGCTGCTCGTGGTGGCCGGTGCCGCCGACCTGGTGAGCGCGGTGCTGCGCCAGTCGATGCTGCTGGTCTACGCGCCGGACCGGATGCGGGGCCGGCTCCAGGGCGTGAACACCGTGGTCGTGGCGGGCGGCCCGCGTCTGGGCGACCTGCGGGCGGGTACGACGGCGGCGGGCCTCGGCACCGGGGTGGCCTGGGTCGGCGGCGGCCTGCTCTCCGCCGTGCTCGCGCTCGGGCTGGCGGTCGCGTTCCCCGCCCTGGTCCGCTACCGGGCGGCGGCCGCGTCGAGCGGCGAGCGCAGTTGACCGGTTAAGGTCCGGGCATGGACACCCCCGAGCAGCGTCCCCCCTCCGGCGCGCAGTGGACCATCGCCGCCGCCGGCCACGAGGCCGTCATCGTCGAGGTGGGCGGCGGGATCCGGACGTACCGGCACGACGGCGTGGACCTCCTCGACGGGTACGCGGCCGACGAACTGTGCCCCGGCTGCGCCGGGCAGGTGCTCGCGCCGTGGCCGAACCGGATCCGGGACGGGCGGTACACCTTCGGCGACCGGCACCTCCAGCTGTCGATCAG
This sequence comes from Micromonospora thermarum, assembly GCF_012034245.1. GTDB lineage: Bacteria > Actinomycetota > Actinomycetes > Mycobacteriales > Micromonosporaceae > Micromonospora > Micromonospora thermarum. The sequence goes on along the minus strand of NZ_JAATEO010000003.1, from coordinate 111,192 downwards.
CGAGCCGGCGCGGGACGTGGCGATCCACGGGCTGGTCAACTGGGTGCCGTGGCGGCTGCTGGAGCAGTCGGCCGACGCGGTCACCGTCGGGTACGAGCTGCCGCCGACCCCCGGCTACCCCTGGTCGTTGCGACTGCGCACCCGGTGGAGCGTCGGCCCGGACGGGCTGCGCGCCGAGCACGAGGTGACCAACACCGATGTCGAGCCGGCGCCGTTCGGGTTCGCGGTGCACCCGTACCTGCAACTGCCCGGTGTGGCGGTCGACGACCTGACGATGCGGCTGCCGGCTCGCAGCCGCCTGCAGGTGGACGCGCGGCTGCTGCCGATCGCCGTGACACCGGTGACCGGCACCGACTGCGACTGGACCGGCGGGCGCCGCATCGGCCGGGCGACCCTCGACCACACGTTCGGCGACGTGATCCGGGGCGACGACGGCGGCTCGGCGGTCGACCTGGCCGCCCCGGACGGCTCGGCCGGCGTACGGATCTGGGCGGACCACCAGTTCGGCTGGTGGCAGGTCTTCACCGGCGACTCGCTGACCGGGGAGCGGTACCGGCGGTCGGTGGCAATCGAGCCGATGACCTGCCCGCCGGACGCGTTTCGCTCCGGCCGGGACCTGATCACACTGAAGCCCGGTGACACCTGGCGGGGTGTCTGGGGCATCCGGCCCGGTGCGTGAGAGGCGGGACGGCGTGGAGTTCGGCGAGGTGGTCCGGCGGCGCCGGATGGTCCGCAACTACGACCCGGACCGGCCGGTCCCGCCCGAGGTGGTGGAGCGCCTGCTCGACCACGCGATCCGGGCGCCGTCGGCCGGGTTCTCCCAGGGCTGGGGCTTCCTGGTGCTGGAGAGCGATGAGGACCGGGAGCGGTTCTGGACGGCGGCCACGCCGGGCGGCGGCGGCCGGGACCGCTGGCTGAGCGGCATGCGGCGGGCACCGCTGATCATCGTCCCGCACGCGAACCGGTCGGCGTACCTCGACCGGTACGCGGAGCCGGACAAGGGCTGGGCGGACCGCTCGACCGAGCGCTGGCCGGTGCCGTACTGGTACATCGACACCGGCTTCGCCGCGCTGCTGATGCTGCTGACCGCCGTCGACGAGGGTCTGGGGGCGTGCTTCTTCGGCATCCCGCCGCACCGCCTCGACGACTTCCGGTCCACGTTCGGGGTGCCGGCGGAGTACGAGCCGGTCGGCGCGATCACGATCGGTTACCGTGCTCCCGACCATCGGTCACCATCCCTGCGTCGTGGACGCCGCCCGGTCGAGGAAGTGGTCCACCGTGGCCGGTGGGGGTCGACCGGCTCGCCTGATTCGTCCGGTTGAGAAGCGGACGGCACGGGAGGGAAACTGACATCAGGGAGCAGAACGCGGCGTGACGTGGCGGGCTAGGCTGGCACGGTCATCGGTGCCGCTGGTCGCGGTGCCGCGCCGCGACCCGGCCCGGTGTCGTGGGGGTCGGCCCGGTCAGGGGGAGGGGAGCGTGCCGTCGTGATCTTCAGAGCGGTCCGGGACGGGCGTCCCTACCCCGAACACAACCTGACGCTCAAGCAGTGGGCCGAGATCCCTCCGCGCCCGCTGCGGCTGGACCAGTTGATCACCACCAAGCGCGAGCTGGCGCTCGACAAGCTGCTCGCCGAGGACTCGACCTTCTACGGGGACCTCTTCCCGCACGTGGTGCAGTGGAACGGCGGTCTCTATCTGGAGGACGGCCTGCACCGCGCGCTGCGGGCCGCGTTGCAGCAGCGCAACCAGATCCACGCCCGGGTGCTCGTGCTCTCCGAGGCGGTGGAGTGAGCCTTCGTTAAGGTGGCCACCATGACCCCTCTCGACCTGCTCGACATCGACTCGTCGCTCAGCGAGGAGGAGCGCCAGATCCGCGCCGTCGTGCGCCAGCTCGTCGACGACCGGGTCCGCCCGCACGTCGCCGGCTGGTACGAGGAGGGCCACGCGCCCGCCCGCGAGCTGGCCCGCGAGTTCGGCAAGCTCGGCCTGCTCGGGATGCACCTGACCGGGTACGGCTGCGCCGGCTCGTCGGCCGTCGCGTACGGCCTCGCCTGCCTGGAGCTGGAGGCCGGCGACTCTGGTGTCCGGTCCCTGGTGTCGGTGCAGGGGTCGCTCGCCATGTACGCGATCTGGCGCTACGGCAGCGAGGAGCAGAAGCAGCGCTGGCTGCCCGCGATGGCGGCCGGCGAGGCGATCGGGTGCTTCGGGCTGACCGAGCCGGACCACGGCTCCGACCCGGCGTCGATGGCCACCCGGGCCCGCCGCGACGGCGACGACTGGGTGCTGCACGGCACCAAGATGTGGATCACCAACGCGCCGGTCGCGGACGTCGCGGTCATCTGGGCGCGCACCGACGAGGGGGTACGCGGCTTCGCCGTACCCATGGACACGCCCGGGGTGACGGCGCGGGAGATCCGGCGGAAGATGTCGCTGCGCGCGTCGGTGACCGGCGAGGTCTCCCTCGACGACGTGCGGCTCCCGGCGGACGCGCAACTGCCCGGGGCGACCGGGTTGAAGGCCCCGCTGAGCTGCCTCACCGAGGCCCGGCACGGCATCGTCTGGGGCGCGCTCGGTGCGGCCCGCGAGTGCCTGGAGACCGCCCTGGGGTATGCGACCAGCCGCACCCAGTTCGGCAAGCCGCTCGCCGCGTTCCAGCTCACCCAGGCGAAGCTCGCCGACATGGCCGTCGAGTGGAACAAGGGGTACCTGCTGGCGCTGCACCTGGGCCGGCTCGCCGACGCCGGGCGGCTGCGGCCCGAGCAGGTCAGCGTCGGCAAGCTCAACAACGTCCGGGAGGCGCTCGCGATCGCCCGGCAGTGCCGCACGATCCTCGGCGCGAACGGCGTGTCCGGCGAGTACCCGGTGATGCGGCACGCCAACAACCTGGAGAGCGTGCTGACGTACGAGGGCACGTCGGAGATCCACCAGCTGGTCGTCGGGCAGAAGCTGACCGGCATCTCCGCGTTCGCCTGACCCGGGCCGTCACCCGATCGGGTCGCTCGCCGCGCGGGTGTCGTACGAGGGCCGTAACGTCATTCTCAGACGATGTCTGAGGAGGACGGTGAGGGCGATGGCGCGCGACGGTGACATCAACCAGCCCACCCGGGAGTTTCCGGGCTACCCGACCACCGACACGCTGAAGGCCCGGTCCGACGACGCACCGGAGCCGCCAGCGCCCACCTCGGGCGGCGGGCCGGTCCACCGCCTGCTGCTGGTGCTCGGCGCGGCGGCGCTGACGGTGGTGGTGCTGCTCGGTGTGCAGGCCACCGGCATCCTGCCCGAGTTCCGCAACCCGTTCGCCAAGGAGCAGACCGACCGCAGCCAGCCCGCGCTGCTCAAGTCGATCCAGGATCTGAGCCGCTACGTCGCCGCCGAGGGCAACTTCCAGGTCGTGGTCGACCTCCAGAACGACCGGCGCAACGTCCCGGACTGGCTGCTCAACCAGCGCACGCTCTTCGTCGGTGCGGGCAGCGTCGAGGCGTACGTCGACTTCGCGAAGATCTCCGAGGGTGCGATCGTCGAGTCCGCCGACGGCAAGTCGGTCGAGATCACCCTGCCCGCGCCGCAGCTCGCGAAGACCAACCTCGACCTGGAGAAGAGCTACGTCTTCGCCGAGGAGCGCGGGCTGCTCAACCGGATCGGCGACCTTGTCGAGGGGGATCCCAACCGGCAGCAGCAGGTCTACCAGCTCGCCGAGGAGCGGATCACCGCCGCCGCTCGGGACAGCGGCCTGACCCAGCGCGCCGAGGAGAACACCCGCAAGATGCTGGAGGGCCTGCTCCGCTCCCTCGGCTACGAGCGCGTCACCGTGACGTACACGGCCCCCTGACCCTCTGGACGACCGCGCCCGCCCCGGGAGAACGGGGCGGGCGCCGGTGTCGGGGCGGGGATCAGTAGGTGGTGACGTAGCGGTCCTCGTTCGGCATCAGGATCCAGAGGATCGCGTAGACGATCACCTGGGTGCCGGGCAGCAGCAGGGACAGCAGGAACAGCAGCCGGACGAACCCGGCCGACCAACCGAACCGCTGCGCCAGGCCGGCGCACACGCCGGCGATCATGCGCCCCTGACGGGGCCGGACCAGTCTGCGACTCATCGTCGTACTCCCACTCTGCGGCGTTCCGCCGCCTCTGAGTCAACGGTAGGAAGGGGGCACCACCGCGCCCTCGGTCCCGAGGAGGATCGGCGGCCCGCTGACCCGTAGGTGCATACCCGCGCGCCGGTGACCCGATGCCCCTGACCTGAACGCTCCCCCGGCCGGTCAAGATCGCGCTCGATCCTGGATGTAGTCCCCTCCGAGGCACCGCAATACCACTGCTTCATGGATCGAGCGTGATCATGCGCGGCGGCGGGCGTCGCCGGGTGGAGGCTGACCTGGGCGGGTAGGCTGGCGGGTCGGGCAGCCCACCCACGGTTGCCCCGCCGACGGTCGACCGGACCGCGCGGCCACCACCGAGCGGGAGCCCGCACGACGGGGTGCGGCGGCGAGGAAGTACAGCCATGATCAGCGTCTTCGACCTCTTCAGCGTCGGCATCGGGCCGTCCAGCTCGCACACGGTCGGGCCGATGCGCGCCGCCCGGACCTTCGTCACCGGGCTGAAGGCGGACGGGCTGCTCGCCGACACCGTACGGATCCGCGCGGAGCTGTTCGGCTCCCTGGGCGCCACCGGGCACGGCCACGGCAGCGACCGGGCGGTGCTGCTCGGGCTGGCCGGCGAGGCCCCCGAGACGGTGGACACCGACAGCGTGGAGCCGCGGGTCGCCCGGATCCACGCCGAGCGGCGGATCGCGCTGCTCGACGCCCACGAGATCGACTTCGACCCGGACCGGGACCTGGTGCTCCACCGCCGCCGGGCGCTGCCGTACCACCCGAACGGGATGACCTTCGCCGCCTACGACGGCACGGGCGCGGAGCTGCGGGCCCGGACGTACTACTCGGTCGGCGGCGGGTTCGTCGTCGACGAGGCGGCCGCCGGAGCCGACCGGATCAAGCCGGACAGCACCGCCGTGCGGCACCCGTTCTCCACCGGTGCGGAGCTGCTCGCGGTGACCCGGGCGACCGGACTGTCGATCAGCGAGGTGATGCTCGCCAACGAGCTGTCCTGGCGCAGCGAGCGGGAGGTGCGGGCGGGCCTGCTGGAGATCTGGCGGGTGATGCGCGAGTGCGTGGCACGCGGCTGCGAGCGGGACGGCGTACTCCCGGGTGGGTTGAAGGTCCGGCGGCGCGCGGCCGAGCTGTACCGCGGTCTCATGGCCGACGCGGACCCGGTGCGGTCGGCGGCGGGCGCGGCGGGCCGGGGGGCGGCGGACCCGCTGCGGGCGATGGACTGGGTGACCCTGTTCGCCCTCGCGGTCAACGAGGAGAACGCGGGCGGCGGCCGCGTCGTCACCGCACCCACCAACGGCGCGGCCGGCATCATCCCGGCGGTGCTGCACTACTACGACCGGTTCGTGCCGGGCGCCTCCGAGGACGGGGTGGTGCGGTTCCTGCTGGCGGCGGGCGCGATCGGCGTGCTGTTCAAGGAGAACGCCTCGATCTCCGGTGCGGAGGTCGGCTGCCAGGGCGAGGTGGGCTCCGCCTGCTCGATGGCGGCGGCCGGGCTCGCGGAGGCCCTGGGCGGCACACCGGAGCAGGTGGAGAACGCGGCCGAGATCGGCATGGAGCACAACCTCGGCCTGACCTGCGACCCGGTCGGCGGCCTGGTGCAGATCCCGTGCATCGAGCGGAACGCGGTGGCTAGCATCAAGGCGATCACTGCCGCCCGGCTCGCGCTGCGGGGCGACGGGGTGCACCACGTCTCGCTCGACAAGGTCATCAAGACCATGCGCGAGACCGGGGCCGACATGAAGGTCAAGTACAAGGAGACGGCACGGGGCGGCCTGGCCGTCAACGTGATCGAGTGCTGAGCCCCGTCCGTCTCGCGGGCGGGAGGCGGCGGTGAGTTCTGGCGTGGGCGCGCTCTGGTCGCACCGCGACGCGCTGCGCATCCTCGTCCGCCGCGACCTGGCGGTGAAGTACCAGCAGTCGGTGCTGGGGTACCTCTGGTCGCTGATCGAGCCGCTCGGCACCGGCGCCATCTACTGGTTCGTGTTCGGCGTGCTGTACGCCCGGGACACCACCCGCCACCTGGGCGAGGCGGCTGACTCGTACCCGCTGTTCCTGATCACCGGGGTCTTCGCCTGGAGCTGGACCAGCTCGGCGATCGGCGAGGCGACCAACGCGCTGACCGGCCAGTCCCGACTGATCACCACGATGAACATCCCCCGCCAGGTCTTCCCGATCGGCCGGGTCGTCGGCCGGGTCGCCGAGTACGCGGCCGGCCTGCCCATCCTGGTCGGGGTGGCGGTGGCGTACGCGGTGGCGGACCGGATCCACCTCGGATGGTCGGTGCTCGCCCTGCCGCTGGCCGTGACCGTCCAGGGCGTGCTGCTCGTCGGGCTGGCGCTGCTGCTCTCCGCGGCCAACGTGCTGATGCGCGACGTCGAGCGGTTCATGCGGCTGGCCGTGCGGGTGCTCTTCTACGCCACGCCGATCATCTACCCGCTCAGTCTCGTCCGCGATTCCGGCCTGCCCGGCTGGGTGAAGGTCGCGTACGAGCTGAACCCGCTGGTCGGCATCTTCCAACTGCACCACGCGGTGTGGTACCCGGCCGAGTTCCCCGACGCCCGACTGCTCGCCACCACCGTCGCCGGTAGCCTTCTCGTGCTCGCCGCCGGGTGGTGGACGTTCCGCCGCCTCGAACCGGCCGTGCTGAAGGAACTGTGAATGCCCGCCCCGATCATCGAGGCGGACGGGCTGGGCATCCAGTTCGTCCGCAACCGCCGACGCCAGCTGCGGCTCCGGGACCTCGTCATCCACCGGGGCCGGCGCGGCGGCATCTCGGACGGCCGGTTCTGGCCGCTGCGTGACCTGTCCTTCTCGATCGAGGCCGGCGACACGGTCGGCGTGATCGGCCGCAACGGCACCGGCAAGAGCACCCTGCTGCGGCTGATCGCCGGCGTGCTCATCCCCGACGAGGGGCGGATCACCGTCCGGGGTGACGTCGCGCCGCTGCTGGAACTGTCCGCGGGCTTCTCCAGCGAGCTGACCGGCCGGGAGAACCTGTACTTGGTCGGTGGCCTGCACGGCCTGTCGGCGCGCTACCTGCGCCGCCACTTCGACGAGATCGTGACGTTCGCCGGGGAGCAGGTCGAGCGGGCCATCGACACCTCGGTGCGGCACTACTCGTCCGGAATGAAGGTCCGGCTCGGTTTCGCGATCATCTCTCACCTGCCGCACCCGATCCTGCTCATGGACGAGGTGACCGCGGTCGGGGACGCGGAGTTCCGCCGGAAGTGCTATGCGACGATCGAACGTCTGCTCGGGGAGGGGCGCACTCTGGTGCTGGTGTCACACAACGAACAGGATCTGACCCGGTTCTGCCGTCGCGGGTTCTACCTCGACGCCGGCCGGATGAGCGTCGACGGGACGATCGACGAGGCGCTGGCCGCGTACCACCGGGCGGTGGCGCGGTGACGCTCGCGATCGTGCTGACCGCCGACGCGCCGGCCGGCGGGGCTCTCGGCGAACGACTGGCGGCGCAGTGCCGCCGCGCCGGAGCCGACGAGGTCCACGTCGTCGGCGACCTGCGTGAGCTGGCCGACCTGGTCGAGGCGACCACCGAACCGGTGCTCCTCGCCGGGGCCGACCTGGTCGCGCACACCGCCGTCCTGCGGCACCTCGCCACCAGCCCGGTCGGGCCGACCGTGGCGCTGGTGCTCACCGACCCGCCCGCGCGCGGCCGTACCGCCGTGCGCGAGGACCGTGGCCAGATCGTCGCCGCCGGGGCCCCCGACGAGGTGGACGGTGCCACCGGGACGTTCGGCGGGGCGCTGCGGGTCGGCACCGCCGACCTGCCGGCCCTCGCCGCCGCCGCGCGGTCGGTCGCCGCCGGGGTGGTGCCGGTCGGTCCCGCGCCGGCCGGCGGCACCGTGGTCGGCGGGCCCGCCGTGGACCGGCTCTTCGCCGACCTCGCGGCCGGCGGCACGCTGACCTTCGCCCACCGGGTACGCCTGCTCGTCGCGCACCGGGTCGGCGACGCCGCCGAACTGGCCGCCGCCGAGGCGGCCGTGGCTTCGGTGGACGAGGACCGGGCGGAGCTGCGGCTGTCCGTGAAGGAGCGGGACGACTTCTTCACCACGTTCTTCGTCAGCACCTGGTCCCCGTACGTGACGAAGGCCGCCGCGCGGCTGCGCCTCAGTCCCACCACGGTCACGATGATCTCGGTGGCCTTCGCGGTGGCGGCGGCCGTGCTCTTCGGCGCGGGCGGCCGGCCGGCGCTGGTCACCGGCGCGGTGCTGCTCTACCTGGGCTTCGTGCTGGACTGTGTGGACGGTCAGCTCGCCCGCTACACCCGCACGTTCAGCGCCTGGGGCGGCTGGCTCGACACGATGGCCGACCGGGCCAAGGAGTACGTGGTCTACGCCGGCCTCGGCTACGGCGCGACCCAGGCGGGCTTCCGGTACGGCTGGGCCCTCGCCATCGCCGCGATGACCCTCCAGACCGTGCGGCACATGACCGACACCTGGTACGGGGCGCTGCACGACGAGGCGGCCCGCCGCCCGAAGGCCGCCGCGGGTGGCGGTGGCGGGATCGGTGACCGGCTCAGCGCCGCCTCCAACCGGGTGCAGGCGGACACCGGTTCGGTCACGTACTGGCTGAAGCGGACGGTCGTCTTCCCGATCGGTGAGCGGTGGGCGCTCGTCGCGGTCGTCGCGGCGCTGTTCGACCAGCGGGCCGCGCTGATCGCGGTGCTGACGTGGGGGGTGCTGGCGTTCGCGTACACCGGTGCGCTGCGGACCCTGCGCTCCCGCTCGATGCGGGTGGGGGTCCTCGACACGGTCGACGCCACCCTGCACCGCGACGACGGGCCCCTCGCCCGGGCCCTGCCGGTGGTCCGCCGCCCGCTGGTGCTGGCGATGCTGGCCGCGCTCGCGGCGGCGGTGTTGCTGCTGGCGGCCCTCACCGTCGATCCGCCGCGGTGGTCGGTGGTGGTGGCCCTGGCGGTTTTGCTGGTCGCAGGTCTCGGCGGCCGCGCGCCGCACGGCGCGGCCCTGGACTGGCTGGTGCCGGCGGCGCTCCGGGCGGCCGAGTACCTGTTCGCCATCGCGGTCGGCGTGCTCGGCGACGTGCCGGCCTGGGTGATCTTCGGGTACGTCTTCGTGCTGACCCTGCACCACTACGACCTGACCGCCCGGCTGGAGAAGCGCAAGGTAGCGCCGCCGCTGCGCGCCGCCACGCTGGGCTGGGAGGGGCGCTCGGTGGTGCTGGCCCTCGCGGCGATCGCCGGAATTGCCGAGATCGGGATGGTTACACTCGGTCTGTACCTTCTCGTGTTGTTCGTGGCAAGCGTTGCTCTGGCGTGGGTGGTCCTGCCCGGCCGTGTCGCGCGGCCGACGGCCGGGCCGGTCCGGGCCGGAGGTGGCGGGCCGGGCTGACGGAGGGACGGCCGGGGTGACACTGATCAGTTTCGTGGTCCCGGCCTACCGCGTGCAGGGCTACCTGCGCGAATGCCTGGACTCGATCCTCGGGCAGTCGGCGACCGGCATCGAGGTGATCGGCGTCGACGACTGCTCCCCGGACGGCAGCGGCGAGATCCTCGCCGAGTACGCGGCCCGCGACGCGCGGGTGCGCGCGCTCCGGCTGCCGGCGAACGTCGGGCTCGGTCCGGCCCGCAACGCGGGGCTGGACCGGGCCGCCGGCGAGTACGTGTGGTTCGTCGACGGCGACGACTGGCTCGCGCCGGAATGCCTCACCGAGGTGGCCGAGCGGCTGCGCGCCACCCGTCCCGACGTGCTCGTGGTCGACCACGTCCGGGCCTGGTGGAACGGGAGCACCACCCGCAGCGGGATGCTCGACGTGTTCCCGGAGGCGCCCGGTGCGGAGACGTTCCGGCTGCGCGAGCGGCCCGAGGCGGTCCACCTGCTGCACACCGCGTGGAACAAGGTGCTGCGGCGGGGATTCCTGCTCGACCACGGGCTGCGCTTCGCGCCCGGCTGGTACGAGGACGTCTCGTTCACCTACCCCGCGCTCCTGCTCGCCGAGCGGATCGGCGTGCTGGACCGGATCTGCGTGAACTACCGCCAGCGCCGCGCGGGCGCGATCACCCGGACGAGGGGCGACCGGCACTTCGAGGTCTTCACGCAATGGCACCGGGTGTTCCGGCGCCTGGACGAGTGGGGGCCGGAGGCCGACGACCTGCGACCGGTCCTCTTCGAGCGGATGATCTGGCACTACCTGACGGTGCTCGGCAACGGGGAGCGGACCGCCCCGGAACTGCGACCGCGCTTCTTCGCCCAGATCACCGCCGACTGCACCCGCTGGCGGCCACCGCAGGGGTACCCGGTCCCGGGCGGGGTGGAGGGGCTCAAGCACCGGCTGGTCGCCGAGGGGCGGTGGCGGACGTACAGCGCGCTGCGGACCGCGTACCAGGCGCGGGAGGTGGCCGAGCGGCGGGCCCGGCGCGCCGCCCCGGTGGTACGCCGGAGCGCCCGACTGGCCCGGGACATCGCGCTGCGCGGGTACTACCAGGCGGAACTGCGCCGGCCGGTCGACCCGACGCTCGCCGTGTACGCCGCCTACTGGTACCGCGGCTACGCCTGCAACCCGGCGGCGATCTACGAGGCGGCCCGCCGGCTCGCACCGGACGTCCGTGGGGTGTGGATCGTCCGGCGGGACCGGGCATCGGCCATGCCCGACGGGGTCGAGTACGTGGTGGCGGGCACCCCCGCCGAGCACCGGGTGCTGGCGCGGGCGCGCTGGCTGGTCAACAACGTCAACTTCCCGGACTTCGTCCGCAAGCGCCCGGGCACGGTCCACGTGCAGACCCACCACGGCACCCCGGTCAAGGTGATGGGGCTGGACCAGCAGCGGCACCCGGTCGGAGCGGTGGGGATGGACTTCGCCGGGCTGTTGCGTCGCGTGGACCGGTGGGACTTCAGCATCACCTCGAACAGCTTCTCCACCCAGATGTGGGAGCGGGCGTACCCGGCCGCGTACACGACGCTGGAGGTCGGCTACCCGCGCAACGACCGGCTGGTCACCGCCACCGCCGAGGACGTGCTGCGGATCCGCGCGGAACTGGGCCTCGGCGTCGGCGAGCAGGTGGTCCTGTACGCGCCGACGCACCGCGAGCACCTTCCGGGCTACCGGCCGCCGTTCGACCCGGACCGGGTCCTCGCCGCGCTCGGCCCGACCGGCCGCCTGCTCATGCGCAGCCACTACTTCCACGACCGGGAGCGCCGGGCGCTGCGCGCGGTGACCCGTGAACGGGTACGCGACGTCAGCGGCCACCCGCGCGTCGAGGACCTCTACCTCGCCGCCGACGTGCTGGTCACCGACTACTCGTCGGCCATGTTCGACTACGCCGTCCTGGACCGGCCGATCGTCGTCTACGCCCCCGACTGGGAGGCGTACCGGTTGGCGCGGGGCGTCTACTTCGACGTGACGGCCGAGCCGCCGGGGGCGGTGGCGACGGACCTCGACGCCCTGCTCGACGTGTTCCGCTCCGGCGCGGTACGCGGCCCGGAGGCGGAGGAGGCGCGGCGGCGGTTCCGTGACCGCTTCTGCCGGGTCGACGACGGCCACGCGGCCGAACGGGTGGTGCGGCGGGTGTTCCTCGGCGAGCCGCCGGGGCACGTCCCGGCCTGCTGATCGGACCCTCGTGGACCCCGGTGACGTGCCGGGTGTCCGGATTGCCGCATTGTCTTGGCTCGATGGCGCGTAATAGGACTGTCACGGGTGAAACATGGCACGTTCACCCGATGTGCGATCGGGGTGGTCTTCGTCACAGTCATTCGGGTTCGGCCGACCGAGCTGGGGGAGGAGACGGTGACCACCGTCGCGCTCAAGGATGTGACCAAGGTCTTCAAGGACGGCACCCCTGCCGTCGACAGAGTGAACCTGGACGTCAACGACGGCGAGTTCATGGTGCTGCTGGGGCCGTCGGGTTGCGGCAAGTCGACCGTCCTGCGGATGGTCGCCGGCCTGGAGACCCCGACCTCCGGCGCGGTGCTGCTCGGCGGGGAACTGGCCAACGACCTGCCACCGCGCGAGCGCGGAGCGGCGATGGTCTTCCAGGACTTCGCCCTCTACCCGCACATGACGGTCGGCGACAACATCGCCTTCCCGCTCCGGCTGGCCGGCGTCGAACCGGACCGGCGGGCTGAGCGGGTCGCCGACGTGGCGGGCGCGCTCGGCATCAGCGACGTCCTGGCCCGCCGGCCCGGCCAGCTCTCCGGCGGCCAGCGGCAGCGGGTGGCGATGGGCCGCGCGATCGTGCGCCGGCCCGGCCTGTTCCTCATGGACGAGCCGTTGTCCAACCTCGACAGCGGCCTGCGCGCCGAGCTGCGGGCGGAGATCTCCGGCCTGACCCGCGAGCTGGGCGTCACCACGATCTACGTCACCCACGACCAGGCCGAGGCGCTGACCATGGCCGACCGGGTCGCCATCATGCGCAAGGGCGTCCTCCAGGACGTCGGCACGCCCACCCAGGTGTACGGCCGCCCGGCCACCCTCTACGTCGCCGCCTTCCTCGGCAGCCCCCGGATGAACCTGCTGGAGGCCTCCGTCTACGTGCACCTCGACCGGTACGTCACGCTCACCCTCGGGGAGCAGGCGCTCTACCTGCCGTGGGACGACATCCGCACCCGTGCGGTCGCCCACTACCACGGCGAGCGGATCGTAATCGGTATGCGGGCCGAGGCGCTGACGCCGGTCACCCCGGACACCCAGGGCGACGTCCTGTACGGCCGGATCCGCTACCTGGAGCACCACGGCCACGAGTCGCTCGCCTTCCTCGACATCGGCGCCACCGCGGTGGTGGTGGACGAGATGGGCACCCCGGTCGACCAACCGGTTCCCGGTGAGCGCGGCCTGCGCCGGTTCAACCAGGTGGTGCAGCGCATCACCGGCCGCGCGGGGGAGCCGGCGTCGGACGACGAGGTGGCGTCGGCGGCCGGCACCCGGACGAGCGTGCTCCCCGACCCGGGCCGGCACCACCGCCGCCCGGCCGAGCTGGCGGTCCGGCTGGCCCCGTACCCGGCCGTGTCGCCGGGGCACCCGCTCGCCGTGTCGGTCCGGATGGACGCGCTGCACTTCTTCGACGAGCGCGGCGACCGCATCGACGTCGGCTGGCGCTGAGGGTGTACCTGGGCCTTACCCCGGAAGTTACTCACGGGTAACGTACGGGCATGACGATCGACTCTCGCCTGGTGGCGACCGCCATGCTCGAGGCCGTCCCGTTCGCCCGAACGCTCGGCTTCGAATTCGTCGAGGTGGCCCCCGAGGCCGACGGCGGGGTGCGGGCGGTCGTCCGGCTGCCCGACTCGCCGGCCACCCACAACCACGTCGGCGGGCCGCACGCCGGCGCCATGTTCACCCTCGGCGAGACCGCCTCCGGCGCCGTCGTCATGGCCGCGTTCGGGCACCTGCTCGACCGGGCCACGCCGCTCGCCGTGAGCGCCGACATCGCGTACCGGAAGCTGGCCATGGGTCCGGTGCGCGCGACCGCGCGGCTCGGCCGCCCGGCCGCCGAGGTGCTCGCGGAGCTGGAGGCCGGCCAGCGGCCGGAGTTCCCGGTGCCCGTCGAGATCGCCACCGAGGAGGGCAAGGTGACCGGCGAGATGACCGTCGTCTGGACGCTGCGCCCGCACTGAGTCGCGGGTGGACGACCCGGCCCGGGAGACGTTCTACGGCGGGTACGCGGGCTGCTTCAGCGACCCGGACGGGCACGTCTGGGAGATCGCGTACAACCCGGGCTTCACACTGGCGGAGGACGGCTCGTTGACCGTCCCCGACTTCGGCAGCGCCTAGAACCGCGCGACCAGCCAGCGGCACGCGTCGGCTTCGGCGGAACCGGGTTTGCCGCCACCAGGGTGTGGATAGATTCGTACCGTGCTGGGCCTGCCTGCTCACGTGACCGCCTGTCTCTTCGATCTGGACGGTGTGCTCACGCAGACCGCCCGCGTCCACAACGCCGCCTGGACCGCCACGTTCGACGAGTTCCTGCGCCGTCGCGCGGCGGCCACCGGCGAGCCGTTCCGGCCGTTCGATCCGGGCGACGACTACAACCGCTACGTCGACGGCCGGCCCCGCTACGACGGGGTGCGCACGTTCCTCGCCTCGCGCGGCATCGGGCTGCCCGAGGGAGAGCCGGGCGACCCCCCGGGTGCCGACACGGTGCACGGCGTCGGCAACCGCAAGAACGTGCTGCTGCTCGAGACGCTGCGTACCTCCGGGGTCGACGTCTACCCCGGCTCGGTGGCGTACCTGAAGGCGGCGACCGCCGCCGGCCTGCGCCGCGCGGTCGTTACGGCGAGCGCCAACGGGCGCGAAGTGGTCGCGGCGGCCGGCTTGGAATCCCTGCTGGAGGTACGGGTCGACGGCCTGGTCGCCCGCGCCGAGGGGCTGCGCGGCAAGCCTGAGCCGGACACCTTCCTCGCCGGCGCGCGGCTGCTCGGCGCGGAGCCGGCCGACGCGGCGGTCTTCGAGGACGCCCTCGCCGGGGTCGCCGCGGGGCGGGCCGGCGGATTCGGGTACGTGGTCGGCGTCGACCGGGTGGGCCAGGCCGACGAGCTGCGGGCGAACGGCGCCGACGTGGTGGTCCGCGACCTGGCCGAGCTGCTCGACGCCGAATCGGCCGGGCCGGGACGCGAGTCGACCGCGCTGGCGCGGGAGTCGAGCCGGATGGACCGCGGGCCGATCGTGCGGGACCGGGAGACCGGCGCGTGATCCGGGAACGGGCGTATCCGGTCGAGCCGTGGCACGTGCGGGAGACCCGCCTCGACATGGACGTGCTGGCCCAGTCCGAGTCGGTCTTCGCCCTGTCCAACGGGCACGTCGGGCTGCGCGGCAACCTGGACGAGGGGGAGCCGCACGGCCTGCCCGGGACGTACCTGAACTCGTTCTACGAGCTGCGTCCGCTGCCGTACGCGGAGGCCGGCTTCGGCTTCCCGGAGTCCGGCCAGACGGTCGTCAACGTCACCAACGGCAAGCTCATCCGGCTGCTCGTCGACGACGAGCCGCTCGACGTGCGCTACGGCGAACTCCTCTCCCACGAGCGGGTGCTCGACATGCGGGACGGGACGCTGCACCGGTCCGTGCACTGGCGCTCGCCGGCCGGCCGGGAGGTGCGGGTCCGCAGCACCCGGCTGGTGTCGTTCCGGCAGCGGGCGGCCGCCGCCATCAACTACGAGGTGGAGGTCGCCGACGACAAGCCGCTGCGCCTGATCATCCAGTCGGAGCTGGTGGCCAACGAGACGCTGCCTCCGCAGAGCAAGGACCCGCGCGTCGCGGCGGTGCTGGAGTCGCCGCTGCTCGCCGAGGAGGAGCTGACCACGGACGACGGCGGCCTGCTCATCCACCGCACCAAGGTCTCCGGGCTGCGGGTCGCCGCCGCTATGGACCACGAGGTGCAGACCGAGGCGCGGACCACCGTCGAGTCCGAGGGGTACGAGGACTGGGTACGTACCACCATCGCCTGCGTGCTCAAGCCCGGCGAGACGCTGCGGGTCGTCAAGTACCTGGTGTACGGGTGGTCGAGCCGCCGGTCGCTGCCGGCGTTGCGCGACCAGGTCGGTGCGGCGCTCGCCGCCGCCCGCCTGGACGGCTGGGAGGGTCTGCTGCGCGAGCAGCGCGAGTACCTCGACGATTTCTGGAAGTCCGCCGACGTGCTCGTGGAGGGCGACCCGGAGGTGCAGCAGGCGGTCCGCTTCGGGCTCTTCCACGTGCTCCAGGCCGGTGCCCGGGCGGAACGCCGGCCGATCGCCGCCAAGGGCCTCACCGGCCCGGGGTACGACGGACACGCCTTCTGGGACACCGAGATGTTCGTGCTGCCCGTGCTCACGTACACCCATCCACCCGCGGTGCGCGACGCCCTCTACTGGCGGCACCGCACCCTCGCGGCCGCGCACGAGCGGGCCCGTACGCTCAACCTGAAGGGCGCGGCCTTCCCGTGGCGGACCATCGAGGGGCCGGAGTCGTCCGGGTACTGGCCGGCCGGCACGGCCGCGTTCCACATCGCCGCCGACGTCGCCGACGCGGTACGCCGGTACGTGCTGGCCACCTGTGACACCGACGTGGAGCGGGAGATCGGCCTGGAACTGCTCGTGGAGACCGCGCGACTGTGGCGGTCACTGGGCCACCACGACCGGCACGGCCAGTTCCACATCGACGGGGTGACCGGCCCGGACGAGTACACGGCCGTCAAGAACGACAACATCTACACCAACCTGATGGCCCAGCGGAACCTGATCAGCGCGGCGGACGCGGTGATGCGGTACCGGGACGAGGCGTTCCACCTCGGCGTCACCGACGAGGAGGCGGCCGCCTGGCGGGACGCGGCGGCCTCCATGCACATCCCGTACGACGAGGAGATCGACGTCCACGAGCAGGTGGAGGGTTTCACCCGGCTCCAGGAGTGGGAGTTCGCGGAGACGCCGGCCGAGAAGTACCCGCTGCTGCTGCACTACCCGTACTTCGACCTGTACCGCAAGCAGGTGGTCAAGCAGTCCGACCTGGTGCTCGCGATGCACTGGCGGGGGGACGCGTTCACCCCGGACCAGAAGCTGCGGAACTTCTTGTACTACGAGCGCCGCACGGTCCGGGACTCGTCGCTGTCGGCGTGCACCCAGGCGGTGCTCGCGGCCGAGGTGGGCTACCCCGAGCTGGCGCACCTGTACCTGCGCGAGGCCGCGCTGATGGACCTGCACGACCTGAACGAGAACACCCGGGACGGCGTGCACATGGCGTCCCTGGCGGGCGCGTGGATCGCCCTGATCGCCGGGTTCGGCGGGCTGCGCGACCACGACGGCATGCTCTCGTTCGCGCCCCGGCTCTCCAGCCGGCTGAGCCGCCTGGAGTTCTCCCTCCAGTGGCGGGGGATGCGGCTGCGGGTCGACGTGCGGCCGCACCAGACCACGTACACCCTGCGTGACGGCGAATCCGACGACACGATGGACCTGCGTCACCACGGGGAGCGGATCCAGCTCACCCGCGCCGAACCGGTGACCGTGCCGATCCCCCAGCTCGAGGTGTCCGGCCCCACCCCGGAGCAGCCACCCGGGCGCGGCCCCCTGCTGCGCCTGCCGGAGCGCTCTCCGTAGCGGGTGCGAGGAAGGGGCCCTCCCGACCGCCTCCGGCGGAGAAAGGGCCCCTTTCCGATACTTCCAGCGGTCAGAGCGCTCTGCCCTGCGACGGGCGGCCCGCCGCGTCGCGGGGCGCCATCGCCCGCGGATCGTCGGCCGTACGCGCCTTCGCCGCCTCGTCCGCCCAGTCCCGGTTGCGTTCGGCGTCCTGTTCCCGTCGTTCCTGCTCGGCCGTCTGCTGCCTGGACCCTCGCTGCTGCTGCGCCATGGCGATCCTCGCGATCCGTCGGGGGCGCGGTGCGCGCCGGTACGGTCTGCGGTCACCCGCCGCCTACCCGACGCCCCGAACGGCAAACGCGGAGGCGGCTCCGGTCGGACGGACGGGCGTGTGGGGGGTTGACAAGAGCCCCTTCCTTGCGCGCATGGGGCGGGGGCGGGTGGGAACGTGCGGGGTATGGACGTACGGAGCAGCGAGGTGACGATCCCGGCGGGGGAGGCCCGCCTCACGGCGGACCTGCTGATGCCGGCGGAACCGGTGGGCGTGGTGGCCTTCGCACACGGCAGCGGCAGCTCCCGGCACAGTCCCCGCAACGTCGCGGTGGCTCACGTGCTCAACGGGAGCGCCCTCGGCACCGTCCTGGTGGACCTGCTGACCCCGGCGGAGGACGCGGTCGACGCGCGTACCGCCGAACTGCGCTTCGACATCGGCCTGCTCGCCGGCCGGCTCGCGGGGATCGTCGACTGGCTCGCCGCCGAGCGACCGTTCGGTCCGGTGCCGATCGGGTTGTTCGGGGCGAGCACGGGTGCCGCCGCGGCGCTCGTGGCCGCCGCCGAGCGACCCGACCTGGTCAAGGCGGTGGTGTCCCGGGGCGGCCGGCCGGACCTGGCCGGCCCGGCGCTCGGGACGGTCCGCGCCCCGACCCTGCTGCTGGTGGGTGGCCTCGACGAGCAGGTGATCACACTGAACGAGCAGGCCCAGGACGCGCTCCCAGAGACGGCCGAGCTGACGATCGTCCCGGGCGCCACCCACCTCTTCGAGGAGCCCGGCGCCCTGGAACAGGTCGCCCACGAGGCGGCGACCTGGTTCACCACCCACCTACGCTGACGCCTCCGACATCGGGCCGGCGCGGTGCCGTTGGACGGTGTCGACCACGCGCCAGACCACCGCCGTGATCGGCACCGCCACGAAGGCGCCGGCGATGCCGGCGATGAGCGTGCCGGCGGTGACCACGACGAGGATGACGGCCGGATGCAGGTTCACCTGCCGTTTCATGATCAGCGGCTCCAGCAGGTTGCCCTCGATCTGCTGGACCGCGATAACGGCGGCCAGGATCAGCAGGGCGGTGACCGGGCCGTTGGCCGCGAGCGCCACCAGGACGGCCACCGTACCGGCCACCGTCGCCCCGATGATCGGGATGAAGGCGCCGAAGAAGGTGATCAGCGCCAGCGGGAACGCCAGCGGCACCCGGAGCACCACCAGCGCCAGGCCGATGCCGATGGCGTCGATCGCCGCGATCATCAAGGTTCCCCGGCTGTACGCGCCGAGCGTGTGCCAGCCGTTCCGGCCCGCCTCGGCGGTGAGTGCCCGGTTCGGTCCGGTCATCCGGTCGAGCATCCACCGCCACATCGTCCGGCCGTCCTTGAGCAGGAAGAAGAGCAGCACCAGTGCGAGCAGGGCGGACCCGAACACCTCGGCGGCGGTCCGTGCGCCGGACACCGGGTCCAGCCCGCCGCCTCCGCCGGCGGCCTGCCGAGCCTGGTCGACCAACCGGTCGAGCTGTTGGTCGGAGACCGGCAAGGTGGAGGTCACGAAGTTTCTCGTCTCCTCCACGCCCCGGGTCAGCTCGCTGCTCAGCTTGTCGAACTGCTCCGCCGTGAGGTTCCACACCAGAGCGCCGACACCGACGAGCACACCGAGCAGCAGCACCACCGTCAGCAGGGCGGCGAGTGACGCCGGCAGTCGCAGCCGGCGCAGCAGTCGTTGCACCGGGTCCAGCATCGCGGCCAGGAAGAGGGTGGCCGCCACGGCGATGGCGAGCGGTGCGAGCAGCAGCGCGATCCGGCCCAGCAGGTACAGCCCGGCGACCACCACCACCAGGCACGCGCTCCACAGCACCGCGGCGCGAACCAGCCAGGGCAGGTTGGCCCACGCTGCCCGGGGGCCCCGCTCCCTCGGCTCCTCAGTCGTCCGTCCGTCGTCGACCACGTCGGCCCTCCTCGATCTCCGGGCGAGTCGGTACCCGGACGGCGGCTCCGCGACACCCACGCTAGGCCCCTTCCGGCGTCCCGGCGCGACGGTACGTCCACGTTTGTGCCATCCGCCCCGGGGAACGCAGAGAACCGAACCCCGATTCGAGGAGGATCCCCCCGTGAGCGACTTCATGGACAAGGCCAAGGACTTCGCGGACAAGCACGACAAGCAGGTCGACCAGGGGCTGGAGAAGGGCGGCGAGCAGGTCGACAAGCGCACCGGCGGCAAGTACGACGAGCAGACCGACAAGGGCGTGGACACGGCCCAGGCGCGTACGGGCGAGGGCGACCAGGCCCGCTGACCGGCGTACCCGATCCCGGGCCGCCCCACGCGGGGCGGCCCGGGATCGGCATGTGTCAGCTCTCCTTCGCGCGCAGTTCCGTCATCGTGGTCGGGCGACCGCTCAGCGCGTCCCGCACCCGGTCCACGAGACCGGTGCCCGGAGCGAGCAGCTTGTTCGCCGGTGGCCGGTCCGGAGCGGCCGGGTGCGGCCGGGTCGGCGCCGACTTCTTGGCCGCCTCCACCTTGCCGGCCAGCTCCACCAGCTCCTCGTGGGCCACCGCCGCCCGCAGTCGGGGGAACAGGTCGGACTCCTCCTCCTGCACGTGGTGCCGGATCGTGCGGGTGAGGTGGGTGAGCAGCTCGTCGAAGCGGGGGTCGCTCGGGTCCACGGACTCCAGGTCCTTCATGGTCCGCTCGGCGTCGGCGTGTTCCGAGATCTCGTGTTCGGCGATCTGGTCGCCGTCCGGCAGCGCCTTACGGGCGGTCGGGTAGACGTGCATCTCCTCGGCGATCGAGTGGCGAACCAGCTCGGCGATCACCACGTCGGCCAGGTGCCGGCGGTGCTCGGGGCTGCCCTGCCGGCTCTCCAGCTCGACGAAGAGGACCTCGACCTCGCGGTGGTCGGTGATGAGGACGTCGAGGACGTCCGGTCCCGTGGTGGTCTGTGGGTTGGTCATGTCGTGCCCCTTACCGGTTGCGGAATCGGTGGGAGCCCTCCTACCCGTGGGTCGCCGGTCGAACCCACCGCCGTGTTCCCGGTCCATCGGGGAGCCGCACGGTGGCCCGGCTCAGCCCTCGTGGTCCGCGAGGATCGCGGCCAGCGTGTGGCGGGCGGTGGCGGACATCGGCGGGTTGCTGTCCACGTAGTACGCCAGCGCGCCGACCGCCTGCACGAGCGCCCAACCCTGCCCCCGTGCCCAGGTGGCGTCGTCGACCGCGAGGGCACGCCGGTACCGCTCGCGCCGGGCCGGCGGCAGCAGGTTCCACGCCGGCATGAGGTCGACCGCCGGATCGCCGACACACACCGTGCCGAGGTCGATGACCACGGCGAGGCGGCCGTCGCGCACCAGCAGGTTGCCCGGCATCAGGTCGGTGCGCACTCCGCCAGGTAGCGCTGGACGTACGCGTCCTTCTCCGGCAGCGGCCCACCGCGCGAGTCCCCGTCCCACCCCCGGCCGCCGGTGTCCACCGCCTGCAGGGCCCGGACGAACGCGGCAGGTCGTCCGCGAACTCGGCGGCGTCACGGAGCCGCGCATCGCGCCACGGGTTTCCGCCGGAGGGTTTCTCCTTGGCGAGGGCGCGCCACCGGCGAACGCCGCACCGTCCACCGCTGCCGGCGGGGACGGTTCGCGTGCCGCAGGCGGGGTACTCGCCGCCATGTCCGACCACCGTCCGGCCGACACCGTCCGGTCGCCGCTGGACCCGGCCGTCGAGCGGGTCGACGCGGTGGTGGGCGGGGCGCGCCGGCGCTCCTGCTGCCGATCAACCCGCTCCGGGTGCTCGACCGGGCGGTCGCGCCCGTCGTCACCACGCTGGCGGAGCAGTTGCACGAGGCGAGCTCGACCGGGTCCGGGAACTGGTGCTGGTGGCGGCCGAGCTGGCCGGTCGGGCGTCGGCGCGGGGAGTGCGCGCGTACGGGGACTCCGTCGTCACCGACCTGCGTACCGCCGCGAGCGATCTGCTCCGTGCCACCGGCTGCAGCCCGGCCGACGCGAACACGGCGGTGCGGCGGATGGCCGGCGCCGGTCAGGAGGCGGTACGCCGGGAACGGGCGGCGGCCACCGCTCGACGGTCCGTCCCCGGAGACGCCGACGGGCCGGCCGCCCCGGTGGGGGAGGCCGGCCCGTGACCGGTCAGGAGGAGTAGCCGCGCTCGGCGATCCAGTTCGCGACCTTCTCCAGCGTCATCCAGTACTCGCCCTGCGGTGCGGCCGGGTCGGCGATGCGGATGAGGTCACCGCCGTCGCGGTAGCCCACCAGGGTCAGGTAGTGGCCACCCTCGTACGAGTGCGGGGCACCGTCGGTGTCGACGGCCGTGCCCTTGATGTTCGCCACGACGGGACGGCCCTCGTCCACCGAGTCGAGCACGTCCTTCCGCAGCCGGTCGACCTCCTCCGGCTTGGCCACCGGGCCCGGGATCTCGGTCGTCCGGTACGTCCCACCGGTCAGCTCGTTGAGCACCCGGGTGGTGTCCAGCGCCGAGTCGGTACCGGCCTCGGTGGTGCCCAGCATCTTCGCGACCTCGTCCTGCGGCAGCGCCTTACCCTGCGCCGACAGGGCGATCCGGGTCGCGGCCGGGCCGCAGTAGTAGAAGTTCGGCTGCGCCTCGTACTCGATGCCCAGCATGCGCTCGGCCCGCTTGTCCCGGCCCGGCTTGTCGTTCTTGTCGCCCTTGTCGGCGCGGACCGACGTGACCGGGTCGGTGACGGCCGGGGCGGCGTGCGCGGTGGTGGCCGGACCGACGACGCACCCGCCGGCGACCAGCAGGCAGGCGACGGACAGACGGCTCTTCTTCGCGATGAGACTCATGGGTCGGGCTCCATTCGGGGGGTCTGACGCCTCCGGCGGACCGGAGACGGCAAGCACCAGGAAAGGCGCTCGGCTCAAGGACTGGAGAGCCCGGGGCGAGACGGCCCGCGGGCGTACCGGTTCTGCAACGGGCCGGACCCGGACGCCATTCCACGTCGGGTTCGACCACCGGGGAAGACAACGGCAGGGGAAGGGCGGGGGATTCCTCGGTACGGGTGGCGCCGGTCACCGCGGTACGGCTCGCACGCGGTCCGGTGATCGGTTGCGGCCAGCCCGGCGCGGGCCGGCTGCCCGTCCGCCCGGGTGATCGCGGGCCGGCGGCTCGTCTGCGCGGCCGGTTGCGGGACGGATCGGTCAGATGGTCACAGACCACCCAGGAGGCGCGTCACGGTGATCTCGATGACCACCCGGGCCGGATTGGGGCGCGGGGTGCGGTAGCGCTCGGCGTACCGGCGCTCGGCCTCGGCGACGGACGCCGGGTCGGAGCGCACGACCGCCCGCCCCTCGATGGTGAGCCAGCGCCGGCCGTCCACCTGGCACACGGCCACCGGGGTGCCCCCGGCTCCGGCGGCGGCCACGTGCCGGGCCTTGAGGGACGTCCCGCTGGTGATGACGCGGGCCAGCCCGGCCTCCGGATCGACAGTGACCCCCACCGGTACGACGTGCGGGGTGCCGTCGGCGCGCAGCGTGGTCAACGTGGCGAGGTGCCGCTCCCGGCAGAACTCGACGACCCGCTCATCCCGCAACTCCACCCGATCTCCCTCCGCGACCCCGCCCGATCCTCCCACGCCTCCCTCCCCGCCGATCATGGAGTTGTGGTGGGTGGTGTGTGGCAACGTGCCGCGTTTGCGAGGCACCACAAGTCCATGATCGCCACGTGCGGGGCCGGGCGGCGGTGGCGGGGTTGGGCTAGCGTGACGGATGTGTCGCGGGAGGTCTGGCTGATCCTCGGCGTCGTGGCGGTGGTCACGCTCGTCGGTGCCGTGCTGCTGGCCATCCGGGTGTTCCGCATGCGGCGGCTGCTCGGCAGCCTCGGCGTCGGAGGCCGGGTCGCCTTCTACGGCGCACTGATCTACACGATCCTGCCGGTCGACCTGCTGCCCGACCCGATCTACCTGGACGACATGGCCGTGCTGGCCGGCACCCTCCTCTACCTGGGCCGCCTCGTGCGCCAGCAGCGGAGGAGCGTCCACCGTGGCGACGCCGGCCTCCCCGGCCAGCCGACCCCACCAGCCGTCACCCGCCGGCCGGGCGCCCAGTAGGCGGGGACGGCCGGCCCCGGCGACGCCACCAGCCGGCACCCGCCGGCCGGGCGGTCAGTAGGCCGGGACGGCCGCGCGACCCCGGGCCGCCGCCCCCTTCGGCGCGACCGCCGGGATCTCCCGGGTCTGCTCCGGCTCCGGACCGCCGATCAACGCGAGCACGGACGGCTGCTCCTCGGGGCGGCGGCGGGTCGCCGCGTACGCCTCGTCGCGCAGGGCGCGGGCCGCCTCGGCGGCGCGCTCGGCGGCCTGCCACGCCGACTGCTCCCGCTCCCGGGCCGCGCGGTGGCGGGCGGCGAGGTTGTCGCGGACCGCCCGGCGCAGCACCAGCTCCTGCTCGACCGGGTGCAGCCGGGGGTCCCACCCGTCCTGGTGGGCGAAGACGGCACTGACCTGCTCCACCGACAGCTCCCGCCGCCAGTACGCGGCCAGCGCGGCCCGGTGCAGGAACCGCTCCCGCTCGACGTACTCCGCCGGGGTGCGGACCGTACGCGGCAGCGGCAGCGCCGCCGCCGCGGTCAGCCGGCGCACGTCGGCCTCCGCCTCCTCGTACGCCGTCCAGGCCGACTCGACCGCCTCCTGCGCGGTCAGCCACTCGGTGCGCAGCCGGCGGGCGGTGGTCGCCGCCCGGTCCGCGGCGACGGCGACCTCCTCGGCGTACCGGCTCAGCTCCCGTTCCTCCGCCGCCCGTTCCAGGTCGCTCGGCATCGCTGCTCGGTGGATCCGGGTGCCCACGTCGAGGCGCAGCCGGCCGGGGCGCAGCAGCAGGGCGGCGGCGGTGACGGCGACCACCGCGAGCAGGCTGAGCCAGATCACGGCGGCGCGGGGAACGTCGGGGAGAACGGCGGAGAGCACGGTCTGCATCAGGTGACACCTCGCGGTCGAACTCGACTGTGGTGGCCCGGTGACGGGCAGGGTCTGGTGTACCGGCGGGATCCTGGAAACAATGCGCCCTCGCAGGGCTGTTCCCTTCCCCGACCCGAAGGAGGAGCGCGCGGCGCTCGTCGGGGGTGCCGGATCAGGCGGTGGGTGGGCCCCGGCGGGTGGTCGCACCCTCGCCCGGCTCACCTGCCGGCTCGTGCCGTGCGTCCGAGACCGCGGCGCGGCTCACGGCCGGCTTGATGAGCGGCCGGACAGCGGCTCCGCCGGCCGGCGTGGAAGCCACGGCGTGCCACGACGCGGGCGCGGCGTCGCGCGTCGCGATCGTGCTGGTCCACAGGGCGGGCGAATCGGCCGACCCGGATGCCACCAAGGTGTCGACGTCGATCGCGATGCCCGGGCGGGCCGCCTCGACGACCGCCGGCGGCGGTGCCGCGGTGGCGGCCGGGGCGCCACCGAACCCGGCGCCGAGCGCCAGCGCGACCACCGCCAGCCGGGTCATCTCGCGCAGCGACCGCAGCACGGTGCCCCACAACGGGCGGGCGGGCGCGACGGAGGGCACCCGACAAACCTATCGCCGGATGGCGGCCGGCGCAGCCTTCGCCGAACGTCAGAGCGGGTGACCGCGACCACGTGTGCGATGTGGACAGGCTGGGCCGGGTTCGCCCGGGCCGAGAGGTTCCGGGCCGAGCCCGTGCCCTCCTACCCGCGATCGACCCCACGGGCGACACCCTGACGGTGTCCCGGAGACACGGAAGGGCCACCGACCGGTGGCCCTTCCCGGGTGTGCCTGTCGAATCAGTTGCCGAGCACCGGCGGTGCGCCCTCCGGGCCGTCCCGCCAGACCATCTCGTCCTCGGTCAGCCAGGTCAGCCGGCCGTCGGTCGGCTCGTCGTCGCTTCCGTGGCCGGCACCGAGCAGGCCCGGGCGCGTCCCGGCGGCGGCCGCGCGGCCCGCGTCCGTACGCCCGATGCCGCCGACCGCCCGGTCACCCGGCACGCGGCTGGCGGCCGTGCCCTGGCGGGTGGCGGCGTCCCGGCCGGAGCCCTCGCCGCGGCGGCCGTCGGCGCTGCGCCCGATCCCGGTCGCCGACCGGCTGTCCGGCGCGCCGGTGCCGACGATTCCGCCGGCCGGGGTGCCGCCCGGCGTGCCGAACGTCAGGCCGGGCCCGGTGCCCGGGGTCGCCGTCGCACCACCGCCCCGGCCCAGTGCGGCCAGGCCGGCGACGCCGCCGGCCAGCGCACCGCCGAGCAGCGGATCGGCTCCGGCGAGCGAGGTGCCGCCGACGGGTGCGGCGCCGAGCGTCCCGGTGCCCGGGGCGCCGCCCCCGGTCGGGGTCGCGGTGCCCCCGGTGCCGGACGTGGGCCCGCCCGACGCCCGGTCGGGCGTCGACGCCGTCGCCCCGCCCGTGCGCGCGGAGAGCTCGCTGGCGGTCGGCGTGCCGACCGCCGGGCCACTGCGCGGCGCCGTGGAGTCACGGTTGACCGAGCCGGGCGTGTCCGGTGGTGGGGGCGGCGGGGGCACCAGCCGCCCGTACGCGGACAGGTCGTAGCCGGCGGCCAGCTCCGAGACCACGTTGACCATCCGCTGGTGCGCCTTCTCCTGCTCGGCCTTGTCCTGCTGGTGGCCGAGCAGGCCGCCGACGACCATGCCGGGCACACCGAAGACCGCGCCCTTGGCCGCGCCGGACATCGCCTGGTCGTGGTCGTCGGTCTCGGCCGGGCTCTCCGCCTGCTCCTTGGCGGTCCGCAGGTGGTCGGCCATCAGGGTCAGCCCGCGGCTCACGTCGGCCATGCCCTCGCCCAGCGACTCGGCGTACGTGGCGACGAAGCCCAGCCGGCGCTGGAACTCCTGGCCCGCCTCGCCCGTCCACGTGTTGGCCAGCTTCTCCAGGTCGCCCTTGAGGTCGCGGCGGAGGTCGTCCACGATGCCCTTCAGCGCCGTCCACTGTGCCGCAACGCCCTCGATCTGACCGGGCTGACCCGCCATCACACCGTCGTAGAGCGCCTGGTGGCTCTCGGCCTGGTAGCGCTGGGTGTACTCAGACACGCGGCTGCTCCTCCCGGGTGATCGCCTCGTCGACCCCGGCGAGGGCGGCGGCGATGTCGGCGGAGTTGGCGGCGTTGCGCGCCTCGGCCGTGCGGTAGCGGGCCAGGATGGTGGCGGTGGCGGTCTGCGCCGCCTCGACGGCGGTGCGCAGCCGGGCGACGTGCTGCGAGTAGGCCAGGTGGATGTCGCTGTATCGCCGGGCGTTGTCGGTCGCGTCGGCGAACGTGCCCAGCGCCGGCGGCCGGCACTGCATCTCGGTGTCGAGCTTCCGCACCGCCCGCTCCGCCTCGGCCAGCCGGTCGGCGAGCTTCCGGCGGAAGTCCTCAAGGGACATCAGGTCGACTGTCGTGCGCCCGGTCATGGCAGCATCCCCGTACGTCGTGAGTCGATAACCGTTGGCGACGCTCAGGTTAGTCGACCGATGCGACACCGGGCGACCCACCGGCGGCCCGATCCCGTCACTCGGCAGCCGGCAAACCGGTGGAAGCCGGTGCGGCGGGCGGGGACGGGTCGGCCGGCGCGTACCGCGTCAGCGCGTCCTCCCGGTCGAGGGTGGGGCCGGTGGGGATGAGCGCCAGCAGCGAGGCCGGCACGACCAGCGGCGTCACTCCCTCGTACCCGAGCGCGGTCTGCGCGCCGGGGCCGAGCGGGTGCCGCAGGCCCTGTGGGGTGACCAGGTGCACGGTCGCACCGGGCGCGGGCGCGCCGCTCTCCCCGGAGCCGGTCGCGGCCTGGACCAGCACGCCCTTGCCGCCGGGCAGCAGCACGGCCTCGGCCGTGCGCACACCGTCCCGGGAGGACTGCCGGACCGGCTGCGGGCCCTCCCGTCCGGCGGACAGCTCGGCCGGGGCCCGGTCGAACACCTCGATCGTGGTGGTGGGCGGACCGCCGTCCGCGCCCGCACGGTACGTCGCGCAGAGCACCGACCGGCCCGGCGCGACGGGGTGCAGCGCGGGCAGGGTCTGCGGGATGCCCTCCGCCTCCACCCGCTGATCGGTCAGCAGGCGGCCCGCCTCGTCCGGAGTGATGTCGGTCACTGTCCCGCCGGCCCGCAGCAGCAGGAGAGCACTCACCTCGCCGATCGAGGCCAGCCCGTCCCGGGTCAGGACGTAGTGCCGGCCCGCCGCCCGGAAGACCTGACCGATCCGGGCCTCGGAGCCGCCGACGCGGACCTGACCCGGCTCGTCGTCCCCGGGGACGGACGGCTCGCGCAGGGTCGGGCCGGCGGGCACCGCGTTGAGCAACTGCTGGCCGACGGTGAGCGTGGGCGCCCCGGCCATCCGCAGGGCGGCGATCGCCGGGTCACCGCCCTGCACCTGCAGCCGGGCGTCGCCGGTGAGCAGGTGGCGTTGGCCGTCGACCTGGACCAGCACCGCCCGGTCGCCGAGCGGCGTGCCGCCGGGCAGCGTCCGGTCGATCACCAGGCGGGTGGTCGAGCGGCCGGCGCCGGCCGGGTCCGGCACGTCGCAGACCGACCAGGGCAGTCCGGTCAGGGACTTCCGGTCCGGCAGGGCGTCGGGGGCGCCGACGATGCCGACGGTACGGCCGCGCGGCCGGTCCCGGATCGACGCCTGCGACATCGTGCGGATCGCGGGGTCGGCCTCGCCGAGAATCAGGCGGGCCGAGGCGTAGTTGAGCGTGGGGTGCAGCTGGCCGTCCAGGAAGACGTACGTCGCGCCGGTCTCCCGCTCGATCACCAGCGTGTTCTGCTCCAGCGGGGCCGTGTTGCCGGTGAGCTGCCCGTACGCGCCGACGCCGCCGAGCACCACCGCCGCGGCGATCACGCTGCCGAAGACCGCCATGCCGAGCCGCCGCATCGGCAGGTTGTTCGTCTCCGGGTCGCCCGACAGCAGCGCCGAGACGATCCGACGGGTGACGAAGCGGTACGCCTGCACCTGGTCGCGGCGGGTCCGCATGGCTAACCTCCGGCGGGGGTGGGTCCGCGACGATCGGTCCGTGTCGGCGCCGCGGGCTTCCCTACGATAAGGGGCCGTCGGCGGGCCACCGGGACCGCCGCCCGCGCCGGTGACGACGCCGCCGCGGTCCGTCCAGGAAGGACTGCCACCGATGACGCAGGTTCAGGCGCCGCCGGGCCGCCCCCCGCAGACCGGCGCACCGGCCCGGGCCCAGCACCCGGCCACCGCCCCGGCCGGCCCGGCTCCGCGACGGGGCCGGCTCGGGCCCGTCGCGGTGGGGCAGCTCGTCATCCTGGAGCTGTGCGCCCTCGCGGTCGCGGCGGCGCTGGGCGGGCCGACCTGGCTCACCGCGCCCGTCGCCGTGCTCGCCGCCCTTGTCGTCGTCGCGGTGCTTGCCCGCCGGGGCGGCCGCTGGTGGTACGAGGACCTGATGCTGCGCCGGCGCCTGCGCCGACGCGCCGAGCGGGCGCGGAGCAGCGTCAAGGCGGGCACCGCGGTCGACCCACGGCTGGCCCCGCTGGCACCCGAGCTGACCGTCGTGGAGCTGACCGACCGGGGCACCCGGCTGGGTGTCGGGCAGGACGCCCAGGGCTGGTTCGCCGCCGTGGCGGTGCAGGGCCGGCCCGGGCCCGGCCCCGTCGAGGCCGCGGTGGTGGACCGGGCGGTCCGCGTCCTCACCGAGTTCAGCGGCCCGGTGACCCGGGCCCAGGTGGTGTCGCACACCCTGGTCTGGTACCCGGCACCCGGCGCGCCGCCGGCCGCCCACCGTACGGTCTGGGTGGCGCTACGGCTGTCGGTGCGCGACGCCCGGGTGGAGTCGTTCAGCCGCGGTGGCGGGATGCCCGGGGTGCACCGCACGCTGTCGGCGGGTGTCGGCCGGCTGGGGAAGGCGCTGACCGCCGCCGGCCTCGCCCACCGCCCGCTCGGCCGCGACGAACTGCGCGCCGCGGTGGTGTCGGCGGCCGGGCTGGACCTGGCGCCCGCCCCGCCCACCGAGACCTGGACCGGGCTGCGCGGCGGCGGCTGGACGCAGCGCTGCCTCACCCTCCGGCCCCGCGCCGAGGCGTCGTTCGCCACGCTGGTGGACACGGTCACCGCGACGTCCGCACCGTCGCACACGCTCGCCGTCGGGGTGCTGCCGGGCGGCCGGTTGGCGGCGCCGCTGCTGCGCGTCGCGGCGCTCGACAACCACGTCGAGGCGCTGGTGAAGGTCGTCCGGGACGTCGCCCGCAAGTGCGGCGCGCCGTCCCGACCGGTGGACGGCCAGCACGCGCCCGGCGTCTACGCGACCGCACCGGTGGCGGCCGGCGTCGAGACCCTCGCCCCGACCGCCTGACTCGCGGCAGGGTCGGCCAGGTGCCTGGCCGGCGGCCCAACGCCGACACCACGGTGGAGGGCGGCCTGCGCCGGCCGCGCCCCACGGGTCAGGGGCGGAGGTTCACGATCCAGCCGTAGAGGCCGACGACCCAGACGGCCAGCGGCACCAGCGCGATGATGAGCAGGATCTCCACGATGTCGAGCAGCCGACCCCACACGGGGGAGATCCGCTTGCCGGCCACGGTGAGGCCGTAGATCAGGCTCGCCACGGCGGCGAGCAGCGCACCGCCGAGGATGAGACCGAGACGCAGCGCCATGGAACCGCCCGCGAAGGCGGCCGCGGCCGCCAGGCCGAGCCCGGCGGTCCCGGCGAACAGCACCGGCGTCCGCTGCGCCCGGCCGAGGAACGGCCGGGCCCGCAGCAGCGAGAGCAGGGCCAGGACGAGGCAGAGCAGGACGGCCGGCAGCCGCCCGTCCAGCGCGAGCACCAGCTCGGCGCCCAGCACCAGCAACGAGACCGTCCACACCAGACCGGTCAGGAACTCGTCGGCGCGTTCGCTCAGCTGGAGCACCCGCCGCCCGTCCACCGACTCGCTGTCGGTCTTCAGGTCCTCCGGGCCGGTGGGGATGGACGGGACGGGCAGCCGGGCCAGCCGGTACGCGACCATGGGCAGCGCCGGGACGGCCCCGAACGCCACGGCGGCCACGACCGCCGCGGCAGCCGCCGGGCCGATGCCGAACGCGAGGCAGAGCAGCGCGCCGACCGCGGTGGCCGCGCCGATCGCGACCGCGCCGAAGAAGACCGGCAGCCGGTCACCGACGGCCAACGCCGCCACGGCCGCGCCGACCACGACCGCGGTGGTGGCGAGCAGCACGTGCGGGGCGGCCAGCTCGGTCAGTGTACGGTCGCCGGCGAGCAGCAGGAGGCCGCCGACGGCCGCGTACCCGAGGCCGGCCAGCGCGAGCGCCGACCCGGTGGCGCTGTCGGCGGCGGCCCGGGACAGCACCGCGGCGCCGACCAGCAGGGCGACCGCGACGAGCAGCGCGGCCAGCGCGCCGGGAAGCTGCGGTGGGCCGGTGAACAGCGCGGCCAGGGCGCCGCCGCCGAGCGCCACCGCCGCGAAGAGCACCGCGAAGGCGCGCGTGGTGCCGACCTGCCAGGCGCCCGGACGCTGGTTGGTGGCGGTCGCCACCGCGTCGACCACGTCGTCGAAGACGATCTCGGGTGTGGCCGACGCGCGCGGGTTGAAGTAGAGGATCTCCCCGTCCCGGATGCCGAGCTGCGCGGCCGTCCGTCCCCCGTCCAGCGGCGACCCGCCGAGCCGCGCCAGGCTCCAGCCGCCGTGCCGGACGCCCTCGTCCGCCAGGTCCTCGCCGGCGTAGCGCAGCAGCGTGGGCAGCAGGTCGGCAAGGGGTACGTCGGACGGCAGCGCCAGGTCCATCCGGGTGCGCGGCGCCACGATGGTGATCCGGCTCAGCCCACCGGTCGCCGTCTTCGTCGCCACAGTGGCCTCCTCGCTCGTCCTCCGGCCGGCCGGGCCCGCGCCGCACGGGTCCGTGACGCCCACGGGAGATTACCTACGATGGCGGGCGCGTACGATGCCCACCCGACGACCCGGGCCGCCCGCGCGATCGTCTCAGGGGGAGGAGACAGCCGTGAGCACGGTGGTGTTCCGCCGACCGCCACGCCAGCCGGGCCCGGCCCTGCCGCGGGGCGAGGTCCTGCTGGAGTCGCCGCCGGAGCTGCCGGAGCCGACGCCGCGCGGGATGGGTCAGCTGCTGATGATCCTGCCGATGGTCTGCGGCGTCGGGGCGATGGCGTTCCTCTACGCCGGGCGTGGCGGCGGCATGATGACGTACGTCGCCGGTGGTCTGTTCGGCATCTCGATGCTGGGCATGGCGATCGGCTCGCTGAGCAACGGCAACAACGACAAGGCGGAACTCAACGCGGACCGCCGCGACTACATGCGGTACCTGGCGCAGATGCGCAAGCGCACCCGGCGCGCCGCCGAGCAGCAGCGGGCCGCGATGGCGTGGCGCCACCCGGAGCCGGACGCCCTGTGGTCGGTCGCCGCGTCGCGCCGCCTGTGGGAGCGGCGGATCACCGAGGACGACTTCGGTGAGACCCGCATCGCCACCGGCCCGCAGCGCCTCGCGGTGGAGATCGTGCCGCCCGAGACCAAACCGGTCGAGGATCTGGAGCCGATGAGCGCGATCGCGCTGCGCCGGTTCGTCCGCGCCCACTCGACCGTGCCGGACCTGCCGACCGCGCTGTCGGTGCGCTCGTTCAGCCGGGTGGTGCTGCGCGGCGACCGGGAGCCGGTGCTGGACCTGGCCCGTGCCGCCCTCGGCCAGCTCGCGACCTTCCACGCGCCGGACGACCTGGTCGTCGCGGTGGTGGCCGCCCCGGACCGGCAGGGAGCCTGGGACTGGGTGAAGTGGCTGCCGCACGCCCACCACAATGGACGCAGCGACGCGGCGGGCGCGCGCCGGCTGGTGTTCCCCAGCCTCGCCGAGGCGGAGGAGTCGCTCGCCGGCGAGCTGGCCGGTCGGCCCCGCTTCGCCCCGGAGGCGAAACCCCTCACCACGGCGCCGCACCTGGTCGTGGTGATCGACGGCGGCGAGGTCTCGGCGACCTGCCAACTGATGGGGGCGGGGCTGCTCGGTGCCACCGTCATCGACCTCTCCGGCGCCGTGCCGCGCGACGCCGGCCGCTGGCTGCTCTGCCTCGACGTGGGCGACGGCACCTCGCTGGAGCTGGTGCGCGGCACCACGTCGTCCCGGCTCGGCACGCCCGACCGGCTGAGCGCCTCCGCCGCCGAGGGGCTGGCCCGGCAACTGGCGCCGTTCCGGCTCTCCCAGCAGCAGACCACCGCCGACGAGCCGCTGGCCCGCAGCATGGAGCTGCCCGACCTGCTCGGCGTCGGCGACGCCGCCACACTGGACGTCCGGCAGAGCTGGCGGCCGCGCAGCCACCGGGACCGGCTGCGCATCCCGCTCGGCGTCGGGCCGGACGGAAACGTGGTCGAGCTGGACTTCAAGGAGTCCGCGCACGAGGGTATGGGCCCGCACGGCCTGGTCATCGGGGCCACCGGTTCGGGTAAGAGCGAGCTGCTGCGGACGATCGTCGGCGCGCTCGCGGTCACCCACTCCTCGGAGGAGCTGAACTTCGTCCTGGTCGACTTCAAGGGTGGCGCGACCTTCGCCTCCCTGGAGGCGTTGCCCCACACCAGCGCGGTGATCACCAACCTGGCCGACGAGCTGCCGCTGGTCGACCGGATGCGGGACGCGCTCGCCGGCGAGATGACCCGGCGGCAGGAGGTGCTGCGGGCCGCCGGCAACTACGTCTCGCGGTACGACTACGAGAAGGCCCGGGCGGCCGGCGAGCCGCTGGAGCCGATGCCGAGCCTGCTCATCATCTGCGACGAGTTCAGCGAGCTGCTCGCCGCGAAGCCCGACTTCATCGACCTCTTCGTGATGATCGGCCGGCTGGGCCGCTCGCTCGGGGTGCACCTGCTGCTGGCCAGCCAGCGCCTGGAGGAGGGCAAGCTGCGCGGTCTGGACACGCACCTGTCGTACCGGATCGGTCTGCGTACCTTCTCCGCCGTGGAGAGCCGGATCGTGCTCGGCGTGCCGGACGCGTACGAGCTGCCGAACGCCCCCGGCCACGGGTACCTGAAGACCGACACCAGCACGATGCTCCGGTTCCGGGCCGCGTACGTGTCCGGGCCGTACCGGGCGCCGGGGCAGGCCGCCGCCGCGTCCCAGGCGATGGTCCAGCGGCGGATCGTGCCGTACGGCGTGGACTACCTCCCGGTGCGGGACCCGCAGGTGCCGGTGCCGGCCACCCCGGAGCCGGAGCAGCCGGCCGAGGGCAAGACCGTGGCGATGCTCGACGTGCTGATCGACCGGATCACCGGGCAGGGCCGTCCGGCGCACCAGGTCTGGCTGCCGCCGCTGGCCGACCCGCCGGGCCTCGGCGAGCTGCTGCCGGCGCTCAGCGCCCACCCGACGTACGGGCTCTGCACGGCGAACTGGGCGGGCCGGGGGCAGCTCACCGTCCCGGTGGGCGTGGTGGACCGCCCGTACGAGCAGCGTCGCGACCCGTTGCTGGTGGAGCTGGGCGGCGCCGGCGGCAACGTGGTGATCGTGGGTGCCTCGCTCAGCGGCAAGAGCACCATGCTGCGGACGCTGCTGGCGTCGCTGGCGCTGACCCACACTCCCCGCGAGGTGCAGTTCTTCTGCCTCGACTTCGGCGGTGGCGCGCTGCGCAGCCTGGACGGGCTGCCGCACACGGCCGGCGTCGCCGGCCGGCGGGACACCGAGGCGGTCCGGCGGACCGTGGCCGAGGTGGTGGCGGTCCTGGACGACCGGGAGACCCGGTTCGCCCAGCACGGCATCGACTCGGTGGCGAGCTACCGCCGCCGGCGGGCCGCCGGTGAGTTCGCCGACGACCCGTTCGGTGACGTCTTCCTCGTGGTCGACGGCTGGAACACGCTGCGCCAGGAGTACGAGGAGCTGGAGCAGACCATCACGAACCTGGCCAACCGCGGGCTGGGCTTCGGCGTACACGTGATCCTGACCGCCGTCCGGTGGGCGGAGATCCGGATCAACATGCGGGACCTGCTCGGCACGAAGCTGGAACTCCGCCTCGGCGACCCGAACGAGTCGGAGATCGACCGGCGGGCCGCCGCGAACGTCCCGACCGGCTCACCCGGCCGCGGCCTCACCCGCGACAAGCTGCACTTCCTCACCGCGGTCTCGCGGGTCGACGGTCGCCGGAGCATCGAGGACCTGACCGAGGCGTCGGTCGCCCTCGCCCGGCACGTCGCGGCCGCCTGGCCCGGCCGGCCGGCGCCGAAGGTACGCCTGCTGCCGCGCAGGTTGCCCGTCACGGAGCTGGCCCGGATCATCGACCGCTCGGCGCCCGGTCTGCCGATCGGTGTCAACGAGTCCGCACTCGCCCCCGTCTACCTGGACCTGGCCAACGAGCCGCACCTGACGGTCTTCGGCGACGCGGAGTGCGGCAAGACGAACCTGCTGCGGCTGATCGCCCGGCAGATCACCAAGCGGTACACCCCGGCCCAGGCCCGGCTGGTCATCGCCGACTACCGGCGCGGGCTGCTCGGCGCGGTCGAGGGGGACCACCTGCTCGACTACGCGCCCTCCAACCAGGTGTTCGCCCAGGGGCTGGCCTCGATCCGCAGCGCGCTGTCGAACCGGCTGCCCGGGCCGGACGTCACCACGGCGCAGCTGCGCGACCGCAGCTGGTGGAAGGGACCGGACCTCTACATCCTGGTGGACGACTACGACCTGGTCGCGTCGGGCGGGAACAACCCGCTCAGCGCGCTGCACGAGCTGCTGCCGCAGGCCCGCGACATCGGTCTGCACCTGATCGTCACGCGGCGGGTCGGCGGCGTGGCCCGGGCCCTGTACGAGCCGGTGCTGCAACGCCTCCGGGAGCTGGACTCCCCGGGTCTGCTCATGTCCGGCAACCGGGAGGAGGGCGCGGTCTTCGGCATCCTCCGGCCGAGCCCGCAGCCGCCCGGCCGCGGCACTCTGGTCCGGCGGCGTGACGGCCAGCAGCTCATCCAGACCGCTTGGGCGGAGCCGGTCTGAGCGCTGTCCGATGTGGACGGCGATGCCGTCTCGGAGTGGACTATTGCGCCAGCAACGAACGCATCACCGTCCGTCACATTTGTGGTCGGGCGGGGCTGCGCCGCGTTGCGTCGGTCCGCTACGGTCTCCTGAGGAGTGTCCGTCGGTGGGGTTGTGAGCCTTGCCGCGGGGGAGGGGCGCGGCAGATCCGCCGCCACAAGAAGACGGAGGGGTGTGAAGCATGGCGTTCGAGGTCGAAGCAGCGACTCTACATACCGCCGCGAGTGACGTGCGGTCCACGCGCAGCGAGGTCGACGGCGAGCTGAAGAAGCTGTGGAACGTGGTCGACGATCTGGCGATCGCGTGGAAGGGCCAGGCGTCCACCGGGTTCCAGACGCTCATGCAGAACTGGAACGACAACACCACCAAGCTGCTGACGGCGATGGACAACATCGCCGACCTGCTCGACAAGTCGGGCACGACGCACCAGGTCAACGACGAAGAGCAGCAGCAGATGCTGGACAAGTTCCACGCTGCTCTCAACCCGTGATCCGACGAGACGAGCAGGGGAGGAACTCATGAGCATCAAGGTCGATTACGCGGTCCTCGAGAACGCGAACCAGCAGATG
Organism: Micromonospora thermarum; assembly: GCF_012034245.1. Lineage (GTDB taxonomy): Bacteria > Actinomycetota > Actinomycetes > Mycobacteriales > Micromonosporaceae > Micromonospora > Micromonospora thermarum. The sequence continues at coordinate 75,357 of NZ_JAATEO010000003.1, read as the reverse complement.
CAGACCATCTCGCGGACCATCGACGAGAAGCTGGACACGCTGCGCTCCATGCTGTCGAAGCTCCAGTGGGACGGCCAGGACCGGGCGGCCTACGAGCAGCACCAGGCCCAGTGGGACTCGGCGGTGCGCGACATCAACCGCATCCTCAACGAGATCGGTGGCGCCGTGGGCATCGCCCGCGAGAACTACGTCAACACCGAGATGAGCAACGCCAAGGTGTGGGGCTGATCCGAACGTCGACGCGGCTCCGGTCCGGTCAGACCGGGCCGGAGCCGCGCCATGTTCGCAGCCGAGTGGTCCTGGGGGAGTCATGCGTACGGGGAATCGTTTCCGGCCACTGCTGGCGCTGACCGCCGCCGCCGTGGCGCTGGCCGTCGGCGCCGGTCCGCTGGCCGCGCCCGCCCCGGCCCGGGCCGCCGACACGGTCCGCGGCCTCCAGTGGTACCTGGACACGCTCAAGATCTCGCAGGCCCACCAGATCACCAAGGGGCGTGGCGTGACGGTGGCCGTGATCGACAGCGGCGTCGACCCGACCGTCCCCGAGCTGCGCGACCAGGTGCTCAAGGGGACCGGCCTCGGGAACGCCAGCGCCTCCGACGGCCGCCGTGACGACGACAAGGAAAAGGCGCACGGCACCTCCATGTCGGGCATCATCGCGTCGCGCGGGGGCGGCGAGATGCGGCACCTCGGCATCGCACCCGAGGCCAGGATCCTGCCGGTCGCGCTGGGTCGGCCGTTCGACATGGACGACGTCGCCGAGGGAATCCGGTGGGCCGCCGACGCCGGGGCCGACGTGATCAACGTCTCCTCCGGCGAGAAGGGCCCGCTTCCGGTGACCGCCGGCCCGGAACGTGAGCGACTGGTGCAGGCCGTCCGCTACGCCCTCGACAAGGACGCCGTCGTGGTGGCCAGCGCCGGCAACCGGAAGCAGGGCGCTACGCGGGTGAACAGCCCCGCCAACATCCCGGGCGTCATTGCCGTGACCGGCCTGACCAAGCGCGGCGCCGCGTTCGCCGAGAGCGTGCACGGCCCGGAGGCGGTGCTGGCCGCGCCGATGGAGGACATCATCTCCCCGCGACCCCGGTCGGTGTCGCCGAACGGGTACGGCATCGGCAGCGGCACCAGCGATGCCGCCGCGATCGTCTCCGGCGTGACGGCTCTGGTCCGGGCACGGTATCCGGATCTCGACGCGGCCAACGTGGTCAACCGGATGATCCGCACCGCCCGCGACGGCGGTGGGCCCGGGCGGGACGACCAGTACGGCTTCGGCGCGGTCGACCCGGTCGCGGCGCTCACCCGTTCGGTGCCGGCGGTGCGGTCGAACCCGTTGCTGACGTCCACTGCCGACACCTCGGCCGGCCCGACGCGTCCGGTGGTGGTCGCCGAGGACGACGGGCCGGCGGTGGCGATCACGTTCAAGAAGGGGCCGGGCGCCTGGATCACCGGCGCATTCTGTCTCGCCGTGCCGATCGGTCTCGTGGTTCTCGTTGTGGTGCTGGTCCGGCGCTCCCGCCGCCGGCCGCCCGCGGGCCCGCCCGGTATCCGGCCACCGGGCTTCCCGCCGCCCGGCGCCGGCCAGCCGGTTCCGCCGGGTTTCCCGCCCAGCCAGCCGGGCTTCGCGCCCGGCCAGCCGGGCCAGTCGGGCCTAGCACCGGGCCAGCCGGGCCAACCGGGGTTCCCGCCGGGCCAGGGGGGCCACCCGGGCTTCGGGCCGGGGCAGCCGGTCGGGCCGGGAGCGCTGCCGGGGCAGGCGTATCCACCGCCGTCCGGCCAGTCCGGGTTCGCGCCCGGTTCCGCGCCGTCCGGCCCGACGTCCGGCGTGCCGGGCGTACCCACGCCACCTCCGCCCGCACCCGGTGGGCACCAGCAGTAAGTCAGATCCAGTCGGCTAGGGGGAGGAACCGATGACGGAGGAACGGACGACACCGGTCGACCGGGCCGAGCAGCCGGAGGAGATCCGGCTGGACAATCCGATTCCGGTGCCCATCACGCCGTTGGTGCCCACGATGCACCTCGACGGCATCACGATGGACAACGTCAACCGGGCGGAGCGGCCCACGGCGCTGATGCCGGGAGCCAACGAGGCCGGCGCGCGGACGGAGTGGGACGCGACCAGCCTGGAGGAGGCGATCCGGTGGCTGGAGTCGCACGCCGACTTCCTGCACAAGCAGTCGTACCAGATGGTGGAGATCCAGGACCGGATGGGCGGCAGCGCCACCGCCGGCATGCCGACCGGCACCAGTCCGCTCGGCACGTTCCCGAGGGCGCAGGACCTGGCGACGAAGCACTCCTCGCTCTTCACCAGCACCCAGCAGAGCGTCCGTAACCTCGCCGAGGACCTGTACCAGGCGGCGAACGCGCTGCGCGAGGTCAAGGAGAACTACGAGACGGCCGAGCGGGCCAACGCGATGTCGGCCGCCGAGATGGAGCGCGTCTTCAGCGACGCCTCCAAGCAGAAGGCCTGACGGGGAGGGGGAGCGGTGCCGAGCTGGGAAGAGATGTGCCAGCAGGTGGTGGTGGCGGGCCGGCCGGGTGACGTGGCCACCGCCGCCTCGCTCTGGGAGCAGCTGCTGAAGAACGTGACGGCGGTCAAGGAGAGCCTGGACAAGAACGTCAAGGATCTGGGTGAGGTCTGGAAGGGCGAGGCGTACGAGGCCTTCAAGACGAAGGTCACCGGGATGGCGACCAAGGCGGAGAAGATCGTCGAGGCCGCCGAGGGCCAGGACGGCATCGTCCAGTCGCTGCGGAACGCGGCGGACCGGCTGACCGCCGCCCAGTCCTCGTTCCCGGTCCCCGCGAGCTGCGTCAACGACGTCCTCGAGGCGCGTAACGGCCGGCTCGTCATCGACACCGGGCTGTTCGAGATGCGGGTGAAGCCCGACTTCATGGGTCTGCTCGACCCGTTGACCGGCCTCTACGACTGGATCAACGACAAGTCGGAGGAGGCGGCGCGCGTCTACGGTGACGTCAGCGGCGACTACGTCGCGGTCGATCAGGGGATGCCGGGATCGAGCACGCAACAGGTCGACACGACGCCGGACATGCGTACGCCGGACCTGGGCACCGGCCCGGGCGGCGCGGGCGGGCTCGGCGGGGCGCCGAGCGCCGGCGGGATGCCCTCCACGGGCGGCATCGGCGGCGGCGGGCCGTCGATCGGCGCGGGTGGCCTGCCCGGCACCGGCTTCCCGGGCGTCGGCTCCGGCGTCCACCCCGACCTGGCCGGCGGCGGCTACGGCTCGGGCGGCGGCTACACGCCGGGCACCGGCAGCCTCGCCGACGACTACGGCAGCGGCCTGGCCGGGGCCGGCGCCGCCACGGCGCCCGGTCTCGGCGGCGGCCTGCCCGGCACCACCGGTCTCGGTGCGGGCGGCGGTGCCGGTGGCGGCGCGGGGCTGGCCGGCGGCGGCATGATCCCGGGCGGCGGTGCGCTGGGTCGCCCGGTGACCCCGGGCATGGCCCCGATGATGGGCGGCGGCATGGCCGGCGCGGGTCGCGGCGGAGGCCGTGGTGCCGGCGGCCGGCTGGGCGCGGCCGGCAAGCTCGGTGCGGGTGCCGGGATGGCGCCGATGATGGGCGGCGGCGCGGCCGGCGCCGGTCGGGGCGCCGGCGGCCGGGGTGCCGGCCGGGGAGTGCCGGGCGCGGGCGCGGCCGGCGTCGGCGGTGCCGCCGGCCGGGGTGCCGGTGCCCGCGGTGGTGCCGCCGGCGTCGCCGGGATGGGTGGCCACGGCGGGGCGGGGTACGGCGACGAGGACGTCCCCCGCAACACCTGGCTGGAAGAGGACGAGGACGTCTGGGGCGCGGACGGCGGCGGCACGCCCGGCGTGCTGCGCTGATCCGACGTCACGCCACCGCCCGCACCGCCTCCACCGGGGCGGCTGCGGGCGGTGGCGCGTCCGGCCGCGAAACGTTCCCTCCGCCAAGGCGGAGCGCCGGTGCCACGCCCGTGATCGACTCGATGCCGGGGGGCACCGGGGTGTCCGGAGGCGGGGATGCCGCCATGCCGCCGGCATCGTGTGGCCGCGGGGACTGCCGCCGGTGTCGTCGGCCGGTCAGGTGGGCCGGTTCGGCGGTCTGGTCAGGTGGTCGTGGTGGGGTCCGCTGGGCGGCGGCCCGGCCGCCAGCCGCGCCGACGGCCCCGATCGAGGATCGGCTTGACGGCCAGGAGCAGCACGGCCACCAGCGCGCCGGTGGCGGCCACCCAGAGCGCCACGTCGCGCTGCCAGGCCAGCGGGTCCGCAGGCGCGGCCGGTGCGGCCAGCGCGTCGGGCGGCGGGTCGGTCCGGTGCCCCAGCAGGGCGGACACCGCCCGGTACGGGTTGACCACACCGTGCCCGACCTCGGCGTTGTGGCCGTCGGGCGGGCTGTCCGCCGTACGGGCGAGCCGGTCGGCCACCTGCGCCGGGTCGAGGTCGGGGTACGCGGAGCGCACCAGCGCGACCACCCCGGACACGTACGCGGCGGCGAAGCTGGTGCCGCCCTGCGGCTCGGCGAGGTACCCGTCGCCGCCCGGGGCGGGGCCGACGATGTTCAGGCCCGGGGCGGCGATGTCGACGTACTCGCCGCTCACCGAGCTGCCCACGTGGCCGCCCTGCTCGTCCACACCGGCGACCGCGATGACGCCCGGGTACGCGGCCGGGTACGCGGGCAGATCCTGCTGGTTCTCCTGCCGGTTGCCGGCCGCCGCGACCACCACCACGCCCTCGTCCAGCGCGTACCGCACCGCGTCGGCGAGGTCCGGCCGGTCCAGGGTGACCAGCGACAGGTTGACCACGTCGGCGTCGTTGTCCACCGCCCAGCGGATCGCCCGCGCGATCTCACCCGGCAGACCTTCGTCCACTGTGGTGCGGGTGTTGGGCAGTACGCGTACCGGAAGGATCCGGGCCTGCGGCGCGATGCCGCTGAACGGCACTCCGGTGCCCTCCCGGCCGGCGATGATCCCCGCCACGATCGTGCCGTGCCCGGCGAGGTCGCACTGGCCCTGCTGCTGGGGAAGGCTGTTGAAATCGCGACCCTCGCGGACCTGGCCTCGCAGGGCGGGGTGGGTGGCCGAGACCCCGGAGTCGATGACCGCCACGGTGACCCCGGCGCCCCGGGAGAGGCGCCAGGCCGACGCCGGTTCCAGCCGCCGCAGCGGCCAGGGCGTCTCGGTGGGTGCCGCCGTGCCCGTCGGCCCGCAGCGGGGCGCAGCCGCGGCCGGGGCGGGCGCGACGGCGACGGTGCCGAACAGGAGGAGGGCGGCTCCACTCAGGAGGACCCGTGCCCCGGCTCGGCGGGCGGGAGCGGGCCGGCCCGGTCGGAAGCTCTCGCGCACGCGGTGAGACTACCGCCGCCCGTCACCGGCGCGGGTGCCGCCCGTTGCGCCGTCGTCCGCCGGTTCGTCGGTGAAGAGCGCCAGGAGGGCGCCGACCTGACGGTCGGCCTCGGCGGGGTGCCGGAAGCGGCCGGAGGGGTTCAGCGTGTACTCGTTGCGCCGGCCCACCCGGGTGCGTTGGAGGTAGCCGCCCGCCTCGAGATCGGCGACGATCGCCTGCGCGGCCCGCTCGGTGACGCCGACCTCGTCGGCCACGTCCCGGAGCCGGGCGGTGGGGTTGCGGGCGATGGCGAGCAGCACGTGCCCGTGGTTGGTGAGGAACGTCCAGTTCCGGGTGCTCCCCTGCTCTCCTGTTGTCGCCATGCCCGACATCGTATGACCCGTCGTTCCGGTTTTCCCGGCACGGCCGGGGCGCTCGCGGGGGCACCCGCAAGGGTCCGGCGACATATGAAGTGCATATCACGCATACCTTGACGTGCGTTTTGCTGCGTGTGACGGTGGGTTTCGGCCCGAGTCCAGCGCCGGTCCGGGTCCCACCAGGTTCGTCACTCGCAGGGACGAGGTGAGGGGATGAGTCACCCCGGAATGCCCGGCACGCAGCCGGGCCCGGATGGGAAGCCCGCCGGCCCTGTGGGCGCCGCTGGTCCGGCCAGCCCCGAGCAGGCGCTCGCCGAGCTGCGCGCCGGCAACCGGCGCTTCGTAACCGGTGAACCGCGCCACCCCAACCAGGACGCCGGCCGCCGGGCGGCGGTGGCGGACGGGCAGCAGCCGTTCGCCGTGATCGTCGGCTGCTCCGACTCCCGCCTCGCCGCCGAGATCATCTTCGATCGCGGCCTGGGTGATCTGTTCGTGGTCCGGACCGCGGGGCACACGGTCGGCCCGGAGGTGCTCGGCAGCGTCGAGTACGCGATCACCGTGCTCGGCACGCCGCTGGTGGTCGTGCTCGGCCACGACTCCTGCGGCGCGGTCCAGGCGGCCCGCGAGGCGGACGCGACCGGGACGCAGCCACCCGGGCACCTCGGGGCCGTGGTGGACGCCGTGGTGCCCAGCCTGCGCCGGGCCGACGCCGAGGGTGTCGCCGACCTCGACGGGATCGTCGACATCCACATCGCGCAGACCGTCGAGGCGATGCTGGACCGGTCGGAGGCGCTCGCCGGGGCCGTGGCCGCCGGCCGGTGCGCGGTCGTCGGCATGTCGTACCGTCTCGCCGCCGGTGAGGTGCGGACGGTGGCCGGCGCGGGCGACCTGACCGCCGCCGACCCGGCCGCCCGCGCCGCCGCCTGACCAACGCCGCCGCGCGCCGCCTGATCAACGCCGCCGGACCAACGCCGCCGCGCGCCGGCTGACGAACGTCGGCCGCACCAGCGCCGAACACGCGAAGGGCCGCCCCGCACGTCGCGGGGCGGCCCTTGCACGTCAACGGCTACAGCAGTGATACGTGCACGTGGTCCGTATGGGCCGACGGCCCGCTGTACGACTTCCAACCGGTCGCCGGGAACCAGATCTGCCGGTTCCAGATCACGTAGTAGATGCCCAGGCGGTCGGCGTTGCGGACGAGGAATGCGGTGAGGTTGTTGCCGTACATCCGCATGTCGTTGTTGTACCAGGAGCGGAACCCGCTGTTCTGCAGCGACCAGTCACAGGCCCGGCCCTTGGGGTGTTCGTACGGCCCGCCGGACCGGTAACAGCCGACGAACCGTTTGAACCCGGCCCGTCGCACCTCGTTGTACATGTGCAGCGTCCGGGGGGTGACGCAGCCGCCGGTGGTCGGGTCGTTCTCGCTGCACGACTCGGACCTCCAGTCGCCGTCCCCGGTGCGGCCCGGGGCGATCCGGGCGACCGGCGACGTCGCGCTGACCAGGCCGCCGGTGAGCCCCCGTCCGCCGACCAGGCGGAGGGCCTTCTCGGCCTCGGTCTTGCCGCGCTTGAGGTCGTTGGTCAGCTTCTGCTGCTCCCGGACCTCGGCGTCGAGGGCCAGCTTGGCCTGCTCGGCGCGGTTCTTCACCGCGTTGACCACGGCCAGGCGCTTGTCGTTGACGAGGTTCAGCTCGTCGAGGGCCGACGCGCGGGCGATGAACGAGTCGGGGGTGTTCGCGCCCAGCAGCATCGACATCGCGCCGATCCGCCCGGTCCGGTACGACTGGGCGGCGATCTCGTTCACCTGAGGGGCCAGGGCGGCGAGGTCGGACCGCGCGCGCTGGAGTTCCAGCTCGAGGGCGAGGCGCCGCTCCTCGGATTTCTTCAGCCGGGCCTGGGCCTTGACGAAGTCCCGGTTCCGGGCCTCGATGAGGTCGCCGAGCAGTTTCGGCTCCTCGTCGTGCCCCGAGGGCTTGGGGGGTGTGGTGGGGGCGGCCGACACCGGGGCCGGCCCGGCGAACACGGCCAGCGCGGCGAGCACGGCCACCACGGGTGTCAACCAGCGGCGTAGGGGTGCCGTCACAGTGTTCCCTTCCGTCGACCGCCGACCGGGTTAGCTGACGGGTTCGGGACGGAAGCGGCCCCTACCGCTGGCGCGGATTCACCCCACGTACCTGGTTCCCCGGCTCGCCTCTCGGCGATTGGGCGGTGGCCCCGCTGGCGCCGGTGCGCGCGTTCGGCGGTGACCGGCAGCGAGGTTACCTGACAGGCGTCCTGGGGATCTACGTCCGGAAGCCGACCAAACGCGCTATTTCGTAAGCGCGCTGCGTAATCAGTGACGCGTTTATCAGGGGGGTGGGACGGCGTCGTCACTGTGTGGAGTGTCACCATCCGGTGTCCGTACTCCTGTCTCGGTCGGGCCACCCGGCGGGGGTGGCGGGGGCGGTGGTGCCGGCGCGCGGCGCGCTCAGCGCCTCCAGCGCGTCCGTCCGGTCGGCTGCCGGCCGGGGGGCCGGAGCGGGGGCGTCCGGGTCCGCCGGCCGATCACCGCGCCGCCCGGCGGTGGTGACCAGGGCGGCGAGCGCGGTGGTGAGCGGAACCGCGGCGATCAGGCCGAGCGTCGCCACCGCGCTGCGGACGATCTCCTGGGCGAGGAACTCGCTGGTGAGGATCTGGCTCGCGGCGCGCGAGTCAGCGGTCAGCAGGAGCAGCACGGGCAGCGAGGCGCCCGCGTACGCCAGCACGATGGTGTTCACCGTGGAGGCGATGTGCGCCCGGCCGACCCGGGTCGCGGACCGGTAGAGCTGGCCCCGGGTCAGCCCCGGGTTGGCGTGGGCCAGCTCGGTGACGGTGGCCGCCTGGGTGACCGTGACGTCGTCGAGCACGCCCAACGAGCCGATGATGATGCCGGCCAGCAGGAGGCCGTGCAGGTCGACGTCGGCCTGGAACATCGACAGCGTGGTGGCCTCCTCGCTGCCGTACCCGGTCAGGTGCGTGGCCGCGGTGGCGAGCGTGCCGAGCACGCCGGTGAGCACCAGGCTGCCGAGCGTGCCGAGCACCGCCACCGACGTCTGCGCGGTGACGCCGTGCGTGAGGTACAGCACCACGAACATGATCAGTGCGGCGCCGACCACCGCGACCAGCAGCGGCGACCGGCCGGCGCTGATCCCGGGCAGGACGAACGTCAGCAGGATCGCGAAGCTGGCGGCCAGGCCGGCGAGCGCGGCGAGGCCACGCCACCGGCCGAACGCGACGATCGCGGCGGCGAAGAGCGCCACCAGCCAGACCAGCGGTTCGCCGCGCTGGTGTTCGGCGATGTTGTACGCGCTGGCCGACGGATCGGCCGGGTCGGTCAGCTCGACCAGGATGATCTCGTCGCCGACGGCGACCTCAGGCGCGCCCGGCCCGGCCGGGACCGGGGTCTCGACCTGCTGCCCCGCGTCCGGCCCCTGGTCGACCCGGACGGTCACCGTGCCGCAGGGGCCGTCACCTGTGGCCGGGCCGCCCTCGGGCGCGTCCGGGGTGGGCGGGCACGGCTCGGTCACCACCTTCGTGACGGTGCCGTGGTAGCGGGGCGGTTCGGTGCCCGCGTCGACCTCCCGGGCGTCGCGGGGCCAGAGCGCCAGGGCGGCGACCAGGGTGGCGAGGAAGAGGGGGACCACCGTCGCGACGAGGATCCGCCGCACCCCGGGTGGGGTGGACGGAGCGGGACGGGTGTGGTCGGCGCCCATCGAGTGTCTCCCAACGAATCCAGGGCGGGGTACGGGCCGGCGGGTCGATCGGTTCAGCGTCTCCCGGAACTCCTCACGAGGGGTGCCCGAGGGTGGTGGCGTGGCCACGTACCGTGCCCGCCGTGCCGGGCCGGACGCGGCCACGCGCGGTCGGCGGCGGCGTCGGAGCCCCGGCGCGGAAGCGGGCCGGGTGGTGTGGAATCCGTAGGGCCATCGGCCGAATCGTAGCCACCGCGCTCCTTCGGCGCAGGTCGCGTGCTGTGGTGTCGGCGGTCGGACCTGACGGTCGACGCCCGCGGGGCGGGTGCGGAGAGCCATGTCGAGGGCATGGAGCGGCACCCGACGCCCGGCGACGGACACCTGCGCCGGGTGCGGCTCGACCCGGCCGGGTCGTCCCCCGACGGTGGCGGTTCCGGCGGGCGCGGCGAATCCGGCGGCCCGAGGCGTTAGCGTTCCGGGTTGGGCGGTGAGAACGGCGGCGGGCCGGATGGCCCGGCCGCACGGAAAGCGAAAGGCTCAACCGTGGACACTCGTACCCTCGCGCGCCGGGCCGCCCTGGCTGGCGTCGCCGTCGCCGCCACCCTGGCCCTGTCCGCCTGCGGCAGTGACGACCACTCGCCCTCGGGCCGGGACAGCACGACCGCCGCGCCGACGACCGGCGCCGCCACCCCGGCCAGCCCGGCCGCCGTCGGCGACGCCGACGTCATGTTCGCCCAGATGATGATCCCGCACCACCGGCAGGCGGTGGAGATGGCGGAACTGGCCGAGACCCGGGCCGCCGACCAGGAGGTCAAGCGGCTCGCTGCGGAGATCAAGGCGGCGCAGGCCCCGGAGATCGCCACGATGAGCGGCTGGCTGACCGCCTGGGGCCGGCCGGTGCCGTCGTCCTCCGCCGACATGCCGCACATGGACCACGGCATGCCCGGGATGATGTCCGAGGCCGACATGCGAAAGCTGGCTGCCGCGTCGGGCCGCGACTTCGACCGGCAGTTCCTGACGATGATGGTCGCTCATCACGAAGGTGCGATCACCATGGCCCAGGCCGAGCTGTCGGAGGGGGTCAACCCGCAGGCCAAGGACCTGGCTCAGGAGATCATCTCGGGCCAGCAGGTCGAGATCGAGATGATGCGGAAGATCCTCGACCGGCAGTGACCCGGCTCTGATCAACCCTGGTTGCGGTCAGTCGCGGTGTCCGGATCGGCGGACACCGCGACAGACGCGAACGGCGCGGCGCTCGCCGAGAGGGCGCGTCCGGCCCGTCAGCCGCGCTTCATCAGCCGGCCCACGGCGGCCATCATCTCGCTGGCCATCTCGTCGGCCCGGCCCTCGGCGGCACCCTCGTGCATGCAGTGCCGCGCGTGCCCGTCGAGGAGGCCGAGGGCGACCTTGTCCAGCGCGGCCTGGATCGCGGAGATCTGGGTGAGGACGTCGATGCAGTAGCGGTCCTCGTCGACCATCTTCTCGATGCCCCGGACCTGCCCCTCGACGCGGCGCAGCCGCGCGAGCAGCTGGTCCTTGGTGGCGGTGTAGCCCCGCGTCGGGGCCGGCGTGGGTGTGGTCATGCCGACAAGGATAACGTACCCCTTGGGGGTATGTTAGTGTCGTGAGCAACTACCCCCTAGGGGTATCTTCGGTGACGGCGAAGGAGAGGTTCCATGGTCACCACCACGTACCAGGTGCAGGGCATGACCTGCGGGCACTGCGTGAGCTCGGTCAGCGCCGAGGTGAGCGCGATCAAGGGCGTCAGCGACGTCCGGGTGGATCTGGCCACCGGCCAGGTCACCGTCACCAGTGAGAGCCCGTTGGACATCGAGATCGTGCGTGCCGCGGTCGACGAGGCCGGCTACGACCTCGTCGGCGCCTGACGGCGACACGGGGAAACCGAGGTATCCCATGAACACGGCGACGAAGCTGAGCGGTTTCGCGCTCGGCCTCGCGGCGGTGTTCGGCGCGGCGTACGGGGTCGGTCAGGTGACCGGCCCCGTCGCCCCCGCCGCCGAGACCCGCCACGACGACACCGGACACGCCGGCGAGACCTCGCACGGCGACGACACCAGGCACGGCGACAGCGGCGCTGCCCACCTGCCCGGCGGCCTGCTCGTCTCCGAGCGCGGCCACACTCTCCGGCCGGTCGCGGCGCCCGCCGGCCAGTTCGCCTTCCAGATCACCGGGCCGGACGGCGCGCCGGTGACCGCGTACGAGGTGGCGCACGACAAGCGGATGCACCTGATCGTCGCCCGCCGCGACCTCAGCGGGTTCCGGCACGTGCACCCGGAGATGTCCCCGGACGGCACCTGGCGGGTCGACTCACCGCTGGCCGGGCCGGGCGTGTGGCGGGTCTTCGCCGACTTCACGCCGGGCGGCGGGGAGCCGCTGACCCTCGGCGTGGACGTGACCGTCCCCGGCGTGCTGACCGAGCGGCCGCTGCCGGCGCCCGCGACCAGCACCACCGTCGACGGCTACACGGTCACCCTGGCCGGAACGCCGCAGCCGGGCCGGACCAGCGAGCTGACGCTGACGGTGAGCCGGGACGGCGTACCGGTCACCGACCTGGAGCCCTACCTGGGCGCGTACGGGCACCTGGTCGCGCTGCGCCAGGGCGACCTCGCGTACCTGCACGTCCACCCGGACGGCACGCCGGGTGACGGCCGGACGAAGCCCGGCCCCGACGTGACCTTCTTCGCCGAGGTGCCCTCCGCCGGCACCTACCGGCTCTTCCTGGACTTCCAGCACGGCGGCGTGGTCCGCACCGCCGAGTTCACCATCGTCGCCGGCGCGGCCGGCGGGACGGTCACCGCCGTCCCGGCCGCACCGACGCCGACCAGCACGAGCGCACCCGCCCCGACCGGCGGCACCGACCACGGCGCCCCCGGTCACGGGCACGACTGACGGGACGGCGTGATGACCACCACGAGCAAGCAGCCCCTACCGATGGCGCCGAACCAGATCGAGCTGGCGATCGGCGGGATGACCTGCGCCTCCTGCGCCGCCCGCATCGAGAAGAAGCTCAACCGGATGCCCGGCGTCACCGCCACGGTCAACTACGCCACCGAGAAGGCCACCGTCGCGTACGCCGACGAGGTGACCCCCGGCGACCTGATCGCCACGGTCGAGAAGACCGGCTACACGGCCGTCGTGCCCCGCCCGCCGGTCCCGGCCGGTGGTGAGCCGGCCGCCGAGCCGGTGGACGAGCTGCGCGGCCTGCGTACGCGGCTGTGGGCCTCGATCGTGCTGACCGTGCCGGTGATCGTGCTGGCGATGGTGCCGGCGTGGCAGTTCACGTACTGGCAGTGGCTGTCGCTGACCCTGGCCGCCCCGGTGGTGGTCTGGGGCGGCCTGCCGTTCCACCGGGCCGCCTGGGTCAACCTGCGGCACGGCGCGGCGACCATGGACACGCTGGTGTCACTCGGCACCCTCGCCGCGTTCGGCTGGTCGGTGTGGGCGCTGTTCCTCGGCACCGCCGGCACGCCGGGCATGACGCACCCGTTCAGCTTCGACATCGTGCGCGGCGACGGTGCGGGCAACATCTACCTGGAGGCGGCGGCCGGCGTCACCACCTTCATCCTCGCCGGCCGGTACTTCGAGGCGCGGTCCAAGCGCACCGCCGGCGCCGCCCTGCGGGCCCTGCTCAAGCTGGGTGCCAAGGACGTGGCGGTGCTGCGCAACGGCGTCGAGACCCGCGTCCCGGTCGACCAGCTCGCGGTGGGGGACCGGTTCGTGGTCCGCCCCGGCGAGAAGGTCGCCACCGACGGCGTCGTGGAGGAGGGCACCTCGGCGGTCGACGCGAGCATGCTCACCGGCGAGTCCGTCCCGGTCGAGGTGGCGCCCGGCGACACCGTGGTCGGCGCCACCGTCAACGCCGGTGGGCGGCTGGTCGTACGCGCCACCCGGGTCGGCGGCGACACGCAGCTCGCCCAGATGGCGCGCCTCGTCGAGGCCGCCCAGACCGGCAAGGCGGCCGTGCAGCGGCTCGCCGACCGGATCTCGGGCGTCTTCGTCCCGATCGTGATCGCTCTCGCCGCCGGCACGCTGGGCTGGTGGCTGGGCAGCGGGGCGGGTCCGACGGCCGCGTTCACCGCCGCCGTGGCCGTGCTCATCATCGGCTGCCCGTGCGCCCTGGGCCTGGCCACGCCGACCGCCCTGCTGGTCGGCACCGGGCGGGGCGCCCAGCTCGGCATCCTGATCAAGGGGCCGGAGGTGCTGGAGTCCACCCGGCGGGTCGACACGGTCGTGCTGGACAAGACCGGCACGGTCACCACCGGCCGGATGACCCTGGTCGACGTGCTCCCGGCGACCGGGGAGGACCGGGCGGAGGTGCTCCGGATCGCCGGCGCCCTCGAATCCGCCTCCGAGCACCCGATCGCCCGGGCCGTCGCCGCGGGCGCGGCCGAGGCCGGCGGGCTGCCGCCGGTGGCCGGCTTCGCCAACCTCGAAGGGCTGGGCGTGAGCGGCTCGGTGGAGGGCCGCGAGGTGCTGGTCGGCCGGCCCCGGCTGCTCCGGGAGCGGGGTCTGGTCGTACCCGAGGAGATCGCGGCGGCCGTCACCGCCGCGGAGGCCCAGGGGCGGACGGCGGTCCTGGTCGGTTGGGACGGGCGGGCCCGGGGCGTGCTGGCGGTGGCCGACGTGGTCAAGCCGACCAGCGCGACGGCGGTCGCCCGGCTTCGGGACCTGGGCCTCACCCCGGTGCTGCTCACCGGCGACAACGAGACCGTCGCCCGGGCGGTGGCGGCCGAGGTCGGGATCGACGAGGTGATCGCCGAGGTGCTGCCGGCGGACAAGGCCGCGGTGGTCCAGCGGCTCCAGCGCGACGGCCGCGTCGTGGCGATGGTGGGCGACGGGATCAACGACGCCGCCGCGCTCGCCCAGGCCGACCTGGGGCTGGCCATGGGCACCGGTACGGACGTCGCGATCGAGGCGTCCGACCTGACCCTCGTCCGGGGTGACCTGACCGCCGCCGTGGACGCGATCCGGCTCTCCCGGCGCACCCTCGCGATCATCAAGGGCAACCTGTTCTGGGCCTTCGCCTACAACGTCGCGGCGCTCCCGCTGGCCGCGGCCGGGCTGCTCAACCCGATGATCGCCGGTGCCGCGATGGCGTTCTCGTCGGTCTTCGTGGTGGCCAACAGCCTCCGCCTCCGGGGCTTCCGCCCGGTGGGGTGACCCACGGTTGGACGCCCGCGTCCGGGGTACATCGTGACCGAACGGCACCCCCGGATTCTGGAGGCCGACATGGGTATCGAGGACAAGGTCAACAACACCGCCGAGAACACCGCCGGCAAGATCAAGGAGGGCGCCGGGCGCGCCACCGACAACGAGCGGCTTGAGGCCGAGGGCCGGAACGACCAGGCCGGCGCCAACCTCAAGCAGGCCGGCGAGAAGATCAAGGACGCCTTCAAGAGTTGATCAGGGCGTACGTGTCACCGCCGGGACGGCCACGTGCCGCCCCGGCGGTGACGTGTCCCGCCGACGAGTCCACTCGTTGCCAGGACGACGCCGATGGCGGCGTCATCGGCGTCCACAGGGGACGTCGTGGTGCAGAACGGGGGTGAACCGGTGTCCCGGTTCGTCGTGCTCGCGCGGCGTGCCGCCGCTATCGCGGCCCTGGCCGTGCTGGTCCTCGGGGCGCACGACGAGCGCCGGGGCGAAGCCGGAGCCCCACCACCGCCCTCGCCCGCCCCAGCCAGCGCCACCCCCTGACGGGCCGGCGTCTGGAGACCTTGGAGGATTTCGGTCCCTCCGGGGGCCGTTTCCTCAGCCCCGCTCGGCGACCTGAGTGACGAACGCCCGCCAGGCGGTGGGGGCGAAGGTCAGCGCCGGGCCGGTCGGGTCCTTCGAGTCGCGTACGGCGACCACGCCGGGGAGGTTGTCGGCGACCTCGACGCAGTTGCCGCCGTTGCCGCTGCTGCGGCTGCTCTTGCGCCACCGCGCGCCGTTCAGGTCCATGATTCCGCTAATCCTCTCGTTGACATCGCCGCTCACGCTCGCTCGACCTCGCGAAGCATCAGGGCGAGGCTCTGTGACCGCCGCTCGGCCGGGAGGGCATCCCACGCCCGTCGTGCGTACGCGACACCGCCCGCCTTGTCGCCGGCCTTCGCCATGGTGAGCCCTCGGTGTAGTTCGATGTGCGTCGCGAAGCGCAATAGGCCCTCCGGCCGGGCTCGGTCGGCCTCCTCCTGCGCTTCGGTGCCGGGGCCCGGCATCCCGATTCGGGCGTACAGCATGCTGCGGAAGGTCGCCATCCGCCACGGCGGGACGGCGGTGTCGGAGACCTCGCTGTCGGGTGAGGCGACGTGATCGAAGACCCGGCGCGCTTCGGTGTCGAGGGCGACGGCCCCCGCATTGTCGCCGCGTCCCGCCGCGACGTGTGCCCTGGCCATGAGTGCCTGGACGCGACCGAGCGACGGCTGGTCGGACAGCGCAGTCGCCTGGTCCGCATATCGTCGCGCCGTCGGAAGCGCCGCCCCCTCGTAGGCGAGGGCGATCGCGGCGCGACCGCGTACCCACACTCGGACGGTCAGGTCGTCGGAACGGTCGGCGGCAGTGGTCGCCAGGTCGTACCACCGGATCGCCTCGACCGGGTTCGGGGTCGTCTTCCCGTAGGTGACCAGCGCCCTTGCCGCGTGCGACCACATGCGAGGCGTGTCTAGGTGCTGTTGCAGGATCACCAGGTCGCTCGCGAGGCGCGTCTGAAGCACGGTCGCACCGACCGCCATGTAGTCGCGCCCGTACTGGTC
Source organism: Micromonospora thermarum (assembly GCF_012034245.1). Classification (GTDB taxonomy): domain Bacteria; phylum Actinomycetota; class Actinomycetes; order Mycobacteriales; family Micromonosporaceae; genus Micromonospora; species Micromonospora thermarum. Next base: position 59,224 of record NZ_JAATEO010000003.1, on the reverse strand, counting down.
GACCCGCTCACGCCAGTCCTCTTCAGCGGCACGGCCTTGAAGGGCGGCGCTGAAACCTACCCGGATGAGTTCACCGGCCACGACCGGGCCGACGACACCCGCCGCCAGGCCGAGCACTTGCCGTCGGTTCACGTCGCCCTCCCCGAGCGCCCGCGCGTAGGCGAGCACGATGTCAGGGGTCGCCGCTCGCCGTCCAGCCTCGACGTTGCTCAGGTGCGATGCCGAGTAGCACGTCCGGGCAGCCACCGAGGCGAGCGTGACGCCGGCCTCGGTACGAGCCTGCCGCAGTTGTGCGCCGAGATCATCCACCGGTCCTCCTGCTGAAAGCCGCTGAAAGCATCGACCTCCTTCCGAGCGTAGTCCCACGATCGCACTCTGAAAGGGACGGTGCGGCTGGTGGAGGTGACCCGGAACCCGGCGGCTGCGCTGGTCACGGGGCCGCCTCGGCATGAGGGCGAGGCGGCCCCGATCCATGAGACGAAGGAGGTCCGCCCGTGCGACTCAGATTCTGGCGATGCGAGCCCCTGCCGCCGCCGCTTCCCCGGCGCATCCGCGGGGCCAACCTGCCGGCAGCGCTGTTCGCCCCGACCCGGCCACTTCCCGCAGTCCAGCCGGGCCGTCCCGGAAACCTGACACCGGCGCAGCAATGGCGTGCGAACGGGGGCCGCTGGTGAGTCTCGTCGTTGGCCACACCATCCGCGTCCCCGAGGACGGCTACAAGTTCGGGACCGGGCCCCTGACCCTGCACATCTCCGAGGTGATCGGCCGCAGCGAGTTCGACGGGGTGGTCTGGGTGGAGGTGCGGGGGCGGGAGGTCCGCCCGGACGGGTCCGTCGCCGTCCGCGAGCGGTACGCGCTCGTCCGCGCAGACCGGGTCCGCGAGGTGGAGGGCCGGTGAGCCGCCGTACCGTCGACCACCGTCCCTCGCGGCCGACCTGGCGCTGCGCGGCGTGCGGCATCGCCTGGCCGTGCTCGCCGGCCAAGTTGCGTCTCCTCGGCGAGTACCGCAACGACCGGGCGGCCCTGCTGGTCTACCTGGCGACTCTCCAGTCCGAGGCCGTCGAACACCTCACGGGGCTCGACCCCGGCACGCCCGTCGACCTGGCCGACCGCTTCACCGGCTGGGCCCGCGCCCGCGCTCCCTGCTGCTGACCGTCGATCTTGCAGTTGTTGCCCCGACAATTCGCGCTCTCCGGGCGAATCAAGGGCACTAAGTGCAAGATCGCCGGGGGAGGGGCCGGCGCGGCACGCGCCCCCGTGTCGCGCGCCGCGCCGGGGCCCGGGGGACGGTCAGGGCAGGACGCGGTAGGTCACGTGGGTCACGGTTGGGCCGGGGACCACCCTGGTCTGCTTCAGGCGCAGGTCGGCCAGGCCGTCGAAGAGGCGTTCGCCCGCGCCCAGCATGATCGGCACCACGTGCAGTTGGAGCGTGTCGACGAGACCCGCCGCCAGGTACTGCCGGACGGCGCTCGCGCCGCCCGCGATCGCGACCTCCCGGTCACCGGCGGCCTTCCGGGCCTGCTCCAGCGCCGAGTGGATCCCGTCGGTGACGAAGTGGAAATCGGTGCCGCCGGCCATCGGCAACGACGGCCGGGGATGGTGGGTCAGCACGAAGACCGGCGTGCGGAACGGGGGCTCCTCACCCCACCAGCCCCGCCACGTCAGGTCCCACGGGCCGTCACCGCCGCCGAACATCCGCCGGCCCATCACGTACGCGCCGACGTCCCGGATCGCCTCGTCGACGACCTGGGAATCCACGCCGGCCTCACCGCCGGACTCGCCGTGCTGTTCCCGCCACCGGTCGGCGGCGAAGAGCCACTCGTGCAGGCGCAGACCGCCCCGGCCCAGCGGATCCTGGAGGCTCTGGTCCGGCCCCGCCACGTACCCGTCCAGAGAGATCGAGATCTGACACGTCACCGTACTCATGTGGGTTGGACGACCGGCGCCGGCCGAACTCATCGGTCGCGGCGCCGGCCCCCGCGGACCGGCCGGGCCGGGCGGCCCGGCGTCGCGCCCAGCGATGCCCGATCGGCGGCGGCGGTGCCCGACGTCCAGCCCTCGGCGTCGCGGACGGTGAGCCGGGCCCGGGTGACGCCCGGGAAGAGGGTGTCGAGGCGTTCCCGCACCGCCTCGGAGCGCGCTGCCAGCACCGGCAGCAGCCGCTCCGGGCCGGCCTCCTCGGTGGCGGCGCCGGTCGCCGCCCGCAGGCGCTCCCCGATGCGCAGGGCGAACGCGTTGAGGAACGACTCGTCGTAGCCGCGGGTCCGCCGGCCGCCCGACTGCCGCCGCTCGCCGCGTCCCCGCAGCATTGCCGCGGTGGCCTGCACGAGCAGCGACGTGTAGAGCAGTTCGACCGCCTCCAGGTCGGTCGGCCACCCCAGCACCGTGCTGAACCCGAGGTCGTCGGACCACACGGCCTCGCACCGGTTGGCCGCCGCGACCTCCTGCACCAGCAGCGCCTTCGCGCCCGCGTACGGGGAATCGGTGCCGAGGCGTACCCCGGTGGGCACGTCGGCCGGGTCCGGTGCGGCCAGCAGGGCCGCCTCGATGCTGTGCCGCGCCATCAGCTCCTGGGCCTTCGCCGTGAAGGCCTCCGCCTCGGCCGGGAAGGTGGTCGACTCGGCTTTGGCCAGCAGGGCTCGGACCCGCTCGAGCATGCGGGAGCCGCCGGGCGCCGGCCGGGTCGTGGCCGCCGCCGGCGCGCCGGGCGGCGGGCGGAGCACCGCGATCGGCGGCAACCCGTCGACCAGCGCCAGCGCGTCGACGGCCGCGCGCAGGGCGGTGAAGCGGTCCGAGCCGGTGCGCGCCGACCAGGCGGCGAGGTGGCGGTCGTCCGCGTTCCACCACACCGTCGCGGCCAGCTCGTGAAGCTGCGCCTCCCACCAGTCCGGCACCGGATCGGCCAGGTCCCGGCGGTGCGCGGCGAGCGCGTCCACCACCAGCCCGGCGTCGCGCGGACCCAGCCGGCGGGTCGCGAGCCGGGCCAGGTCGACCGGCTGCCAGCCGCGCGGCACGAGGCGCCCGACCGTCCGCACCAGCCGCCGGAAGAGGGCGGCGTCCACCGCTCGTGCGCCGTCCGCACCGCCCGTGCCGATCATCAGCCGGTCCAGCTGCCGCTCCGCGAGGCGTACGTCGGCGCCGCGCACCGCCGCCAGCGCATCGCTGACCAGCTCCTCGGCATCCGGCACGGCCGCTTCCCCCCTCGACAGGTCGTGCGCCCGATGACGCCGGCCGCCCAGCCGACCGTACCTCCGGTCGTCCGGCTGGCTCGGCCGCTCGTGACGGCCGCCACGCGCTCGGGCAGGTGTCGCCCGTGCCCGGCATGCGCCGCCCGTTTGCGGGTAGGTCGGATGCCGACGCGAGGTGAGACGAGGTTCGCGGATGGCGGGACAGTGGCTGTTGGGCAACGGTGGCGCTCCCCGGGGAGAGCGGCCCACCGCGGTGCTCCTGGCGGTGCACCGCGAGGACGAGGCGGCCGACACCGGCCCGGGCACCGAGGTGTCGCTGGCGGAGCTGCGCCGGCTCGCCGACACGGACGGGCTGTCCGTGGTCGACGAGGTGGTGCAGAACCGGCCCCGTCCCGACCCCGCCACCTTCGTCGGCTCGGGCAAGGTCGACGAACTCGCGGCGCTGACCGAGCGGACGGGCGCCGACCTGGTCATCGCCGACGGTGAGCTGAGCCCGGGGCAGGTGCGCAACCTGGAGGAGCGCGTGGGCGTCCGCGTGGTCGACCGCACCGCGCTGATCCTCGACATCTTCGCCGAACACGCGCGCACCAGTGAGGGCCGGTTGCAGGTGGAACTGGCGCAGATCGCGTACCAGCTGCCGCGGCTGCGGGGCGACGGGCGGTCGATGTCCCGGGTGGGTGGTGGCCGGATGGCCGGCGGTGCCGGCATGGGTGTCCGCGGCCCGGGTGAGATGCGCCTGGAGACCCAGCGCCGCCGGCTGCGCCACCGGGCCACTACGCTGCGCCGCAACGCCACCGAGCTGGCCCGGCGGCGGCAGCGCAACCGGGAACGGCGGGCCCGGAACCAGGTGCCCTCGGTGGCGATCACCGGCTACACCAACGCCGGCAAGTCGGCCCTGCTCAACCGGCTGACCGGAGCGGACGCGCAGGTCCAGGACGTGCTCTTCGCGACCCTCGACCCGACGGTACGCCGGGTCCGCGTCGACGACGTGCTGTGCACGGTCACGGACACCGTCGGGTTCGTCCGGCACCTGCCGCACCAGTTGGTCGACGCGTTCCGGTCCACGCTTGACGAGGTCAGCCGCAGCGACCTGGTGCTGCACGTGGTGGACGCCTCCGCGCCCGACGCGCTCGACCAGATCACCACCGTGCACGGGGTGCTGCACGAGATCGGCGCCGGCGATGTACCGGAGCTGCTGGTGCTCAACAAGATCGACGTGACGCCCCCGGAGTGGGTCGACGCGCTGCAGCGGGCGTACCCGGAGGCGGTGCCGGCCTCGGCGCTGACCGGCGCGGGCGGGAACGAGCTCCGCGCCGCCCTCGCCGCACGGCTCCGCCGGCGGTGACCCCCCGCTGCGCCGCGTGGGCCGGACCTGGACTCGCTGGTCAGGCCCGGGCCGGGGCGGCGACCACGGGGCCCGCGCCGTCAACCGCGGGCGAGCGGCCCGACGTCGCTGTGCCGGCCGGGACGGACGGCGGCGTGCCGCTCGCCCGGCCCGGGGCCCCGCCGCGCGGCCAGCGCGTCGGCCACCACCCCGGTCGCGTACGCGTAGGTCGCCTTGTGGAGGACGTCGATGACGAGTTCGCGGCGCGGCCAGGTCTGCGGGGGCGCGCCCACACCGGTGGCGTTCTCGAAGATCTGGTCGCTGGTCAGCCGGATCACCGTGAACATGCCGGACGCGAGCGGCCCGCGCATCCCGACGTACGCCATCGTCGACCGCAGCACACCCATGAGCACGCCCTGGCCGTAGTGCATCACCAGGTTCGTCCCGCGTGACCGCTCCGGAGGGCGCTCGGGACGGTGGGCCAGGCGCTGGAGAGTGCGCGCGGGGACGTACGAGTCAGGTCGCCGGGTGATCCGCTGCTCCAGCTTCTCACCGAGCGTCATCACCGCCGCGCCCGCCAACCCGGCGAGCAGGCCCTCCGGCACCGCACGTGACAGCATCCCCGCCCCTACCCGTCCCGCCCGGGCCTACACCTGCCCATGATTCGGCGTTTCAGCCGGATCCGGGCGGGGACACCGTTACGCACAGTTCAGTCGACGGAGGTGGATGACATGGCCAGGCCCCGCACCGACACCGGAAAACACCCGGTGCGCACCGCCGCGCAGCTCGTCGGCGCGGTCTTCCTGCTGATCGGGATCCTCGGCTTCATCCCGGGCATCACGACCGAGTACGACACGATGAAGTTCGCCGGGCACGAATCCGAGGCGAAGCTGCTCGGCCTGTTCCAGGTGTCGATCCTGCACAACCTGGTCCACCTGGCGTTCGGCGTGGCCGGGCTCGCGCTGGCCCGGACCGTCTCCAGCGCCCGCACCTACCTCATCGGTGGTGGCGCGATCTACCTGTTGCTCTGGCTTTACGGCCTGGTCGTCGACCACGACAGCGCGGCGAACTTCGTACCGCTCAACAACCCTGACGACTGGCTGCACCTCTTCCTCGGCGTCAGCATGATCGGCCTCGGGCTGGCCCTCACCCGCCGGCCCGCCCGGCGCTGACCGGAGGCGGGATCCGAACCGGCGCCGTGGCCCGCAACGCCGCGGCGCCGTCGCGTGCCCTCAGCGTGTCGGTCAGCGCGCGGTGTACGGGGAGCCGCCGGTCAGCCGGAGGGTGAAGCCGTCCGGGCCGTGATGCTGGCTGACGTGGTTGCACGACTGGTACGTGATCCACAGGCCCAGACCGCCCGGACTGCCGTTCCCGGCCGGCAGCAGCCCGGCGTACGGGTCGGCCGGGCCGGTGCCCGCGTCGCTGACCGTGACGACGATGCGGTCGGGGGCGGCCCACAGGCGCATCCGGACCGGTGCCCGACCGTGGCGCAGCGCGTTGGTGACGATCTCGCTGACCGCGACGACCAGGTCCTCGAGGTCGTCGACCGGCAGCCGGCCCTGGTCGGCCCCGTAGACGGCGGCGCGGGCGTCCGCCGCCGACGGGTCGCGCAGGTCGACCACCGGCGGGGCCGCCTGGATCGGATCCGGCGGGGCGGGCCGGTGCTCGCGGAGGAAGGCCTCCGGCGGGGTCCAGGTCGGGCTGGGCACGTGCCCGCCGTCCGGCGTGGCGAACCGGGGATGGGTCCGGGCCACGTCGGCCAGCACCGCGGGCGGGACGATCCGGGTGTCGTACGGGCACATGCTCCAGAGCGGGAAGTCGTCGTACGCGTGGTTGATCGCGGACTCGTAGCGGGCCCACCAGTCCCACGTGGCGCCGAGCGCCACCTCGGGGACCTCGCCGATGATCCGGATCTGCTTCGCGCCGCCGGCCACCTGCTCGGCGAGGAGCTGCCGGTAGGACCGGATGGCGGCGGCGGGACGCGCGTACACGTCGCCGCCCGGCAGGAACTCCACCGCCGCTCCGGTGGGCACTGCCGCCCGCACCAGCTTGGCGTTGCGCTCGCCCAGTGCCACGAACGTCGGCTCACCCGCCTCGACGCCGCCGAGCAGGAACGGCACCACCACCGCGAGCAGCTCGTCGTCGGTGTCGTAGCGGATCGCCTCGTGGAAGTAGCCGGGGTGCCCGGCCGCCGCCCCGGTCCTCATCGCACCGTCTCCACCTGGATCGCGGTCAGCCCGAGCAGATCGGTCAGCCGGGCCGGGGTGGGGTGTGACGTCCGCAGGACCACGGTGGCGTCCCGGCGCACCGCGTACGCCTGGAGCGCGATGAGCGCGCGGTGGTCGAGGAAACGCAGCCCGGTGGCCTGGAGCACCAGGCGCCCGTCCGTCGGGCGCAGGTCGGCCCACTCCAGTGCGTCGCGGAACAGCTCCTGGTTCGACGGGTCCAGCTCGCCGGTGAGGGCCGCGTGCCCGTCGACGGGGGCGGTGGCGTACAGGTGGAACATCGGCTCGGTCTGGTTGCTCTCGGGGTGCATGCAGGCCAGCGCGGCGACGGTCGCGTCGCCCAGGGCGGAACGGTCGTACGCGCACACCGCGGCGAACGGCCCGGTGCGCATCCAGCGGTCGATCTGGTGCTCGTAGCGGGTGAACGCGGCGAGCTGCCGGGGGGTGCGGACCATGTCGGTCGCCTCCGCGACGACCCGCAGGCCGGTGAAGCCGGCGGCCAGTGCCGCCTCGGTGGCAGCGGCGTACGCGGCGACCTGGGCGGGCGGGTCGACGACCGCGCCGGCGGTGTAGGTCTCGCCGAGCGGCACCAGGGCGGCGGCGCCGCTGTCGACCGCGTCGGCGAAACCGGGCAGGCGGACCAGCCGCTCCGCCACCGGTCCGGCCGGCGTCGGCGTGACGAACCACACCCGCGCGCCGGCGGCGAGCCCCGCCACGACGTGGCGCTCCGCCTCGTCGGCGAAGACCTCCTGGTCGTCGTAGGACCAGCAGAGGTGGCCGTGCGGTGGCATCGGGTCCGTCACGTTGGTTGCCTCACGGCATCAGTCTATGCCGGGTCCCGTGACCGGCCACTCGGCCGACATGATCACGTCCGGGGGAACGTCGCCCAGATGTTCTTCGTGGTGTCGGTCGCGTACCAGCCCACGTCCAGGGAGAGCTTCTGCGCGATCTGGAGGCCCCGCCCGCCGGAGCCGACCGGCCGGGTGTCGGCGAGCTCCGGGATGGTGCTGAGGTCGTGGTCGGCGACGTCGAGGACGAGACAGCCGTCGGTGGCGAGCAGCCGCACGATGGTCGGCGGGATGCCGTGGCGCAGCGCGTTGGTGGCGAGTTCCGTCGCGATCAGCACGATCAGCTCGGGCACCTCGTCCAGGGCCGCGTCCTCGGCGAGCACGGTGCCGGTCAGTTCCTTGTGCAGGGCCGCACGGAGCCCGCGCAGGTCCGTCGCGTCGGACAGCGTCCACCGCCGCAGTTCGGTGGCACGCGGCGGTGGCGGCGAGGTGCTGAGGCGGCCCATGGCGCTCGTGTACCCCTCCTTCGCCACCGCCACGCCCGCTGTGTCCGGGCGCACGGATGTCGGACGGCGACATGGTGACGGCCGCCGGGGTGTCGGCACCGGGGGTATCTGCTGTGGTCTATGTCACGCTACGGTCGCGGCACGCCGGCACCCGTCCCGCCGGCGTACGCGGACAGGAGAGCCGTCATGAGGACACCGCTGAGACTCGCCGCCACCCTCGCCACCGTCCTGCTGCTGCTGTTGTCCCCCGCCCACGTCGCCGCCGCGTCGAACCCGTACACGAAGACGCCGGTGTCGGGGTCACTCGGCCGGTACGACGTCTCCGCCGTCTACGTCGCCGGCGTCTCCTCCGGCGGCTACATGGTCACCCAGCTCCAGGTCGCCTACTCGGCACGGATCCGGGGTGCCGCCGTCTTCGCCGCCGGGCCCTACTACTGCGCGCAGAACAACGTCGCCCAGGCGCTGTACGGCTGCGGCGACAACCGCTACCCGACCAACCTGTCCAGCCTGACCGCCTACACCCGCACGTGGGCGTCGTACGGGTGGGTCGACGGGGTGGGCAACCTCTCCGGCCAGCCCGTGTACGTCTTCCACGGCGGCAACGACACCACCGTGAAGCGGTCGGTCACCGACGACCTGGTCCGCTACTACCAGCACTTCGGCGCCAGCGTGCAGTACGACTCGGGCAGCGCCGCCGGGCACGCCTGGGTGACCCCGTACGGCACCGTGGGCTGCACGGTCACCGCCGCCCCGTTCCTCAACGACTGCGGCACCGACCCGCAGGGGGCCTTCCTGCGCAAGCTGCTCGGCAGCGTGGCGGCCCCCAACACCGGGCCGCTCGGCGGGACGCTCGTCCGGTTCAGCCAGGACACGTACGCCGTCAACGGCTGGGCCAACGGGCTGAGCATGGACAGCTCCGGCTTCGCGTACGTCCCGGCGTCCTGCGCGGCCGGGCAGTCGTGCCGGCTGCTCGTTGCGCTGCACGGCTGCCTCCAGGGCCACGGCCGGGTCGGTACGGCCTTCGTCGACCGGGCCAACCTCAACCAGTACGCGGACACGAACCGGCTCCTGGTGCTGTACCCGCAGGCGACCACGTCGACGGCCAACCCGAACGGCTGCTGGGACTGGTGGGGTTACCTCGGCGCCACCAACTACCCGATCAAGGGCGGGGCGCAGGTCGAGACGATCATGAACATGGTCCGCCGCCTCGACGGCTGAGCAGGCGCCCGGCCGGCGGCGGTGCGCGGCGCCGGCCGGGCTACACCGCGAGGATGAACGTCATCGCGGCGTAGCTGCCCAGCAGCAGGACGCCCTCGAAGCCGAGCCGTCCCCAACCGCAGGCCTGCCGGACGAGCAGTCCGCCGAGCAGGACCGACGTCATGAACAGCGCGCTGGTGGTGACGAACAGGTCGTCGGGACTGGCGGCGTGGTAGATCGAGCCGCCGGGGTAGAAGGCGTCGCCCACCACGAGGTTGATCGCGTCGAGGCTGTTGCCGCCGAGAACGGCGGCGATCGCCAGGGTCGGCGCGCCCCGGCGGACGGCGGCCACCGCGGTCACCGTCTCCGGCAGGGCGTTCACCACGCCCATCAGGATCGAGCCGACGAAGGCCGCGCTGAGCCCGGCCGCCACGACCAGGCTCTCGGCGGCCAGCGCGATGGCCCAGCCGCCGATCGCGACAACCAGGCCGACCGCCGCGAAGCGCACCCAGAGCCCGGCGGAGCTGGTCCGGTCGAGACGCCCGTGGTCGTGCGGGACGTCCGGCAGCGTCTCGGTGGTGGCCACCGCCTGCCAGAGCGGGTTGGTACCGGACCGGCGGACCAGGTGCAGCCCACCGAGGTAGACACCGACCATGGCGAACGAGGCCGGGTGCAGGCCGCCGAGGGTGACCTCCGGGGCGAAGCTTCCGAGCAGGGCCACCGCGAGCAGGGCGATGAGCAGGGCGCCGAACAGCACGTTGGACAGGGAGGCGGCGGCGTGCTCCAGGTTGACCCGGCGGTGAAAGGCGTCCGCCACGGCGACGGCGGTCGTCTGGGCCGCGATCCCGCCGACGGAGTTGCCGTAGGCGAGCTGGGGCTGCTCGGCCGCCGCGGTCACGGCGGTCATCACGAGGCCGGACAGCGAGGTCGCCAGCCCGAAGAAGACCGCACCGAAGAACGCCTCGCCCCAGCCGGTGCGGTCGGCGAGCGTGTCGCCGAGGGTGACCAACCGGATGCTGCCGACCACGGTGAGCGCGCCGGCGAGACCGAACACGGCGGCGCTGAGCCCTGGTGGCCAGGGCAGGGTGGTCAGAACGTCCGGCACCGGGCCGGGGTTCCCAGAACTCCCCGTCTGAATCCGATCGGGCGGGCCTGTCCCTTCCGCCGGACCGGCGTCAGGCGCGGGTGAGCCAGAACGTCAGGCCGAGCGCGTCGTCGGTGAAGGGCACGTCGTCCGGCCAGGTCGGCTCGCCCTCGGCGCAGTCGGCCGCCAGCACCTCCTCGGCGACCAGGTCGCGGTGCTCGGCGAGGGCCAGCGCCGTCTCCTCCCGGCTGGCCCGGTAGCGCAGCCGGATCCGGTCGGTCACCTCCAGGCCGCTGCTCTTGCGGGCCTCCTGGATCAGCCGGACCGCCTCCCGGGCCACCCCCGCCCGCCGCAGCTCAGGCGTGAGGTGCAGGTCCAGGGCCAGGGTCGCGCCGGCGTCGCCGGCCACCGCCCAGCCGGCGCGGGGAGTCTCGGTCACCACGACCTCGTCGGGGCTGAGTGTCACCGGCTCGCCGTCCACCACGATCGTCGCCGCACCGCTCTCCCGGAGGGACTCCTTGAGCGCATTCGCGTCGACGGCGGCGATGACCGCGGCCACCTGCTGCACCGCCTTGCCGAACCGCCGGCCCAGCGTACGGAAGTTCGCCTTCGCGGTCGTGTCCACCAGCGAGTCGCCCGCCCCACCGAGCGCGGCGACCGACCCGACGTTCAGCTCGGCCGCGATCTCCGCCAGCAGGTCCGGCGGCAGCTCCGCGAAGCCGGGGGCCGAGGCGAGGGCCCGGGACAGCGGCTGGCGGACCTTCATCCCGGAGTCGGCCCGGGCCGCCCGGCCCAGCTCGACCAGCCGCCGGGCAAGGGCCATCCGCGCCGACAGCACCGGATCGACCAGCGCCTCGTCGACGACCGGGTACGCGGCGAGGTGCACCGACGGTGCGGCGTCCGGACTGACCGGCACCACCAGGTCCTGCCAGACCCGCTCGGCGATGAACGGGGTGAGCGGCGCCAGCAGCAGCGTGAGGGTGGACAGCGCCTCGTGCAGGGTGGCCAGGGCCGCCGGGTCGCCCCGCCAGAAGCGCCGCCGGCTGCGCCGGACGTACCAGTTCGACAGGTCGTCGATGAAGCCGCCCAGCAGTCGGCCGGCCTGATGGGTGTCGAACCCGGCCAGCGCGGCGTCGACCTGCCGGACCAGGGTGTTCAGCTCGGAGAGCAGCCACCGGTCGAGGACCGGCCGGTCGGCGGGCGACGGGTCGGCGGCTGACGGGGACCACCCGGCGGTACGGCCGTACAGGGCCTGGAAGGCCACCGTGTTCCAGTAGGTCAGCAGGATCTTCCGGACCACCTCCTGGAGGGCGGTGTGCCCGACGCGACGGGCCGACCACGGCGACCCGACCGACGCCATGAACCAGCGCACGGCGTCGGCGCCGTGCCGGTCCAGCAGCGGGATCGGCTCCAGGATGTTGCCGAGGTGCTTGGACATCTTCCGCCCGTCCTCGGCCAGGATGTGGCCCAGGCAGACCACGGTCTCGTACGGCGAGCGGTCGAAGACCAGCGTCCCCACCGCCATCAGGGTGTAGAACCAGCCGCGCGTCTGGTCGATGGCCTCCGAGATGAACTGCGCCGGGTACCGCTCGGCGAACACCTCGGCGCCCCGGTACGGGTAGCCGAACTGCGCGAACGGCATGGCGCCCGAGTCGTACCAGGCGTCGATGACCTCCTCCACCCGGCGGGCGGTCGCCCCGCACCGGCAGGCGAAGGTCACGTCGTCGATGTACGGCCGGTGCGGGTCCAGCCCGGTCAGGTCGGTGCCGGTCAGCTCACCCAGTTCCGCCAGCGAGCCGACGCAGGTCAGGTGCCCCTCCGGGCACCGCCAGACGGGCAGCGGCGTGCCCCAGTAGCGGCGCCGGGACAGCGCCCAGTCGACGTTGTTGGCCAGCCAGTCGCCGTACCGGCCGTGCTTCACCGTCGCCGGGTGCCAGGTGGTCCGCTCGTTCTCCCGCAGCAGTGCGTCCCGGACCGCGGTGGTCCGGATGTACCAGGACGGCTGGGCGTAGTAGATGAGCGCGGTGTGGCAGCGCCAGCAGTGCGGGTAGCTGTGCTCGTACGGCACATGCTTGAACAGCAGCCCCCGGGCGGCCAGGTCCTCGACCAGCGGCCGGTCGGCCGCCTTGAAGAACAACCCGCCGACCAGCGGCAGGTCCGGCTCGAAGCGGCCGTCCGGGCGGACCGGGTTGACCATCGGCAGCCCGTACGCGCGACTGGTGGCGAGGTCGTCCGCGCCGAACGCGGGCGCCTGGTGGACCAGCCCGGTGCCGCTGTCCGTCGTCACGTACGACGCCAGGACGACGATGTGCGCGTCCGGGACGTCGACCAGCGTGAACGGCGGCCGGTAGGTCCACCGGTCCAGCTCCTTGCCCCGGAACGACTCCCCGGTGAGGTCCCACCCGTCGCCGAGCGCGGACGCGAGCAGCGGCTCGGCGACGACGAGCTGCTCGTCGCCGTCGGTCGCGACGACGTAGCGGACGTCGGGATGCACCGCCACCGCGACGTTCGACGGCAGGGTCCACGGGGTGGTGGTCCACACCAGCAGCGACGCGCGGTCGGCCAGCGGGCCGGAGGTCAGCGGGAATCGGACGAAGACCGACGGGTCGACGACCGTCTCGTACCCCTGGGCCAGCTCGTGGTCCGACAGGCCGGTCTCGTCGCGCGGGCACCAGGGCGCGACCCGGAAGTCCTCGACCAGCAGGCCCTTGTCGAAGATCTGCTTGAGCGACCACCAGACCGACTCGACGTACTCCGGGTCCATGGTCCGGTACGCGTCGGCCATGTCGACCCAGTAGCCCATCCGCTCGGTGAGCTCGGCGAAGGCGTCCGTGTGCCGGGTGACCGACTCCCGGCAGCGGGCGTTGAACTCGGCGATCCCGTACGTCTCGATGTCCCGCTTGCCGGCGAAGCCCAACTCCCGCTCGACGGCCAGCTCCACGGGGAGGCCGTGGCAGTCCCAGCCCGCCTTCCGGGCGACGTGGAAGCCCTTCATCGTCCGGTAGCGGGGGAACACGTCCTTGAAGACGCGCGCCTCGATGTGGTGGGCGCCCGGCATCCCGTTGGCGGTCGGCGGCCCCTCGTAGAACACCCACTCCGGGCGGCCCCGCGACTGTTCCAGACTGCGCGCGAACACGTCGTTCTCGTGCCAGAAGCGCAGGATCTCGTGGTCGAGCGCGGGCAGGTCGACCTGGCTCGGGACGCTGCGGTACATGAGTCCGGAGACTATCGCCGGGGATCGTTCCCGCGCCGGTAATTCCGGGGGCGCTCCGGGCACCCCCGGTAGGGTGGCCGGCATGCGGTTCGGCGTCCTCGGGCCGCTCGCCGTCACGACCGACGCGGGCGACCCCGTCACCGTGCCGGGCGCCAAGGTCCGGGCGCTCCTGGCCGACCTGCTCGCCAACCGCAACCGGGTCGTCTCGACCGACCGGCTGATCGACGACGTCTGGGGTGACGCGCCGCCGGCGAACCCGGCCGGGGCGTTGCAGGTGCGCGTCTCGCAGCTGCGCAAGGCGCTCGACGACGCCGAGCCCGGCGCGCGGGACCTGGTCGAGTCACGCGCCCCGGGGTACGTGCTGCGCACCGACGCCGTCGACGCGGACCGGTTCGTCGAGCTGGCCGCCGCCGACGACGCGGCGAGCCTCACCGAGGCGCTGCGGCTGTGGCGCGGTGAGCCGTACGCCGACGTCGCCGACGAGGAGTGGGTACGGGCCGAGGCCACCCGCCTCGCCGAGGCCCGGCTGGTGGTGCAGGAGAAGCTGGCGGCGGCCCGGCTGGCCGGCGGTGAGCACGCGCTGGTCGTCGCCGACCTGGCCGCGCTGGTCGCCCGGTACCCGCAGCGGGAGGGCCTGCGGGCGCTGCACCTCCGGGCCCTGTACGCGGCCGGCCGCCAGTCGGAGGCCTTGGAGAGCTACGCCGACCTGCGCCGCCGGCTCGCCGACGAGCTGGGCCTCGACCCCGGGCCGGAGCTGGTGGCCCTGCACCGGCGGATCCTCGACCAGGACGAGACGTTGAAATCCGCACCGGTCCGCGCCGGCCTGCCCACGTCGACCGACGCCGGTCGGCCGGCGGCCCGTGCCGGCCTGCCCGCGCCCCTGGACGAGCTGGTCGGCCGCGCGGGGGCCCTCGCCGAGCTGCGGGAGCTGGTACCTGGCCGACGGCTCCTCACGCTGGTCGGGCCCGGCGGAGTCGGCAAGACCCGGCTCGCCACCGAGGTCGCCCGCGGCCAGTCGTTCCCCGACGGCACGCACCTGGTCGACCTGACCGCACTGCCGCCCGGCGGTTCCGGCGTCGCCGAGCTGGTACGCGCCGCGCTCGACGTGCGCGAGGTCGCCGGGGCGAACGTGGCGGCCGACGACCACGTGGTGACGGCGCTCCGGCACCGGCGGGCGCTGCTGGTGCTCGACAACTGCGAGCACGTGATCGAGCCGGCGGCCGCAATGGTGGCCCGCCTGCTGCGGGAGGCCCCCGGCGTGCGCGTGCTGGCGACCAGCCGCGAACCGCTCGGGCTGGCCGGGGAGACGCTGTGGGAGGTACGCCCGCTGCCGGTCCCGGCCGAGGACACCGACGTGGAGGCGGTGCGGCGGTCGGCGGCGGCCCGGCTGTTCGCGGCCCGCGCCGCCGCCCGGCAGCGCGACTTCCGGCTGGACGAGCGGACCGCGCCCGCCGTCGCGCAACTGTGCCGCCGCCTCGACGGGCTGCCGCTGGCCCTGGAGCTGGCCGCGACGCGGGTCCGCGCACTCGGCGTGGACGGCCTGGTGGCCCGGCTGGACGACCGTTTCCGGCTGCTCAGCACCGGCCAGCGGGACGTGCCGGAGCGGCAGCGCACCCTCACCGCCGTGATCGGCTGGAGCTGGGACCTGCTGGCCGACGACGAACGGGCGGTGCTCGCGCGACTCGCCGTCCACCACGACGGGTGCACGCTGGAGGCGGCCGAGGCGGTGTGCGACGCCGACGTCGACGTACTGGCCCGGCTGGTCGACCGCTCGCTCGTGGTGCTCGACGAGTCCGGCGTCGAGCCGCGCTACCGGCTGCTGGAGTCGGTCGCCGCGTTCGCGCTGGCCCGCCTCGACGACGTCGACGCCGTCCGGGCGCGGCACGCGGCGTACCACACCGAGCTGGCCGAGCGCGCCGACCCGCTGCTGCGCGGCGCCGGCCAGCGGGAGTGGCTGGCCCGGCTCGACGCCGAGGGCGCCAACCTGCGGGCGGCGCTGGCGCACGGCGGTGGCCTGCGCCTCGCCAATGCCCTGACCTGGTACTGGTTCCTGCGTGGCCGGCTGTCCGAGGCGCGCCGCGCGCTGACGCTGGACGGCGACGCCGCCGCCCGCGCCGAGGCCGCGGTGTGGCGGGTCGGGTTCGCGCTGCTCCAGGGCGATCCGGTCCCGCCCGCCGAGGTGGAGGCGGCCCTCGACGGGTACGCCGACAGCCGCGCCACCTGGTTCGTGGCGGCCGCCCTGGTCGAGCGCAGCGAGCTGGCCGTCGCCGGGACGTTGCTGGACCGGGCCCTCGCCGCCAGCGACGACCCGTGGGTCGAGGCGGCCGTCCACGTGACGCGCGCCAGGCTGGCCCACGTCGCGAGCGACCTCGTCGCGCTGGAGCGCGAGGGCAGCCGCGCCGCGGCCATCTTCGCCGACCTGGGCGACGCGTGGGGGCGGTTGCAGGCCACCGACTGGGTGGGCGGCCGGGCCGAACTGCTCGGGGAGTACGAACGCGCCGCCGCGCTGCACCGCGAGGGCCTGCGGTGGGCCGAGGAGCTGGCGCTGTGGCCGGAGGTCGGCAGCAAGCTGTCCTGGCTGGCCTGGATCGCGACGCAGACCCGCGACCACCAGCAGGCGCGGGAGCTGGCCGAGCGGGCCCACCGGCTGGCCGTCGAGCAGGGGTCGCCGGCGGCCCTGGTCTTCGCCGAGCTGTGCCTCGGCATCGCCGCCCGCCGCGACGGCAAGCTCGACCTGGCCGTCACCCACCTGGAGCGCCTGGTCGAGGAGGGTGGCGACGACGCCGTGTTCCTGCCGATGGTGCTGACCGAGCTGGGGCGCGCCGTCGCGGACGACGAGCCGGAGCGGGCGTTCGCGCTGCACGCCCGCGCGTACGACCTCGCGGTGGCGATCGCCGCGCCGCTCGACGTGGTCGGCGCCCTGGACGGGCTGGCCTCGGCGGTGCCGGAGCCGGCGGTGGCGGCGCGGCTCCTCGGCGCGGCGGCGGCCGGGCGGGCCGCCTCGGGCGTGCCGGTCGCGCCGGCGGAGCGGGACGAGATCGACCGGCTGACCGCCCGCCTCGTCGCGGCGCTCGGCGCGGACGGCTTCGCGGACGCGTATCGGGCCGGGCACGACCTGAGCCCGGGCCAGGCCCGGGCCCTGGTCGTCGCGCCCGTCGTCAGCCCTTGACCGGCCGGTACGAGGCGATGATGACGCCGCTCTTGTGGATCCGGGTGTCGGCCAAGGTGAACGTCGTCGGCAGCTGACCCAGCGGGGCGCTCACGACGGACCGCCCTGGAGCACCGGGTGGATCCAGAACCGGACCTCGTCGACCAGACCCGCCTGGACCAGGGCATGGGTGACCACGCCGTAGCCGTACATCAGGATGTCCCGGCCCTCGGTGGCCTTCAGCCTGGTGACCGCCTCGATCAGGTCGCCCTCCAGCACCTCGGTGTTGTTCCACTCCGGGTTGGTGAGGGTGGTCGACGCCACGTACTTCTTCACACTGTTGAAGTACTTCGCGCCGGTGGTGGGGTCGCTCTCGTCCATGTTCGGCCAGGCGGCGGCGAAGCCGTCGTAGGTGCGGCGGCCCATCAGCAGGGCGTCGGCCGCGTCGGTCTGCTCGCCCGCGAAGGCGGAGGCCTCGTCGTCGAAGTACGGCACGGTCCATGCCGGGTTCTCGATGACGCCGTCGAGGGTGAGGTAGGTCGAGTTGATGATCCGGCGCACGGTGTCCTCCTGGCTGCGGTGGCTCTCTGCTTTGTGACGCCCCGAACACTGCCAGGACCCACTTACGATCCGCTTCAGGTGTGCTTTCGGTACCGCCCTCCGCCGCGAGCGGCCGGCGCACGAGTGCCGCGCGGCGTCGGGGGTACATGATCGAATGCTTGGCAAACCGGACAGGGTGCGGCGAGCAACGACAGCAGGCGGGACGGAGGCGCAGATGAAGCGCAGGGGCGAGCCGGGGACGCCGTCGTCCGGCGACGTGGGGGAGACCGCCGACGGACCGATGGTTCCGGTGGACGGCAACGGCCGGCGTGCCCGGGCCGGCGGCCTGCTGATGCCGGACTGCGTGGAATCGCCCGCGACCACTGCGCCGCCTGCCGGTCGGCTCGGCCGGTGGCTGCTGAAACACCAGGTCCAGCCAGCGGGTCCGGAGACGCGTGAGCCGCACGCCATTCCGCATGCCTGGTGGAAGGTGATGTGCCTGACCGGCGTCGACTACTTCTCCACGCTGTCGTACCTGCCGGCTATCGCCGCCCTCGCGGCGGGGGCGCTGTCCCCGCTGGCGACCCTGTTGATCGTGGCGTTGACGCTGTTCGGGGTCCTGCCGATGTATCGGCGGGTCGCGCGGGAGAGCCCGCACGGGCAGGGGTCGGTGGCGATGCTGGAACGGCTGCTGCCGTTCTGGAAGGGCAAGATCTTCGTCCTGGTGCTGCTGGGCTTCGTGGCCACGTCCTGGATCATCACGATCACCCTGTCCTCGGCCGACGCGACGGTCCACCTGCTGGAGAATCCGATCCTTCCCGACGCGTTTCCGCACGGCACCACCGCCGCGGTGCTCGTCACGGTCGCGTTGCTGCTGATCCTGGGTGGCGTGTTCCTGCTGGGGTTCAGCGAGGCCGTCGGCGTGGCCATCCCGCTGGTGGCGGTCTTCCTCCTGCTGAACGCGGTCATCGTGGCCGTCGGGCTGGCGGAGGTGCTACGGGATCCGGCGCTGCTCCCGGGCTGGACCGACACGCTGACCGCCGGCACCAGCGGGATCGGCGACGTGCTCGGTCCGGCGGTGCTGGCGTTCCCGCTGCTCGTGCTCGGCCTGTCCGGTTTCGAGACCGGGGTGAGCATGATGCCCCTGGTGCACGGGGACGGCCCGGACGAGCAGGCGCGGTTCGCGGCGCGGATCCGCAACACGCGCAAGCTGTTGACCACCGCCGCACTGATCATGAGCGCCTACCTGATCACGACCACGTTCGTCACCACGGTGCTGATCCCGGCAGAGGAGTTCGAGCCGGGTGGAGAGGCCAGCGGCCGGGCGTTGGCGTACGTGGCGCACGAGTACGTGGGCGAGGCGTTCGGCACCGTCTACGACATCAGCAGCGTGCTGATCCTCTGGTTCGCGGGCGCGTCGGCCATGGCCGGGCTGATCAACATCGTGCCCCGGTACCTGCCCTCGTATGGCATGGCGCCGGAGTGGGGTCGCGCGGTGCGGCCGGTGGTGATCGTCTACACCCTGATCAGCATCGCGATCACGGTCGCGTTCCGCGCCGACGTCAACGCGCAGGCCGGTGCGTACGCCACCGGCATCCTGGCGATGATGGTCTCCGCCGCCGTCGCGGTGACCATCTCCGCCGCCCGGCGGCGCCAGCGCGTCGCCACCGCCGGGTTCGGCCTGCTCACCCTCGTCCTGCTGTACGCGCTCGTCGAGAACGTGATCGAGAAGCCGGACGGCATCACCATCTCCGGTATGTTCATCGCCGGGATCGTCGTGGTGTCGCTGGTGTCCCGGGTGTCGCGGACCACCGAGCTGCGCGCCGAGCGGATCGAGTTCGACGGGCCGGCCCGCCGCTTCGTCACCGAGTCGATCGAGTTCGACGGTCGGCTCGACCTGATCGCGCACCGGCCCGATGTCGTCACTTCCGCGGAGTACCACAGCAAGGAACGCTCCCAGCGGGGCATCAACCCGGTCCCCGGCGCCGCCGACGTCCTGTTCCTGGAGGTCGAGGTCATCGACCCGTCGGAGTTCAGCGACGTCCTGCGGGTGCACGGCGTGACGGTCGACGGGCACCGGGTGCTCCGGGTGCAGAGTCCCGCCGTACCCAACGCCATCGCGGCGATCCTGCTGGCGTTGCGCGACGCCACCGGCGTCCGGCCGCACGCGCACTTCGAGTGGTCCGAGGGCAACCCCGTCGCCCACCTGCTGCGGTACCTGATCCTCGGGCGGGGCGACACCCCGCCGGTGGTCCGGGAGATCCTCCGCAAGGCCGAGCCCGACCCGGCCCGCCGTCCCGGCATCCACGTCGGCTGACCCGCGCCGAACGACGGCGAAACAGCCACCGCGGGGGATTGGGCGGCCGGTGACGGGGTAGGCGCGGCCATGCCCGACGCCGGTCCGCCGAGAGGAGGCAGCGGCCCGGAGCCCACCGACCGTGACACGCCGGCGGTGGCCCGCGCGTTCCACCGCTCGGTCGGGGCGATCCCGGAGCGCCTGCGCCGGGTCCGCGCCGGCCTCGGCCTGGCCACGCAGGCCGGGTTGGCCGCCGGACTGTCCTGGTGGGTCGCCGACGACCTCCTGCACATCCCGCAGCCACTGTTCGCACCGATCTCCGCGGTGGTCACGCTGGCCGCCTCGGTGGGCCAGCGGCTGCGCCGCACGATCGAACTGGTCCTCGCGGTGGCCCTCGGCATCCTCGTCGGCGACGCCCTGCTCTACCTGGTCGGCACGGGGCCCTGGCAGCTCGCCCTGATCGTCGTCCTGGCCATCCTGGTCGCCGGGTTCCTCGGCCGGAGTCCAGCGTTCGTGGTGCAGGCCGCGGCGACGGCGGTGCTGATCGGCACGCTCACGCCCTCGGTGCCGAACCTGGAACTGCCCCGCTTCTTCACCGCGCTGATCGGCGGCGCCGTGGCGTTGGCGGTCACCACCGTGCTGCTGCCGCTGAACCCGTTGCGGGTGATCAACCGAGCCGCCGGGCCGGCGCTGGACCTGCTCGCGGACCAGCTCGACGCCACCACCACCGCGTTGCGCGAACGGGACGCCGGCCGCGCCCAGGCCGCGCTCGACCGGCTGCGCGACAACAAGGCGGAGATCGGCGCCTTCAGCGAGGCGGCACAGGGAGGGCGCGAGGCGAGCACGCTTTCGCCGGTGCACTGGGGCAGGCGGGACGGTCCGATCGACCGGTACGCCGACGCCGTGGAACCGGTGGACCGGGCGATGCGTAACAGCGGCACGCTGATCCGGCGCAGCGTGACCCTGATCGAGGACGGGGAGCGGATTCCGGAGACCATGCCGGCCGCGGTCGCCTCCCTCGCCGACGCCGTGCGCGTCCTGCGCCGCGAGTTCACCCGCGGGGCGGAGCCCCAGCGGACCCGGGAGCAGTCGTTGCGGGCGGTCTGCGAGGCGGGCAAGGCCTACCGGTCCGGCGTGGGCTTCTCCGGAGCCGTCGTGGTGGCCCAGGTCCGGACCACGGTGAGCGACCTGCTGGTCTCCACCGGCATCGAGCAGGAGGAGGCGAACCGCCTGGTCCGTCGCGCCTTCGGACCGATGCGGCCGACCGCCGGGTCCGGGCAACCGTCGCGCGCCGGGGGCTGAGGCACCGGGAGCGCCGCCGGCCGTGCCCGTCGTGCCGGGACGGCCCCGGTTACACGGGCGGTGAAACCCGCGCCGTCGCGTGACCCGGTTCACCTGATCAGCGGAGCGCGTCAAAACCGCGTCAAGAAACGACGCAGCGCCGTCATGGTCGCGTTATAGGCCCTGTCGTCCGACCCGGCCCGGCGCTGCAATTGCTCGGCGCGGCCGGAAGGCGGCCGTGGCGACCCGTTCCGTGATGAGGAGTCAGACGTGTCTGACCTGGTGTTCGTGCTGGTGACGGTGGCGCTGTTCGCGGCGCTCGCCCTCGTGGTGAGGGGCGTGGAGAAGCTGTGAGCGCCGTCAACGCCGTCGGCCTGGTGCTGGCGGTCGGCCTGGCCGTCTTCCTGGTGGTCGCCCTGCTGTTCCCGGAGCGCTTCTGATGACCGTGACGACAGCCGGGGTGCTGTTCATCCTCTCGCTCGTGGTGGCGCTGGTCGCCGTCCACAAGCCCTTCGGCGACCACATGTTCCGCGTGGTCTCCGGCCAGCGGCACTCCCGCGTCGAGCGGGGCATCTACCGTCTCGTCGGGGTCGACCCGGCCGCCGAGCAGACCTGGGGCGTGTACGCCCGCAGCGTGCTCGCCTTCTCCGCCGTCTCCGTCCTGTTCCTGTACGGGTTCATGCGCGTGCAGAACCACCTGTGGCTGTCGCTCGGGTTCGACCCGGTGATGACCCACGGCGCGTGGAACACCGCCGTGTCGTTCGTGACCAACACGAACTGGCAGTGGTACTCGGGTGAGTCGACCATGGGCCACCTGGTCCAGATGGCCGGCCTGGCGGTGCAGAACTTCGTCTCCGCCGCCGTCGGCATCGCGGTGGCCGTCGCGCTGGTCCGCGGGTTCGCCCGCCGCCGCACCGGTGACCTGGGCAATTTCTGGGTCGATCTGACCCGGATCACGCTGCGGATCCTGCTGCCGATCTCGGTGCTCGGCGCCCTCGCCCTGATGATCGGCGGAGCCGTGCAGAACCTCTCCGCCGGCACCGAGATCACCACCCTGACCGGCGGCAGCCAGACCATCACCGGCGGTCCGGTGGCCAGCCAGGAGGTCATCAAGGAGCTCGGTACGAACGGCGGCGGCTTCTACAACGTCAACAGCGCCCACCCGTTCGAGAACCCGACCAGGTGGACGAACTGGCTGGAGACCTTCCTGATCCTGCTGATCCCGTTCAGCCTGCCCCGCGTCTTCGGCCGGATGGTCGGCCAGAACCGGCAGGGCTACGCGATCGCCGCCGTGATGGCGATCCTGGCGACCGCCAGCATCACCCTGACCAACGTGTTCGAGCTGACCGGCAACGGCACCGTCCCGCAGGCGGTCGGCGCGGCGCTGGAGGGCAAGGAGGTCCGGTTCGACGTGTCGAACTCGGCGACCTTCGCCGCCGCCACCACGCTCACCTCCACCGGCGCGGTGAACTCGTTCCACGACTCGTACACCGCCCTGGGCGGCGGGATGCTGCTCCTCAACATGATGTTCGGCGAGGTCGCGCCCGGCGGTGTCGGCGCCGGCCTCTACGGCCTGCTGGTCCTGGCCGTCATCACCGTGTTCGTCGCCGGCCTGATGGTCGGCCGGACCCCGGAGTACATCGGCAAGAAGATCGGCTCGCGGGAGATCAAGCTCGCTTCGCTGTACTTCCTCGTCACCCCGGCCCTGGTTTTGATCGGCACGGCGGCGGCCTTCGCCACCGGCAACAACTCCACCGCCCTCAACGTGGGTCCGCACGGTCTGTCCGAGGTGCTCTACGCGTTCACCTCGGCGAGCAACAACAACGGCTCCGCGTTCGCCGGCATCACGGTGAACGCGCCGTGGTGGAACACCGCGCTGGGGATCTGCATGCTGCTCGGCCGGTTCCTGCCGATCATCTTCGTGCTCGCCCTCGCCGGCTCGCTGGCCCGCCAGCAGCCGGTACCCGCCTCCGAGGGCACCCTGCCGACCCACCGGCCGCTGTTCGTCGGGATGGTTGTCGGCGTCACGGTGATCCTGGTCGCGCTGACCTTCCTGCCCGCGCTCGCGCTCGGCCCGCTGGCTGAGGGGCTGTGACACCCATGAGAGAGAAGGACATGACCACCTCCACGCCGGCACCGCACGGCACCGCCGACGCGGCGACCGCCGGCACACCGGCCACCCACGGCGACCGGGCTTCCGGCGGCCTGCTCGACCCGAAGCAGATGATCAAGTCGCTGCCGGACGCCCTGCGCAAGCTCGACCCGCGCACCCTGTGGCGCAACCCGGTGATGCTGATCGTCGAGATCGGCGCCGTCTTCACCACGCTGCTCGCGGTGACCGACCCGTCCGTATTCGCGATCGCCATCACCGTCTGGCTCTGGCTGACCGTGCTCTTCGCCAACCTCGCGGAGGCGGTCGCCGAGGGCCGGGGCAAGGCGCAGGCCGCCGCGCTGCGCAAGGCGAAGACGGACACCATCGCCACCCGCCTGATCGGTTGGACGCCGGGCGCTCGGGCCAACGGTTACCGGGAGGAAGCCGTCCCCGCGCCCGACCTCAAGCAGGGCGACATCGTCCTGGTGGAGGCCGGCGACATCATCCCCGGTGACGGCGACGTGGTCGAGGGCATCGCCAGCGTCGACGAGTCCGCCATCACCGGTGAATCCGCTCCCGTGATCCGGGAGTCCGGCGGCGACCGCAGCGCGGTCACCGGCGGCACGAAGGTGCTCTCCGACCGGATCGTCGTGAAGATCACGCAGAAGCCGGGCGAGAGCTTCATCGACCGGATGATCAATCTGGTGGAGGGCGCCAACCGGCAGAAGACTCCGAACGAGATCGCGCTGAACATCCTGCTCGCCGCGCTCACGATCATCTTCCTGCTGGCGGTCGTCACGCTCCAGCCCCTGGCCATCTTCTCCAAGGGGTACCAGGGCGCCGCGCCCGACACGCAGGCGATCACCGACGCCGGCGTCAGCGGCATCGTGCTGGTGTCCCTGCTGGTCTGCCTGATCCCGACAACCATCGGGGCCCTGCTCTCGGCCATCGGCATCGCCGGTATGGACCGTCTCGTGCAGCGCAACGTGCTCGCCATGAGCGGGCGGGCCGTGGAGGCCGCCGGTGACGTCAACACGCTGCTGCTGGACAAGACCGGCACCATCACCCTGGGCAACCGGCAGGCCGCCGAGTTCGTCCCCGTCGAGGGTGTAAACGCGGCCACCGTCGCCGACGCCGCGCAGCTGTCCAGCCTCGCCGACGAGACCCCCGAGGGCCGCTCGGTCGTCGTGCTCGCCAAGAACGAGTTCGGCCTGCGCGAGCGGGAGCCGGGCCTGATTCCGCACGCCACCTTCGTGCCGTTCACCGCGCAGACCCGGATGAGCGGTGTCGACCTGACCCCGGACGTCGGGCCGGCTCGGCGGATCCGCAAGGGCGCCGCCGCCGCCGTCATGAAGTGGGTACGCGAGAACGGCGGCCACCCCACCGAGCAGGTCGGCCAGTTCGTCGACGAGATCAGCGGCATCGGCGGCACGCCGCTGGTGGTCGCCGAGCACGTCGACGACCAGCCGGCCCGCGCCCTCGGCGTCATCCACCTCAAGGACGTCGTCAAGACCGGTATGCGCGAGCGCTTCGACGAGATGCGCCGGATGGGCATCCGGACCGTCATGATCACCGGTGACAACCCGCGTACCGCCCGGGCGATCGCCGAGGAGGCGGGCGTCGACGACTTCCTCGCCGAGGCCACGCCGGAGGACAAGCTCGCCCTGATCCGCAAGGAGCAGGAGGGCGGCCGGCTGGTCGCGATGACCGGTGACGGCACCAATGACGCGCCCGCGCTCGCCCAGGCCGACGTCGGCGTCGCCATGAACACCGGCACGTCGGCCGCGAAGGAAGCCGGGAACATGGTCGACCTCGACTCCGACCCGACCAAGCTGATCGAGATCGTGGAGATCGGCAAGCAGTTGCTGATCACCCGGGGCGCCCTGACGACCTTCTCGATCGCCAACGACATCGCGAAGTACTTCGCGATCATCCCGGCCATGTTCGCCGGCATCTACCCGAGCCTGGACACGCTGAACATCATGCGGCTGTCCAGCCCGGAGTCGGCGATCCTCTCGGCGGTCATCTTCAACGCGGTCGTCATCGTCGCGCTGATCCCGCTGGCCCTGCGCGGCGTCCGGTACCGGCCGGCGTCCGCGTCGAAGCTGCTCAGCCGCAACCTGCTGGTCTACGGCCTCGGCGGCATCGTGGTGCCCTTCATCGGCATCAAGCTCATCGACCTCGTCATCCAGTTCATCCCAGGGATCTCGTGATGCGCCTCCCCACCTGGCTCGCCCAACACCTGGCCGCGCTGCGCGCGCTGCTCGTCTTCACCGTGCTGCTTGGGCTCGCGTACCCGCTGGCCCTCGTCGCCGCCGGCCGGATTCCCGGCCTCGCCGACAAGGCGGACGGGTCGCTCGTCTCAGCCGGCGGACAGACCGTCGGCAGTGCCCTCATCGGCCAGTCCTTCACCGACGCGGACGGCAACCCCGTCCCGCGCTACTTCCAGTCCCGCCCGTCGGCGGCCGGTGACGGGTACGACCCCACCGCCACCGCCGCCAGCAACCTCGGCCCGGAGAGCGTGGTCGACACCATCGCCACCGACCCGGAGGAGTCGACACTGAGCCTGCTCACCCAGGTGTGCGAGCGCAGCAAGGCCGTCGGCGAGCTGAACGGCGTCGACGGGCGGCGCCCGTACTGCACCACCGACGGGGTCGGCGCGGTGCTGGCGGTGTTCCGCCGGGACGGCCTGACCGGCCCGGTCACCCGGGTGGTCAGCGTCAACCAGGTCGCGCCCGCCGCCCCGTTCCTCGCCCGCTACGAGGGCATGCCCGTGGAGCTGGCCCAACCCGGCGAGGACTACGTCGCAGCCGGCGGGCTGGTCACCCCGATCCGGGGCGACGCTCCAGCCGAGCCGGCCGTTCCGGCCGACGCGGTGACCGCCAGCGGCAGCGGCCTCGACCCGCACATTTCCCCGGCGTACGCGGAAATCCAGGTCGAACGGGTGGCGCGGGAGCGGCGCGCGGACCCCGCGGCGGTCCGACGTCTCGTCGATTCGCACACCACCGGCCGGTCGCTCGGCTTCATGGGCGAGCCCGGGGTGAACGTCCTGGAGCTCAACCTGGCGCTCGACCGGCAGTTCCCGGCCCGCTGATCCACCGCGCCCGGGCTGGGTCACCACACTGGTGGCCCAGCCCGGGCCTGTCCGACCGCTCGATGCCCGGCGACGGTGTCGTCAGAGAGGATGTCCGCGTGCCACGAGGCGAACTCCGCATCTACCTCGGCGCCGCCCCCGGCGTCGGGAAGACGTACGCGATGCTGGAGGAGGCGCAGCGGCGCCTCGAACGCGGCACCGACGTGGTGATCGGGTACGTCGAGACCCACGGGCGCAAGCACACCGCGGCGATGATCGGCGACCTGGAGCAGGTGCCCCGGCGCACGGTGACCTACCGGGGCGCCGAGTTCACCGAGATGGACCTCGACGCGGTGCTCGCCCGGCGGCCCGAGGTGGCGATCGTCGACGAGTTGGCGCACACCAACGTGCCCGGATCCCGGAACGAGAAGCGCTGGCAGGACATCCAGGAGCTGCTGGACGCCGGGATCACCGTCCTCTCCACGGTCAACATCCAGCACCTGGAGTCACTCAACGACGTCATCGCCCAGATCACCGGCACCACGCAGCGGGAGACCGTGCCGGACGCCATCGTCCGCGCCGCCGAGCAGGTCGAACTGGTCGACATGACGCCGGAGGCGCTGCGCCGGCGGATGGCACACGGCAACATCTACCGCCCGGACAAGATCGACGCGGCGCTCGGCAACTACTTCCGCGTCGGCAACCTCACGGCCCTGCGCGAGTTGGCGCTGCTCTGGCTCGCCGACAAGGTCGACGACCAGCTCGACGCGTACCGGGCCCAGCAGGGCATCTCGGCCACCTGGGAGGCGAGGGAGCGGGTGGTCGTGGCGCTCACCGGAGGACCCGAGGGGGAGACCCTGGTCCGGCGGGCCGCGCGCATCGCCGCCCGCAGCAAGGGGTCCGACCTGTTGGCCGTGCACGTCGCCCGGAGCGACGGGCTGGCCGGGGCGGACCCGGCGCAGCTCGCCCGGCAGCGGGTGCTGGTCGAGAGTCTCGGCGGCACCTACCACCAGGTCCTCGGCACGGACATCCCGGCCGCGCTGCTGGACTTCGCCCGGGGCGTCAACGCCACCCAACTCGTGCTCGGCGCCAGCCGCCGCGGCCGGTTCGCCCAAATCTTCTCCCGCGGTGTCGGCGTCACCACGACCGCGCTGTCCGGGGCCATCGACGTACACCTGGTGACCCATGCCGAGGCCGGCCGGGGACGGCGGGCAGCCGCCGTGCCGGCGGCGCTGTCCCGGCGGCGACGGATGCTCGGCTTCGCGCTGGCCGGGCTGGGCATGCCGCTGCTGACTCTGCTGCTCTGGGCGCTGCCGGACATCACCCTCGCCAACGACATCCTGATCTTCCTCGCCGCCGTGGTCGGCGTCGCGCTGGTCGGTGGCCTGTGGCCGGCGCTGATCGCCGCGCTCGGCGGCTCCCTGCTGCTCAACTGGTTCTTCACCCCGCCCTACTACACGCTGACCATCGCCGAGGCGGACAACCTGCTCGCCCTCGGCGTCTTCGTCGGCGTGGCCATCGCGGTCAGCTGGATCGTCGACGTGGCCGCCCGACGTACCCGGGAGGCCGCCCGCGCGTCCGCCGACGCGCAGACCCTCGCCACCGTGGCCGGCAGCGTGCTGCGTGGCGAGCGGCCCCTGCCGGCCCTGCTGGACCGGCTGCGGGAGACGTTCGCGCTGCGCTCGGTCAGCGTCCTGGAGTCGGTGGAGGCCGCCGAGGGGCGGCCCGGCCGGGCCCGCGAGGAGGGTGCCTGGCGGGTCGTCGCGAGCGTCGGTGACGCACCCGCGACGAGCCCCGGCGCGGGCGAGACCGCCGTACCGGTGGACGACCGGCTCACCGTCGTGCTCTGCGGCCGCCGGTTGGAGGCCGCCGACCGGCGGATCGTGGAGGCGTTCGCCGCGCAGGCCGCCGTCGCCCTGCGCCAGGAGCGGCTGGCCGAGGAGGCCGCCGCCGCCCGGCCGCTCGCCGAGGCCGACCGGATGCGGACCGCGCTGCTCGCCGCGGTCAGTCACGACCTGCGTACGCCGCTGGCCTCGGCGAAGGCCGCGGTGACCAGCCTGCGTAGCCCCGACGTGGAGTTCGACGAGACGGACCGGGCCGAGCTGCTCGCCACCGCCGAGGAGTCCCTGGACCGGCTGGCCCGCCTGGTGTCGAACCTGCTGGACATGAGCCGCCTCCAAGCCGGTGCCCTCGGTGTGCACCCGGTCGCCGTCGGGTTGGAGGACGCCGTGCCCCGGGCGCTGGACGAGCTGGGACCCGTGGCCGCCGACGTGGTGACCGACATCCCCGCCCACCTGCCCGCCGCGCTCGCCGACCCCGGCCTGCTCGAACGGGTCCTGGTCAACCTCGTGGCCAACGCCCTGCGGCACAGCCCGCCCGGCCAGCCGCCCACGATCACCGGCAGCGCCCATGCCGGGCAGGTCGAGCTGCGGGTCATCGACACCGGTCCGGGCATCCCGGAAGACCAGTGGGAGCACGTCTTCCTGCCGTTCCAGCGGCTCGGCGACCGGGACAACCTGACCGGCGTCGGTCTCGGTCTCGCGCTGTCCCGGGGTCTCGCCGAGGCCATGCGTGGCAGCATCACCCCGGAGACCACTCCCGGCGGAGGACTCACCATGGTGCTGCGGCTGCCGGCCGCCACCGACACCGGCACGTCCGGAGGGCCAGCGGAATGACCCGCATCCTGGTCGTCGACGACGAACCCCAGATCCTTCGCGCGCTGCGCATCAACCTGCGCGCCCGCCGGTACGACGTCGAGGTCGCCGCCACCGGTGCCGCCGCGCTGAAGGCCGCCGCCAGCCATCCGCCCGATCTGGTCGTCCTCGACCTCGGCCTGCCCGACCTGGACGGCATCGAGGTCATCCGTGGCCTCCGCGGCTGGACCACCGTGCCGATCATCGTGCTCTCCGGGCGCGCCGGCAGCGAGGACAAGGTGGCGGCGCTCGACGCCGGCGCCGACGACTACGTCACCAAGCCGTTCGGGGTGGACGAGCTGCTGGCGCGGATCCGTGCCGTCACCCGGCGGCTCGGTGCCGGCACCGAGGCGGCCAGTGCCAGCGTTCGGGTCGGCCGCCACACCGTCGACCTGGCCGACCACGTGGTGACCCGCGACGACGGTATGGAGGTCAAGCTGACGCCGACGCAGTGGGGCGTGCTGGAGAAGCTGCTCCGGAACCCCGGCAAGCTGGTGAGCCAGCGGCAGCTCCTGCACGACGTGTGGGGGCCGGAGTACCAGAACGAGACCAACTACCTGCGCCAGTACATGGCCCAGCTCCGGCGGAAGCTGGAGGACGATCCGGCGCGCCCCCGGCACCTCATCACCGAACCCGGCATGGGCTACCGGTTCCGGCCCTGACCGTGTCCCGGTTTGAGTGGTGCCGGAGCGGGGATCCCCGGCCGGTCGGTGCGGGACATCCGGGAGGGGCATGGGCGGGAACGGATGGTCCCGTTCGACCGGGGGGTTCGGGCGGCGTCTGGACGAGCACGAGCCCGGCCGTGCGGCGCCCGGCCGGGGCGGCCTCGTGGACAGTGCCGTCTACCTCCGGGGCCGCCGCCACGCCACGCCGGCGACCCTCGCCGACACGTACCGGTGCCTCCAGGAACTCGACGACGCGATGGCCTGGATCGGGCTCTACCGGCCCGGCCGGGGTCAGATCCACTCGCTGGCCCACGAGTTCCAACTCCACGAACTCGCCGTGGAGGACGCCATCAACGCGCACCAGCGGCCCAAGCTGGAGCGTTACGGCGACACCCTGTTCGTCGTGCTCCGCGCCGCCCGCTACGCCGACGACCGGGAGGAGGTGGATTTCAGCGAGCTGCACCTGTTCCTCGGGCCGGGCTTCGTCATCACCGTCCGGCACGGCGAGGCGCCCGATCTGGCGGCGGTCCGCCGGCGGATGGAGGCCGAGCCGCAGGTCCTCACGCTCGGGCCGGAAGCGGTCCTCTACGCCGTCCTCGACCAGGTCGTCGACGGGTACGCCCCGGTCGTCGCCGGGCTGGAGAACGACATCGACGAGATCGAGACCCAGGTGTTCGGCGGCGACCCCAACGCCAGCCGTCGCATCTACGGGCTGAGCCGGGAGGTCGTCGTGTTCCAACGGGCGGCCCGGCCGCTGCTCGGCGTCCTCGACGCGCTCACCGCCGGCTTCGAGCACTACGGCACCGACGAGGAACTGCGCCGGCGGCTGCGTGACGTCACCGACCACCTCACGCAGGTGGTCGAGCGGGTCGACGGCTTCCGGCACCTGTTGCAGAACATCCTCACCGTCAACGCCACGCTGGTCTCGCAGGCGCAGAACGAGGAGATGCGGAGCCTGACCGCCGCCAGCTACGAGCAGAACGAGGAACTGAAGCGGGTGTCCGCCTGGGCGGCGATCCTGTTCGCGCCGACCCTCATCGGCACCGTCTACGGCATGAACTTCGCGGACATGCCCGAACTCGAGTGGCAGTACGGCTACCTGTTCGCCCTCGGGCTGATGCTGCTGGTCTGCGCCGGCCTGTACCTCGTCTTCAAGCGCCGCAACTGGCTCTGACCCGCGGGCGCGGCCTCAGACGTCGACGGTCAACCGGACCGTCACCCGGTCGCCCACGTCGAGCGCCTCGGCCCTGCGTACGGCGGCCTTCAGCGGTACGACGTAGCGGCCGTCCTTCGGGAAGAGCGAGGTGGTCCACCGGGTCTCCCCGATCCGGACGGTGACCGGAACCATCCCCCAGCCGTAGCTGACGGCCGGTGCGACCGCGGCGAGAGCCGTGCAGTCGCTCTCCGGGACGGTGACGAAGTGGTGCGGCGCGGGTCCGCGCCAGAACCAGACCTCGCCGTCGAACTCCAGCTGCATCGACCGAGCATAGGTGCGGTGCGTGCCCCGGCGCGACGCGTGTGGGACCGGGTGCGGGCCCCGCCGAAACCGGTGCGGCGGGGCCCGGACCGCCGGGTCAGCAGTACAGGTTCGCTCCGGCGGGTACGCCGAGGATGCCGACGAACTGCTGGTACCGGCTGACGCGGCTCTGCACCTGCGCGGGGTTGCCGCCGTTGCACTCGATCGCGCCGTTGATGCTGCGGATGGTCTCGCCGAACCCGGCGCCGGTGACCATCGCCGTGTGGGCGGTCATCCGGCCGGGCCCGTTCTGGGTCATCCAGTACCAGATGGCGGTCTTCCAGGCCACCGCGGCGTCGTTCTGCACCAGCCAGGGGTTGGTCAGCAGGGGCAGCCCGAGGGCGTTGCCGGCGGCGTTGTAGTTGAAGTTCCAGCTCAGCTGGATCGGCCCCCGCCCGTAGTAGGCGTCCTGCCCGGCGGGGCAGCCGTACGGTTGGCTGCGGTCGCAGTAGTGCGGGTAGTTGGCCGTGTTCTGCTCCACGATGTGGACGAGGCCGCCCGTCTCGTGGTGCACGTTCGCCAGGAACGCCGCGGCCTCCTGCCGCTGCACGGTGGCGCTGCCGGTCTTCGTGAACGCCGGGTAGGCGTTCAGGGCGGCGACGAGCCCGGAGTACGTGTAGAACGGGTTCCGACCCGGGAACATCTGGTTGAACTGAGCCTCGGTGACCACGAAGCCGCCGGGGTTGGGGGGCGGCGGGCTGCTGGTGGGCGGCTGGCTGCCGCAGGTGTACGGATCCCAGTACCAGGTGCTGATGGTGGGGTCGTAGCCCGGGTTGTCGTGCTCGGCGATGTAGTACAGGCCGTTGGTGTACCGGACGATGCTGCCGGCGGTGTACCAGGTGCCGGCGACCCAGTTCGGGTGGTTGCAGGTCCCGCCCGGTGGTGGTGTGGAGCCGCCGCCGCAGGCGCCCAGGTCCTGCCAGACGCCGGTGGTGCCCGGCGGCGCCTCGTTCTGGGTCCACCACTTCGCCTGGTAGTTGCGGCCGTTGCGGGAGACCTGCATGCCGCCCGTGTAGACGGCCGAGGACTGCCACGGGGTCGCGCAGGCGGCGGCGGACGCCGCGGACGACGGGACGATCGCCGCCAGTCCACCTGCGACGGTGAGCGCGGCCACCGCGAGCAGGGCGCGCAGTCTCGACATGTGATCACTCCTTCCTGGGGATCCACGGGTCGACGGCGCGGAGCGCGGCATCGACGAGGCTCACTGTAGCACTACTGTTCACAAACTTTTCTATTAAGTTCCGCGGCCGGTCGACCGGGCTCGGTCCAGGAGTTCGTAGGGGCAGGTGCCGGCGCTCGGCCGGCCGCACGCTCGGCGGTCAGGCGAAGATCAGCAGCGGGTCGGTCGCCGAGCGGACCCCGACGAAGCACGCGGCCGAGGTACGGCAGCCCTTGCGCACCTCGCGGACGCCGTGCATCCGGCCCGCCTCGAACATGACCAGGTCGCCCTTGCCCGGCAGCACCGTGTCCAGGGGTGGGCCGACCCGTTCCGGCTCGATGCCGTAGTCGAACGGGTCCGTCTTGAGGGCCACGAACTCCTCCTCGGAGAGGTGACCCCAGAAGTCGATCTCGCCGCCCTCGCCCGACTCCGGCACCTCCAGGTAGACGTTCACACCCAGTCTGCGGTCCAGCTTGTAGGTGTCGAGCAGCGGGATCTGGCGGCGGTCGATGTGCGGGCGGCCCCGGCCACCCGGCGTCATCCGGCGCAGCACGCCGGGCAGCATCATCCGCCCCTCGTGCCGCCCGACGGTCGCCCCGTACGGCCACATCTCGTCCAGGTCGAGCCGGATCAGGTCGGTGGGGGACTGCTGACCGCCGAACACGTCGTGCCGGATCAGGCGGGTGGTGGCCGGGGCGGTGTCCAGGTAGCGGTGGACGCTGTCGCCGCCGTTGGCCACCTCGCCCATCGACGTCCCGACACTGGTGAACTCCTTGGTGAGCAGGAAGTTCGCCTCCTCGGCGGCGCGTACGACCCGGGGCAGCGCGGCGTCGCACTGCTCCGGCGGGTAGTACTCGCGGTGCCAGATCAGGTCGATGTCCCCGGTCGCGAGTTCACGCAGCGACTCGGCGGTCAGTCGGTCCCGGCGGCGAAGTTGATCGCTCACGTCAGCTCCCTCGTACGCTGGCTACGGTGCCGCGGTCGGACCTCGCGTCCGTACCCGTCATCCCTCACGGAGCTTCCTGAGGTCGGCCTCGGCGCGGGCCGTCTCGGCGTGGTCGTCGCCGAGGATCCGCCGGCGGTCGGCGACCACCCCGACCAGCACCTTCTCCGCCTCGGCGGCGGCGCCGGTGGCGATGAGGCAGTGCGCCAGGGTGTGCCGGGCGGCGATCATCGCGAAGTGCTGGACCTGCCGCTTCGCGGTGTCCGTCGCGAGGATCTCGCGCAGGTCGGCGAGCGCCGCCTCGACGTCGCCCTGCTCGTACCGGCAGATGTCCAGCGTGTGCCGCACGGTCAGGGTCTCGAAGTGGTCCGGCGCCCAGTGCCGCAACCGGATCTCCAGGATCTCGGCGAGCTCGGCGCGCGCGTCCGCGTACCGCCCCTGGTAGACGATCGCGCGGGCCAGGCTGTGCCGTGCGGTCATGGTGTCCCGGTCCTCCGGCCCGCGGACCCGGTACTCGGCCCGGACGATGTCCCGGAGCTCCTCCTCGGCCTCGCGCCACCGGCCCTGTTCGAGGATGGTCCGGGCGAGCTTGTGCCGGCTGGCCAAAGTGTTGCGGTGCTCGCGGCCGAGAAGCGCCTCGCGGGCGGGGATGATCTTGCGGAGTTCCTCCTCGGCCCAGGCGAGGTGCCCCTGCTCCAGGGCCGCGCGGGACCGCTCGTGCCGGAGGCTCAGCACCGGCCGGTCGTCCAGGTCGACGCCGATCCGGCGGCAGCCGGCCAGGCACCGCTCCAGGAAGATCTCCGCCTGCCCCGGCAGACCCACCGCCAGGATGTAACGGGCGATCAGCCGGGCCAGGTCGAGCGCCACGTCCAGCAGGTCCGCCCGGCTGCGCGGCAGGTCACCCGCGTCGAGGAAGTCCAGGACCGCGCCCATCGTGGGCGGGGCCAGCACGTGCCAGCTCGCCCACTTGTCCGGCTCGTCGGGATCGAACTCCTCCTCCCGGGGGCGGTCCGGATCCCGCAGGCGCAGCACGTCCAGCAGGTCCAGTACGAGTTCGTGGTACGCCGCCCGGTCGGCCACGACGTCCGGCTGGTCCCGGACCAGCTCGCGGACCAGCGGGTGCAGGGTCACCACGTGCGAGACCGGCGACTGCGCGGGCAGCGACTCGATGACCCCGAGGTCGACCAGCGCGAAGTCGGCCAACGAGCGGAGCACCTCGCGCAGCCGCTCCTCGCCGATCTCGCCGACCAGCGGCGAGGCCGACAACCGGACCGGGTCGAGCAGAACCGAGTACGGGATCGGCGCGTCGCCGAGACAGGCCAGCAGCCGCAGCATGGGCCGCGCCTGATCGAGCCCGCGCCCGCCGAGCAGGTCCAGAGACATCTCCCAGGACTGCACGACCGGCCGGACCGCCGTGTCGAACCCGCTCGACCCGCCGCGCCGCGTGCCGGCACCGGCTCGGCGGTCCAGCGCCTCCCGGTAGTCGTCGTAGGTGCGGATCGAGGACCGGGCCGCACCCACCGGGATGCGGTTGGCCTCGGCGAGGTAGGTGCCCGCGCCACGCAGCGCCAGCGGGTGCCCCTTGAGCCGAGCGGCGAGCGCCCTCGCCTGGGCCAGGGTGCCGGGGGCGGTGCCGGCGAGGTCGACGAGCACCTGCGCGCCGTCCGCGGGCGCCAGCTCGCGCACCGGGTGCATCGTGGACCACTCGCCCCAGGTCTCCTGGCGGCCGTCGCGCGTCGTGACCAGGACCAGCCCGTTGGGCGTACGCGGCTGGCGGAACCAGCCCGTGCCGTCGGCGACCCGCCCGTCGGCCGGTGCCAGCAGCGACGGCTCGTCCGCGTTGTCGAAGATGAGCAGCCACGGCCGGGCGGAGTCGTTCAGCAGGTCCCACACCAGCTCCACCGGGCTGCGCGCCTTGCCGGCCCACGCCAGGTCCAGTTGGCTCTCCGGCGCCTGGAGCTGGCCCGCCACCTCCCGCATGCCGGCGCTGACCCGGGCCGAGTCCTTCGCCGAGATCCACCAGACCAACCGCCCGCGCCCCTCGAGCTGGCGCGCCACCTCCTGCGCGGTCAGGCTCTTGCCGCAGCCGCCCAGCCCCCACAGGATCTGCGCGGCCTCCTCCGGCACCCGCGACGTGCCGGCGGGCGGCTCGGCGGCCCGCAGGATCGTCTCGACCAGCTGGTCCCGGCCCCGCAGTGGCAGCCGGTTCCGGCGGGGCGGGATGATCGAGAAGCCGGCGTCCTGGGACGGTGCGGTCATCGTCGGCCGGTTCCGTGGCGGTGCGCGTGGCGTCCCGTCGGCTGCGCCCGGCCGCGCCGCCGACCGTCCACGACGGACAGCGTGGGGTGGGCGGGCGGAGTGGGGCTGAGGCGGCTCATCTGACCTCCCGGAGGGGCGGGACGGGCAGGGTCCACGATGGTCGGTCCGCCCATGGGGTGGCGGCCGGTCGCGTGATCCGTGTCTCAACCCTACCGGCTCAGGCCCCCGGTATCACTCCGAGCAGCCGGCCTGACACGAACGAACCGATCCCGCCGACGGGACGGTGGACCGGTCCACCCGGACGGCCGAGGGGCGGGCGGACTGGCGTACCGCGACTACCGTCCTCGGTATGTCGATCGTGGAGGGTCTGGGCTGCATCCCGGCCGACTGGCGCGTCAACTGGGGGTCCGTCCCGGACTGGTTCGCCGGGCTGGGCACCGTGGGCACCCTGCTCTTCGGGGTGCTCAGCCTGCGCCGGGAGATCCGTACGCGGCGCCGGGAGGACCGGGCGGCCCGGGCCCGGCAGGCCCGGCTGGTCTCCACCACCGCCCGGATCGAGGGGAGCGGGGTGCTGCGCGTGCGGGTCGCCAACGACAGCGACGGGCCGGTCTTCGACCTGGTGGCGACGCCGGTGGTGCACACCGGTGCCCCGGGTCCGGGCGGTCGCCGGGTGCCGGTCGCCACGGTGACCGGCCCGGTCGACCGGCTCGACGGCCGCACCGGCGCCGAACTCTTCGTCGCCGTCGACCGCACCGTCGACCTCACCGGCTACGCGTCGGCCACCGTCGACCTCGGTTTCACCGACCAGCAGGGCAACCGGTGGCGACGGTCGGGCTCCGGGCAGCCGGAACCCGACCTGGGGGCTGATCCGCCGCGCCGTCGCTCCTGGCTGCGCCGCCGCCGATCCGACCGGGTCCGGCAGTGATCCGACGCGATCACGTCACGACCGTCGCGGGGTGGCCGGGTGCGACGTTCGAATCTTTCGGCTTTTTGCCGTAGCCTTTCAGCGATGACGAAGCGGCTGACCGACGTGGCCCGGAAGGCGGGCGTGAGTGAGGCGACCGTCAGCCGGGTGCTGAACGGTCGCGGAGGCGTGTCCGAGGCGACCCGTACGGCCGTGCTGACCGCCCTCGACGTGCTCGGCTACGAGCGCCCCACCAAGCTGCGCGGGGAGCGGGCCCGGTTGGTCGGGCTGGTGCTCCCCGAGTTGCAGAACCCGATCTTCCCGGCGCTGGCCGAGGTGGTCACGGGCTCGCTGGCCCAGCGCGGCTTCACCCCGGCGCTCTGCGCGCGCACCATCGGCGGTGTCTCCGAGTCCGACTACGTCGACATGCTGCTGGAACACCAGGTTTCCGGGGTCATCTTCGCCGGCGGGTCGTACGCGCTGGGCGACGCGTCGCACGAGCACTACCGGCGGCTGACCGACCGGAAGCTGCCGGTCGTGCTGGTCAACGCGGGCGTGGACGAGCTGACCTTCCCCCGGGTGTCGACCGACGACGCGGTGGCGGTGGAGCAGGCGTACGGGCATCTCCGCTCGCTGGGCCACGAGCGGATCGGGATGGTGCTGGGCCCGGAGGACCATGTCCCGTCCCGGCGCAAGCTGGCGGCGATGGCGCGGATCGCCGGCTGGACCGACGCGGACCAGGAGGTGGAGCGCACCAGCTTCTCCATGGAGGGCGCCCGGGTGGCGGCCACCAAGCTGGTGCGCCGGGGGGTCACGGGGGTGATCTGCGCCAGCGACGTGCTGGCGCTGGGCACCGTCCGCGCCGTCCGCCGGCTCGGCTGCTCGGTCCCGGGCGACGTGTCCGTGGTGGGCTTCGACGACTCCGCGTTCATGACCTGCACGGACCCGCCGCTGACCACCGTGCGGCAGCCGATCGAGATGATGGGGCAGGCGGCTGTCGACCTGCTGGTCACCCAGATCGAGGGTGGCGGGGTGCTCGCCGACGAACTGCTCTTCGAGCCGGAATTGGTGGTGCGCGGCTCCACCGCGCCCGTCCCCGCCGCCGACCCGGTCCGGCCCCGGGGCGGCTGACCGAACTCTCCGGTGAGCACCGTCGCGGCCGCTGGTCACCCCGCCGGCCCCTGACCGGCCACCCTCTTCCGGCCGTTGAACCACGCTCCGGCCGTCGACCGCCGCACGCGGTCGGCGGCCGTTCCGTCGTTGTCCGACCTGGTGCGCGGGGCCGCGCGTACGCGGCCTCGGCATCGACCTACGCCGTTGGTTCAGTCGGCCCCTGCCTGGCGTCCCAAAACACGGTGATACGTGGATGTACCGGGCCGCCCTTATGCCATCGTCGTGATTTCTCTCAGTCCAGTCGCGTTCTTTCATAATCAGATCGAAACCTTGCTGCGATGAGTCCGTCTCGCTACAGTGACTCCACTCACATCCGGCCCTGGAGCGGCTACCGCGGGTCAGGGCCGCATGGCGGACACCGATCAGTAGCAGGGCACACGGCGGTGGCGATCACCGCGGACCAGCGAACTTCACGGAGACACTCGTTCCCGAAGGGATGGACAGATGTCCGTACCGCAGTACCGGAAGGCTGCGGCATCGTCATGAGCTTCCAGCACACCGGCGGGGCGAGACCACCTGGGTCGGCTGGGACAACTACGTCCGCATCCTCGACGACCCCAGCTTCTGGACCGCCTGGAAGAACACCTTCTCCTTCACGGTCCTCGCGCTCCTGCTCGGGTACGCGGTGCCGTTCTTCGTGGCGATCCTGCTGAACGAGTTCCGCCACGCCACGGGGTACCTGCGGATCCTGGTCTACCTGCCGGTGATGCTGCCGCCCACCTCCGCGCTCTTCCTCTTCAAGTTCTACGCGTACGACCCCAGCGAGGCCGGGCTCTTCAACGCGATCCTCAAGGCCCTGCACCTGCCGACATCGCAGTGGATGCAGTCGCCGGAGATGACGATGCCGGCGATGGTGATCGCGTCGACCTGGATGAACATGGGCGGCGCGGCACTGATCTACCTGGCGGCGTTGCAGAACATCCCCGGCGAGCTCTACGAGGCGGCCGAACTCGACGGCGCCGGCGTCTGGCGGCGGATCCGGCACGTGACCGTCCCGCAGACCCGGCTGATCCTCGCCCTCCTGGCGATGCTGCAGATCGTCGCCACCATGCAGCTCTTCATCGAGCCGCTGATCCTCGCCAACGGGGCGGGCGCGGAGGACTCGGCGACGTCGGTCGCGTACCTGATCTACCAGCACGGCTTCTTCCAGAACGACCTCAACGGCGCCGCGGCGCTCGGCGTGATCATGCTCGTGGTGCTGGCCGGCTTCTCGGCCGTCTACCTGCGGCTGACCGCGAAACAGGACTAGGACGGGGGACGACCCATGGCACAGGATTCCGGGACCCGGACCCTCATCTCCCGGGCCCAGCTCCGGCGCGGGCGCGGCCGGGCGATCTACTGGGCGCTGCTCGCCGTCGTGGTCATCGGGTTCACGCTCGTCTTCCTCGGGCCGCTCTACTGGATGGTCACCGGCGCGCTCAAGTCCGGCCAGGAGATCGCGCAGACGCCACCGTCACTGTTCCCGCAGGACCCGCAGTGGCAGAACTACGCCGACGCGTGGAACAACCTGGACCTCGCCAAACTGCTGTTCAACACGTTCTACTACGCGACCGGGGCGGTGCTGTTCCAACTCGTCCTCGACACGGCCGCGGCGTACTCCCTGTCGAAGCTGCGACCGATCTTCGGCAACGTGATCCTCGGCCTGATGCTGGCGACGCTGATGATCCCGGCGATGGTCCTCATCGTCCCGCAGTACGTGACCGTGATCGACCTGCCGATCCTGCACGTCAGCCTGCTCGACTCACCGTTCGCGATCTGGCTGCCGCTGGTCGCCAACGCGTTCAACATCTTCCTGCTGAAGCGGTTCTTCGACTCGATCCCGGAGGACCTGATGGCGGCGGCTCTCATGGACGGGGCGACGCCGCTGCGCACGCTCTGGTCGATCATCCTGCCGATGTCGCGCCCGATCCTCGGCGTGGTCTCGATCTTCGCCGTGACCGCGGTCTGGAAGGACTTCCTCTGGCCGAAGCTGGTCATGCCGTCGCCCGAGACCCGGACGGTCAGCGTCGGCATCTACGCCTTCGCCGGCGGTACGCCCATGAACGTGGTGATCGCCGCGTCGGTCATCGCCGCGATACCGACGGTCATCCTCTTCCTGATCTTCCAACGCAACATCATGTCCGGTCTGACCACAGGCAGCCTCAAGGGATAGCCCCGGCGAACCCCGCCGACGTACCGACGCAGAAAGCAGGTGCTCGTGTCCACAGCAGACAGCTGTCCGTGGTGGCGTGGCGCGGTGATCTACCAGGTGTACCCACGTAGCTTCGCCGACGGCAACGGTGACGGCATCGGCGACATTGCCGGCATCCGGTCCCGGCTGAGCTACCTGTCCGCGCTCGGCATCGACGCGATCTGGTTCAGCCCCTGGTACCCCTCCCCGATGGCCGACGCCGGCTACGACGTGGCCGACCACCGCGACATTGACCCGGTCTTCGGCACGCTCGCCGAGGTGGAGGCGCTGATCGCCGAGGCACACGCGCGCGGCATCAGGACGATCGTCGACGTGGTGCCGAACCACTGCTCCGACGCGCACCCCTGGTTCCAGGCGGCCCTTGCCGGCGGTCCGGCCGCACCCGAGCGAGACCTCTTCTGGTTCCGTCCCGGCCGGGGCCCGGACGGTGGCCAACCGCCCACCGACTGGGTCGGCGAGTTCGGCGGCCCGACCTGGACCCGGACCACCAACCCGGACGGCACCCCCGGCGACTGGTACCTGCACCTCTTCGCGCCGGAACAGCCGGACTTCAACTGGGACCACCCCCGGGTGCGCGCCGAATTCGAGGACATCCTGCGGTTCTGGTTCGACCGTGTGGACGGCATCCGGATCGACTCGGCCGGGCTGCTGGTCAAGGACGGGACGCTGCCCGAGATCCGGCCGGACCGGCCGCACCCGTTCCACGACCTCGACGGGGTGCACGAGATATACCGGGGCTGGCGGCGGGTCGCCGACGCGTACCCCGGCGACCGGGCCCTGATCGGTGAGGTGTGGCTGCCGGACCGGCAGCGGTTCGCCCACTACCTGCGCCCGGACGAACTGCACGCGGCGTTCAACTTCGACTTCCT
This sequence comes from Micromonospora thermarum, assembly GCF_012034245.1. Classification (GTDB taxonomy): domain Bacteria; phylum Actinomycetota; class Actinomycetes; order Mycobacteriales; family Micromonosporaceae; genus Micromonospora; species Micromonospora thermarum. The sequence continues at coordinate 18,896 of NZ_JAATEO010000003.1, read as the reverse complement.
CGGCTGCGCCTGGGACCCGGCCGCACTCCGCGAGAGCATCGACGGAACGCTGAGCGCCCACGCGCCGGTCGGGGCGCCCGCCACCTGGGTGCTGTCCAACCACGACGTCACCCGTCACGTCACCCGGTACGGCCGCGCGGACACCACGTTCAGCTTCGCCGCCAAGCGCGAGGGGATCCCGACCGACCTGGAACAGGGCACCCGCCGGGCCCGGGCCGCCGCGCTGCTGTCGCTGTCGCTGCCCGGTGCCGCCTACGTCTACCAGGGGGAGGAGCTGGGGCTCTGGGAGGTCGAGGACATCCCGTACGAGCTGCGCCAGGATCCGATGTGGGAACGCTCCGGGCGGATCGACCCGGGCCGGGACGGCTGCCGCGTCCCGCTGCCCTGGTCCGGCGAGGTGCCCCCGTTCGGCTTCAGCCCCGACGGCGCGACCACGGCGCCCTGGCTGCCCCAGCCGGCGGACTGGAAGGACCGGACCGCCGCCGCACAGGCCGGCGACGCGCGTTCGATGCTGGAGCTGTACCGGGCCGCCATCGCCGTCCGCCGGGCCGAACCGGCGCTCGGCGACGGCGGGATGACCTGGCTGCCCGCCCCGGACGGAGTGCTCGCGTTCCGGCGTGACCCCGGCTTCACCTGCCTGGTCAACCTCTCCACGACGGCGGTGCCGCTGCCGCCGTACACCGAGCGGCTGCTCGCCAGCGGGCCGCTCGACGACGACCTGCTGCCGCCCGACACCGCCGTCTGGCTGCGTCCCCCCGCGACCTGACCCCCACGACCGATCCGTCGCGGCGCACCGCCGCCCCGAGGAGAGAGGAGGTACGACCCGTCGCGCCGGACCGCGTGGGGCGGTCCGTTCCACCACCCGCACGGAATCCACCACACCCCGTACACGCCTCTCCACGTCCCCGGAAGAAGGTGTAACCCCACCATGTCCAGATTCCGCAACCGGCTGACCGCCGTGCTCGTCACGGCCGGCCTCGTCCTCACCGCGGCGCCCGCGCCCCCGGCCGTCGCCGCCGGCGGCCCGAACCTCGCCGCCGGCCGCCCCGCGACGGCCAGCAGCGTCAACGGCCCGTACGCCGCGGCCAACGTCACCGACGGCAACGCCGGCACCTACTGGGAGAGCAGCGGCGCTCTCCCGCAGTGGGTGCAGGTCGACCCGGCTACCCGTTCATCGGGTTCGGGGCCAGCCCGCCCACCCGGTTCGAGAACATCTCCCTGATCCGGGCCGGCGGCCACTTCTGGGGCGCGCAGACCTTCCCGGCGATCTGGGTGTTCTCGGCGTCGAAGGAGTTCCGCGGCATCCGCGTCTCGGACGTGGACATCGTCGACCCGACGTACTCCGGGATCATGTTCCAGACCAGGTACAACGGGAGCCAGCCGGAGAACCCGATCACCGACACCGTCTTCACGAACGTGTCCATCACGGGGGCACGCCGCAGCGGTGACGCGTTCGACGCCAAGTCGGGCTTCGGCATCTGGGTCAACGAGATGCCGGAGGCGGGTCAGGGACCGGCGGTCGGCTCGGCCACCTTCACCAACCTGCGGTTGAGCGACAACTGGCAGGACATCCGCAACACCACGACGACCTTCACCATCAACCGCAACTGACCGGATACCGCGGCGCCGCCGGGGAGCACGCCTCCCGGCGGCGCCCGCCGTGTTCATCGGTGACGCGGGCCGGTAGCCCGAGGCAGGCTCGACGTGCCGGAGCGCACCGATGTTCAGCCCGCCGACCCGGTTCTCGACTCCTGTCCTGAAGGTCGCCCGGCCTGCGGGTACGGCAGGCCGCGTACGCGGTCCGACCCTTCTCGCTCGGCGGCGTCGATGCGGGTGACGGGGGCGACGACGAGGTCGTGCATGCGCCAGTCGAACTTGCGGGCGAAGGCGCCCAACTCCTCCAGCCGCTCGACCAGGCGGTCGGTGCCCGGCACCGGTACGACGAGCAGTTCACCGACGAAGACGTGGCCCTCCTCGCGGAGGCGCAGCCAGGCGTCGGCCACCCAGTCGTGGTCGCGGACGGCGGTGAGCAGATTGTCGCGCAGCGGGTGGGGGCGGCTACCGTCGACGACGCGGGGCCGGTTGTCCATCAGGTTCGCCACCGCGCTGCGCAGGGTCCGCGTGCCGTCGCGGACGATGTCCCCGCCGATGACCAGCGCGGCGACGGCGTCGGCCCACCACAGGCCGACACCGATGCCGAGGACGCCGAGGATCGCCGCACCGGCGGTGAGCCAGTCGGCCCGGTTCATCTCCGCGTCGGCGTAGAGCACCTTGTCGTGCAGCTGCCGGGCGATGCGCTGCTTGACCCGGCCCAGCAGGATCGCCGGCACCATCGTGGCGAACAACGCGGCTATCATCAGCCAGCCCAGCCACAACTGGTGGCCGTACACGTCGATCAGGCCGATCGGCGGACGCTCCCGGGCGATCAACCGGACGAGGGAGTCGTAGACGACGTACGCGCCGAGCCCGAGCAGCGCCACCGAGCCCGCCAGGAACGCGATGCTGACCGAGCGGTGGTAGCCGTACGGAAAACGGTCGTTCGGCTTGCGGTTGCGGAACCGGGCCGCGATCAGGAAGGCGGCCGGCGGCACCAGGCCGAGCATGTCCTCGATCCACGCCGCCTTCATCGCCTGCGACTGGCCGAGGGTGAGCGCCAGCAGGGCGACCGCGACGAGGAAGAACGCGATCGTCCACCACTCCAGCTGGACGGCCCGCCGGTGCAGCTCGGCCTTGTCCGGGGGAAGCTCGAACCGGTCGTACACCCTCACGCCGAAGCCTCCTCCCGCTCGGCCGCGGCCAGCAGTCCCTCAACCTCGCCGTGCGACAGGGCCAGCAGGAACCGCTCCACCTCGACCTGCCAGGCGTTCTCACCCGGCGGAACCGCCCACACGTGGTCGTGGATGGCCAGTTCGTGCCCCGTGGCCCGCAATCCCAGCTCCGCCAGGCGCCACTGGCCGACCACCACCGGCAGCCCCTCCCGGCCGGTCACCTCCGCCACCGGAACCGGGACCGCCTCCTCACCACGCAGCGCGGCCACCTCGGCCGTGCCGGCCGGCACCGCCACCCGTGCCCCCGCCAGCTCCTGCGGTGCCGGCACGCCGGCGGGCACCGCCACGATCGTCTGCATGGTGACGTACGGACGGGTCAGCGACGCCTCCTTCGTCCAGGGCGCCTTCGCGTCGAGCCCGCCGACCACCAGATCGAGGACGCGGCCGTTCAGCGCCGCCATCAGCGAAGACTCCGACCCCGGATACCACTCCACCCGCGCGTCGAGCCGCTGCGCGAGGCGCTCCACCAGGCGGGCCTCCGCCCCGGTCACGGCCCCGGCGTCGGTGACCCGGGTCCAGGGCGGCGCCTCGGTGACCCCGACCCGCAGCACCCCACCGCGGACATCCTCAAGTGTGGTGCCGACGTCCTGCGGCCATCGGCACCCGGCGAGCAGCACGAGTACGACACCCACCAGCGCGATCGTCCGGCGCATCCGACCTCCTTCCGGCCGTCTCCGCCCACCCTCCTACCCAGGGCGGTGCCCGCCGACGCCGCACCACGCCGCGAACCGTCGTGCCTCGCGCTGACGGAAGCCGCTCCACGCCGCTCCCTGCCCGCCGTGCCGACGGGCTGGTCGCTAGACTGGGCCCTCGCGCCCTCGTAGCTCAGGGGATAGAGCAACGGTTTCCTAAACCGTGTGTCGCAGGTTCGAATCCTGCCGGGGGCACCAGGTCACAGCCTTGATCACCGATCACTGTTCCGCCTTGCGGGGCTTTCGTGCCCGCTGCGTGCCCGATCGCTTCGTCGCCTTCGCTCGGCTCTCGTCCAGGTGCTGCGCGACCTCCGCGTCCCGAATTGACCTCTTAAGGATCAAGGCGGCCCGCAAGCGGGCCGCGCCGGCCGCGCTCGGCCTGCTGGCGGCGCGAGCGCCGGCATCGGCCGGCGCGCCGGCCAATGAAGGGCATGCCTCCGGCGGGGGCCAGACGACTCCAGGATGGATTGCCGAACGGTTGCGGTGGGTGAGTGGCTGAGGTGGGATGCCATCCCGCCCGCCACCGACCCAGGCAAGCCGAGCAGGCGCGAAGCATGGATAAGCCCCGGGCCGCCGACGAGAGGCAGCTCCGGGGCAAGGCGTAGACGACTGATCAGTGTGAGGTCGGGCGTCATCCGGTCCACAGCAAGGCCGCTGCCCGCGTAGATGAAGAAGACTGGCAATCCCCTGAAACCGTAGAGACGTCAGTATAGTGATCTTGAAGGTTTTTTAGATCTTGGTTTGGGTCTGGGACCACCCGGCGCGTTAGCCCAGCGGATAGACGTTGGCGGCGTCCACGGCGGCCTCGCCGGACGAGGTGACCCGCCAGCGGCCCGCGTGACGCTCGATGAGCCCGTGCGCGGCCAGCGCGTGTAGCCAGGCGCGTTGATGCCCCTCGGCGACGACGCCGGCCGGCGGCTCGAGTATGTCGGCGCCGCGGGCGATCGACCGGAGCAGGCTGCGCAGCCCCGCCCGGCGGGCGCTCCGGTAGTACTCAAGCTCCTCGGCCGCTGCTGGGAGCGTCTCGGCCGCCGCGCCGAGCGTCTCGGCCGTCCCCGACGGCTGCACGGGGAGGAACACCGCGAGGACGGGCCGGCCGTAGGGCTGTTCCGGCAGACGAGCGGTGTAGATGCTGAGGGCGAGGAAGCGGGCGCCGGACGGGACAGGGATGTTGGTGGACCTGTCACCGGTGGTGATCGGTTCGTCCGTGCTGAAGCCGCCAGTGGAGAATCCGTAGAAATAGTCGGTTCCGAGATCGTCTTCGAGGAATGCCTGCCAGGCGTAGCTCCGGCGGCCGTGCTCCCGGAGCTCGGCCACGCTGAAGCCAGGGCATGCCCGGTAGCGCAGCACCACACGGTCGGCGCCCAGTTCCAGCGTGTCGAGTTGGAGGGTGCGGCCGGGCAGGACTGCGGCGCTGTCGACGGCGACCGGCAGCGTCAGCGGTCCCTGGTGCGACTGGTTGGGGTTTTGCCACATTGAGTCCACCTAGCTCCCACTGGATTCGGCATTGGGCGGGCCGCTTCGACGCCGGAAGCCGCCTATGCTGCGATCTTCCGATCCCGCCGACGCCGCGCGAGCTGTACGACTAGCAGAACCGCCGAGCCAACGGCGACCGCCATCGCCAGCAAGGTAGTCCCGAAATCAGGACCGTACAGCGCGAGCAGGATCGTCCCCTGATGCTCCGTCTCGATCAGGCACCCGGCGTCCGTCATCGTGCTCCCGGTCCACCCGGACACGCCCGCGCCGTTCTCCAGGCATCCTCGCGCACGGGCGAGATCGTGCAGACCCCAACCGGCGAGGGTTACGCCGGCCAGCATCAGCCCGGCCAGAAGGGCGGCGGCAAGAGTCTGAGCGCGAGACACGTACACATCATGTCTAATGCGCCCAGGCTCGTTTTTCCAAGGTGCCGGGCTGGCTGACGTCCGTCGTCGCCAGGCTGATCCAAGACCCGGAGCATCGTGGGCGACTCGCCACCGACGAGCCCGCGAGCACCTCGACCCCTGTTTAAGTTCGTAGACCCCGATTAGCGGGCCGGCCAATGTCTCCAGAAGAGGCTGTGTGGGCGTCGGAAGCGTCAGCGGAAAGTCAGCGAGAGCCCTGACACTGGTTGATAGACGCTAGCAACGGGCGATTGGCGATTGGCGATTGGCGATGGGCGCTGGGCATGGGCGACTGGCGTTGCCATCAGTCGCCTACGCTCAGCGCCCGCTACTCGCCTTTGCAAGGCGGTGGTCGGCGATCGCTTCCGGCCGGCGGTCGGGGCAAGCACCCGGCGTGCCATTAGCGTGCCATTGGGCGAGGACAACAGGGGCCAGCCGAGGCCACGCGAGACTGCCGAGACCAGGCCGCCAAGCCCGTGGCCCGCCGGAGATCGACAATTCCCAAGCTGACAGTCCTCCCGTGAACGCGTGCCCCTTGCGTGCCCGTTGGGATGGGAGACGACGGGCAACGGCGGTCAGCTCCTGGACGTGGCAGCCCGCGTGGCGAGGCAGGTCGAGCCAAGTCGTCACCGTGCGACTTCCAGCCGTGTCCACACTTCCTAAACCGTGTGTCGCAGGTTCGAATCCTGCCGGGGGCACCTCGATGATCAACCCAAAAACGCTACCTGCCGGTACCGGCCTGCGAGCAGGAAGTCACGTGTGGGGATGCCTGGTGATGCCGTCCAGGGCTGTCGGACGATGATGGCCCGATGGACCAGCTCTCAGGAGATCGGGACGCACACTGCCGTGTGCGGATGACCACCGAGCAGTGGCGCTCCGTCGATCGTGTGGTTGACAACGAGATCAGCGTTGAAGCGGAGAATGGGGATCCCCGCCAGGTCCTGGGGCCGGCGATAGGCATCCGGGAAGCGGGATGGGAACAAGTGGCGGACTGGACGCGGGGCGTTGCGAGCTCAGGTGCCTGGCCGCCGGACGATCAAGAGGTTGTTGTCGAGCTGTCAGGCGCACAGTGGGAACTCGTCGTCGAGTGCCTCGCCCGCTGGGGCGCTGTGACCAGCAGCGGTGGGAACGACATTGGGGCTGCGCGCTTGCGATCCATCCGTGATCTTGTTGTCGACCAGATTGCTGTACAGCGGCCTGGCTAGTGTTCAACGCGACGAGGCTGGCGCTCGGATGTACCGCGCGAGCCCGGACAGGCGCGCGGTGGGGCCGGGCCGACCTTTCTCAGCGGCCTCCGCCGCCAGCGTGGCTGTTGCCTGGGCTGGCAGGTAACGGCAGGTGCGGGTACCGTCCGAGACGGCGCCCGAAGCGCCACGTCGAGGTCGGCATCGCCGCGCACCAGCTCGGTCCTCTTCGGCGCCGGATGGTTGGTGGCTACCTCGTCCGGCCCTCCAATCGCCCTTCGCTGGGCGGGGGGCCGAGTCCTTCGATGGACATTGCCGATGGTCGCGACGCATTCCGATACGACTATCACGACGTCAGGCCAAGCATTCGCTACATCAACCTCAGCGGTGAAGCCGACTTGGCCGCCGCCGGCCGACTTGAGGGCGACCCGAGGGGCCTGCTGGTGCCTTCGTACGTGACCTGTCTCGCTCTTGACCTGGCAGCGTTGCGGTACCTCGATTGCGCCGCCCTCGCTGCGCTGTTGGCCTTCAGGGAAACCGCCTTGGCGCGACAAGCGGCTGATCATCACCGCCGCCTCCCGGGCGGCAGCGCGAGTCCTCGCGCTCACCGCAGTCGAGCAGCTTTCGGCTACCCAGCGCAACCAGGATGCGACCGCCAGAACTCACCGCGACCGAATACGCGACTCCTGACGGTTCCATGTTGACCGCGAGCAACGCGCCCTGAAGCCCTTGACCTCAACCATGGTTGAGGTTGTCGGATCGGATCATGCACGCGATCCGGCTCCACGAATTCGGTCCTGCCGAGAATCTCGTCCTGGACGAGCTGCCCGACCTCACGCCCGGCCCGGGGGAGGTGCGCATCGCCGTCGAGGCGAGCGGCGTACACCTGCTCGACACCACGCTGCGGCGCGGCGAGGCCGGCGGCCCGCTTCCGCTGCCCGAGCTGCCCACCATCCCGGGCCGTGAGGTGGCCGGGATCGTCGACGCCCTCGGGCCCGGCGTCGACGACGACTGGTACGGCCGCCGGGTCGTGGCCCACCTCGGCATGGTCCCCGGCGGGTACGCCGAGCAGGCGGTGACCGCCGTGGGGACGCTGTTCCCCGTACCCGGGGGGCTGACCTCCGCCGAGGCGGTGGCGGCGGTCGGCACGGGCCGCACCGCCCTCGGGATCGTCGAGCTGGAACGGCCGACGGCGGACGACGTGGTCCTGGTGCCGTCGGCCGCCGGCGGCGTCGGGTGGCTGCTGGTCCAGGCCGCGCGGCACGCCGGGGCCCGGGTGGTGGCGGCCGCGCGCGGCGCGGAGCGTACGGCGGCCCTGGAGGGGCTCGGCGCGCACCTCGTGGTGGACTACGGGCGCCCGGACTGGGCCGACCGGGTGCGCGAGCGGTTCGGCGGCGTGACCCTGGTGTACGACGGGGTCGGCGGCGCGCTGGGCCGGACCGCCCTGGAGCTGCTGAATCCGGGTGGGCGGTTCGCGATGTTCGGCTGGTCGGCCGGTGAGGCGACGCGGATCGAGACCGCCGACCTGATCGGGCGCGGCATCACCGCCGGGTGGCTCGGGCAGCGGATGCGCGCCCTGCCGGGCGGGATCCCCGGCCTGGCCGCCCGATCACTGGAGCTGGCCGGTCGTGGCTGGTGGCGGCCGCTGGTCACGACGTACCCCCTGGCCGACGCGGCGCGGGCGCACGCGGACCTGGAGGGGCGCCGGGCGCTCGGCAAGGTGGTGCTGACCGCGTCGCGGTAGGACGGTGGTGTTGTTGAAAAGGGCCCCTTGTACAACGCGAGGCGTTAACAAGGGGCCCTTCCTTACCCCTCAGAGGGCGGCGCGGATCGCCTCGGCCAGGGTGGTCGGGCGCCGGCCGATCAGCCGCTCCAGGTCGTCGCCGACCTGCAGCTCACCGGCGGCGGCACCCCGGTCGCCGTCGGCGAGCACCTCCGCGTACTGCTGGGGGAGACCCGCGCCGACCAGGACCTCGGTGTACTTCTCCACCGGCAGGTCGGTGTAGCCGACCGGCCGGCCCGCCTGCCGGGCCAGCTCCTCGGCGAACTCCGTCATGGTGAACGGCGCGCCGCCCAGCTCGTACGTCCGGCCGGCGTGCCCGTCGGTCGTGAGCACCAGGGCGGCGGCCTCGGCGTAGTCGGCGCGGGCGGCGGCGCTGATCCGGCCGTCACCCGCCGCTCCGGCCACCCCGTGCTCCAGGTACGTGGGGATCTGCGGCAGGTAGTTCTCGAAGTACCAGCTGTTGCGCAGGAACACGTGCGGCAGGCCGGAAGCCCTGATCTCCTGCTCGGTGCCCCGGTGCTCCGCGGCAAGGAGCAGGCTGGAGGTGTCCGCCCGGGGGATGCTGGTGTAGGCGATGAGCTGGACGCCGGCCTCCTTGGCGGCGGCGACCACGTTGCGCGCCTGCTCGACCCGGCGGCCCACCTCGTTGCCAGAGACGAACATCAGCGTCGTCGCCCCCGCGAAGGCGGCACGTAGCGAGTCGGGGTCGTTGTAGTCGGCCGGTCGGACGGTGACGCCGCGGGCGGCCAGGTCGGCGAGGCGGCTGGTGTCCCGGCCGAGCGCGACGACCTGGTCGGCGGGTACACCCCGGTTCAGCAGCGAGGTGACGATGAGCCTGCCCAGGTGGCCGGTGGCCCCGGTAACGACGATCGACATGAGGTTCTCCCGGTGTGTGACGTGGGGTTTGACGTCTGCTCCAACCGGAACACCCCGCCGTCACTTCCCGTTGGAGAGTAGGCACCTTGAAGTGCGTGACCCACCTGCGGGAGAGTGCGGAGATGGAGCCGAACGTCTACAACCGGAACTGCGGCAGCCGGCAGGTGCTCGACCGGATCGGCGACCGGTGGAGCATGCTGGTGGTGCTCACCCTCGCCGACGGCACCAAGCGTTACAGCGAGCTGGCCGCGCGGATCGAGGGGGTGAGCCAGAAGATGCTCACCCAGACCCTGCGCGGGCTGGAGCGTGACGGTCTGGTCACCCGGACGGTGCACGCCAGCGTGCCGCCCCGCGTCGACTACGCGCTGACCGACCTCGGCCGCACGCTGCTCGACCTGCTCGCCGGTCTGGAGTCCTGGGCCACCACCCACCTGTCCGAGGTGCAGGCCGCCCGCTCCCGCTACGACGCACGGGTCGAGGCCGGCTAACGAGGGCCGTCGATGTAACGAATTTGCGCCGGAACGCGCTGCGCCCCTGCGTGCCGGCGGATTCCCGTGGCCGGGAATAGGCTTCGATGCACTGACGGCTTCGCCCGACGGCGCGCCGTCCCGACGTGCCGGAGTCGGACGCGATCGAGGGGGCGCGTCCGGCGTCGGTACGAATCTCCCCTCGTACCGACGCCGGCCGGCTCAGCCCGACGTGAGCTGCGCGGCCCGGCTGATCACGTGGTCGATGAGGCCGTACTCGCGGGCCTGGTCGGCGGTGAACCACCGGTCCCGGTCCCAGTCCTGCTGGATCTCGTCGACGGTGTGCCCGCTGTGCCGGGCGATCAACTCCTGCATGGTCCGCTTCACGTGCAGCATGTTCTGCGCCTGGATGGTGATGTCGGCGGCGGTGCCGCCCATGCCGCCGGACGGCTGGTGCATCATGACCCGCGCGTGCGGCAAGGCGTACCGCTTGCCCGGCGTTCCCGCGCAGAGCAGGAACTGACCCATCGAGCCGGCCATGCCCAGCGCCAGGGTGGCCACGTCGTTGCGGACGAACCGCATCGTGTCGTACACCGCCATCCCCGCGCTCACCGAGCCGCCCGGCGAGTTGATGTAGAGGCTGATGTCCCGGTCCGGGTCCTCGGCGGCCAGCAACAGGATCTGGGCGCAGATGCGGTTGGCCGACTCGTCGGTCACCTCGGTGCCGAGGAAGACGATCCGCTCCTTCAGCAGCCGCTCGAACACCTGGTCGCCGAAGCTCCGCTGCCCGTCGTCCAACATCCTGATCATCACGTGCGACCTCCACCGTGCCGGCGGGCGACCGCACCGCCCGGGGGACCGGCGCTTCCAGCCTGCGCGGGCTGGTGGTCGGGCTCCCAACGTTTCTGCCGGCGGCAGATCGGCCCAGGGCAGAGCGGCCCCGGTCGGTGTCACGACCCGCCGCGCCGGGACTCGGCGCGGCGCTATCGTGCGGCGAGCCGGCGCCGGCCCGTCCGGGCCCGCCGTCGCGCCAGCATCCTGGCGGTACGCGCACCGGGGCGGCCGGTCGGCGCGGAGGGGATCAACCGGACCCGCAGCCCGGACGTGGTGAGCGGTGTGCCGGCCCAGCCCGCCAGCCCGCCGGCGAGGTCGGGCCCGATCGTGCCGGGAGTCCCGGCGACGTGGAGCAGCCGCTCGGGAGACCTCGCCGGGAGGGGGAGGACGACGCCCGCGGTCACCGGGCGGGCCGCGTACGCCGCCGGGCCGTCGGCATGGAACCCGATCCGCACGCGCGGGCCGGCGGACTCGGCACGCGAGAGCGGCACCCGGTCGAACCGGGCGGGCGCGGACCCCACCGGCTCGTGCCGCTCCACGCGACGCAAGTCGTCGCGGGCCTCCTCCAGCAGGTCGGACAGGCGGATTCCCAGCGCCCGGCAGATCGCCGCGAGCACCTCGGACGACGCCTCCTTGCGCCCGCGCTCGATCTCCGACAGGTACGGCATGGAGACCCCGGCTGCCTGGGCCACGTCGCGCAGGGTGCGGCCCTGCCGCTGGCGCAGCCGGCGCAGCACGCCGCCGATCACTCGTCGCAGCAACGACATGCTCCGCCTCGCTCTCGCGGTCGTCGTCCGGGGACACCCCCATCATGCCCGGCCGGCCGGCTCGGCGACGTCCCACCGCCCCGGCGTGCGGATCACCGCGTACCCGCTTTCGCGCTGTCCACTAACGTTCGCCGGCCTGATGGCCGTGGTGAAAGTGTCGCAGGAGTCGTGTTGACTTGGGCTCATGCCCCGTCGTTCGGATGCGGCCGCGCCACGGATCGTGCACCGCACTGCCCGCGTTGCACTGAGAGTGACGTCTGGGCAGCGGCGGCGTTGCTTCGGGCTGCTGCGCTCGGCTGGTGACGTGTGGGCCTGCGTGTTAGAGGTCAACGCGTGGCGGCGCCGCCGTAATGACGCTCCGCTGGTAGGCTATCAGGAGTTGTGCCGGGAGTTGGCGGCGTCGGGGCCGGGCACGTTCGGGGATCTGGACACGACGGGCGCCCGGTCTGTGCTGCGCCGGTTCTCGGATGCGTGGTTCGCGGCGGCGAAGCGCCGCAAAAGCGGTGACTTGTCGGCGGGGTTCCCGCGTCGCCGGCGCAGGTTGCTGCCGGTGCGCTGGTATCACGGCACCTTCGCCGTCGATGGACGCCGGGTGCGCCTCCCGACTGCCAGAGGTGGCCGGCCGTTGTGGATGCGGTTGGTCCGCGATCTGCCGTACCCGCTGGAGCAGGTCCGGTCGGTCACTCTTTTGTGTGAGGGTGGCCGGTTATTCCTGGATGTGACCGCCGAGGTGCCGGTCGCGTCCTACCCGCCCGGTGAGGGGCCGGATCCGGAGCGGGTGGCGGGAGTGGATCTCGGTGTGATCCACCCGTACGCGGTGGTCGGCCCCGGCGGAGAAGCGCTGTTGGTGTCCGGCCGGGCGATCCGCGCCGAGCATCGGATGCATCTCGCCGACACGAAGGCCCGTCGCCGGGCTGCCGCCCGCCGCGCCCCGCAACCCGGCCAGCGGGGGTCGCGGCGGTGGCGCCACTATCGTCGCCGCGCCCGTCGGGTGGAGGCCCGGCATGGGCGTAGGGTCCGTCAGGCCCAACACGAAGCCGCGGCCACCGTCGTGTCCTGGGCAGTCCGGCAACGGGTCGGGGTGCTGAAGGTCGGCGACCCCCGCGGCGTGCTCAACCTGCCGGCGGGGCGGCGGCATAACCTGCGGCTGCGGCAATGGCAGATCGGCCGGCTCCTGCAGGTCCTCACCGACAAGGCCACCCTGGCCGGCATCACCATCCGCTTGGTCGACGAGCGGGGCACCTCCTCGACGTGCCCCGCCTGTCACCGACGGGTCCCGAAGCCGCGCGGGCGGAGCCTGTCCTGCCCACATTGCCACTTCTCCGGGCACCGCGACCTCGTCGCGGCCGCCAGCATCGCCACCCGCAATCCGGGCGGCGGCCCCACCACCCCGACAGCCGTTGTGCTGCCGGAGGTGGTCACGCACCGTCGAGCCGGCCGGCACCTGCCCGGCGCCGGCCGGTCCCGGCGTGATCCCCGCCGCCCACCCCGGACGGCGCGAGGATCAGTTGGCCCGCGGAGGCCCGCCCCACCGCCAGGTGGGGAGTCGCTCGCCCGAAAGGCGAGGATCCACGACAATCGCCGGGCCCCCGGTGAACGTTCGTGGACACCGCACTATGTTGTGGACGTGCAGGCGACAGCGGAGTCCGGGCAGGGCGAACGGTGATCCACTTTCCGGCGCAACGACGTGACCCGCTGAGCGCGCTGAGCCTGCGGCTGGCCGGGGCCCTCGGCCTGGTCCTCGCGAGCGTGGCGGTCGTCTGGTTCGACCGGGACGGGTACCGCGACGGCAACGAGGACGGTCTGACCCTCCTCGACTGCTTCTACTACGTGGTCGTCTCCCTCTCCACCACCGGGTACGGCGACATCACCCCGGTCAGCCAGTCCGCCCGGCTGATCAACGTCCTCTACATCACCCCCGCCCGGGTGATCTTCCTGATCATCCTGGTCGGCACCACCCTGGAAGTCCTGACCGAGCAGTACCGGACCGGCCGTCGCCTGTCGCGGTGGAGGAGAACCGTGAAGGACCACGTCATCATCTGCGGCTACGGCACCAAGGGCCGCAGTGCGGTCTCCGCCCTGCTGGAGAACGGGTTCGACAAGTCCCGGATCATCGTGGTCGAGCGCAGTGGTGGCGCGCTCCGGCAGGCCACGTCGGCGGGCCTGGTGGCGATCGAGGGGTCGGCGACGCGCTCCGCGACCCTGAACGAGGCGCACGTCCGCACCGCCAAGGCGGTGATCATCGCGACCGACAGCGACGACGCGTCCGTCCTGGTGGCGCTGACCGTCCGGCAGCTCACCGCCGGCCAGGTACGGATCATCGCCGCCGCCCGGGAGGCGGAGAACGCCCCGCTGCTGAAGCAGAGCGGCGCCCACCACGTGATCGTGTCGTCGGCGACCGCCGGCCGGCTGCTGGGCCTGTCCACCTCGGCGCCCCCGCTGATCGACGTCGTGGAGGACCTGCTCACGCCCGGCCAGGGCATGGCGCTGGCGATGCGGTCCGCCGAGCGGCACGAGGTCGGCAAGTCCCCGCGCGAGCTGGACACTCTGGTCATCGCCCTGGTCCGGCGGGGGAAGGTGGTCACCCTGGCGGACAAGGCGGGCGCGGTGATCGAGACCGGCGACATGCTCGTCCACGTCCGCGACGACCGCCCGACCGCCACCGCGCCGGTCGCCTGACCGGGCGGCGTCAGCAGGCGTCGGCGGCCCCGGTCTGCTCGCTGATCGCTTCGGTGCAGGTGGCCGGCGCCGTCCCGGTGGCCGCACGCCGGAGCAACTCGTAGAGCGTGTCGCGCTCGGCCGGGTCCAGCGCACCGAGGACCTCGTCCTCGGCGGCGGCCAGCGCACACTCAGCCTCGCAGAGGCGTTCCTTCCCGGTCGTGGTGAGCTCCACGACGTGTCGTCGACGGTCCTCGGGTGAACGCCGTCTCTCGACCAGGCCCGCCGCCTCCAGTTCGTTCAGCAGCCCGACGACGTTCGTCCCGTCCATCTCCAGGGTCCCGGCGAGGGCCTGCTGGCTGGTGCCGCCGCCCTCCCGCAGCACGGTGAGCGCCACCAGGTGACGGGGACGTAGGCCGAGCGGGGACAGGACCGACTCCGCCCGCAACCGGATCCGCCGGGACAGGTGGGCGAGAAGAGCCCCGGAACGGCGCTCCGAGCGGTCCACCGGCTGGCCAGGCATGTGATCCAGTTTACCCGCATCACGGAAGATCTGCCTGCTATAAATGGTTGGTCTATCGCAAACGATCTGTGGAGGATTAACCAATGCCGCACCTGCTGCACATCGACTCGAGCATCCGTGGAGAGCACTCGGTGAGCCGACGACTGACCGCCCGCGCCGCCGCCGCCTGGCGGGCCGCGCACCCCGACGGCACGGTCACCTACCGGGATCTCGGCCGGCAGCCGCTGCCGCACCTGGACGAGGCCGGTGGCCTGGCCCGGATGGTGCCGGCAGAGCACCACACCCCCGAACAGCGCGCGTCGTGGGAGCTGAGCGAACGGTTGGTGGACGAGATCAAGCGGGCCGACACCGTCCTGCTCGGGCTTCCGCTCTACAACTACGGCGCACCGAGCAGCGTGAAGACCTGGGTCGACCACCTCATCGCGCCGGGCATCGCGTACGACCCCGGCAACGGCACCGGCCTACTGGGCGGGCGGGAGTTCATCGTGCTGGCCAGCCGGGGTGGCGGCTACGGTGCCGGGACTCCGAAGGAGGGCTGGGACCACGCCGAGCGCTGGCTCCCGCACGGCATCTCGATGACCGGCCTGGAGCCGCGCTTCATCACCGCCGAGCTCACCCTCGCCCCGGTGAACCCGGCGATGGCCGAGCTGATCCCGCTGCACGAGGCGAGCCTCGCCACCGCGGAGCGCGAGATCGACGAACTGTGGACGCCGGTGTCGGCGGCGGCCTGAGACCGTTTGTCGGTCAGCGTCGACCGGCGAGACGACGAGAGGGCGGGCCGTTCCCTGTGGAACGGCCCGCCCTCTCCGTGTCAGTGGCGACGCGTCAGATGATCGTCCAGGTGTCGCCGCTGCCCAGGAGGCCGGCGAGCTGCTGCTCCGGCGTCTCGGTGACCTTCGCCCGCGCGGCGTCGAGCTGGCCCTGCACCACGCTGTCGTAGGACGGGCGCCCGACTGAGCGGAACACGCCGATCGGGGTGTTCCGCAGGTCCAGGCCGGGCAGCCGGGACAGTGCGAACGCGTACGCCGGGTCGGCGACCGTGGCGTCGTGCACGACGATCTCCTCGGCCGGGGTGGCCGCCGTCTCGCGGACCTCCAGGCCGAAGCCGCCGGGCGGGTGGACGACGCAGAACTGCCCGTCCTTGCCGAACGTGATCGGCTGGCCGTGCTCCAGCCGGATCAGGTAGTCGTCCCGGGTGGCCGGCTCCTTGAGCTGGTCGAAGGCGCCGTCGTTGAAGATGTTGCAGTTCTGGTAGATCTCCACGAACGCGGAGCCCTGGTGCTCGGCGGCGGCCCGCAGCACCGACTGGAGGTGCTTGCGGTCGGAGTCGATCGTGCGGGCGACGAAGGTCGCCTCCGCGCCGAGCGCCAGCGAGAGCGGGTTGAACGGGGCGTCGGCCGAGCCGACCGGCGTCGACTTGGTGATCTTGCCGACCTCGGACGTCGGCGAGTACTGCCCCTTCGTCAGGCCGTAGATCCGGTTGTTGAACAGCAGGATCTTGAGGTTGACGTTGCGGCGCAGGGCGTGGATCAGGTGGTTGCCACCGATCGACAGCGCGTCGCCGTCACCGGTCACCACCCAGACCGACAGGTCGGGACGCGTCGCGGACAGGCCGGTGGCGATCGCCGGGGCGCGGCCGTGGATCGAGTGCATGCCGTACGTGTTCATGTAGTACGGGAAGCGCGACGAGCAGCCAATCCCGGAGATGAAGACGATCCGCTCGCGGGGGATGTTCAGCTCCGGCATGAAGCCCTGGACGGCCGCGAGGATCGCGTAGTCACCGCAGCCGGGGCACCAGCGCACCTCCTGGTCGGACTTGAAGTCCTTCGCGGTGAGCTTGAGGGCGACGGGCTCAGACATTCTTCAGGACCTCTTCCAGCGTCGTCTCCAGCTCGTTGGCCGTGAACGGCAGGCCGCGCACCTGGTTGTAGCCGATCGCGTCGACCAGGTACTTGGCGCGGATCACGTGCGCGAGCTGGCCGAGGTTCATCTCGGGGATGACCACCCGGTCGTAGGCGCGCAGCACCTCGCCGAGGTTCGCCGGCATCGGAGCGAGGTGGCGCAGGTGCGCCTGCGCGATGGAGTGACCCCGCTGGCGCAGGCCCCGGCAGGCCGCGCCGATCGGGCCGTACGTCGAGCCCCAGCCGAGCACGAGCACCCGGGCGTCACCGTCCGGGTCCTCGACCTCGACGTCCGGCACCGGGATCGTCTCGATCCGGGCGGCACGGGTGCGCACCATGAAGTCGTGGTTCGCCGGGTCGTACGAGATGTCGCCGGTCTTGTCGGCCTTCTCCAGGCCGCCGATCCGGTGCTCCAGGCCCGGCGTGCCCGGGATGGCCCACGGCCGGGCCAGGGTCTCCGGGTCGCGGAGGTACGGCAGGAAGGTGGTGCCGTCCTCGCCGTTGGCCTGCGTGGCGAACTCGACCCGCAGGTCCGGCAGTGACTCGACGTCGGGCAGCAGCCACGGCTCGGAACCGTTGGCGACGTAGTTGTCCGACAGCAGGATCACGGGGGTGCGGTAGGTCAGCGCGATCCGCGCCGCCTCCAGCGCCGCGTGGAAGCAGTCCGCGGGAGACTTCGGCGCGATCACCGCGACCGGGGCCTCACCGTGCCGGCCGTAGAGCGCCATGTTGAGGTCGGCCTGCTCGGTCTTGGTGGGCATACCGGTCGACGGCCCGGCCCGTTGCACGTCGACGATGACCAGCGGCAGCTCCAGCGCCACGGCGAGGGAGATGGTCTCGCTCTTCAGCGCCACGCCGGGGCCGCTGGTGGTGGTGACGCCGAGCGCCCCGCCGTACGAGGCGCCCAGCGCCGCGCCGACCGCGGCGATCTCGTCCTCGGCCTGCATCGTCAGCACGCCGAACCGCTTGTGCTTGCTCAGCTCGTGCAGGATGTCCGACGCCGGCGTGATCGGGTACGCCCCGAGGAACACCGGCAGCCCCGAGCGGACGCCGGCGGCCACCAGCCCGAGGGACAGGGCCATGTTGCCGGTGATGTTCCGGTACGTGCCCGGCTGCATCTTCGCCGGCTTGACCTCGTACCGGACCGCGAAGTCCTCGGTGGTCTCGCCGAAGTTCCAGCCGGCCTTGAACGCGGCGACGTTCGCCGCGACCAGCTCCGGCCGGGCCGCGAACTTCCGCTCCAGGAACCGCAGCGTCGACTCGTACGGCCGGGAGTACATCCAGCTCAACAGGCCCAGCGCGAACATGTTCTTGGCCCGCTCGGCGTCCTTCTTGGACACCTCGTGCGTGGCGAGCGCCCCGATGGTCATCGAGGTCAGCGCCACCGGGTGCACCACGTACCCGGCGAGCGAGTCGTCCTCGAGCGGGTTGGTCTGGTAGCCGACCTTGGCCAGGTTGCGCTTGGTGAACTCGTCGGTGTTGACGATGATGTCCGCCCCGCGCGGCAGGTCGGTCAGGTTGGCCTTGAGCGCCGCCGGGTTCATCGCGACCAGCACGTTCGGCGCGTCGCCGGGGGTCAGGATGTCGTAGTCGGCGAAGTGCACCTGGAAGCTCGACACGCCCGGGAGGGTGCCGGCGGGGGCGCGGATCTCGGCCGGGAAGTTGGGCAACGTGGAGATGTCGTTGCCGAGCTGGGCCGTCTCCGAGGTGAACCGGTCACCGGTCAGCTGCATGCCGTCGCCGGAGTCCCCGGCGAACCGGATGACCACCCGGTCCAGTTGACGGATCTGCTTGGTCACGCCTGCACCTCGCTTCGGTCGGCGCGGTCACCCGGGCCGCCAAACCTGATCATGACCTCGCCCTGCCCGGCCACGTGACCTCCTCGGCGCACCGCCGTACCCCACCGTGGTGGTTGTCCGGCCGCTGTCGTTTCTCACTTGAGAGCCTACGTCGGATCACCTCGTCAACCTCTCGAGAGGTCCGCCGACTGGGACCGGGAAAGGCGGGCTTTCGACCGGATTCATGGTGTATTGCCCCGCACGCCGTAATCCAGATCACCGGGCACCGGCGGTGGCCGGACGCCAGCGGCTGGCCAGGTGGCGGGCCGTAACTCCGAGATCGTGGGACGTCTGACCTCTTCAGGGTTGCCGTTTCCGCTCCAGCTCCGAGCGTCCGCTCATGCCTCGTGGTGACGTCCGCGCCGTCTGGGTGGGATGTCCGGTTCGGGGCTGGGCTGCGCTGGGCGCCCCGTCCGGTTGGGGGTCGGGTGTGCTGTGGTCGGGGCCACTCTGGCCGTGGAATCGGTGGGTGGGTCGGGTCGTTGTACATGCCGTGACCGCACGGGGTAGCTCCCCCGGACGGGATCCCTGAGCCGCCCCCGTGTGGGCTGGCGGTGAGCCGGAATGGTTCAGGGCCCCGGGTCGGTTACATCCCCGGACCCCCGAGCACCTCCGCCGGGCTGGTCCACCTTTCCTAGCGCGCCGGCGCTGTCCCCCCTTTTTTT
>NZ_JAATEO010000029.1 GCF_012034245.1 Micromonospora thermarum | reverse complement strand
TTAGTACTGACTGGAGGTGCGCGATCTCCTGGAGCGCCTCGTCGTAGTGGTCGCTGTCCTCCCATAGTTCGCGCCACTCGGAGTGGTCGCCGACGATTCGGGTGAGCGCACGCAGGGCGAGGTCGTCGAGGTGGTGATCGAGGCTGAGTCGTCCGCCCTCAAGGAGGAAGTCCGGCGCGTACGGGGAGTCGATCGACCGGCCGCCGGGCCGAGGGGCGGCGATCGCGGCCGCGGCGATCGCCTCGACGGCCAGGTTGCTGTCGAGGTAGCCAGGTTCGTTCAGCACCGCCGTGAGTGCCGCCTCCACCAGCGCTGGCCGCTTCTCCGGCGCGGCATGGTCGAGGTCACCGCACCAGTCCGCGGCCTCGTCGTTGTCAAAGGCCCCTGCGCCCCACGTCCCCACGTAACCTCCCGGCATCAACCGACCGCAGCCCCTACGCCCTTGCGCCGGACGCTATCGGCGGGGTCCGACGTTCTGCCTGAGGCGGATCCAGGCCGGTTGACCCCTCAAATCGGCTGCCGGACCTGACGCCCTCTCGTGCCGTCGGCGTGCCGCCGTGGTGGCGTTGAGGCGGCCCGGCGAACAAAAATGCGAGGGCGACGAGGATCTTCGGTCGCCATACTGGTCCGCATGAAGCTCGCTGAGGCTCTTGCGCTGCGCGCGGATGCGGCGCGCCGCGCCGAACAACTCCGTGCCCGCATCGCGGCCAGCGCTCGCTACCAGGAAGGTGAGACGCCTGCCGAGGACCCGGCGGCTCTGCTCACCGAGGCTGGCGACGTACTCGGTGAACTGGAGTCCCTGATCCGGCGGATCAACCGCACCAACGCCGCCACCCCGGTCGAGGGTGGCACGCTCACCGACGCGCTCGCCCGACGTGATGTTCTGCGTCTGCGGCACGGTCTGGTCACCTCCGCCGCCGACGCCGCAGCGGGAGAGGGCCAGCGCGGCTTCCGGCAGCTGCGGTCCGAGTTGAAGATGATCCCGGCGCTGCCGGTGGCCGAGCTGCGCGGGCAGGCCGACGACCTTGCCCGACAGCTTCGTGAGGTCGACACCCTTATCCAGCGTACGAACTGGGAGGTCGACCTGCTGGACTGAGAAACATGGGTGCGGAGCAGGTAGCCGACGTGGAGGCGTGCGCGAACCCGAGAGCCGGCGGGCGAAATCCGGCTCACTCCTGGCGCGCCGAGGGCAGGCGCAGGGGTTCGATTCCCCAGCACACACCGCACGCCCAGCACCAAGCACAGGTGACGGCGCACAGGGCACAGCACACCACCATGCGCAGATCCACGACGGCGAGGGCGGGACCGGGGACCTCCGTACCCAGATCAGCAGCGGCCGGCAAGCCGCTACGGCGGGGCCAAGGCCTCGCCGCCGGGCGCTCGGACGGACGTCAACCCCGAGCCGGCGTTCGGGTAGCCTGTGGCACAACGGGCCGTTAGCTCAATAGGCAGAGCTGAGGACTTTTAATCCTTAGGTTCTGGGTTCGAGTCCCAGGCGGCCCACGTTTGAACTGGGAAAATAGTCCGGCATCACTGTCTTCCCCTGCTCCTGCTGCGAGCATTTGTCGGATTTTGGGTTTTGGTCTGCGAGCACCCGCCGAGCACCCAGCTCGGGAATGACGCCAGGCGACGTGGCGCGTCGCCGCTGGTCGGGCGCAGTCCGGTGCCGTGGGGGCCACGCGTGTCACCGTGTTTCGCAGCGACGGCGTGGGCTGCGTCTGCCCCCGGCGGCCATCTGCGGCGTCCGTGTTGGCCGCGTTGGGCAGGGCGACGAGGGGCGGTTCCGGCGTGTCGAGCCCATCCGGCGTCGCGCACATCGCCAAGGCGGGTGGTGCCTCCCATGGCGTTTACGCCGCGCGTCGGCGTCGGCGGGGGACGAGTTTGGCGGCGGCTTCGGCTTTGGCGCGTTCGACGTCGAGTTCGGCGATGACCGAGGTGTAGGTGTCGGTCATGGTGATGGAGGAGTGGCCGAGCAGTTCCTGGATGTCTTTGAGGTCGGCGCCGGCTGTCTTGAGGTAGGTGGCGGCGCAGTGTCGTAGGTCGTGCAGCCGGATCGGGGGTAGTCCGGAGTCGCGGACGAGGGCTTCGAACCGGTCGGTGACGGTCTGGGGGTGCCAGGGCTGCCCGTCGGGTTGGACGAAGAAGAACCCGGTGTCGGGCCACGCGTTGCCGCAGGCCAGTTTCCATCGGTTACGGCGGGTGTGGTGGGCGCGCAGCGCCGCTTGGGTGAAGCTGTCCAGGGACACGACCCGGTTGCCGGACTCGGATTTGACCTTCTTGATCACGGGTGTGTAGCCGTGGGTGGCCATCTGTTGGGTGACGCTGATCAGGGCGTTGTCGAGGTCGACGGCGGTGTCGGTGAGTCCGACGGCCTCCCCGCGGCGTAGCCCGCGGTGGAGGATGAGCACGAACAGCGGGTAGAGGGCGATGTCGTGGTCCTCGGCGTAGTCGAGGAACTCCCCGGCCTGCTGTGGGGTCCGCACCATGACGGGGCTGGGCCGCTCGCCGGTGTCGCGCCATTTCTGTACAGCCTTGGCGGTCCACACTCTGGCTTTGGGGCGGGCGCCGGAGGGCAGTTCGACGTGGGCGGCGGGGTTGAAGTCGATGAGCCGGTTGTTGCTTCTGCGGATGGCGTCGTTGAGTGCCTTGCGCAGGGTGGCGCGGATGCGGTGCATCGTGGACGCCCCGTGGGCCGTACGCCGCGGACGTTGGCGCGGATGGCGGGTCGTCGCTTTGCCGGGCGATCTCGATGGCCGTGTTGCGGTCGGCGATGGCGGTGAACACCGCCTCGATGTGCTCCACCCGCAGTTTCACCAGGGGAATGGCGCCGAGGTGCGGGACCAGGTGGATGCGGATGTGTGACGCGTACGCGAGGGCGGTGCTGGGTTCGATGCCGCGCCGGGACGCCAGCCACTGGTGGAGGTACTCGCCGACGGTCGTCGCGGCGGTGGCGGGCAGCCCGGCCCGGACCCGGCGGGCGATGGTGTCGCGGTCCGGTAGTGGGGCGCCGGACGGGGTGGCGAGGAGCATGTCGGCGATCTCGGCGGCGACCGCCGCGTCGTCGCCGGCGAGGGCGAGCAGCGCTTTGGCGTGGTCTCGGTCGGTGGTGGCGGCGTCGCGGGAGTCGAAGGTACTGCGGCGCAGTTGCCGGCGCGGCTGGCCGGGGTGGGTGGGCAGTTCGAGTTGGTAGGCCCACCGGCCGTGGGTGGGGCTCCACGCCCCGCCCGCCCGTCGGAGTTGGGGGCAGCGGTTGCCGAGTTTGCGGCCGTCGCTGTTGCGGCAGGAGCAGCGTTTGAAGACGGATCCTTCCGCCATGGTCAGGTGTTCCCTTCGGTCGGGGTGTGCGGCAGCCGGTGGCTGCGGATTCGGTTCGGGGTGATCCACGCGTGCCTTTCGCTCACGATCAAGTCGTGCTCCGGCGGTGGGGTCGAGGGCTCGGGTTCGTCGCCGGCGGGCAGGTGCAGGGCGTGGAGGATGGCCGCGACGGGCACTCGGTAGCGGCTGCCGAAGCGCAACACCGGGACCGGGAACTGGTCGCGCTTGGCCAGGTCGTAGGCGACGGACCGGGACAGCCCGAAGATCCGGGCCGCGGTGGTCAGGTCGGTGACCGGGCCCAGGGCGCGGATCTGCTCGGCGGTCCAGGTGTCGTCTGAGCCGTCGCCGACCGGGCGGGCAGGAGGTACGTGGCCGGAGTGGTGTTCAGGGGTGGTCATCGCGAAGCGTCCTTCCGGTGGTCAAGAAGAGAAGGTGTCGCCGGGCTGGGTGTGGGCCGAGACGGTGAGGCGGCAGGCCGATCCGGCGCCGACGCCGCACGCGGAGGTCGGCCGGGGGTGTCGGCGGCGCGCCACACGGTGGCCCGGCGCCGGCGAATCGTCGGCAACCTGACCGATCAGGGGCGAGCCGACTGGTACGGGTCGGCGGGGCGGGCAGGGTCATGGCGGTGCGGTGGGTGCTCGGCTCATCTGGATTGTCGGCTCCGCGCCACGCAGGCAGTGCGCTGACACCCTTAAACCCGTGCTTGTGTGCTCTGGCGAACGCCTGCCCCACTCACACGCACTCACAGCGACTCACAGCGACTCACAGAGCTGCCTGTTCGGGCAGCGTCGCCGGGGTACGAGCCCGCGCCCGGTGCGGGACCGCTGGCGCAGCCGCCGGCCGCTGCGACAGTGACATCTGTCGATGACATGGCGGTGCGGTGTCACGGTTCGCGCCGCCCGGCGCCGTGTCCACGGACTGTCACCGCGTCACGGACATGTCGTTCGGCCCATGACCGCGACAGCCCGCCCATGACATATCGGTCGATGGACACCGTGACCCTCGGACACGTGGGCAGCGAGGGAGACACGGACATGGCCACCGGGTCGCTGACATGCCTGTCCGCGTGGCCGTGACCGGTGCCGCGCCAACACGGCCAGCGCTGGCGCGAGGGCGCCCATGTGGCCACCGCGCGTCGCCGGGTACCCGTGACACGTGTCCGCGAGAATGTCCCAGCCCTGCTCAGCGGCCCTGCCGGACACTTTGTCAACGACGTATGCCGATGACGTGGACAGCGTCTCGGACGCCGATCGGAGCGTGTTGACGAGCGCCGTGGCAGCTCGTGAGCGCGTCGCGGCCACGAGGGGCGTGGCCGCCATGGCAACCTCCGCGTACACGACGTCAATCGATGACGACATATGGACAGCGGTCGCGGTCACGCGCGTGTCCGGACACGCGGCCGGTGACCCGCCGCCCCGAGGTCGGCCCCGTGGCCATGGCCTGCGCCCGTAGGTGCGGTCACGCCGGGTCCATCGACGAGCCCCGTTGACATCGGAGATTGGCGTGACGCGCGTTTCCGGTTGTGTCCGCGACGGGAGTGCTCAGAGTTCCACAACAGGACGGAACCTGACGCAGGGCGCGCCGCTAACAGCATGCTCCGGCGAGCGCGGCGGGGTCGATGATCGAGATCCGGCGCATGCCCCGGGCAGCGCTGTCGCCTCCCGAGGTATGCCGGCCTCGGTGCCACCCGATCAGGCTGGCTGCGTGTGAGTGACCGTGAGCGGCTGTGGGCGGCTGGGTGCACGTCCTTCCGGGCTTCTCGTTCGGCGCCCTGGCGGGGAGCCGCTCGTTCTCACAGCCCTGCTCAGAGCGCCGATGAGGATCCGCCTGGCCGTTGGCCCACTCGGTCCGGCGAAGTGCTGTGAGTGGCTGTGAGTTTGGCAGGCGTTCGCCAGAGCACACGAACGACGGTTTACAGATGGGTGCACGGAAGAGGTGCGCGGTGCCGTTGACCGCCCGTGCCGGCGGCACCCGGGCCGGTGGCCGCTGCGGCTGGCACGTCGCGGACGGCAGCGCCAGGTCCCGAACCCGCGGCAGGCGGGCGTGTGCCAGGTCGAGCGCTCGGTAACCCATGCCCGGGGTCCGTGTTGGCGTCGGTGTCGGCCCCGTTGCTGGGTCGCCCGTGAACCTTGACTCCGGAACGGACCCCCGGGTGCCGCTGTCACCGCAGCACACGCTGCCGGCGGCCCAATCCGTCCAGCCGACAAAGACCCTCCGGTCTCTCCCTCACCCGGGCAGGAGAACCCAGAGCATGTCCGACAAGATGCTTCGAGTCGTGCCCGTGGCGCGCTGACACCCTCAAAACGGGCTCTGTCAGCTCTGGCGAACGCCCCCCTGATCTAACAGACGTCTAACAGTGGAGGGGCTGACCTGACAGCCCTGGTAGGAGGCCTGCCGCCTCGCGCGCCGGTCTCAGCGGTTCCACGGGCGGGCGCCGCCGAATGTCAGAGCATTTCGCGGAGGGCCTGGCGCTACTGCCGGGCACCGCGTGTGATGGCCGCCTGAATGCCGGCGGCCAGCGTCCCCCAGTTACTCGACGGGCATGTGGCGGCTGAGCTGCGCTGTCAGACCGCCGGCGGCCTTGTCGGAGAGCGGTGTCAGATCGTTGTTAGACGCCCGGGGCGCTCGCCAGAGCTGACAGGCGCCGTTTTGAGGGCGTGGAAGTCGCCACGCGGCGGCCACAAGGCCGAGCCCGGACCCGGGTCGTCTGGGCCCGGGGAGGTCGGCGTCGAGCTGGTCGATGTCCATCTACCCAAGGGCGGCGCTCTACAGCCGGAGGGCGAGGGCGCCGGAGATCATCAACGAGCGGCCATCTGGCGACTCGTTCTGGGGCTTCCGTGACCTCTTCACCTGCGGCTTCACCGCGCCTTCACCACCGCTCACGGCCAACGCAACCTCGGCAACCGTCGAATGCGGCTGTCAGCGCAGCACACCGCCGGTGACCGGCCCTCGTCACCGGCGGTGACATTTCCAGACTCCCTCCCACAGGAGGGAGTCTCCTTCCGCTTCTCCCCCAGGAAGCCGCTGACGTTCCACCGCGGCAGGATCGAGAAGGCCCCTCCTGGTGACCAATGATCAGCCTGCCGTCCCACGGACCGGCCGGATCTAACCGGCAGCAACAGGCGTGGCTGCCAAGACGACAACGACGTTCGCCAGACCCTGCGGCGAAGGTGACCAGCGCAAGCCGTTGACTTTCCGTCGCACCAGAGCGATCGTCGAAGACCACCCACTACCAGATAATCAGCAACAACTCCCCGCCCGCCCGCAGCTCGGCGTCGCCCGCGTCGCCTCGCCCACCCGCCCTCGCGGCCGGTCGGCCGGTTGCCGCCCCCGCCACCACGCTGCTCGGTCGGACCCGGAGCCCTGATCGTGGACTTGGTGATCCCAGCCGGCCACGACGACATGATGAGCAGATCGACCTCTACCGGTGCGACGGCCCGTCCCCGTGTCGAACGCCGCCGCCGGATGCGCTCCAGCGTCGACCGTGCTCGCGACGTAGACGATGCGCGGGTGGCGACGTACCCCGCCGGCCGTCCTCCGCGCGGACAGCAACGTCACGGAGCACGACGGGAACCGGATGCCTCGCAGCACCGACGGCGGCAGCGCTACCGGACGAAGTGGCGCTACGGCCGGGCGGTGAACCGCGACGAGCGAAGTGACGCCCGCGGACGGCGTCAAGATCGGTCATAGGCGCGTCGGGTTGGCCAGCACCCGGAACGACGGGTCAGCCCCGACCTACCGTCACGTCGGTACGCGGTGGCACCGCCCCACACCCCCAAACGAGGGGTTCCCGCCACGTGGCCGCCGGCCCCCGCAGTTGTCCAGTGCACCTCGAGCGGACCCGTGCCGCCATCGGCTGTGCTGCCCTGCCTCCGGCCACGTGCGCCCGTGCCCGGCTGCGGCGCGGGCAGGCAGCCTGGCGGTCCTCACCCGGTCCAGGAGAGGTGACCTGTCGCCGAGCGCCCCGGGCCGGGGCAGACGATCAGAGCCTGGCCGGCGAACAGGCTGCCCTTTGCCTCTTCCGGCCGGTCATCTCGTCGATCACTAGCCTGTGGCGTTACCTCGCCCGAGGCAGAGACGGGTCAACACGTTAGAACGATTGCCGTCCGACGACCTCGGACCGCTACTGTTCGCGTTGGCGGGGTCCCCACCACGGCAGCAGCGGCGGAAGCTCGGTAAGCGGCCGTCGCGGCCGTTCCGGCGGCGGTGTCTCGCCGTCGTCGCCGTCCCAACGCCGTCCGTACTGATCGGGCAGGTCACCCCACCCGAAGTACGGCATCGGCTCGCTGGGCAGCACGCCGAGTGTCTCCAGCGGGTCGATTCGGGACTCGGCGACGGTGCACAGGTGGGCCCAGTCGTCACCGAAGTCGAACACGTACGCGAACTGCTCGCCGCCACCCAGGCGACTGAGTTTGGTCCGGTCGCTGTCGACGCTGCCCTCGGGTGCCTCGCCGTCCCACAGCTCACGCGGCGTGACCTGGGTTTGGTCGGCCAGCGTGAACATGTGCATGTGGGCCAGGTCCCAGCGGGCGAACGCCAGGTCGATCGCGTCAGCGAGTTGGGCGAAGGTATGCGACCGACTCGCCGCGAAGACCCTGCCCGGCCGAGGCCACAGGTCGACGCCGCGACCGGAGACCAACTCGACCCGTACGGACAGCCAGGTACGCGCCACCGCTCGCCCTCCCACCGACCATCGCCGCCACCACCGCCTGAACACTACGAAACGTCACCGGCGCCGGCCACGTCCGTCTCCGGTCGGGCCTGGTTGACCGGCTGACGCCCCATCAGCGGAAGCGTGACGGTCCAGCCTCGACGGCACTGCGACACGCCGGGATAGATCAGGCTGCGGCACCCGAGCGCCACCGACGCGGGAGCGACCGGGCCGTCGTGGGCCGTCGCCAGCCTGACAAGCTCCTTTTCGGACGAGCCGTAGGTTTCCCTGACTTCCTTGACGAGGGGAAATCCGGTCCGTCGGCCTGGCCGGACGCCTCGCCGTCGCTCACGTAGGGTCCGCCGTCAGGAGGTCGATCACGGCTGCTGCGGTGTCCGGGTGCTGGGTGAGGAGCGCCGCCACCTCGGTGTGGGTGGGTTCGTCGTGCCGTCGCCACTGGCCGGGGCAGCCGAGCAGCGTGGCGACCGCGTCGACGGCCTCGGGATGGTCGGTCAGCAGGCTGACGACCGGCCCCGCCGGCACGACCGGCGGTGCCGGCGTCGGTGCGGTTGCGGCCCAGGGTGGCACCCAGGCGTCCAGCGCGGGCAGGCTGCCGGGGAAGGTGCGTGCCGCCTCGCGGACCAGCAGTGGAACCAGCTCCGGGCCGTGCTCGCGCAGCGTGGTGATGAGGGTGGGCAACCAGGGCAGCAGGATCGGGTCGGGCAGCTGGGCAAACGCGGTCGACATCAGCTCCACCACGAACGGCGCCAGCCCGGGCACCGGGTCGAGGGCCTGCACGAAGCCGGAGAGGTACTGCGGGAAGGCCGGCACCACCAGCGGGTTGGCCAGCAGACCGTGGCAGCGGGCGCGTAGCTCGGCCAGCGGCAGCAGGCCCAACTGGTGCCGGGCCGCCCAGTGCAGGGCGACCTTGGCGGGTGTCTCCGGGTGTGACTGTGCGATCGCGAGTTCGAGCTGCGTGCGGTCGCAGCCAAGGGACAGCGCCAGGCCTTCCATGCTGAACAGGAAACCGAGCATCGCGCCGACTTGCCGGACGCCGGTCTGCTCGTCGACGAAGGCGGTCGGCAGCAGGGTGCAGTAGTGCGCGTACCCGGCGGTCACGAACGCCTCGCACCAGGCCGGCAGGGCCGCCGCGGTGGTCCGGTAGTGGGCCAGCAGCCGCCGGATGCGGCGCAGCACCTCCGGGGCACCGTCGACGGTGCGTTCGGCGGCGAGCAGCTCGACCGCCCGGGCGCCGAGTTCGTCGACCAGGCGAGGGCTGTCGAGTAGCCGGATGGCGTCCTCGACGGCCGCGAGGGCGCCGGCCGCGGTGGCCTGCGGGCCGCGGACCGCCCGACGTAGCCGCTGCTCCAGCACCTGCTCCACGGTGACGCCCTCGTAGCCCAGCTCGATCAGGGCCCGCTGGTTGCGGCCGAGGGCGACGTCCCAGCTCTCCTGAACGGAGCGGTGTCCCAGCCGCCGCTCCCCCATGATCGGACGGACCGCGTCTGGTGGGAGCAGGTGCCGCAGCATCCACAGCAGGTCCGAGCAGGGCGCCAGCCGGGGGTCGGCGTGCAGGTCGAGCAGGGCCCGCTGGACAGTGCGTTTCTCCAGGTCCAGGCCGAGCGGGCGGAGGCGGTCGAGGACGTCGCGGGCCAGTGGCGGGAGTGCTTCGTAGCCGACCTGGCCGACCCGGTCGCCGCCGAGCAGGATCTCGCAGAGCCGGCGGATGTCCCGCCGGCCGGGGACGACGTCCTTCTCGATGCAGGTGACCGCGGCGTCGGCGAAGTCGTACGGGGTGGGGCGGGCCCGGTTACGCAGCCCGGCGAGGAGGATCGCGGTCTCGAAGACGGCGATCGCGTCGGCCGTGCTGGCAAGGTAGCCGTTGCGGCGGGCGAGCCGGACGATGTCGACGCACCAGCCGCGCAGCTCCGCCTCGTCGAGGCCGCCGGGCTCGGGTGGTGCGGCGAGGAACCCGGAGAGCCGGTCGGTGACGCCGGTGGTGGGTGTGACGCCGCCGCCGGCGGCCCTGCGGGAGCGGGGGCGGGTGCCGCGCTGCCCGTCGAGCCGGTACGGGGTCAGGCCGGAGCGGGTCAGCGCCTTCGTCCAGGTCGCCGCGGCGATGGAGACCGAGCCGGGGGCGAGGCCGAACTGGGCCTCGATGGCGGAGTGGCTGGACGGGATGAGCCCGTAGTGCCATCGGGTGCCGGTGCGGGGGCTGATCTCGTAGGCGGGCGCGTCGGTGGCGAGGCCGAACTGCTCGACGTGGCTGGCGGCGTGGAAGGCGCCACAGACGTAGAGGCAGTCGCTGGGATCGACGCCGGAGGTGGTGAGGTGTTCGCGCATGCGCGTCCACATGTACCGCTCGCGGTCCTCGTCGCGCTCGAAGCGTTCGGGGATGGCGGGGCGCAGCCGGCGGAACAGGCTGCCGATGAGCACCATCACCTGGCGGTAGGTGTCGTGGTCGGCGGCGGCGAGCGGCTGTTCGACGTACTGGTCCCACCACTCCGACCAGTGGCGCACCTTGCCATGGTGCAGCAGGTACGCCTCCAGTTCGGCGAAGCCGGGGCGCAGGTCGCCGATCTCCACGGCGACCGCGTTGCCGTGCAGAGCGGCGTCGTCGGCGTCCGTACCGGTCTCGGCTTCCCGGCCGTCCGGCCGGGGCCGGTCGCGGGGCAGCCACTGAAAGACGTGGTCGGTGGAGCGGTCCACCAGGACCAGCTCGACCCCGGGCGTGTCCAGGGCGTACGCGATGGCCTGGTACTCGGCGGAGGCCTCGGTGATCGGCGCGACGACGCTGAGCGGGCTCCACTCGCTCGGGTGGCCGTCCAGCTCGGAGGCGAACGCCTGCACCGCCACCGGGAGCCGGCAGTTGCGCAGCTCGCCCAGCAGCGGCTGCAGGTCCTCGCAGAGCTCCAGGTAGATCACCCGGGGCCGCTTCTCGCGCAGCCGGCGCACCATCGCCAGCGCCGAGGCTGGCGAGTGGTGGCACACCGGGAAGATCTCCAGCGGCACGGCGAGGGCCCGGTCGACGTCGTCGACCATGCCGGCGAGGATGCCGGCGAGCGCGTCGGCGGACTCGGCGAAGGCAACGGCCGCGTCGGTGAGCTGCTGGCGCAGGGCAGCGAACGGGCCTGCCGGGGCGGGGGCGGTCATGACAGGGCGGCGATCGCCTGCCGGCCGCCGTCGAGGAAGCCCTCCCAGCCGCCGCCGTCCTGCTTCGCCCGGGGTTCCACCACCCCGTGCAGGTACTTGTTGAGGATCGCCAGGTCCTCCGGGCTGCGCCGGGCCAGCGACCCCATCAGCGATCCGGCCAGGGTCTCGGCGCGCAGCGTCCGGTCGCCGAAGAACTGGCTGTGCAGGATGGCGTCCTCGAGCACGCCGATCTGCTCTGCGGTGGACAGCGCCGACTCGAGCTTCTCGTCGTCGCTGGTCGCCGCCGCGGCGGCGGTGCGCAGGTCGGCGAAGCTCTGCAGCAGGATGTCCAGCAGGGTGGGCGGCACCTCCAGCTCGATGCGGTGCCGGCGCAGCAGCTCCTCGGTGCGGAACCGTACGATCTCGGCCTCGCTGCGCTTGTTGGTCACCACCGGGATGCGGACGAAGTTGAACCGCCGCTTCAGCGCGGACGACAGGTCGTTGACGCCCCGGTCGCGGCTGTTTGCGGTGGCGATGATCGAGAAGCCGGGCTTGGCGAAGACGATGTTGTCGTGGTTCAGCTCGGGGATCGAGACGTACTTCTCCGACAGGATGGAGATGAGCGCGTCCTGCACGTCGCTGGTGGAGCGGGTCAGCTCCTCGAAGCGGCCGATGACGCCCTGCTCCATCGCGGTCATGATCGGCGACGGGATCATCGACTCGCGGGACTGCCCGCGGGCGATGACCATGGACACGTTCCACGAGTACTTGATGTGGTCCTCGGTGGTGCCCGCGGTGCCCTGCACGACGAGGGTGGAGTTGCGGCAGATCGCGGCGGCGAGCAGCTCGGCCAGCCAACTCTTGCCGGTGCCCGGGTCGCCGATGAGCAGCAGACCCCGGTCGGATGCCAGGGTCACGATGCTGCGTTCCACGAAGCTGCGGTCACCGAACCACTTCTGCGGGATCTCCCGCTGCAGACCGTCGGCCCGTTGCGAGCCGAGGATGAACAGCCGGACCATGCGCGGGCTGAGCCGCCAGGAGAACGGCTTCGGGTCGGCGTCGACCGACTCCAGGTAGTCGAGTTCGTCGGCGTACTTGACCTCGGCGGGGGCACGCAGCATCTCGGACATGACCGGTTGCACTCCTAGGTGAGGAAGCTCTTGAGCTCGAAGACGAGTTTGCGGATGTGGCCGGAGAGCACCGGCGTGCCCAGGTCCTTGAAGCGCTGCCGGAACCAGGGGTTGACGCTCTGCTGGCCGGAGCTGGTGACCGAGCCGACCGGGATGAACCGCACGCCGGAGCGGTGTACCGCCTCGAAGCCGTCGAAGACCGCCTGCGACTGGGCCTCGTAGAAGTCCGAGATCCACACCAGCACGGTGTTCCGCGGCTCGGTGATCTTCGGCCGGGCCAGGGCCAGCGCCGCCGTGCCGTCGGTGCCCCCGCCCAGCTGGGTGCGCAGCAGCACCTCGAAGGGGTCGTGCACCCACGGCGTGAGGTCCAGCGCCCGAGTGTCGTACGCGACCAGGTGCACGTCGACCTTGGGTAGCCCGGCGAAGATCGACGCCAGGATGGTGCAGTTGACCATCGCGTCGACCATCGAACCGGACTGGTCCACCACCACGATCAGCCGAGCCGGTGTGGTGCGCCGGGCGGTCTGCCGGTAGTAGAGCCGGTCGACGTAGAGCCGCTGGTCCTCCGGGCTCCAGTTGGTCAGGTTCTGCCAGATGGTGCGGTCCAGGTCGAGGTTGCGGAACACCCGCTTCGGCGGCACCGACCGGTCGATGGTCCCGACGCTGGCCTGCTCCACCTGCGTGCGCAGCACCTCGGCCACCTCGTCGACGAACCGGCGGATCAGCGCCTTGGCGTTGGCCAGGGCCACCCCGGACAGGTTCGCCTTGTCCCGCAGCAGCTGCTCGATCAGCGACATGCTCGGCGTGAGCCGGCTGGCCAGCGCCGGGTCGGCGAGCACCTCACGCAGGTGCATCCGGCGTACCAGGTCGCCCTCCAGGGCGGCGAGCGTGCCGCCCAGCCCCGTCCCGCCCTGCCGGCGCAGTTCGCCCGGCTCGACGCCGAGCGCCTGCTCGAACCAGCCGGCGTCGGACTGCCACCGGGCCAGCTGGCTGGCGCTAACCGGCCCGGTACCGCTGGCGAACACGTTGAGCAGCACCTTCGACACCAGCGCGGCGCGGCGTACCTCGGCCGGACCGGGTCGCTGTGCGGCGGTGCCGTCGGCCGCTGGCGCGCCCTCGGCTGCGGTCAGCAGGCCACGCAGGTCCTCGGCCAGGGCGGGGAAGCGCTGCACCACGGTGTCCACCGAGACCGCCGGGTCCAGAAGCGCGGACGGCAGGCCCAAATCCTCGACCACGGCCAGGCTCGCCGATTCCAGGGTGGGCTGTTCGGCCGGGTCGAAGAGCCGGGCCAGCAGCCGCCAGTAGAGGACCTGCCGCCGGTTCTCGTCGGCGCGGTCGTGACTGTGATGGGTCATCGTCGCAGCAACCGTCCCGCCCGTTCCCGCAGCACCGCCACCGGGTCGCCCACCTTCGCCTCGGCCTTGGCGACCTTCGCGTCGGTGACCCCGCACGCCCAGTCGCCGGTGTACACGGCGACGGTCCGGCGCTTGACGGTGGCCTGCACCGCCACCGGCTGCAGCAGCCACCGGCCGTCGTCCCACCGCAGCAGACCGAGACAGGCCGACGAGGCGGCGACCAGCTCCGGGGTGAGCGGACCACAGGAGGGCAGCCGGTCGACCGCCACGGCGAGCCGATGGCCGTCCAGCTCCACGGTGAGCCCGCCCTCCTGGTCGCTGACGGCGTACCCCTCGATCACAACGGGCTCGGCGATCCCGGCCGGGTGCCGGTCCAGCGGATGCGGTGCCGCCGCGCCGGCACTGGGCAGCAGGATCCGCGCCGCGGCGAACGGGTCGACTGGCTCGTCGAGCCGCGCCCGGTCATCGCGCCAGAGCAGGTCCGCGCCGCGTACCGGCACGTCGGCCACCGTCACACCGCGCCGCTGCGCCAGCGCCGCCAGCAGGACGGGATGCGCGTGCAGCAGCCGCCACAGCGCCGGACCGACGATGGTGTCCACCTTCGCGGCGCCCACTGCCGTACGGACCAGCCGGGGCGGCCCGCCGTCGACCGGTTCGAGAAGCGCGTGCACCTGGATCTGCACCGCGGTGTCGTGTTCGTGCACGTCCACCCCCAGCGGCAGCAGCCGCCCCGAAACCCGCTCCCCGGCGCCAGCCGGGTCGGCGACGGCGGCGTCCTGGGCGAGCAGCGCACCACGGGCCCACAGGTCGGCCCAGCGGCGCTCCGGCACCTGCGACATCGCGGCGACCGGCACACAGGCCCGCAGCTCGGCGGCGAGACCGTCGAGCAGCACGGCGAGGCGGCGCAACCCGGGTACGGCCAGCGCCGCCTCAACCGGCGACCCGGCCCCGGCCACCAGCTCGTGGTCGACGCCGCGCCACCCGGTCAGCGCCACCTCGTGCAACCACGCCCGCGCGCCGGCCGCGGCCGGCGACGCCTCGGCGGGAGGGGCGGGCGGGACCGGCGCCCACGGCGCGCGGCTGCGGCCCAGCGCGGCGTCGAGCTGCCCGAGCAGGGCATCGTGCACCGCCCCGAACAGCGCCGACCGTGCGCCGGCGAGCGCAGCGACATGCTCCGGCGTCACCGACCCGGCAACGATCTTGTCGATCGCCTCGGCGACCAGATCGGCCAACGGGGTGGCCGCCAGCGCGCCGGCCAGGCCGGCCAGCGCCGCCGCGTCCTCCTCACCGACGCGGGCCAGGCCGCGGGTCAGGACGGCGTCAACGCCCGCAACCAGGTCGAGGGCATCGATCAGCCCGGCCGGGTGGCCGGCCGTGAGGGCGGCGAGCTGCGTACCGAGCATCAGCGACCCGCCCCCGTCGACGCGAACCAGTGCAGCTCGGGCAGCGGCGTGGCGCTGCCCGGCACCTCCAGGTAGGACAGGTGACGCAAGAACCGGCTGAACACCACCGCCGCCGGACTCGGCTCGTGCCGCGCGTCCAGGCCGCGCAGCAACTCCGCGCCGGTTTCCACCCCATCGCCGGGCTCGACCCGCAGGTAGCGGGCAACCCGGTCGAGGCCGTACTGCAGCACCGCCTCGTCGGCCAGAGCCTCCAGGTGCTTGCATGGAGCGCCGCGCAGACCGCCGCAGGGCCGATTGTTGTTGGTGCTGCAGTGGTAGGCGTGGGTGCCGGAGGTGATCGACGAGACGTACACCCGCTCGATGTCCGACCCGCTAGACACCACGCCCTGCAGCCGCCCGTCGGCCAGCTCCACGAACGGCACCTTCACCAGCTTGCGGGGCCGGGCGGGCGGCACCACCCGCACCGCACTTCGCCGCGCCCACCCAGCGTCGTCCACGTCCGCCACCTTCCTCCCCGCCCGCCGCGCACCGACGTCGCCCACGACCATGTCGACACCGGAACCAGCCGGCGCCGCCGTGACGACAAGGATCATGGACCCTGGGTACGACAACGCCAGCGGGCGCGGACGCCCCAGGGTGGCGGCGCCGGCAGCGACCGCCGGGGGACCTTCACTGCGGCGGGCGTAAGCGGATCAACGCCAGCGTGACGACCGAGACGACGAAGCTGACCGCGACACTGAGACCGGGAAGGTGCTGCGATGGGAGTTCGGGACGGAGCCCTCGGAAGCTCAGGGCTCACAGAATGACAATTATTGATACACGACCATCGTTCATGGCATCCCTTCGAAGGAGGGACGCCATGGCTGCGCCGGTGCTCAGCGGCCTTCGCCGGGTTGAGTCCGCCTGGGGCCCTGCATCGGGCTCTCCACGATCTCTCCCATCAGGCGTGGTTGGGTGCCGACGGGTTGGCGAGCTTGCTGCCGCGATATCGGTATCGAGTGACCTGTACTGATGCGAATGTGGACAGCTCGCCCCCTCCGTCGGCCTTGTCCGCAGCCGTTCAGGCCGATGGGGTGGCAGGGGTTTCCGTCCCTGGCTTCCGTTATCGAGCCGCAACCCAGTTCTTGATCTTCTGAGTGAGGTGAGCACAGAGGCGATCCGCCGGCGGCGTGCCGGGAATAAGTTCGTCGTAGAGTTCGCTGGGGTGCTTGGCCAGCAGCGGTGTGATGCTCGTGGTTCCAGGAGCAGGGAACGCAAGGGCACACTTCGCCGCGCCCATCTCCGATGCCAATCCTAGGAACTCTCGTCCTACCCTCAGCCTCGGCGGGCCAGCGTAGTGCTTGGCTTCGATGGCGGCGACCAAACCCCGGCTGCGTGGGTGAACCGCGCCGGTGCGGCTGCGTTCTGCTTCCTCCTGGGCCAGGACGGCGACATCACACTCGTGCAGCACCCCCGACTTTCCGGCTACGTAAACGCCGAGGTGAATCTCGACAGCTTTGCCTCCTTGGAAGGTGGCCAAAATGTACGAGAAGTCACCGCTGTTGAGGTTGCCCGGCTGACGGCGGAACTTCAGCGGGGGTGCGACGGTGACGCCGTCATTGGTGATGAGGCAGGACGCCCCGGCTGCACCTGCTGCCTCCGCTGCGATGGCCAGCAGCGACGCCTCATAGAGGTCCGACTCATCGGCGGGGTTGCGATATACCTCATCGAGAGTGCCGATCGCCAACTCGATGGTCCGGATCAGCTCGTCCTTGCTTAGCGCCATGTGCCGACCTCCTGCATGACCGGTTCGAGGAGCTGCTTCACGCGGCCCCACGCCGCCTCGGCGGCGATGACCTCCTGCTCAAGGTTCAGGTGGACAGGCTCGGCCCCGGATGCTGCCTCTTCGTCGGGTTCGGCGAAGACGACGAATGGACTCTCAATGTCATGGTCGTTGATGAGGCCCAGCACCGATCTGCGTGTCGCAACCATCGTGTGCGCTACCGACAGCAGCGTTTCGGACACGAGCGCTAGTAGTGCTTTGTCACGTTTTGGTCAATAGTCGTGGTTGTTGGTGACCGTTGCTCGTTGAATCCTGTGTGGACGGTTTTGGAGTAGCCCGCCTGCGGGGTGACCTCGTCGAGTTCGCTGGGGATGTGTTCGGGTCGTTGACCCGGGTCGGGTGGCGGGATCGTGCGGTGTCGTATGTGCAGGGCCTGATGTTGGACGGGCGGCGCAAGTCGATCCAGCCGATGGCTGGCCGTCTCGAGGGTGTGCATGATCAGGCGTTGAATCACTTCGTGACGAACAGTCCGTGGGACGTCACGCCGGTGCGGCGGCGGTTGGCGCAGCGGATGGATGCGGTGATCGGGCCGGTGGCGTGGGCGGTGGACGACACGGGCTGGCTCAAGTGCGGCTCGTCGTCGCCGGGGGTGGCGCGGCAGTACACGGGCACCGCCGGGAAGGTCACGAACTGTCAGATCGGGGTGAGCGTCAACCTGGTCACCGACACCGCTTCCTGCCCGGCGGACTGGCGGCTGTTCCTGCCAGCCTCCTGGGACCCTTCCTCACCGGACGCCGGCCCGGACACGCTGCGGCGGCGGGGCCGGGCCGGGATCCCCGACGAGGTCGGGCATCGGGAGAAGTGGCGCCTGGCGTTGGACATGATCGATGAGATGACCGGGTGGGGTCTGCGGCCGCCGCTGCTGGTCGCGGATGCCGGATACGGCGACGCGGCCGAGTTTCGCCACGGCCTGGCCGAGCGTGGCCTGTCCTACGTGGTGCAGGTGTCCACGCGCGTCGGCGTGTATCCGCGCGGGGCGGCGCGCACCACCCGCCCTACCAAGGCGTGGGGAAGCATCCCGAACCGCGCTACCGGGACCCCGCTATCGCGGTGAAGGACCTCATCGTTGCCGGCGGCCCCGCCCAGGCCCAGCCGATCACCTGGCGCGACGGATCCCGCCACCGAGCCGGCAAACCGATCAAAATGCGCTCCCGGTTCGTGTTCACCCGCGTGCGACCCGCCGGGCGGACGCTGCTCGTCGCGTACCGCGGCCACGACCTGCCCGACGCATGGCTGATTGCCGAATGGCCACACGACTGCGACGAGCCCACCAAGTACTGGCTGTCGAACCTGCCTGCCAGCACCCCGAAACGCACCCTCATCCGGTGGGCAAAACTGCGCTGGCGCATCGAACACGACTACCGCGAACTCAAGACCGGCCTCGGCCTGGACCACTACGAAGGCCGCACCTGGCAAGGCTGGCACCACCACGTCACCCTCATCTCCGCCGCCCACGCCTTCTGCACCCTGCAACGCCTCAACCCTAAAACCCCAGCGCCGGCCTGAGCCTCCACGCAGTCCTCCGCGACCTGCAACACCTCCTCGTCCGCCTCGCCAGCACCTGCCCCACCTGCAAAACCCGCTTCCCCACCAGACGAAAACCCCGACACCGCATCAGATCATGACAAAGCAATACTAGTCGCTGGGTAGTGACCGCTTACATGAAGGTTCTTCGGATCAACGTAACGTCACGTTGACCGTCGCGGGCCGTGAAACCAGGAGGACGATCGCGCTCCTCTGGCGTTGCCAATTACCTCGCCGTCGGCAGTCCTCTCCGCGCGGGTGGGTCCCGCCACGCTTGTACCGGGCACTGCTGCGAGCGGTGCACGTACTCACCTGGACGACTTACCGAGTTCCCGGACCCCACTGAATCTGCGAAGGCCCAAGCCATCGGTGTCGGGTGCCGAAGCCGCTGACTCTCATATGCAACCAGCGCTGGGCGCGCATTCGGCTGCGGACAAAGTCCACAGCTCTGCCACTGAGTTAGCGGCCTGCGGGCTCGGGTTGCCGGACATCGGGCGCGAGCCGGTTTCGCCGGTCAGAGACGGGCTGGGAGGCGGCTGACACCGCTCACGTCGACGATGCGAGATCCTGGAGCCATCTCGGCCCCTGGGGGCCGTTTGCTTCAAGATCTCGGGGAGCGCCGGCGTCGATACGCTTGCGTATGGGGGCGAGCGGGGTGGCCATGGGCGTACGGCTCGTGGGGCGGTTGACTTGGTGATGACGTGAACGAGTCAGCTCCAAAGGGCGCCAGGCAACGTGCTACCGCGAGCCGCGACCACCGCACCAGGACCGGGGGTAAGCCCATGTCGATCCGTCTCGCCGCGCTCGCCGGCGCGACGTTCACCAGCGGCCTGATGGCGGGGCTGTTCTTCGCGTACGCCTGCTCGGTGATGCCGGGGCTGGCCGCGACCGACGCGCGGACCCTGGTGGGCACGATGCAGTCGATCAACCGGAAGATCCTCAACGGCTGGTTCCTGGCCGCGTTCCTCGGTGCGCCCGTGCTCACCGCGCTGGCCGTCGCGCTGCACCTCGGCGACGGCCCGGTGCTGGCCTGGAGCGTCGCCGCGCTGCTGGCGCACCTGGTGATGTTCGGCGTCACGATGCGGATCAACGTGCCGCTCAACAACCAGCTCGACGCCGCCGGGCCGGTGGACCGGATCGGCGACCTGGCGGCGGTGCGGGAGCGGTTCGAGGGGCGGTGGGTGCGGTGGAACCTGGTCCGCACGGCCGCCTCGGTGGCCGCCTTCGGCGCCCTGGTCGGCGCCGTGCTCGCCGATTGAAGATCACGCTTGAACAGTGAAGTAGTGGCATCGCCGCCGCCGTGATGCCACTACTTCCTGGATCGAGCGCGATCTTGAGAGCGCGGGACCAGGCATGGGTGGGCGGCGGCGGGGAACCGTTCCGGCATGAGGATGACCAGCACCCCGGCGGTCGCGGCGTCGAGCGAGGAGACCGGGCCCGACGGGGTACGGGAGCCGGCCGGTGAGGTGCACGCCTGGCAGCCCGGCCAGAACCAGACCGTGTGCGGGCTGCCGCTCAGCCGTACCCGGCTGCGCCGGTTCCCGCACGTGCGGTTCGAGTACACCGGCACGGACGTGCTCACCGAGGCGGATCCGGTCGGCTGGGTCTGCCCCCGCTGCCTGGCCGCCACCAGCGGGCGCCGACAGCGGGACCAGAGGCGCGCCTGGGTCCGCCACGCTCCTCGCCCGTGAACCCACCGCCGCCGGTCCCGCGACGGCCGGTCCCGCGACCGGCCGGCCTTGCGACCGGCCGGCCCTTCGACGGCCCGCGGGACGGACCGGCCGCCGGCCACCGCCGGGACGGTTGGGGTGCGGCTGGCCGGGTACGGGTCGGACATGCGGATCGTCGTGGTGGGGGCGAGTGGCAACGCCGGGACCGCCCTGTTGCGCCGGCTGCGCCGGGAACGCGGACTGGACCTGGCCGGGGTGGCGCGACGCCTGCCCGGCCCGGACGCCGGCGAGCCGTACGACCAGGTGGAGTGGCACTCCTGCGACATCGGCGCGCCGGGCGCGGCCGAGCAGCTCGTCGAGGTGTTCGCGGGTGCCGGGGCGGTGGTGCACCTGGCCTGGCAGATCCAGCCCAGCCACGACCAGCGGGTGCTGCACCGCACCAACGTCGGCGGCAGCCGCGCGGTGATCGGCGCGGTGGCCCGGGCCGGCGTGCCCGCCCTCGTGTACGCGTCGTCGGTCGGCACGTACGCGCCCGGACCGAAGGACCACCCGGTGAGCGAGCGCTGGCCGGCGACCGGGGTGCCCGGGTCGTCGTACAGCCGGGACAAGGCGGAGGTCGAGGCGCTGCTGGACGGGCTGGAGCGGGAGCACCC
Organism: Micromonospora thermarum; assembly: GCF_012034245.1. Taxonomy (GTDB): domain Bacteria; phylum Actinomycetota; class Actinomycetes; order Mycobacteriales; family Micromonosporaceae; genus Micromonospora; species Micromonospora thermarum. The sequence continues at coordinate 52,565 of NZ_JAATEO010000029.1, read as the reverse complement.
CGAGCTGCGGGTCGTCCGCCTGCGGCCGGGGCTGACCTTCCAGCGGGCGGCGGCCACCGAGATCGCCCGGTACTTCCTCGGCCCGTTCGTGCCGGTGCGGCTCCTGAAGTTCGGCCGGCTGCCGCTGGTGCCGACGAACCGGCGGCTACGGATGCAGGCGGTGCACGCCGACGATCTGGCGGACGCGTACGCCCGGGCGGTCCTGGGTGACGCGCGCGGCGCGTTCAACGTCGCCGCGGATCCGGTGCTGACGCCCGAGCTGGTGGCCCGGCACTTCCACGGCTGGACGGTGCCGGTGGCCGGGCCGGTGCTGCGTGCCGCCGCCGCGCTCACCTGGCACGCCCGCCTGCAACCCATCGACGCCGGCTGGGTCGAACTGGCCCTGAACGCGCCGCTGATGTCCAGCGAGCGCGCCGAGACCGAGCTGGGCTGGACTCCCAGGCACGACGCCCTCAGTGCGCTGAAGGAACTCTTCGCCGGCATGGCGGACGGCGCCCACACCCGTACCCCACCGATGGCGCGTGCCGTCAACGCCCCGCGCCACCCCGTCCCCGGCCACGGCAATCCCTACTGACGTCGTCAGCTCCGGCGGCCACCGGTTGACGGCCCCCGGCTCAGAAGTCGGCGAAGAGGTACGGATGCCGGCGCGGGAACAGGCGGCGCAGCTCCGCCCCGGCCTCGGCGGGCACGTCGCCCAGCCCGCGCAGGTGCACCTCCACCGGGTCCAGCACCCCGTACGCCAGCGCGGAGAGCCCGGCCGCGGTCAGCGTCGCCGACGGGGCGTTGCCGGCGTCGCCGCGGACGAGCTCCAGCGCGCCGGTCGTGCCGTCGAGCAGGTACGCACCGGTCAGCCAACGGTCCCCGGTCAGCTCCACCCGCACCCGGCCCGGACCGGCGGGAAGCCCGGCGAGCGCGTCCACCGCCAGCAGCCGGGCCATCGGCGCGGAGGAGCCCGGCCGGGCCACCCGGGTCTCGACGTGCACCTCGAGGTCGGTGAGCCACAGTTCGGGTGTCTCGGTGACGGGGACGTCGAACCGGACCGTCGCCACCTGGTCGACGTGCCGGGCGAAGAACTGCAACAGCAGCGCCCGGGCGTACGGGTCGGTGGCGAGCAGGTCGTCGGCGGCCAGCGTGCCCCCGTGGTCGTCGATCCGGTAGGTGACCGCCCCGGCCACGGTGCCGCCGACCCGTGCGGTCACCAGCCACCGCTCGTCCCGGTCGCGCAGCGCGACCGCCCGGTAGTCGGGGAAGAGCGCGAAGCCGTGCCGCTCGCGCAGGCAGCGCTCGGTGAAGCCACGCCAGGCCGGATAGCCCGCGCCGATCCGCTCCCACGCCACCTCACCGGGGAGTTCGGTGCGCAGCAGCGGGGCCAGGTCGGCCACCGGCAGCGTGACCGTACGCGGCATCGGCAGCCCCACGTAGCCGAAGCGTTCGTAGAACGACGGCCGGAACGGCCAGAGCGCCGTCAGCCGGTGCCCCTCGTCGCGCATCTCGTCCAGGAGTTGGTGCAGCAGGGTGCGCACGTGCCCCTGCCGGCGGGCGAGCGGGTGGGTGACCACCCCGGCGACACCGGCCATGGGCAGCACGCGACCGCGCAGGTTCTGCCGCATCGGGATGGCCGAGACCGCCGCGCGGGTCTCGCCCGCCTCCTCGACGACCAGCGTCCGGTTGCCCTGGTTGTACGGCAGGTACTCGCGGAACTCCTCGGCCCGCCCCGCGCTCTGCGGGGAGGCCTCGAAGGCGTACGCCTGGAGGGGGAAGCTCGCGGTGAGTCGCTCCTCTGCGGAGAGCCGGCGCACGGTCATCCGACCATCCCAACCCGGCGGGCCAGCCGCCGCAACCGCATTGGGCTCAGGCAGCGGTGACGTCGGAGACCACGACGGTGACGTTGTCCGGCGCGCCGGACTGGTGGGCCAGCTTCACGAGCTGCTCCCCGCAGAGCTGGCGGTCGCCGTAGCCGGCCAGTGCCGTGGCGATCGCGTCGTGCTCGACGTAGTCGGAGAGCCCGTCGCTGCACAGCAGCAGCCGGTCGCCGGGCACGACGGTGAGCGCCCCGATCGCCGGCGGGGTGTCCGAGCCCTGCACCGCGCGGGTCACCAGCGACCGCTGGGGGTGGTGGCGGGCCTGCTCGGGGGTGAGCGCACCCTGGTCGACCAGCGCCTGCACGAACGTGTCGTCCCGGGTGAGCTGGGTCAGCTCCCCCTCCCGCAGCAGGTAGCAGCGGGAGTCGCCGACCTGGGCGAGCACGAGCGTGTCGCCGGCCAGCAGCGCGGCGGTCAGCGTCGTGCCCATGCCCTCCCGGGCGGGATCGACGGTGATGGCCGCGTGGATGCGCTGGTTGGCGGTGCTGACCACGGCGCGCAGCGCGTCGGCGGCCTCATCGGGGGTGGTCGGCGGGGTCAGCTCGTCCAGGATGCGGATGACGATCTCGCTCGCCACCTCGCCCGCCGGCAGGCCGCCCATCCCGTCCGCGACCGCGACGAGGCGCTCGCCCGCGAGGGCGGAGTCCTCGTTGTTGGTCCGGACCAGGCCGATGTCGTTGAGGATGGCCGAGCGGAGGATCAGCGTCATGGGATCAAGCTTGCCAAGAACACCCTCCGTTCGTCTCTACGCACCGGTGGGTGGATTGTGAAACTTGCTGGCGCCTTTCACTCCTCGGCCGGCAGATCCGCCAGCGGGACGTCGAGGCGGACCGCGTCGGTGACGGTGGCGATCTGGTCCGCGAGCACGTAGACCGCGCCGGTGCGGACCCGGTCGGTGGAGACCTTCAGGTAGCCCGTGTGCAGCAGCCGGGCCGCCAGGTCGGCCGGGACGTCCGGCTCCTCCACCGCCGTCGACTCGATCAGCTCGTCCAGACTGCTGCCCGGGTCGGCGGTCGGCGCCTGCACGGTCACCGCGTTCGGGTCACCGCGCTGGACCAGGTCCACGGTGCCGATCTCGGTGCCGGCGGCGTCGACCACCCGCATGCCGGTGGTGACCCGGGAGAGGACCTGCTGCTGGCTCATACAGGCGCGGTTCCCGGCCGGTCTGCGCGCTAAACGCGGCCCCAGCCGCCCGGCGGGCGGGGCGACAGCTCGCGCCAGGTGTCGGTGCCGTGGAGCAGCGCCCGGACCGTCTCCTCGGCCTCCTCGGGGCTGTCGTACTCGTAGAACTTGGAAACACCCTCGGAGCCGCCGGCGCGCTGCTCGACGTACCACCGGTCGGCGTCGACCCGGAGGAAGACGTCCCGCCGGGCCAGGCGGCCCCATTTCCCGTTCCACCAGTGCTTCCGCTGCTCCATGGCGGGGACTCTATCGAACAGACGTACGAAAATGTGCGGCCCCCGCGGGATTCCCGCGAGGGCCGTTGTGCGTCTGCCCGTTCAGTGCTTGGTGGGCGGTTCCTCCCGCCGGCCGAGCACGTCGTCGAGTGCGCCGCGCTGCTGGGCGGGGGTGGTCCGGCCGGCCGCGACCAGAGCGTCGCGGATCTCGGTGAGCAGCTTGATCTCCTCGCTGGGCGCCTTCGGCGGCGGCTCCTCGCCACGCCGCCGGCGCTCGGCGAGCCGGTTCATCGGGTAGACGACGAGGAAGTACAGCGCCATCGCGGTGAGCAGGAAGGTGATCAGCGCGTTGACGAACGCCACCCAGTCGAACGGAATGCCCCGGAACTTGGGCGTCGAGCCGCTGAGGCCGTCCTCGCTGCCGGTGAGCAGCGCGATGAAGACGCGCACCAGCGGTTCCAGGAACGACTTGGTGAGCTGGGTGACCACGCCGGTGAACGCGGCGCCGATGACGATGCCGACCGCGAGGTCGACGACGTTCCCGCGCATGATGAAGTCTTTGAAGCCCTTGAGCATCCGTACTCCCGAGGTGTCCGGTTTTCCGTCCGGCACAACCTATGCCCGGGACGGGCGTTCCAGAAAAGCGCCGGCTTCGATCGCCGCCCGCTCCGGATCGCCGGCCCGGATGGCGTCCACCAGCCGGGAGTGGTCGACGTAGCGCTCCGGCTCCAGCTCGTGGCCCATCGACTGGGTCAGGGTGCTGCGCAGGGCCGCGCCGACCGAGGCGTAGAGCTCGGCGAGCATGCCGTTGTGCGCGGCGGCGACGACCGCGGTGTGCAGCGCGGCGTCGGCCTCCACGAACTCGTCGACCCGGCCGCCGTGCCAGGCCGCCTCGCGGGCGGCGAGCGCGCCGTCGAGCGCCGCCAGGTCCTCCGGGGTACGCCGCAGCGCGGCCAGCCGCGCCGCCTCCACCTCGAAGGCACGCCGCACCTCGACGACCTCCGCCATCCGGTCGTCGGTGAGCCGACGGGCCACCACCGGGGCCAGCTCGTCGGTCGACACCACGTACGTCCCCGAGCCCTGCCGGCACTCCAGCACCCCCGCGTGCACCAGGGCGCGGACGGCCTCGCGGACGGTGTTGCGCCCCACGCCGAGGGCCGCCACCAGTTGCGGCTCGGTCGGGATGCGGCCGCCCACCGGCCACTCACCGCCGAGGATCCGCTCCCGGAGCTGGGCGATCGTCTCCTGCACGCGCCGGCCGCGCGGCGGCACGGCGACGGAATCAGCCACGGGTGGCACTGGTTACAACCCCTGCCGGAAATTCATCCCATGATTGTAGGTTCGAACGTATGACCCCGCCACCACCGCCCACCGCCACGGCCGTGCCGCCGGCCACCGTCGCCCCGTCGGCCGTCGACCGGGGCGTCGACCGGCCGGCTCCCGCGCGGCACCCGGCGACCGGGGGCGCCCTTGTGCTGGCCGGGATGCTGCTGGTCGCGCTCAACCTGCGGGCCGCCGTCACCAGCCTCGGCGCGCTGCTCGACGAGGTGCGGACCGGGCTCGGGCTCTCCGGGGCGATGGCCGGCCTCGTCACCACGCTGCCCACGATCGCGTTCGCCGGGCTGGGTGCCCTCACCCCGTGGCTGGTCCGCCGCGTCGCCCCGGCCCGGGTGCTGGTGGTCGCCATGGCCGCGCTCGCCGCCGGCCAGGTGCTGCGCGCGGTCACCGGCTCGGCGCTGGTCTTCGTGCTCACCAGCGCGCTCGCGCTGGCCGGGATCGCGGTGGCGAACATCCTGCTGCCGATGCTGGTCAAGCAGCACTTCCCGCACCGCACCGGGCTGGTCACCGGGGCGTACACGATGGCCCTGACCACCGGCACGACGGTGGCCGCCGCCTCCGCGGTGCCGATCGCACACGCCTTCGGCTCCTGGCGGGTCGGGCTCGGCGTCTGGGCCGGGCTGGCCGCGGTGGCCGTACTCCCGTGGGTGCCGCTGGCGCTACGGGCCCGCGCCGCCGCGCGGCGGGCGACCCCGACGGCGGACGCCGCCCCCCGGCTCCGGATCCGGCCGGCCCGGACCCGGCTGGGCTGGGCGATGGCGGTGTACTTCGGCGCGCAGTCGCTGAGCGGGTACGCGATCATGGGCTGGCTGGCGCAGCTGTTCCGGGACGCCGGTTACCGGCCGGAGGCCGCGGGCCTGCTGCTGGCCGGCGTGACCGCCCTGGGCGTGCCGATCGCGCTGCTCATGCCGGCGCTGGCCGGGCGGATGCGGACGCTGCGGCCGCTGGTGCTGTCGTTGACGGCCGCGTCGACGCTCGCCTACCTGGGGCTGGCGCTGTCCCCGCACGACGGCGCGTTGCTCTGGGTGACCCTGCTGGCACTCGGCCAGGGGGCCTTCCCGCTGATCCTGACGACCATCGGGCTGCGGGCGCGCACCGCCGAGGGGACGGTGGCGCTGTCGGCCTTCGCGCAGAGCACCGGCTACGTCATCGCGGCGCTCGGGCCGCTGCTGGTCGGCGTCCTCTACGAGGCCACCGGTGGCTGGACCGCGCCGATCGGTTTCCTGCTGGCGGCCCTGACGGTGCAGACCGGCGCGGGCCTGGCCATCGCCCGTCCCCGGTACGTCGAGGACGAGACCTGACGGGTCAGGAGGAGGCGGGAGTGGGGTCGCCCGCGACGGCCTGCTCGACCGTCGGGTACGTCTGCAGCACCTCGACGAGCCCGCTGACCTCCAGGATGCGCAGCACGCCCCGCTGCGGGGCGGCCAGCCGGACGACGCCGCCGGCCTCGTCGCAGCTGTTCTTGGCGCGGACGAAGACGGACAGCCCGGTGGAGTCGCAGAACGAGACCTCCGCCAGGTCGAAGACCAGCCGGCTGCGGCCCTTGTCCAGCAGGTCGGTGATCTGGTCCTGCAACTGCGGTGCGGTCGCCATGTCCAGCTCGCCCGCGACCGACACGACGACGACGTCGCCGCGCTGTTCCGTGTGCACCGTCAAGGACATTCGCCAGACCTCCCGTTATCGGGGAAACGGTATCCCACGATCGGGGTGGCACGCAGATCGGGAGCGATGTCCGGAGGCGCCCGTCATTCCTTTGCACCTCGGCAAGTAGTTGACGGGTGTGCGGTGATAGAGTCCGCCCGGTCCAGGCCGAGGGGGTTTTGCCATGGCGTTGAGCGCCGAGGAGAGCGGTCGACTGGCGGGTCTGTTGACCAGCCACGACGACCAGGTCACACAGCGATGGACCGAGATTGTCACCGGCTCACTGCGGGGGCGGCTCAGCCAGGCCGAGCTGCGCCGGCAGGTGCAGGAGCTGCACCGCGCCATCGTGACGGTGAGTGAGCAGGGCGACCTCGACCTGGAGTCCGAGCGTGCGGCCGAGCTGCGGGCGGTTCTCGCCGAGCTGTCCCAGGGCCGCGCCCGGCAGGGCTTCTCCGCCACCGAGACGGCGGTGAGCGTGTTCGCCCTCAAGGAGGTCCTGCTGGAGCTGCTCGACGCCGAGCAGAACCCCACCGCGCTCCGCGACTACGTGGCCTTCTCCTCCCTGATCGACGAGATGGGCCTGTTCACCTTCGAGAGCTTCGTCCGGACCCGCGAGAGCCTGATCGCCGACCAGGCCGAACAGCTGCTGGAGCTGTCCACCCCGGTGGTGAAGCTGTGGGAGGGCGTGGTCGCCGTCCCGCTGGTCGGCACCCTCGACTCCGCCCGCGCCCAGGTGGTGATGGAGCGGCTGCTGCAGACCCTGGTCGACACCGGCTCGCCGTACGCGATCATCGACATAACCGGCGTGCCGGCGGTGGACACCCAGGTCGCCCAGCACATCCTCAAGACCGTGGTGGCCGCCCGGCTGATGGGCGCCGACTGCATCATCTCCGGCATCCGCCCGCAGATCGCGCAGACGATCGTTGCTTTGGGCATCGAGTTCGGTGACATCGCCACCAAGGCCAGCCTCGCCGACGCGCTGCGGCACGTGCTCCGGCTGACCGGGGTCGAGACCAGCCGCCGCGCCTCTCGCCGGGAGGCCTGATGGAGCGGGTGCCGATCCTCAAGATCGGCGACATCCTGCTGGTCTCCATCCAGGTCGACATGTCCGACCAGACGGCCGTCCAGCTCCAGGAGGACCTGGCCGAACGGATCGTCGCCACCGGCTGCCACGGCGTGGTCATCGACATCACCGCCCTGGACATCGTCGACTCGTTCGTCGGGCGGATGCTCTCCACCATCGCGTCGATCTCGAAGGTGCTCGACGCCGAGACGGTGGTCGTCGGGATGCGGCCCGCGGTCGCCATCACCCTCGTCGAGCTGGGGCTGTCACTGCACGGCATCCGTACGGCCCTGAACGTCGAGCGGGGCATGGAGCTGATCGCGAGCGCACGCGCCGACGAGTACGCCGAGAACCTGGACGCCGAACCGGACGCCGAGACGACGGCCTCGCCGTGACCACGGGCCTGGAGCTGGGCCAGCCGCAGGCGCAGGCGATCCACAGCGACGAGGACGTGGTCCGCGTCCGCCAGCTGGTGCGGACGGTCGCGGTCGCGGTCAAGCTCTCCCTGGTCGACCAGACCAAGCTGGTCACCGCCGCGAGCGAGCTGGCCCGCAACACCCTCGTCTACGGCGGCGGTGGCACGGTCGAGGTGGCCACCGTCGACAACGGCAGGCGGCGCGGTGTCCGGATCATCTTCGCCGACACCGGTCCCGGCATCCCCGACCTCGACCTGGCCCTCACCGACGGCTACACCACGGGCGGGGGGCTCGGTCTCGGGCTCAGCGGTGCCCGCCGGCTGGTGGACGAGTTCGACATCCGTACCGCTCCGGACGCGGGGACCACGGTCACCGTCATCAAGTGGTCCCGATGACCGGCGACGCGGTCTCCGACCGCGGCACCTGGTTCCGGGTCGAGGCCGGCAGCACCGCCAGCGCCGTACGACGGGCGGCCGAGCGGCTCGGCACCGAGCTGGGCTTCAGCCCGGCCCGCACCGCCGACCTCGCCATCGTCGCCGCCGAGCTGACCAGCAACCTGGTCAAGCACGCCGACGACGGAATGCTGCTGCTCCGTCCGGTCCGGGCCGAGCGGGAGGCCGGCGTGGAGCTCATCGCCGTCGACTCCGGTCCGGGCATGGCCGACCTGACCGTCTCCTCCCGGGACGGCCACTCCACCACCGGCACGCTCGGCATCGGCCTCGGCGCGATCGCCCGGCAGGCCACCTGGTTCGACGCGTACTCCCGACCGGGCCGTGGCACGGTGCTCGCCGTGCAGGTGTGGCAGCCGGACGCCCGGCCCGGACCGCCGTGGGTCGGTGCGCTCACCCGGCCGCTCACCGGGGAGTCGGTCAGCGGCGACGGATACGCCTCGCGGGTCGTCGAGGGCCGGCGTCAACTGCTCGTCTGTGACGGCCTGGGGCACGGGCCGCTCGCGGCCGGGGCCACCGGGGCCGCGATCGACGCGTTCCACCGGGCTCCCGCCGCGTCGCCCGCCGCGGTCGTCCAGCACATCCACCGGTCCATCGGACACACCCGCGGTGCCGCGCTCGCGGTCGCCGAACCGGATCCCACCACCGGCGTGCTGCGGTACGCCGGCGTGGGGAACATCGCCGGCGCGGTCGTCGCGGCGGACGGGCGGCGGCGGGGTCTCGTGTCGCTGCCCGGCATCGTCGGGCACCAGCGCCCGGTGGTCCGCGAGTACGACTACCCCCTCCCGCCCGACTCGCTGGTCGTGATGCACAGTGACGGGGTGGTCGATCGTTGGCAGCTCGACGACTACCCGGGTCTCGCCGGGCGGTCGCCCCTGGTGGTGGCCGCGACCGTGCTGCGGGACGCCGGCATCCGCCGCGACGACACGTGCGTCCTGGTGGCCCGGGGGGAACCGTGACCTGGCCGCTGCTGCAGATGGGGCTGCGCGTCGAGCACGACATCTTCGTCGTCCGGCAGCGGGGCCGGGAGGTGGCGGCGGCCGTCGGTCTGGAGCACCAGGACCAGGTACGCGTCGCCACCGCGCTCAGCGAGGTGGCCCGCGACCTGCTGCGGGCCGTCGGCGGGGCGGACGTGACGTTCACGGCCGTCCCCGACGCCGTTGACGGTAGGCACCACCTCAGGATCGAACTCGCCCCGGTCGGGCAGCTCCCCGGCGGCCGGTACGAGCCACAGTCGGGTGCCGTGGCGCGCCTGGTGGACACGCTGGACGTGGTGGCACGAGAGGGGGATACGGTCGTGAGGATGTCCCGACGTGTCCCCGTCACCGCCGTGGCGCTGACCCCCGAGCACCTCGCGGAGCTGCGCGCCGACCTGGCCCGCAGCGCGCCCGGCAGTGCCCTGGACGAGTTGGCCGCGCAGAACGAGCAGCTCATCGCCGCACTCGACGAGGTACGCACCCAGCGCGACGAGCTGGCCGTGCTCAACGAGGAACTGGCCGAGACCAACCGCGGGGTGATGGCGCTCTACAACCAGCTCACGGAGGAGCTGGAGGAGACCAACCGGGGCGTGGTGGCCCTCTACGGCGAACTGGACGAGAAGTCGGCCCAGCTGCGCGCCGCGAGCGAGTCGAAGAGCCGGTTCCTCGCCAACGTCAGCCACGAGCTGCGGGCACCGGTCACCGCGATCATCGGGCTCGCCCGGCTGCTGGCCGACTCCGCCTCCGACCCGCTGACCGCCGAGCAGGCCCGGCAGGTCGGGCTGATCCGTTCGTCCGCGGCCGACCTGCTCGCCCTGGTCAACGAGCTGCTCGACCTGGCCAAGGCCGAGTCCGGGCGGATCGAGCCGGACTGGGCGGAGGTGGACCTGCGGCCGATCTTCGGTCAACTGCGCGGCACGTTGCGGGCGCTCGCCACCCGCCCGCAGGTCGAGCTGGTGGTGGAGGAGCCCCCGGCCCCGGCCATCCTGCGTTCCGACGCGGTGCTGCTCGCCCAGGTGCTGCGTAACCTGCTGCACAACGGGCTCAAGTTCACCGAGCGCGGCGAGGTGCGGCTGCGCGCCCGGCGCGCCGACGACCGCTGGCTGCTCCAGGTGTCGGACACCGGCCAGGGCATCGCCCCGGAGCTGCACGACCGGATCTTCGAGGAGTTCTACCAGGTGCCCGGCGCCACCCGGGTCGGTGGCACCGGTCTCGGCCTGCCGTACGCGCGGCGCCTGGTCACGCTGCTCGGCGGCACGCTGGAGGTGACCAGCACGCCCGGCGCGGGCAGCACCTTCACCGTCTCCCTGCCCGTGGGCGGAGTCTGACGGTGGACGGCGGTCCCGCGACCGTCCTGGTGGTCGACGACAGTCGCACCAAGCGGTACCTGCTGGTGAGCTGGCTCTCCCGGGCCGGCTTCACGGTGCTGGAGGCGGAGACCGGCGGCGAGGCGCTGGCGCGGGTCGGGGTGGACCCGATCGACCTGGTGGTGCTCGACGTCCGCCTGCCCGACCTCAGCGGGTTCGAGGTCTGCGAACGGATCAAGACGGACCATCCGGCCATGCCGGTGATCCACGTGTCGGCGCACGCCGTGGACGTGGTGGACCGGGCGCAGGGGCTCACCCGGGGCGCGGACGCGTACCTGGCCGAGCCGATCGAGCCCGAGGAACTGGTCGCCACCGCACATGCCGTGCTGCGTTACTACCGGGCCCGGCAGCGGGCGGAACTGCTCGCCGAGCGGCTGCTCGGGCTCGCCGACACCACGGTCGCCGTGCACGCCGCACCGACCTTCGCCCGGCTGCTGGAGGAGGCGGCCGCCGGTGCCGCGCAGATCTTCCGGAGCCCGGCCGTCGTGATCGCCGAGACCTTCGACGGAGACTGTCTGGCCGGCGTCGCGGCGGGGCCGAGCGTCGGGGCGGGCGTCGTGCCGTGGGTCGTCGACGACTCGGGCGTACCGACCGGAGCCACGGTCCGGGTGGACGACCCGGCCCGGTGGGGGCTGGTCGACTGGCCGGCCGGCGACACGGTCACGGTGGCCGCCGCCCGGCTGCGCGAGGACCGGGCCCCGCTGTACGTGGTGGTGCCGACCGCCACGCAGACCGCCCGTACGCCGGTGCTGGTGCAGCTCGCCCAGGCCGTCGCGGCGGCGGTGGAGGCGCAGCGTTCCTTCGACGAGGAGCACCGCATCGCGGTCACCCTCCAGCGCAGCCTGCTGCCCCGCCGGATCCCGGAGATCGCCGGGCTCGACCTCGCCGTGCGCTACGAGCCGGCGAGCGCCCAGACCGAGGTGGGCGGGGACTTCTACGAGCTGGTGATGCTCGACGGTCATCTGCTGCTCGCCATCGGTGACGTGGCCGGGCACTCGCTGCACGCGGCGACCGTGATGGCCGAGCTGCGGCACGCCGTACGGGCGTACGCGGTCGAGGGGCACCAGCCCGGCGAGATCCTGCACCGGGTGAACGAGATGATGCGGACGCTGCTCCCGGCCGAGCTGGCGACCATCTGCGTCCTGCTGCTGCACCCGGGCACCGGCCACGTCCGCATGGCCACCGCCGGCCACCTGCCGCCGCTGCTCCACTCCGACGGCCGGGTGGAGTTCGTGCAGCAGAGCGCGCCGCTGCTCGGGGTCCGCGCGCAGCGGCCTCCGGACCTGGAGTTCGTGCTGCCGCCCGGCGCCACCCTGGTCTTCTACACCGACGGCCTCATCGAGCGGCGGGACGCCACCATCGACGAGGGCCTGAGCGCCCTGGCGGCCGCCGCCACGCGGATCGACGACGACCTGGACCGCTTCTGCGCGCGGCTCCTTGTGGAGTTGGCCCCGCCCGAGATCCACGACGACGTCGCCGTGGTGGCCCTCCGCCGCCGCTGACCCCACCCGCGCCCGTCGCGTTGACCGTCACCGGCCAGGGCGGCGAGCCGTGACGGAACGTCAGGGGCGGCGGTGCGGTGGTATCGCGACGTCGCCGGGTGGGACGTCCGGTCGGGGGGGTCAGGTGAGCGAGCGGGCGTAGGCGGCCGGGGTGCGGCCGGTGACCGCGCTGAACTCGCGGACCAGGTGGGACTGGTCGCTGTAGTTGAGGTCGGCGGCGAGACGCGCCCAGTCGAGGGGCCCTCCAGCGGCCTGCTCGATGGCCTCCTGGAGGCGGTAGCGGCGGATCACCCACTTCGGACCGACGCCGACGTGCGTCAGGAACAGCCGTTGGAGGCGGCGGACCGAGGTGCCGTGGCGGCGGGCGACGTCGTCGACGCGGACCACCGTGCGGTCGCCGCGGATCGATTCCACCAGGTCGATCACCTCGTCGTTGACCGGGTCCGGCTCAGGCGCCCAGCCGGTGAGCAGGGCGTCCAGCGCGCGGCAGCGCTCGGCGTCCGTACCCGCGCAGTGGCCGGCGGGGGACGGACCGGCACCGGTCGAGTCGGCGCCGGCCACGGCGGCGGCCGGCGGCCAGCGGTCGGCCAGCGTGGCGAACGGCCAGCGGCCCCCGGTCAGCTCGGCCACCGGCCCGCGCCAGAACGGATGGAAACCGCCCGGCCGGAACTGCACCCCGCTGACCCGCCCGCTGCCGGCGAGGGTGATGGAGAAGAGCTGCCGCCCGACCCCGGCGACCTCGCCGGACTCCGGGCCGTCGCCGTCGCGGCGGAAGACCACGTTCACGGCGGGATGCGGCACCACCTGCTGGGCGAGCGGCTCGGTCAGATCCCAGTCGATGAGCCAGTAGTGCTCCACCCAGCGGCGCAGCTGCGGGGCGGGCAGATGCCGGCGGAAGCGGACCGCCCGGCGCAGCCGCGCCGGGTCGAGGATCCCCCGGTCGTCCGCGCGCGGCTGCTGTCGCATTTCTTCAAGACCACCTTCATACGCTGGCCCTATGGCCACACACACTAGCGACCTCCTGGCGGCCGCCGCCCCGCGAACCGTCGCCGTGGTGCGCGGCATCGCCGACGACCAGCTCGACCTGCCCACGCCGTGCGCGGAGTTCACGGTGCGCGACCTGCTGAACCACCTGTTCGAGGTGGTGGTGAACTTCCAGGGGTTGGCGGCGAAGCGCCCCGCCACGTGGGCCGACAAGCCCGACCACCTGGGCGACGGATGGCGGGACCGGTTCGAGACCGAGACGCGACGGCTGATCGACGCCTGGTCAGACCCGGCCAGCGTGGAGGGCGTGTCGCCCGGCATGGGGATGCCGCAGGAGACGGTCGGCGGGATGGTGCTGCTGGACCTGACCGTGCACGGCTGGGACCTGGCCGTAGTCAAGCGTTGATAGAAGCCAACCGTGTGCGCAGAGCGCTGAAATCCGACACTCGGCGGTCTTCCTGTCAGAGTGACAGTAAGTCTATGGTCGATTCATGTCTGACGATCGTTGGGTCCCGCCGACCGTCCTTCTTGCGGTTGACCTCGTCATCCTCACCTTGCGGAAGTCCTGCCTTCATGTGCTGTTGATCGAGCGCGGGGTTGAGCCCTATCAGGGCGCCTTGGCCCTGCCTGGCGGTTTCCTCGGCCACGAGAAGGAAGACCTCGTGACGGCTGCCCATCGAGAGCTTGCCGAGGAGGCGGGCTTGGGGCCGGATCAGTTGCACCTCGAACAACTTGGCGTCTACGGTGCGCCGGATCGTGACCCCCGAGGGCGGGTGGTTTCTGCGGCGTACCTGGCCATTGCCCCTCGACTACCCGAGCCGGTCGCCGGCACCGACGCATCCCGGGCGTGTTGGACGTCGGTGGAGCGGGCGTTGTCCGGTGACGCGCAACTCGCCTTCGATCATGAGCAGATCCTGACCGATGGGATCGACCGGGCGCGGGAGAAGTTGGAGCGCTCGGCGCTCGCCACCGCCTTTTGTGGTCCAACCTTCACGATCTCCGAGCTTCAGGAGGTCTACGAGGCGGTGTGGGGCGTGCCGCTCGATGCGCGGAACTTCTACCGGAAAGTGCAGAGCGTGGACGGCTTCATCGTCCCCGCCGGGCCGAGTCGCAAGACCGATGGTGGGCGTCCCGCTCGGCTATTCCGTCCCGGGCCCTGCACGACTCTTCACCCTCCGATGATGCGACCCCTCAGCCAGGCAGACAGGGAGACAGCGTGAGCACGAACAGCGGTCTCGTCGTGATCCTCACGGCGCTGGACCTCGAATACGCAGCGGTCCGTGACCAACTGACCGACCTACGTGTACGGCGGCACCCCGCCGGCACCCGCTTCGAGGTCGGCCGGATCAGTCAAAGCGACTGCCGGGTCGCCTTGGGGCTGGTCGGTAAGGGCAATCATCCGGCCGCGGTGCTCGCCGAGCGGGCGATGGCCGAGTTCTCCCCGGCCGCTGTGCTGTTCGTGGGAGTCGCCGGTGGCCTTTGGCCCAACATCCGACTCGGTGATGTCGTCGTCGCCAGCAAAATCTACGCCTACCACGGCGGCACCAGCGAGGACGACGGTTTGAAGGCCCGACCGAAGGCGTGGGAGATCCCCCACGAGGCCGACCAGATCGCCCACCACGTCGACAGGTCCGCCGCGTGGCGCCGGGGTCTTCCCGTAGGCGCAGCGCCCAAAGTCCACTTCGGGCCGATTGCGGCAGGGGAAGTGGTGCAGGATTCGGGAATCTCGGAACAGGCCCGCTGGATCCGCCAGCACTACAACGACGCGGTAGCGATCGAGATGGAAGCGGCCGGTGTGGCCCAGGCGGGCCATCTCAACCGTGCCCTGCCCGTGGTGGTCGTGCGCGGCATCAGCGACCACGCCGACGGCAGCAAGGCAGCCACGGACGGACAGGACTGGCAACCGAAGGCCGCACGCCACGCCGCCGCGTTCGCCACCGCACTGGCGCGAGAACTGATCATCGACGGGCCGGCCAGCCGAGGCGGCGCGGACCGGGACGGGAGCCCCACGATGCCAATGACCAACCGCAACATCGCCACCGGGAACGCCCACGTCGGGGTGCAGGCCGGGCAGATCTACGGCAACGTCACCGTCGGCGCTGGCGCCGATCAGCCGATCGACTTGGCAGCGAGCATCACGGACCTGCGAACCCACCTCAAGCAGGCCCACCTCGACGGACAGTTGGACGAAGAGACCTACGCCGCCGCAGAGGCGGAACTGGAAGCGGCAACGGCATGCGTCTCGGCGGGCACAGCCGAGAAGAAGAGTGGCCTGATGGTCGCGCTCAAGCGGTTACGGGGCCTGGTAGCTGACGTGTCTGAGCTGGCCGCGCGGCTCGCGGTGATCATCGCCATGGTGCGGGATCTGTGATGACGACCCCGACCGCGACCAACGTCGCCCAAGGAGATGCGCACGTTGACGTACAGGCAGGCGTAGTCCACGGTGACATCAACTTTTACCGGCTGCCGCCAAACCCGAGTCCGGAGGAGCAGTTCGCCTTCGCGCTGAGGTATCTCGACGCGCGGGTTCGTGATCAGGCGCGCGAGCTCATCGAAAAGGCGGTCGCAGGTGGGTATGTGACCACGGAGGTCCAGTTCTACCGGCTGATCGCCCTGTTGAGCGGACGCACCCTGCGCCAACTCGCCCCCGAGGAGCTGGATCGCCTCACCGCCATCTGCGCCAGCCTGCCCCATCTCGACGACCATGACGAGTGGACTGCGGGGTTGAAGGTAATCATCCGCCTCCTGGCCCCCGTCGGCGCCGCCGAGACGGATCTCGTGGTCAAAGAGATCGACGCGCTGAACCGACGGCAACGCGACGGGATCTACGGCCACCTCGAGGCGCTACTCGAAGGCGCGATGCAAGAAGAGATGTGGCGGAAGTCCGTCGCCCTGGCGGACTCGCAGCGCACAGCGGAGGACCGATTCAACCGCGTCTGGAAGTTCTTTCACCCCACACCCGCGCAGCCTCGGACCCTGCCGGTGCAACCCGCTGCTGTTGCGCTGCGCGACTGGCTACGCGCCGGCGCTGGCGCGGCCGTGTTCACTCTCGCCGTGGTGCAGATGATCGTGCTGGTGACGGCCCGCGGCACGCTCGACCCGTTCCTCGGTCTACTCGCCGCCCTGGTCGGACTGGCCACGTTTTGCGTCGGTGGGGCGGACCGGTACTACCGCGGAACACGGCTGCGCGCAAAGGAAGCCCAGATCCGTCCACCCCGGCAGCGGCGACGAGATGCACCACCGGGAGGCTTCGCCCGCAAGGTGGACCGGCTCTTCGACCGCTACTTCCGCCGATACGTGCCCGAAGGAACCGACCGAGCCTACTGGCTCGACCAGACGGCGGGGATCCGGCGGCACCTCCGCGATGAGGTGGTCGAGCTCTACCGGGAACAGCGCATCGAGGCCGAACGGGTCGCCTGGCTCGTCCGACACCTGGTGGGAGATGTCCGAGGGCAATGGGAACGAGACACGCTGACGGCGTACCGCCAGCAGCTGCGTAACCCCGCCAGGACCACGGCCCTCCACGTCGGCGGACTGGCCCTCCTTGCCGCGGGGAGCCTCTGGGCCGTTCCTGCCGTCGTGACCAGCGCCCCCTTGTCCGGCACAGGCTGGTTCCTGCTCGCGGTGGCGTCCGCGGTGCCGGCGGTGCGCTCGTCGTTCCGGATCGTCGCCGAGCGCCGCAGGGTCGCCGACGACCATGCGGAACGCAACGACAAGGACACGGCCCGCTGGGCGGCATACCACCGGTGGTGCCACAAGCTGTCCGACAAGCCGTCGGACACCGAGATGGCCACCTGGTTGGAAAGCGACCGCAAAGTCCTGGTCGACCAGGCCATGCAGCAGTACCGACTCCGCCCCAGCCAGGTAATCGCACACGCCTTCATCGAGGCGCCGGCACCCTCATGCAAAAAGGCCCGCTACCCGCAAGGACCATGGCGGTACTCCCGGTATCGCCTGCTGCTGTTTCTCCTCACCGACGACGGCGTCCGGCAGGTCAACATCGATCTCGACTTCGAAACCTCCGCAAGCCACACCACCCAACGGCTCAACTACCGTTTCGACGCCGTCGCCGCCGTACGGATCGACGGCATCGCCACCCGACAGCAGACCTTCGAGCTGACTCTGTTCAACGGAGAGCCCATCTCAATCCGAGTGAGCGATCCTGACAACGGGACGCTCCAGCACGACGAGAACCCAACCAAGATCGCTGAGTTATCGCTAGACGCTGCCGGGCTCAGTCACACCCTGCACGTCCTCGAAGGCGTCGCCGCCGAAGGCAAGGAATGGGTCAAACACCGACGCGACCGCGCAGACGAAAGGCTTGCCAACCTCGCGAGCGCCGTACGCGGGCTGCTCGATTAGGTCAGGGCGGTATAACCTTATTGCCGAGATTGGGTAGAATTCGACCTATTTGGATGGTGCACCTTCACGGTAGTCAAGAATCGAAAGAAGCCATACGGGTTCTGGTTCGGTCGATCACACCCTGCATCACGGCATCAGCGGTCGACCCGCGTACTTGTGGTGCCGTCGACGGGGTTGCGATCCCTCGGCGGCGCAAGGGCCGGCGCAGCAAGGCGGTCAGCGCGTCCGGCGTGACCGGTCCGTCATCGCGATCCCCGCTCAGCGCGAGGGCCGCGCGCAGCGGCCATGATCGAGCTGTCCGCGTACTCACAACCCGGGGGCGGGGGCCGGGCACAGCAACGGACGACAACTATCTGTTGCGATTCTCGCCCCGTGCGAGGGCCGAGCGCAGCCTGCTCCCGCCGGCCGAGTCGCAATCCGGTCAGCGTCGTTGCGATCCTCGCCTGGCGCGAGCACCGGGCGCAGCAACTTGGCGTACTTGTAGGCGTCCAGCGACACCTGGTCGTTGCGATCCTCCCCGACGCGAGGGCCGGGCGCAGCGCACCAGCGCGATCTGGGGGGTCGGCGGCCATCGGGTTGTTGCGATCCTCGCCCGGTGCGTGGGCCGGACGCAGCCACGAGATCCCACTGAGAAGAGGAGGAGTCCCGATGCAGTTGCGATCCTCGCCCGGCGTGTGGACCGGGCGCAGCTACCAGTACGACACCACGCAGGTGATCGTGTGGGAGCGGTTGCGATCCTCGCCCGGCGCGTGGGCCGGGCGCAGCGCTGCTCGTGCGGGTCGTCGATGTCTTCCCAGCGCGTGGGCCGGGCGCAGCGGCGATCCCGGGGACCGGGGTCAGCGACGCCAGGTCGGTGTTGCGATCCTCGCCCGGCGCGTGGGCCGGGCGCAGCTAGTCGTCGGTGCGGGTCCACGGTAGGCCCCGCTCGGCGTTGCGATCCTCGCCCGGCGCGTGGGCCGGGCGCAGCGCGTACCGCGAGGCTTTCAGGCCCGCGCCCTCGCCCCGTTGCGATCCTCGCCCGGCGCGTGGGCCGGGCGCAGCACCAGGGCCTCGGTCAGCTCCGGGTACGCCGGCGCGACGTTGCGATCCTCGCCGGGCGCGTGGGCCGGGGGCGCAGCCGTGGGCCGGGCCCACGGGTCCGGCCCGCCCTTCCCTGGTTGCGATCTTCGCCCGGCGCGTGGCCCGGGCGCAGCCACCTGCGAGGCCGCGGGTCGTGACGCCCTCCGTCGTGACGTTGCGATCCTCGCCCGGCGCGTGGGCCGGGAGCAGCCGTTGAACGTCGCGACGAGGGCCTGCCAGCGGCGGAAGTCGCGATCCCCGCCCGGCGCGCGTGGGCCGGGCGCAGCCGGCGGTGGCTCGGGCTATGAGCAACACCTACACCAGGGCGTTGCGATCCTCGCCCGGCGCGAGGACCGGGCGCAGCACCAAGACCATCTAGATCCACTTCTTCGGCTTCTACATGTTGCGATCCTCGCCAGCGCGGGGGCCGGGCGCAGCTTGTTGATCCGCCGCCGCTTGGCGCGTTGATGAAGTCGTTGCGATCCTCGCCCGGCGCGGGGGCCGGGCGCAGCCTCGCGCTGGCCTAGCCTGTCCTCGGTCGTCAGGCGGTAGTTGCGATCCTCGCCCGGCGCGGGGGCCGGGCACAGCTCGGGCCGCGGTGCCTCGCCCATGCCTTTCAACTCCCGGTTGCGATCCTCGCCCGGCGCGGGGGCCGGGCGCAGCGGTACGGGCCCTTGATGTGGCGCAGCAGCTCCGCCGGGTTGCGATCCTCGCCCGGCGCGGGGGCCGGGCGCAGCTACCGGACTACGCCACGGCCCGCGATCTGGACGCGACGTTGCGATCCTCGCCCGGCGAGTGGGCCGGGCGCAGCGCGCCGTCACCCTTCGACCCGGCGATCAGGTCGGTGGAGTTGCGATCCTCGCCTGGCGAGTGGGGCCGGGCGCAGCGTCGTCTCCTTCGGCTCCCACCCGAGGTACTCGGCGCAGTTGCGATCCTCGCCGGCGCGTGGGCCGGGCGCAGCCCGCAGGTCCCCGCGTGGTGCAACCGCGCCATGCTGTGGCCGTTGCGATCCTCGCCCGGCGCGTGGGCCGGGCGCAGCGATCATGGCGTGCCGGAAGTCGTACAGCTCCCGGGCCACGTTGCGATCCTCGCCCGGCGAGTGGGCCGGGCGCAGCTGGCCCAGGGACTGGAACTCCTGGAGCAGTGGGTCCTGGTTGCGATCCTTGCCCGGCGCGTGGGCCGGGCCAGCGCACCAGCGCGATCTGCGGGTCGGCGGCCATCCGGTTGTTGCGATCCTCGCCCGGCGCGTGGGCCGGGCGCAGCCCGCGCACGTCGGCCCTCGACATGTCCACGCCGGCGTGGTTGCGATCCTCGCCCGGCGCGTGGGCCGGGCGCAGCTCCATGACTACCTGGACCACAACCCGTCCCGTGCGGAGTTGCGATCCTCGCCCGGCGCGTGGGCCGGGCGCAGCGCCGCCCATCTCGTCCCACAGCCGCCGGCCGCCGGCCCGGTTGCGATCCTCGCCCGGCGCGTGGGCCGGGCGCAGCCCGCGGGGCCATCGACACGAACTGGCTGTACCGGTTCCCGTTGCGATCCTCGCCCGGCGCTTGGGCCGGGCGCAGCATTTCCCCTCCCTCGTCGGTGATGACCACGATCGCCGGGTTGCGATCCTCGCCCGGCGCGTGGGCCGGGCGCAGCCACTGCTGCGCGGCGTTGCAGCGGTCGGAGAAGGACACGTTGCGATCCTCGCCCGGCGCGTGGGCCGGGCGCAGCCACCCATGTGGCGGGGTCGGCGGCGATGGAGGCGCCGTTGCGATCCTCGCCCGGCGCGTGGGCCGGGCGCAGCCCGGTCGTGATGACCCGCATGTGCACGCCGCTCGGGCCGTTGCGATCCTCGCCCGGCGCGTGGGCCGGGCGCAGCCGCTACCGGGTGTTCGCTCGGCTGCGCACCACCAACCTGTTGCGATCCTCGCCCGGCGCGTGGGCCGGGCGCAGCTCGTCGTGCCCTGGGTCAGTCGCTGGTACCCATCAGGTTGCGATCCTTGCCCGGCGCGTGGGCCGGGCGCAGCCTCGGGGGCGTCGCCGAGGCTGTCCAGGAACGCGGCGTTGCGATCCTCGCCCGGCGCGTGGGCCGGGCGCAGCTCACCAGCCTCCCGCGGGCCGCACGCCACTGCACCCTGTTGCGATCCTCGCCCGGCGCGTGGGCCGGGCGCAGCGGTCGGGCATGGTGACGGCGATGTAGGCCAGCAGCCGGTTGCGATCCTCGCCCGGCGCGTGGGCCGGGCGCAGCTCGCTCGCGACTCCGGCGCATCCCTAGACCAGGTGCAGGTTGCGATCCTCGCCCGGCGCGTGGGCCGGGCGCAGCGACGACAACGAGGCGGCCGGTCGGCCGGTCGCCGAGCGGGTTGCGATCCTCGCCCGGCGCGTGGGCCGGGCGCAGCTTTCCGGGCGAGCGACAGTACGTGGCAGGCGACCGAGCAGTTGCGATCCTCGCCCGGCGCGTGGGCCGGGCGCAGCTACCAGTACGACGCCAACCAGGTGATCGTGTTCGAGCGGTTGCGATCCTCGCCCGGCGCGTGGGCCGGGCGCAGCGCCCACCGCTGTCTCGATCAGTACCCGATCGCAGGGAGTTGCGATCCTCGCCCGGCGCGTGGGCCGGGCGCAGCGTCGAGGCGTGCGGCAAGGATCCGGGGGAGTGGCTCGGTTGCGATCCTCGCCCGGCGCGTGGGCCGGGCGCAGCGTCCTCCTCCATCTCACCCGACCACATCTGGTGGATGACGTTGCGATCCTCGCCCGGCGCGTGGGCCGGGCGCAGCAACCTGATCGGCCGGGAAACCGTCTCTGGGGCGGCGAAGGTTGCGATCCTCGCCCGGCGCGTGGGCCGGGCGCAGCTTGCAGGCCGCTATCAACGCCGCCGCCGCCATTCCCGATGTTGCGATCCTCGCCCGGCGCGTGGGCCGGGCGCAGCTGGTGGTACAGCGACGCAATCGACTCGACCTGGCCCTCGTTGCGATCCTCGCCCGGCGCGTGGGCCGGGCGCAGCGTCGCGGGTGCCGACGGTGTCGTGGGGGACGCAGTAGGCGTTGCGATCCTCGCCCGGCGCGTGGGCCGGGCGCAGCCCCCGCCACGCCGACGCAGCCGACCAGGCGAAGCAGTTGCGATCCTCGCCCGGCGCGTGGGCCGGGCGCAGCCCGGTTGATCTGGGCGAGGTCGGTGGTGGCGTCCTTGTTGCGATCCTCGCCCGGCGCGTGGGCCGGGCGCAGCCTGCGTAGGGGCCTTGCACCGGCTGCAACCCCACCTGGTTGCGATCCTCGCCCGGCGCGTGGGCCGGGCGCAGCTGGGAGACGGTGGCGTGTATGCACGACTGGTGCCTGTTGCGATCCTCGCCCGGCGCGTGGGCCGGGCGCAGCCCGGGTGCCGGCGGATGACCAGCTCGTTGCCGACCGGGTTGCGATCCTCGCCCGGCGCGTGGGCCGGGCGCAGCTCCCGGATGAGCACCACGGCGGCGGCGGTCGTCACGGTGTTGCGATCCTCGCCCGGCGCGTGGGCCGGGCGCAGCCCGACGTTTCAGCACCGGCATGGGGCGTCGTGGGAGTGGTTGCGATCCTCGCCCGGCGCGTGGGCCGGGCGCAGCTGTTGTGGTCGTGCCGGCCCAGCCCGGCGGACACGGAGTTGCGATCCTCGCCCGGCGCGTGGGCCGGGCGCAGCACCGCATGCTGCGGGAGGCTGTCGCCCAGGACGCCGTGTTGCGATCCTCGCCCGGCGCGTGGGCCGGGCGCAGCTCCCGCCTCCCGTCGCCGCGGCGCGTACCCCGATGAGGTTGTTGCGATCCTCGCCCGGCGCGTGGGCCGGGCGCAGCTCACCGACGTCATCCGCCTCGACGGTGACTACCTCGTAGTTGCGATCCTCGCCCGGCGCGTGGGCCGGGCGCAGCTCGCGCCGGTGCGCGCGGTGGTGGTGGACAACAACCGGTTGCGATCCTCGCCCGGCGCGTGGGCCGGGCGCAGCGTTCCGGCTGGCCTTGCCGCGCCGCACGGCCGCCTTGTTGCGATCCTCGCCCGGCGCGTGGGCCGGGCGCAGCGCCGGCACCGTCAACGGACGACCCCGACCGCGCTGCAAGTTGCGATCCTCGCCCGGCGCGTGGGCCGGGCGCAGCCTGGCCGCCACGTCTGGATCCGGTTGCCCCGGGTGGTGTTGCGATCCTCGCCCGGCGCGTGGGCCGGGCGCAGCGCCGGGTCGACGTCGCGGCGGGCGCGCCAGGCGGTGTTGCGATCCTCGCCCGGCGCGTGGGCCGGGCGCAGCGCGCGGGCGGCGGCAAGAGCAAGGCCAAGAACCTCACCGTTGCGATCCTCGCCCGGCGCGTGGGCCGGGCGCAGCGCCTCGCGAAGCAGGCCCGCGACATCCTCGACGCCGCGGAGTTGCGATCCTCGCCCGGCGCGTGGGCCGGGCGCAGCGGTCATCGGCTCCGGCGGTCGGCGGAGGCCTCGGTTGCGATCCTCGCCCGGCGCGTGGGCCGGGCGCAGCTCCGGGCTCGATGTGGGTGGCGGCGCCGGAGTCGGCCCGTTGCGATCCTCGCCCGGCGCGTGGGCCGGGCGCAGCTCAAGGCGCATCGGAAAGGGCACCGGAAAGAGCGAATGTTGCGATCCTCGCCCGGCGCGTGGGCCGGGCGCAGCGTCGTTGACGCTGCGCGACTGGCAAGCCGTTCTTGACCAGTTGCGATCCTCGCCCGGCGCGTGGGCCGGGCGCAGCACGATCTCGGAGTAGCTGTCGCCCTCGCCGGTCTTCTTGTTGCGATCCTCGCCCGGCGCGTGGGCCGGGCGCAGCAGCAGGTCGACGGCGGCGGTGTAGAAGGGGGCGGAGTTGCGATCCTCGCCCGGCGCGTGGGCCGGGCGCAGCGCGCCTCGTCGGCCGGGTGACGGCGGTTCCAATCGGCGGTTGCGATCCTCGCCCGGCGCGTGGGCCGGGCGCAGCTGTTCGGGGAGGAGCCTGCGGCCCCGGCAGGTGCATGGTTGCGATCCTCGCCCGGCGCGTGGGCCGGGCGCAGCACGCGCACACGTAGCCGGCGCGCTGGAGGCACCAGACGAGGTTGCGATCCTCGCCCGGCGCGTGGGCCGGGCGCAGCTTATCGAGGTTCTTCTTGCGCATCGCGTCGAAGAGAGTTGCGATCCTCGCCCGGCGCGTGGGCCGGGCGCAGCACCTGCGAGCTGCTTCGCCGCCCCCTGCACGTCGGCCGGGTTGCGATCCTCGCCCGGCGCGTGGGCCGGGCGCAGCGTCCGAGCTGCCGCGCCCCGTCCTCGGTTTCGCGCAGGGGTTGCGATCCTCGCCCGGCGCGTGGGCCGGGCGCAGCTTCTCGGCACGTACCGGCCGGTGGACATCCTCGTAGTTGCGATCCTCGCCCGGCGCGTGGGCCGGGCGCAGCATCAGGTACGCGGTGCCATCGCCTCGCCCTTCCCAGCGTTGCGATCCTCGCCCGGCGCGTGGGCCGGGCGCAGCGCGCCTCGGCCGCGAGCCGGGCGGCCGGGTCCAGGGCCGTTGCGATCCTCGCCCGGCGCGTGGGCCGGGCGCAGCGACGTACGCCGATGATGAGTACGGACTGCTGGTGCCTGTTGCGATCCTCGCCCGGCGCGTGGGCCGGGCGCAGCCTCGCGGCCGGGGCCATCTCGGCGAGCAGCACCGTGTTGCGATCCTCGCCCGGCGCGTGGGCCGGGCGCAGCCCTTCACGGCGGGTCACGTCGTCGGCGAGCCGCTGCAGTTGCGATCCTCGCCCGGCGCGTGGGCCGGGCGCAGCGCTCGACGTGCTGGCTTCCATCGCCCGAACTGTTGAGGAGTTGCGATCCTCGCCCGGCGCGTGGGCCGGGCGCAGCCCGGAAGAAGTCCTTCAGGTAGCCGCTGACCTTCTCGTTGCGATCCTCGCCCGGCGCGTGGGCCGGGCGCAGCCTGACATCCTGCCGAACGCCTGGACGTACACGGTCAAGGTTGCGATCCTCGCCCGGCGCGTGGGCCGGGCGCAGCCGCCGGGAGTGGAAGGCGTGGCTGGCGGAACAGAAGCCGTTGCGATCCTCGCCCGGCGCGTGGGCCGGGCGCAGCACCGCCTGGGGACGTTCAAGCCGAAGGGCACACGAGAGTTGCGATCCTCGCCCGGCGCGTGGGCCGGGCGCAGCCTCTCCACAGGTACGCGCGCCGGTCGGCGCGCGAGCGGTTGCGATCCTCGCCCGGCGCGTGGGCCGGGCGCAGCGGCCGTCACGCCGGTCACGATTTAAGGGCGACCTAACGGTTGCGATCCTCGCCCGGCGCGTGGGCCGGGCGCAGCTTGCGCGCGTGCCGCCTCGCGTACATCGAAGAGACCCCTGTTGCGATCCTCGCCCGGCGCGTGGGCCGGGCGCAGCGACTGGTTCGCGGCCGGTGGCACGCTCAAAGCGCTGGTTGCGATCCTCGCCCGGCGCGTGGGCCGGGCGCAGCGTACGGGTTCCGGCTCGGACTGGTGCCGATTGAGAGTGTTGCGATCCTCGCCCGGCGCGTGGGCCGGGCGCAGCTCCACCGGCCAGCAGATCATGTACGCGTCGCCGTAGGTGTTGCGATCCTCGCCCGGCGCGTGGGCCGGGCGCAGCCTGCGCCTCGCCCGCGTTCGGATCGTTGTGGGTCCACGGGTTGCGATCCTCGCCCGGCGCGTGGGCCGGGCGCAGCATGCGCGAGGTGTGCCGGCTCGCGGACAGGTACCGAGTTGCGATCCTCGCCCGGCGCGTGGGCCGGGCGCAGCTTCGTGCGCAGACCAGAGAATCTTCCGCTCACCGAACAGGTTGCGATCCTCGCCCGGCGCGTGGGCCGGGCGCAGCGCGCAAGCAACAGGCGGAGGTCCGCAGGCTGGTCAAGGCGTTGCGATCCTCGCCCGGCGCGTGGGCCGGGCGCAGCGTGCCGCTGCCCGGCTACGTCGTGACCGCAATCGACCGTTGCGATCCTCGCCCGGCGCGTGGGCCGGGCGCAGCCGTTCGAGCAGGCCCTGGACGACACCGCCGAGGCGGCGTTGCGATCCTCGCCCGGCGCGTGGGCCGGGCGCAGCTAGACCGCGACCGCCGCCGCGTCGCGCCGCACGAGGTCGTTGCGATCCTCGCCCGGCGCGTGGGCCGGGCGCAGCCGCGTGGGCCGGGCCCCATCTTCGTCTTCTACGTTGGTTGCGATCCTCGCCCGGCGCGTGGGCCGGGCGCAGCCCGGGTCGGCCGCGACCGGAACGCGTCGGCTGGCGTGGTTGCGATCCTCGCCCGGCGCGTGGGCCGGGCGCAGCTGGGTGGCCGGAGTGGACTCGCTACCCGGACGACGAGTTGCGATCCTCGCCCGGCGCGTGGGCCGGGCGCAGCCGCCCTCTGTAGCAACGTGTTCTGACCCTAGACAGCAAGTTGCGATCCTCGCCCGGCGCGTGGGCCGGGCGCAGCGCACGTCACCGGTCACGTCACAGTCACGGGAGACCGCGTTGCGATCCTCGCCCGGCGCGTGGGCCGGGCGCAGCCCTCGACCGTGCCGGCATGACCTGCGTCGGCCAGGTCGAGTTGCGATCCTCGCCCGGCGCGTGGGCCGGGCGCAGCGGCCGTCGCCATGCGCGGCCTGCACGAGCTACAGGACGTTGCGATCCTCGCCCGGCGCGTGGGCCGGGCGCAGCGCCGTCGCGCGCCCACTGCTGCCCGGGATACAGCGGGTTGCGATCCTCGCCCGGCGCGTGGGCCGGGCGCAGCGAGCAGAAGACCGAAGCCGAGAAGCAAGCCGGCCGAAGGAGTTGCGATCCTCGCCCGGCGCGTGGGCCGGGCGCAGCGATGGCGCTCCCGGTGGTGGTGACGCCAAGGTCAGCGTTGCGATCCTCGCCCGGCGCGTGGGCCGGGCGCAGCGCCTCCTCCGTGGTGCCCCACTGCGTCTTGCCCACCGGCGTTGCGATCCTCGCCCGGCGCGTGGGCCGGGCGCAGCTTGTTGTCAGTGTTGTTCTTGTACAGGTGGATGGGGTAGTTGCGATCCTCGCCCGGCGCGTGGGCCGGGCGCAGCCGGCAAAGGCCGGGTGGTGGTGCTGACGGCGGAGGTGTTGCGATCCTCGCCCGGCGCGTGGGCCGGGCGCAGCCTGTTCGTTGTGGCCTACGCCCACGGCCTCGATGGGGTTGCGATCCTCGCCCGGCGCGTGGGCCGGGCGCAGCACCAACCCGCTCAACCGAGCAAAGGAGCACACCAGAAATGTTGCGATCCTCGCCCGGCGCGTGGGCCGGGCGCAGCGCCCGACCCGCCTCGACGATCACGGGCGCGAGCTGCGTGTTGCGATCCTCGCCCGGCGCGTGGGCCGGGCGCAGCGCGACGCCCTGCGACAAATCCTGCTGGTCGCTCTCGGCGTTGCGATCCTCGCCCGGCGCGTGGGCCGGGCGCAGCGTCGTACCCGTGGTCGCCGTGTTGGCCACGCCGGCGTTGCGATCCTCGCCCGGCGCGTGGGCCGGGCGCAGCCACAGCCGCTCGGCGCCCCATGCCGCGAGGGTGACGGCGTTGCGATCCTCGCCCGGCGCGTGGGCCGGGCGCAGCATGAGCTATCGCAAGGGTGACCCGAACGCCGAGGGGTTGCGATCCTCGCCCGGCGCGTGGGCCGGGCGCAGCCAGGTAGCGGATCACCGGCCCAGGCTCACCATCGCCAGTTGCGATCCTCGCCCGGCGCGTGGGCCGGGCGCAGCGCCTGCTCGACCGGCGACCACCCGTGGATCTGGACATAGTTGCGATCCTCGCCCGGCGCGTGGGCCGGGCGCAGCACCGGGCAGGCCGCGACCGGCGGCGGCGGGTCGGCGGTGTTGCGATCCTCGCCCGGCGCGTGGGCCGGGCGCAGCGCCAGCGCGCCGATGACGTGCGACTCGCAGGCGTAGGCGGTTGCGATCCTCGCCCGGCGCGTGGGCCGGGCGCAGCACGTGACGCTCGTGGTGACGTAGTCGGCTGGCGGCATGTTGCGATCCTCGCCCGGCGCGTGGGCCGGGCGCAGCCCGTACGGCTGTCCGCCCGGGGGAACCTGCTGCGCGGGTTGCGATCCTCGCCCGGCGCGTGGGCCGGGCGCAGCCTTGCTGATCTTCAGTTGGACGGACGTGCCGCCGGCGTTGTTGCGATCCTCGCCCGGCGCGTGGGCCGGGCGCAGCGCGGCCAGGCCCCGCAGCACGGGGCTGGTGGTGCCGTTGTTGCGATCCTCGCCCGGCGCGTGGGCCGGGCGCAGCGTGGACACCTCCCCGCCTGCGCCGGATACGGCAAACGTCGTTGCGATCCTCGCCCGGCGCGTGGGCCGGGCGCAGCTCGTCACTGGCACGCGCAGCGCAGCCCCTCGCACCGGGGTTGCGATCCTCGCCCGGCGCGTGGGCCGGGCGCAGCCTCGGGTCAATCCTCGGGGTCAACCTCGCCCGGGTCATCGTTGCGATCCTCGCCCGGCGCGTGGGCCGGGCGCAGCTCGGGCGCGGGCTGCGCGTGGATCCGCTACGCCCGTACGTTGCGATCCTCGCCCGGCGCGTGGGCCGGGCGCAGCCTCGTGTCGCGCCTCGTACACGTCCCGGAGCACGAACGTTGCGATCCTCGCCCGGCGCGTGGGCCGGGCGCAGCCGGACCACGGGCAGGCTCTGATGGCCCGGGACCTGAAGGTTGCGATCCTCGCCCGGCGCGTGGGCCGGGCGCAGCTGTCCGAGCCACGGCCAAGCGCCGCACCGTCCAGCGGTTGCGATCCTCGCCCGGCGCGTGGGCCGGGCGCAGCCCGAAGACCTCGACCGGCTGTACAAGGCGATGTACTCGTTGCGATCCTCGCCCGGCGCGTGGGCCGGGCGCAGCACCCGACCGCCGGAGTTCTGGGACACGGGTGACCCGGGGTTGCGATCCTCGCCCGGCGCGTGGGCCGGGCGCAGCTCGCTGCGGATCCTCGTCGAGCAGGTCGACGGCGAGGGTGTTGCGATCCTCGCCCGGCGCGTGGGCCGGGCGCAGCCGCTCGCGAGCAGCAAGAATAGCCATCTGACGATGCGCACTTGACTCACTCACGGTCCGATTTGTTCATCTAGTCTAGATTTCTCGGTTCGGAATCTCTGGGGTTTCCGCTTTCACTTGTGGTTCCTAGATCACGAACGCTCCCCGTGGGTCGATCGCCCGTGGCTTGCCGAGGTGTTCGACATCGTCGAGCGCGTGGGCCGGCAGCCGGTAGATCCGGATGCTGTCCTGGGTCGGGTCGATGACCTCTTGGAGTGCGGCGACGAGGCGCACCTTGTCGGTTTCGCGGCAGACGACCTCGAATACTGACTTCTGCACGCGGTGGCCGTATGCCTCACAGATCTTGGCGACCTTGCGCAGTCGGCGTTGCCCCTGTGGGGTAACTGTCTCGACGTCGTACGTGACGAGTAAGTCCATGGCTCAGTTCACCGTCCATGGTTGGTACGCGGCCAGGTCTCCGCGCAGGTGACGTGCGAGTAGCCGGGCCTGCACGAGTGGCAGCAGCGCGGCGGGTACCTGCCGGCCGAGCTGCGCGTGCGGCCAGTTGCGCTGCCTGCTCTGCTGCCAGGCGGCCAGTACTGTCTTCCGTCCATTGTCTGTGAGCCGGTACGCCCTGTTTGGCAGTTCCTCGAAGTCGGTCGGGGTCAACTCGCGGCGGTTGAGCATGGTGAGTGCGAGCCGGTCGGCCAGTAGTGGCCGGAACTCTTCCATCAGGTCGAGGGCGAGGGCGGGTTTGCCTGGCCGGACGGCGTGCAGGAAGCCGATGTAGGGGTCGAGTCCGACTTGGTCGAGTGCGCCCTGTACGGCGACGCGCAGCATGCCGTACAGGAAGGAGAGCAGGCAGTTCAGCGGATCGGTGGGCGGTCGCTTGTTCCGCCCGGACGCCTTCCAGTCCTTGGTTTCGCCGAGCAGGTGCGGCATGGCGGCGAAGTAGTCGCGTGCGGCGATGCCTTCGACGCCGAGCACGTCGTTGGTGCTGGCCGCGGTGCCGAGTAGTTCGAGCCGTCCGGCCAGCAGTTCGGCGCTGGCCCGCAGTGCGGTCTGCCGGTGTCCGCTGGTGTCCCGGGCGGTGCGTAGCAGCACTTGTCGCGCGTTGTGTATCTTGCCGGCGACGATGGCGATCGCGATTGGCAGTTGCCGGTCCGGCGAGTCGGCGGCCCGGTGCTGGGCTTGGCGGAGCAGCGGATTGCCGTGGGTGGGGCCGACCAGGCCGGCACGGAACCGTCCGTTGCCGGTGAGCCAGCTGACCGAGCGGCCGTCGTCGGCGCACCGCAGCAGCAGGTCGTCGCTGGGTGTCACACCGCTGAACAGGACCAGGTGGTCGAGCCGGACTAGCGGCAACAGCCGGCGTCCGGGCTGGTCGGGGTGGTACACCCGGACGGTGTCGCCGTCGAGGTGCAGGCTGGTGCCGGGGGTCTGCACGTACAGGGTGTTGAGCAGCTCAGTCACGCCACTGTCCCAATGGTCGTGGGGTCAACAGGTCGGGTGTGGCCTGCCGCTTGCCGTCGGTCAGCTCGGGCAGGCAGTCCTCGCGCAGCGAACATCGCCGGCAGCGGGCGTCGTTGCGTGCCGTCGGCAACGCCGGGGTGTCGAGCAGCAGGCGTACCGCTGCGGTCGCGGCCACGACTCGGTCGAGCAGGTCGGCGTCGATCGGTACGGCGTGTCGGCGCCGTTCGGCGATCGAGTAGATGTAGCCGGTTGGCACGTCGAAGCCGGCTTCGAGGAGGCAGAGTGCCTGCCCGCCGAGTTGCAGTTCGGCGGGTCCGCCGGCTTTGTACCGTCCGACCTTGTATTCGACGGGGGTAGCCGTGCCCTTCTCGAACTCGACGATGTCGCAGATGCCGCGTAGGCCGTGGGTGTGGCTCCACACCGGTAGTGACCGGATCACGGTGAGGCCCCGGCGGCGTTGGATTCCGGGCAGGTCGACGGTGGTGTGGCTGAGGTCTCCGCGTACCGTCTCGGCACTTTCCGCCCAGACGCCCTCGACGTGGATCAGCGCGGTCTGCCGGTGGCAGTAGGCGTAGTGCTCGAGCGCGGACAGCGGCACCTCCCGCAGGTCGGTGCCGCTGTCCGCCGGGTGGTCGCCGGTCACGGCCAGAGGTCGACCAGCTTGGTCAGCTCGACGCCGTCCGGCAGCCTCGACTCGTCGATGTCGCGGGTGTAGTCGGTGTGGGCGCGTGGCGCCTTGTCACGGTTGACTCGGTCCAGCGTGATGCGTTGGGTGAGGGCGGCCGAGGGGGCGGCCCCGAACGCGTCGGGGTGGCTGAACACGTAGAGCCCGCACAGCTTCATCTCGCCCCGGGTGGCGGCTCGGTCGTGGTCGAACATGACCGTGATGGCCTGCCACAGTGCGGCCAGGTCGTCGCTGGTCACGCCGGTCTTCGTGGCGCGGGGCGCGGAGTAGAACAGGTGCGCCCGGTACAGGCCATATGGGACGGTCCACTTGGAGCCGATTTCCGTACGCTCTCCCTTGTCGATGTCTTCTTGTCGGGTCTGGGTGACCCGGGTGATGGTGTGGTCGGTGGGCAGGATCGGATCGATGCTGCGGGCGAAGGTGAGCTGGAGGGGCCCGCGGACCTGGCCGGCGCCGCCGCCCTTGCCGGTGCTGAGGACGCCGCCGAACATTCGGATGTCGAAGTAGTGCTCGCACATCCAGCGTTGCGCCTCGTCGGCCTTGCCCGGGTTGGCCTGCAACGCCGCTTCAATCCGGGTGTTCAGGGCGAAGCCGGCCTCGACGAAGATGCCGTAGCGCGGGTCGTCGCCCCGCAGCAGCGACACGGTGTCGCGGATCTTGCGCTTGATCGCCACGTCGGTGACCAGGCCCTGTCCGCTCTCGTCGTCGGTACGCGGCTGGTTGCCGGCGTCCGGATCGCCGTTCGGGTTGCCGTCGCTGACGTCGAACAGCAGGACGGCGTCGTGGCGGCGGGTCGGGTCGAGGTGCGCGGCGGTCATGCGTCGTCTCCTTCGTTGTCGGTGGCCGGTGCCACGTCGTCGGGCTGCGGGGGCAGGTCGGTGTTCTTTCTGTTCGCGGCTGCCGCGAGTCGTTCGGCCCGCATCTCGGCCCGCTGCTGGTGGTAGCCGAGGATGAACTGGGCCTTGTCGGTCAGTACCGCGCCGTTGGGGATCGCGGCGAGTTGGACGAACAGGTCGTCGAGTCGGCGTTCGTACGCCTCGGACCAGTTCGGCCGGTGCAGGGGGCCGCGCAGCCGTTTGAGCCACGCCTGCACGTTGCGGCGGCCGGAGACGATGACGACCTGCGGGTTGTCGATGGCTCGGCCGAAGTAGCGTTCGGCGAAGGTGGTGTTGAGCTTTTGGTCGGCGACCCGGAACACGGTCCGTTGCAGGTCGTCCATGACGGCGAAGATGCGGCCGGACACGTAGGCCGGGGGCTTGTGCTCCACGTTCAAGGTTGGCGTCAGCCTCTCTCGTTCATGTTCGGGCAGGTTCGGGTGGCGGCGCAGGGCGAGCCGGATCAGGGCGGCTCGGGGCGCGTCGAGCCGGCCGTCGATACGGATCCGGTTGATGACATGGTTGAGCAGTTTCGGCGGCAGCGGCCGTTTGAGCAGCGCGGCGCCGAGTAGCCGGTGGAACAGGTCGGGTGGTCGGTGTTCGCCGGACGCGCCGAACTTGGTCCACGTTCCGGGGCCTCCGTTGCGTCCGGCTTCGAACCGTCCGGCCGCTCGGGCCAGCTGGGAAACCTTGACCTCCACCACGTCACCGGTCCAGGCGTCGACGATCTTGTGGTCGTCGAACCAGGCCCGGACGTTGTCCTTCACCTGGCTGACCGGCTGCTCGACCCAGTCCCGTACAACCACCCGGGCGACGTTGCCGCCGACGGTCAGCGAGCAGTACCGGGACAGGTCCTCGACCGTCTCTTCCTTGCCGCTGGCGGGACCCGCGATGAGGTTCTGAATCTGGGTCGGGTCCAGCTGCTCGACGGTCGCCCACGGGTCGAAGGTCGACCCCCCCAGCACCCACCAGGCGAGCCGGGCGTTCTGCCCGGACAGGGCGGTGCTGTGCAGCGGATCGGAGAGCAGACCGGTCAGCGCGGTCATGAACTTGAGGCCGCAGTCGGTGCAGATGGGGGTGTTGGTGAGGAACTTCTGCAGCTCGTAGCCGTGCACGGCCTCGTTCATGCTGACGAGCGACGCGCTCTGGGTGGCGCCGGGCACCCACCGCCGAGGAATCTGCTGCGGCACCGTCTTGAGCAACGGCTGCACCTGCCCGCAGACCAGACACAGGCCGGACCGCCCCGAACCCTTCCGGTCACCGGCCACCCCGGCCCAGAACCGCCGCGCCGGACTGGTGTCCGCCGCGTAGACCCCGTCGACCCATAAGCCGATCAGGTCACCCCTGCTCCAATCGGCCGGCGGTTGGAGCTTGCCGGCATGCCCGTCCCGGTAGAAAGCGGCGATGGCCGGCCCCGGACCGTCAGGCTCGGCGGCAGCCCACTCCGTAATCAAGGCACGGAAGGCGTCGTGCTGCTTCGCAACCCGCTCCGGCTTAGCCCCCTCCGATAGCCAGCCGAAGACATACTCGCCGTTGTCGACCGCGAGTACAGGCGAGATCCCGACGGTCCGGGTCACCGCCGGCACTAGGCGCTGTGCACCGAACCGGCGCTGCGGGTCATCCTTGTCGGCGGTGCTGACGAAGTCTCCCCGAGGTACGCCGTTCGCGTCGATCTCCAGGCTCCACCGCACGGGTTTGCGGGCATAGAACGCCGGGATGACGTCGGCGCTGGTGCCGGCGTACTCCACCAGCCGTTGCAACAGCACTAGACCACCTGGCCTTCCACCGGAAGCGCCAGCTCGATCCCGCGCTCGGGCACGTAGAGCACACCGGCAACGACCCGGGCGGCGAACCATTCCATCCGCGGCTGACCAGGCTTCCCATCACGGTGGATGGAGTGCAGCATGATGCCGATCTCCTCGTTGACGTCCGCCCGCCGGGTGTCATCCGGCCAGCCGAACTCAGCGCTGAACTCGCGCGTGCCCAGGTAGGGCTGCTGGAAGCAAGCTCCCTTGCGGACCCGGCGCCGAAACTGGTCCCGGTACGCCGCGACCCGCTTGTCCGCGTGCCCGGCCAACTCGATGTGGG
Source organism: Micromonospora thermarum (assembly GCF_012034245.1). Classification (GTDB taxonomy): domain Bacteria; phylum Actinomycetota; class Actinomycetes; order Mycobacteriales; family Micromonosporaceae; genus Micromonospora; species Micromonospora thermarum. The sequence goes on along the minus strand of NZ_JAATEO010000029.1, from coordinate 19,147 downwards.
CGTGAACCCGGTACGCCACATCGCGCAGACAGACAGCGTTGCGTTGATCCCGGTGCGCGGCCGTGTCCACCCGGCGGGTGCCCTTGATCGCCTCGGACAGCGGCGCGACATCGGAGGTCTCGTTACGCCGGACCGAGAACTGCTTCACCGGCTTCAGCACCTCGATCGCGACAATCTGGTACCGCATCTCCGGCTTCCAAAAGATCGATTCGAGCACCCCCACCGCAGCCGACGGAGTCATCACCGGATAACTGACCCGCTCCACCTTCAGCTCCGGCCGGGAGAACAGCGCCGCCTCACCACTGACCTGCACAACCACCGGAAGATCACCCTCCGGGCTCCGCCTCAGAGTCAACCCGTTGACCACATCCGTTGTCACAGCACAAATCCCTCCCAAGATCAAGGCCAATAGAAAAAAGATCGGGAATTCACCGAACCACCGGATCAGCGGACCCCTCGCACAACAGGTGTGAGGATTCACGATCGGTACGACAAAAACGGCTGATTGATCAACAAGATAGCCTCGCCGCCGACCAGTGGGCCCTCCGGCATGAACTGGACGGCGTCCAGTTCATGCCGGCAGCGGCGAACATCGCGCTCGGCCACCACATGAGGTTGCGATCCTCAGCACCGCCACAAGGCACTGCAGACGGCCCAGCTTCGCTTCCGGCTGGGCACCGGCTCAGTGTAGCTGACTTTCTCCCCACCAGATGAGGAAGCTTTGACAGGCCGTCCACAACGGAGTAGAACTTGGCGCGGCCAAGCCGGCGCTTGGCCTGAGCCGGGCTGGCATCGCCCTCCAAAAGCGACGGCCCGTTGCTGCGAACAACGGACCGCCCAGATCCCCCGCCATCCGTAAGGTCGAAGGGAACCACATGACACTAGAGCAGAGCCGCAACCGCAGGCCACCCAACCGGGACGGGGAATCGGGGATGCCCGCCCGCCTGCCTCTCCGCTGGCTCATCATCATGGGTATCAGCGCGGCCGTCGGCATCATGATTGGCTCGGCCGAGGGTGTTCCCGCCGGCGTGCTCGCCAGCGTGGTCACGGCTGGCGCGCTGCACAAGATCGTAAAATGAGATCGAGGTTGCACCAGGTGGGCGCACTACGAACTCGCGCTCACCTGGCGCCCCTCGGCCGGCCATCAGAGAACGAACTGCTCCAGATTCGGGTCAAGATTGATACCGGTGGCGTCGTCGTACTCGCCAACCCACTCGACCAGCGCGCCCCGTCGCACTTCGTCTCCGCTGAGGATCGGCCGCAGCAGTGCCGCCACGCCGGGCTGGCGCAGCGCGCTGGGGTGCAGGTTCGTCGTGTATGCCTGCAACCGCCGCAGCTTTGCCAGGTCCGGAACCGGCGCCTGGCGTAGTTCCTCGAGCAGTTGCTCCAGTTCATGTCGTAGTTCAGGTGTCTCGGCGCCCTGTGGCGTCACCACGCTGATCCCGTCGTAGTTGATCATCCGGAACGCCAGCTTCCGATCCCGCCGCTTGGTGCCCGCGTCCATCGGCCCCTCGGCCACGGTCTCGAACTCCCACCGCCGCCGGGCCTGCTGGATGCGCTGCCCGACGTGCTGGCCATCAGCGAGATTGAGCAGGTCGTACACGTTGCGGTAGTAGCGTCCGAGCGCCGCCAGGTCGTCCGGGTCAGCCTTGTCCGGATCTGGTCCGAACTGGCGCCCGGTGCAGCCGACCAACATCCTGTAGGTGGGCGGCTGCCCGCCGTCCTCCGGCGCGAACACGACCACCCGTCCACCGTCCGTCATCCGCCCCTCGCGGTTGGCCCGCCCGGCTGCCTGAAGCAGCGAGTCAGCCGGCGCCATTGCACGGAACACCACCGGGAAGTCGACGTCCACCCCGGCCTCGATCAGTTGGGTAGCCACAAGCAGGACGCGCTCGCCCCGGACCAGGCGTGCCCGTACCTTCTCCAACACCCGCCGCCGGTGGTCCGGGCACAGCCGGGTGGACAGGTGCCAGGCCACGCCATCCGGCTCGGCATCACGCCACTGGTCGAACACCGCCTTCGCATCCGCGGTCGTGTTGACCACGACCAGCGCCGCCAGCTCCGACGCAGCCTGGCCGGCGATGCCGGCCAGTGTCGGCTTCGGATCGAGCTGCCACTCGTACTGCACTCTTCGCAGATCAGTGACCAGCTTCGGCGTGTCGTGGATCAGGTCGGTGCAGGGCACGCCCTTGAACTCGTCCAGTGCCCAGAAGCTCGGCTGTGTCGCCGAGGAGAGCAGCACGGTCGCGCCGAAGTGCCGCACCAGCAGCCGGAGTCCGTCGAGGATCGGCGCGAGCATCGCGTGCGGCAGCGCCTGCACCTCGTCCAGCACGATCACCGAGTTGGCCAGCCGGTGCACCCGGCGCATCGCCGACGGCTTGCGGGCGTACAACGACTCGAAGAGCCGAACGAAGGTGGTGACGACGAACGGCGCGTCCCAGTTCTCGGCGGCCAGCCGCGCCCACCGGCCGGCTTCCGGGTCGTCGAAGTCAGCCTGGCTGTGGTGTTCGAGGACGACCGGCTCGCCGCCGTCGTCGAGCATCCGACGGTAGACGGCGGCGTTCTGCTCGGTGATGGTGAGGAACGGGACCGCGACGATCACCCGACGCAGACCATGCTTCTCCGCGTGCCGGAGCGCGAACCCGCCGCTAGCGAGGGTCTTCCCGGCCCCGGTCGGCGCGCCGAGCCGGAACACCCCGCGGTCCCGCTCAGCCGCCGCGAGGCAGTCCGCGTAGACCCGCTCCCGCAGACTGCCGATCGGAGTACCACCGCGTCCGGCGAGTTCGGCACGCCGCCGCTGCTCGAACAGCTTGTAGAGGTGTCCGAAGTCGACGTCCGGACACACCCGTGGGCCGGCCAGTCCCTGAAAGTGCGCGCTGGTGTCCAGGCTGTCCGCGTCGACCAGAGCGCTGTAGCACAGGCGCAGCGCCATCTCCCCCACCAGTGGATCTGCCCGCCAGTCCGCCGGCACCAGACGGTCGAGCCGTTCCGGCAGGTCCGGCAACAGCCCGGGCAGTTCCCGCTCCGCAGACGCCACGTTGCCGGGTGCGTCAGCGAGTCTCTTCCGGAACGCGTCACGTAGGTTAGGCGTGTCGATCAGTCCACCGTGGTGGCCGAAGATCGCACCGGCGAAGCCGCCGAGCCCACGTTCGTATGCGACGCGGGTGCCGAGCGACTTATGGTCGATACCGACCGGGCCGCCGATGGGCGCGACAGCAGCAAGTTTGTCCTGCCAGGCGCAGGCCGCCTTGCCCACGTCATGCAGCGCACCAAGCCAGTACGCCACGTCACCCCCGCCGAACGGGACGGCAAACCGCCGCGCCAACTCCGCGGTACTACGAAGATGATCGACAAGAGAATGCCACCGGCCGCGGCCAGGACCAGGGCTATGCGCCCAAAGAGAACCCACACCAGACACGAACCGTCCTTACAAACGTCGTTGAGTTGCCTCGCCAATCAGCTGGGGTTCAACACCGGAACTCGTGATGGTATCGGTGGTTGCTGGCCGACGACGGCTACAGGGAAGCTCACCGCCGCCGCGCGGAAGCGCGCTCGGGGGTGGCTTGATCCCTGCGGCGCGGGCCGCCCGCGCGTTTGCTGGCCGCCAAGGGGCGCTCGCTGTCGCGAGACGCGCTGGCCGACGCGATGCGCGACGACGGGCACGGGGTGTCCAACCTCGCGCCCCACTTCTACTGAAGATCCTCAGAGCAGAGCAGGATGCGGCGTCCTTCGCGCTGTCGGCCAACCCCCTGCTGATTCGGGAACGGATATGGCCGAAGCAGATGGACGACGCGGCGTAACAGGCAGGTGGGTTACAGGGGTGAGGTCGGCACCTTGAGCGGGCATCGGTCGGGCAGGTTGTTTGGGGGGACTGTGAGCCGAATGGGCTGCTTGGCATCCGCTTGCCAGGGACATGACCGGCAGCTTTTCGCGGACCGCCTGTTGGCGCTTCGTCATGATCGGCACATCGTTGGGTGCGATCAAGGGGTCGGGGAGCGCTGCGACCCCGACGTCCATGAGGCAGGCTGCTGCTGTCGGTGCGAGGTGGGTTGGGCGTGGACGATGTTCGGCGCAAGACGGAGGTATCGCCGTTTGCGCCCGGCGCTGTGGGCACCTGCGTGGTGCAGGTGCCCGCGCTTAGTTGGTGATGTCGAACTCGCCCGCCCGTACGCCATCCACGAACGCGCGCCACTCGTCGCGGGTGAAGGCGAGCACGGGGCCGCTGGGGTTCTTGCTGTCGCGCACCAGCACGTCGGCGCCGGTGTCCTTGACTTCGGTGCATTGGCCGTTGCTTCCGGAACGGCTGGACTTGCGCCAGACGTTAAGTTCCACTTGCTCGCTCCCTGATGAATTTGACCGATTCCGCTGGCGACATGGCCAGGGTCTTGAGGTGATCGAACACGGCGGCGAGCCGGTCGATCTCGCGCGGCGACTCCAGGAACAGCTCGCCGGCTGGCGTCTCCACGTAGCCGAGCGGTGGTTCGTCGCGTTCGAAGCTGAGGATGGCGAAGCCGCCCCTGTCGGCCAGTGTGGCACCGGCGGCGAAGCGCAGCACCTGCACCGTGATGTTCGGGCGGCCGGCGAGTTTGACGATGTGGTCGAGCTGGGAGCGCAGCACGTCTTGGCCGCCGACCTCGAACAACAGCGTCGCTTCCGAGACGATCGCGTGCAGCCGCAGTGGCGAGGGTTTCCGGGTGAGTACTTCCTGACGGGTGAGCCTCGCCTGCACCCGTTGCTCTATGGCCTCCGCGTCAGTCTCCCGTCCAACGCTGTTGACCGCCCTGGCGTAGTCCGGGGTTTGCAGCAGCCCCGGCACGAGCGTGGGCTCGAAGTTGCGCAGCTCGACGGCCTCGGCCTCGTAGGCGATGAACGTGGCGTAACGACCGGTGAGGGCGTCGAGGCGCTGCCACCAGCCGGACTGTCGTAGTTCTCGGGTGAGAGCGAGGAGGGACTTGCCGGGTTCTCCCTCGAGCGGAACGTCGTAGGCCATCAGGAGTTCGATGACGTCGCCGGTCCGCGGTTTGATCTCGCCGGATTCGATGCGACTGATCCGTGACGTAGAGCAACCGATGTGCTTGCCCGCCTCGTCCATCGTCCAACTCTTGGCCTCGCGCAGCTTCCGCAGCTCACGGCCAAGACGACGTGAGCGCGGAGTCGGCGGTGTAAAGCGAGCCACGCCTGAATCCTCCCGCATGTTGCGCCCCTCTTCCTAGCTGAGCGTGACGTTGATGTTGTGAGTTTGCGGATTAGCTACCCAGCCCAGCATCACGATGAGCATCTTACGTCTTGCCAAGCATCAATTGCGGCTGCACGATGGTGGTCTATGGGATGGCGCGTCGGCCAGCCGCTGGTCGATGTACGGAAGCGTGTCGCGCCCATGCGTCCCCTTGCCGTTGGAGGTGATCACGAACCGTGGCTAACAGCAGTGGAGCGCCACCGAGACGCGTGGCGAGGCGGGCGACGGTGCACGCGGTCTGCGTCGCCGCGTACCGGAAGCATCGCGACGACGGCAGGGGATCATGCTCCGCGTGCGGCGAGTCCAGCCCGTGCCGACCCCGCCGCAACGCGGTGTCGGTGATCGAGGCGTACTCGGACGACCCGCGACGCTACGACGTACCCGACGCCCGCCTGCGGGCCGTGGCCGGCGTCGTCCTGGTGAGATGCGGTGCGCCGCGCGGCTGAAGCGCGCGGCGGGCGGCGCACGGGTCGGTGCGCATGCTGCTCTGTTGACTCCCCGCCGCTACGCGACAGCGGACTCCGTGGCAGGCGGGTGATCGGGTCGGGCGCGCCGTGCGGCGTCGCCGCGCGCTCCCAGGCGTGCACGCCGCACGGCGCGCCCACCCAACTCGACACGTAGGGGAAGACGTGACGACGTACCTCGGTGGCGAACAGGTCGACCACGCTCAGGCGGTGCTGGACCGGCATGCCGTCTCCAGCGCGGACGGCCTGTGTCTGGCGTGCAGGGTACCCGGACCGTGCGAACAGCACGAACGAGCGGCGAAGGTGTTCCAGGTGTCGCTGCGACTGCCCCGGCGGGTGCCTGGCGCGACGCAACCGCACTTGATCGGCGTTCGCCGCGCTGACGAACCCGGCTGGTTCGGCAAGGCGAGCTGACATGCGGACCCCCCGGTGACCCCGGCGACACTCGTGGTGAACGGATTCACGCCGATTGACGCTGGTGGCGGGCCGGTGCTGACGCCCGTCGAGCTGGCCGAGGCGCGGCGCGCCCTGGACCGAACGCTGTCAGCACGGCGGCACGCCATCGGAGTCAAGCAAGTGCGTCTTACCCGGCTGGTGCCGTGGTCGCAGAGCACGATCGCCAACGTCGAGATGGGTCGGCAGAACGTTCCGCGTGCTTTCTGGCAAGACGGCGGCAGAGTACTGTCCGCACATGGCGAGTTGCTCAGCGTGTCCGACTACGTGGACTGGCTGACCCGCCGATACCGCGAACAGGTGTCGGCCAAGCAGACCGGGCCACCCCTCGCGCCGCGACCGGCGCAGCGGTGCCCGTGCGGGGGAGCCTGGGTCTTGGTGCCGGTCAGGGCGGGCTGGCCGGGATGACTGTGCAGCCGCCCGAACCGGACGCCGCCGGAGTGCGCCGGTTGCTGGAGCAGGCGCGCGAGGTGCTCGACGCGCATCCGTACCCGGGGGACGGAGCGTGCGGCGGCTGCCTGGCCGGTTGGTCACGCCTGGTGCCGTCGCCATGCGAACAAGCACGGTGGGCGGCGGCCGTGCTGCAGCACTACGGCAGGTCACCCGGCGGTCCGTCGGAGACGCGGTGAGGGGCGGGCCGGCGTGGGCCGCTCGCCGGGCGCGCGGACCTCCTGCCAGAAGACCTCATACGGCGCCCACCAACGCACCTTGCTTTGCCCCTCGATCCGGTCGAGCCGTTGCTCGACCACACCGTGCAAGGAGACGACGTCATGACCATGCTTGGAATGCCCGCGGTGCCGGCGGCGGTGCCGCAGCGCGCCTCCGGTCCGGTGGCTTTCACCGCCGGCCACCACTTCGCCGTAAGCAGCTCCGCTTCCGTGGAGGAGCTGGCCGAGGCAGCGACGGTGCCGCTGTCAGTGATCCTGCAGATCACCAAGCGATGCAACTTCGACTGCTCGTTCTGCTCCGAGACGTTGCAGCTGCCCGATCCGACGTTGGCGCAACTCGACACGATCCGAGGCAACCTCGCCGGGGTACAGCGGGTGTTCCTCTCCGGAGGGGAACCGCTGCTGCGCCGCGACTTCGGCGATGTCGTGGACATGTACGCCGGAGACTTCATCCTCGGAATCCCAACCAACGCCACCCGCGGCTTGCAGCACGCGAAGTCGATGGTCGGCAAGGTCGCGTTCGTCAACGTCGGACTAGAGGGTCCGCGCGCCACGACCAACCGGGTACGCGGCGACTACGACGAAGTGATGTCCGGTATCCGGGCGTTCCTTGAGCACGGCCTGCCGCTGTCGCTGTCGGCAGTGGTGTACCGATCGACGCTGCACGCTCTGCCGTTCACGTACCAGATCGCCGACGTGATCGGGGCGGGCAAGCTCAAGCTGATCCTGCCGCTGCGCAAGGGCAACGCGCTCGACCTGGAAGAACACGAGTTCATCAGCCTGGACGAGGCCGGGCAGACCTTCGACCGGCTGACCGAGGCGCGGGCGGTGCACGACTGGCGGCCAGCGCTGCGCATGACGACGTGGACGCCCGAGACCGAGGGCCACATGATCCTGGTGGAGGTGACCGGCAAGGCGTCGGCGTGGCCGGTCTACGACGCGCCCGACCTGCTGGAACCGCTGGGCAACCTCCTTGAGGAGCCGGTGACGGAGATCTGGAAGCGGTACCGGTTCAAGCGCAACCACTTCGCGAAGTATCTCGGCAAGAGCATCCGCACGGTCGCCAACGCCGGCACGGCCGCCGGGACGGGCGGGCACGCCCGTGCGTGACTTCAGCAACCTGCAATGGCCCGAAGCGCCGTTCGGGGCCGAGCAACGCCCGTTCGGCCGGCGTTGGGACATGCTCGCCGCGTTCGCCATCGACTGGGCCGAGCAGGCATCCGGCTTGCGGGAGGTGCCGGTCGCGGCGGCGACGGTCTACCTGCGGGTGCGCAGGCACGGCTCGGCCTACGACATCAGCGGCGACACGCTGCAGATCGGGTTCCGCGCCACGGTGCTCGACCACCTGGCCGAGGCGCCGAACCTGCTCGCGCTGACCGACCGGGCATTGACCCGCGCCCGTCGGCACGCGGTCATCCTCGCCGGGCACGCGCTCGGTCAGGATCTGACCCGCATGATGCTGCTATCGACCACGCCTCTGCGCGGCGCGGCCGGAGTGGCCGAGGCGTGGGCCAACCGGTCGGCCAAGGGGCGCGGGCTGGCCCTGATGATCGACACCTCGGTCGAGGCGAGCCAGACCGGGGCGGCACTGGACATGCCCACCGCCCCGCTGCCCGCGCCGATGCCGGACGAGCCGGCGAGTGCCGCCACGGCGGCAAGGACGGTGTTGGCGCGGGCACTGGCGATCGGGCTCACTGCGGCCGTCCAGGCCGGCCGCTACCGCTGGGAGGGAACCTTTCCCGTCGCCGACGCGATCGATCGGGCCGCCTGGGACGTGCTCGATCCCGCCAACACGGTGACCACGCCGCCCGACACGACCCGGCGAGCGCCTACCCCCGTCGAGACATAGACGGCGCTAACGTCGGTGGCCGCCGCCCGCACGCGCGGGCGGCGACCACCGGCACCACCCGGCACACACCGAAGGACAACCACGACAGGCGGAGGACCAGTTGTGCATCTGATCAGCGATCTCGACGGACCCGGCGGCGTGCCAGCCCGGCTGCCCGGAACCCGGCTCGTCGCCTCGATCGACGTGGAGTGGAGCAAGAACTACCGGATCAAGAACGGCAACCAGGCATTCTGCTACTCGATCGTGTGGCTCACCGTGCCCACCAGCGACGGCTCTCCGGTGATCCTGGACACCGGCCGACTGCCGGTTGCCTACACGAGCCTCTACCTCGACAGCGACGCCGAACGCGGCGACCTCGTCGCGGCAGCGGCGGCCGACATCGCCGCCGCCACCGAGGCCGCCGACCTGATCACCGGCCACCAACTGTGCAGCGACCTCGCCGTGCTGGCCGCCAACGCCGGCCCCCGCCCCCCAGCCGCGCTGCTCGCGGCGCGGCAGGCGTGGCGCGACCGGCGCACCGACACGGCGCGGCAGGTGCTCGACACCCGCTTCGACGCCGATCACGTACTGTTCGGCCGCTCCCGCCGGCTGGTCGACGTGTGCGGCGAACTCGACCTCGACGTAACCCAACCCGAACTCGCCTGCAAGTCCATGACCGCGCTGCACCGCGACTGGCTCACCAACCGCGACGTCCAAGCACGGGAGCGGATCACCGTGCTTAACCTGCGCCACAGCCTGTCCACCGCACTAGTGGGCCTCCGCGCGGCCGGAGAGCTGACCTGGCCCAAGCCGGTCAACGTCAACACGATGGTCGCAACCGCGCTAGCCGGGCGAGTCGGCTGGCTGGACCACCCCACCTTCCGGGCCCTACTTCCAGAGAGGCCGGCGTCGTGACGATCCGCACCTGCGTCGTGGTCGGCATCGAAGGCACCCACGCCGCCGGAAAAACCACCCTGGTCCACGCGCTGACCGCCCACTACCGGGCGCGCGGCGTGCTCGTCGCGTGCACACCGGAGCCAGCCCGCACCAGCCCGTTCATCGAGGAAACCGTCATCCACGGCAAGGGCGCCTTCGACCTCGCCACCGAAGTCGACCTGTTCGGCGCGCAACTGTCGACCACGCTGCGCGCCGCCCGCCACCACGACCTGCTGATTTGCGACAAGACAGCCATCAACGTCCTCGCCTACGCCCGCCTCGTGCTCGCCGCGCCGCCCGGCAGCCACGAGGCCGCCGTGCTGCAAGCGATGGCAGCCTTCTGCCGGGCATGGGCACCGAGCACCTACGACGCCGTGTTCTTCCTGCCCGACGCCTACACCGACCCGGCCGACCCGATGCGCGCCAAGGTCGCCCACCTCCAAGACGAAACCGCGACCGCAGTCCGCGCGGCGTGCGCCGAGACCGGAGTGCCGCTGCACGACGTGCCGCCCGGCCTGGACCTGGCCGAACGAGTCGCCCACCTCGCCCGGCGAGTCGACGCCCTGCTCAATCCCACCGGCGATAGCCTCGACCTCCGTGACCCTGGCGCCCACGCACCCCGTTGACGTGCTGCTCATCCTCACCGACGGCGATCACGTTCTGCTCGCGCTACGGGACGGCACCGGATACGCCGACGGCCAGTGGAACCTGCCCAGCGGCAAACTAGAAATCGGCGAAGACGCGATCAGCGCACTCGTCCGGGAAGCGGCCGAGGAAATCGGCGTGCACCTGGACCAAGACGAGGCACGCATGGTCGCCACGGTGCACCACCGAAACAGCGCCGGAGCCGCCCGCGTCGGCCTCGTCTTCGCCGCCCCGCACGACCCGGCCCGTCACGGCGAACCAGTCAACAATGAACCGCACAAGTGCGCCAAGATCGAATGGTTCCCGGCTGACATGCTGCCGTCCCACACCTACCCCTACACCGCCGCCTGCGTAGCCGCCTGGCGCGCCGGCACGCCGCTACGCCTGAGCGGATGGCGGTAGCGCCCAACCGCTACGCACGGCGGCTCAGAGGCCGAGTTGAGCGCGGCTGAGGCGGAGGCGTTGACTGCTCAGCTACGCCAGGCGGACCGGGCGGCGCCGGTGGCGTTGGGCCGGTGTCTGGACCTTCTTGTGGTCAAACGAGTTCTTCCTCCGGTTGGGTCCTGCTGCGGCCCGGGAGCGTGGGCGGGGTGAGCTGTTCCGGTGGCGTCGGGCGCTGGAAGCCGGGCTGCGCCCGCCCAAGCGGGGCGGGCGCAGGTCATGCGGCGCGTGGCGGGGCGGGTTGGTGCAGGCGGAGGAGGCGGGCGAGTTTGGTGGCTTGGTCGACGGTGGGGAGGCCGGCTTCGGCGGCGAGGGCTTGGATCTCGGTCTCGGTTTCGGGGTCGGTCAGGTAGCGGGCCATCGACAGCGTCCCCGGCAGGACTGCAGGTTCGGTGTCGGGGCGTGCGGTCGGGGCCTCGCCGCCGGCTGCCCGCGTGGGCGGGGCCGGCGGCGACGGGTGTGGTGTGGTCGCGCGTGATTGCTGGTCACGGCGTGTGGCCATGTCCCTCCCAGGACGGCTCGTGGCGTGAGGTCGACGTGTCGGGCCATGGGCATCTCCTTTTCGGTGGTGGGACTCGCTGGATATCGATCGCGGGATCGGACCGTCCGGAGACGGGCGGCGGGTCGGCGACGGTGAGGGGCCGCGGACTGTAACTCCGGTGGCCGTGGAAGTGAAGACGTGCGCCACTCACAGCAACTCACAGCGCGAGCCGCTGGTGTGAGTGCGCGGACGGTTGCGGGGTCTGTCGCCGAAGAGCGCCGCTGACAGACTGTGACAGCTCGCGAGCCGTGCTGCCGCTTCGCCCGGTCCGCGGCTGTCGCCTCTGTGCGGGCCGCACGGCGGGCGACGGCCGTCGCCCCATGATGTTGGGGCGTGTGTGGTCGGGTTCGGCGGCGTGTGGGGCCACCAGGCCACCCGTACGCGCCGCATGATCCGCCCCGCCCCATCAGGCGGCCCACCCGTCCCGGTCGGACGCGGGCTGGGTGGGGAACTCGTCGTCGTGGTCGGTGTCGGTGTAGGGCAGGTCGATGAGGCGGTGACGGCCGCTGCGGCCGGCCAGGTGCCAGACCTGGTCGGCGGGGCTGGCACCGAGTCCGGCACGTAGCTCGGCGGTGGTGGTGGCGATGACCGTCTCCAGGCCGGGGACGGCGGCGAGACGGTGGTGCAGGTTCGCCTCGCGGCGGGCCGAGGGGAGGTGGAACAGCACCGGCCACGCCCAGGTGCTCATGGCGTAGAGCCGTTCGTACTTGCCGATTTTCTCGGTGAGGATGTCGAGGCGTTCGCCTCCGGTGTCGTACTCGAGGAAGAACGGCACGGACCGTCTGTGCTCGGTCCACACGCCGGCGCCGTCGGGGCGGGGCAGTCCGGTGGGTCCGTGGACCATCATCTGCGGGTTGCCGCCTTCGCGGTAGAACACGCCTGGCTCGTGGAAGGCGGATGCGGGCTGCCAGCGGTCCAGGGTGGTGTCGGGATGGGTGCGGGCGTAGGCGGCGAGGTCGATGAAGACCTGGTTGCCGCCGAGCAGGTGCGGCAGGTCCGGCCGGCTGGTGAGGGACTGTTTGCGGCGGCGGGCCTGGTCCCGGCGCGGTGGTCCGAGTCCGCGTTGGGCGTGGACGTGCTCGTAGCCGAGCTGGTCCAGGACGTAGTGGTAGGGGTAGGAGCCGCCGTCGGCTTTGTTGGGTCGGAACCGGTCCACCGCGCGCAGGGCGGTGAGGCGGCGCAGGCGGCGTTGGGTGAAGTCCAGCGATGGGAACAGGGCGGCGGCGATCTGGTCGGTGGTGAGCACGCCGTGGTCGTAGAGCCAGCCCAGGAGGCGGTCGTCGCGGGCGGTGATGCTGGCCTGCAGCCGCAGCAGTGGATCCGCGGTCGGTAGGTGTTTACCCATGGGCACAAGCCCCTGGGGGGAGACCCGAGACTGGAGGGTCTGTCTGGAGCGGTCCCAGACTGCTGACAGCGGGGTTGACCTGGGCTGTGAGCGGCTGTGAGGGGTCCGGTTGGGGGTCAGGATCAAGACGGACGGTAGAACGGAGATCGACGCTGACTCCTACACCGCCGACCACACCGGGCCGGGGGTGAGGATGCGGTGTGAGTGCGTGTGAGTCTCGCCGGCGACGAGACGGGTGACGCTGGTGATCGCTGTACTGCGACATCATCGTTGGTGCTCCAAGGGTGAGATATGTGGGTGGTGTGCGGTGAGCGCACCGACCGCTGGCAGGTCGCGGACGGCCGGCGCAGGCGCGTTGACAGGTCTGGTCAGGTTGTGTCAGCTGCCGGGTCTCCTGACAGGCGTGGGTCTGACAGCGGTGGTCCGGTCCGACAGAAGCCGTAGGTCGGGGTTCTGTCACGCGGCCTCCGGCGGTGACAGATCCGGTGCGGGTGCAGTGGTTTCGGCGCGCAGGACGCGCACGAGGGCGGAGGCGGTGGCGTTGGACAGCTGGTGTCCGTCCGCGCGGAGCTGTCGGGCGAGGGCCTTGCGGGACAGCGGTGTGCCTTCGGCGCTGAGGGTGCTGGCGGCGGTCCGGGCGGCCGGGACCAACGCGGCGACCTCCGGACCGTCCTCGCCGGTCGACGCCTCGCGGTCCGGGCGGTCCGGGACCGCCGGAGGTGGGTCCGTGACGGCGGGGACCGCCGTCGGCGAGTCCGGGACCGCGGCGGCGGTCACGGGGACCGGTGCTCTGGTGTCCGGGACCGACGCGTCGACAGCGGGCGGCGGTCCGGGCTTCGTCCGTTCGGCGTGAGCGGTCTGGTTGGACGGATGGGCTTCGGTGCGGCCGAGGGCGATCTTCACCATCGCCAGGAACCCGAGGGCCGGTAGGGCCGCGGCGATCCAGCCGATCACCGACGCCTCCGCCTCCACCACCTGCGCCGCCAGCGACAGCGACACCGCCACCACCAGCACCGCGGCGGCGAAGACGACGCTCTTGCCCAGGCGCCGCTTGCGGCGCAGCTCCAGCCCGGCGGCGATCGACATCAACTCCAGCACGATCGCGTCGGCCCAGGCCAGCCAGCCCGGCTGCCCGTGCCCGGCGGCGACGTCATGCACGTGCGTGAACGACGCCGCGCCGGCCGCGCCGCCGATCAACAACATGATCGCCACCTGGATGCGGTCCTCCCACCGCTCCCGCCCCGAGCCCGGACGGACAGGTGAGCGGGGACGTCGCCGGTCAGGTGCTGCCAACGGCCCACCACCTGGCTCCAGGCGGCGCGTGCACGGCCGCGATCGGGGTTGTCGTGTGAAGGCGGGCCGCAACGGCAGCCGCCTCCGTGTGGTTGTTGTGTGAGGTCACGTTCTACTCCTAAGAGGTGGTTGAAGGGTTCGACTTCAGGTGGTTAGGGTTCCGTCCCGGGCCGCGCCTGCCCGGCTTCCGGTCAGTTCCCGGGCAGGCGCGACCCTGCCGGGTGACGCCCGGCCGGGCGGACCCCTCGCGTGCGGGGGACGACAAACGTCACTATGGTCGAGTCAACGAACATGCCAGACCCCGCGCAGGGGCAGGCAGCAGGGCAGCAGGCGTCGCCGCAACCCGCACAGCGGGCTGTGGTCAACACGGGCGGACACAGGGCAGGCGGCCTAGCCGAGCCACAGAGGATCAACACTCACCACCGGGAGCGCCACAGGAGCGCTCAGGTGGTGCGGCGGCTCAACTCGCCGACGAACGGTCCTTCATGTGCGGGCCTCCCATCTCTGCACGCCCCTCGGCGTCGGCACGAACAACGGCAGGCACCCCGCTGTGGGGTGCCTGCCCGCTGCATCTGTGGCCGACCGCGCCGATCGGCGCTGCGGGAACGTGCCTCCATTACGCCTCGGCGATCCGGTGGAGTCAACCCCCGATTCGCAACGGATCGGCCACCGAGTCTTGCCAACGGTCCGACTAAGTGCTATTGAGTCCGCCTGCGTCCATCGGTGTGCCGGCACGTCCACTCCGCACGGGCAGAAGATTCTCTCCAAGTCGTCCACATACTGAGACCGGTGACTCCGAGTGTGGACGTGGTCGGTGGGGTAAGCGGCGCTCGCCGGGGAAATCTCAGCGTCTGGCCGCGTGGGCGACGGCATCGAGCTGCTACGAGCGGGTGACGGTGAACAGCGCCGGCATGGTGACCCCGTGCTGGGCGCTCAGGTCGGCGAGGAAGCCGCCCAACCAGCCGAGCGCGTCCAGTGACCATTCGGCGATTGTGCCGGCGAAGGGTCACGCGGTGCCGGGTCACGCGCTGTTCGAGGTGGGTGGCGGCGGCGCTAGGCTACGCACAGCACCTCACCCGGCACGCCGAAGCGGGTCAGGGCGGCGGCGAACGCGGCCCAAAGGGCGCGGCCGGTGGCCCCCCGGCGAACAACGGTGGCGATCACGCAGTAGCGGGAGTGACCGTCCAGGCCGGTAACGACCTTCGCCTCGGTGCCGTCGGCGAGGAGGACACCGCCGACGATGTCCAACTGCCACAGCTCCACGGCTCCGGGCGTTCCCACCGCCGGTAGTCCTCCCGCCGGTGCTTCCGCGGCACCGCCGAGACCAGGTTGTTATGGCGCAGGATCCGACACACCGTCACCCGAGCCGGCGCAGGAGTCACACCCGACGCCGGGCCTCGAACCAGCCGACGCGGGCCCCACCCCGGATGATCCCGGCGCAGCTTACACACAAACGCCTCGGTGACGGCGTCAACCCGGCACTTCACAGGCTTGGTGGCCCTCGGATGAAGCGGGCGAGCTCGGTACCCAGAGGGCGCCCGTTTGATGCTGACGCTCGTGGCCCTGCCGGCTCGCTCAGCCGCTGCGAGATAACGGCGTCTTGGGAAGCAGTGGGTTGGACGCCGGAAGCGATCGTGCTAACCCCGGTACGTCAGTGTCGGCTCCGCAATGTTCGAGCATCCGGCTTGAGGACATGCAACCGCACCTGCGGCCGGGCAAGGCCGAGATGCCGCGAGCCGAGCGGGTGTCACAGGCTGTCCCTACGCTCGTGAGCTGGTACCTCTGCGGCTCTCGTGGTCGGTGAGCGGAATAATGCCGGTTGACCTCGTGATCAGTATCGGCGGTAATGGGTCGTCTCGAGTCGCGGAGGCGTGGTTCACGATGGCTAGGCATCGCTCTAAGCACTTTCTCCCCCTGGTGGCCACGCTGGGCGTGTTTCTGCTTTCGGTGCCGCTTGCGTTCGCGGTGAATGCTGGCAGCGCCGAGGGCAGGTGGCCCGGTTGGCTCGACCTGGTTCGTCGTCATCCGTTCTGGTCGGTCGCCATCCTAGGGCTGGCGTCTGTAACTGTCATCGCTGTCACCGTGATCAGGGAGAACGGGGGTCCTGCGCCGGCGTCCACGGTTGATCTTTGCGCTGCCGAAGGGCGGCTTCAGCGACGCTTCGACGAGGCGGAGCTTGATAAAGCCGGAACTGATGACCGACTTGAGGCGCTTCCTCCTTATCCGCGGGCTTTGATCCGCGACAGCGGCGACCGCGCGGCGATCTGGAAGGTTGTCGCGCCGTTCGCTGACGCTGCTGTTGACCCTCGTCGGCTCGCAAGCGAGTGGGCGGCGGCGCCTCCACCGGCAATTGACGAGCTGCCGGCGGTTGGCCAGCTGGCGGTTGCCGAGCTTCTCGTCGCTCACGGTCAGCCAGCTGCTGCCGTCGAACACCTCCGCGCTGCGTTGCGGTTGGGAGCGACCCCCCGGGCGTACTGGCTCGTCCGCGCGGCGCAGATGGTCTGGACGACGGAGGGGCAAAGCTCTCGACGAGCTACGGATTTGCTGACGGAGGCCCAGGGTGTCGATCCGGGCTACCCTCTGCTCAAGGCAGTGCGTCTGATCGATTCGGGGGAGTGGAAGGGGGCAGAGGATGCGCTCACTGGGTGGTTTCCCTCGGCCCCTGGGGAGCGGGACACAGCCCTGAGCGTTTTGGGTGTCACACTTGAGCAGCAGCAGCGGCTCGATGAGGCCATCTCCGCGATCGAGGGCGGAGCCATCGCGACGAGCAACGCCGGCTTACTGTTACAGCTTTCCCGGATGCTTCTGTCTCGGTCCGTGCAGGGGGGCGGCGACAGTCGATGGAAGGATGCCTACCGGTCGATCGAGGTAGCGCTCCGTGCCCGCAACCTCCGGCGCTCGTGGCGAGGCGACAGCGCTGAAGCGGTGGTTGCAGCCGCCGAAGCGGCGATCATCGCAGATGACCATCAGCAGGTCTGGTCGATCACCCGACCCCCTCCCGACGGTGATGCCACCACGAACGAGGCCGCCGACGACAGGGTCCTACCCCTAGCGGCGATGGGTGCCGCCCTGACTGGCAGGATCGCTAAGGCACGCGATCTGGTCGCAAATGCCCCCGACGGATACGTCCGCAAGCGCGTAGAGGCGGAGATTGCGAGCAGCCCGTTGCGGGACGGCGCCCCAGGAACCACGGCGACGGCGGCGTGGATGGACGTGTATCGGGCCTCCACAACCGACGAGCAGAAGCTGCAGGCACTACGGGGTCTGGCCATGGAAGGCGCCACCGACCAGATCGCGCTTGACGATCTGAGGCCTCGTTATCCGCAGGTGATTGCTGAGATCGAGATGGCGGTCGAGGTCATGTCCATCAGCGGCCCAAGCGCCGATGAGCGGCTGCGAGAGCTGGAATCTCGGACACCACTGGCGTCCGTACGCAGGGCCGACCTCCTTCGGCCTCGCGACCCTGAACTCGCTGCCAGTGTCCTGGCCGATGCGACGGCGCGGTGGAACGACCCGCGCTTGCTTTTGTTGGCCGTCGACTGCTACATCGACGCCGGGAGGTGGGCAGACGCGGATTCCTTGGCTCAACAGGCGATTGCCGATTCGGGAATGCTGTGGCCGGGTCGGACGACGCTGCTTCGTCGGATTGTTTTCGTCCAGTCATTTCTGGCGAACTGGCCCAAGGTGGCGACGGCCTGTAGGGCCTTGCTCGAGGTTGACCCAAACGATGATGATGCGCGGTGGAACCTAGCGTTTGCTCGATTCCGTAGCGGCGAACTGCACGACGCGTGGCGGACCCTAAATCGGTCCAGCGTTGCGGCGGAGGTGTCGACGCCTCATCGCGCGATCTTCCTACTTGACCTTGTGCGCAGGTACGGCGACGCGACCCGGGTAGCCCGGACCGCCCTCGAGATGCTGCGAGCATTTCCGGATGATCAGGGTGTGCATGCGGCGGCAATCAACGCTGTCACAATGAGGGCAGACAGAGCAGACTTGCCTGATGACATTGGGCTGCAGGTGACCGCAGCGTGGTCATCCTTCATCGAGCGCTATCCAGACAGCGAAGTCATGACCAGGTACACCATCCACGAGGGTGACAACCCCTTGGCGGAGATCGAGTCGCAACTGCGTGAGCACGAGGCGGCTTACCGACAAGTCCTGAGCATGGTCCAAGACCAGATGTTGCCGATCGGCTTGTTCGACCGCGTCGTCGGGAAGCCCTATTCTGCTATTTTTCCGTATCGCCCGCTCGGTTACCACCGCGCCGCGTTCAGCGCATCCCATGATATCACTGTCGAGCTTGAGATGGCGTGCTCCGCCTCCACGAATATATGCATCATCGATGCCAGCGCGCTTTACACCCTAGCGCTAATTCCGGAGTTCGCGCAGGCGTTAATCTCACTCACGCATAGACCGACCATTATTGATGCCGCCTTGCGTGACCTCGCCGAGGCCGACGATCACTTCAACATGCCGACGTCCGGCACCATCGCGTACGACGCCGACCTGGGCCGTATTGTGACCGCCGAAAATGATCCTGACATTGTGCGACGCCAACAGGAACAGATTCGCGCAATGCTGGCCACCGCCCGCCAACTCCGCAGGCTTATACACCCAACTCTCGTCCACCTTCGACCAATGGGCGAGGAGCGGGAGCCAGTCTGGCTCCTCACCGTGGACGCCGCCAAGGACACCGACAGCGTGATCTGGGCGGATGACCTCGGGCTTCGACGCCTAGCCCACTCACTTGGGCTCAAGACCTTCGGCACCTGGTCTCTGCTCTCCGTCGCGCGCGAGCGCCAACGGATCGACGACTCGCAACTTGACAAGGCTACCCGGATGCTGATCCGCGAGTATGTGGTGGACCTACCGTTCAATCAAGCTGCGCTTCTAAGCGTCGCTGCCGAACAGAATTGGGAGCCGCGCTCCGTCGCTACCGTACTGAGCCGTCCCGCATCCTGGGTGAACGTGGAACCGGCCATCGAACTGTTCAGAGAAGCATTCCGGAAAGCCCCCGGTGAGATGCGCGCCGGATGGGCCTACGCCACCCTTCAAGGGCTAGCCAAGGCATCACTGCCCGAGCACCGCCACAACAACCTCGTAGGTCTCGCAGCCGCGACCCTCGGCGACGACTGGACACGGCCAGAGCAATCGAGCGCTCTCATCGCTGGACTTGAGGCAGCAGATCCCGAGGAAGCGTGCGGCATCACCCGCGCGGCACTGGACCGCGTATGGAAACAGGTGAAGGAAAGGTATCCCTTGCCTGACGCCGCAACCGTGTTCCTGCATATCATCAG
>NZ_JAATEO010000028.1 GCF_012034245.1 Micromonospora thermarum | reverse complement strand
GCCCTGGATCCGGGCCAGGATCGCCTCGGCCAGCGGCGAGGGCGCCTCGTCGGGGATCCAGTGGCTCACCCCGGCCAGCTCCACGAACCGGTAGTCGCCGGTCACGTGCCCCGCGCAGGCCTCGGCGGCCGTCCGGCCGATCGCGATGTCGCGGTCGCTCCAGACGTACGTGGTGGGCACCCGCGCCGCCCCGACGGCCGCCAGGTCCTCCCGGGACATCGCCCGGTACCAGTTCAGCGCGCCGGTGAGCGCGCCGGGGGCGCGCATCGGCTCGGCGTACGCGGCCACCCGGTCGGCGTCGCCGACGCCGGACAGCATCCGGCGCAGCCCGGTTGCCTTCAACGCCAGCAGCGCCTTCTCCGCCTTGCCGGCCTGCCGGAACAGGACCATGTACGCGGAGCGGGCCTTCTGCTGCGGGTCCACCTCGAGCGCGTGCGCCATCGCGGCGGGGTGCGGCACGGAGACGGCGGTCAGCGTCCGTACCCGGTCGGGGTGGTCGGCGGCCAGGCCCCAGCCGACGACGGCTCCCCAGTCGTGCCCGACGACGTGGGCCGCGTCGACACCGAGCGCGTCCAGCACGGCGGCGGCGTCGGCGACCAGCTCCGCCAGCCGGTACGCCTCGACGGCCTCCGGGCGCGCACCGGGCGAGTATCCCCGCTGGTCGAGGGCGTACGTACGCAGCCCGGCGGCGTGCAGGGCCGGCACCACGTCGTCCCACTCGCCGCCGTGCTGCGGGAAGCCGTGCAGCAGGAGAACGGGCGGACCGTCCTCCGGACCACCGGCGCGTACGTCGAAGGTGTACTCCCGGGCGTCGATGCGCATGATCGACAGCGTACCCGGACCGACCTCACTCGTACGGTTGCTTGGGGGCGGGCACCTGCCGCCACGACTCCACGTCGAGGTAGGGGATCTCGGCGTCGTTCACCGCGTCGCGCCCGATCCGGTCGCTGTAGCGGCCGGTCACCTCCACCCAGGTGTCGTCCGCGAGGCCGGCGGGCGCGTTGCCGGTCATGCCCAGCTTGACCGGGCGGCCGTCGGCGGCGCAGCAGGAGAGGACCATCCGCGCGAGGATCGGCTGCCCGTCCGGGCCGGCGGTGATGAAACCGGTGACCTGGACCCGCCGGTCCCCGATGGACGCGCCCTTGTCGAACAGCGCCCGGGAGGCGTAGTCGAGCACGCTCACCCGCACCGGGTCGCCCTCGGGCAACGGCGGGTAGTCGGACGGCTGCTGCTGGCTGGCGAGGGCGGTCCCGGCCTGGCCGGCGGCGTACGAGCCGAGGGCCGGCGGGGCGACGAGCAGCAGGCCCAGCACCGGCAGGATGAGCAACCAGCCGACCCGCGGCTCATGGTGGCCGTGGCCGTCGTGGTGGTCGTGGTGGTCGTGGTCGTCGTGGTGGTCGTGGTGGTCGTGGTCGTCGTGGCCACCGGCGCGGGCTTCCGGCTGACCGGGTCCGTCCCCGGTGGCCGCGGCGCGGGGGACGGGGCGCAGCTCGTACCAGAGGGTCATGACGGCGGCGGCGACCAGCAGCACCCCGGCGGCGATCAGGAAGGGACGCAGCCCCTCCTTGACGTAGTTGAGGTAGAGGTCGGTGAAGCAGGCCCGGATCACCGCACCGCCGAGCAGCAGCAGGACCACCGCCTGCGCCTGGCGGTTCACAGCAGCACCGCCCCGGCGCCGACGGCGACCGCCACCGCCACCGCGAAGGTGGCCGGGGCGAACCGCAGCGCGAACCGCCGGCCGAAGACGCCGGCCTGCATCGAGATGAGCTTGAGATCCACCATCGGACCCACCACCAGGAACACCAGCCGGGACGTGAGCGAGAACTGCGACAGCGAGGCCGCGACGAAGGCGTCGGCCTCCGAGCAGATGGAGAGCAGGACGGCGAGCACCGCCAACGCCAGCACCGACAGCACCGCGTTGTCGGCGAGGGTCTGCAACCACCGCTCGGGCACCAGCACGTTGATGCTGGCGGCGGCCATCGCCCCGAGGACGAGGAAGCCGCCGGCGTGGGTGACGTCGTGCCGGACCGCCGCCCAGAACGCCCGGCCCCGGGAGGCGTCATCCAGCTCCGGCCGGCGCGGCAGCCGGATCCAGTCGGCCCGGCCGAGGCGCAGCCACAGCCAGCCCATCACCATCGCCACGACCAGGCTGGCCAGCCCGCGGGCGAGGACCATCTCCGGGTTGTTGGGGAAGGCCACCGCGGTGGCGGTGAGCACGATCGGGTTGATGGCCGGTGCGGCGAGCAGGAACGCCAGCGCGGCGGCCGGGGTGACGCCCCGCCGGATCAGCGACCCGGCGATCGGCACCGAGCCGCACTCGCAGCCCGGCAGCACGACGCCGGCCGCGCTGGCCACCGGCACCGCGGCAGCCGGATGCTTCGGCAGCGCCCGGGCCCAGAACGACCGGGGTACGAACACCGCGATCACCGCGGAGAGCAGCACCCCGAAGACCAGGAACGGCACCGCCTGCACCATCACCGACACGAACACCGTCGTCCAGGTCTGGAGCCGGGGCGTCGAGAGCGCGCCGGCGAGCGGCTCCCGGAAGATGATCAGCAGCACGAGCAGCGCGGCGAGGACCTCGACCGACCCGATCCGGTCCCCCAGCCACCGCCGGGGCTCGGCACCGCCGGCCGGTGGCGGCACCTTCGGGGGTACGTCCGGCGCGGCCGCGTCGACAGTGGCGGTCGTGGCGGCGCCGTCGGGTGCGGCGGGCGTCTCCGGCGTCACGTGCTCTTCCTTCTGCCGGGGGCGGACCGGCGGCCTGAGACTACCGGCCGGAGCGGGCCCGGTCGATGGACTCCACGAAAAGACCGGCAATCCCGCGCTGACCTGCTCGGAGATCACTTTGCTGGATGATCTTCAGGGGTGTTAGCGTCGGTGGAACAACTTCACATCCGACAGGGGAGCGCACAGCGCTGAGAGTGCGGGCACAGCCCGCAGACCCTCGAACCTGATCTGGGTAATGCCAGCGCAGGGAGTTCGGTCGACCTCCAGCCGCGCCGCCGTCCGGCCACACCGGGCGCGGCGTGCGTCTTCTCCTGGTTCGCACCAAGGACTGGGAGCACTCAATGACTCAACCCACCACCACCCGGTGGCGCACCGTCGACGTGATCGTCGCGGCCGTCATCGCGGTGGCCTTCGGCGTCATCTTCTGGGCCTGGGGCCTGCTCTGGCGGGGCGTCGACCCGGCCTTCGCCTTCTTCCCGGCGGCCCAGGCGATCATGTACGGCGTCTGGCTGGTGCCGGCCGTCCTCGGTGGCCTGGTGATCCGCAAGCCCGGTGCCGCGCTGTTCTGCGAGGCGGTCGCCGCGACGGTCTCCGCGCTGCTCGGCTCGGAGTGGGGCGGCATCACGATCGTCCAGGGCCTGATCCAGGGGCTCGGGGCCGAACTGGCCTTCGCGGCGTTCCGTTACCGCTCGTTCCGGCTGCCGACCGCGCTCCTCGCCGGTGCGCTGACCGGTCTCGGCGCGGCGCTGTTCGACTTCTTCGTCTGGAACGTCGAGTACGCGATGGGCAGCTACCGGATCCCGTACGCGCTGCTCACGATCGTCAGCGCGACGCTGATCGCGGGCGCCGGCGCCTGGTACCTGACCCGCGCCCTCGCCGGCACGGGTGCCCT
Organism: Micromonospora thermarum; assembly: GCF_012034245.1. Taxonomy (GTDB): domain Bacteria; phylum Actinomycetota; class Actinomycetes; order Mycobacteriales; family Micromonosporaceae; genus Micromonospora; species Micromonospora thermarum. The sequence continues at coordinate 78,740 of NZ_JAATEO010000028.1, read as the reverse complement.
GGACCGCTTCCCGGCCGGCCGCGAACGCGCCGCCGTCTGAGCGCGCACACCGCCCGCTCCTCGTTGATCAAGAGATTTGCGTCAACCAGGGGGCGTTTCCCCGACGCAAGCCTCTTGATCAACGGGCCGGTGGACCGGCGCGGGCCGGTGGACCGGCACGGGCCGGTGGGTGGGGTGGAGGGAGGTGGGCCGTGGCGGCGGTGACCCTGCGGGGGTTCGGGTGGCGGCATGCCGGGCGGAAGCGGTGGGCGGTCCGGGACCTCGATCTGCGGGTGGAGCACGGGGAGCGGGTGCTGCTGCTGGGGCCCTCGGGGGCGGGGAAGAGCACCTTGCTCGCGGCGCTGGCCGGGCTGCTTCCCGAGGACACCGGCGAGCAGGAGGGCACCGTCGAGATCGACGGGCTGGACCCGTCGAAGGCCCGCGAGCGGGTGGGCATCGTCTTCCAGGACCCGGAGAGCCAGCTCGTGATGGCGCGCTCCGGCGACGACGTCGCGTTCGGGCTGGAGAACCGCGGGGTACCGGCCGAGGAGATCTGGCCCCGGGTGGACGAGGCGCTGCGGCGGGTCGGCTTCCCGTACGACCGGGACCGCCCCACCGCCGCGCTCTCCGGCGGGGAGCAGCAGCGCCTCGCCCTCGCCGGGGTGCTCGCCCTGCGCCCAGGCCTGCTGCTGCTCGACGAGCCCACCGCCAACCTGGACCCGACCGGCGCGGCCCTGGTCCGCAACGCGGTCGCCCGGACGCGGGACGCCGACACCACCCTGATCCTCGTCGAACACCGGGTCGCCGAGTCGCTGCCGCTGGTCGACCGGGTGGTCGTGCTCGAACCGGGCGGCGGCGTCCGGGCCGACGGCACGCCGGAGGCCGTCTTCGCCGCGCACGGCGACGCGCTCGCCGCCGAGGGGGTCTGGGTGCCCGGCCGTCCGATACCGCCCCGCCGCGCCACCGCGCCGGCCGGCGACGTGCTGCTCGCCGCCGAGGGGCTCGGCCTGCCGCCCCGGCTGGGCGCCGTCGACCTGGCCGTACGCGGCGGCGAGGCGCTCGCCGTCCTCGGCCCGAACGGCGCCGGCAAGTCCACCCTGGCCCTTCTGCTGGGCGGGCTGCTCAAACCCGGCACCGGACAGGTCACCGCCACCGCGGAGCTGGCCGGCGGCGACGTCCGCACTCCCCCGCACCGCTGGCGGGCACCAGCCCTGGCCCGCCGGATCGGCTCGGTCTTCCAGGATCCGGAGCACCAGTTCGTCACCAGCACCGTCTTCGACGAGCTGGCGCTGGGCCCGCGCCGCACCGGCCGGCCCGAGCCCGAGGTGCGCTCCACGGTGGACGCTCTGCTCGAACGGCTGCGGTTGTCGGCGTTGGCGGCCGCGAACCCGTACACCCTGTCGGGTGGCGAGGCGCGGCGGCTGAGCGTGGCGACGGCCCTGGCCACGGCGCCCCGCCTGCTGATCTGCGACGAACCCACCTTCGGTCAGGACCGGCGGACGTGGCTGGAGCTGGTGGACCTCTTCGCGGACCTGCGTGACGCCGGGCACGGCGTGGTGACGGTGACCCACGACGCGGAGTTCGTGGCGGCCCTGGCCGACCGCCAGGTGCTCCTGGAGCGCCGATGATCGGCCTGGAACCGGTCGCCCGGCCGGACGCGCCGCTGGCCCGACGCAACCCGGTGGCGAAGCTCGCGGCGGCCCTGGTCTTCTCGGTCGCCCTGGTCGCGACCCTGGACCCGGTGGCCCCGGCGATCGCCATCGCGGTCGAGCTGGCCGCGCTGCCGCTGTTCGGCGTACGCCTGCGCGTGCTGGCCCGCCGGGCGTGGCCGCTGCTCGCGAGCGCGGGCGGCATCCTGGTCACGCTGGTGCTGTTCGCGGCCGAGCGCTCCGGCCGCGTCCTCGTCGACGCCGGTCCGGTGGTGGTGACCTCCGGCGTGCTGCTCACCGCGCTCGGCCTGGTGCTGCGCATGTTCGCGGTGGCGCTGCCCGGGGTGATCGTCGTCGCCACGACGGACCCGACCGACCTGGCCGACGCGCTGGTGCAGAACGCGAAGGCGCCGGCCCGCTTCGCGTACGGGGCGCTGGCCGCGTTCCGGCTGGTGCCGCTGCTCGGTCAGGAGTGGCGGATGATCAGCATGGCGCGCCGGGCCCGGGGCGTGGACGCCGGCCGCAACCCGCTGGCCCGGCTGCGGCTCTTCGCCTCGACCGCGTTCACGCTTCTGGTCGGCGCGATCCGCCGGGGCACCCGGCTGGCCGTGGCGATGGACGCGCGCGGCTTCGACGCCACCACCCCACGTACGGTGGCCCGCCGCCAGCACTTCGGCAAAGCCGACGCGCTCCTGGTCGCCGGAGCGGCCGTCCTGGCGGGCGGCGCGCTGACCGCCAGCGTCCTCCTCGGCACGTTCCGCCCGCTGATCGGCTGATCGGGCTGGCCCGGCGGCGCTGACGACCGTGGACGGTCACCCGTCGAGGTGACCGTCCACGATCAGCGGATCAGCTGCGCCGGAAGGCGTACCGGCGGACCTGGCCGGCCCGCTGGCCGCGCCCGACGCCGGGCGCGCTGGTGACCGGCGGACCGGCCTTCGGCGCCGCCGGGCGGGCCGCCGGCAGGGCCGGGACCGGCGCCACCGCGACCTGGTCGAGGTTCGCCGGCGTGAGGTCCGCGACCTCGGGGGTGGGACGGGTGGTGCGGGACTTCCGGGCGCTGCGCTTGGTGGGCATCCGTGCCTCCTCACTCGGCGGGTACCCCGGCCGGTGGCCGGTGGACCCGCTGCGTCTCGTGGCCGCCGCCGACGGCGGCCCAGCGGGTGGGGACTGCTGCCCGGGAACGACCACGGAGGACACCACCGCCCGACGGCGGGTGGGGAGACGCGGACGCCCGGGAGCACGCGGGTCAGGCCGCGACGGCGGCGGACCCGGCTCGGGAAAGGGGCGTCAGTTGCGCATGCCGGCAGCCTAACCTCGCCCGCCGGCCGGCGCAGCCGAATTACGGCGCCGGCGGGATCGGGCCGCTGCGGGCGGCGACGGCTGGAGCGGCACCGGCGACCGGACGCGCCGGGTCGGTGACACACTGTCGACGACCGAACCCCCTCCCCCGGACGCCGCGATACGGTCGCAGCGACAGGCTGACGACGGCGGAAGGCGGCGGACGGATGACCGAGCAGGCGACTGCCCAGATCGGGGTGACGGGGCTGGCGGTGATGGGCCGTAACCTGGCCCGGAACCTGGCCCGCAACGGTTTCGCCGTGGCGGTGCACAACCGCTCGCCGGAGCGTACGCGCAGCCTTGTCGCCGAGCACGGGGACGAGGGGCGGTTCGTGCCCGCCGAGTCGCTGGCCGACTTCGTCGCCGCGCTGGAGCGCCCCCGGGCGGTCATCGTGATGGTCAAGGCCGGAGGCCCGACCGACGCGGTCATCGACGAGCTGGTCCCGCTGCTCGACGCCGGCGACATCATCGTGGACTGCGGCAACGCGCACTTCGCCGACACCCGGCGTCGCGAGGAGGCGCTGCGCAAGCAGGGGCTGCACGTCGTCGGCACCGGCGTCTCCGGCGGCGAGGAGGGCGCGTTGCGGGGCCCGAGCATCATGCCGGGCGGGTCGGCCGAGTCGTACCGGAAGCTCGGGCCGATCTTCGAGAAGATCGCCGCGCAGGTCGACGGCGTGCCGTGCTGCCGGCACATCGGGCCGGACGGCGCCGGGCACTTCGTGAAGATGGTCCACAACGGCATCGAGTACGCCGACATGCAGCTCATCGCCGAGGCGTACGACCTGCTGCGGGCGGGTCTGGGAGCGGAACCGGCGGAGATCGCCGACATCTTCCGGGAGTGGAACTCCGGCGAGCTGGAGTCGTTCCTCATCGAGATCACCGCCGACGTGCTCGCGCACGGCGACGCGACCGGGCGCGCGTTCGTCGACGTCGTGCTGGACCAGGCCGAGCAGAAGGGCACCGGCCGCTGGACCGTGCAGAGCGCCCTCGACCTGGGCATCCCGATCACCGGCATCGCCGAGGCGACGTTCGCGCGGTCGCTCTCCGGCCACGCCGGCCAGCGGGAGGCCGCGCGGCGGGCGTTCCCCGCGGCGGGCGCGACGTGGCGGGTCGACGACCGGGAGACCTTCGTCGAGGACGTGCGGCGCGCGCTGCTGGCCAGCAAGATCGTCGCGTACGCGCAGGGCTTCGACCAGATCCGCGCCGGCAGCCGGGAGTACGACTGGGACATCGACCTGGGCGGCACCGCCACGATCTGGCGGGGCGGCTGCATCATCCGGGCGCGCTTCCTCGACCGGATCCGGCAGGCGTACGACGACCAGCCCGACCTGCCCACCCTGCTGGTGGCGCCGTGGTTCGCCGACACCGTGCGCGACGGGGTGCCGAGCTGGCGGCGGGTGGTCGCCGAGGCGGCCCGGGCCGGCGTGCCGGCCCCGGCGTTCTCGTCGTCGCTGTCCTACTTCGACGCCCTGCGCGCCGACCGCCTGCCCGCAGCGCTGATCCAGGGCCTCCGCGACAACTTCGGTGCCCACACCTACCGCCGGGTGGACCGCGACGGCTCGTTCCACACGTTGTGGGCCACCGCCGACCGCCGCGAGGTCGAGGCCTAACCCCCCTCTGAGCCGCGATCTTGCACTTTCTGCCCGGACGAATCGGGGCAGGAGGTGCAGATCGAGGGCCGAAAGTGCAAGATCGCGAGAGGTGGGCGGGGCGGGTCAGGCGAGCGTGGCGTGCATCTCCCAGACCAGGATCTCCGCTGGTTCTGTTGCCGCCACGCGCTGGCCGCCGGCCATGGTCAGGCGGGCCGCGTCGCCGGCACCGAGCAGGCCGCTGCCCTCCAGCGTGACCGCGCCGTCCGGCACGTAGAGGTGGACGAACGGCGCGTCCGGCAGGTTCACCTCGTCGCCGGGCCGCAGGCGGGCGGCGTGCAGGGTGGCGTACCGGTTGCGGATGCGGATCGCCGATTCGCCCGCGTACCGGTCCATGCCGGAGGCCACCGGCACCAGGCCGCCGCGCAGCAACTGGTCGTCGATCTCGAGCTGCTCGTAGCCCGGGTCGACGCCCGCCTCGTCGGGCACGACCCACATCTGCACGAAGTGGACCGGGTCGGTGTGCGGGTCCCGGCCGTCGAGGCGCCAGGAGTCGTTCTTCTCCGAGTGCAGGATGCCGGTGCCCGCGCTCATCCGCTGCGCCAGGCCGGGGTAGATCACGCCGGAGTGGCCGGTGGAGTCCTGGTGGACAAGTGAGCCGCGCAGCACCCAGGTGACGATCTCCATGTCCTCGTGGGGATGGGTCTCGAACCCGGCGCCGGGACGCACCACGTCGTCGTTGTTGACCAGCAGCAGGCCGTGGTGGGTGTTGGCGGGGTCGTAGTGCCGCGAGAACGAGAAGGAGTGCTTGGAGTCGAGCCAGGAGATCCGGGTGTGGAACCGGTCGGCGGCGCGCCGGATGTCGACGGCGGGAGCGGGCGCGGTCACCAGGCGCGCTGCCCGGTCTCGGTGGGCGCCCAGGTCAGCGCCGGCTCTCCGGTGGCCAGCTCGCCGATCTCGCCCGAGCGGACCTGCACGGCGTGACCCAGCTCCTGGCAGTGCTGCTCGGCGATCTCGGCGCAGATCTCCGCCACCTGCCCGCAGATGGGCTCACCGATGTCCGCCGCGTTCAACGCCATGAGCATCTTGTACCGCAGCTCCCGCATCTCCCACCCCCTGTCCCGATCGTAGGCCGCCCCGCGTCCGGGCCACCCCGGAACGCGCGACGCCGCCCCCGGCCAGGCCGGGGGCGGCGTCGGGGTCGCGGGGTGCTCAGAAGAAGCGGCGGCGCTTGGCCTTCTGCGGGCGGAGCATGTCGGCGCCCTTGCTGAGCAGGCGGGAGATGCCGGACGGGCCCCGCCGGGCCTCGATCGTGTGGCTGAGCTTGCGCGCGCCCGCGGCCGCGACCGGCACGGCGAGGGCCATGAACGCCCACTGGGCGATCCGCTTCTGGATCATCGTGGTTCACCTCCGTCAGTGACTGCTGACCGGAGAGGTACCCGGCGCGGCCGCCCGGTAAGCGTCAGGTGGTGGGTGCGACCGGATTGGGCAGCGCGCCGCCGAAGCGGCGGTCCCGCTGGGCGTACAGCTCGCAGGCGTACCAGAGGTGCCGGCGGTCGAAGTCCGGCCAGAGCGTGTCCAGGAAGACCAGCTCGGCGTACGCGCTCTGCCAGAGCAGGAAGTTCGAGGTGCGCTGCTCGCCGGACGGGCGCAGGAAGAGGTCCACGTCGGGGACCTCCGGGTGGTAGAGGTACTTCGCGATCGTCTTCTCGCTGACCTTCGCCGGGTCCAGCCGGCCGGCCGCGGCGTCTCGGGCGATCGCGGCGGCGGCGTCGGCGATCTCGGCCTGCCCGCCGTAGTTGACGCAGAACTGGAGCGTCAGCGTCGAGTTGCCCCGGGACATCTCCTCGGCGGTCTGCAGCTCGGAGATCACGCTCTTCCACAGTCGGCCGGCCCGCCCCGACCAGACGACCCGGACACCGAGGTCGACGAGCTGGTCCCGGCGGCGGCGGATCACGTCCCGGTTGAAGCCCATCAGGAAGCGCACCTCGTCGGGCGAGCGCCGCCAGTTCTCGGTGGAGAACGCGTACGCCGACAGGTACGGGATGCCCAGCTCGATCGCACCCTCGATGGTGTCGAAGAGCGAGAACTCGCCGGCCTCGTGCCCCTTGGTGCGGGGCAGGCCGCGCTCCTTGGCCCACCGGCCGTTGCCGTCCATCACCACCGCGACGTGCCGGGGTAGCGCCTCCTTCGGCAGCGCCGGCGGGCGGGCGCCGGACGGGTGCGGGGTCGGTGGCACCGGCTCGCGCCGGGCGCCCCTCATCGATCGGATCACTGCACTCTCTTTCTGCTCACGTCCTGCGCCCCGCCGGTCCCCCGTCCGGCTCGGCGGCCGGCCCGCCGGCAGGTCGCCCGGCCGGGTCGGCGGCCGCCCGGGTGGCGGGCGGGCCGGCGGGCGTCGGGACCGCACCGGCCGCCGGAGCGCCCCGGTCCACCAGCGGCAGCGAGCGTAGCGCGCGTTCCAGATGCCACTGCAGGTGCGCCGCGACGAGGCCGCTGCACTCCCGGCGTACGCCGGTCTCGGTGGCGTCGGCGACCCGCCAGTCGCCGGTGGTCAGCGCGGACATCAGGTCGATCGTGGCCGGCGCGGGGTGGGCGGCGCCGGGCGGCCGGCAGTCCGGGCAGACCGCGCCCCCGGCGGGGACGGAGAAGGCCCGGTGCCGCCCGGGGGTGCCGCAGACCGCGCACGCGGTCAGCGCCGGCGCCCAGCCGGCGAGAGCCATGCCGCGCAGCAGGTACGCGTCCAGCACCAGGGTGGTGGCGTGCTCCCCGTCGGCGAGAGCCCGCAGCGCACCGAGGGTGAGCTGGAACAGCCGCAGCGACGGCTCCCGCTCCACCGGGGTGAGCCGTTCGGCCGTCTCGCAGATCGCGCTCGCCGCCGTGTAGCGGGGGTAGTCGCCGAGGAAACGCTTGCCGTACAGGTCGATGCCCTCGACCTGGCTCACCGTGTGCAGCGAGCTGCCGTGGTTGCCCTTCGGGTCGCCGGCGAGCTGGAGGTCGACGTGACCGAACGGCTCCAGCCGCGCCCCGAACTTGCTGGTGGTGCGCCGCACCCCGCGGGCCACCGCCCGCAGCCGCCCGTGCCGGCGCGTGAGCAGGGTGATGATGCGGTCGGACTCGCCGAGCTTCTGCACGCGCAGCACCACCGCGTCGTCGCGGTAGAGCTGTCGGCGGTACCCGGCCATCGGGCCATTCTCCCTCGGGGTGGGAAATCAGGGTCGGTTCGGGGTGGACGCCGGACGGCCCCCGATGCGGCGGACCGGCCCGCGGCCGTAGCGTCCTGGCCATGGCACTGCACCGGAGCACCGCCGCGCTCGCGGCCGCCACGCTCATCGTCGTCGCCGGGTGTGACAGCCTGTCGTTCCGCCGGCTCGACTTCGACAACACGGAGGCGGTGAAGATCACCACCGTACGGGTGCTGCCCGGTGCCGGTGACGTGGTCGTACGGGCCACCGGCGCACCCGGGTCGGTGCGGATCAAGCGGGTGGTGCGCTACCAGAGCGACCAGCCGACGACGACGTACCGCGTCGACGGCACGGAGCTGGTGCTGGACACCGACTGCGGTCCCCGGTGCAGCATCTCCTACGAGGTGACCGCCCCGCCCGGCGTCGCGGTGAAGGGCGAGACCGGCTCCGGGGACGTCGACGTGAGCCGGGCCGGCGCGGTGGACGTGACGGTGGGCTCCGGCGACGTCCGGGTGGCCGGCGCCGGCGGCCCGGTACGCGTCGAGACCGGCTCCGGCGACATCGAGGTGGTCGACGTGACCGCGCCGGTGCGGCTGCGGGCGTCGTCCGGCGACATCACGGCCCGCCGGCTGGGCGGCGGCGTCGACGCCGAGGCGAACTCGGGCCGGGTGACGGTCGAGCTGGCCACGCCCGCCTCGGTCCGGGCGCACGCCTCCAGCGGGGACGTCGAGCTGACCGTCCCGGCCGGCAGCTACCAGGTGCGCTCCGAGGTGGGCTCGGGCCACGCGGAGCTGGGCGTGCCGAACGTACCGACGGCGACGCTGGTGCTCGACGTCGCCACGGGCAGCGGGGACCTCACGGTCTCCCAGCGGTGATCTCCACCGTCTCCGGCTCCCGGATGCGCTGCCCCGGCACGACCGCCCGGCCGGTCGGCGCTGCCGTGTTCCCGCGGGCCGGCGTACCGGGGTGGCCCGCCGGCCGCCGGACCGGATGTCCGGGGCCGGCGGGAACCGGTCGCCGCGCGCCGGGGACCAGCTCGGGCGGGCGCCGGGCGGCCACGTCCTCCACCCACCCGACGAGCAGCGTGACGACGCCGACGAGCGCGAAGATCAGCGCGATCCGGATGGCCAGGCCGACCGGGTCCTGGTGCGACCAGCCGACCACGTCCACCAGCGGGGTGAGCGCGACGACGAACGCCATGTGCCAGAGGTAGACGGTCAGCGCCCGGCGGTTGAGGACGGTGACCACCCGACCGAACAGCGCGTTCCGGTCCACCCACGCCGCGCTCGCCGGCCCCCGGCCGAGCAGGACCAGGATGAAGCCGGCCGACCAGAGGGCATTGCCGAGCGGGATGTCGTTGAGGTCGTAGCCGCGCGGCCCGGGGTGGGTGAGGATCCACGCCCCGCCGGCGGCCACGAGGACGGTGGCGGCCGGCCAGAGCACCCGGTTGGCGAGGCGGCGCAGCGTCCCGTCCTGGTGGGCGAAGCCGAGCAGCCAGGCCCCGAAGTACAGCCCGAACTGCTGGACCGCCGCCGGCGCGCTCGCGTACACGCCGGACTCGATGGCCGCGAGCACCGCGTACGGGGCGAGGAGGGTGGGCAGCGGCGCGCGCCGGAAAAGCCACAGCGCCACCGGTGAGGCGAGCACGAACCAGAGGTAGTCGCGCAGGTACCAGATCGGGCTCAGCGCCAGGGCACCCCAGTAGTTGGCGGGCGGGTCGGCCACCGGGAACAGCCAGAGCAGGACCTTCGGGGTCAACGGCAGCCCGGTGAGCAGCATCGCCGGGACGAAGACCGCGGCGAGCACCCACAGCGACGGCAGCAGGCGGCGCAGCCGCCGGCCGACCGCCGGTGCCCCCGACCGCCCCAGCGACGCCGCCATCAGCGAACCGGCGAGGGCGAACATCACCGACATCGCCGGGAAGACGAGCGTGAGCGTCGCCCAACCGGTGACGTGGTAGACGACGACTCGAACGATGGCCAGGAAGCGCAGGAGGTCCAGAAATCGGTTTCGCATCAGCCTGCATCTGTGTCCGGGGGCGAGGGGACGTACGGTCACCTACCCTCTGACGCGCGTACGCGAAACGGCGAGGAAGTCGGGCGGATAGTGACAATCCCCATCGTCCTGGCTGATAACGATCAGGGAAACCGGTCACAGCGGAACTCCGACAGCGGGTCGCGAGCGCGCGGCCGGCACCGGGTCCGGGCCGCCCCGGCCCGGCCCCCGGTCAGAAGCCGAGCTTGCGCAGCTGCTTCGGGTCGCGCTGCCAGTCCTTGGCGACCCGGACGTGGAGGTCGAGGTAGACCCGCGTGCCGAGCAGTTCCTCGATCTGCCGCCGGGCCCGGGTGCCCACGTCCTTGAGCCGGCTCGCCCGATGGCCGATCACGATCGCCTTCTGGCTCGGCCGCTCGACGTAGACGTCGGCGTAGATCTTCATGACCTGCCCCTCGGGGACCATCTCCTCCACCACCACGGCGATGGAGTGGGGCAGCTCGTCGCGGACGCCCTCCAGCGCCGCCTCCCGGATCAGCTCGGCGACCAGCACCTGCTCCGGGTCGTCGGTGAGCATGTCGTCCGGGTAGAGCTGCGGCGACTCCGGCAGGTAGCGGGTCATCACGTCGACCAGCGTGTCGACCTGGTGCCCGGAGACCGCGCTCACCGGCACCACCTCGGCGAACTCGCCCAGCTCGCTCACCGCGAGCAACTGCTCGGCCAGCCGCTTGCGGTCCACCAGGTCGGTCTTGGTGACCACGGCGAGGACGGTGGCCTTCAGCTCGGCCAGCTCCCCGGAGATGAACCGGTCACCCCGGCCGATCGGCTCGTCCGCCGGGATGCAGAGGCCGATCACGTCGACCTCGCTCCAGGTCTGCCGGACCAGGTCGTTGAGGCGTTCGCCGAGCAGCGTACGGGGGCGGTGCAGGCCCGGGGTGTCCACGAGGACGAGCTGCGAGTCGGGCCGGTGCAGCACCGCCCGGATGACGTGCCGGGTGGTCTGCGGCTTGTTCGACGTGATGGCGATCTTCTGCCCGACGATCGCGTTGGTCAGCGTCGACTTGCCGGCGTTCGGCCGCCCCACGAAACAGGCGAACCCGGCCCGGTACGGCCGCCGCTCCAGCTCCTCGGGAGTCACTCGACCACCGTGCCGAGGACGCTGCCGTCGGGGGCCGCCACGTGGATCGGCGCGTCGGCGGCGAGGTCGCGGACGGCGGCGTGACCGGCGCCGTCGAGCGTCGACGCCTCGGTCACCACGACCGCCGCCTCCAGCCGGGTGGCACCGGCCGCGGCCGCCGAGGCGACGGCGAGCTGGAGCGCGGTGAGCGCCAGCGACGGAAGGGAGACGCTGGCCGCGGCGTACGTGCGGCCGTCCTGGTCCCGGACGGCGGCGCCCTCGACGGCACCGACCCGGCCCCGCGCGCCCCGCGCCAGGACGACCAGCTTGGCGTCCTCGGCGCTCAGCTCCACCGGAGTGGACGACGCGGTGGGTGCGGCGGGTGACTCAGGCATCGGCGGGTTGCCTCTCCTCGGCTCGGTCGGTACGGGTCTCGGCCGGCTCGCCCCGGCCCCGGTCGTCCTGCTGGTCGGTCGGCTCCGCGCGGCGCACCAGCACCGTGTCGATCCGGTTGCGCCGGCCGGTGGTGCCCTCGGCGAGCAGCCGCAGGCCGGCCACCTCGACCTGGGCGCCGGGGATCGGCACCCGGCCCAGGGACTGGGCGAGCAGGCCGCCCACGGTCTCCACCTCGTCGGTGGGCAGGTCGGTGTCGAACAGCTCGCCGAGATCCTCCACGGGGAGCCGTGCGGTGACCCGCACCGCGCCGTCGTCGAGGTGCTCGACCGGCGGGCGCTCGACATCGTACTCGTCGGTGATCTCGCCGACGATCTCCTCCAGGATGTCCTCGATGGTGACCAGGCCGCCGGTGCCGCCGTACTCGTCGACGACGATGACGAGGTGGTTGCGGGCGGCCTGCATCTCGGAGAGCAGGTCGTCGACGGGCTTGGACTCCGGCACGAAGGTGGCCGGGCGCATCAGCTCGGCGACCGGAAGCTGCCGGTCCTCCGGGACGCCGCCCTGCGTACGCCGGATCAGGTCCTTGAGGTAGAGCACACCGAGCACGTCGTCGACGCTCTCGCCGATGACCGGGATGCGGGAGAAGCCGGAGCGCAGGAACAGCACGAGGGCCTGGGCGAGGGTCTTGTGCTTCTCGATCCACACCATCTCGGTGCGCGGCACCATCACCTCGCGGGCGATCGTGTCACCGAGCGCGAAGACCGAGTGGATCATCTGCCGCTCGCCGTGCTCCACCACGCCCCGCTGCTCGGCGAGGTCGACCAGCTCGCGCAGCTCCACCTGGGTGGCGAACGGGCCCTCCCGGAAGCCGCGCCCCGGCGTGACCGCGTTGCCGATGAGGATGAGCAGCGAGGCGAGCGGGTTGAGCGCCCGGCCCAGCCAGCGCACCAGCGGCGCGACGGCGCGGCCCACCGCGTACGCGTGCTGGCGGCCGATGGTGCGCGGCGCGACGCCGACCACCACGAAGCTGACCACGGTCATCGCCCCGGCGGTGATCAGTGCGGCCCGCCAGCCGGCGCCGAACGTGTCCACCGCGACGAGCGCGACCAGGGTGGTCGCGCCCAGCTCGGCGAGCAGCCGCAGAAGCAGGAGCAGGTTGAGGTGGCGGACCACGTCACCGGCGAGGGCCTGGAGGGCGCGGGCGCCCCGCGCGCCGTCCCGGGTCAGCTCGGCCGCGCGCGCCGGGGAGACGGCGGCGAGCGCCGCCTCGGTCATCGCGATCAGGCCGGCGAGGACGACCAGCCCGGCCGCGAAGAAGATCAGTTGCAGGTCGGGAAGGCCGCTCGCGCCGGCCGTCGCTGCCGCAAGGGAGGACATCACTGGGCCCGGGTCGCCCGCCAGCTGGCCAGCAGTCGGGCCTGGAGCTCGAACATCTCCCGCTCCTCCTCCGGCTCGGCGTGGTCGTAGCCGAGCAGGTGCAGCACGCCGTGCACGGTGAGCAGGTGCAGCTCGTCGGCGGCGGAGTGCCCGGCGGCGGCCGCCTGCTTGGCCGCCACCTCGGGGCAGAGCACGATGTCGCCGAGCAGCGCCGGCTCGGCGCCGGCGGCGGCGTTCTCCCCCGGCCCGTGGTCGACGCTGCCCTCGTCCATGGGGAAGGCGAGCACGTCCGTGGGGCCGTCGCCGCCCATCCACCGGTGGTTCAGCTCGGACATGTAGTCGATGTCGACGAGCAGCACGGACAGCTCGGCGAGCGGGTTGACCCCCATCTCGTCGAGGGCGTGCCGGGCGACGGCGAGCACGGCGTCGGTGTCGACGTCGACACCGGACTCGTTGGCGATCTCGATGGACAACTGTCTTCCTTCAGGTCGTTAGCGGCGGCGACCGGCCCGGCCACCGCCCTGGGCGGTCCGCCCGGGCACGGCGTGCACGCTCTGCGCCTGCTGGTTCTCGCGCTCGGCGTCCCAGCGGGCGTACGCGTCGACGATCTCCCCGACGAGCCGGTGCCGGACCACGTCCGAGCTGGAGAGCTGGGCGAAGTGCACGTCCTCCACGTTGCTGAGGATCTCCCGGACGACCCGCAGGCCGCTGGTCGTCCCGCCGGGAAGGTCCACCTGGGTGACGTCACCCGTCACGACGATCTTGGAGCTGAAGCCGAGCCGGGTGAGGAACATCTTCATCTGCTCGGGCGTGGTGTTCTGCGCCTCGTCCAGGATGATGAACGCGTCGTTGAGCGTACGACCACGCATGTACGCCAGCGGCGCCACCTCGATCGTGCCCGCCGCCATCAGCTTCGGGATCGAGTCCGGGTCGAGCATGTCGTGCAGCGCGTCGTACAGCGGCCGCAGGTAGGGGTCGATCTTCTCGTTCAGGGTGCCGGGCAGGAAGCCCAGCCGCTCGCCCGCCTCGACCGCCGGCCGGGTGAGGATGATGCGGTTGACCTGCTTGGCCTGGAGCGCCTGGACCGCCTTCGCCATGGCGAGGTAGGTCTTGCCGGTGCCGGCCGGGCCGATGCCGAAGACGATGGTGTGCGCGTCGATCGCGTCGACGTAGCGCTTCTGCCCGAGGGTCTTGGGGCGGATGGTGCGGCCGCGCCGGGAGAGGATGTTGAGCGTCAGGACCTCGACGGGCCGCTCGGCGCTGCCCTGCTCGAGCATGCCGACGGTACGCCGGACGGCGTCAGTGGTCAGGGTCTCGCCTTTCTCGATGAGTTCGAGCAGTTCGCCGAAGAGCCGCTCGGCGAGGGCGTTGTCCGCGGGAGCACCGGTGATCGTGATCTCGTTACCCCGGACGTGCACGTCGCTGTTGACCGAACGCTCGACCAGTCGCAAGATCTCGTCACCCGCGCCGAGGAGATTGACCATGATCTTCGAATCCGGAACGGTGATCCTGGTCTGCGCCCGGGGCGGGCCGGGAGGTGGGGTGCTGGTCATAGGTCGGGCCGAGGGGCCCTGAGCCACCTGCTCTCGATCTCGGCGCCGGGCCGGTGCCACGGCGTGCTGGCGTTGCTCCCATCGTATCCGTTCAACACCGCCACCACCTCGCCCATTTCCCGGGGGAGACAACCCGGACCCGCTCCCGCGATCTTGCACTTCCGGCCCTCGGTATGCCCTTTTCGCGGGGTATGTCGGGGCAGAAATTGCAAGATCGGCGGAGAAGGGGCGGAACGGCCCCGTCAGCTCGTGCGGAAGTCGTAGCGGTCGAAGGTTTCCTGGGTACGGGTGAAGCGGTACGTCGCCCAGTGCATGCGGATCACCCTTCCGGTCTCGTCGCGGGTTAGGCGGAGCAGCTCGCCCACCTCACGGCCGGAGACCGTCCGGTAGACGTCCGGCCGGTCCGGCAGCGGGGCGAAGACGGCCGGCGGCTTGCCCGGCGGGTCGTCCGCGCCCCGGGCGCGCAGGGCGCCGTCGTGCCAGCTGAACACGTACTCGAAACCCTCTCCCCACCAGCGACCCAGCAGGCCGCGGATCTCCGGCGGGGCCGGCGGTCCGGGCCGCCAGGGGGTCACCTCGGCCGGGTCGTGCTCCGCCGCGGCGGCGAGCAGCCGGTGCGGCAGGTCGAACAGTTCGCCGGCGGTGCCGGCGGACCCGAGCACCGCGGCGCCCATCGCGCCGGCGGTCCCGTCGCCGCCCCGGCGGCCGTAGACGGCGGCCAGGAACCCCGGCATGGCCCCGTCGTGGCCGACATGCATGATCCGCTTGCCCTGCGGCACCAGGATCAGCCCCAGGCCGAACCCACCACCCCAGAGCGTCTCGTCGGTGACCGTGACCGGCCAGCGCATCTCCTCCAGCGTGGCCGGCGAGAGCACCCGGCCGGCCGCGTCGAGCGCCGCCGGGTCGGCGAGGAAGGCCGCCCAGCGGGCCATGTCGCCCGCGGTGCTCCACAGCTGCGCGGCCGGACCGACCGCGCCGAAGTCGGTGGCTGGCTCCGGATGCGCCTCGTCGGAGTACGCGTCGACGAGGAAGCCCGTGGCGGCCCGCCGACCGGGCTCCACTGTGGTGGCGGTCAGCCCCAGCGGAGTCAGCACCCGCTCGGCGAGCACCTCCGCCCAGGTGCCGCCGCGCAGCGTGCCGACCAGGTGGCCGAGCAGCGCCATACCCAGGTTGGAGTAGTGGTAGCGACGCCCCGGGGGCAGCACCCGCTCCGCCTTCGCCAGGTCGGCCAGGAGCTGGTCGGTGTCCGGCGCGCGCAGGGTGTCCCACACGTCGCCGTACGGCTCGCGCTGCAGGCCGGCGGTGTGCGACAGCAGCCGCCGGACGGTCAGCTCGCCGTGCGCCGGCAGGTCCAGGTGCCGGCTCAGCGGGTCGTCCAGATCGAGCAGGCCGTCGTCGCGGCACTGCATCGTCAGGACGGCGGTGAAGGTCTTGGTCACCGAGCCGATCCGGAACCGGGTCTCCGGGTCCAGCGCGGTGTCGTTCCCGGTACCGCCGACCGCGCACGTCCACAGCGGACGGTCGGCGCGATGCAGGGCCGCCGAGACCGCCGGGATCCGGGCCTGCGCCTGGACCTGCCGCACCATGCGGTCCAGGCGGTCCGCCGGTGTCACGCGAGGTTCCGGGCCAGCATCGGCCCGAGCGGGGCGCCGCCGAGCAGGTGCGCGTGCACGTGGAAGACCTCCTGGCCGCCGTACGCCCCGGTGTTGAACATCAGCCGGAAGCCGTCACCGAGCAGCCCCTCGTCCTCGGCCACCGCGGCGGCCGCGGCGAGCACCTCACCGGCGAGCCCCGGGTCATCCTGGGCGAGGGTGGCCACGTCCGCGTAGTGCTCCTTGGGGATCACCAGCACGTGCACCGGCGCCTTCGGGCCGATGTCACGGAAGGCGAGCGTGGTGGGCGTCTCCCGGACGACGGTGGCCGGGATCTCCCCGGCGACGATGCGGCAGAACAGGCAGTCAGGTGTGCTCACCGGGGCAGTCTAAGGAAGGGCTCCCGCCTGACGCCTCCGGTAACGGACGAACACCCGGGGCGCACCCGTCCCCACCGCCCGGTCCGGCGGGGTCCCCCGTCAACAGCCACCCGGCGTTGCGGCAGGATGGCCGGCGTGACTTCACGGGCGGTGCTGGTGACGGGAGCCTCGCGGGGCATCGGGCGGGCGGTGGCGCGGGCGTTCGCGGCCGGTGGGGACCGGGTGGCGATCCACCACCGGGACTCGGCGGAGGCGGCCGAGCGGCTCCGCGCCGACCTGCCCGGCGAGGGTCACGTGGTGGTCCGTGCGGACCTCACCGACCCGCAGGCGGTCGGTGCGATGGTGGACGAGGCCGCGACGCGCCTCGGGGGCCTGGACGTCCTGGTCAACAACGCCGGAGTGTACGGCGAGCGGGATGCGCCCCACCCCGTCTTCGGCACCTCCTACGAGGAGTGGCGGGAGCGCTGGCGGCAGGTGCTCGAGACGAACCTGACCGGCGCCGCCAACGTCACCTGGTGCGCGGCGCAGCACATGCGCGAGCGGGGCGGGCGGATCGTCAACGTCTCCTCGCGGGGCGCCTTCCGAGGCGAGCCGGAGCAGCCGGCGTACGGGGCGAGCAAGGCGGGGCTGAACGCGCTGGGCCAGTCCCTCGCCGTCGCCCTCGCGCCGTACGGCATCACGGTCGCCACCGTCGCGCCGGGCTTCGTCGAGACCGACATGACCACGGAACACCTGGACGGCGAGCGGGGCGCGGCGATCCGCGCCCAGTCCCCGTTCAACCGGGTGGCCCGGCCGGAGGAGATCGCCGCGGCGGTGCACTGGCTGGCGAGCCCGGAGGCGGAGTGGGCCTCCGGCACCATCGTCGACCTCAACGGCGCCTCGTATCTGCGCAGCTGATCGACGACGGCCATGCGACCGCCCGCCTACCAGCGGTCGAGGCGGGCGGACAGCACCGACAGCGCCGCCACACCGGCGGTCGAGGTACGCAGCACCGACGGGCCGAGGCGTACCGGACGGGCGCCGGCCTCGGTGAAGGCGTCCAGCTCGCGGTCGGCGATACCCCCTTCCGGGCCGACGACCAGCACGATCTCGCCAGTGTCGGGCAGCTTGACCCTGGTCAGCCGCTGTTCGGCCTCCTCGTGCAGCACGAAGGCCGCCGCCGCGCCGGCGATCCGGCGGGCGACCCGGGCCGTGGACTCGTCCGGCGCACCGGCCACCACCGGCAGCCAGGTCCGCCGGGCCTGCTTGGCCGCCTCCCGGGCGGTCGTCACCCACTTCTCCCGGGCCCGTACCCCCCGGTCGCCGCGCCAGAGGGCGATCGAGCGTTCGGCCGCCCAGGGCACGATCTCGTCCACGCCGGCCTCGGTCATCGCCTGCACGGCGAGTTCGCCCCGGTCCCCCTTGGCGATGCCCTGCACCACCACGAGGCGCGGGACGGGTGCGTCCACGTAACCCCGTGCGGTGATCTCGAGATCGAGCGTGTCCTTGCCGACGGTGATGACGACCGCGGCGGCCGTGCCGCCCCGACCGTCCGCGAGCAGCAGTCGCTCGCCCGGCCGAAGCCGCTGCACGGTGGCGGCGTGGCGTCCCTCGGGGCCGTCGAGGACCATCCTGTCGGCGGTGGGCAGGGACTCGACGAGGAAGAGCGGTGCGGACACGATGATCAGGCTAACGGCCGCCGGCAGGTGCCGGGGCCGTCAGCCCGATCGTCAGGCGTGGCCGTTGAAGGCGTCGCGCATCCGGGAGAAGAAACCGCCCTGCTTGGTCAGTTCGGCGACCTCCTCGCCCCGGGTCCGGGCGAAGTCGCGCAGCATCTTCTCCTGCTCGGCGTCGAGCTTGGTCGGGGTCCGCACGTCGAGGTGGACGTAGAGGTCACCGCGACCGGTGCCGCGCAGGTGCGGTACGCCGCGGGCGCGCAGCCGCAGCGTGCTGCCCGGCTGGGTGCCCGGCTTGACGTCCACCGGCTCCTCGCTGTCGAGCGTCTTGATGGTCAGCCGGGTGCCGAGGGCGGCCGCGGTCATCGGGACGGTCACCCGGCAGTGCAGGTCGTCGCCCTTGCGGGAGAAGACGTCGTGCGGCCGCTCGTGGATCTCCACGTAGAGGTCGCCGGCCGTGCCGCCACCGGGGCCCACCTCGCCCTGCTGGGCCAGCCGGATCCGCATGCCGTCCTCGACGCCGGCCGGGATCTTGACGGTGAGCGAGCGGCGGGTGCGCACCCGGCCGTCACCGGCGCAGGTCGGGCAGGGGTGCGGGATCGTGGTGCCGTAGCCCTGGCAGACGGTGCAGGGCCGGGCCGAGACCACCTGGCCGAGGAAGGTGCGCTGCACCGACTGCACCTCACCGCGGCCGCCGCACGCCTCGCAGGTGGCCAGGTGGGTGCCGGCGGCGGTGCCCGCGCCGGCGCAGGTGGAGCAGAGCACGGCGGTGTCGACCGTGATCGGGGCCTCGACGCCGAACGCCGTCTCGTGCAGGTCCAGCTCGAGGCGCAGGATCGCGTCGGCGCCGGGCCGGGTCCGTGGGCGCGGCCCGCGGGCGCCGCCGGCGGCGCCTCCGAAGAACGCGTCCATGATGTCCTGGAAACCGACGAACGGGCCCGCGCCGCCGGGGCCGCCCGGACCGCCGGCACCTCCGCCACCGGGCGCGAGCGGGTCACCGCCGAGGTCGACGATCTGCCGTTTCCGGTCGTCGGAGAGGACCTCGTACGCGGCGTTGATGTCCTTGAACTTCTCCTGCGCCTCCGGGTCCGGATTGACGTCCGGGTGGTACTGACGCGCCAGCTTGCGGTACGCCCGCTTGATCTCGTCGTCGGAGGCGTCCCGGCTCACGCCGAGGATGCCGTAGTAGTCCCTGGCCACTGCGTTCCGTGTCCTCATGTTCGTCTCGCCTTGCGCCGGCCGCCGGCCGGATCGGCCGGACGGTACTGCCTAGTTCTGAGCCAGCAGGTCGCCCACGTAGCGTGCCACGGCCCTCACCGTGGCGATGGTGCCGGGGTAGTCCATCCGGGTCGGCCCCAACACGCCGAGGCCGCCGACGATGGTGGCCCCCGGGCCGTAGCCGGTGCTCACCACCGAGGTCGAGCGGAGGTTGTCGATCTCGTTCTCGTCGCCGATGCGGACCCGCATCGCGCTCGGCTCGACCTCCCCGATGAGCTTGAGGAGCACGACCTCCTCCTCCAGCGCTTCCAGGATGGGGCGCAGCGACCCCTGGAAGTCGAGCAGCCCGCCCCGGGTGAGGTTGGCGGTGCCGGCCAGCGCGATGCGCTCCTCGTGCCGCTCGACCAGGGTCTCCAGCAGCACGGTGGAGAGCGTGGTCATGGCCGGGCGCAGCTCGGCCGTGGCCTCGTCGACCAGCGCCTGCACCAGCGGCGGCGTCTCGGACAGCCGGGTGCCGACCAGCTTCTCGTTGACCAGCCGGCGCAGGTCGGTGACGTCGTCGGCGGGGATCGGCCCGGGCAGCTCGACGAGGCGCTGCTCGACGCGCCCGGTGTCGGCGATCATGACGAGCATCAGCCGGGTCGTGGAGATGGGCACCAGCTCCAGGTGGCGCACCGAGGAGCGGGCCAGGCTCGGGTACTGCACGACGGCGACCTGCCGGGTCAGCTGCGCCAGCAGCCGTACCGTGCGGTGCACCACGTCGTCCAGGTCGACCGCGCCGAACAGGAAGCGCTCGATGGCCCGGCGCTCGGCCGGGCTGAGCGGCTTGACCCGGGACAGCCGGTCCACGAAGAGCCGGTAGCCGCGGTCGGTGGGCACCCGGCCGGCGCTGGTGTGCGGCTGCCGGATGTAGCCCTCCTCCTCGAGGACCGCCATGTCGTTGCGGACGGTCGCCGGGGAGACTCCCAGCTGGTGGCGCTCGACCAGCGCCTTGCTGCCGACGGGCTCCTGCGTGGCGACGTAGTCCTCGACGATCGCGCGCAGTACCGCGAGCTTGCGGTCGTCGAGACCCATCCTGCCCACCTCCTGTCGCGCGTCGGTCGCCGACTGCCCGGCGACGCCCTGGCACTCGACTGTAGCGAGTGCCAGTCTACGTCGGCGCGCCCGCCGCCGCGATGATCAACGACGGGCGGACGACGCGTCCCGGCCAGCGGCGGATCCGCCAGGGCCGATCATCCGGACATCCGGGACGGTCTTGCTCTGGCGCCCCGTTGTGGGCTCCCCCTACCGTGATCCTCATGACTGAACCACCTCGCCCTCCTGGCGCGGGAGAGCCGGACCCGACGGTCCCCGGCTCCGACGAGCCGACCACGCCACTGTCCGGCGCACCGGGCCCGGGCGGCTATCCCCCGCCCGGTGGCTATCCCCCGCCCACCGGTGACGTTCCGCCATCAGGCGGCTACCCCCCGCCTGGCGGTTATCCCCCGCCCGGCTACCCACCACCCGGCGGCTACCCGCCACCCGGCCCCGGCTACCCGACCGGCGGCGGCTACGGCGCTCCCGCCGGCTACCCGACCAACGACGACAAGACCTGGGCCCTCGTCACGCACTTCGGCGGGGCGGCCGGTGTGGTCCTCGGCAGCGGGTTCCTGGGCTGGCTGGCCCCACTGATCGCGCTCACCGCACGCGGTCAACAGTCGCCGGTCGTGCGGGCGCACGCCGTCGCGGCCCTGAACTTCCAGCTCACCTGGCTGGCGGCGCTCATCGCCAGCGTCGTGCTGACCGTCGTCACCTGCGGCCTGCTCTTCTTCGTGCCGTTCATCGTCGGGCTGGTGCCGCTGATCTTCGGCATCATCGGCGGCGTCAAGGCCAGCGAGGGCACCATCTACCGCTACCCGATGACGTACGCGTTCGTGAAGCGCTGATCCCGGCCGGCCGCTCCCCCGGCCGGTCGGCACCGCTCACGAACCCGACGCGGCTGGCGGCCCGCCGCCGGCCAGCCTCACCGTCAGGGGAGCAGGTCGCGCACGACGGCGTCGGCCAACAGCCGGCCGCGCAGGGTGAGCACGGCCCGGCCGGCGGCGTAGTCGGCGTCGGCCAGCAGGCCGGCCGCCCGCGCGCGCTCGGCGCCGGCGCGGCCGGCCGGGTCCAGCACGTCCAGCGGCAGGCCGGAGGCGAGCCGCAGGCGCAGCATGACGTCCTCCATGTGCGTCTCGTCGGCGGTCAGCACCTCCCGGGCCAGGCCGGGTGACTCCCCCGCGGCGAGGCGCTTCGCGTACGCCGTGGGGTGCTTCACGTTCCACCAGCGCACGCCGCCGACGTGGCTGTGCGCCCCCGGCCCGAGGCCCCACCAGTCCCCGCCGGTCCAGTAGAGCAGGTTGTGCCGGCACCGGGCGGCCGGCGTCCGGGCCCAGTTGGACACCTCGTACCAGGAGAAACCGGCCGCGTCGAGGGCGGCCTCCGCGGCCAGGTAGCGGTCCGCGGCGACGTCGTCGGAGGGGTACGCCAGCTCGCCGCGCCGCATCCGGGCGGCGAGCCGCGTGCCCTCCTCCACGATCAGGGCGTACGCGCTGACGTGGTCCACGCCGGCGGCGACCACCTGGTCGAGCGTGGCGGCGAAGTCCTCCGCGCTCTCCCCCGGCGTGCCGTAGATCAGGTCCAGGTTGACGTGGTCGAATCCGGCGTCGCGGGCCTCCCGCGCGGCGGCGACGGCCCGGCCGGCGCTGTGCCGCCGGTCCAGAATCGCCAGCACCCCGGGCGACGCGGACTGCATGCCCAGCGAGATCCGCGTGTAGCCGGCCGCCCGCAGGGCCGCCAGCGACTCCGGCGTGACCGATTCCGGGTTGGCCTCGGTGGTGACCTCGGCGTCGGCCGCCAGCCCGAACGTGCGGTCGATGCCGTCGAGGATCCGGGCCAGGTCGTCGGCGGGGAGCAGGGTCGGGGTGCCGCCACCGACGAAGACCGTGTCGACCCGGGGCGGCGGGTTGTCGCGCAGCACCCGGGCCGCGAGGGCCAGCTCGGCCAGCACGGTGTCCGCGTACTCCTCGCGGCTGGCGCCGCCGCCCAGCTCGGCGGCGGTGTACGTGTTGAAGTCGCAGTAGCCGCAGCGGCTGGCGCAGAAGGGGACGTGCACGTACACGCCGAAGCCGCGGGCGCCGACCGAGGTCAGGGCGGTGGCGGGCAGCGAACCGTCGGCGGGGACGGTCTCACCTTCTGGAAGGACGCCGGGCATGGCCACTAGTGTGCCCGGCATGACCTCTCCGGACGCGCTCGTGCGGGTCGCCACGGCCCGCGGGGTGACCACCCTCACCCTGGACAGCCCGCACAACCGCAACGCGCTCTCCACACCGCTGATGACCCAGCTGCTGGACGGCCTCGCCGCGGCGGTCGCCGACGATGCCGTCCGTGTCGTCGTGCTGGACCACACCGGGCCGGTGTTCTGCTCCGGCGCCGACCTGAAGGAGACCGCGGCCGCGTACGCCAGCGGGACGGTGCCGGCGGGGATGCTGGGTGACGCGCTCGCGGCGGTCTGGGAGTGCCCGAAGCCGGTGGTGGCGCGGGTCGCCGGGCCGGCGCGGGCCGGCGGCCTGGGGTTGCTCGCGGCGGCCGACCTGGCGGTCTGCGCGCAGGAGGCGACCTTCGCGTTCACCGAGGTCCGGATCGGGGTGATCCCGGCGGTGATCTCCGCGACCGTGCTGCCCCGGCTGCACCCGCGCGCGGCGGCCGAGCTGTACCTGACCGGGGACACGTTCGACGGGCGGCGGGCCGCCGAGGTCGGCCTGGTGACGGCCGCCGTGCCGGCGGCGGAGCTGGACGACACGGTGGCCCGGTACTGCGACTCGCTGGTCCGGGGGGCGCCGGGCGCCCTGGCCGGGGCCAAGGGCCTGCTGCGCCGCCCGGCCGCCACGGATCTGCGCACCGAGATCGCCGACCTGGCCGCGCTGTCGACCGGCTACTTCCTGTCCGACGAGGGGCGGGAGGGCGTGCTGGCGTTCCGGGAGAAGCGGCCGGCGAGCTGGGTGCCGGGCGAGTAGCTGGTTTCCGCGCGGGGTGACGCGGGAAGGCCCCGTCCGCCTGCCGTCCGGCTGACCTGCGGTTTCCGCGCCCGCCGCGGCGGCACGGCCACGCTCGGCGGAGCCGTCTGGAACCGGTCGGACGACCCGCGGGGCGCGACGGGGGACGTACGCTCGTCGAACTGTCAGACAGGGGGTGCAGGTGCGAACTCGGGCCGCCGTCGCTGGTGGTGTCGTCGTCGTTCTCGTCGCCGTGGTCGGGTTGTTCGTCGTCCTCCGGCAGTTCGGCGACGGGCTCACGTTGCCGCTCGCCGCCCGGACGTGCACGGTGCAGGCCGACGGCGAGGTGGCCTTGGACGCGGACCAGATGGCCAACGCGGCGACGATCGCGGCCATCGGCATCCAGCGCGGAATGCCCGAGCGGGCCGTCGTGGTGGCGCTCGCCACCGCGTACCAGGAGTCGGGCCTGCGCAACCTCGCCGGCGGCGACCGCGACTCGGTGGGCCTGTTCCAGCAGCGGCCGAGCCAGGGCTGGGGCACGCCGACGCAGGTCCGCGACCCGCGGTACGCCGCCAACAAGTTCTACGCGGCCCTGGCCAAGGTGCGCGGCTGGGAGCGGATGCGGGTCACCGACGCGGCACAGAAGGTGCAGCGGTCGGCGTTCCCCGAGGCGTACCAGAGGTGGGCCGACGAGTCGGAGGTGCTGACCCGCGCGCTGCTCGCGCACGCGACCGGCGCGGTCGCCTGCACGGTCGGCGACAGTCCGCTGCGGCGGGGCGCGGCGGCGACCGCCGCCCTGACCCAGGGTTTGGCGCTCGATTGGGGCCTCGCCACGACGGCCGCCGCGGTAAGCCTGACCGGCCTCACGGTGACGCCCGACGACGAGCGCGGCGGCTGGCGGTACGCGCACTGGCTGGTGTCGCACGCCGAGGACAACGGCGTGCGGCTGGTCCGCTTCGGCGACCGGCAGTGGACCGCCGAGAAGGGCACCTGGGAGCGGGTGACGGGCGCGAAACCGGCCGACGCCCGCGTGGTGGCGGAGGTCTTCGCCGCGACGTGAGCCGGCGGCGGCGCGGGCCGCGCCTCAGCCGGCGGCGGTGACCCGGCGGCGGGCCTTCTCCCGGATCCACGACGGCAAGTCCTCCGCGTCGAGCAGCCGGGGCAGCAGCTCCGGCTCCAGGTTCAACGCCCGGAACACCTCGCCGATCGTCACCCCGTGCGCGGGCCGGTCCACCACCTGGACCGGGTCGCCGGCGCCGATCTCACCCTCGTGCAGCACCCGCAGGTACGCACCCGGGAGGGCCCGCACGGTGAACCGCTTGATCAGATCCGGCACGTCCCAGAACCCGGCGAACGTGGTGCAGGGCGTACGGGGCATCGTCACCTGGAGCACCACCGACCCGATCGACCACCGCTCGCCGATCACCGCGCCGGTCACGTCGACCGCGTGGGTGGTCAGGTTCTCGCCGAAGGCGCCGGGACCGATCCGGCGGTCCAGCTCGGCCGCCCACCAGGCGGCGTCCTCCTCGGCGTACGCGTACACCGCCTTGTCCGGGCCGCCGTGGTGGGCGCGCTCCCCGATGAAGTCGCCGGCGAGCCCCTCGGCGCCCACGCGCACCGGGCCGGGCGCGGGCCGCTTGTCGATGCCGCTCCGACCGCTCGCGTCGCCCGCCCACTCCGCCTCGGTCACGATGCCGAGGTTCACCGATGCCACCCTGCCCGTCATGGCGGCCAGCCTAGTCGCCCCCGCCCGGCCCGTCGATCTTGCACTTTCGGCCGCCATTCGTCGCCTTCGTGGCTTCTGTCGGGGCGGAAACTCCACGATCGCGGGGGCCTGCCGGTCAGCCCTTGACGGCGCCGGCGACCAGGCCGGAGACCATCCGGCGCTGCACCAGCAGGAAGAAGACGATCACCGGCAGCGTGAAGATCGTCGAGGCGGCCATCACCGGGCCCCACGCCGTGTCGTCCCGGCCGAAGAAGAACGTCATCGCCACCGGCAGCGTGTAGCGGTCCTGGTCGTTGATGAACGTCAACGCGAAGATCAGCTCGTTCCAGGCGGTGATGAACGAGAAGATGCTGGTGGCCACCAGGCCGGGCGCGACCAGCGGGAAGAGGATCCGCCGGAAGGTCTGTGCCCGGCTGGCCCCGTCGATCGCCGCGGCCTCCTCCAGTTCCTTCGGGACCGCGGCGACGAAACCACGCAGCATCCAGACCGCGAACGGCAGCGAGAAACCGAGGTACGTGAGGATGAGGCTGGGCAGCGTGTTGTAGAGCCCGAGCCGCTGGATCATCAGGAACAGCGGGATGACCAGGGCCTCCAACGGGATCATCTGCACCACCAGCAGCATGATCAGGAAGCTGGTCCGGAGGGTGAAGCGGAACCGGGCGACCGCCGTCGCCGCGAGCAGGGCAACCAGGCCGCTGAGCAGCACGGTCGCCCCGGCCACCAGGGCGCTGTTGAGGAAGAAGTCGGCGAAGGTCACGCCCGGGATCAGGTTGCCGGTGAGGATCTGCCGGTAGTGCTCCAGCGTGGGCTCGCCGGGGAGCGGCCGGGGCGTGCTAGAGAAGATCTCCGAACTCGGCTTCAGGGACGTGACGATCATCCAGTAGACCGGGAACGCCGCGAAGAGCGCCACCAGCAGACCGGCGCCGTTGAGGGCGAGCCGCTTCACGCGTCCTCCTCCTGCTTGAGCACCATGCGGACGTAGACGCCGGTCACCACCAGCAGGATCAGGGTCAGGATCACGGCGATCGCCGCGCCGAGCCCGTACTTGGGCGGCGGCGAGAAGGCCTCGGCGTACGAGTAGACCGAGAGCATGAAGGTGGACCGGTCCTGGGTGCCCCCGGCGAGGACGTAGTACTGGGTGAAGACCTTGAAGTCCCAGATGGTGGAGAGCACGACCAGGATCCCGAACACCGGCCGCAGCAGCGGGAAGGTGATCTGCCAGAACACCTTCCACGGGCCGGCCCCGTCGACCCGGGCCGCCTCGTGCAGTTCGCTCGGCACGCTCTTCAGCCCCGCGAGGACGCTGACCGCGATGAACGGGAAGGAGTGCCAGACCACCACGAGGGTGAGGATCGCGAAGAAGAGCAGGGGCGAGTTGAACCACCCGTAGCCGGTCCACTCACTGCGTCCGAACAGCGCCTGCGACAGGCCGTCGGGCAGCGCGTTGAACAGCCACGTGACGAGCCCGCTGGTGTCGTCGAAGATCCATTTCCAGACGATCGTGCCGGTCAGCGCCGGAGTGGCCCAGGCGAGCATCACGCAGCTCGCCACGAACGCGACCATCCGCTTGCCGAGCCGGTTGAGCAGCAGGCCGACCAGGGTGCCGAGGACCATCGTGAGGGCCACGTTGGCGGCGGCGAAGAGGACGGTGTTGCGCAGCACCGTCCAGAAGAACGGATCACCGAGGATGTCGGTGTAGTTCCCCAGGCCCACCCACGGCCACTCGCGGTCGCCGCGCAGCTGCCGCACGTTGTTCAGGCGGAAGAAGGACATCGCCACCACCTGGCCGAGCGGCCAGAGCAGCAGCACCGCGATGATCACCAGGCAGGGCAGGAGCAGCAGGTACGGGAGGCGGTCCACCCGTCGACGCCGCCGCGCGGGGGTCTCCCGCGCGGCGGACGTCTCCGGCGCCTCGGTCAGCGTGGTCACTTGGCGTTGAGGATGCTTTCCATCTCCGCGGCCGCGTCGGCGGTGGCCTTCTCGACCGTCTTCTGACCCTTCATGACCGAGCTGTTCATCGCCTGGGTCACCGTCTTGGTCCGGCTGACCTCGACCCACTTCGGGGACAGCGGCGTGAGCTTGGTGTTCTTCATGGCGGTGGCGAACGCCGCCATCATCTTGTCGTTGCTGTACTTCTCGGCGCCGACCAGATCCTGGTAGACGGGGAAGAAGCCCAGGCTCTCGGCGAACGCCTGGTCGTTCTTCTTGTTCAGCAGCACCGTCAGGTAGTCCCACGCGAGGTTCTGACGCTCGCTGTCCTTCCAGATGGCGATGTCGGAGCCACCGGCGAAGGCGGGCGCGGGCTGGCCGTCCGGGCCGGGGATCGGGAACGTGCCCCAGACCTTCTCGATCTCCGGGTTGTCCTTCTTGATGGCGCCCTGCTGCCAGCTACCGCCGAACGCCATCGCCGCCTTGCCGGTGGCGAACTGGGTCCGGGCGTCGATCTCGTTCCAGCCCGCGGCGGCCGACGGGGCGACCTTGTGCACGGTCACCAGGTCGGTCCAGAACTTGACGGCCTTCTGGGCCTCCGGGGTGTTCAGGCCGGACTTCCAGGTGTCGCCCTCCTTGGTGGCGACCTCCGCGCCGGCGCCCCAGAGGAACGAGTAGAAGGGCAGCTCTGAGTTACCGGGCACGGCGATGCCGTAGGTGCCGGGCTTCTTCGCCTGCACGGCCTTGGCGGCGGCGACCAGGTCGTCCCAGGTCTTCGGCGGCTGGACACCGGCCTCGGCGAACCAGTCGGTGCGGTAGTAGATGCCGCGCACGCCGGCGTACCACGGCACGCCGTACTGCTTGCCGTCCAGCTGCGCGTTCTTGACCAGGTCGGGGAGGATGTCCTTGCCCTCGGCCCAGCCGCCGAACTTGTCGGTCACGTCAGCGAGCGCCTCCTGGGCCGCCCAACCCTGGGTCTCGGTGTTGCCCAGCTCGGTGACGTCCGGCCCCTCACCACCGGCGAGGGCGGCCTGGAACTTCTTCGGCGCCTCGAGCCAGGGAACGTACTGGACCACCACGTCGGTGTCCGGGTGCTTCTGCCGGAACTCGGCCTCGACGCCGTCCAGGAACTTCGTCTGCGCGTCGCTGCCCTCGCCCATCATCCAGACGGTCAGCTTGCTGTTGTCAGCCGCCTCGTCGTCGGAGCCACCGCAGCCGGTCAGCACCATCGCGGCCGAGGCCACGACGGCGGTGACCGGGGCCAGCCGCTTCCACCTGTTCACGCCTATTCTCCCTCGCGCCACTTGGCACTAACCTTCTCCGCCGCACCTTAGTACGTAAAAATCCTTTACGACAGTGGGCGACCGGTGCGAAGCGTGGCGACCGTACCGCAGGGGGCCCGCCTTCGGGCGGACGGGACCGGGGCGAAAGTGGCGGTACCAGGACGAACGGGCGCCCGACCGGGAGGTCGGGCGCCCGTTGTTCAGGCTGTGCGAGTTTTACCGGTGGGTGATGCCGCGGCGCCGACCGGCGCCGGCCACCAGGGCCACCGCGACGGCGGCCAGCACGACCTGCAGCAGCAGCTCACGCCAGTCGAGGCCGGCGGTGTCGGCGAAGCCGGAGGCGCGGGCGATGATCGTGCCGAGCAGCGCGGCGCCGACACCGATGAGCATGTGCAGCCAGATCGGCATGTTCTGCCGCCCCGGCACGACCAGGCGGCCCAGCGCGCCGACGATCAGACCGACGATCAGCGCGGTGATGATGCCCCAGACGGTCAGCTCCACGGTCGTTCTCCTAACGGGAAGAGTGAGGTTC
This sequence comes from Micromonospora thermarum, assembly GCF_012034245.1. Classification (GTDB taxonomy): domain Bacteria; phylum Actinomycetota; class Actinomycetes; order Mycobacteriales; family Micromonosporaceae; genus Micromonospora; species Micromonospora thermarum. The sequence continues at coordinate 50,237 of NZ_JAATEO010000028.1, read as the reverse complement.
CGTGTCGGGTGGTGCTTGTGTGGTGACCACTCAGTTCCCGACCCGCCGAAGCCCCAAACCGACTTTGCGGGACAGCCCGACCCGGCAAGCCCCAGACCGGGCACCGGATCGAACCCGCACACACGACGGGCGCCCGACCTGCCGGTCGGGCGCCCGAGGCGAGATTCAGTTGTCAGTAGCGGCTGACACTGCGACGTCGCCCCACCCCGGCCACCAGGGCCACGGCGATGGCGGCCAGCACAACCTGGACCAGCAGCTCGCCCCAGTCGATGCCGGCGGTCTCGGTGGCGATGCCCATGGCCCGCGCCAGCACGGTGCCGAGCAGCGCCGCGCCGACACCGATCAGCATGTGCAGCCACATCGGCATGTTCTGCCGCCCCGGCACGACCAGGCGGCCCAGCGCGCCGACGATCAGACCGACGACGAGCGCGGTGATGATGCCCCAAACGGTGAGCTCCACGGTCGCCCTCCTTCACGAATTGTGTCCACCGTGTTGTGGTGTTCCTGTCGTGCCCCCTCAATGCCCGACGGGTCGGAAACCCAAACCGACTCACGGCGCGACCATTTCTTCGTCCGTCGATGGCGCCCCTGCGTCGATTCCGGCCTGGGCGACATCGGCGCAGGTCGGGGCCGGTCCGGACGGCGGTCGCCGGGCCGCGGCCGGGAGGGGAAGTTCTTCGGGCGGAGACACGTCCGCCGGTCGGGACGGCCGCGGCGAGCACCGGACACGGCGGCGCCCCGGCCGGGCGGGAGGCGGTCACGCCTCCCTGCCGACCGGGGCACCGGTATCGCGTACGTCGTCGAGCCGGCCGACCGCCGGCGGCGGTCACTTCTTGCCGGGTGCCTTGCCGTCGCCGGAGTCGGAGGAGAGCGCGGCGATGAAGGCCTCCTGGGGAACCTCCACCCGGCCCACCATCTTCATCCGCTTCTTGCCCTCCTTCTGCTTCTCCAGCAGCTTGCGCTTCCGGCTGATGTCACCGCCGTAGCACTTCGCGAGGACGTCCTTGCGGATCGCGCGGATGGTCTCCCGGGCGATCACCCGGCTGCCGATGGCCGCCTGGATCGGCACCTCGAACTGCTGGCGCGGGATGAGGTTCCGCAGCTTCGCGGCGATGCTGGTGCCGTAGTTGTACGCCTTGTCCTTGTGCACGATCGCGCTGAACGCGTCGACCGGCTCGCCGTGCAGGAGGATGTCGACCTTCACCAGGTCCGACGACTGCTCGCCGGAGGGCTCGTAGTCCAGCGACGCGTACCCCTTGGTGCGGCTCTTGAGCTGGTCGAAGAAATCGAAGATGATCTCCGCGAGGGGCAGCGTGTAGCGCAGCTCCACCCGGTCGGCGGACAGGTAGTCCATGCCGAGCAGGTTGCCCCGGCGGCCCTGGCACAGCTCCATCACCGCACCGACGTAGTCGTTCGGCGTCAGGACGGTGGCCCGCACGGTCGGCTCGTACACCTCGGCGATCTTGCCGGTCGGGTACTCGCTGGGGTTGGTCACCACGACCTCCTGGCCGTCCTCCTGGAGGGCCCGGTAGACCACGTTCGGCGCGGTGGAGATCAGGTCGAGATTGAACTCCCGCTCCAGCCGTTCCCGGATGATCTCCAGGTGCAGCAGGCCGAGGAAGCCACAGCGGAAGCCGAAGCCCAGCGCCCCCGACGTCTCCGGCTCGTACGTCAGCGCGGCGTCGTTGAGCTTCAGCTTGTCGAGCGCGTCACGCAGGTTCGGGTAGTCGGACCCGTCGATCGGATAGAGGCCCGAGTAGACCATCGGCTTCGGGTCCTTGTAGCCGCCGAGCGGCTCGCTCGCCGGCCGGGAGTTGATGGTGACCGTGTCACCGACCCGGGACTGCCGGACGTCCTTCACACCGGTGATCAGGTAGCCCACCTCACCGACGCCGAGCGCGTCGGCCTTCACCATCTCCGGCGAGATGACACCGATCTCCAGCAGCTCGTGGGTGGCGCCGGTGGACATCATCTTGATCCGGTCCCGGGCGCTGATCCGCCCGTCGATCACCCGGACATAGGTGACCACGCCCCGGTAGACGTCGTAGACCGAGTCGAAGATCATCGCCCGGGCCGGCGCCTCGGCGTCCCCGACCGGCGGCTGGAACTGCCGCACGATCTCGTCGAGCAGGTGCGGCACACCCTCGCCGGTCTTGCCGGAGACCCGGATGCAGTCCGCCGGGTCGCCACCGATGAGGTGGGCGAGCTCCTCGGCGTACTTCTCCGGCTGCGCGGCCGGCAGGTCGATCTTGTTGAGCACCGGGATGATGTGCAGGTCGTTCTCGAGCGCCAGGTAGAGGTTGGCGAGAGTCTGCGCCTCGATGCCCTGCGCTGCGTCGACCAGCAGGATCGCACCCTCGCAGGCGGCCAGCGACCGCGACACCTCGTACGTGAAGTCGACGTGCCCCGGCGTGTCGATCATGTTGAGCACGGCGCTCTCGCCGGCCCGGGCGCCCTCCCGGATCGTCCACGGCATCCGGACGGCCTGGCTCTTGATGGTGATGCCGCGCTCGCGCTCGATGTCCATCCGGTCGAGGTACTGCGCACGCATCTGCCGGGGGTCGACCACGCCGGTGAGCTGCAGCATCCGGTCGGCCAGGGTCGACTTCCCGTGGTCGATGTGGGCGATGATGCAGAAGTTCCTGATGCGCCCGGGGTCGGTGGCACCAGGAGCGTTCACGCCGGGATCGAGCGTCGGTGGCACAGCGGTCCGTTCTGGTCGGCTGACGTTGAGCAGGCCGGCGCGTCGCCGGCCCCCTCTATGCTCCCACGTCGCCCCCGCCCGCCCGCTGCGCGGGCGAACCCCGCTCCGCCAGGCCCGCGCATCTGCCGGCAGGCAGCCGCCGGCCCCGGCTGCTGCGGCCGGCCTCACGACGGCCGGTGGCCGGCGCGCTGTGGCGGACGGCCGGCGCGCGGCGCCGGGAGGCGAACCGCCGTCACTCGCCGGGCGGCTCCACGAACAGGGCGGCGAGCTTCGGCAGCCGGCGGCGGGCCTCGTCCTCGTCGTCGAAGTCCCAGAAGTCGTTCAGGTCCGGCACCGGGACCGGATCACGGTCCGCCGGCAGGTCGGCCGCGGTCGCCTTCCGGTACGCGTCCCACGGCACCGTCAGCATCTCCTCGCAGGCGAACTCCTCCCCGGAGAGCGACGCGGCGCGCACCTGGGGCACCTCGGCCAGCGAGTCCGGATCGGCGACCGCCCGGGCGAAGACCGCTCGCCCCTGGGCCATCAGCCAGCCTCGGAAGTGGTGAAAGCCGTCGTCGGAGACGCCGCCGTTGATCAGGTACGCCGCACCCCACAGGTCAACCCGGTGCGACGCGGCCAGCACGCGGGCCTGGTGGCGCGCGTACCCGACGATCTCCTCCGGATCCCGCCGCGCGAGCAGGGCCACCGCCCGGGCGGCGACCGCGTGCGGCTCTCCCCCGCCCCCGGCGCGGGCCTGGTCGATCAGCTGCCAGAAGTCGTCGGTCCTCATGGCCTGGCAGTCTCCCAGACCGCCACGTCGCCCCCGACGGGCAGCGGGAACAGCACGGCGAGCCGCGGGTAGCGCCGCCGCAGCTCGGCCGGGTCGTCGAGATCCCACGGCTCGCCGGCCGGGTCCGGGCTGCTGCTCAGGACCCTCCCGTGCGCCGCCACCGCGTCGTCCAGCCAGGCCAGCCGGTCCTCCGGGTCGCCGGTGGCGGTCGCCGACGCCTCGACCAGCGCCCAGAAGTCATCGGTCCCAATTACCCGGGCAGTATCGCCGTGACGTACGACACTGAAGGGGTGACCAGCTCACCGCCGTACCCGACGACCGCCCGCCGGCCCGGGTGGTCGGAGCTGCCGGTCGGCCTGCGGGCCGCGCTCGCCGACCGGCTCGGCGCCCCGGTGGTCGGGGCCACCGCCGCCGCCGACGGCTTCACCCGCGGGTTCGCCGGGGTGCTGACCGCCGCCGACGGCGGGCGGGTCTTCGTCAAGGCCGCGCCCGGGACTTCCCACCTGACCGACTGGTACGCGCGGGAGGCCGCCGTCCTCGACCGGCTCCCGCCGGGGGTACCGGCACCCAGCCCGCGCTGGACGCTGCACGAGGCGGGCTGGTTCGCGCTCGGCCTGGACGTGGTCGACGGGCACCCGCCCCGGCGGCCCTGGGAACCGGCGGAGCTGGCGACGACGCTGGCCACGTACGCGGCCGTCGCCGCCGCACTGGCCGAGCCGCCCGCGGACCTCGCCGCGCTCGACCCGCCCCACCTGGCCGACCTGGCCCGCGACGACATCCTCCGCTGGGGTGACGTGGCGGCGGGCCGGGAGCCGGCGCCGGCGCTCCCCGCCCACCTGGAGCGGCGGCTGCCCGAGCTGGTCGCGCTGGAGTCCCGCCTCCCGGTCTACGCCGCCGGGGCGACCGGCCTGATCCACGGCGACCTGCGCCCCGACAACGTCCTGCTCGACGCGGACGGGCGGGCGTGGTTGTGCGACTGGACCTGGCTCTGCCACGGGCCGGCCTGGTTCGACCTGGCCACCCTGCTCCTCGGCGGCTACGCCGACGGGCCGGAGGCGGTCGTGTCCGGGCCGGAGGCGGTCGTGTCCGGGCCAGAGGCGGTCGTGTCCGGGCCGGAGGCGCTCGCTGCTGGCGGCGGGACGGACTCGGTCGTTCCCGCTGGCGGGGCGCTCGCCGCCGGCGGCCGGACGGAGGCGCTCGCTCCCGCTGGCGGGGCGCTCGTTCCCGGCGCCGCCGCGGGGCTGGATGCCGCCTTCGCGGCGCACCCGGCCGCCGCCGACGCACCGCCGGACGCCCTGGACGTCACGCTGGCCGCCCTGGCCGGCTACTTCCTCACCACGGAGTCGATCACGTCGCCGACCGCGACCGAGCGGCTGCCGGTCCACCAGCGCCGCAGCGGCGAGCAGGCGCTGGCCTGGCTCGCCCGCCGCCAGGGCTGGACGTGAGCCGTCCGCGCCCGGTCACCTCGGGGTGGCGTGACCGCCGGCGCCTGGTCACCTCGGTGCGACGAGAACCGCCCGTGCGTAATGACCTGGCGTGACGCCCCTTCCCGTGCCGGCCCTGCCGGGCGTGGTCGCCGCTGGTGCCCGCGTCCTTGGTGCACGTCTGAGCCGGCGTTGTCGTGGCGCCCCGAACGCCGACCGGCACGAGTGGCCGGGAGGCCGTTTTGGCCCGTCCCCAGGCGACCTGGTAACCTGGCTCTTCGCGCAGCGATGACGCATGCTCGCGGCGCGTGGAAGCAGACCAACCCGAGCTATCAAGACGAGGCTGTCGCGTGGCGAACATCAAGTCCCAGATCAAGCGCAACCGGCAGAACGAGAAGCGCCGGCTGCGTAACAAGTCGGTCAAGTCGTCGCTGAAGACCGCCATCCGCAAGTTCCACGAGGCCGCCGAGTCCGGCGACGTCGAGCAGGCCACCGTCCTCATGCGGGAGGCGACCCGCAAGCTGGACAAGGCCGCCAGCAAGGGCGTGATCCACGCCAACCAGGCCGCGAACCGCAAGTCCGCCATCGCCAAGCGCGTGGCGTCCTTCTCCGCCTGACGCGGCGCCTGAAGACCTGACCGGAAGCCCCGGGCGACCCGCCCGGGGCTTCCGCCTGTCCGCACCCGCGCCCAGGGCGCGAACCGCGCCACCGGATCACCGTGCCCCGAGATCTCAGCGCGTGGCGCGAGCCGCGCTCCGTCTTCCGCGGTGCCGGTCAGGGTGCGGGTGGGGATGTCGGTTCGCGTAGCGAGGGCGGCAGGGGCTCCTCCGGCGTGGACGAGACGACGACGCCGGGCACGCTGTGCCGGATCCAGTCGACGCGGGCGGTGCCGACCGCCGGTTCCATCTGCCGCCGGAAGCGGTCCCGCTCCTGCTCGGGCACGAGCGCCGCGGAACGGACGACCCGGGCCGCCACCAGGTCGTTGAGCTTCACCATCACCGCGACCGTCGCGGGCAGGACCAGCACGGCCCACCAGGTGACCAGCTCGGCGAGGGCGAGCAGCGTGGCGAGGGCGACGGAGCCCTCGAAGAAGATGAAGCAGAGCACGCCACCGGGGTTGACGAACCGCAACCCGAGGACGCGGGCGTAGAGCGGCCGGTAGCGCTCCTCGTCGGCCACCACGGTGGCCCACGTCCCGCGGGTGGCTCCGGTCACCGGGCGCCACCCTGCCGCGCGGCCGCGACCGAGAAGACGGCCTTCTCGAGGGCGTACGCCCGGTCGTCGGAGCCGCCCTTCACCGCCGCGTTGCACTCGGCGGCGGCCTGCATGGCGTGGACGAGCCCCTCCGGTGTCCAGCCCCGCGCCTGCCGCTGCGCCCGCTCGATCTTCCACGCCGGCATGCCCAGGGTGCTCGCCAACTGGTACGGGCTGCCCCGCCCGGCGGAGGCGACCCGCGCCACCGTGCGTACGCCGTCGGCGAGGGCGTCCGCGATCGGCACCGGGTCCACGCCGACGTGCAGCGCCCAGCGCAGCGCCTCCAGCGCGGCCGGCACGTCCCCCACCATCGTGGCGTCGGCGACCGTGAAGCCGCTCACCTCGACCCGACCGCGGTAGTAGCGGGCCACCGTGTCGGGGCTGATCTTCCCGTCGGTGTCGGCCATCAGCTGGGAGCAGGCGGCGGCCAGCTCGCGCAGATCGGTGCCGACCGCCGCGATGAGCGCCTCGGCGGCGTCGTCGGTGCACCGGCCGCCGGCCCGGCGGATCTCGTCCCGTACGAACGCCACCCGCTCGCGGTGCCCCTTCAGCTTGACCGCCGGGACGACGGTCGCGCCGGCCGCCTTCAGACCGTCCGCGAAGGCCTTGCCCTTGGCGCCGCCCAGGTGGAGCACGACCAGGTGCACGTCCGGGTCGGGGTTCTTCGCGTACGCAAGCAGCGCGGTCGTCAGATCCTTGCGTGCGTCCTGGCCGGACCGCAGGACGAGCAGTCGCCGCCCGCCGAAGAGGGACGGGCTGAGCATCTCCGCGATCTCGCCGACGGTCAACGAGCCGGCCTGGTACTCGCGGACGTCCACGTCGGGGTCCATGCCGCGGGCGCGGGCGATCGTCTCGGTGACCGCGCGCGTGGCGAGCAGCTCCTCGTCGCCGAGGACGAGCACAATGGGAGCGAGGCTGGCGGCGGTCACGCCGCCCATATTCGCACGGTCGGCCGCCGGTGCCAGCCTGGTCGTCCGGACTCCGATGGCGGACCCCGCACTCAGCGCAAATCCCGACATTTATCTCCGGTCATCGCAATTCCGGCAACAAACCCTTCGATGCGGGTGCGGCGTGATCCGGTCCGCCGTGTCGACCACCGCGGAGTTCGGCCGCCTGCTCCACGCCCCGGCCGTCGCCCCACGTCGGTCTCTGTCACCACCGGCCCGCGTCACTGCGGCCCTGCCTCCCGCGATGGGCGAATGGTGCCGGTTGCACCCACTGCATCGATGTCCCAGAAGCGGCCGAAGGCGTTGAGTCGGTCGACGATTATCCGGCCGATCTCAGCCGGAATATGAGGGTCAAGGGTCATTTTCCCGCCGACGGGCTCCGCTCCGAGCAAGGCTCGGGCGAGCACGATCGGGACTCCGCTGGCCCAGGCCTGCGGACTGCACGCCGTCGGGTAGGGCACGGCGAAGTTGGTCTGGCTCCGGGGATGGCCGGCAAGTGCCTCCGGTAGCCGGTAGTCGAACTGCGCGTTGTCCGGCCCGCCGTGGACGGGCCGTGACGTCGCGCTAGGTGGGAGGCCGAAGCCGGTTCCCCCGCACGACGACGGCGAGACCCGACGGCCGAACCACGGCCGCCACGTCACCGTCGACGTCGGTACGCAGCACCCGCGCACCGCCCCGCGCGAGGCGGCCCAGCACCGCCGGGTTCGGGTGCCCGTACGTGTTGCCCGTCCCGACCGGGACGAGGGCGACCGCCGGTCGGACCGCGTCGAGGAAGGCTGGATCCTGGTACGCCGACCCGTGGTGAGCGACCTTCAGCACGTGCGCCCGGAGCCCGCCCGGCGGAGGGCGGTCGAGCAGGGCCCGCTGCTCCTCCGTCTCCGCGTCGCCGGCGAGCAGGATCCGCACCCCGCCGACCGTGGCGAGCAGCACCAGCGAGTTGTTGTTCGGGTCCGACCGGGTGCCGCGCAGCGGGTAGGGCGGCCCCACCACGGTCAGCTCGACCCCGCCGGCCCGGTAGCGCCAGCCGGCCGAGGCGGACAGCAGGTCGGCCGAATTGGCTGCGGCCTCCGCCCGCACCTGGTCCCGCCCGGTCGCCGGGTCGGGCCACGACGGGGTCAGGACGGCGGTGACGCGGCGCCCCCGGAACACGCCCGCGACACCGCCGGTGTGGTCGACGTGGAAGTGGCTGACCACGAGCAGCGGCACCTCCCGGACGCCGAGCCCGCGCAGGCAGCGGTCGGCCGCGCCGGGATCGGGCCCGGCGTCCACCACCACCGCCCGACCCGGCCCGACCGGCAGCACCACCGCGTCGCCCTGCCCGACCGCGCACGCGGCGACCACCCAGCCGGCCGGTGGCCACCCGGACGCCACCAGCCGCACCGGTAGCGCACCGAGCACGGCGGCGACGACCACCACGGCCACCAGTTGACGGACGACCCGACGCCGGGCGGCCGTCAGCAGCGCCAGGGTCAGACCGGACAGCAGCAGCGCCCCGGCCAGGCCGTCGGGCCACGGCAGCGTCCCCGCGGGTACGCGCGCCCCGTGGTGCGCGACGGTGACCAGCCACCACGCCGGCCAGCTTCCCAGCCACGCGAGGAACCCGGCCCCGGCCGGCCAGAGCGGCGAGAGCGCCGCCGCCACCACGCCGAGCACCGTGGCGGGCGCGATGGCGGGCACCGCCAGCAGGTTCGCCGGGACGGCCACCAGGCTGACGGTGCCGGAGATCCCCGCCACGACCGGTGCGCAGGCGAGCTGCGCGGCGGCCGGCACCGCCACCGCCTCGGCGACGCCGGCCGGCACCCGGCGGCGGCGCAGCGCGTCCCGCCACCGCGGGGCGAGCAGCAGCAGCCCGCCGGTGGCGAGCACGGAGAGCGCGAAGCCGGCGTCACCGGCCAGTTCGGGGTCGAGGAGCACCAGTACGGTCACCGCCGCGGCCAGCGCGGGCAGCGCCGCCCGGGGCCGGCCGGCCGCCAACGCGGCGAGCCCGATCGCTCCCATCGTGGCCGCCCGGACCACGCTGGGCGACGGGCGGACCAGAATCACGAAGCCGACCAGCGCGACCCCGCAGAGACCGGCGGCGAGCCAGGGACCCGCCCGAGCCCAGCGGGCGAGCAGCAGCACCGCACCGACGATGATCGCCACGTTGGATCCGGAGACGGCCGTGAGGTGCGTCATCCCGGTGGCGAGGAAGTCCTCCTCCACCATGGGCGGCAACCGGCTCGTGTCACCCACCACGAGCCCGGGCAGCAGGCCGCCCTGCTCGTCCGGCAGCGGGTCGCAGGCGTCCTGGAGACCGGTGCGTAGCGCGCCGGCGGCCCGCTGGGACGTCGGCGGTGCGCCGTGCTCGCCCGGAGGCCGCGCCGACCGGAGGACGGCGGCGGTCAGGTCACCGCCACGGGGAGCGGACAGTCGGCCGTCGGCGGTCAGCCGCTGCCCGGGTAGCAGCCCTCGCCAGGCCGAATCGGTGGCGAGGACGAGAACGCGCACCCGCGCCTCGACGCTACGACCGTCCGGCCCGATGAAGCGGGTCGACTCCACCGGGACCAGGAACATCGCGGGACGTCCGGGGACGCCGCGTACCGCTCGCGGGTCGTCACGGACGACCAGGTCGGCGGTGACGGTGGCGCCGGCGTCGACGAGCGCGCGGATCGGCGGCGCGTCCCGTACGGCGACCCGCGCGGCGGTGGCGCTCGCCCCGCACACCACGCCGAGGAGCACGGCGACGGCGATCCAGCCGTGACGGCGCACGGGCGCGGCCGCCGGCCGCCCCAGGTGGCCGAGCAGGTGCAGCGCGCCGACGCCGGCCGCCACGGCGGCGACCAGTGCGACGAGGAGCGTCGTCCGGGCATCCAGGTGCAGCCCGGCCAGCGCCGCGAGCCACGCGGCGACGGCCAGGCCGGCGAGCCGCAGATCCGGCACGGCATGGGTGCCCGGCGGTTCACGGTGGCCGGTCACACCGTCACCAGGTCCTTGAGCTGCTCGTACCGCGCGTCGCCGATGCCGTCGACCTGGCGCAGGTCGCTCACCGACCGGAAGCCGCCCTGCTGGTCCCGGTGGGTGAGGATGCGCTGCGCGAGCACCGGCCCGACCCCGGGCAGCGCGTCGAGCTGCGCCAGCGTGGCGGTGTTCAGGTTCACCTTGCCGCCCGCCCCGGGCATCGCACCCAGGTGCGGCCCGGACGGTGCCGCGCCGGGCGGTGCGGCGACGCCGACGAGGATGAGCTCCCCGTCGACGACCTTGCGGGCCGGGTTGAGCAGGGCGACGTCCACGCCCGGTAGCGCACCCCCGGCCGCCTGCACCGCGTCGGCGACCCGGGCACCGGCCGGTACGCGCACCAGCCCCGGCCGGCGGACCTTCCCGGCGACCGCCACCACCAGCTCCGCACCGGCCGTCGGCGACGGCTCGGACCCGGCCGGGGCTGGAGCGACCGCCGACGTCTCCACCACCGGCGTGACCGGCTCCGCCTGCGGACGGGACCGCCAGGCCCAGAACGCGGCACAGAGCACCACCAGCACGGCGACGACGGCCAGCGCCCGCACCCCACGCCGTCCCGGGTCGAACGCCCCCGGCCCCGCCAACGCCCGGCCGGCGCCACCCCCCGACCGGCCGCTCCCGTCGGCTGTCCATCCCTCGTCGTCGGCGGTCGTAGAAGGCATGTCGTCCGGGTCGCTGACCGGCGGCGCGTCGTCCGCATCAGTCAAGATCGCCGGCGCCGCCCCGCCGAGGCGCGGCCGGACGACAGCGAGCGGTCCGCGCTGGATCCACGGCCGACCTGGACGGACGCCGGACCGAGAGCCGGCCGCGAGACCCTCCACGCCGGTCCCGTCGTGAGCGGTGTCCCCCGGGGAAGCGGCGACACCGTGGTGTATCGACGTGGCGACCGGCGGATCGCCCACGCGGAGCCGGTTGGGGACGGCATCCGCCGGCTGACGGCCGATGCCATCGCCCGGCAGGACGTCGAGGACAGGCTGGTGTGGCGCGGCGGAGTCGTCCCCGTCGCCCATCGCCAGCGGTAGCACGCGGTGCAGCCGCTCCCGTACCACCGTCTCCTCGTCGTACGACACGGCGTGAGGCTAGGCCGCGACGGGCGGCGAGCGCGGCCCGTGACCTCCGCATCTGTGGACAACGGCGCCACTGTGGACAACGCCCTGATCATGCTGCCGGTGTGGTATGCGGGGCAGCGCACCGGCGCTATCGCAGCATTGTCAACGCGCCGTCGCTGCCGGTGGGCGGCGGTGCACGACCACGCAGGCCAGGCCCGGTCCGGCGTGCGCGGCGACCACCGCGCCGGCCTCGGAGACGTACGTGTCGCGCAGGCGGTCGCCGAGCCGGGTGGTCAGCGCCTCCCGGAGCGCCTCGGCGCGTTGCGGGGCGGCCAGGTGGTGCAGGGCGAGGTCCACGTCCGCGTCGCCGGCCGCCTCGACCGCCAGGTCGACCAGGCGCGCAACGCCACGGCTGGCGGTGCGTACCTTGTCCTTGAGGACGATCGCGCCGTCCGGCATGTGCATGATCGGTTTCACCGAGAGGGCGGTGCCGAGCAGCGCCGAGGCTGCGTTGATCCGACCGCCCCGGCGCAGGAACTCCAGCGTGTCGACGTAGAAGAAGACGGTGGTCCGGACGACGGCGTCCTGCGCGGCGTCGCGTACCCCGGAGAGGTCGGCACCGCCCGCGGCGGCCGCGGCGGCGGCGACCGCCGGGAAGCCGATCCCCATTCCGCAGGAGCGGCTGTCCACCACCGCCACCCGGTCGCCGAGTTCGGCGGCGGCCAGCCGGGCGGCCTCGACGGTGCCGGACAGCTCCGCCGACAGGTGGACCGACACGATCCCCTCGGCGCCCTCGTCGAGGAGCCGGCGGTACGTCGCCGCGAACTGTTCCGGAGCGGGTCGGGAGGTGCTCACCGACACCCGCCGGCCGCTGAGCGCGCGGGTGGCGTCGGCGGGGAAGGTCTCCACCCCTTCCAGCCCCTCCACGCCGTTCAGGACGACGGTCAACGGCACCACCGTCAGCCGGTGGGCGGCCAGCGGCTCGGGGGGCAGGTAGGCGGTGGAGTCGGTGACGACCGCGACGGGCATGCCGGAACGCTAGCCGATCTCGGCGAGGATCGCCGAGGCCGGACCATCGCCGGTCCGGACGACCGGGCCGCAGCGACGACCGCCGCCTCGGGACGACGGTGGCGGTCCGGTCGGCGTCAGACCGGGTCGGCGACCGGCGCGGAGATGAACCCGACGTTGTGGGCCCGCAGGTGCCAGCCCCGGGCGTCGTCGTGGCGCAGCTCCGTCCAGTGGCAGTTCTGCAGGGAGCCGACCGTCCGCAGGACGCTGTGGTCCCAGCCGAGCAGCTGGCCCACGCCCTGCCGGGCGCCGCCGCCGTGCGTGGTGACCACGACGGTGCCGCCGGGCACGGCGTCGGCGGCGTCCTGGAGTGCCGCGCCGACGCGCTTGCCGAGGTCGTCCAGCGTCTCGATGCCGGCGCCCGGGTCGGGGTCACCGGCGCGCCAGCGGGCGTACTCGTCCGGGTAGCGCTCGGCGGCGTCGGTGAGGGCGAGCCCCTGCCAGAGCCCGAAGTACCGCTCGCGCAGCCGCGTGTCGGTCCGGACCGGCAACCCGGTCAGCGCCGCCAGCGCGGCGGCCGTGTCCGCGGCGCGGCGCAGGTCGCTCGCGACGATCGCGTCCGGGCGCAGCGCGGCGAGCAGCGGCGCGGTGGTGCGGGCCTGCTCGCGCCCGAGGTCGTTCAGCGCGACGTCGGTCTGCCCCTGGACGCGGCCGGTGGCGTTCCAGTCGGTGTTGCCGTGCCGCCAGACGATCAGGCGGGTCATTCGGCGGCGGCGCCGGACTCGGCGGCGGCGAGGTCCCGGTCGACGAACGGGATCTGCGGGCAGTCCTTCCAGAGCCGGTCGAGGGCGTAGAACTCGCGCTCCTCGGTGTGCTGGACGTGCACGACGATGTCGACGTAGTCGAGCAGCACCCAGCGGCCGCCGCGCTCCCCCTCGCGCCGGACCGGCTTGGCCTTCTCCGGCAGCTCGAGCAGCCGCTCCTCGATCGCGTCGACGATGGCGAGCACCTGACGCTCGTTGGGGGCGGCGGCGAGCAGGAACGCGTCGGTGATGGCGAGCTGGTCACCCACATCGATGATGACGATGTCCTGTGCCTTCTTGTCGGCGGCGGCCTGCGCGGCGGCCATCGCCAGCTCGTGAGCGCGTTCGGAAACTGTCACCGTTCTCCTTCGATCATCCGTGCGACCCCTCCAAGCCTCTCACACACGGCCGCGTTCCGACCGGTCAGTTACCGTGCGTCGAGGGCACGAACAACCGCATTCGGGACAGATCACGCCCGATAGAGTCGCCGCTTGGCGATGTACTGCACCACACCGTCGGGGACCAGGTACCACACCGGCTCACCCCGGGCGACGCGCTCGCGGCAGTCGGTCGACGAGATCGCCATCGCCGGCACCTGCACCAGGCTCACCGTGTCGGCCGGCAGGTGAGCGTCGGACAGGACGAAGCCCGGCCGGGTCACCCCGATGAAATGGGCCAACTCGAAGATCTCGTCCAGGTCCTTCCAGGACAGGATCTTCGCCAGGGCGTCCGCGCCGGTGATGAAGAAGAGCTGGACCTTGGGACCGTACTCGGCGTGCAGGTCGCGCAGCGTGTCGACGGTGTAGGTCGGCCCGCCGCGGTCGATGTCGACCCGGCTGACCTGGAAGCGGGGATTGGAGGCGGTGGCGATCACCGTCATCAGGTAGCGGTCCTCGGCGGGGCTGACCGGCTCGTCCGCCTTCTGCCACGGCTGGCCGGTGGGAACGAAGACGACCTCGTCCAGCCCGAAGCGGTCGGCCACCTCACTGGCCGCGACCAGGTGCCCGTGGTGGATCGGATCGAAGGTGCCGCCCATGATCCCGATCCGCCGGATGTCTTCCTCCACCCCGCGATCCTAGGCCGGGCCCCGCTCCGGCTGCCCTGGGCCCGTCCGGCCGGCGCGGGAGGACCCGCGCCGGCCGGGACCGGTCAGGCCGCGGCGGCGGCGACGGCCGTGCGGGCGACCAGGGCGCGCCGCAGGTCGTCGTCGGCGTCGACCACGCGCCGGCGCAGACCGGGCGTGAGGTCGTCGCGGGCGAGCAGCGCCGCGACCTCCTCCCGGGTGGTCTGCGCGACGGCGTAGCGCGGGAACGCCAGGGCCGCGATCCGGTCCGCCACCCAGGGCGTACGGCGCTGCGCGGCGGCCGGCATGTCCGCGAAGTAGCGCGTCACGTACGGGCTGGTCAGCTCGGCCTGCTCCGGCTGCCAGAAGCCCTCGGCCGTGGCTTCGACCAGCCGGTTGGACAGTTCGGTGTCGGCCACGACGATCTCCCAGGCGGCCTGCTTGGCGGCCGGGTCGGGCAGCGCGGCACGGCAGCGGGCGGCCCGCTCGGCGCCGGCGGCGCTCCGGTCCGCCGCCGCCTCGGCGGTGATCTCCGCCGGGCCCGCCGCCCCGAGCACCACCAGCCGGCCCAGCACCGCCCAGCGCAGTTCGGCGTCGACGGCGAGCCCCGGCGGCACGTCCCGGCCGGCCAGCCAGCCGGTCAGCAGGTCGGCGTCGGTGGTCGCGGCGATCCAACCCCGGGCCGCCGCGAGCTGCAACGACCCACCCGCCGGAGCGGTGTCCAGCAGCTGGCGGCAGGCACCGGCGACACGGACCAGCGCCGCCTCCCGGGCCAGCGGGTCGAGATAGCGGTCGACCAGCGAGCGGCTCAACGTGAGCACGTCCTCGGCGATCACCACCTCGGTCTCCGCGGGCAGCGCGGCGGCGATCAGCCCCACCAGGGCGGCGACCGGTCGCTCCCCGTCGGCCGCGACGTCCAGCGCCTCGCCCCAGAGCAGCGCCCGCGCGAGCGGGTCCGCCAGGCCGGGCAGCACCAGCGGGACGGCGTCCGCCGAGGCCGGGTCGAGACGGATCTTGGCGAACGTCAGGTCACCGGCGTTGGGCAGCAGCAGTCGGGCGGCCGGGGCCCCGGCCAGCTCGGCGAGCACCGTCCGGCCGCCGTCGGCGTCCGGGTCCAGGTCGACCTCGGCGTGCGCGACGGAGCCGTCGGCCGCGTACCGGGCGACGCCGATCCGGTGCGGACGCAGCAGGGGGTGGGACTCGGGGGCGCTCTGCACCACCGCCACCTCGGTGTAGCGACCGTCGGCGTCGACGGTGACCTCGGCGCGCAGCGTGTTGACCTGCGCCGCGCGCAGCCACCGGTCGGCCCAGCCGGTCAGGTCCCGCCCGCTCGCCGCGGACAGGCTGCCCAGCAGGTCGGCCAGGGTGGCGTTGCCGAACCGGTGCTTCGCGAAGTGGGCGTTGAGGCCGGCCAGGAAGGCGTCGTCGCCGAGCCACGCCACGAGCTGCCGCAGGACGCTGGCGCCCTTCGCGTACGAGATGCCGTCGAAGTTGAGCAGGCCCTCGGCGGCGTCGCGCACCTCCTCCGGTGCGACCGGGTGGGTGGACGGGCGCTGGTCGGCCGCGTAGCCCCAGGCCTTGCGCCGCATGGCGAACGTCGTCCACGCCCGGTCGAAGCGGGTGGCCTCGGCGGTCACCCTCGTGCCCAGGTACTCCGCGAACGACTCGTTCAGCCACAGGTCGTCCCACCAGCGCATGGTGACCAGGTCGCCGAACCACATGTGCGCCATCTCGTGCGCGATGGTGGTGGCCCGCAGCTCGCGCTGGCTGTCCGTGACGGCCGAACGGAAGACGTAGTCGTCGCGAATGGTCACCAGGCCCGGGTTCTCCATGGCGCCGGCGTTGAACTCCGGCACGAACGCCTGGTCGTACTTGCCGAACGGGTAACGCTCGGCGAAGAGCTCGTGGAACCGGTCCAGGCACTGCTTGGTGACGGTGAAGACCTCGTCGATGTCGGAGTCCAGGTGGTCCGCGAGCGAGCGGCGGCAGAAGACGCCGAGCGGGACACCGTCGTGCTCGTCGCGCCGCACGTGCCAGGGCCCGGCGATCAGCGAGACGAAGTACGTGGCCAGCGGCGCGGTCGGGGCGAACTCCCACCGGCCGGGACGCGGGGTGGCGGCCAGCTCGCCGTTGGCGGCGACCGTCCAGTGCTCCGGGGCGGTGACCGTGAGGGTGACCGGGGCCTTCAGGTCGGGCTGGTCGAACGCGGCGAAGAGCCGCTGCACGTCGTCGAGGAAGGACATCGCGTACAGGTACGTCTCGCCGTCCGCCGGGTCCACGAACCGGTGCATGCCCGCGCCGGTGTTCGAGTACGCCATGTCGGCCTCGACCGTCAGCGTGTTGTGCTCGGCGAGGTCGGACAGCGGCAGCCGGTTGTCGTCCAGCGTGGCCGGATCGAGCTCGACGCCGTTGAGGCGGGCCGACCGCAGGGTCGCGGGCTTGCACTCGGCGAACGTGGCGGCACCGGGGGTCGCCCGGAACCGGATGGTGACGTGCGAGCGGAACAGCTCGCCGCCGCCGGTCAGGTCGAGGTCCACCTGGTAGGACTCGACGGTAATCACCGCGGCACGCGCGGTCGCCTCTACACGGGTCAGGCTCGGCATCCGCTTATCCTGCCCGATGGGGATTCCGACCTGCGCTCCCCCGACCTGCGGTACTGGAGGAATGGACCATGACGACGCACCCCAAGGGCGACTTCGACCTCTCCCGGGCGGTCTGGCAGCGCGCCGACGGCGACACCTCCGACGCCGCCGTCGAGGTCGCGTTCGTCGACGACCTGATCGGCATGCGCAACTCCGCCGACCCGGACGGGCCGGTGCTCGTGTTCACCCAGGCCGAGTGGGACGCCTTCGTCGCCGGCGCCCAGGACGGCGAGTTCGACCTCGACTGACATCGGTCAGTCACCGTCGCCCCAGCCGAGGCCGCCCGGGCCGGACGCGTGGTGGAAGCCGGGGTGGCCGGCCACGTCGACGCAGCGCTCGCCGTCCGGGCCGAAGGCCCCGCAGAAGAGCCGCTCGGCCCGGTGCCACGCGTCCGCCGGCGACAGGGCGGCCGCGCCGAGCACCACCTCGGGCCGGAGCAGGCTCAGGGCCTCCGCGTACCCCACCGCCAGCTCACGTGCCACGGACCCGCCGGCCGCGGTGAAGCCGAGGTGCACGGTGTAGAACCGGGCCGGTCGCGCCGGGCGGCGGCGCGGCGGCGCGAGGAGTGGGTGGTCGCCGGCCCCGCCGATGACCGGCCTCATCCGTCGCTGCCGCCAGTGCGGCGATCTGTTGTCCCGCATTCGCCCTCCCCGTGGCCGGCCGTCCGGCACCGCTCCCCGGAAGCCAACCAGGTTTCCGCGCCCGTGGGAGGGGCCAGCGCCGTACCCCGTGGGCCCCTCCCAGCGCGCGCCGCCGGTGATATGGACGGCGTGGTGGATTCAGGGGCGCTGGCCCGGGTAGAAGCGGTCGGGCGGACGAGCTGCGTCAGGAGGAGCGATGGCGACGATGCCGGTGGACCGCAGCCCGGAGAGCACCTTGTCCTTTTTGCGCTCCGGCTACCGGTTCATCAGTGACCGGTGCGACCGCTACGGCACGGACATCTTCACCACCCGCCTTTTGCTGGAGACCACCATCTGCCTGCGCGGCAGGCCGGCCGCCGAGCTGTTCTACGACACCGAGCGCTTCATCCGCGCGGGGGCGATGCCGATGCGGGCCCAGCGCACGCTCACCGGTGTCGGCGGGGTGCAGGGCCTCGACGGCGCGGCGCACGCCGTCCGCAAGGCCATGTTCGTGTCGATCATGACGCCCAGCGGGATCAACCGGCTCGGCCAGCTCTTCGACGACGAGTGGCGGGCCCGGATCCCGGTCTGGGAGCGCTCCGGGCCGGTGGTGCTCTACCCGGAGGTGGCCCGGATCATCACCCGGGCGGTCTGCGCCTGGGCGGGCGTGCCGCTGGCGGAGTCGCAGGTGAACCGGCGTACCGCCGAACTGCACGCCATGATCGACAGCGCTGCGGCGCTCGGCCCGAGCCACTGGAGGGGCCTGCTCGGCCGGGTCCGCGGCGAGCGCTGGGCCGGCGACCTGGTCGAGCGGGTGCGCGCCGGCACGCTGCCCGCGCCGGAGGGCAGCGCGCTGCGGGTCATCGCCGAGCACCGGGATGTCGAGGGCCGCCTCCTCCCCCGCCGGATCGCCGCGGTGGAGCTGCTGAACGTGCTGCGCCCCACCGTCGCGGTGGACCGCTTCGTCGTCTTCGCGGCCCTGGCCCTGCATGACCACCCCGCCTGGCGGGACCGGGTCGGCGAGAGCGAGGAGACCACCGAGAGCTTCGTCCAGGAGGTACGGCGGTACTACCCGTTCTTCCCGGTCGCCGCGGCCCGGGTACGGCGCTCCTTCGACTGGCAGGGCTACCACTTCCCCGAGGGCCGCCGGGTGCTGCTCGACCTGTACGGCACCAACCACCACCGGGCGCTCTGGCCCTCGCCGGAGGAGTTCCGCCCGGAGCGGTTCATCGGTTGGCGCGGCGACCCGTTCAGCTTCGTCCCGCAGGGCGGCGGTGAGCACCGCACCGGACACCGGTGCCCCGGCGAGTGGATCACCATCGCGCTGATGAAACGCGCGGTGACCAACCTGACCAGCGCCATGGCGTACGACGTACCGCCGCAGAAGCTGGCCGTGGACCTCGGCCGGATGCCGACGCTGCCGGCCAGCGGCTTCGTCGTCACCGGCGTCCGCCGCACCGCCTGACCCGCCCCGCGCCCCCGGTCGGGGCGCGCGACGCGGGCCGGTCAGGGATGCAGGACGGTACGGAGGCAGCCCTCCTCCTTCTTCTCGAAGATCTCGTAGCCGCGGGCGCCCTCGGTCAGCGGCATCGGGTGGGTGGCCAGGTAGCCGGGGTCGATCTCGCCGGCCGCGACCCGGTCCAGCAGCATGGGGATGTAGCGCTGGGCGTGCATCTGCCCCATCCGCAGCACGAGGGCCTTGTTCATGGCCGCACCCAGCGGAAACTTGTCGATCACCCCGGCGTAGACGCCGACGATGCTGACCGTGCCGCCCTTGCGGCACGCCATGATGGCCTGCCGCACGGAGGTGGGCCGGTCGGTCTGCATCCGGGCGGTCTGCTTCGCCTTGTCGTACGCGTACGCCGGGCCGACGTCGTGCGACTCCATGCCGACGGCCTCGATGCACGCGTCCGGGCCCCGGCCCGCCGTCATCTCCCGCAGCGCCTCCAGGACGTCGGTCTCCGCGTAGTTGACGGTCTCCACACCGAGCCGGTCGGCGGCGGTGGCCAGCCGTTCCGGCAGCCGGTCGACCATGATGACGCGCTCGGCGCCGAGCAGCTGCGCGGCGCGTGCCGCCATCTGGCCGACCCCGCCGGCACCCCAGACCGCGACCACCTCGCCGCCGGTCAGGCCGCAGAAGTCGGCGGCCATCCACCCGGTCGGCATCGCGTCGGAGGCGAACACCACCGAGTCGTCGGGCACCCCGTCGGGCACCTTGAACGCCCCGATGTCGCCGAACGGCACCCGCACGTACTCGGCGTGGCCGCCGGAGTAGCCGCCGGCGGCGTGCGAGTAGCCGAGGATGCCGGCGGGCGAGTGCCCCCACATCTTCTCGGCGAAGACCGGCTGGGGGTTGGAGTTGTCGCAGAGCGAGTACTGCTCGGTGCGGCAGTACCAACAGCCGCCGCACGCCACCACCGAGCCGACGACCACCCGGTCGCCGACGTTCAGCCGGCGTACGCCCGGCCCGGTCTCCACGACCTCGCCCATGAACTCGTGGCCGAGGATGTCGCCCTCCCGCGTCGCCGGCACGAACCCGTTGATGAGGTGCAGGTCGGAGCCGCAGACGCTGCTCGCCCGGACCCGCACGACGATGTCGCCCTCGGCGCGGATGTGCGGTTCCGGCACGTCGCGTACGGCCAGCTTGCCGACGCCCTCCCAGCACAGCGCCTTCACGCCCGTCCTCCCGCCATGAGCTTCTCCCGGACCTTGTCGGTGGCCTTCTCCTGTGCCGGGCTGCGCCCGGACGGGTCGCGCCGGGTGTCGATCACCTGGCCGCACTCGACCAGCGACTTGACCCGCCGCAGGGTGTCGCGCAGCGCCAGGTCCGGTTCGTGGCTGGTGGCCAGGCCGATCGCCCGGCGCAGCGGGCCGGACCGGTACCGCAGCTCGGCCCGGATCTCGGTGCCCCGACCCTGCGGTGCGGGCACCAGCTCGACCGTGCCCTCCTGTTTCGGCCCCTCGGTCACCCGCCAGCGCAGCCGGCCCGGCCCCTCGACGGTGATCTCGGCCCGCCACTGCGTGCCCACGCCACCGGGTTCGGTCGCCACGGCGCGCCACCGGTTGTCGTCGATCTGCTCCAGCGTCGCCCACTCCGCCAGCGCGCGGTCCATACGCCCCCGGTCGGTCCAGAAGCCGATCACCGCCTCCACCGGCCGGTCGACGGTCACCCCGCGCCGCACCACATACCAGCCGTTCCGCCGCTCGGGCTGGTGCCGGTGCCGCCGGCGGGCCACCGCGCGAGCGACGCCGACCGCCGTCACCGTGGTGGCGCCGAGCAGCGCCCACCTCGTTCCGTTGCTGGTCATCACGTCTCCTCCACCCGGGCGGCCCGGGGATGGGCCGCCCGCCTCGGGGCTGCGCTACCCGGGAGGAGCACACCGAAACGACAGACACCCCTCCTCCACCCCACCCCCCGATCTTGCACTTCGTGCCCGGTCATACCGGATCGAATTGGGCATTCGGGGGGCCCAAAGTGCAAGATCGCGGAGGGGAGGCGCCGCACGGTCAGTGGCGCACCTGTTCGCGGGACTGCTGGGCCTGGTCCTTGACGTCCTGCGCGGCGGAGCGCGTGTCGTCCTTGACCGTCTGCACGGCGTCCTGAGCGGTCGACTTCACCGACTCGGCGGCGTGCTGCGCCGGCTCGCGCAGCTCCTCCTTGACCTCCTGGGCGACCTCGGTCAGCTTCTCCTTGACCACACCGGCGTGCTCACCGGCGCGCTCCTTGACCTGCGTCGCCACCCGCTGCTCCCGCTGCGTGGCCGGGATCAGCGACGAGGCGAGCCAGCCGACACCGAACGCGATCAGGCCGGCGGCGAGCGGGTTGCCCTCCGACTTCTGCCGGATCGCCTGGGGCGCCCGGTGCGCGGCGTCGCTCACCGTCGAGGCGGCCGAGTGCGCCTTGTCGCTGACGGTGGAGGCCGCCGAGGACGCCTGGTCGCCGACGGCGTGGGCGCCGTGCTTCGTGCTGTGGCCGAGATCCGACGCGGTTCCCATCACCTTGTCCCTCACATTCTGCAGCGCGCCGCGGACCCGCTGCTTGCGGTCGTCGACGATGCGCGACGGGCTGACCTTGTACGCCAGCGCGTCCACATCGGAGCTCAGGTTGCTGCGGGTGGCTTCGATCTCCCGGCGGATCTGCTCCGGGTCCGTGCTCATCGGGTGACCTCCTGCGGGTGCGGCTTGAGCGCGTCGGGGATCCGCTGCACGCTCTCGTTGGTCTGCTTGAGGCCGCGGATACGCTCCGCGTTCTTCTTCGCCATGGAGTAGAGGACGGCGGCGATCGCGCCCCAGAGGACGGCCACGATCAGGGCCGCCCAGCCGGCGTCCATCACGTTGGACAGCCCGGCCCAGAGGGCGAGCGAGAGGAACAGGGCCACCATGTAGCCACCGAACCCGGCGCCGCCGAAGAAGCCGGCCGCCTTGCCCGCCTTCCTGCCCTCCGCACGGATCTCGGCCTTGGCCAGCTCCACCTCCTGCCGCATCAGCGTCGACAGGTCGCTGGTGACCTGGCGCATCAGCTCACCGATGGAGCTGTTGCGGACCTCGTCCGCGTCGTGCGGGTGATATCCCGGCGTGGTCATGCCGCCGCCTCCCTTCGGATGACTCGGCCGCTCACGGACGGGTGGTCCCGCTCGTCGGCACACCGGGCAGCGGGTCGGTCCGGGTCGGCGGGGGCAGCGGCTGCCCGGTGCCACCGGCCGGGTCGGCGTAGCTGGTCGTGGCCTGCGGGTCGACGTACGCGCCCGGGGTCGGGTCCAGGTAGCCGCCCGGCGGGATCTGCTCCGGCACGGCCCGCGCGGTCGGGATGACCGCCGCCTGCTCGGGGTCGTAGCCGGCGCGGGAGCCGTACGCCCCGCCGTCGGAGTCGCTCGCGGCCGAGATGTTGCGGGTCAGCCGGCCGGCGAGCACGCCGAGCACGGCGGCGCCGACCAGGAAGGTGCCCGGGTTGCGGCGGGCGTAGTCGCGCACCTCGGCGATGATGTCGCCGGGCTCGCGCTGCTCCAGCCAGCCGGCGACGCCGTGCACGCGGTCGGCGGCCTGGCGGGCGAGCTCGCTCACCGGGCCGGCCTGGCCGCCCTGCTCGGCCATCGTGCGCATCTCGTCGGCCAGCGAGCGGAGCCCGCCGGCGGCGCGGCGCTGCTGCTCACCGGTCTGGCTGGCGAGCTGGGTGCGCGCCTCTCCGTACAGGTTCCGGGCCTGCCGGCGGGCCTCGCCGACGACCTCCCGGCCCTGCTCCTTGGCGGTCTCGGCGACCGCCCCGCCGGCCTGCTTGGCCTCCGAGCCCACCTGGCGGGCCTGCTCGCGCGCCCCGCCCCCGTTCGTGGACTCCGACCCGTACGTGGACGACGTGGGTGACAGATCGTAGGTCATGATGTCCCTTCCGCTCGGATGACCGTCGCGGTCTTCTCTGGGGGATCGGCGACGGTCGTACCGCCGCCGACAAATCCCTACCCTGCGTTTCCGCTTCCATGCCTGATCGGCGATTTCTCTGCGGGGCCACCGGGACGGACTTCAAAATGGAGGATCGTCGGGTCCGGACGTCGCCGTCGCGCAGAGTGAGGGCGATCCGCGCACCGGCATCACGGACAGGGGTCCGTGGATCCACGAAAGGTGCAGCGATGGCGCGGAACGCACGCGGAGGATCGAGGACCGGGGTCCAGCTCGCGGCCCTCGCGGCGGCCGGGCTCTTCCTCCTGCTCGGGGTGCTCGGGTTCATACCCGGGATCACCACCGGCTACGACGAGATGCGGTTCGCCGGGCACCACTCGGGGGCGAAGCTGCTCGGCCTCGTCCAGGTGTCGGTCCTGCACAACATCCTGCACCTGGGCTTCGGCCTGGTCGGTCTGGTGCTGGCCCGCCGGGTCGCCGGGGCGCGGCTCTTCCTGGCCGGCGGCGGCGCCCTCTACCTCGGCCTCTGGCTCTACGGCCTGGCCGTCAACGAGGAGAGCGGCGCGAACCTCATCCCGGTCAACGGCGCCGCCAACTGGCTGCACCTCTTCCTCGGCTTCGGCATGCTCGCCCTCGGGCTCCTGCTCTCCGACCGGGTGGGCACCGGCGGCCGGCTCGACACGCCGTTCGACCGGCCCTGACGTCGCGCGCCGCCCGCGCGTGCGGCACCGCCGGCCCGCGTGACGGCCCCGCGTCCGGCAGCACCGGCCTCGTGACGGCCGCCGTTGACGGCCCCCTGGCGGCCGCCGCCGGTCACGGCCCGCCCGCCGATGCCCGCCCGAGGGCCGGCCGGTGTCAGGCAGCGATCGGGAGCCGCTTCGCGAAGCACACGGTGTACGGGTCCGGCTCGCCGTACCCGGGGATGCGCTGGTAGCCGCACGTCGTGTAGAAGGCGGCGAGGTGTACGCCGGTGCGCAGCCGGACCAGCGCGTGACCGGACTGGAACGCCATCTCCTCCAGCGCCGCCAGCAGTTGCCGGGCGACGCCCCGCCCCCGGTGCGCCGGCCGGACGTACAGCCGGTGCACCTCGCCGCTCCCGTCGTCGAGTGCCCGCAGCCCGCCGCACGCCACCGCCCGGCCGCCGAGCACCGCCACCAGGAAACGGACGTCCTCCGGCAGAGGGCCGGGCGGGCCGGCCCAGCCGCCGTCGCGAAGCTCGCGGTGCTGGGCCGCCACCAGGGCGGCGAGTTCCGGATCGCTGGCGGTACGTGCCGTGATCAGCATCACCCGACGGTAGGCCGGGCGTCTGTCGCGCAGGTTGCGGGCAGTCGACCCGATCACGGAGCGCACCGAGCTATTCGGCGTCCTGCTCCGGCTCGCCCGCCTCGACCTCGTCGGCCGGGCGCTGCCGCCGGGCCTTGCGGGCCGCCAGCCGCTCGGCGGCGCTGGGCCGGGCCGCCTTCTCCTCCAGCCGGATGTCGGCGCCCCGGACACCGGGGACGAAGTCGGCCCCCGCGTACAGGGTCGGCTGCCAGTCGAACTCGCGCTCCCCGATGCGCACCAGGTCGCCGGCCTGCGCCCCGGCCTTGCCGAGCTTCTCCTCGACGCCCAGCCGGGCCAGCCGGTCGGCCAGGTAGCCGATCGCCTCGTCGTTGTCGAAGTTCGTCTGCCGTACCCACCGCTCGGGTCGGACACCCCGCACGACCCAGGCGCCGTCCGGGGCGGCCTCGATCGTGAAGCCCGCGTCGTCGACCGCCTGTGGCCGGATGACGATCCGGGTCGGCTCGGCCGGCGGCGCGGCGGCCCGCGCGGCCTCCACCAGCTCCGCCATGGCGTACGTGAGCTCCTTGAGCCCCTCGCGGGTGGCGGCGGAGACCTCGAACAGCCGGAAGCCGCGCGCCTCCAGGTCGGGTCGGACGATCTCGGCCAGGTCCCGCCCGTCCGGCACGTCGACCTTGTTCAGCGCGACGAGGCGCGGCCGGTCGGCCAGGCCGCCGTACGCGGTCAGCTCCGCCTCGATCGTGTCGATGTCGGCCACCGGGTCGCGGCCCGGCTCCAACGTCGCCGTGTCGACCACGTGCACCAGCACCGAGCAGCGCTCGATGTGCCGGAGGAACTCCAGGCCGAGCCCCTTGCCGGTGGCCGCCCCGGGGATCAGGCCGGGCACGTCCGCGACGGTGAAGGTGTGGTTGTCCACCCGGACCACGCCGAGGTTCGGCACGAGGGTGGTGAACGGGTAGTCGGCGATCTTCGGCCGGGCGGCCGAGATGACCGAGATCAGCGACGACTTGCCGGCGGACGGGAAGCCGACCAGGCCGACGTCGGCGACGCTCTTCAGCTCCAGCACCACGTCCAACTGCTCGCCCGGCTCGCCCAGCTCGGCGAAGCCGGGGGCCTTGCGGCGGGCGTTGGCCAGCGAGGCGTTGCCCCGGCCGCCGCGCCCGCCCCGGGCCACCTCGAAGGTGGTGCCGGCGCCGACCATGTCGGCGAGCACCGTGCCGTCGGTGGTCTGCACGACGGTGCCGTTGGGCACCTTGAGGACCAGGTCGGCACCGTTCGCGCCGTCCCGGTTCGAGCCGGCGCCGCCCTTGCCGTTGGGCGCCTTGACGTGCGGGCGGAAGTGGAAGTCGAGCAGCGTGTGCACCTGCGGGTCGACCACCAGGGAGACGCTGCCGCCGTGCCCGCCGTTGCCGCCGTCGGGCCCGCCGAAGGGCTTGAACTTCTCCCGGTGGATCGAGGCACAGCCGTGCCCGCCGTCGCCGGCCTGCAGGTGCAGGACGACCCGGTCAACGAAAGTCGTCACGCCGACAATCCTTCCAGCGAGGTACGCCCCCGCACGAGAAAAGGCGAAGCGGGCCGGGACACGAGGTCCGCGGCCCGCTCAGCCGGAGAACTACTGCTGCGGCACGATGCTGACGGTCTTGCGACCGCGCTTGGTGCCGAACTGGACCGCACCGGCGGCCAGCGCGAAGAGCGTGTCGTCGCCGCCGCGGCCGACCAGGTCACCGGGGTGGAACTTGGTGCCGCGCTGGCGGATGAGGATCTCACCCGCGCTGACGACCTGACCACCGAAGCGCTTCACGCCGAGCCGCTGGGCCGCGGAGTCACGGCCG
Source organism: Micromonospora thermarum (assembly GCF_012034245.1). Classification (GTDB taxonomy): domain Bacteria; phylum Actinomycetota; class Actinomycetes; order Mycobacteriales; family Micromonosporaceae; genus Micromonospora; species Micromonospora thermarum. The sequence continues at coordinate 24,456 of NZ_JAATEO010000028.1, read as the reverse complement.
TTACGCGAGCTGGACGCACCCTTTTTGTGAGCCATTGGAGGACGACCTACTTCCCGCTGGAGATGCCGGTCACCTTGACCTGGGTCAGCGGCTGGCGGTGACCCTGGCGCTTGTGGTAGCCGGTCTTGTTCTTGAACTTGTGGATCCGGATCTTCGGGCCCTTGGTGTGCGCGGCGATCTCGCCGGACACCTCGACCTCGGCAAGCTTCGCCGCGTCGGTCACCAGGTCGTCACCGTCGACGAGGAGCACCGCGGCGAGCTTCACCGCGTCGCCGGGGGCACCGGCGAGCTTCTCGACCTCGATCACGTCGCCCTCGGCGACCTTGTACTGCTTGCCGCCGGTCTTGACGATCGCGTACATCGGAGGCGGACTCCCTGTCGTTGAGGCTGCTGGCGGTCGTTCCCGCGGCGGCTCGCCGGGTAGCAGAGGCACGGCGGCGCGGGCACACGGGAACTCGGCACACCAAAGTGCGCCGCAGGCAAGCGTACGCCATGGTCGGGCCGACTCCCAAACCGGGCCTGCCCGAACGGCCCCACCCTACCCCGCCGGACACGACGACAGGGCCCCCGCCGAAGCGGGAGCCCTGTCGTGGAGCACAGCCGTCAGGGGCGGGTACGCCGCCGCGCGCCGCCCCGCCGGGACCGCCGCCGGCCCGTACTGCCCTCGGGCTCCTCACCCTCGCCGTCGCCCAGCGCGTCCGGGTCGTCGGGCGCCGCCAGCCGGGCCGAGTCGCCGGTCTGGCTGTCGGCGATGTCCGGCGCCGCCGGCGTCTCGGTCTCGTACCGGGACAGGTCGTAGCCCATCGTGTCGTAGTAGTCGGCGTCCGATGCGGTGGTCGTGGTGCCCGTGGCGTCGGTGGTGCCGGTGATGTCGGCCGGGCTCTCGTTCTCGGCGACCTCGACCACCGCCCGCTCCGCCGGGGCGCTCTTGCGGCCCCGGCGACGGGACGGGGCGCCCGCCTCGACGGCGGGCGCGGCCGAGGCGACCGCCTTGACCTTCTCCGCCGCGCCGCCCGGGCGGGACTTCTCCGGCACCGGCTCGGTGTGGATGATCAGGCCCCGGCCCTTGCAGCACTCGCAGGTCTCGCTGAACGCCTCCAGCAGGCCCGCGCCGATCCGCTTGCGGGTCATCTGCACCAGGCCGAGCGAGGTGATCTCGGTGACCTGGTGCTTGGTGCGGTCCCGCCCGAGGCACTCGGTCAGCCGGCGCAGCACCAGCTCCCGGTTCGACTCCAGCACCATGTCGATGAAGTCGATCACCACGATGCCGCCGATGTCGCGCAGCCGCAGCTGGCGGACGATCTCCTCGGCGGCCTCCAGGTTGTTCCGGGTGACCGTCTCCTCCAGGTTGCCGCCGGCACCCGTGTACTTGCCGGTGTTGACGTCGACCACGGTCATCGCCTCGGTGCGGTCGATGACCAGGTGACCACCGGAGGGGAGAAAGACCTTCCGGTCCAGGCCCTTGAGGATCTGCTCGTCGATCCGGTACTCGGCGAACACGTCGGTGGCGCCCACGTGGCGGCGCAGGCGGGCGACCAGGTCCGGCGAGACGTGCGACAGGTACGACTCGACCATGCCGTACGCGCCTTCGCCCTCGATCACCAGCTCCCGGAAGTCCTCGTTGAAGAGGTCCCGGACGACGCGGATGACCAGGTCGGGCTCCTCGTAGAGCAGCACCGGGGCGCCGCCCTCGGCGGCCTTGGCCTGGATGTCCTCCCACTGCGCCTGGAGCCGCTTGACGTCGCGGGCCAGCTCGTCCTCGCTGGCGCCCTCGGCGGCGGTGCGGACGATCACGCCGGCGCCGTCCGGGACCAGCTTCTTCAGCGCATCCCGCAGGCGCTTGCGCTCGTTGTCCGGCAGCTTCCGGCTGATGCCGGACGCGTTGCCGCCCGGCACGTAGACGAGGTGGCGGCCGGAGAGCGCCACGTGGCTGGTCAGCCGGGCGCCCTTGTGCCCGATCGGGTCCTTGGTGACCTGCACGAGCACCGAGTCGCCAGACTTGAGGGCCTGCTCGATCGACCGGGCGCGGCCCTCCAGGCCGGTGGTGTCCCAGTTGACCTCGCCCGCGTACAGCACGGCGTTGCGGCCCCGGCCGATGTCGACGAACGCCGCCTCCATGCTGGGCAGCACGTTCTGCACCTTGCCCAGGTACACGTTGCCGGCCATCGTGGCGGCCGAGTTGCGGGTCACGTAGTGCTCGACCAGCACACCGTCCTCCAGGACGGCGATCTGCGTGCGGTCGCCGCGCTGGCGGACGGCCATCACCCGGTCCACCGCCTCGCGCCGGGCCAGGAACTCGGCCTCGCTGAGGATCGACGGTCGCGTACGCCGCTGCTCACGGCCGTCCCGGCGCCGCTGGCGCTTGGCCTCCAGCCGGGTGGAGCCGGAGACGCCCTGCACCTCGTCGACCGTACGGCGCGGCTCCCGGATCTTCACGACCGTCGGCACGCCGTCGTCCGTGGCCGCCTCGACGTCGCCCGTTCCCCGGCGCCGCCGGCGCCGGCGGCGCCGGGTCAGCCCGTCGCCGCCCTCGGCCTCGGGCTCCTCGTCCTCCTCGGCCTCGGGCTCCTCCGCCTCGGCCTGAGCGGCCTCCTCGGCCTCCTCGTCCTCGGCCTCCTCGGCACCGCCCTTGCCCCGGCCGCGGCCACGCCGGCCGCGCCGGCGCCGGCGACGGGCGGCCGCCGTCTCGTCCTCGTCCTCGTCCTCGGCGACCTCCAGGGCCTCCTCGGTCGGCTCCTCCTCGGCCTCGACCACCTCGACCGCTTCGACCGCCTCGACCGGCTCGACCTCGCGGCGACCGCGCCGGCGGCGGCGTGACGGCTCGGCCGCCTCCTCGGCGGCCGGCTCCTCGACGGCCCGCACGACGGGGATCTCCTCCGGCTGCGGGGCCATGAACAGCACCGTCGGCGCGGACAGGGCTGCCCGCCGGCGGCGCGTCGGGCGCTCCGGCTCGGCCTCCTCGGCGGGCGCGGGCACCCCGGAGGGCACCTCCCCGGCGCCGGTGACGGCCGGGGGCTGCGCCGCGCCGAACTCGGTGCCGGCCTCCGGCTCGACCTCGGTCGGACCGGCCTCGGCCGCCGCCGGCTCGGCCGGCGCGGCCTCGGTGCCGACCCCGGCGGCGTCGGCCGGGGTTTCCGCGGCCGGCTCGGCCGCCGCGGGGGCCGCCTTCTTGCGGCGGGTACGGGTCACCTTCACCGGGGGTACGACGTCCGCCCCGGCCTCCTCCGCCCCGGCCACGGCGACGGGCTCCTCGACGGCCTTGGTCGTGGTGGCCTTGCGCCGGCGACGTGTCGCCTTAGCGGGCGGCTCGCCGTCCCCGGACACGGGGGCGAGCACCTCCGCCTGGGGCGCCTCGCCGCTGCCCGGCGCGACGTCGCTGCTGGCCTCGACCGGCGCCTCGATCTGCTCCGGCTGGGCCACCGGGGCGACCCGCCGCCGGCTGGCCCGCTTACGCGGGGTGGACGGCGGGCCCAACTCGGCGACGCCGCTGCCGGCGAGCTCACCCGCCGGGCCGGTCGACTCGCCGGGGGCGCCGCCCGCCGGCTCGTCCGGGGCGGCCGCGGCGGGCTCGCCGGCGGCCGGGATTCCGCTCTCCGCCGACGAGTCGGCGGGGGTCGTGGGGGCACCGCCGTCGGCGGTGTGGTGTGCGGCGGCCTCGCCAACCGGCTGGGAGCCGGTGCGTTCGCCGCCCTCGGGCTCGTTCTCGAGCATGGGCGTCTCCAGTTCTGGCTACCCCGGGCGCGGGTGAGCGCTGCCACGCAGGGTCGCCGCAAAGGTGTTTCCGCCGGTCGCGCGAGCCGCGCGACCGCCGAAGTCTGCCTAGCCGGGCACCGACCGTCGGTCAGCGCCCATCGATGGTTGCCCCGTCGCGGTCCGCTTCCAACGGATCCGCGATCGCACCCTGCGCGGTCAGCGTGCCCTGTGCCAGCCGGGTCACCCTCGGTGAGACCGGCGGCTCCAGGTCGGCCACCACGCGGAGGCCGGAAAGGACGTCATCGGGCCGTACGGAGGGGGTGACCTGCCGCACGACCAGTTCGAGTATCGCACACGGTACCGCCGGGACCCCGGAAGGCGTCTCGGCCGGCGTGATCACATCGATGGAGATGACCGCCGCCCGCGCGTCGAAGGTACGCCGGCCCTGCTTGGTCATCCGCTCGACCAGCACCTCGTCGGCGGCGCTGAAGGCGGCCACCGCCTTCTGGAGCACGGCGGCGTCGACCTCGGGCAGCTCGATCCGCCAGTGCGAGGCCTCGATCCGGTCGGGCAGGCTCCCGCCCGTCGCGACCACGGCGTCGAGCACGTCGAGCCCGGGCGAGAGGGCGGCGTCGAGCGCGCCGCGCAGCGCGGCCGGGTCGACCGTCTCGCGCAGCCCGATCTCCAGGTACTCCGCCTCGCTCGCCACGCCGGTGGGCGCCGCGCTGGCGTACGAGATCTTGGGGTGGGGTGTGAAGCCCTGGGAGTACGCCATGGGCACACCCGCCCGGCGCAGCGCCCGCTCGAACGCGCGCGCGAAGTCCCGGTGCGAGGTGAACCGCAGCGGTCCCCGCTTGGCGTACCGGATGCGGATGCGCTGGACGACCGGCGCCTGCCCGCCCTCCGGCTGTGGTTTCCTACTGATCGTCGTGCTCCTCGGGTGTCCGGGCCGGCCGGTCGCCGGCCCCGGGGGCTACTGCGGGGTGCCGCTGGGGACCCGCAGGCCGTTGATCGGGGTCAGCGGGAGCAGCTTCTTCCCGGTGGGACCGATCTGGATCTCCGTGTCCATCGACGGGCAGACGCCGCAGTCGAAGCACGGGGTCCACCGGCAGTCGTCCTGCTCGTACTCGCTCAGGGAGTCCTGCCAGTCCTGCCAGAGCCAGTCCTTGTCGAGGCCCGAGTCGAGGTGGTCCCAGGGCAGGACCTCCAGCTCGTCGCGCTCCCGGGTGGTGTACCAGTCCAGGTCGACGCCGAAGGCCGGCAGCACCTCGGCGGCGGCTTCCACCCACCGCTGGTACGAGAAGTGCTCGCTCCAGCCGTCGAAGCGGCCGCCGTTCTCCCAGACCTTGCGGATCACCGCGCCCACCCGGCGGTCACCGCGGGACAGCAGGCCCTCGATCAGCGACGGCTCGCCGTCGTGGTAGCGGAAGCCGATCGCCCGGCCCAGCGAACGGTCGGCGTTGATCGCCTGTTTGAGCAGCCTGAGCCGGCCGTCGATGACCTCCGGCCGCTCCATCGCCGCCCACTGGAACGGGGTGTGCGGCTTCGGCACGAACCCGCCGATCGACACCGTGCAGCGGATGTCCTTCGAGCCGGTCGCCGCCCGGCCGGCCTTGATGACCTCGTGCGCCATGTCGGCGATCTCGAGGACGTCCTCGTCGGTCTCGGTGGGCAGGCCGCACATGAAGTAGAGCTTCACCTGCCGCCACCCGTTGGTGTACGCGGTGACCACGGTGCGGATGAGGTCTTCCTTCGACACCATCTTGTTGATCACCTTGCGGATCCGCTCCGACCCGCCCTCGGGGGCGAAGGTCAGACCGGTCCGCCGGCCGTTGCGGGACAGTTCCTGCGCCAGCTCGATGTTGAACGCGTCCACCCGCGTCGACGGCAGCGAGAGCGACACGTTGGTGCCCTCGTACTGCTGCGCGAGGCCGGAACACATGTCGCCGATCTCGGAGTGGTCGGCCGACGACAGCGACAGCAGGCCCACCTCGTGGAAGCCGGAGAACTCCAGCCCCTGCTGCACCATCTGCCCCACCGTGGTGATCGACCGCTCGCGCACCGGGCGGGTGATCATGCCCGCCTGGCAGAACCGGCAGCCCCGGGTGCAGCCCCGGAAGATCTCGACCGCGTACCGCTCGTGGACCGTCTCGGCCAGCGGGACGAGGGGCTTCTTCGGGTACGGCCAGGCGTCCAGGTCCATCGTCGTGCGCTTGTGCACCCGGAACGGCACGTCCGGGCGGTTCGGCACGACCCGCTGGATCCGGCCGTCGGGCAGGTAGTCCACGTCGTAGAAGCGCGGGACGTAGACGCTCTCGGTGCGGGCCAGCCGCAGCAGCAGCTCGTCGCGCCCGCCCGGGGAGCCCTCGGCCTTCCACTCCCGGACGATCGCGGTGATCTCCAGGACCGCCTCCTCGCCGTCGCCGAGCACGGCGGCGTCGACGAAGTCGGCGATCGGCTCCGGGTTGAACGCGGCGTGCCCGCCGGCCACGATCACCGGGTCGGCGTCGGTGCGGTCGGCGGCGAGCAGCGGGATGCCGGCCAGGTCGATCGCGGTGAGCAGGTTGGTGTAGCCCAGCTCGGTGGAGAAGGAGACGCCGAACACGTCGAAGTCCCGCACCGAGCGGTGCGCGTCGACGGTGAACTGCGGCACGCCGTGGGCGCGCATCAGCTTCTCCAGGTCCGGCCAGACCGCGTACGTCCGCTCGGCGAGCACGTCGGGCAGCTCGTTGAGCACCTCGTAGAGGATCTGCACGCCCTGGTTCGGCAGGCCGACCTCGTACGCGTCGGGGTACATCAGCGCCCACCGGACGGTCGCCGCGTCCCAGTCCTTGACCACCGCGCCCAGTTCGCCACCGACGTACTGGATGGGCTTGGTCACCTGGGGCAGCAGCGGCTCCAGCCGGGGCCACACGGAATTGGCCGCGGCGGGGCGCGGCGTGGTGGACGGGACGCTCATGATGCCCAAGGGTAGCCGCCCGCCGGCCGGCCGACCGCGCCGCACCGCGGGCACGGTCGGCCGGGTCACCGCCGGGGCGCGGCCGGGTCGGGCAGCCGGTCGGGGGCCCGGAAGCGGCCGTCCGGGCCGTACCACCGCCACGCCGCCGCCACCCGCTCACCGGTGGGGCCGGGGTAGGCGCGCCCGAAGGCGCGGGCGTCGGCCCGTGCGGCGGGAACACCGAGGCGACGACGAGGGTCTCCTGGTGCCGGTGCGGGTACGCGGTCTCCTCCGGCGCCACGTCGTTGACCGCGCCGCCCACCGACCGCAGCTGCACCAGCGCCCGGTGCCGGCCGGCCGCGGCGCGCATGATCGCCGCGGCGTCGCCGCCGTCCATCCCGGCGAGCAGGCCGTTGGTGGTGAGGCTCGGCTGCTGCCCGACGTTGGGGTGCAGGTGGGCCGTCGGCACCAGGGCCGGGTACGGCACCAGGTCGACCAGGTCGTCCAGGAGGTCGCCGATCTCGCGCAGCGGGGCGACCAGGGGCCGGACCCGCCGGAGGCTCTCCGCCGCCACCACCGCCGTGATCGACAGGACGGTCGAGGACCCGTACGGCAGCAGCATCGCCGCCGTGGACAGCTCGCGCGGCGACTCCCGCAGGACCTCGGCCCAGCGGCGCAGGGTGCTGCCGTCCGGTCCGGCCTCCACGGCGATCTGCGCGACCCCGACGTTGCGCACCTCGGTCGCCTCGATCTCGAAGGCGACCACGATACCGACGCCCACGCCGGCGCCCCGGACGGCCCAGAACAGCTCCGGTTCCCGCGTCGCGTCCGCGCGGACGACCGTCCCGTCGGCCGGCACCACCTCGGCCGCGCGAACGTCGGGGCACGGGTCGACCGGCGGGCGGTTCCCGGGCGGTGGCGCAGCGGGGCTAACCTCGGATCGGCGAGAGGAGACAGCCGCGATGCCGGAGCCGCAGCCGGGAGCAGACCGGCCGGTCGACGGGACGACCCCGCACCGGGACCGGGAACCGGCGGTCACCGACGAGCCGACCCCCACCACGCCGGCCCGGCCGACCGAGGGCGCCGGCCCCCGGGCGGAGGCGTCCGGCCCGGCGGGCACGGCCGCCGCGCCGGCGCCAGGCGCGCATCCCACCGCCGCCGCACCCGCGGACGACCAGCCCACCACGCCCGCGCCGGCCTCCGTCGCGGGCGACCCGCCCGCTCCCGTTCCGGCGGCCGGCGGTCAGCCCTCCGGGCCGCAGGGCACCCGCGAGTTCCCGGCCGGTGAGCAGCCGGCCGCGCAGGCCCATGCCGCGTCCGCCGGCCCGTCGGGCACCCGGAAGCTGCCGACGGACGAGGCACCTGGCCCCTCCGGCACCCGGAAGCTGCCGACGGACGAGGCTCCCGAGCCGCCCGCACCCCGGTGGAGCGGGTCGGCGGCGGTGCCACCCCCGCCGCCGCGCAAGCGCGGCTGGGGCGAGTCGGCCGAGCCGACCCCGGTGCCGCCGAGCCCGGTCGAGGCTCCCGAGGACCGGACGCCGGTCGACCCGTGGGCGGGCGCGGACACCGGTGGCTGGGACCTGCCGTCCGCCGAACTGCCGGAGCTTCCGCCGCTGCCGCCCACCACCCCCTACCCCTCCCCGGCGCCGACCCGCCCGTACTCCGGGCCGCCGGCCCCCGCGTCACCGGCGCCCGGGCACCCCGTGTCGCCGCCGGCCGCGTATCCGGCGTCGCCGGCCCCGGCCGCGTACCCGGCGTCGCCGGCCCCGGCCGCGTACCCGGCGTCGCCGGCCCCGGCCGCGTACCCGGTCGCTCCGCCGCCCGCCCCGCCGCTGCCGCCGGCGCCGCCGGCGCGGTCGAAGCGCGGGCGGCGGAACGCTCCGCCGCCGGTCGCGCCGCCGCCCGGCTGGCAGGCCCCCAAGGGGTACGTCCCGGTGCCGGTCCGCAAGCGCCGGAAGTGGCCCTGGGTGCTGCTGTTCACCCTCGCCTGCTGCTGCGGCTGCCCCGCCTACTGGGCGATGCCGATGATGAACCAGGTCCCGGCCAGCGCCGCGTTGCCGGCCGAGGTCGCGGACCTGCGGCTGCGGCAGGACGACCGCAGCACGGCGGCCGCGAAGGAACTGGAGGCGGAGGTCCGCAACGCCCACTGGCTGGCCAGCGACACGTTCGCCGGGGTCTACACCACCCGGACCGGCAAGCGGGTCACCGTCTTCGGCGGCACCGGCTTCTGGTTCAGCCCCGAGTCCGAAGCGGACGCCGAGATCGCCCGCCTCACCGAGCAGTACGCGCTGGGCGAGCCGCGGATCATCGACACCGGCATCCGGGGTCGGCACGAGCGCTGCGCGGTCGGGCGCGCCGACGGCACGGACGTGGTGGTGTGCACCTCGGTCGACCACGGCAGCATCGCGACCGCCGTGTTCACCCGCCTCTCCGTCGACGACAGCGCCGCCCTCCTCGGCACGCTGCGGGAGCAGATCGTCACGCAGCAGCAGAGCTGAGCGTTTCTTCAGTCCGCATTGTTCACCAGATGTGACAATCGGGACATGACGCGGCGCTGACTCTTCGCCGACCAGCTGGGGCCGCACTTCCTCGACGACCGCCGGTGCTCCTCATCGAGTCGAAGGCGGTGTTCCGTCGCCGTGCGTTCCACCGGCAGAAGGCCCACCTGATCCTGTCCGCGCTGCGCCACCGCGCCGCCGAACTCGGTGACCAGGCCGCCTACCTGCGCACCGAGACGTACCGGGACGGGCTGCGCGAGGTCCGCGAGCCGCTGGAGGTCTGCCACCCCACCTCCCGGGCCGCGCTGCGGTTCGTCCAGGGCCTCGACCAGGTCACCGTGCTGCCGCCGCGCGGGTTCGTGACCAGCCTCGACGACTTCGCCGAGTGGGCCGACGCCAAGCGGGGCGCCCTGCGGATGGAGGCGTTCTACCGGTTCACCCGGGAGCACCACCAGGTGCTCGTCGACGGCGACGAGCCGGCCGGCGGCCGGCGGAGCCTGGACCCGGCGAACCGCGAACCGCCGCCGAAGGGCGCGACGCGCCTGGACGTGCCGCCCCCGCCGATGCCGAAGGAGGACGACATCGACGCCGAGGTCCGGGCCGACCTGGACCAGTGGGAGCGGCAGGGCATCCGGTTCGTCGGGCGGGACGGACCGCGCCGGTTCCCGGCCACGACGAAGGAGGCGAAGGCCCGGCTACGGCACTTCCTCAAGCACCGGCTCGCGATGTTCGGCCCGTACGAGGACGCGATGCTCGCGGAGGATCCGTGGATGGCGCACAGCCTGCGGTCGTCCTCGTTCAACCTGGGGCTGCTCGACCCGGTGGAGGCCGTCCGGGGCGCCGAGCGGGCGTACCGGAGGGATGGCGCGCCGCTGGCGAGCGTCGAGGGCTTCGTCCGGCAGGTCATCGGCTGGCGGGACTTCATCTGGAACCTGTACTGGTACTTCGAGCCCGGCTACCAGGCCAGCAACGAGCTGTCCGCCCGCCGCTCGGTGCCGGCCTGGTTCCGCGACCTGGACGCCGACGCGGTGCGGGCGCACTGCCTGTCGGACGTCCTCGCCGACCTGCGCGACCACGGCTGGGTGCACCACATCCCGCGGCTGATGGTGCTCGGCAACTACGCGCTGCACCGCGGCTGGCGGCCGGCGGAGATGGTCGACTTCTTCCACCGCAGCTTCGTCGACGGGTACGTGTGGGTGATGACGGTCAACGTGGTCGGCATGAGCCAGTACGCCGACCTCGGCCGGATGAGCACCAAGCCGTACGTCTCCGGTGGCGCGTACCTCAACCGGATGAGCGACTACTGCGGCGGCTGCCGGTACGACCCGAAGGCGCGCCTCGGTGAGCGGGCCTGCCCGTACACCGCCGGCTGCTGGGCCTTCCTGGCCCGCAACCGCGACCGCATCCCGGCAAACGCCCGGATGGCGCGCACGATCGCCCAGCTCGACCGCCTGCCCGACGTGGACGAGGTGGTCGCGCAGGAGAAGCGCCGGGGCGACACGGCCCCGTGAGACGGGCCGGGCCCGGACCGCGTTCAGACCGCGCCGGGCTCACCGGCGACGGGCGGGTGCGCACGCGGCGGCGCGTAGCGGGAGACGTACTCCTGGCCGGTGAGCTTCTGGATCTCGCTCATCACCTCGTCGGTCATCGCCCGCAGCGACGTCCGGTCGTCCGAGCGACCGGTGAAGTCCAGCGGCTTGCCGAACCGCACGGTGATCTTGCCGGTGAACGGCCGCGGCACGCGGGCGCCGATCGGCTGGACCTTCTCGGTGCCGATCATGCCGACCGGGATGATCGGCACCCCGGCGGACACGGCCAGCCGGACCGCGCCGGTGCGCCCCCGGTACAGCCGCCCGTCCGGTGACCGGGTGCCCTCCGGGTAGACGACGACCAGCTCACCGGCCTGGAGCGCGGGGATGGCCGCGTCGAACGCGGACAGGGCCGCGCGACCGCCGGCCCGCTCGACCGGGATCGCGCCCAGGCCGGTGAGGACGAACTTCGAGAACCGGCCCTTCAGACCCGTGCCCTTGAAGTACTCCGACTTCGCCCAGAACGCGAGGTGCCGGGGGACGACGGTGCCGAGGAACAGCTCGTCGGCGACCGAGAGGTGGTTACCGGCGAAGATCGCGCCACCGGTCTCCGGCACGTGCTCCAACCCCTCCACGGTCGGCCGGAAGGCCAACCGCAGCGCGGGCGCCACGGTGAGCTTGCCGATGGTGTAGAGCAGCGGCACTGGTCCTCCGGCAGGTCGGGGTGCGGTAGGGGCGCTGTCACGGTAGCGGACGCGCCCCCACCGCGACGACACAGGTGGCGGGCCCTCTCATACCCGGCGGACGGTCACCGTCACCTGCTCGCCGTCGCCGACCTCGCCGGTGAAGCCGTCGATGCCCTCGGCGAGGTCGACCGACTCGGCCAGCACCTCCCGCCGCACGAAGTCGAGGTACGCGGACACCGCCGCCCGTACCTCCTCGGAGGCGGCGAGCGCGACCACGATCCGGTCCGACACGTCCAGGTCGGCGTCGCGGCGGGCCTGCTGCACCACCCGGACCACGTCCCGGGCCAGGCCCTCGGCGGCCAGCTCGGGCGTGACCTGCGTGTCCAGCACGACCACACCCTCGCCGCCGGGCAGCGGCGCGGAGTGCTCGGCGTCGGCGGCGACGAGGCGCAGCTCGTACTCGCCCTCGGCGAGGGTGACCCCGGCGGCGACCGGGGCGCCGTCGACCAGCTCCCACTCCCCCGCCTTGACCGCCTTGATCACCTGCTGGACCGCCTTGCCGACCCGCGGTCCGAGCGCCCGGGGCACGACGGTGAGCACCTGCTGGCAGTAGGCCCGCACCTCGCCGGTGAACACGACCTCCTTGACGTTGACCTCGTCGGCGACCAGGTCCGTGAAGGGCCGCAGCTGATCGGCGGCCGGCGAAGCCACGGTCAGCGTCGACAGCGGCAGGCGTACCCGCAGGCCCTTGGCCTTGCGCAGCGACAGCGCCGCCGAGGCGACCGCCCGCACGTTGTCCATCGCGGACACGAGCTCGTGGTCGGCCGGGAACTGGGCGGCGTCCGGCCAGTCGGTCAGGTGCACCGACCGCTCGCCGGTCAGGCCGCGCCAGATCTCCTCGGCGGTCAGCGGCGCGAGCGGCGCGACCACCCGGCAGAGCGTCTCCAGGACCGTCCACAGGGTGTCGAACGCGTCGGCGTCGCCGGACCAGAACCGGTCCCGGGAGCGGCGCACGTACCAGTTGGTCAGGGCGTCCAGGTAGGACCGGACGGTGGCGCAGGCGCCGGAGATGTCGTACGCCTCCATCTGCGCCTGCACCGTCGACACCAGCTCGTTGGTCTTCGCCAGCACGTACCGGTCGAGCAGGTGCGTCGAGTCCGTCCGGCGGCGAGCGGTGTAGCCGTCCGCGCTGGCGTAGAGCGAGAAGAAGTACCAGACGTTCCAGAGCGGCAGCAGCACCTGGCGCACGGCGTCCCGGATGAGCGTCTCGGTGACCGCCATGTCGCCGCCGCGCAGCACCGGCGAGGACATCAGCATCCAGCGCATCGCGTCCGAGCCGTACGAGTCGAACACGTGGTAGACGTCCGGGTAGTTGCGCAGGCTCTTGGACATCTTGCGCCCGTCCGAGCCGAGCAGGATGCCGTGGCTCAGGCAGTTGCGGAACGCCGGCCGGTCGAACAGGGCGGTGGCCAGCACGTGCATCGTGTAGAACCAGCCGCGGGTCTGCCCGATGTACTCGACGATGAAGTCGCCCGGGTAGTGGTGCTCGAACCACTCGGCGTTCTCGAACGGGTAGTGCACCTGGGCGAACGGCATCGAGCCGGACTCGAACCAGCAGTCCAGCACCTCCGGCACCCGGCGCATCATCGACTTCCCGGTCGGGTCGTCCGGGTTGGGGCGGACCAGGTCGTCCACCGCCGGCCGGTGCAGGTCGGTCAGGCGTACGCCGAAGTCCCGCTCGATCTCGGCGAGGGAGCCGTACACGTCGACCCGGGGGTAGGTCGGGTCGTCGGACTTCCACACCGGGATCGGCGAGCCCCAGAACCGGTTCCGGCTGATCGACCAGTCGCGGGCGTTGGCCAGCCACTTGCCGAACGAGCCGTCCTTGATGTGGCCGGGCGTCCAGTTGATCTGCTGGTTCAGCTCGACCATCCGGTCCTTGAACGTGGTCACCGCCACGAACCAGGACGACACCGCCTTGTAGACCAGCGGGGTGTCGCAGCGCCAGCAGTGCGGGTACGCGTGGGTGTAGGTGTCCTGCTTGAGCACCACCCCCCGCTCCTTCAGCTCCCGGATCACCGGCTTGTTGACGTCGAAGACCTGCTCGCCCTGGTAGGGCGGGACCAGCGCGGTGAACCGGGTGTGGTCGTCCACGGTGACGATCGTCGGGATGCCGGCGGCGTTGCAGACGTTCTGGTCGTCCTCACCGAACGCCGGGGCCAGGTGGACGATCCCGGTGCCGTCCTCGGTCGTGACGAACTCCGCGCCGAGCACCTGGTACGCGTTCTCCCCCGCCTGCTCGACGAGGAAGTCGAACAGCGGGGTGTACCGGCGGCCCACCAGGTCCCGGCCGTACACCGTGCCGACCTGCTCGTACCCCTCCAGCTCCTTCGCGTACGCGCCGAGCCGGGCCGCGCCGACGACGTACCGCTCGCCGTCCCGCTCCAGCACCGCGTACTCGATGTCCGGGCCGACGGCGAGCGCCAGGTTGGACGGCAGGGTCCACGGCGTGGTGGTCCAGACGCCGAGCTTCACCGGCCCGCGCACCGGCTCCGGCGCGCTCTCGTCCGGGGTCAGCGCGAACCACACCGACAGCGTCGGGTCGTGCCGGTCCCGGTAGACGTCGTCCATCCGGGTCTCGGTGTTCGACAGCGGCGTCTCGCAGCGCCAGCAGTACGCGAGCACCCGGAAGCCCTCGTAGACCAGACCCTTGTCGTGCAGGGTCTTGAAGGCCCACATGACGCTCTCCATGTAGTCCAGGTCGAGCGTCTTGTAGTCGTTGGCGAAGTCGACCCAGCGGGCCTGGCGCGTGACGTACCGCTCCCAGTCCTGGGTGAACTCCAGCACCGACGTGCGGCAGGCCTCGTTGAACCGGGCCACGCCCAGGTCGAGGATCTCCGCCTTGCTGGTGATGCCGAGCTGCTTCTCGGCGACCACCTCGGCCGGCAGGCCGTGGCAGTCCCAGCCGAAGCGCCGCTCCACCCGCCGGCCGCGCATCGTCTGGTAGCGCGGGACCACGTCCTTGACGTAGCCGGTGAAGAGGTGGCCGTAGTGCGGCAGGCCGTTGGCGAACGGCGGGCCGTCGTAGAAGACGTACTCGTTCTCCCCGTTCCGGCCGGCCTCGCGGGCCTCGACGGAGGCCTCGAAGGTCTTGTCGGCCGTCCAGTGCTCCAGGACCCGGCGCTCGACGGCGGGCAGGTCCGGGCTCGCGGGGACGCCGGCCGCGGTCGGGTCGTGCAACGGATAGGCCATCGGGGGTCGCTCTCCTCAGCAGCTCACTCGTCGTGTGGTCTGCGAGGACGAACCTTTTCCGGTACGCCGTCGGCGTGCCCGGGCATGGCCCGCGGTACCACCCCGCTTGGCGGCCGAGGATCGACCGCCCGCTCGTTGGCCGGCTGTGACGGGCCGGACCCGTCCGGTTCTACTCGGGCGCGGACGCCCTTTCTTCCGGAGGCTCACCGGTGATGGCCGGGTCATCGCCTTTGGCCGTCAAGACTACCCGACCGCCGCGGGAGATCGCCCGCGAGTAACGGCCCGCTAGGCTCGGGCCGTGATCCGGATCGAGCTCGACGAGCCCACCCTCGCGCGCACCCGGATCGCCACCAGCCCGCTCTGGGAGGTGCTGACGAGCCTGTACCTGCTGCACCGGAATCCGGGCGAGCCGCCGTGGCCGTACACCGGCTGGGCGCGGCACGCCCGGCGGGTGCTCGCCGAGGTCCCGGCGGCCGCGCCGGCCCGGTTGCTGGTCACCCCGGGCGGCACGGCACCGGACTTCCTGACCCCGATCCCGCCGTCGCCGGCGCCGACCCTGGCCGAGGAGTGCTGGCGCCGCGACCGCCCGCGCTGGTGGTCCTGCCGATCACCCTCGCCACCGCGCTCACCGGCACGTACGCGATGGCCGCCACCCTGCTCTGGGGCCGGCTGCTCTACGGCATCCCGCTGGACTTCGCCGACCCGGTCGCGTTCGCCGTGGCGGTGCCCGGCTGCATCGTCGGGCTGGGCATGTTCGGCCTGCTGCTCGCGTCGACGTTCGTGCTGCTGCGTAACGCCAACGCGCTGACGAACACGCTGGAGTACCCGATCTGGCTGGTCTCCGGGATGCTCGTGCCGATCACCGTGCCGGGTGGACCGGCCCGGTCGCCGCGGCGCTGCCCACCACGTGGGGAGCCCGGGCGGTCCGCGAGGCCGCCACCGGCAGCGGCCCGGTCTGGCCGTCGCTCGGTGTCTGCCTGGCGATCAGCCTCGGCTGCCTGGCGGTCGGCGCGCTGATGATGACGTACGTCGAGCGGCGGGCCCGGGCCGCCGCCACGCTGGCGCTCGCCTGAGGAGGGGACGATGACCGACCTGTTCCGTCTGGTGGGCACCGGTGGTGTGATCGCCTACCGGGCGCTGTTCAACTGGACCACCCCGCCGATGTTCATCGGCACCCTGCTCGTCGGGCCGCTGTTCCAGCTGCTCTTCTTCGCGTACCTGGGCCGGCAGCTCGGCGTGGCCGACGACCGCTTCTACATCGTCGGGAACGCCGTCCTGGCCGCGTCGCTGGCGTGTGTCTTCGGCGGCACGATGGCGGTGTCGAACGAGCGCCGCTTCGGCACCCTCGGGCACGTGCTGCTGTCCCCGCGCAGCCGCACCGCGGTCTTCCTCGGCCGGGTCCTGCCGTACGCCGGCAACGGCCTGCTCATCGCGGTGACCACGCTGACCGCGGCCGCGCTCCTGCTCGGCCTGCGGATACCCGTGTCGGCGCTGCCGGCCCTGCTGCTGGCCCTCGCCGTGGCGGCGCTGTCGTGCGGCTTCTTCGGGCTGACCCTGGGCGCGGTGGGCCTGCGGTTCCGCGACGTCTGGCTGGTCTCGAACGTGTCGGTGGCCCTGCTGCTCCTGCTCACCGGCGTGAACGTGCCGGCCGCCGAACTGCCGGCCGGCATGCGGGTGGCGGGCCAGCTCCTCCCGATCACCCACGCGGCCGAGGCGGCGGTGGGCCTCGCGTACGCCGTCCTGGCCGCCGCCCTCCTCAAGCTCTTCGAAGCCGAATCCCGCCGCCACGCCAGCCTGGACACCCTCTGATACCCCGCCCACCCCCGTCGATCTTGCACTTTCGGCCCTTGTTCTGTCGCTGTTGCGACCGTTTGTCGGGGCAGAAAGTGCAAGATCGCGGGGTGCGGATGCCGGCGTGAGCGGCGTCACGGGCTTCGGGGGTCACGACGGGGCGGGTTGGACCGTCGAGTCGGTGACAGGAACACCGGCAGGGAGGTAGTCATGCAGCGGATGAACGCGGCCGAGGTGGCGCCGGAGGCGTACCGGGCGGTCATGGGGCTGGAGAAGTACGTCCGGGCGAACGTCGAGCACACCGTGCTGGAGCTGGTGAAGCTGCGCGCGTCGATGCTGAACGGCTGCGCGTTCTGCGTCGACATGCACAGCCGGGACGCCCTCTCGGCGGGCGAGTCGAGCCGGCGTCTGTTCGCCGTCGCCGCCTGGCGGGAAGCGCCGTTCTTCGACGAGCGGGAGCGCACCGCGCTGGCGCTCACCGACGCCGTCACCAGGCTCGGCGAGCACGGGGTCCCCGACGACGTGTGGGACGCGGCGGCGAAGGTGTGGTCGGAGAAGGAGCTGGCGGACCTGGTGATGGCCATCGCGACGATCAACGTGTGGAACCGGATCGCGGTCACCACCCAGGCACAGCCGCCCGCCGAGGTCTGAGCGGCGGACACGACGGCGGCCGGTGCGGGGGTGCGCACCGGGCGCCGTCGTCCGTGCGGTCAGCCCGGCGTGTACGTGGTCCGCCCGGCTCGCGTCGAAGCGGTCAGGCCAGCTCGGGGAAGGATCAACCCAGCGCGGGGAACCAGAGGGCGATCTCGCGCTTCGCGCTGTCGACGGAGTCGGACGCGTGCACCAGGTTCTCCCGGTTGGACAGCGACAGGTCACCCCGGATGGTGCCGGCGGCGGCCTTGCGGCCGTCGGTGCTGCCGAGCATGCCGCGGACGACCTCGATGACCTGGTCGCCGGAGAGGACCAGCGCGATCAGCGGGCCGCCGGTCATGAACGCCTTCAGCGGCGGGTAGAACGGCTTGTCGACGTGCTCGGCGTAGTGCTGGTCGGCGAACTCGCCGTCCATCGTCCGGGTCTCCATCGCGTCGATCCGCAGCCCCTTGCGCTCGAAGCGGGAGATGATCTCGCCGACCAGCCCGCGGCGGACCGCGTCGGGCTTGATCAGTACGAGCGTGCGCTCTTCCGGGCTGCTGCTGGACACGCTGGGTTCCTCCTGTGCGCGGAAGACGGTCGGGCTGGGTACGGTCAGCCTAGCGACCCGGTCCCGGCGCCGGCGCGGCGGCCGGACTTCCCCCGGTGGCCGGTCCGGCCTAGCCTGGCCCTGACCCCCGGGAGGTCCACAGTGGCGAATGGCGGGAACCGGCCCATCGCGCCGGTCCGCAAGCTGGTCGGCGCGGTGCTGGGCACGGTGGCCACCTTCGTGATCCTGTTCGGCCTGGGCATGACCAGTTGGGCGATCGTGGCGCTCGGCGTCGCGCTGCTGGTGCTGGCGATCGCACTGGCCACCGTGCGCGCCGGGGGGCGCACCTGGGTCATCGGCGAGGGGCACGTGCACAGCGTCTCCGAGCCACCCACCCAGTACGCCTTCGGCCGGTGCGAGCTGCAACTCGTCATCGACGCGCCGGGCCTGCCGCCGAGGTCCAAGAAGATCATCGACCCGCGGGTGCCGGTCGCGAAGTGGCCGGCACCCGGCCAGACCCTCCCGATCCGTGTCGCGCTCGACGACCAGCGGCACGTCCGGGTGCTCTGGGACGAGGTGCCGACGCACGCCGAGACGGCCGCCGTCGTCGCTGACCTGCCCCCCGAGTACGCGGACGCCGAACCGGTGGAGGAGGTGCTGATCCGCCAGGAGGCGCCGCCGTGGGCCGGCCGCACGCCGGAGGACGACCTCCGCGACCCGTACGGCGACCCGTACGCGGGCCCGCCCGCCGAACCCGTCGTGCCGCCGGCCGAGCGGGAGACCGTGGTCGTGCACCAGGTCCCGGGCGGGCCGAAGGTGGTGGAGGGCACGCTCGTCGACCCGCCGTCCAGCGACCTGCCCCGCCGGGCGGCCACCCCGACCCCGCGTCCCCCCGCGGAGGAGGCGTTCGACCCGCCCGGCGGGACGAGGTTCGACCAGCCGGCCGACCCGTACGACCCGGTGGTCGACGCGCCCCGCACCGGGGAGCCGTACTCGCCACCGGCCGACGCGCCGGAGCCGCCTCCCGCCCGCGCTTTCCGGGTGCCCTCGCCGGCGGATCCGCTGGACCCGCTGGACCTGCCGCTGGACGACCCGCCCCCGCCACGCACCGACGAGGCGGTGACGCCGGAGGGCCTCGACGAGGCGATCTTCGGCGAGGCCGCCGGCGATCCGCCGATCGCCGGGGTGGGGCTCACGCTGCTGGTCACCGACCTGTCGCGGTCCCTCGCCTTCTACCGGGACCTCGGTTTCACCGAGGTCGACCGGGGTTCCGGCAACGCGGTGCTCGCCTCCGGGGCGACCCGGCTGGTGCTGCGTGAGGTCACCGAGGCCGCTCCCGTCAGCCGCCGGCTGGTGCACGTCAACCTCGAGGTGGACGACATCGAGACGGCGTACGCGCGGCTGCGCGAGTCGGGGGTGCGCTTCACGTACGCGCCCCGGGTGGTGAACCGGGGCACGAAGCTGGAGGTCTGGGCGGCCGCTTTCCGCGACCCGGACGGCCACGGCATCGCCCTGACCCAGTGGCGGGAACGCGCCGAGGCCTGAACGCCGTGCACGCGCCCGGAGGTAGCCCGGACGGCGGCGCAGACCCGGCACCGGGGTCGGCCGCGCCGGTCAGCCCAGGATGACCCGCCGCACGTGCAGGGCGTACGCCCAGACCAGCGCGAAGACGATCCCCAGGACCAGCAGCGACCAGTGCAGCAGCCCGGCGAGCATGAGCAGCCCCTGGAGCACGGTGCCGGCGTGCCACGCCCACGGGCGGCGCATCAGGCCGGCCAGCAGCACCGCCGCCACCGCCAGGGCCAGCACGGCGGCGACCGCGGCGCCGCTCAGCCCGCCGCCGACCACCCGGATCGGCTGGATCGCCAGCACCAGTACCAGGGCCTCCAGGACGAGGGTCCCGGCGCCGAGCCCGCGGACCGCTCGCTCCGGGTTGCGCAGGCCGGACCGCCGCGGCGCCCCGCCCGACTGCCCGGGGGACGCGCCCGGCTGGGCCGACGGCCCACCCGGCTGCTCCGGCGCGGTCATCGCTTGAGCAGCCGGCGGGCGTCGGCCACGGTCACCACCGAACCGGTGATCAGCACTCCGACGCCGGCCAGCTCGCCCGGCACGTCCTCCTCGGCGAGCGCCACCGCCGCCTCGATCGCGTCCGGCATCTCCTCGGCCACCTCGACCCGGTCCGGGCCGAACACCTCGGCGGCCAGCGCCGCCAACTCCCCCGCCGGCATCGCCCTGGGCGAGCTGTTGCGCGTCACCACCACCTGGTCGACGACCGGTTCCAGCAGCTCCAGCAGGCTGGCCGCGTCCTTGTCACCGAGGACGCCGAGCACCGCCACCAGCTTGCTGAACGCGAACTCCTCCTGCAGGGCGGTGACCGTCGCCGCCATGCCCTGCGGGTTGTGTGCGCCGTCGAGCAGGACGGTCGGCGCGGTGCGGACCCGCTCCAGCCGGCCCGGCGAGCTGGCCGTGGCGAAGCCCTCCCGCACCGTCTCGACGTCGAGCTGGCGGCGGGCCCCGGCGCCGAGGAACGCCTCGACCGCCGCGAGCGCCACCGCCGCGTTCTGCGCCTGGTGGGCGCCGTGCAGGGGGACGAACACCTCCTCGTACACGCCGCCCAGCCCCTGGAGGGTGAGCACCTGCCCGCCGACGGCGACCGACCGGCGCAGCACCCCGAACTCGGAGCCCTCCCGGGCGATGGTCGCGCCGACCTCGGCGCAGCGTTCGAGGATCGGCCGGGCCGCCGCCTCCTCCTGGGCGGCGGAGATGACCGTCGCGCCCTTGTGGATGATGCCCGCCTTGTGCAGCGCGATGTCCTCGACCGTGTCGCCGAGCCACTCGGTGTGGTCCAGCCCGATCGGTGTCAGCACCGCCACACCGGCCTGGAGCACGTTGGTCGAGTCCTCGGCGCCGCCGAGCCCCACCTCGACCACCGCGACGTCGACCGGGGCGTCGGCGAACGTGGCGAACGCCAGCGCCGTGGTCATGTCGAAGTACGTCAGGGGCTCCGCCGACCGCTCGTCCACGAGCTGGGCCAGAGGTGCCACCTCCCGGTACGTGGCGGTGAACCGCTCCTCGCTGACCGGCTCGCCGTCCAGGCTGATCCGCTCCCGGACGGTCTCCAGGTGCGGGCTGGTGTAGCGGCCGGTGTGCAGGCCGAAGGCCCGCAGCAGGGAGTCGATCATGCGGGCCGTGGACGTCTTGCCGTTGGTGCCGGTCAGGTGGATCGACGGGTACGCCCGCTGCGGGCTGCCGAGCAGGTCCAGCAGGGACTCGATCCGGTCCAGCTCGAACACCATGCGGGTGAACCCGCGGCCGGCGAGCTCGGCCTCGACGGCGGCGAAATCGGTGCGGTCGGTCACGAGGGCAGGGCCTCCAGAGCGGCGTCGATGCGGGCCAGGTCGGCCTCGGCGGTTGCCAGCCGGTCCCGGATCTTCTGGACCACCGGCTCCGGGGCCTTGCCCACGAACGCCGGGTTGCCCAGCTTCGCCCGGGCCTGCGCGGCCTCCTTCTCGGCCGCGGCACGGTCCTTGGTGAGCCGGGCCCGTTCGGCGGCCACGTCGATCGCGCCGCGCGTGTCCAGGGCGACGCTCACCTCGCCCGGCATGGTGAGGGTGGCGCTGGCCTGGAAGCCCTCGCCGGCGTCGTCGAGGCGGACCAACGACCGGATCAGCGGCTCGTGCCCGGCGATGCCGGCGCCGGCCAGCCCGTCGAGCCGGGCGACGACCCGCTGCGTCGGCCGCAGCCCCTGGTCGGAGCGGAACCGGCGGATCTCGGTGACCACCCGCTGGAGGGTGGCGATCTCCGCCTCGGCGGCGTCGTCGACCAGCGCCCGGTCGGCCACCGGCCAGGAGGCGGTCATGACCGTCTCGCCCCCGGTCAGCGCGGTCCACAGTTCCTCGGTGACGAACGGGATCACCGGGTGCAGCAGCCGCAGCAGCTGGTCGAGCACGTGCCCGAGGACGCGCCGGGTGGCGTCGGCGGCGGTACCGCCGGCGGCCAGCACCGGCTTGCTCAGCTCGACGTACCAGTCGCACACGTCGTCCCAGGCGAAGTGGTAGAGCAGGTCGCACACCTTCGCGAACTCGTACGCCTCGAACTGCTCGTCCACCTCGGCGGTGACGTGCGCGAGGCGCGACAGGATCCACCGGTCGACGGTCGACAGCTCGCTCGCCGCCGGCAGCGGGCCCTCGGTGTGGGCGCCGTTGAGCAGCGCGAATCGGGTGGCGTTCCACAGCTTGTTGCAGAAGTTGCGGGAGCCCTGGCACCACTCCTCGCTGACCGGCACGTCGCCGCCCGGGTTCGCGCCGCGCGCCAGGGTGAACCGGGTCGCGTCGGCGCCGTACCGGTCGATCCAGTCGAGCGGGTCGACGACGTTGCCGAACGACTTCGACATCTTCTTGCCGTGCTCGTCGCGGACCATGCCGTGCAGGGCGATGACGTCGAAGGGCTGCCGGCCGTCCATCGCGTACAGGCCGAACATCATCATCCGGGCGACCCAGAAGAAGAGGATGTCGTACCCCGTGACGAGGACACTGGTCGGATAGAACTTCGCCAGCTCGGGGGTCTGCTCCGGCCAGCCGAGGGTGGAGAACGGCCACAGGCCGCTGGAGAACCAGGTGTCCAGGACGTCCTCGTCCTGGCGCCAGCCCTCGCCGGTCGGCGGCTGATCGTCCGGCCCGACGCACACGACCTCGCCGTCCGGGCCGTACCAGACCGGGATGCGGTGCCCCCACCAGAGCTGGCGGGAGATGCACCAGTCGTGCATGTTGTCGACCCAGGCGAAGTACCGCTTGGCCAGCTCCGCCGGCTCGATCTTCACCCGGCCGTCGCGGACCGCGTCACCGGCCGCCTTGGCCAGCGGCGAGGTGTTGACGAACCACTGCAACGACAACCGGGGCTCCACCGTCGTACGGCAGCGCGAGCAGTGGCCCACCGCGTGCACGTACGGCCGCTTCTCGGCCACGATCCGGCCCTGCTCCCGCAGCGCGGCCACGATCGCGGGCCGGGCCTCGAACCGGTCCAGGCCCTGGAACGGGCCGTGGGCGGTGATGACGCCCCGCTCGTCCATGATCGTGAGTGAGGGCAGGTTGTGCCGCTGGCCGATCTCGAAGTCGTTCGGGTCGTGCGCCGGCGTCACCTTCACCATGCCGGTGCCGAACGACGGGTCGACGTGCTCATCGCCCACGATCGGGATCCGGCGCCCGGTCAGCGGCAGCTCGACCTCGGTGCCGATGAGGTGCTTGTACCGGTCGTCGTCCGGGTGCACCGCCACCGCGGTGTCGCCGAGCATCGTCTCCGCCCGGGTGGTCGCCACCACGACGTCGTCGCTGTACCGGATCGAGACCAGCTCACCGTCGTCGTCGGTGTGCTCCACCTCGATGTCCGACAGGGCGGTCAGGCAGCGCGGGCACCAGTTGATGATCCGCTCGGCCCGGTAGATCAGGCCGTCGTCGTACAGCTTCTTGAACATGGTCTGGACGGCGCGCGACAGGCCCTCGTCCATGGTGAAGCGCTCGCGGTCCCAGTCGACGGAGTCGCCCAGCCGCCGCATCTGGCCGAGGATCGCGCCGCCGGACTCGGCCTTCCACTGCCACACCCGCTCGACGAACGCCTCCCGGCCCAGGTCGTGCCGGGACAGCCCCTGGGCGGCGAGCTGCCGCTCGACCACGTTCTGGGTGGCGATGCCGGCGTGGTCCATGCCGGGCAGCCACAGCGCCTCGTGGCCCTGCATGCGCTTACGCCGGACCAGCGCGTCCTGCACGGTGTGGTCCAGGGCGTGGCCCATGTGCAGGGAGCCGGTGACGTTGGGCGGCGGGATGACGATCGTGAACGGGGGCTTGTCGCTGTCCGCCGAGGCGCGGAAGTGGCCGGCGGCTACCCACTGCTCGTACCGTCGCTGCTCTACCTCGCCGGGCTGGTACTGGCCGGCAAGGGTCGGGGCGTCGGGGCGTCGGGCATCCAGTCTCTCGGTCACCCTGAAAGTCTACGGAGAGCTTCGACGGACCCGACGTGCGCCACCGGTGCTTCGCGTACGGTGTCGGCTATGTCCGACGCACATCTCACCGAGCGGCCGGTCGACGACGCGCCCGAGCCGGTCGAACTGACCGACGAGCCGATCCGCCTCGGTGCCGGAGCCCCCGAGGGGTCTCCCGAGCGGCGGCCGGGCCGGTTCCGGCGGCGGCGGGTGGCGTGGCTGCTCGCGGCGGCCGTCGGGCTCGCCGGCGTCGGAGCCCTCGGCACCGCCGGCTGGCGGATCGTGCAGCAGAAGGACGCCGACTTCACCAGCCCGGACCGGGTGGCCGGGCTGACCCGGGACGACAGTGAGCGGGCCCGCAGCACCGCGGACTACCTGCGCAGCGGGTTCGCCGCCGACATCGAGCTGGACCGCAGCTTCGGCACCGTCTACCGCGATCCCGCCGACGAACGCCGGTCGGTCCTCATCTTCGGCGGCACCACCCTGCTGTGGCAGCCCGAGCGCGACCTCGACAGTCTCTTCGGCCTGATGACCGACGAGACCGGGGCGGTCACCGGCCTGCGCGAACTGCCCGCGGGCCGGTTCGGCGGGGTGTTGAAGTGCGGCACCACCAGCGGCGAGGGCGGCGACTTCGCCGTCTGCGGCTGGGCCGACCACGGCAGCGTCGTCATGGCGATGTTCCCGGACCGCTCCGTCGACCAGGCCGGCACCCTCCTGCGCGACATGCGCGAGGCCATGCAGACCCGCAACTGAGCCGTCCCAGGAAGGCTCCACACGGCCCCGCCGGCATCGTCGCCGGCGGGGCTTCTTCAGGGAGTACGCACACCGCGTCCCGCCCTCGACCGTGCGACCCGGCAGGGGCTGACGCCGATTCCCGCGGCTTCAACCGCAGGGGTGACGTGGAAAAGGGTCCGG
>NZ_JAATEO010000027.1 GCF_012034245.1 Micromonospora thermarum | reverse complement strand
AGACTGTCCGGAAACATCGGGGGTTTCCCGACAGTCTCCTGATGAGGGGGACCGAATTGGACGCAGGGGACGTGGCGCCGACCGCCGAGGACTACCTGGCGGTGGTCACCGCGACGATGCACCGGGTGGCGGCGAGCCAGCGGGAGGCCGTGGGCCGGGCCGCCGACCTGATCGCCGAGGCCCTGCGGGCGGACGGCGTGGTGCACGCGTTCGGTACCGGCCACTCGGAGGCCCTCGCGATGGAGATCGCCGGGCGGGCCGGTGGGCTGGTGCCCACCAACCGGATCGCCCTGCGCGACCTCGTGCTGGTCGGCGGCGCGTCGCCGGACGTGCTCGGGCCACGCCTGGAGCGCGACCCGTCGGTGGCGCACCGCCTGTACGACCTCGCGCCGATCCGGCCGCCGGACGTCTTCGTGCTCGCCTCCAACTCAGGTGTGAACGGGGCGATGGTGGAGTTCGCCGCGCTGGTGCGCGACAAGGGGCACGGGCTGATCGCGATCACCTCGGCCGAGCACTCCGGCCGGATGGAGTCGCGCCACCCGTCGGGGCGCAGGCTCGCCGACTTCGCCGACGTGGTGCTCGACAACGGCGCCCCGTACGGCGACGCCACCCTGCCGCTGCCCGGGGGCGGCGCGATCGGCGCGATCTCGTCGATCACGGCGGCGTTGCTGGCCCAGCAGATCACGGTCGAGGTGGTGGCCCGGCTGCTCGCCGCGGGGGAGCGGCCCCCGGTCTACCTGTCGGCGAACATCGCCGGTGGCGACGCGCACAACGACGCCCTGGAGGCCCGCTACGCCGGTCGCATCCGCCGCGGCGCCTGAGCGGCGGGGCGGCACGCCGGTTCGTGAGCCGGTTTCGCCGAACGCGCGGTGGGGCATCAGCGTTCCTGCCGGCGGAGGGCTCCGCCGGCAGTACGTTCGCACCGGAGGTAGCGCGTGTCGAAGGAGACCGAGAAGCAGCGCTGGCAGCGCAACTTCGCCGACCTGTTGCAGGAGTTGCGGGTCGCGCAGACGGGTGTGCAGATCCTCTTCGCCTTCCTGCTCACCCTGCCGTTCAGCGCCGGGTTCGAGCGGACGACCGCCTTCCAGAAGGACGTCTACATCGTCGCGTTGCTGTCCGCGGCCGGTGCCACCGCCCTGATCATCTCTCCGGTGGCCTTCCACCGGGCGCTGTTCCGGCAGGGGCGCAAGCCGGAGCTGGTCCGCTTCGCGCACCGGATGGCGAGCGGCGGCCTCGCGTTCATGCTGGTCTCGATGGTCAGCGCGGTCCTGCTGATCACCGACTTCGTGCTCGACCGGACGATCGCCTTCGGGCTCAGCGCGGTCACGGCGATCTGGTTCCTGACCTTCTGGGCCGTCCTGCCGTTCGCCCGCCGCAACTGGGGCGAGGACGATCTGGAGGACGATGAGGACAGCCCCACGTCGTACGGCGGCTGACCGGCGACGAACCGGGTAAATCGATCTTCATCCAACGCTACCCCTGGGTAACACCCGGGGGTAGCGTGGCAGATGTCGAGCACGTCGACGCATCCGGACCGAGGTTCGAGGAGGCAGCCGTGACCACGACGCAGAACAGCCGGTCCGCACCCGACGGCACCGGCCCTGAGCAGCCCACCACCGCCGGCACGGCCGGCCCGCTGCCCACCGAGGCCGGCCAGGTCACCGAGAAGGAGGCCCGCCAGGTCGCCGAGGCCGCGCGGGAATCCTCGTGGGACCGCCCGAGCTTCGGCAAGGAACTCTTCCTGGGCCGGTTCCGGCTCGACCTCATCAACCCCTGGCCGCGGTCGGCGCCCGACGACGTGGCGCGGGCCGACGAGTTCCTCGGCCGGCTCCGGGAGTACCTGGCCTCCGAGGTGGACGGTGCCGCCATCGAGCGGGACGCGGCCATCCCCGACGAGGTGTTCCAGGGGCTGGCCCGGCTCGGCGCGTTCGGCATGAAGATCGACCGGTCGTACGGCGGTCTGGGGCTGAGCAACCTGCACTACTGCCGGGCCCTGATGCTCGCCGGCTCGGTCAGCCCGGCGATCGGCGCGCTGCTGTCCGCGCACCAGTCCATCGGCGTGCCGCAGCCGCTCAAGATGTTCGGCACCGCCGAGCAGAAGCAGCGCTTCCTGCCCCGGCTCGCCGCGGGCGAGGTCTCCGCGTTCCTGCTCACCGAGCCGGACGTGGGAAGCGACCCGGCCCGCCTGGCGACCACCGCCGAGCCGACGCCGGACGGCAGCGGGTACAAGCTCAACGGCGTCAAGCTGTGGGCCACCAACGGCACGGTTGCCACCCTGCTCGTGGTGATGGCCCGCGTACCGGCCGGCGAGGGGAGGCGGGGCGGGATCACCGCGTTCGTCGTCGAGGGCGACTCCGAGGGCATCACCGTCGAGCGGCGCAACGCGTTCCTCGGGCTGCGCGGCCTGGAGAACAGCCTCACCCGCTTCCACGACGTGTTCGTGCCCAAGGAGAACGTGATCGGCGGTGAGGGCAAGGGCCTGAAGATCGCCCTGACCACGCTCAACACCGGGCGGCTCTCGCTGCCCGCGATGTGCGTCGGCGCCGGCAAGTGGGCGCTCAACGTGGCCCGGGAGTGGGCGGCCGACCGGGTCCAGTGGGGCCGGCCGGTCGGTGAGCACGAGGCCGTCGCGCAGAAGCTCTCCTTCATCGCGGCGACCACGTACGGCATGGAGACCATGCTGGACCTGTGCTGCCTGCTCGCCGACGACGACCGCAACGACATCCGGATCGAGGCGGCGCTGGTCAAGCTCTACGCGAGCGAGATGGCCTGGCGGATCGCCGACGAGCTGATCCAGATCCGGGGCGGGCGCGGGTACGAGACGGCCGAGTCCCTCGCCGCCCGGGGCGAACGCCCGGCCGCTGTCGAGCAGATCCTGCGTGACCTGCGGATCAACCGCATCTTCGAGGGCTCCACCGAGATCATGCACCTGCTGATCGCCCGCGAGGCCGTCGACGCGCACCTCTCCGTGGCCGGCGACATCATCGACCCGGACGCCGGTCTCGGTCGCAAGGCGCGCGCCGGCGCGCGGGCCGGTGTCTTCTACGCGAAGTGGCTGCCGACGCTCGCCGTCGGTCGCGGGCAGGCACCCGGGGCGTACGGCGAGTTCGGCCCGCTCGCCGGCCACCTGCGCCAGGTGGAGCGGTTCTCCCGCAAGCTGGCCCGGTCGACGTTCTACGCGATGTCCCGCTGGCAGGGCAAGATGGAGCGCAAGCAGGCGTTCCTCGGCCGGGTGGTGGACATCGGCGCGGAGCTGTTCGCGATGTCGGCGGTCTGTGTCCGCGCGGCGGCCGAGCGGGAAACCCGCCCGGAGAACGTCGAGCTGGCCGACCTCTTCTGCCGGCAGGCCCGGGTCCGGGTGGACGCGCTCTTCACGGCCCTGTGGGACAACACCGACTCGGTGGACACGGCGGCTGCCACGCGGATCCTCGCCGGCCGCTACGCCGCCCTGGAGGACGGCGTGCTCACGCCGGCGGCCGACCTGCCCTGGGTCGCCCGCTGGTCGCCGGGCCCGTCGACCGCCACCGACGCCCGCCGGCGCATCCCGCGCCCGGAGTGACGCGAGCCGCGGCAGGGGGCTCCCTGAACCGCCCTCGCTAGCTTGATCCACTCGACATCCTGCATATCGCGGTATCCCAGTCACCCGGACACCGCGATATGCAGGATGTCGTGTCGATCATCGCCCGACCGCCCGACCGCCCGACCGCCCGACCGCCCGACCGCCCGACCGCCCGACCGCCCGACCGCCCGACCGCCCGGCCGCTTCGGGCGGTCAGCGGGCGATGGCCCAGGCCAGCACCGCCGCCAGGATGACGCCGTTCAGCACGGCCAGCCCGAGGTACGCCGCCGGCGGGATCCTGCGCCCCTGCCGGACGAACCGGACCAGGAACGCGGCGTAGCCGAGAAGCAGCACGGCGATCACGACCAGGAAGTAGAACACCCGACGACCTTAACGGCCCCCGGCCGGTGTCGGACGCCGGGCACACGGGTCACGCTCGGGCAGCACCCGCCGCCGGCACCCGGCCAGGTCGACGTTCGGTCGGCGCGGGGCCGGGGCGCGGCGGGGCTCAGCGGCCGCGGAGGCCCAGGGCGCGCAGCTCCAGGGCGGCCAGCGCCTCGACCGCGTCGTCGTCGCCGCGCCGCCACGCCTCCGCCACGTCCGGGGCGATGCGGGTCAGCCGGCCGAGCGGCTGGGTGGCCAGGGCCCGCAGGGCGAGCAGGTCGCGGCCGGCGGGCGCGGCGGCCAGCTTCGCGGCGGCGCCGGCGCGGCGCATCCACCGCACCCGCAGCGGCAGCCAGCCGACGAGCACCAGGCCGAGCGGGAAGACCAGCACGGCGACGGCCAGGGCCAGGGCGAGCTGGTCGACCAGCTCCTGCTGGTCCCGGCCGGCCTCGGCGAGCGAACGCGCGGCCCCGGCGGCCCGCTCGAACGGCGCGGTCAGCTCGTCGCCGACCAGCGGCACCCGGCCGACCTTGCCGCCGGCCTCGGCCAGGTTGTCGGCCAGGCCGCCACCGGCCCCCTCCAGCTTCTGTCCGGGTACGGCGAGCTTCTGCACCAGGTCGTGCAGCCACAGCGCGCCGCGCACCGACGCGTACACCCAGGCGACGACGAGGAAGTCGGTGAGCAACTGGCGGGCGGCGGTCGGGAAGCGATCGGCGTAGATCTTCACGCCGGACAGCGTGCCACGACCGCACGCCCGAAGCACCCCGTACGGCGACCCGGGCATGCCCGGCGCGGGATCAGGACCGGGCGGCCGGTGCGGCGGTGACGCTGCCCTCGCCGGCGTGGCTCACCGCGTCCGCCACGATGTGGGCGACGTGCTCGTCGACCAGGGCGTACGCGATCTCCCGCCCACGCCGGGAGCCGCGCACCACGCCCGCTCCGCGCAGCACCCTCAGATGCTGGGAGACCAGGGGTTGCGGGGCGCCGAGCTTGTCGACCAGCTCGTGCACGCACCGCTCGCCGTCGGCGAGCTCGCTGACGATGGCCAGCCGGATCGGCGCGGAGAGCGCGCGCAGCAGCTCGCTGGCACCCTCGAAGGCGTCGTAGCCTGACCCGCTGCTCACGCTGTAACGGTAACCAATGCCATGCGCGTATGGCTGATCAGGACCGGTGCAGCACGACCTCGTGCGGCTCGGCGGCCGGGGCGGCGGCCGGGGCGGCCCGCCGTCGCAGCGCCCGCCAGACCGTGCCGCCGAGCGCGACCACCGCGAACGACGCGATCGCCATCAGCACCACGGACGCGCCGGGGGCGGTGTTGGCGTTGGCCGCCACGTAGACGCCCGATCCGGCGGCGAAGAGACCGAGTGCCATCGCCGCCGCCATCGTGCCGCGGAAGCCCCGGGTGACCTGCTGGGCGGCGGCGACCGGCACCACCATCAGCGCGCTGATCAGCAGCACGCCGACCGCGCGCATCGCGATCGTCACGGTGACCGCGGTGGCGACGGCGAGGAGGAGGTTGAGCGTACGGACTGGCAGGCCGGAGACCCGGGCGTACTCCTCGTCGTGGCAGACCGCGAACAGCGCCGGGCGCAGCGCCAGCATGGTGACCAGGATCGCCGCGCCGAGCACGGTGATGGTGGTCAGGTCACCGGGGGAGATGGTGGTCAGCGACCCGAAGAGGTACGCGTTGAGCGCCCGGGTGTTGTCGGAGAGCCCGACGAGCATCACGCCGCCGGCGATGCCGCCGTAGAAGAGCAGCGCGAGCGCCAGGTCCCCGGAGGTGCGTCCGCGTGCCCGGACCAGCTCGATGGTGATCGCGCCGAGACTCGCCACGATCACCGCCACCAGCACCGGGGAGTGGTTGAGCAGCAGCCCGGCGCCGACACCTGTCAGCGCCACGTGCCCCACCCCGTCGCCGATCAGCGCCAGCCGCCGCTGCACCAGGTAGATGCCGAGCGCCGGGGCGGCCAGGCCGATGACCAGCGCGCCGATGAGGGCGCGCTGCATGTACGGGTACTGGAAGAGTTCCATGCTCAGCTGCTCCAGAGCCCGGCGGGCTCGTCGGGACCGTGCGGGTGCACGTGGTCGTGGTCGGGGTCGGCGTGGTGACCGGCCGGCTCGGGGACGGCGCCGTCGTGGGCGATCCCGCCGGCGTGGACGACGACCGCCCGGGAGATCAGCGGCCGCAGCGGCCCCAGCTCGTGCGCGACCAGCAGCACGGTGCCGCCGCCGGCCACGAAGTCCTTGAGTGCGCCGGCGAACGCCTCCTGGCTCGCCGCGTCCACTCCGGCGGTCGGCTCGTCGAGGACCAGCAGCTCCGGTTGGCCGGCCAGTGCGCGGGCGATCAGGGTGCGCTGCTGCTGGCCGCCGGAGAGGGTGGCCACCGGGTCACCGGCCCGGTCGGCGAGACCGACGGACGCCAGTGCCGCGTCGACGGCGTCCCGGTCGGCGCGTCCCGGCGGGCGCAGGACGCCCCGGCGGGCCAGCCGGCCCGAGGCCACCACCTCGCGGACGGTGGCCGGTACGCCACTGCCGGCGCCGAGGCGCTGGGGGACGTATCCGATGCGGTGCCACTGCCGGAAGCGCCGCAACGGGTGGTCGAACAGGGTGACGGATCCCGAGACGAGCGGGACCAGCCCGAGCACGGCGCGGATGAGGGTGGACTTGCCGGAGCCGTTGGCGCCGAGCACCGCGACCACCTCGCCGGCGGTCACGGTCAGGGAGACGTCGCGCAGCACGGGGCGGCCGTCGTAGCCGACCACCCCGTGCGTGACGGTGATGACAGGGGACGTCACGAGCAGCTCAACGCCGTCCGCAGGGTCGCCAGGTTGGCGCGCATCACCGAAAGGTAGTCGCCGCCGTTGTCGCCGGACAGCCCCTCCAGCGGATCCAGCACCGCGGTCTTCGCGCCCACCTCGCCGGCGATGGTCTCGGCGACCTTCGGGCTGACCAGCGTCTCGAAGAAGATCGTGGTGGCCTTGTGCTCCCGGGCCTCCTCGGCGACCTCGGCGAGGCGCTGCGGCGACGGCTCGTCCTCCGGGCTCAGCCCGCTGACGCCGATCTGCTCCAGCTGGTAGCGCTCGGTCAGGTAGCCGAAGGCGGTGTGGCTGACCACGATCTCGCGTCGCTGGCAGGTCTTCAGACCGGCGGTGAACTCCGCGTCGAGCTTCTCCAGCTCGGTGCGGAGGGCCTTCGCCCGCGCGGTGTAGTCGCCCGCACGGTCCGGGTCGGCCGTGCCGAGCCGCTCGGCGAGCTGGTCGCCGACGGTGGCCAGGCGGGTCGGGTCGAGCCAGAGGTGCGGGTCCTTGCCGCCGGTCTCCTCCTCGGCGTGCCCTGCCGCCTCGCCCTCACCCTCGCCCTCGCCCTCGCCCTCGTGCTCGTGGTCAGCGGAGGCGGCGTCGAGCAGCGGCTGCACCGTGGCGACGTCGAAGGCCTTGTCGCCGGCGTTCTGCTCGACGGCCTCGTCGACGGCGGGCTGGAAGCCCTTGAGGTAGACGACCAGTTCCGCCTGCGCGACCTCGCCGACCTGGCCCGGGTTCAGCTCGGCGTCGTGCGGTTCGGCGCCCGGCTTCACCAGGTTGCTCACCGTGACGGCGTCGCCGCCGACCCGCTCGGCCAGGAACTGCAACGGGTAGAACGCGGCCACCACGTCGACCCGCTGCGGGTTGACGCCGGCCTGGTCGTCGGCGCAGGCGGCCACGCCGCCGAGAGCGAGGAGGGCGGTCGCGGTGGCGGCGAGGGTACGCGGAGCGGAGCGGATGTTCATGAAGTCAACTGTCCGCGAGAACGATAATGATTGTCAAAAACGCATGAGTGCATGTCAGAGCAGCTTCACCAGGCCCGCCGTCACCAGCAGCGTCAGCACCAGCAGCCGGATCACCCGGGTCGGCGGCGTCTGCACCGCCCACGTGGTGACCAGCAGCGCGGCGACGCCCGCCGCGAGCGCCAGCGTGAACAGCCCGCCGACCACGCCCGGGGTGAAGAACGCGACCAGCACCAGCACCAGCGTGATCAGGAACACCGTCGTCGGGTTCGCCCGGGCCAACCGGGCCGCCAACCCGCTCTGCGTACGCTGCATCCCACAGACTCTACGAGGAGGAACCCGGTGCTGGTGACCAACCGGTTCGTGGTCGAGGTCGATGTCGCCGACGACTTCACCGCCCGGGCGCACGCCGCCCTCGCCGCGCTCGCCGCCCGCCCCGGGTACCTGCGCGGCCAGTTGGTCCGCGCCCTCGACGACCCGCGGCACTGGTGCCTGCTCACCGAGTGGGAGTCGGTCGGCACCTACCGGCGCGCGCTCGGCGACTTCGACGTCAAGGTCACCGCGATCCCGCTGCTCACCGAATCGGTGGACGAGCCGTCCGCGTACGAGGCGCTGGCCAGCGCCGCGCCCGGCGGCGAGGTGGTGGTGGCGGCGAGTGATCGGTCCGCCGGTCCTTACCGGTGAGCCCGCAAGCACTACATTGATCTCATGACCGCTCCCGGACCGGCTGCCTCCTCGCCGTACCCCTCGGTGCCCGGGCAGGAGGGCAGCGCGCACCCGCCGGCTGTGCCCGGCCCGCCGGCGCACCCGGAGGTCCCCACCCCGCCGGCCGGTCCCGGTGTCGCGCCGCCGTTCGCCGCACCCCCCACCGAGGGGCGGAACACCCGGCTCTGGCTGGGGCTCGGTGCCGGCGCGCTCGCCCTGCTGCTGTGCTGCGGCGGCGGGGGCGCGGCCGTGATCGGGCTCGCGGTGACCGGGGTGCAGGCGATCGACGAGCAGGGGCGCGCGGTCTCCACCGACTACTACCAGGCGCTCGTCGAGCGGAAGTACGGCGCCGCCTACGACCAGTTGTGCGACGCGGCCCAGCGGCGGGAGTCGCGGCGGGAGTTCGAGCGGCGCGTGGCCGACGAGCCGCAGGTCGCGTCCTTCCGCGTCGGCGACGTCGACCCGAACACGCTGACCGTGCCCGTCGACGTGACCTTCACCGGCGGCGACCGCGACCGCCAGCAGGTGACCCTCGAACAGGACCGGCAGACCGGCGAGCTGGAGGTGTGCGGGGTCAGCTGACCCGCCCCCGGTATTCTGCTGGGCTCGGGACGTCCCTGGTCGTACCGTTGTCCCGAACTGAACCGTTGCATCCCACCGTGTCCCCGCCGACCTCCAGCCGGCGTAGGAGGAAACATGCCAGCCGACCGTATCGACGCCGTTGTCAGCCTCGCCAAGCGCCGAGGCTTCGTCTTCCCCTCCAGTGAGATCTACGGGGGCACCCGCTCGGCGTGGGACTACGGTCCGCTCGGCGTGGAGCTGAAGGAGAACGTCCGCCGGCAGTGGTGGAAGACCATGGTCCAGCAGCGGGACGACGTCGTGGGCCTCGACTCCGCGGTGATCCTGGCCCGGGACGTCTGGGCCGCCTCCGGCCACCTGGAAGCGTTCGTCGACCCGCTGACCGAGTGCCAGTTCTGCCACAAGCGCTTCCGGGCCGACCACCTGGAGGAGGCGTACGAGGCGAAGCACGGCCGCCCGCCGACCTCGCTGGCCGAGATCAACTGCCCCAACTGCGGCAACAAGGGCACCTTCACCGAGCCGAGGATGTTCAACGGCCTGATGAAGACCTACCTCGGTCCGGTGGAGAGCGACGAGGGCCTGCACTACCTGCGCCCGGAGACCGCGCAGGGCATCTTCGTCAACTACCGGAACGTCGAGACGGTGGCCCGCAAGAAGCCGCCGTTCGGCATCGCCCAGACCGGCAAGTCGTTCCGCAACGAGATCACGCCGGGCAACTTCATCTTCCGTACGCGGGAGTTCGAGCAGATGGAGATGGAGTTCTTCGTCGAGCCGGGCACCGACGAGGGGTGGCACGAGTACTGGCTCCAGGAGCGCTGGAACTGGTACATCGACCTCGGCCTGTCCGAGACCAACCTGCGCTTCTACGAGCACCCGAAGGAGAAGCTCTCCCACTACTCGAAGCGCACGGTGGACATCGAGTACCGGTTCCAGTTCGGTGGCACGGAGTTCGCCGAGCTCGAGGGCATCGCCAACCGCACCGACTTCGACCTGTCCACGCACAGCAAGCACTCCGGCGTCGACCTGTCCTACTTCGACCAGACGAAGCAGGAGCGCTGGATCCCGTACGTCATCGAGCCGGCCGCCGGCCTCACCCGCGCGGTGCTGGCGTTCCTGCTGGAGGCGTACGACGAGGACGAGGCGCCCAACACCAAGGGCGGCGTCGACAAGCGCACCGTGATGCGCTTCGACCCGCGCCTGGCCCCGGTCAAGGTGGCGGTCCTGCCGCTGTCCCGCAACGAGGCGCTGTCGCCCAAGGCGAAGGACCTCGCGGCGCAGCTGCGCAAGCGCTGGGTCGTGGAGTTCGACGACTCGCAGGCCATCGGCCGCCGCTACCGCCGCCAGGACGAGATCGGCACCCCGTTCTGCGTGACGGTCGACTTCGACACGCTGGACGACAACGCCGTGACCGTGCGGAACCGGGACACCATGGCCCAGGAGCGGGTCTCCCTGGACCAGGTCGAGCGCTACCTCATCGAGCGCCTCCCCGGCTGCTGAGCTGCTCAAGGAAGGGCCCCTTCTTAACGCCTGGCGTAGAGAAGGGGCCCCTTCTTAACACCCACCCACCGCCGGCTCGGCTCGGATCCCGGTAGCGGTGCCCAGCCCATGACGCGCCGCGCACGCGTCCTCGACCGTGCGGCGTACCCGTCCCGGCTCGCGCCGAATCTGCGCGGGGGTGAAGTGCAGAACGAGCACGCCCTGCCGGCTCAGCTGGTTGTGTCGGTCCAACGTCCGCGCCCAGTCCTCGGGACTGATGTGGTACTCCCGAGAATCGACCTCCAACGCCACCGCGACGTCCCGAAGGTACCCGTCCGGAGTCGGCAGTCGCGCGCCGTTGGCCGCCCACAGCGTTGGGTTCCACAGCACCTCCGGCAGCAGTCGGCTCCCGGCCAGGCACTCGCGCAGCTCTGTTTCCGGAGCCGAGCGGGTGCCGTCCGCGATCTCAGCGAAGGCCTTGCGGATCAGCGCGGTCCGGCTGCGCCGGGCCCGGCGGATTTCCTCGTCCAGGCTCACGAGGTCGGTGAATCCCCGCTGAACGGCCTCGGCCACGGTCGCTCGTACCGGCCGCAGCTGACGCAGGTCCCGGGCGGCGTCCACGACCGCCCGGGCCGGTGAGCAGACCGGGTAGAGGGCCGTCCGCCGGGCCCGGTGATCCAGCTGCAAGGCACGCGCTATCACGGCGTGGCCAGCCGATCGGCGCCGCATGTGGTGAGGCAGGATCAGGTGTACGTCAGTTGAACGAGGGCTGTACCGGAAGCCGTACCACATCAGGGCCGCCAAGCCGGTGAGCTGCGCATCCGGACCGGCGTAGAGCGCTGCGGAGATCCGTCGCTGCTCCTCAGTCAGGGTGCCGGTCACCAGCGCGTACGTCGCCGGCAGCACTCGCTGCCACAGGCCGCGCCGGGTCTGCCGGTACAGATACATGTCGTCGAACCCGGCGGCCAGGAGCTGAGTGCGCGTGACGATCTGCTGTTGGCGCTCGGCCAGGTCGACGAGTTCGGGTGGGTGTTCACGCATGCATCGCAGGATGCGTTGCCGGCTGTCCTCTTTCTGCACGTGCGACCGGATCTGTGGACAGCCGGCGGTCCTGTGGACAACTGCCGGCGGCGCGCCGGTTGTGATATGCGTCGTGTTAAGAAGGGGCCCCAGCTCTACCGAAGACGTTAAGAAGGGGCCCTTCCTTACACTTGTGCGGTGACCACGACGACCGCTCCCGTGCTGCGCCCGTTGACGATCGGGCGGCACCAGGCGTGGCCGCCGGTGGTGCTGGCGCCGATGGCCGGCATCACCAACGTCGGGTTCCGCCAGCTCTGCCGTGAGCAGGGTGGCGGCATCTACGTGTGCGAAATGATCACGACCGTGGCGTTGGTCGAGCGCAACCCGAAGACGCTGCGCATGATCGCCTTCGGGGAGGACGAGTCGCCCCGCAGCCTCCAGCTCTACGGCACCGACCCGGAGATCACCGCCGCCGCCGTGCGGATCGTCGTCGAGAAGGATCTCGCCGACCACATCGACCTCAACTTCGGCTGCCCGGTCCCCAAGGTCACCCGCAAGGGCGGCGGCTCCGCGCTGCCGTGGCGGCGCCGGCTCTTCGCCCGCCTCGTCAAGGCCGCGGTGGACGCCGCGTCGCCCGCCGGGGTGCCGGTCACGGTCAAGATGCGCAAGGGCATCGACGACGACCACCTGACGTACGTCGAGGCCGGCCTCGCCGCCCAGGACGCCGGTGTCGCGGCGGTGGCGCTGCACGGGCGTACGGCGGCGCAGCGCTACTCGGGCACCGCCGACTGGGACGCGATCGCCACGCTGAAGGCGGCCCTCGACGTGCCGGTGCTCGGCAACGGCGACATCTGGGAGGCCGACGACGCGCTGCGGATGGTGGCGCACACCGGCGTCGACGGGGTCGTCGTGGGCCGCGGTTGCCTCGGCCGCCCATGGCTCTTCGCCGACCTTGAGGCCGCGTTCAACGGCTCACCGGAGCGGCGGCTGCCGACGCTGGGCGAGGTCGCGGCGACGATGCGGCGGCACGCCGAGCTGCTGGTCGAGCAGTTCACCGTCGGCGCCCGCAACGCGGCGCGCGGCGAGCGGGACGGCTGCACGGACTTCCGCAAGCACGTCGCCTGGTACCTGAAGGGGTTCCCGGTCGGCAGCGAGCTGCGCCGGTCCCTCGCCATGATCGAGAGCCTGGCCCAGCTCGACGACCTGCTCGGCAAACTCGACCCGGCCGTGCCGTTCCCGGTGGAGACGCTCGGCCAGCCGCGTGGCCGCACCAACTCGCCGGGCAAGGTCTTCCTCCCCGACGGCTGGCTGGCCAGCCGCGACGACGACACCGTCCCCGAGGGCGCCGAGCTGGACGACTCCGGCGGCTGACCCCGGTTCGCCCGCCTCGGACGGTGCCTGACTTCGGGGACGTTGTCCCCTCCATCCGGCGCCGAGGCAGCAACTTCCCCGACACTGTCGCCTGGCTCGTGCACGTCTTCGTAGGGACGACGAAGGGCCGGCCCCGGTGGGGGCCGGCCCTTCGCCGGTGTGTCAGGAGGTGCTGTAGCCGCGGGTGGCGATCCAGTCCGCGAGCGCCTCGGTGCTCATCCAGTACGAGGCGGTGTCCGGGTTGGCCGAGTCGGCGATCTTCACCTGCTTGGCCCCGTCGCGGTAGCCCACCACGCTGATGTAGTGGCCGCCCTCGAAGGAGTGCATACCGCCCTCGGTGTCGGTCGCGGTGCCGGCGATGTTCGCCACCACGGCACGGCCCTCGTCGACGGTGCGCTTGACGTCCTTGCGCAGCTTGTGGGTCTGCTTCTCGTCGGCCTTGCGGTCGGAGATCTCGACGCTGCGGTAGACGTCCTTGCCGGTCTCCTTGTTCAGCACCGGGGTGATGTCGTGGATGGAGTCGGTGCCGGCCTCGGTGGTGCCCATCCGCTCGGCCATGGCGTCGACGTCGACCGCCTTGCCCTGAACGGACAGGGCGTTCCGGGTCGCGGCCGGGCCGCAGTAGTAGAAGTTCGGCTGAGCCTGGTAGTCCACGGCCAGCTCGCGGTCGCCCTTGAGCTCGCCCATGAAGTCGCCCGTGCGCTCGGCCTGGCTGGCGGCCGGCTTGTCGTCGGCGTACGCGGTGGGGATCACGCCGGTGATCACGCCACCGGTCACCGCGAGACCGGCGGCGGCCAGGACGGCCTTCCGGGTACGCAGGAAATCGGTACGCATGATGATCGAAGCCTTTCGCTCGGGGGTGACGCGCGGCGGGCAAGGGGATGCACGTCGCCGGCGTTCTCACGGAGCCCGGTGTCACCCGGGCCGTACGCCCGGCTGCGCTCGGGCGTCCGAAGATGTAGCCGTCCACGGTCGCGGGCCATTCCGGCCGGCGGTGCGGGACCGGTAGGGCGCGGGGGCCCTGGTCACGGTATGTACAACGACCCGGCCGGCCCGCCGATTCCGTCCCCCGGGTGGCCCCGGCCACCGGACGTGGCCGCCGAAACCGGTCAGTCGGGCACGGCGGAGACATGGCCGACGTCCGGTGTCGGGCGGCGGCGCACAGATCCGTCTCGGCTCAGGCGGTTGTGGTGGGCGTACCGACCTGCGCCGGGATGTGTGCGGTGGCGGGTTCGTCCGCGGGCCAGGGGACCTCCGGGGCCCGGTGGAAGGTGATCCCCGCCGCCGTCCACCGCCGGCCCTGCCCGGCGAGCCGCTCGCGGAACGCCGTCCAGTCGTGCGTGGCGCGCGGTGACCAGCCCAGCTCGGCCACGGCGGGCAGCCGGGGCAGGAGCATGAACTCGATCTCCGCCAGCGAGGTGACCGACTCGGTCCAGAGCGGGGCCTCGACGCCGAGCACCGCCTCCGCCGGCACGTCGGCCACGTGTGTCCCCGGATCCCAGTCGTACGCCCGCCGCACGTCGATCAGGCCCGCCCAGTCGTGCCCGATCGGGGTGTCCGGGGCGTACTTCATGTCCAGGTACACGTGGTTCCCGGGGGAGAGGATCAGCCGGGCGCCGCGGCGTACGGCGTCGGCGGTCACCGGGTCCGCGCCGTCGGTGCCCCACCACTGGAGGACCCGGCCGTCGGCGTGGGCCGCCGGGGCGAGCTGGTGCCAGCCCACCACGGTCTTGCCGAGGCCCGCCACGATGCGCTGCGCGCGCTCGACGAACCCGGTGTACGCCGTCCCCTTGACCTTGAAGGCCTCGTCCCCGCCCACGTGCAGGAGCGGGCCGGGGGTGAGGGCCGCGACCTCGCCGAGGACGTCGGCGACGAAGTCGTACGTCCGCTCGTTGGCCGGGTCGACGTAGCTGAAGCCGACCTCGGTGCCGGTGTACGGCGGCGGCGCGACCCCGTCGGGGGCGAGTTCCGGGTACGCGGTCAGTGCGGCGTTGGTGTGCCCCGGCAGGTCGATCTCCGGGACGACGGTGATGTGCCGTTGCGCCGCGTACGCGACGATGCGCCGGTAGTCGGCCTTCGTGTACCACCCGCCGGGGGCGTCGCCGACCGCCGTCGCCCCGCCGACCGTCGCCAGCCGGGGCCAGGAGTCGACCGCGATCCGCCAGCCCTGGTCGTCGGTGAGGTGCAGGTGCAGGTGGTTGAGCTTGTACCGGGCCAGGTGGTCGATCACCCGCAGCACGGCGTCCACGCCGAAGAAGTGCCGGGCGACGTCGAGCATCGCGCCCCGGTACGCGAACCGGGGCCGGTCGGTGATCGACCCGCCGGGCAGCGCCCAGCGTTCCGCCACCGGCGTCGGGTTCTCGATCGCCGCCGGGAAGAGCTGCCGGAGGGTCTGCACGCCGTGCAGCAGCCCGGCCGGGGTGGTGGCGCCGATCCGGACGCCGGCCGGTGTCACGTCCAGACGGTAGCCCTCGGGGCCGAGGCCGGGGTCGTCGTCGAGCACCAACGCGATGCCGCCGGCCGGTTCCGGGCGGGCCGCGTCGGTGACCGGCAGCGGGTAGCCCGTGGCGGGCCGCAGCAGCGCGGCCAGTTGCTCGCCGACGGCCAGGGCGCCGGCGTCGGTGCTGACCCGGATCGCCGCCTCGGGGAGGAGGGTGAAGTCCGCCGCCGGGTCGGGCGTCACCTGCTCGGGGGCCGGCACGACGTCGCCCAGCCGGACCGGCGACGGCGGGGCCAGCAGGTCCCCGGCTGCCTGTGCGGCCGCCCGGGCCAGCTCCGGCGCCGCCGGCGCCCGGTCGGCCAGGACGGGCGGCGCGGGGTCGGCGTGGCGGGCGGGCTCGTCGGCGCGGTGCGGCGCGGTCCCGGCGTCCAGCGGGTCCGGGGCGGCGGTGGGGGCGGATGACACGACGACGGCTCCGAGGGGTGTATTCGCGGCTGTTATGGCAAAGGTGACCTTCACCGACATGCGGTGCCGTCAAGAGTACGAGGGAGCCGGCGAATGCGTGATAGTGCGCGTGGAAGCGGTCCCAAAGAACGTCACGAACGCGGATGGTCGTGATAGCTGTGCCTATTGTCACCGAACGGTCCCAGGCCACTCGATGTTCGCTTAACCTTCGCCCACCGATCGGCATGTGCCCCGGGATTACCGGTGGCCGGCTCCGGGGTATGTGGCAGCTGAACCTTCGTTAAGTGTCAATTCCGGCGCGCGTGGGAGGCTCTGGTGGCAGCGCAAGAGACGGTCGATCACAAGTACGTCTACGACTTCGCCGAGGGCAACAAGGATCAGAAGGACCTGCTCGGGGGCAAGGGCGCCAACCTTGCCGAGATGACCAACCTCGGCCTGCCCGTGCCGCCGGGCTTCACGATCACCACCGAGGCGTGCAAGGCGTACCTCGCCACCGGTGAGGAGCCCGCCGGGCTGGCCGACCAGATCAGCGCCCGCGTCGGGGCGCTGGAGGCGGCGATGGGCCGGAAGCTCGGCGACCCGGAGGACCCGCTGCTGGTCTCGGTACGCTCCGGCGCCAAGTTCTCGATGCCCGGCATGATGGAGACCGTCCTCAACGTCGGCCTCAACGACCGCAGCGTCGTGGGCCTGTCCGCCCAGGCCGGCGGCAACGACCGCTTCGCCTGGGACTCGTACCGCCGCCTGATCCAGATGTTCGGCAAGACCGTCTGCGACGTGCCGGGCGAGGAGTTCGAGCACGCCCTCGACGACGCCAAGCGCGCCAAGGGCACCACCAACGACCTCGACCTGGACGCCGACGACCTGCGCGGCCTGGTCGACGCGTACAAGAAGATCTTCAGCAAGCACACCGGCCGGGAGTTCCCGCAGGACCCGCGCGAGCAGCTCGACCTCGCGATCAAGGCGGTCTTCGAGTCGTGGAACGCCGAGCGGGCGGTGATCTACCGCCGCCAGGAGCGCATCCCCGCCGACCTCGGCACCGCCGTGAACGTGGTCGCGATGGTCTTCGGCAACCTCGGAGCGGACTCCGGCACCGGTGTCGCCTTCACCCGCGACCCGGCCAGCGGTGCGCAGGGCATCTACGGCGACTACCTCGCGAACGCGCAGGGCGAGGACGTGGTCGCCGGCATCCGCAACACCGTGCCGCTGCAGGAGCTGGAGCGGATCGACAAGAAGTCGTACGACGAGCTGCTCGACTACATGGCCCGCCTCGAGGGGCACTACAAGGACCTCTGCGACATCGAGTTCACCATCGAGCGCGGCAAGCTGTGGATGCTCCAGACGCGCGTCGGCAAGCGCACCGCCGCGGCCGCGTTCGTCATCGCCGGGCAGCTCGTCGACGAGGGCCTCATCGACCTGGACGAGGCGCTGCACCGGGTCAACGGTGCCCAGCTCGCGCAGCTGATGTTCCCCCGCTTCAAGCTCGACCACGAGTTCCAGCCCGTCGCCAAGGGCATCGGCGCCTCCCCGGGCGCCGCCGTCGGCAAGGTGGTCTTCACCTCCGCCCGGGCCGTGGAGCTGGCCGGCGAGGGCGAGCAGGTGATCCTGGTCCGCCGGGAGACCAACCCGGACGACCTCAACGGCATGATCGCCGCGCAGGGCATCCTCACCTCCCGCGGCGGCAAGACCAGCCACGCCGCGGTGGTCGCCCGCGGCATGGGCAAGACCTGCGTCTCCGGCGCCGACGAGCTGGACATCGACATCCCGGGGCGGAAGTTCACCGTCGCCGGGCAGACCGTCCGCGAGGGCGACGTCGTGTCGATCGACGGCACCACCGGCAAGGTCTACCTCGGCGAGGTGCCGGTCATGCCGTCCGAGGTGGTGCAGTACTTCGAGGGCGAGCTGGACCCGGAGCAGACCGACGACGCGCTGGTCAAGGCCGTACACCGGATCATGACGCACGCGGACGCCAAGCGGCGGCTCGCGGTCCGGACGAACGCCGACACCGGCGCGGACGCCGCGCGGGCGCGGCGCTTCGGCGGCGAGGGCATCGGGCTCTGCCGCACCGAGCACATGTTCCTCGGGGACCGGCGGGAGCTGGTCGAGAAGCTGATCCTGGCCCGCACCGATGACGAGCGGGACTCGGCGCTGGCCGCGCTGCTGCCGTTGCAGCGGGCCGACTTCGAGGAGATCTTCCGCGAGATGGACGGCCTGCCGGTCACCGTCCGGCTCATCGACCCGCCGCTGCACGAGTTCCTGCCTCCGCTGGAGCAGCTCGCGGTGAACGTCGCCGTTGCCCAGGAGCGCGGCGAGGACGTGGCGAAGGAGGAGGCGCTGCTCGCGGCCGTACGGCGGATGCACGAGGAGAACCCGATGCTGGGCCTGCGCGGCGTCCGCCTCGGCCTGGTCATCCCCGGTCTCTTCGCCATGCAGGTCCGGGCGATCGCGGAGGCCGCGGTCACCGTCACCCGCGCCGGCGCGGTGGCCAAGCCGGAGATCATGGTCCCGCTGGTCGGCGCGGTGCAGGAGCTGGAGACGGTACGCGCCGAGGCCGAGAAGATCATCGCCGAGGTGGTCGGGGACAGCGGCGTCGAGGTGCTGATCGGCACGATGATCGAGGTGCCCCGGGCGGCGCTGACCGCCGGCCAGATCGCCGAGGCGGCGCAGTTCTTCTCCTTCGGCACCAACGACCTGACCCAGATGGCCTGGGGCTTCTCCCGCGACGACGTGGAGGGCGCGTTCTTCTGGCGGTACCTGGAGCTCGGCATCTTCGGCATCTCGCCGTTCGAGTCGATCGACCGGGAGGGCGTGGGCCGGCTGGTGCGCATCGCCGTCGAGGAGGGGCGTGCGGCGCGGCCCGGGCTGAAGCTCGGCGTCTGCGGCGAGCACGGCGGTGACCCCGAGTCGGTGCACTTCTTCCACGAGGTGGGGCTCGACTACGTCTCGTGCTCGCCGTTCCGGGTGCCGGTCGCCCGGCTGGAGGCGGGTCGCGCGGCGGTGGAGACGACCGGCTCCGACAGCCGCTGACGGAGGTACGACGCGATGGCGGGCCCGGGCGCGGGCCCGCCATCGCCGTGTCAGCGGATCGGCGGTCGGCGCCAGGTGTGGTGCGTCGTGCGGCGCGGCAGCGTCCTCGGCGTGAGGTGCGCGAGCGGGGCGTGCGCGTCCGCCGTCGCGGGGCGGGGCCGCGCGTCCAGCGCCGAACCGGCCCGGTGCGCCACCTCCCGGGCCTCGGCGTGCAGCCCCTCCAGGTCGTCGGTGGTGTCGGCGACGAGCGTGAGCAGCGCGTCGCGCCCGGCCGGGTAGGTCACGACGGTGCCGCCCGCGGTGCGGACCAGCGCCTCCTGGAACGCGCCACGCCGCGCCGTGGCCGCGACCCGGCTGGCCACGCCGAAACCGGCCGCGGCGAGAGCCGCCAGGTGGGTGGCGTCCGTCCCGGGGAGGTCGCTGCCGATGACCAGTCCGTCGGTGCCCGCGAGCACCGCGCCGGCCACCTCCGGGCGGCGGCGCCGCAACCGGAGCAGTTCCGTACCCACCATCGTGTCCACGTCCACGAGAGTCCCTCTCTCCGGTCGTCGGGTTGGCCGTTGGTGACGTTCCGCGTCGGGAACGTTACCGCCGGCCCACCTTCGCCCGCTGTCCCGTAACCGTCGGCGATCGGTCGACAACTGCGGACTGAACGGGGGTTGCGACGCGCGGCGCCGACTGTCCGCGCCGCGCCGGTGAATGCCCTGCGGCGTAACCTGTCGGGATGAGCAGCGCCTGGGAGAGCCTCACCGTCGATGCGAGTGACCCGGCCCGACTGGCCCGTTGGTGGGCCGAGGCACTGGGCTACCAGGTGGTCACGGAGAAGCCGGACGAGGTGGAGATCCGGCAGGCGCCCGACCGGTTGCCCGGCATCGTGTTCGTCCCGGTGACGGCGGGCAAGGAGGGCAAGAACCGCCTCCACATCGATCTGCGTCCGGACGACCAGGAGGCGGAGGTCGAGCGGCTGGTGGACATGGGCGCCCGGCACGTCGACGTCGGCCAGGGCGACGTGGGGTGGACGGTGCTGGCCGACCCGGAGGGCAACGAGTTCTGCGTCCTGCGGCAGCGTGGGGGGTGACCAGCCCCGATCCGGACGCGCGGCGGTGGGTCGACGAGCCGCCGAAGGACACCGGGTACGGCCGCACGGCGTACGAGCGGGACCGTGCCCGGGTGCTGCACTCGGCGGCGTTCCGACGGCTCGCCGCCAAGACCCAGGTGCACATGGCCGGCACCGACGACTTCCTCCGGACCCGGTTGACGCACTCCCTGGAGGTCGCCCAGATCGCCCGGGAGATGGGGGCGCGGCTCGGCTGCGACCCGGACGTGGTGGACGTGGCCGGGTTGGCGCACGACCTGGGACACCCGCCGTTCGGGCACAACGGTGAGGAGGCGTTGGACACCCTCGCCGCCCGGTGCGGCGGCTTCGAGGGCAACGCGCAGACGCTGCGCGTCCTCACCCGGCTGGAGGCCAAGGTCATCGGCCCGGACGGCGCCTCCGCCGGGCTGAATCTCACCCGGGCGTCCCTCGACGCGGTGAGCAAGTACCCGTGGGCCCGGCGCCCGGGCGAGCGCAAGTTCGGCGTGTAC
Organism: Micromonospora thermarum; assembly: GCF_012034245.1. GTDB lineage: Bacteria > Actinomycetota > Actinomycetes > Mycobacteriales > Micromonosporaceae > Micromonospora > Micromonospora thermarum. Next base: position 65,076 of record NZ_JAATEO010000027.1, on the reverse strand, counting down.
GCCGACGACCGGCCGGTCTTCGACTGGCTGCGGTCCGGCGTCCCGGACGGTCGGCGCTGCCTGGAGGCGCAGGTGATGGACTGGGCGGACGACGTCGCGTACTCGGTGCACGACGTCGAGGACGGCATCCACGGCGGGTACGTGACGTTGCACCCGCTGCTGGTCGACGCGGACGAGCGGGCCGCGCTCTGTGCCGACGTGGCCGCCACGTACTCCGGCGAGTCCCCGGCCGACCTGGCGGAGGTGCTGGTCGACCTGCTCGCCGACCCGGTGCTCGCGCCCCTGGCGCACTACGACGGAAGCCACCGGGCGCAGGCCGCCCTGAAGGCCACCACCAGCGTGTTGACCGGGCGTTTCGTCTCCGGCGCGGTGGCCGCGACGCAGGAGCGGTTCGGGCCGGGCCCGCACCGCCGCTACGCCGCCGACCTGGTTGTGCCCCGCGAGATCCGCGCGCGGTGCGCCCTGCTCAAGGGCATCGCCCTGCGGTACGTGATGCGCCGCCCCGGTTCCCGGGACCGCTACGAGCGGCAGCGGCGGATCCTCACCGACCTGGTGGACGTCCTGGCCGACCGGGCGCCGGACGTGCTGGACGTGGTCTTCGCGCCGCTGTGGCGGGCGGGACCGGACGACGCGGCCCGGCTCCGTGTGGTGATCGACCAGGTCGCGTCGCTGACCGACCCGGCGGCCGTGGCCTGGCACGCCCGGCTGCTCGACGGGGCGGAGGGGCGACCGCGGTGGGCGGGCCCCGCAACTTAGCTAACCTAACCCGCATGACGGAGCGCCCGAAGAAGGTCACGTCCGCCCGGGTCGTCCGGACCGGGCGGCCGACCCCGCACCTGGTGCGGCTGGTGCTCGGCGGCGACGAGCTGGCCGGCCTGCCGGTGGGCGAGTTCACCGACCACTACATCAAGATCCTCTTCCCGGTGCCCGGGGTGGCGTACCCCGAGCCGATGGATCTGGCGGCGATCCGTCGTGACCTGCCGCCCGCGCACTGGCCCCGGCTGCGCGCGTACACCGTGCGAGCCTTCGACCCGGTCGCGGGCGAACTGACCGTCGACGTCGTGCACCACGGCGACGAGGGGCTCGCCGGGCCCTGGGCGGCCGCGCTGCGCCCCGGCGACCCCGTGCACTTCGTCGGCCCCGGTGGCGCGTACGCCCCCAGCCCGGAGGCCGACTGGCACCTGCTGGTCGGCGAGGAGAGCGCGCTGCCCGCCATCGCCGCGTCGCTGGCCCGGCTGCCGATCGACGCGCCGGCCCACGTGTTCGTCGAGGTGGACGGCCCCGCCGACGAGCAGCCGATGCCGAGCCCGGGCGCGGTGCGGCTGACGTGGCTGCACCGGGGCGACCGCCCGGTGGGCGAGCTGCTGGTCGCGGCCGTCCGGTCGCTGCGGTTCCCACCCGGGGACGTGCACGCCTTCGTGCACGGCGAGGCGACCTTCGTCAAGGAGCTGCGCCGGCTGCTGCGCGTCGAGCGCGGCATCCCCCGCGATCGGCTGTCCATCTCCGGCTACTGGCGCCGAGGCATGGACGACGAGGGCTGGCGGGCCAGCAAGCCGGACTGGAATCGCCAGGTCGAGGTCGAGGAGTCCACCACCCTCGCAGCCTGAGCCGCACCGGCCGCTTACGCCGCCCGCGCCGGCCCGCGCCGGTCAGGGTGCGGTCGCGGGGGACGGGGCCCGCTCGTCGCCGCCCGCCTCCCGGTCGTCCGAGCGCCCGGTCCGCGGCGGTTGCACGGCGAGCGCGGGGCGGGACGTGAGGACCGCGCCGACCCGCGCGGCCGAGCGGGCCACCCGCCGCCGGACGACGCGCAGGTGAAGGGCCGTGGAGGCGGGCAGGACCACCACCGCGGCCATGGCGCCCCACCAGGCCGGTCCCGTCCACGCGGCGACCAGCGCGGCGGCGAAGGCCGCCAGGACGCTGTTGACCAGGCCGATCATGCCCGCCTGGCTGACCAGGTCCCGGAACCAGTGCCGCCGGAAGGGCTCCGGCACGAACGGCCCGGAGTCGTCGAGCGTCGGCAACATCAGGTACGGCGCCACATCGCCCGCCCGGCGGGCGAGATAGGTGCGCAGCACGGTGGCGGCGACCGCGTACCGACGGCCGCGGTCGTTGAGCTCGACCTGACGGGCGAAGACCGAGATCCCCAGCAGCAGCACCAGGACGCCCAGCCCGGCCAGCACCACCGGGCCGAACCGGCCGGCCGGGGTGCCGGTGGTGACCAGCCCGGCCGAGACGGCCGTGGCCGTCGAGGCCACCGCCAGGAAGAACGTGAACCGGGCGGCCGACTGGTCCTGCACGGCCCGGCTCAGCTCTCGCAGGTGCTCGTACTCGGCGAGTGCGACGGTCAGCGGTACGTCCGGCTCGTCCGGTGTCCCACTCATCACTGCCTCCCCGGTGACACACCCGGATCGCCGGGCGGTGGCCTGAGCGACGATACGGGCCGTCCGCAAGGAGGGATGTCCCCGGACCGGGGCGATCCGCCCGGTGGCCCGACGCGACCGTGCCGGACGACAGCGGTGGTCGCCACACGCGGCGTCCCCCGGCGGCGGAACGTCGGCCGGGCAGGGCAGGATGTACGGCGAGGAGGTGGCGGCCATGGCGGGGCGGATCCGGGACGAGGACATCGCGCTGGTCCGCGAGCGCACCTCGATCGCCGACGTCATCTCCGAGACGGTCACCCTCCGGTCGGCCGGCGGCGGCAACCTGAAGGGGCTCTGCCCCTTCCACGACGAGAAGAGCCCGTCGTTCAACGTCTCGCCCGCCCGCAACGTCTGGTACTGCTTCGGCTGCGGCGCCGGCGGCGACGCCATCAAGTTCCTGATGGACGCCGAGCACCTCAGCTTCATCGAGTCCGTCGAGCGGCTCGCCGCGCGCGCCGGCATCCAGCTGCGGTACGTCGAGAGCGACAACTCGGCGCCGCGCTCGCGTCCGCAGCAGGGGCAGAAGCAGCGGCTGGTCGCCGCCCACGCCGCCGCCGTCGAGTTCTACCGGGCCCAGCTCACCACGCCGGGTGCCCGGCCGGCCCGCGAGTTCCTGGCCCGGCGCGGCTTCGACCGGGCCGCCGCCGAGCGGTACGGCTGCGGCTTCGCCCCCGACGGGTGGGACCTGCTCACCAAGCACCTGCGCCAGCAGGGCTTCACCCACGACGAGCTGGTCACCGCCGGGCTGTCCCGGCCGGCGCGCTCGGGAAGCCTGATCGACCGCTTCCGCCGCCGGCTGCTCTGGCCGATCCGCGACCTGACCGGTGACGTGATCGGGTTCGGCGCCCGGAAGCTCTTCGACGACGACGACGGCCCGAAGTACCTGAACACCCCCGAGACTCCGATCTACAAGAAGTCGCATGTCCTCTACGGCATCGACCAGGCCAAACGGGAGATCGCCAAGCAGGGCAAGGTGGTCGTGGTCGAGGGCTACACCGACGTGATGGCCTGCCACCTCGCCGGCGTGCCGACCGCCGTGGCGACCTGCGGCACCTCGTTCGGCGCCGACCACATCGGCGTGCTGCGCCGGCTGCTGCTCGACACCGACGCGGTGGCCGGCGAGATCATCTTCACCTTCGACGGGGACGCGGCCGGCCAGAAGGCGGCGCTGCGCGCGTTCGACGACGACCAGCGCTTCGTCGGGCGTACGTTCATCGCCGTGAGCCCGGACAACATGGACCCGTGCGAGCTGCGCCTGGCCAAGGGTGACCTCGCGGTCCGCGACCTGGTCGCGCGCCGCGAGCCGCTGGTCGACTTCGCGCTGCGGCACGTGATCAGCCGGTACGACCTCGACACCGTCGACGGCCGCGTGGAGGCGATGCGCCGGGCGGCGCCGCTCGTCGCCAAGATCAAGGACCGGGAGAAGCGCCCGGAGTACGTCCGCAAGCTGGCGGGTGACCTCGGCATGGAGATCGAGCCGGTGCAGCGGGCGGTGCTGGCGGCCGCACACGCCCCGCCGCAGGGCCGGGGCGACACCGCCGCGCCGCGTCCCGCCCCCGCCGAGCCGACCGTGGACAGCCCGCAGTCGATGGTCGAGCGGGAGGCGCTGAAGCTGGCCCTCCAGGTGCCGGTGCTCGCCGGGCCGATGTTCGACGCGGTCGAGGCCCCGGCGTACCGGCACCCCGTGCACGTGGCGGTCCGGGCGGCGGTCGCCGCGGCCGGCGGGGCGGCGGCGGCCACCGGCGGCGCGGTCTGGATCGAGTCGGTCCGGGACGCCTGCGACGACCTCGCCGCCAAGGCACTCGTCGGCGAGCTGGCCGTGGAGCCGCTGCGCATCGACGGTGAGCCGGACCCGCGCTACGTCTCGGTCACCATGGCCCGCCTCCAGTGGGGCTCGGTGACCGGCCGGATCCGGGACCTGAAGTCGAAGATCCAGCGGATCAACCCGGTCAGCAACAAGGACGAGTACTTCGCCGCCTTCGGCGAGCTGCTGTCGCTCGAGCAGCACGCCCGGGCGTTGCGCGAACAGGCCGCGGGAGGGCTGTAGAGCATGCCACTGTTCCGTCGCCGGCCGAAGCTGCCGCCCGCCGACCGCCCGCCACTGGCGTCCGACGAGCGCGTGCTCGCCTGGGCCGCCGTCGGCAACGGGGAGGGCGACGGCGTCCTGGTCGCCACCAACCTCGGGCTCTGGCTGCCGGGCCGGGGGCACCGCATCGGGTGGCACGACATCCTCAAGGCGGTCTGGTCCGGGCGGGAACTGACCGTCACCCCCGCCGAGCGCCTCGCCGAGCGCGACGGCTACCTGGTGGTCGCCGACTGTCCCGCCGAGACGTACCTGCTGCTCGACCCCGGGGACCTGCCGCACCAGGTGCGGGCCCGGGTCACCCGTTCGGTGGCGTACACCGAGGCCCACCCGGTGCCCGGGGGAGCGGGCCGGATCGCGGCCCGCCGGGTGCCCGGCGTCGACGGTCTGACCTGGACGGTCCGCTTCGAGCCGGGCACGCCGGCCGACGACCCGGACGTGCTCGCGGAGGCCGACCGCCTGGTCGGGGTCGCCCGGGCGGCGACGGCGCCCCGGGACGCGTGACGCCGACGGCATGGAGCCGGGCGCGCGGGCCGGGCGGTAACTCGGTGGGGAGTGTCGGACCGGGTCGCTAGGGTCGGGGTGTGACCATGGCACAACCACTCATCCAGGCACGGGGGCTGGTGAAGCGGTTCGGCGACTTCACCGCCGTCGACGGCATCGACGTGGAGGTCCGCGCCGGCGAGGCGTTCGGCTTCCTCGGGCCCAACGGCGCCGGCAAGTCGTCCACCATGCGGATGATCGGCTGCATCTCGCCGCCCAGCGGTGGGGAGCTGCGCATCCTCGGCATGGATCCGGTGCGCGGCGGGCCGGCCATCCGCGCCCGCCTCGGCGTCTGCCCCCAGCTCGACAACCTCGATCCCGAGCTGACCGTCCGGGAAAACCTGACGACCTACGCGCGCTACTTCGGCATCCCGCGCCGGGTGGCCCGGGCGCGCGCCGGTGAGCTGCTCGACTTCGTGCAGCTCGCCGAGCGGGCCGACAGCAAGGTGGAGCCGCTCTCCGGCGGCATGAAACGGCGGCTCACCATCGCCCGGGCGCTGGTCAACGAGCCGGAGATCGTGCTGCTCGACGAGCCGACCACCGGCCTCGACCCGCAGGCCCGGCACCTGGTGTGGGAGCGGCTGTTCCGGCTCAAGCAGCAGGGCGTCACGCTGGTGCTGACCACGCACTACATGGACGAGGCCGAGCAGCTCTGCGACCGCCTGGTCGTCATGGACGGCGGACGCATCGTCGCCGAGGGGTCGCCCCGCGCGCTCATCGAGCAGCACTCCACCCGGGAGGTGGTCGAGCTGCGCTTCCCGGCCGAGTCCCAGGAGGCGTTCGCCGGCAAGCTCGACGGGCTGGGGGAGCGGGTCGAGGTGCTGCCCGACCGCATCCTGCTCTACGTCCCCGACGGCGACGCGGCCGTGGCCGAGGTGGCCGCGCTCGGCCTGCACCCGGTCAACGTGCTGGTCCGCCGCAGCAGCCTGGAGGACGTCTTCCTCCACCTCACCGGCCGCACCCTGATCGACTGATCCGCTGGTACGGCGTCCGACCGCGGGCCGGTGAAGTGCAACGGCTCGTTGCCGGCTTGTGCGGCTGAGTTCGGCTCGTGCGGCACGGCCAGCCTGTGCCCTGGGCCCCCGGCTCGGGCTTGGCTCGGCCGTCGGGCCGGTTCGGGCTGGCCGTCGCGCGTGGCGGCTGTCAGCCGGTGAGGAGCACTCCGAGGCCGGCCAGCAGGGCGACACCGAACAGCGCGGCCAGGGTCGCGGCGCGGCGGCGGGCGCCGGTGCCGCCGACGAGTCGCAGGGCAAGGGCGAGCGGGCCGATGGGTTGCATGGCGTGTGATCCCTTCCGATAGACGGCGGCGATCCGCGCGGCGGCGACGGTGGTCCCCACCGCGAGGCGCAGGGGCGACAGGCCGAGTTCGGCGGCTTCCTCCACGTCGGCCCGCCACTGTTCGAGGTAGCGGGCGCGGTGTGGCGTTGGCAGCAGCGCGGCGGCGCAGCGGACCAGCGCCAGTGCGACGGTCAGCTGATCCATCACGCCTCCCGTGGGCGGGTGGACCGGACCGGGCGCGTTTGCGCGGCCGCCCGGGCGCACACCCGCTGCGCTTCCCGGGCACCGTCGGCGGTCAGCACGTACATCCGTCGTCGGGGTCCGCGCCGATCCGTCTCCTCCCAGGAGGACGTGACCCAGCCGTGCCGCTCAAGGCGCTCCAACAGTGGGTAGACGCTGCCGGACGGACGCCCGGTCACCTTGATGATCTCCAAGCCCCAGCGTGGTCGCCCCCCGTCCAGCAGGACGCGTAGCACGTCGACGGTGGCGCCACCGATCCGTCCGAGCGGCTCCATGCCCTTACCCTACCTATGTAGATTAAGCGCGTCCAGGCAGGTGATCGACTTCCTTGATGTCGGGGTGTTGGCCGCACCCCAACACCCCGACATCAAGGAAGTCGAGTTGACCAATCGAAACCGGTCCTGCGTGAGCCGGCCATCGGCCCGGCGGGGCGCACACTCGCCGGCCGGTTGACTGATCACCGGGCGCGGGCCCAGGTCAGGAAACGGTCGTGCAGGTTCGCCGGCACGGCCTGCCCGTTCAGGTCTTCCACGGCCTCGGCCATCAGCGTGCCGAGGTAGATCAGCAGCCCGGTCCGGTTCTCGCGGTACTCGCCGAGCAGCGCCAGCCGGGCCGGCGAGCACGGCCAGGCGGCGCCGCACACCCGGCACCGCCAGGACGGGCGCGCCGCGACGTGCGGGCGGTAGCGGGGCATCAGCGCGGGCCCTCCGGACCGCACGACCACCGGCCGCCGTTCGCCCGCCACTCCTGCGCGCGGGTCAGCCGCCCCGGGCAGCCCGGCCGGTTCATGGGGAAGGCCCGCGTCGGCGCGGTCGCCCACGTCGGGCGTTCGTTCGGCGTACGCCGGGGGAGCTGGCCGGGTGGCGTCGAGACCGGGGTGGGTGGCGTCGGGCGCGCGCAGCGCCAGAACCTGAGTCGCATGGAGCCTCCGTCGAGGTGGGAGGGGAGCGCCCCGGAGCTGCCGGGCCGGGGCGCTCCCGGCCTGGTTCCGCCCGCCGTCCGATCCCGTGAGCGGTTCCGCTGCGTGACAGTCTGTTGGCGACGCCACTACGGTGGGAGGTCCCGCGCGCCGACGACCAGCGCGTACGGCGGCCGACCCCCAGGCGGTCCGAAGATGTACGGAGGCTGTCCGTGGAACGTTCGTCCATGTTGGACCACTTCGCCGAGGAGTTGCGTCTCGCCCGCGCCACGAGCGGCATGTCCCAGACCGCCCTCGCCGAGGCGCTGAGCTACTGGGGCGCACTGGTGGCGAAGGTGGAGACCTGCGAGCGCCGGCCGAGCCTCGACTTCGCCCGGCGGTGCGACGCGGTGTTCGGGTCGGACGGCCGGTTCGAACGCATCCAGCGGCGGATCAGCCGGGAGACCGTGGTGCCGTGGTTCCGCGACTGGGCCGGCATCGAACAGGACGCGACAGCGCTGCGCACGTTTGAGCCGCTCTATGTGCCAGGCCTGCTGCAGACCGAGGGGTATGCGCGCGGCGTCCTGGCCGGTGCCGGGCTGTTCGCGAAGGACGAGATCGAGCAGCAGGTGACTGCCCGGCTGGATCGGCAAGGGATCCTCACCCGAGACCGGCCGCCCCTGCTCAGTGTGGTCATCGACGAGTACGTGCTGCGCCGCCGCGTCGGCGGGCCGGAGGTGATGCGCGAGCAGGTGCAGCACCTGGTGAAGCTGGGCTCGGCGTTGCCGCGGGTCCGAATCCAGGTCGTGCCGCTCTCCGCCGGGGCCTACGCTGGGCTCGACGGCCCCTTCGTGATCGCCACCTCGCCAACCGGGGAGGATGTCGTCTACCTCGACGGGCAACGCCACGGGCAGGTGATCGACCGGGCCGACTACGTACAGCAGATGGTCGAGGTTTGGGAGTCCATCCGTGGTGAGGCACTATCGCAGCAGCAGTCCCTCGACCTGATGGCGGAAGTGGCGGAGACATGGACCTGACCGGCGCCCGGTGGCGCAAGAGCACCCGCAGTAACGGCAGCGGCGGCAACTGCGTGGAGGTCGCCGACAACCTCCCCGGCCTGGTCGCCGTACGCGACTCCAAGGACCCGGGCGGCCCCGTCCTGGCCTTCGCCCCCGAGGTCTGGCGCGCGTTCGTCGCGCGCACCCCCGAGCGGCGGTAGCGGAGGCCGACTCCCCGGGTGTCCGGGCCCGACGCGACCTGATCGACTCGGCTTCACTGAAGGCGGGGTGTCGTAAGCAGCCGGACAGCCCGACTTCACGGAACCCGAGTGGATCCTCCGTGCCGTCGGCGGCCGCGGTCGGCCTTCGGCGGGCCGGGGCGGGCAAATCGGGGCGACAGGGCGGGCGGGTCGCCGTAGGGTGGCCGCGGCCTGTCGTACCGCTGCGGTAGGAAGGTCGGGTGGACGGGGAGCGGAGTGGCATGACACAACTGGCGCGGGAGCGGGCCCGGCCGGCCCTGCCGCGGGTGCCGGCGCTGGCGGTGCTCGCGCACTACCTGGTGGGTTACCGGCGCACCTGGCGGGCGGGTGTGTTCTCGTCGTTCCTGCTACCCGCGCTGACCGTGCTCGGGTTCGGGGTGGGCGTCGGGGCGTACATCGACCAGGGCGTCGGCGGCGTCTCCTACCTGGAGTGGATCGTCGGTGGCCTGCTCGCGTCGACGGCGTTGCAGGTGGCGATCGGCGAGTCGACCTGGCCGGTGTTCAGCAACTTCCAGTGGGTCAAGCTCTACTCGGCGCAGACCGCGGCGCCGCTGCGGGTCGGTGACATCCTCGCCGGCCACCTGTCGTTCGTGCTGTTCCGGGTGCTCACCGCGATCGCGGCGTTCCTCCTGGTGACCGGGCTGCTGGGGGCGCTCCGGTCGCCGTGGGCGGGGCTGGCGCTGCCGGTGGCGGCGCTGCTCGGCCTGGCCGTCGCGGCGCCCACGTTCGCGTACGCGGCGGCGGTCGACACGGACAGTTGGCTGGCCATGCTGTTCCGGTTCGCGGTGATCCCGATGACGCTCTTCGCCGGGGTGTTCTTCCCGGTCGAGTCGCTGCCGTTGGGGCTGCGCTGGCTCGCGTACGCCACGCCGCTGTGGCACGCCGTCGACCTGTGCCGGGCGGCGACGCTCGGTGTCGCCCCGCAGTGGTCCGTCCTCGGCCACCTGCTCTACCTGACCGCCTGGGCGGTCGGCGGCTGGCTGCTGGCCCGCCGCACCTTCGGCCGCAAGCTCGTCGTCTAGGAAGGGTGGTCATGGTCAGTCTGATCCTGCCCCGGCTGGTCGACGTCTCCGCCGCCTCGCGGCGGTCGGCCTCGGTGACCGAGCGCAACGTCGCGGCCCTCAAGTCCGTCTACTGGCTGCTGCTGGTCTCCGGCTTCGTCGAGCCGCTGCTCTACCTGCTCTCGATCGGCGTCGGCGTGGGCGCGCTGGTCGGCGACCTCGCGCTGCCCGGCGGCGAGGTCGTGACGTACGCGGCGTTCGTCGCGCCGGCCATGCTCGCCTCGTCGGCCATGACCGGTGCGCTCGCGGAAACCACGTTCAACTTCTTCGGCAAGATGAAGTACATGAAGCTGTACGACGGGGTGATCGCCACCCCGGTGCAGCCGTTCGAGATCGCCCTCGGCGAGTTGGCGTGGGCGATGCTGCGGGGCAGCGCGTACTCGGCCGCCTTCCTGGCCGTGATGGCCGTGATGGACCTGACCACCGTCAGCCGCGCCCTGGTGGCCTTCCCGGCGGCGGTGCTGGTCGGGTTCACGTTCGGCGCGCTCGGCATGGCGATCTCCACGTTCATGCGCAGCTGGCAGGATTTCGACCTGATGGGCTCGGCGCAGTTCGTCCTGTTCCTGTTCTCCGGCACGTTCGTTCCCGCCGAGGCGTACCCGGCGGTGCTGCGCTGGCTGGTCGAGGTGACCCCGCTCTACCGGGCCGTGCACCTGATCCGGGGCGTCACGGTCGGCGCGGCGGGCTGGGGCTGGGTGCTCGACGTCCTCTACCTGGTGGTGGTGCTGGCGGTCGGCCTGCTGATCGCGTCGCGCCGGATGGGCAGGTTGCTCTACAAGTAGGTGGTTAACCCCTCTCACTGTCGGGCATCACCGAGGAGCACACAGCCGACGTGAGGGAGGGGCGATGGCCTCCGACGAGTCTTCCGCCCGGAACGGGCGCGAGTTCCGGAACCGGCCGGTCGGTCCGGACGAGGGGCCGGAGAGCCCGGCCGAGCTGCCCGGCACCGGCTGGAAGGCGGCTCTGAAGCGCACCGTCCGCGAGTTCCAGGACGACAGCCTCACCGACTGGGCGGCGGCCCTCACCTACTACGGGATCCTGTCCATCTTCCCCGGGATGCTGGTGCTGATCTCGGTCCTCGGCCTGCTCGGGCCCCGGGCGACCCAGGGCGTCAAGGACACCGTCGACCAGGCGGTGCCGCAGGAGAACATCCAGCAGATCATCGAAACGGCGATCAGCCAGGCCCAGGCGAGCGGCGGGCTGGCGAGCATCGGCGCGATCGTCGGTCTGCTGGCCGCGTTCTGGTCCGCCTCCGGCTACATCGCCGCCTTCATGCGGGCGTCGAACACCATCTACGACGTGCCGGAGGGCCGGCCGATCTGGAAGACCCTGCCGATCCGGGTCGGCGTGACCGCGGTGATCGGCATCATGCTGCTGGCCTGTGCCGTGATCGTGGTCTTCACCGGCGGTCTCGCCGAGGCCGTGGGGGACGCGGTGGGCCTCGGTGGCACGGCGGTGACGGTCTGGAACATCGCCAAGTGGCCGGTGCTGCTGCTCCTGGTCAGCCTGATGTTCGCGATCCTCTACTGGGCCTCGCCCAACGCGCGGCACGGCGGCTTCCGCTGGGTCAGCCCGGGCGGTGTGCTGGCCGTGGTGATCTGGCTGGTGATCTCCGGTCTCTTCGCGCTCTACGTCAGCAACTTCGGCTCGTACAACAAGACGTACGGGGCGCTCGCCGGCGTGATCATCTTCCTGATCTGGCTGTGGCTGAGCAACATCGCCATCTTGCTCGGCGCCGAGTTCGACGCCGAACTGGAGCGCAGCCGCGCCATCGCGGCGGGCCACTCGGCCCACGAGGAGCCGTACGTCGAGTTGCGGGACGACCGCAAGCTCCGCAAGAAGCGCAACGCCCGCCGACCCTGACCCACCGGACCCCGCGCCGCCGTCCACCCGGACGGCGGCGCGGCCCCATATACCCGTTACCCCGCACGGCTCCGTCGATCATGCACTTGTGGCCCCTCTTATGTGGCTTTCGCGGCTTATGTCTGGGCAGAAAGTGCAAGATCGCGGAGAGGTGGGTGGGGGTTCTTTTCTAGATCCACTCATTGCTTTTGCTCGTACAGACAAAAGTTGGAATCAGATGGGCTGAAGCTCTGGACAGGCGGCGCGGAAGACTCCTACTGTGTCGGACACGACACATCGGCATTGCGCCGATGTGAACGACGCGGACGAAGAGGTGAGTCCCGTGCGGACCATCGATCCCCTGCACGTGCGACTGCTGCGGCTGCTCCGGGACGAGGGGGCGGTCTCCCGGGCCGAGTTGGCCGATCGGCTCCAGATGCCGCGCCCGAGACTGCTGGCCGAGCTGGAGCGCCTCGTCGGCCTCGGCTACGTCGCCGAGGCGGGCCTCGCGGCCTCCCGGGGCGGCCGGCGCTCCACCCTCGTCGAGCTGAGCCCGCACCTGCGCTTCGCCGCCGTCGACCTGGGCGCCAGCTCGATCGACGTCGAGGTGGTCAACGGCCGGTTGGAGCCGGTGGCCGCGTACGCGGAGCCGGCCGACATCCGCAACGGTCCGAAGGTGACGCTCCAGCGGGTCAACGAGTTGCTGCACAAGGCACGCGTGGACGGCGCGTACGAGCGGCTCGACGCCGTCGGCGTCGGCGTGCCGGGGCCGGTCAGCTTCCGCGACGGCGTCCCGGTCTCTCCGCCGATCATGCCGGGGTGGGACCGCTTCCCGGTGCGGGAGCTGCTCACCCGCGAGCACGGCTGCCCGGCGGTGGTCGACAACGACGTCAACATCATGGCGATCGGGGAGCGGCACGGCGGGGTGGCCCACTCGGTCGACGACTTCCTGTTCGTCAAGATCGGCACCGGTATCGGGTGCGGGATCTACCTCAGCGGCGAGGTCTACCGGGGCACCGACGGCTGCGCCGGCGACATCGGCCACATCCAGGTCGACTCGCACGGTCCGATGTGCTCCTGCGGCAACGTCGGCTGCCTGGAGGCGCTGTTCAGCGGCGCGGCGCTGGCCAAGGACGCGTTGACGGCCGCGCGCAGCGGCGCGTCGCCGGCCCTCGCCGAACGGCTCGCCGCCCGGGGCGCCGTCACCGCGGTGGACGTCGCCGAGGGCGCCGTCGAGGGTGACGTCACCTGCATCCAGCTGATCCGCGACGGCGGCCGGCGGGTCGGTGGGGTCCTGGCCGGGCTGGTCAGCTTCACCAACCCGTCGATGATCGTGATCGGTGGCGGGCTGGCCCAGCTCGGCCACATCCTGCTCGCCGAGATCCGCAGCGTGGTGTACCGCCGGTCGCTGCCGCTGGCCACCGGCAACCTCCCGGTCGTCCTGTCCGAGCTGGGACCGCGGGCCGGCGTCGCGGGCGCCGCCGTCCTCGCCAGTGACCTGGCCTTCGTGGAGGCGTCATGAGCGACGAGCAACCCGAGGAGACCGTCGTGACCGATGCTCCGCTGGTCGAAGCGCCCGCCGACACCGTCGCCGGTGAAGTGGTCCTGCGCCTCACCGACGTGGTGAAGACCTTCCCGGGCGTGCGTGCCCTCGACGGCGTGCGGCTGGAGGTCCGCGCCGGGGAGGTGCACTGCCTGCTCGGGCAGAACGGCGCCGGCAAGTCCACCCTCATCAAGGTCCTGGCGGGTGTGCACCGCCCGGACTCGGGGACCGTCGAGTGGCGCGGCGAGCCGGTCACGTTCGCGAACCCGCAGGCCGCCATGCGCGCCGGCATCGCCACCATCTACCAGGAACTGGACCTGGTCGAGGACCTGTCGGTGGGGGAGAACGCATTCCTGGGCCACGAGCCGCGCCGCCTCGGGTTCGTCCGGCGTGGCCACATGGCCCGGCGGACGCGGCAGATCCTCGGCCGGCTCGGGCACGCCGAGATCCCCCCGAACCGGATGGTCCGGTCGCTGCCGGCCGCTGGCAAGCAGGTCGTTAGCATGGCCCGCGCGCTGTCGCACGAGGCCCGACTGATCATCATGGACGAGCCGAGCGCCGTCCTCGCCCACGACGAGGTCGGCAACCTCTTCCGGATCATCCGCGAGCTGACCGCGCAGGGCATCGCCGTCATCTACATCTCCCACCGGCTGGAGGAGATCCGCGAGATCGGCGACCGGGTCACCGTACTCAAGGACGGCCGGACCACCGCGGCGAACCTGCCGGCCCGCGACACACCGACCCGCGAGCTGGTCTCGAAGATGACCGGCCGGACCATCGAGTACGTCTTCCCGGACCGGCCCGCCGAGCCGCCGGCCGGTGACGAGCTGCTCCGCGTCGACGGGCTGACCCGGGCCGGCGAGTTCGCCGACGTCTCGCTCAGCGTCCGGGCCGGCGAGATCGTCGGCATCGCCGGGCTGGTCGGCTCCGGCCGTTCGGAGCTGCTGGAGACCATCTACGGCGCCCGGCGGGCCGACGCCGGCACGGTGCGGGTCGCCGGCCGGGCGCTGCGCCCGGGCAGCGTCGGGTCGGCCGTACGGGCCGGCCTGGGCATGGCCCCCGAGGAGCGCAAGAGCCAGGCGCTGCTGCTGGGCGAGCCGATCTACCGCAACGTCACGCTCGCCACCTTCGGCCGGTACTCCCGGGCGGGTTTCACCGACGCCGCGAAGGAGCGGGCCGAGGCGGACCGGATCGCGGAGAGCCTGGACCTGCGGCCCCGCGACGTCCGCCGGCCGGTGCGGACCCTCTCCGGCGGCAACCAGCAGAAGGTCGTGGTCGGGCGGTGGCTGCTCGGCGACACGAAGCTGTTGCTGCTCGACGAGCCGACCCGGGGCGTGGACGTCGGCGCCCGGGCCGAGCTGTACCAGGTCATCCGTGCCCTGGCCGCCCGCGGTGTCGGGGTGCTGCTGGTGTCCAGCGAGGTGCCCGAGGTGCTCGGACTGGCCGACCGCGTGCTGGTCATGCGGGAGGGCCGGGTCGTCCGCGAGGCGCCGGCCACCGAACTCGACGAGAACACCGTGCTTGACCTCGTCATGGCGGGGTCCCTGATGGAAGGCGCACCGGCATGAGCGAGCGTCAGCGAGCGAATCATCGACACAGCGTCTCGGTGGCTCATGGCGGCACCGAGCGAAGCGAGGTGCCGGCATGAGTGACGTCAAGGACACCTCCACCGCGGCGGAGCGCGGGGCGGCGCTGCCGGCGCAGTCGCCGCCGGTCGACCCGGCGGAGACCGCCGCGGCCGGCGAGAAGGCGGCGGCCGGTGGCCGGCTCTCCTGGTGGCACGGCGACGCCGGCGAGGGCGCCCGACGCAACCTCGCCCTGATCGGGGTGCTCGTCGCGCTGATCGTGATCGGTGCCCTGACCCGCTCCGACCTGTACTCCAACCCGGACTGGGTCTGGGACAACGTGCTCAGCATCCTCAAGCTCGCGTCGGTGGTCGGCGTGGTCACGGTCGGCATGACGTTCGTGATCATCGGCGGCGGCATCGACCTCTCCGTCGGCGCGATCGTCGCGCTTGCCGGGGTCTGGTGCACCACGGTCGCCACCCAGAGCTACGGCGCCGGGGGGATGATCTTCAGCGCGCTGACCGTCGGGCTCGCGGTGGGACTGGTGAACGGCCTGCTCATCTCGTACGGGCGGCTGGTCCCGTTCATCGCGACCCTGGCGATGCTGGTGGCGGCCCGGGGCCTCGCCGCGGAGATCTCCGACAAGCAGACCCAGGTGTCCGACAACAACTTCATCAACGGTCTCGCCAGCAACAGCCTGCTGGGCGTTCCGCTGCTGGTCTACATCCTCGCCGCGGTGGTCGCCGCCGGCTGGGTGCTGCTCAACCGCACCACCTTCGGCCGGCGGACCGTCGCGGTCGGCGGCAACCCGGAAGCGGCCCGGCTGGCCGGCATCAACGTCAAGCGGCACACCCTGCTGCTGTACGCGCTGTCCGGCCTGTGCTGCGGCATCGCGGCCATCATGCTGACCGCCCAGGCCAACTCGGCGCAGGCGGCGATGGCCAACCTCTACGAGCTGGACGCGATCGCCGCCGCGATCATCGGCGGCACGCTGCTCAGCGGCGGGCGGGGCACCATCATCGGCTCCCTGCTCGGGGTGGTCATCTTCGCCACCATCACCAACCTCTTCGCCATCAACGGCCTCTCCACCGAGGCCCAGAACATGGTCAAGGGCGGCATCATCGTCGCGGCCGTCCTGGTCCAGCAGGTCCAGTTCCGCAGCCTCACCCAGTTCCTCAACCGGAACCGGCTCACCACCACCTGATCGACACCCGCACCTGGGCCACCCGAACTCGACGACGGTGGCCGGACCTCGCACACCCCAAATTCCCTCCACCACCGCAAACCAGGAGGTCGTCATGACCCAGCACAGCCGCGACCTGTCGCGCCGCCGGCTGCTCTTCGGCGGGGCCGCCGTCGGCGCCGGCGTCCTGCTCGCCGGCTGCACCAGCAACGAGGAGCAGCCGACCGAGGCGCAGACCAAGGCGGCGGCGACGGGCGGCAACGCCGAGCCGGGCAAGCGCGTCGTCATCGGTTTCTCCGCCCCCGCCGCCGACCACGGCTGGATCGCCGCCATCACCAACAACGCCAAGGCGCAGGCCGCCGCGTACTCCGACGTGGAGTTCAAGGCGGTCGAGGCCGGCGCGGACGCGGCGGCGCAGCGGGCGGCGCTGTCCACACTGATCTCGCAGAAGCCGGACGTGATCGTGCTGCTGCCGCACGACGGCAAGGAGCTCAACGCGTTCGGCCTGGAGGCGATGCAGGCCGGCATCCCGGTGGTCAACCTCGACCGGGCGTTCCCGGACGCCAAGGCCTACCGGCTCCAGATCAAGGGCGACAACTACGGCATGGGCGTGGCCGCCGCCACGTACATCATCGCCCAGCTCAAGGCCAAGAACGTCGCCAACCCGGTGATCGGTGAGATCGCCGGCATGGACGAGCTGGAGCTGACCCAGGAGCGGTCGAAGGGCTTCGCGGACACGCTGGCCCAGGCCGGCTTCAAGGTCCAGAACCGCCGCGCGGCCCGGTTCACCGCCGACTCGGGCCAGCAGGAGGCCGCCCAGCTCCTCCAGGCCCTGCCCAAGATCGACGCCCTCTGGAACCACGACGACGACCAGGGCATCGGCGTGCAGGCCGCGATCAAGCAGGCCAACCGCAGCGAGTTCTTCATGGTCGGCGGCGCCGGCTCGAAGAAGGCCATCGAGGACATCCAGGCCGACAACACCGTGCTGAAGGCCACCGTCACCTACAGCCCGTCGATGGCCTCCTCGGCCATCTCCCTGGCCCGTCTCATCGGGCAGGGCAAGGGCATGTCCGACCTGGTGGAGCTCCAGGTGCCCAAGGAGATCATCCTCGCCTCCGAGACGATCACGAAGGAGAACGCGAGCAACTACCTGAAGCTCGGGTTCTGACACACGGGGGGAGACCCACCTTGTCCACGACAGACAAGCAACTGCGGGTCGGCATGGTCGGCTACGCGTTCATGGGTGCCGCGCACTCACAGGCGTGGCGCACCGTGAACCGCGTGTACGACCTGCCGGCGCGGGCCCGGATGGCGCTGATCTGCGGCCGGGACACCGGGAAGGTGGCCGAGGCCGCCGACCGGCTCGGCTGGGAGGCGTACACCACCGACTGGCGTGACCTGATCGCCCGGGACGACGTCGACGTGGTCGACGTCTGCACACCGGGGGACAGTCACGCCGAGATCGCACTGGCCGCGCTGGCCGCCGGCAAGCACGTACTGTGCGAGAAGCCGTTGGCCAACACGGTGTCCGAGGCCCGGGCGATGGCCGCCGCGGCGGCGACCGCCCAGGCCGCCGGGGTGCGGTCGATGTGCGGGTTCAACTACCGCCGGGTGCCCGCGGTCACGATGATGCGGCAGTTGGTCGCCGACGGGCGGCTCGGGGTCATCCGGCACGTCCGGGCGACCTACCTGCAGGACTGGATCGTGGATCCGCAGTTCCCGCTGGTCTGGCGCCTCCAGAAGGACAAGGCGGGCTCCGGCGCGCTGGGCGACATCGGCGCGCACATCATCGACCTGACCCAGTACGTCACCGGCCAGCTCATCACCGGGGTCAGCGCCGTCACCGAGACGTTCGTCAAGGAACGGCCGCTGCCCGCCGGGTCGAGCGGCCTGGCGGCCACGGTGGACGGTGACGGTCACCGGCCCGCCACCGGCCCGGTGACCGTCGACGACGCCGCCGTGTTCGTCGCCCGGCTGGACGGCGGCGCGCTGGCGACGTACGAGGCGAGCCGGTTCGCCACCGGCCGGAAGAACGCCCTCCGGGTGGAGATCAACGGGTCGCTCGGCTCGGTGGTCTTCGACCTGGAACGCCTCAACGAACTGGAGTTCTACGACGCGACGCGACCCGCCGCCGAGCAGGGCTTCAGCCGCATCCTGGTGACCGAGGGCGAGCACCCGTACATGTCGGCCTGGTGGCCGCCGGGCCACATCATCGGGTACGAGCACTCCTTCACCCACCAGATGCGGGACTTTATCGAGGCGGTGGCGACCGGCGTCGACCCGGCGCCCTCGTTCGCCGACGCGTTGCAGGTCCAACTGGTGCTGGACGCGGTGGGCCGGTCGGCCGAGCTCGGTTCCTCGTGGACCGACGTGGAGCCGGCACTGGCGACGGTCGCCGCCTGAGCCACCTCCGGGACCGACCGGCGAGGGCCGGCCACGGTTGCGCCCCGCGGCCGGGTTCGGGTCGGGACCGGAGGACGTGCCACCGGGTCGACCGGTCCGGTGGCACGAGCAGGTCGTCCGGTGCGGCCGGACCGGGATTCCCCGGCCGCACCGGAGGACCGCCACCCCGACGGCGACCGGCCCGGTCGCCGCCACCCGCCGACCCCTCCTACCTCCAGGCGCTGGGCGCCTGACGAAGTCGTCCGGTCGGGCGCGCCGCCGTCCGACCGGCGGATGCGGGGGAGGCAGGGGCGAGACGCCGACCGTCCCTGCCTGCCAGCCCCGCCCGTCCGCACCCGCACCGGGCGCCGGTCCGGCATCGTCGCCGCCGACTTCGGTGCCGGCCGGTGAACTTCCCCGGGGCGGACGGCGGGCGGGGCCCATCCCGCACAAAGAGTATCTTTCGGAACGATCTTCTGATATCTATGTAGTTCTATGCAGGCCGGTTTCCCCGACCGGGAAGGAGCGCCATGCGTACGGGTGTCTGGCTGGTGGGGGCGCGCGGCTCGGTCGCGACCACCAGCATCGTCGGGGCGCTCGCCCTGAAGGCAGGGTTGACCGGACCGACCGGGTGCGTCACCGAGCTGCCCGAGGTGCGCGGTCCCGCCCTGCCGGCCTTCACCGACCTGGTCCTCGGCGGGCACGACGTCGTCACCACCCCGCTCGCGAAGCGCGCCGAGGCGCTGGCCGCCGCCGGCGTGCTGCCGGGCCGACTGGTCGCCGCGCTGCCCGAGGAACTCGCCGCGGTCGAGCGGGAGCTGCGCCCCGCGCCCACCGGCGGGACGCAGGCCGACCGGGCCGCCGCGGTCGTCCGCGACCTCACCGACTTCCGGGAGCGGCACGGGCTGGCCCGGGTCGTGGTGGTCAACGTGTCGGCCACCGAACCGGCACCCCGCCCGCACCCCGCGCACGCCGACCCGGCCGCGCTGCGGGCCGCCATCACCGGCCCCGACGAGGTGCTGCCACCCAGCTCGCTGTACGCGTACGCGGCCGTGACGGCGGGCTGCCCGTACGTCGACTTCACCCCGTCCACCGGCCTGCGGCTGCCGGCCCTGACAGCGCTGGCTGACGAGCACCGTGTGCCGTACGCGGGCCACGACGGCAAGACCGGGGAGACGCTGCTCAAGTCGGTGCTCGCCCCGATGTTCGCGATGCGGCACCTCGACGTCCGGTCCTGGTCCGGGATCAACCTGCTCGGCGGGGGCGACGGTGCCAATCTCGCCGACCCGGACGCCAACGCCGCCAAGGTGCGCAGCAAGCAGCGGGTGCTCGGCGAGACCCTCGGTTACCTGCCGCAGGGCGGCACCCGGATCGAGTACGTCGAGGAGCTGGGCGACTTCAAGACCGCCTGGGACCTGGTCACCTTCGCCGGCTTCCTCGGCGCCGGCATGCGCCTGGAGTTCACCTGGCACGGCTGCGACTCGGCGCTCGCCGCGCCCCTCGTACTCGACCTGGCCCGGCTCACCGCCGCAGCGCACGCCGCCGGGCACACCGGCCCCCTGACCGACCTCGCCTTCTTCTTCAAGGACCCGCTCGGCACCACCACGCACTCCCTGGCCGACCAGTGGACCCGGCTGTGCGACCTCGCCCGCCGGCTGCACGAGGGAGGCGCCGATGCCCCGCGCCGCTGACCTCGCCGAGCTGGTCCGCGCCCCGGCCGCGCTCTCGGTGCCCGGGGACGTCGTCGCCGGCGCCGCCGCGGCCGGCGCGCTCGGCCCGCGTACACCGGCCCTCGCCGCCGCGTCGGTGCTGCTGTACTGGGCCGGCATGGCCGCCAACGACTGGGCCGACCGGCGGCTGGACGCCGTCGAGCGCCCCGAGCGGCCGATTCCCAGCGGCCGGGTCGACCCCGGTCTCGCGGTCGGGCTCGCCGCGGGCCTCACCGCCGCCGGGGTCGGGCTCGCCGCCGCCGCGGGAGGCCGACGCGCCGCCGCCGTCGCGGTTCCGCTCGCCGCCGCCGTCTGGGCGTACGACCTCGCGGCCAAGAACACCGCCGCCGGGCCGGCCGCGATGGCGGCGTGCCGGGGGCTGGACGTCCTGCTCGGCGCGTCCGGCGGCCGGCTGCGGAACGCGGTCCCCGCGGCGGTCACCGTCGCCGCCCACACCTGGACCGTCACCGCGCTCTCCCGCCGCGAGGTCAGCGGCACCGACACCACGCTGCCACTGGGCACCCTCGCCGGTACCGCCCTGGTCGCCGCGAGCGCCGCGTACCGTCCGGCCGGCGGCCGGCATGCGGCCCGGAGCGTCCCCGCCGGCCGTGGTGCCGGTGTGGCGGGAGCCGGTGCCGGCGGGCCGGTCACGCCACCGGGGGATGCCGCCGCGCCACCCGCGCGGTCCGTCCGCCGGTCCGCCGTCGGCCGGAGCGGTGTGGCCGCCGTGGCGGCGGCCCTGCCGGCCCTGCTCGCCGCCGCGTACGCCGCCCGCTACGGCGCCGCCCAGGCCCGGGTGGTCGCCGAACCGACCGCCGGTCGGGTCCGCGCGGCGGTCGGCGCCGGCATCACCGGCCTGCCCGCGTTGCAGGGCGCGCTGACCGCCCGAGCCGGCGCCGGCCTGCTGGGGCTGGCGGTGGCGGCGGCCGCGCCGCTGGGCCGGCGCCTGGCCCGGAAGGTCTCCCCGACATGACCGCCGCCCGCCCGCCGGCTCCCGACCACCCCACGGCGTCCGTGCCCGGTGGCGCCGGCGGCGGGCTGCGGTTCGGGTACGGCACCAACGGCTTCGCCAACCACCGCCTCGACGACGCGCTCGCGGTCATCGCGGACCTCGGCTACGCCGGGGTGGCGCTCACGCTGGACCACGACCACCTGGACCCGTTCGCGCCCGCGCTGGCCCGGCGGGTCGAGGCGGTCGGCCGCCGGCTGGCGGCCCTCGGCCTCGGCGTGGTGGTCGAGACCGGCGCCCGGTACCTGCTCGACCCCTGGCACAAGCACGCCCCGACGCTGCTGCACGACGAATCCGCCCGCCGGATCGAGTTCCTGCGCCGGGCGGTGGCGGTCGGCGCGGACCTCGGCGCCGAGGCGGTCTCCTTCTGGGCCGGCGTCCGGCCGGAGGCCGTCCCGCCTGCCTTGGCCTGGGACCGCCTGCTCGCCGGGTGCGCCACCGTGGTCGAGGCGGCCGACGCCGCCGGCGTGACGCTGGGCTTCGAACCCGAGCCGGGGATGCTGGTCGAGGACATCGCGGGCTGGCGCCGGCTGCACGCGGCCCTGGGGGCGCCCGCTCGGCTCGGGGTCACCCTCGACATCGGGCACTGCCGCTGCCTGGAGCCGCAGCCGGTGCCCGACTGCGTCCGCGACGTCGCCGCTCACCTGGTCAACGTCCAGATCGACGACATGCGGCGGGGCGTGCACGAGCACCTGGAGTTCGGCACCGGCGAGATCGACTTTCCGCCGGTGCTGGCCGCGCTGCGCGAGGTCGACTACCGGGGGCTGGTCGCGGTCGAGCTGCCCCGCCACTCGCACGCCGCGCCCGCGGTGGCCGCGCGCTCGCTGGAGTTCCTGTGCGCCGCAGCGGCAGCCGCGGCCGAGGGCGACGGCGGACGCGGGAAGGCCGCGGGCGACGGCGGGCGTGCGACGACGGCCGGGCCGACCGGCCGGACGGTCGCTCGCGCGGGGGGCACGGCGCCCGCCGGTGCCCCGACGACGGGAGAAGACCTCGCGGATGCCCTTTGCTCTTCTTCAACGGACGCACCGCCCGGCGTCCGACGTGCGGGCACCGGCCGTTGCGTGGGGTGAAGCAGAGCAGAGGCGGCGCGCGGTACCTCGGGCGGCAGCAGAGGGAGGAGACGGCGATGACACCGGATCGACTGCGGGACGCGCTGCGGGGCGTACCCGATCCCGACTGGCTGGCGACGGCACTGCGCCGCGTCGCGGCCGAACCGGGCGAGATCGCGCGGTTCTTCCCGGCCGCCGGCCGGCGCTGCGGCCGGGACGAGTTGCCCGACCTGCCCGGCTGGACGGCCGACGAGGCGGCCCGCGCGCTGCTGCTGGCCGCCCTGCCCACCGACCACGCGGCGCAGGCCGACGCGCTCTACCGGACCGGGGACGCCGCCGAGAAACGCGCCGTGCTCAAGGCACTGCCGCTGCTGCCGGTCGGCACGGCCGGGGTGCCGCTGCTGCACGACGCGATCCGCACCAACGACACCCGGCTGGTCGCCGCGGCCCTCGGCCCGTACGCCCGGCATCTCGACCCGGCGGCCTGGCGGCAGGCGGTGCTCAAGTGCGTGTTCACGGGCGTGCCGCTGGCCGTGGTGGCCGACCTCGACGCCCGCGCCGACGGGGAGCTGGCGGCGATGCTCGCCGCGCTCGCCGCCGAGCGGGCCGCCGCCGGCCGCACCATGCCCGCCGACGCCACCGACCTGCTCGACCGGCTCAGGGCCGGTGCCGACACCGGCCCCAAGGAGGCGTGATGCGCATCTTCGACCCGCACATCCACATGACGTCCCGCACCACCGACGACTACGAGCGGATGGCCGCCGCGGGCGTCCGCGCCGTGGTTGAGCCGGCGTTCTGGCTGGGCCAGCCGCGCACCGGCGTCGGCTCCTTCACCGACTACTTCGACTCGCTGGTCGGGTGGGAGCCGTTCCGGGCCGGGCAGTTCGGGGTGCGCCACCACGCCACCGTGGCGCTCAACCCGAAGGAGGCCAACGACCCGCGCTGCCGGCCGGTGCTCGACGTGCTGCCGCGCTACCTGGAGAAGGACGGCGTGGTGGCGGTCGGCGAGATCGGGTACGACGCGATGACGCCCGAGGAGGACGACGTCTTCGCCGCCCAGCTCGCCCTGGCCGTCGCGCACGACCTGCCGGCGCTGGTGCACACCCCGCACCGGGACAAGGCGCGCGGCGTCGAGCGCAGCCTCGCCGTGGTCGCCGAGTCGGGCATCGAGCCGGGCCGGGTCGTGCTCGACCACCTCAACGAGGTGACCGTCGAGCTGGTCCGCCACACCGGCTGCTGGCTCGGCTTCTCCATCTACCCGGACACGAAGATGTCCCCGCCGCGCATGGTGGAGCTGCTGAAGGCGTACGGGACCGAACGGGTGCTGGTCAACTCGGCCGCCGACTGGGGGCGCTCCGACCCGTTGCTCACCCGGGCCACCGGGGAGGCGATGCTGCTGGCCGGGTTCACCGACGACGACGTCGACCGGGTGCTCTGGCGCAACCCGGTCGAGTTCTACGGGCAGTCCGGGCGGCTCGACCTGGGCGACGTGGACGCGCCGGGCGCGACCTTCGCCGGCAACTCGATCCTGCGCGGCGGCAGCTGATGAGGCTGCGGCACGCCGACGGGAGCACCGTCCACCTCGGGTACTGCACCAACGTGCACCCCGCCGAGGACCTCGCCGGCATCCTCGCGCAGCTCGACACGTACGCGGTGCCGGTCCGCGAGACGCTCGGCGCGGACCTGCTCGGGCTGGGACTGTGGCTCGCCGCCCCGGTCGCCGCCGAGCTGGCCGCCGACCCCGGCGCCCGCCACCGGTTGCGCACCGAGCTGGCCGCGCGGGGCCTGGAGGTGGTCACCCTCAACGGCTTCCCGTACGCGGCGTTCCAGGCACCCGTCGTCAAGGGCGCGGTGTACCACCCGGACTGGACCACCACGGGCCGGCTCGCGTACACCCTGGACCTGGCCCGGGTGCTCGCGGACCTGCTGCCGGACGACGCGGCCCGGGGCTCGGTGTCGACGCTGCCACTCGCCTGGCGGGAGCCCTGGGACGCGGCCCGCGCCGACGCCGCCCGCCGCCGGCTCGACGAGCTGGCGGCGGGACTCGCGGCCGTCGAGCGGGACACCGGCCGGCCGGTCCGGGTCGGCTTCGAACCGGAACCCGGTTGTCTGGTGGAATCGACCGGGCAGGCCGCGACGGTGCTGTCCGACATGGACACCGACCGGCTCGGGATCTGCCTGGACCTCGCCCACCTCGCCTGCGCGTGGGAGCAGCCGGCCGCCGCCCTCGGCCGGCTGCGTGCGGCCGGGCTGCCGGTCGTCAAGGTGCAGGTCTCCGCCGCGCTGGAGGCCGCCGACCCGGCCGCCGACGCGGACGCCCTGCGCCGCTGGGTGGAGCCGCGCTTCCTGCACCAGACCCGCGCGGCCGGCTGCGCCACCGCGACCGGCACGCGCCGGGCCGCCCCCGCGGCGGCCGGCAGCCCGGCCGGCGGCGACGGGACGGCCGACCCGGCGGACCCCGCCTGGTCGGCCGACGACCTGGACGCGGCCCTCGACGCGGCGCTGCCCGGCCCGTGGCGCGTGCACTACCACGTGCCGCTGCACGCCCCGCCCGAGCCGCCGCTGGCATCGACACTGCCGGTGCTACGCGCCGCGCTGGCCGCGCTCTTCGCCGGCCCGGACGCCGGCTGCGACCACCTCGACGTCGAGACGTACACCTGGGGGGTGCTGCCGGCGGCGCGGCGGCCGCGCACCGACGCGGAGCTGGCCGCCGGGATCGCCGCCGAGCTGGCCTTCGCCCGCGACGAGCTGGTCGCGCTCGGCCTGGCCCCCGACCAACCCGGCGGTGACGGCATGAGCGAGCGCAGGCGAGCGAATCAGGTGGAGCCTCCGGCCGGACCCGAGCGACGCGAGGTGACGGTATGAGCAGGCGGTTGGTCGTGCTGGACGTGGTGGGCCTGACCCCGCGCCTGCTGGCGCACATGCCCCGGCTGCGGGCGGTGGCGGACGAGGGCTTCCGTGCCGAGCTGGGGACGGTGCTGCCGGCGGTGACCTGCTCGGTGCAGTCGACGTTCCTCACCGGGGTTCCGCCGGCCGGGCACGGGATCGTCGGCAACGGGTGGTACTTCCGGGACCTCGGCGAGGTGCTGCTCTGGCGGCAGCACAACGCCCTGGTCGGCGGCGAGAAGCTGTGGCAGGCCGCCCGGCGGGTCGAGCCCGGGTGGACGGTGGCGAACGTGTGCTGGTGGTACGCGATGGGCGCGGACGTCGACTGGACGGTCACGCCCCGGCCCGTGTACCACGCCGACGGGCGCAAGGACCCGGACTGCTACACCGACCCGCCGGAGCTGCACGACACCCTCACCGGCGCGCTCGGCACCTTCCCGCTGCTCACGTACTGGGGGCCGGGCGCCGGGCTGCCGTCGTCCCGGTGGATCTGCCGGGCCGCCGAGCGGATCCTCGCCGACCAGTCCCCGGACCTGACCCTGGTCTACGTCCCGCACCTGGACTACGACCTGCAACGCTTCGGCCCGTCCTCGCCGCGGGCCGCCGCGGCGGCGGCCGAGCTGGACGGCGCCCTCGCGCCGCTGCTGGACGCCGCGCGCGCCCGGGACGCCACCGTGGTGGTGCTCTCCGAGTACGGCATCACCGACGTGTCCCGGCCGGTCGACGTCAACCGGCTGCTGCGCGGCGAGGGGCTGCTGCGGGTGTACACGCAGGCGGGGATGGAGTACCTCGACCCGTGGACCTCGCGGGCGTTCGCGGTCGCCGACCACCAGATCGCCCACGTGTACGTGCGCGACCCGGCCGACGTGCCGGCGGTGGCGAAGCTGTGCGCGGGGCTCCCCGGGGTGGCCGAGGTGCTGGACGCCGACGGCAAGGCGGCGTACGGGCTGGACCACCCGCGCGCCGGCGACCTCGTCCTGGTGGCCGAGCCGGACGCCTGGTTCACGTACTACTACTGGCTGGACGACGCCCACGCGCCGGACTTCGCCCGGCTGGTGGAGATCCACCGCAAGCCCGGGTACGACCCGGCGGAGCTGTTCTTCGATCCGGCGGCCCCGGGCGCGGCGAAGCGACGGGCGGCGGTCGCGCTGGCCCGCAAGAAGCTGGGGATGCGGTACCTGATGAGCGTGGTAGGGCTGGACGCGGGCGCGCGGGCGGTCCGGGGTTCGCACGGGCGGCTGCCCGCCGACCCGGCCGACGGGCCCGTGCTGCTCTGCTCCGACCCGTCGGCGGCGCGGGAGCGGCTGGCCGCGACCGAGGTGAAGGGGCTGCTGCTGGAGCTGGCCGGGCTCGCCCCGCCCGGCCCGCCGGCGGCCGGGTCCCCGCCGGCTGCCGCGTCCCCGCCGGGTGACGGCGGGCGGCCGGGGGAGGCGTCGTGACCATCACCGTCGCGCCCACCGACGCGAGCGGGCTGCGGGCCCGGTTCGACGCCGAGCTGGCCGCGTTCCTCGACCGGCAGGGTCCGGACTGGCCGGACGGCGCGCCGCGCGGCGTGTTCACCGCGCTGCACCGGTTCGTGCTGGCCGGCGGCAAGCGGCTGCGCCCGCTCTTCTGCTACTGGGGCTGGCGGAGCGCGGGCGGGCCGGACGGCACGCCGATCGTGATCGCCGCCGCCGCGCTGGAGCTGTTCCACGCGTTCGCGCTGATCCACGACGACATCCTCGACGGCAGCGACCGCCGCCGGGGCGAGCCCTCGGTGCACCGGATCTTCGCCGACCTGCACGCCCGCTCGTCCTGGCGGGGCGACCCCGAGGCGTACGGGCGCAACACCGCCCTGCTCTGCGGCGACCTCTGCGCCGCCTGGTCGGACCAGATGTTCCACGAGTGCGGGCTGAGCAGCGACGCGGTGCACCGGGGGTACGCCGTCTTCGCGCTGATGCGTACCGAGGTGATCGCGGGGGAGTACCTGGACCTGGTGTCCGGGGTGGGCGACGGCTCGGTCGCCAGCGCACTGACCGTGATCCGGATGAAGGCGGCCCGCTACACGGTCACCCGGCCGTTGCAGATCGGTGCGACGCTGGCCGACGCGGGGCCCGACCTGGTGGCCGCGCTGGCCGAGTTCGGCGACCCCCTCGGCGACGCCTTCCAGCTCCGCGACGACGTGCTCGGCGTCTTCGGCGACCCGGCGGTCACCGGCAAGTCCGTCCTGGACGACCTGCGCGAGGGGAAGCCCACGGTGATGATGGCGCTGGCCCGCGACGCCGCCGACCGGGCGCAGAGCGCGCGGCTGCGGGAGCTGTTCGGCAACCCCGAGCTGGACGCGGACGGCGCCGCCGAGCTCCGGAAGATCATCGAGAGCACCGGCGCCCGCGAGAAGATCGAGCAGATGATCCGGGTCCGCGCCGACGCCGCCCTGGTCGCCCTGGACCGGGCCCCGGTGTCGGCCGAGTGCCGGTCGGCACTCGCGGCCCTGGCCGGCCAGGCGATCGACCGCCATCGCTGACCTGCCGGCCGCCCGTCGTTAGCCGCAGGCAACTTTCGACCGAATGAGCGAAAGTCCATGCTGGATCGTCAGAAGGTATGGACACATCGACGTGCGCCATTTAATGTCGTCGCCAACACCGGATTGTTTCGTCGAGGTGAACCGGCGGCGCGGGAACCCATCGACTGAACCTCTTCAGCCTGCACCGCGCGGCGTCCGCGCCCGTCCTGGGCCGCACGGGGAGGCCGAGAAGGTTCACTGGTGA
Organism: Micromonospora thermarum; assembly: GCF_012034245.1. Classification (GTDB taxonomy): domain Bacteria; phylum Actinomycetota; class Actinomycetes; order Mycobacteriales; family Micromonosporaceae; genus Micromonospora; species Micromonospora thermarum. The sequence goes on along the minus strand of NZ_JAATEO010000027.1, from coordinate 37,380 downwards.
CCACCGGGCACGTGGCCCGCCAGCCATCGGTGGTCACGGCCGGCCGGGACGGCACCCGGCGGGCCGACGGCACCCCGCTACGGCATCCGGCGCGACGGCGCGCGCCCCGCCCTGGCAGTCACTCGTCAGGAAGGGACAGCACAGCGATGTCCACGAGGCACACCCCCCACCACCGCCCCTGGTCCGCCGGCGGCGCGACCCTGCTCCTGGTCGCCGCCGCCGGTACCGCCGCCCTCGGCGCCGGACCGGCCGCCCTGGGCGGCCCCACCCCGGCCCAGGCCCACCCCATCGTCGCCACCGACTTCCAGCAGGTCACCCTCGCCAAGGGCGTCGCCGAGGTCGGCGAGCCGATGACCATCGCGGTGCTGCCGGACCGCTCGGTCCTGCACACCGCCCGCAACGGCACCGTCCGCCGCACCGACGCGGCCGGCACCACGGCGGTGATCGGCACCGTCGCCGTCTACACCCACGACGAGGAGGGGTTGCAGGGCGTCGGGGTCGACCCGAACTTCGCCAGCAACCGGCACATCTACCTGTACTACGCGCCCCCGCTGTCCACGCCGGCCGGGGACGCCCCGGCGACCGGCAGCGACTTCTCGGCCTGGCAGGGCGTCAACCGGCTCTCCCGGTTCACCCTCAACGCCGACTTCACCATCAACACCGGCAGCAAGGTCGACATCCTCGACGTCCCCGCCGACCGGGGCATGTGCTGCCACGTCGGCGGTGACATCGACTTCGACGCCGCCGGCAACCTGTACCTGTCCACCGGCGACGACACGAACCCGTTCGACTCCGCCGGGTACGCGCCGATCGACGAGCGCACCAACCGCAACCCCGCGTACGACGCGCAGCGCAGCGCGGCCAACACCAACGACCTGCGCGGCAAGATCCTGCGGATCAAGGTCAACGCGAACGGGACGTACTCGATCCCGGCCGGCAACATGTTCGTCGACTCGGACGCGAGGACCCGCCCCGAGATCTACGCCATGGGCTTCCGCAACCCCTTCCGGATGAGCGTCGACAAGGCCACCGGCATCGTCTACGTCGGCGACTACGGGCCGGACGCGGGCACCACCTCCGCCCGCGGCCCGAGCGGGCAGGTCGAGTTCAACCGGGTCACCGGTCCGGGCTTCTACGGCTGGCCGTACTGCACCGGCACCAACACCGCCACCGAGACGTACGCCGAGTGGGACTTCGCCGCCGGCACCGCCGGTGCGAAGTACAACTGCACCGGCGGCCCGACGAACAACTCGTTCCGCAACACCGGCCTGCCCACGCTGCCCGGCGCCAAGCCGGCCTGGATCCGGTACGCGGGCGACGCCGGCACCCCGCCGGAGTTCGGTGGCGGCTCCGAGTCGCCGATGGGCGGCCCGGTCTACCGGTACAACGCCTCGTCGACCTCCACCACCAAGTGGCCGCAGAGCTTCGACGGGCAGTTCTTCGCCGGCGAGTTCGGCCGGGGCTGGGTGAAGCCGATCCACGTCAACGCCGACGGCTCGGTCGGCGCCATCGACACGTTCCCGTGGAACGGCAAACAGGTCATGGACATGGCGTTCGGCCCGGACGGCGCGCTCTACGTCCTGGACTACGGCACCGGCTACTTCAACGGCGACGCCAACTCGGCCCTCTACCGATACGACTACATCGGCGGCGGCAACCGCGCCCCGACGGCGGTGGCGTCGGCGGACAAGACGTCCGGCACGGCCCCGTTGACCGTGAACTTCTCCTCGGCCGGGTCGTCGGACCCGGAGGGCGGGGCGCTCACCTACTCGTGGGCCTTCGGCGACGGGACCACCTCCACGGCTGCCAACCCGGCGAAGACGTACACCGCGAACGGCACGTACACGGCCACGCTGACGGTCCGCGACCCGCAGGGCGCCACCGGCACCGCGAGCGTGCAGATCGGTGTCGGCAACACCGCGCCGACAGTCGTCATCAACGCCCCGGGCAACGGATCGCTCTTCTCCTTCGGTGACACCGTGCCGTTCAGCATCTCTGTCACCGATCCGGAGGACGGGACGATCGACTGCGCCAAGGTCAAGATGACGTACGTGCTGGGCCACGACAGCCACGGCCACCAGATCACCTCGGCGACCGGCTGCACCGGCTCGATCACCATCCCGGTCGACGGTGAGCACGACGACGCGGCGAACATCTTCGCGGTCTTCGACGCCGAGTACACCGACGCGGGCGGGCTCACCACGCACACCCAGCACATCCTCCAGCCGCGCAAGCGGCAAGCGGAGCACTACAAGACCTCGTCGGGCATCGCGACCTTCGACAAGGCCACCGCGGAAGGCGGCAAGACCGTCGGCAACATCAACAACGGCGACTGGATCGCGTTCGAGCCGTACCGGATCAACAACGTGACGTCGTTCAGCGCCCGCGTCTCCTCGGCCGGCTCCGGCGGCACCCTCCAGGTCCGCGCCGGCTCGGCCACCGGCACGGTGCTCGGCTCGGCCACGGTCCCGGTCACCGGAGCCTGGGACACGTTCACCACGGTCAACGGGACGATCAGCAACCCGCCGGCCGGCACCACGACCCTCTACCTGACCTTCGCCGGGTCGGGCACGGGCGCGCTCTACGACGTCGACTCGTTCACCTTCACCACCGGCGGTGGCGGCGGGGTCGGCCCGATCACCGGCCTGGCCGGCAAGTGCCTGGACGTCCGGAACGCCGCCACGGCCGACGGTACGCAGATCCAGATCTGGACCTGTAACGGCACGGCGGCGCAGACGTGGACGGTGACGCCGAACTCGACCATCAGGGCGCTGGGCAAGTGCCTGGACGTCTCGGGTGGCGGGTCGGCGGACGGCACGAAGATCCAGTTGTGGACGTGTAACGGCACGGGTGCGCAGAACTGGTCGGCGCAGGCCGACGGCACGGTGCGCAACCCGCAGTCGGGCAAGTGCCTGGACGTCTCGGGCAACAACTCGGCCGACGGCACGGCGGTGCACCTGTGGACCTGCCACACCGGCGCCAACCAGAAGTGGACCCTGCCCTGAGTTGATCGGAAGGGCCCCTTGTCGACGCCTAGTGTTGTACGAGGGGCCCCTCCTGACACCCCGTTGGGAGAGCGACATGCGCAGACTCCTTCGACCCGTCCTCGGCGCGGCCACCGCCGTCCTCGCCGTCCTCGCCTGCACCTCCCAGGCCGGCCCGGTCAGCGCCGCCGACGCCGCGTACGACGTGCTGGTCTTCTCCAAGACGGCCGGCTTCCGTCACGACTCCATCGCCGTCGGCACCCAGGCCATCCGGGACCTGGGCGCGGCCAACAACTTCACCGTCACCGCCACCGAGGACGCCGCCGCCTTCACCACCGGCAACCTCGCCCAGTACGAGGCCGTGGTCTTCCTCAACACCACCGGTGACGTGCTCAACGCCAGCCAGCAGACCGCCTTCGAGTCGTACATCGGCGCCGGCGGCGGGTTCGTCGGCGTGCATGCCGCAGCCGACACCGAGTACGGCTGGTCCTTCTACGGCAACCTCGTCGGCGCGTACTTCGCCTCGCACCCGGCCATCCAGCAGGCCACCGTCAAGGCCGAGAACCGTGCCCACGCGGCCACGGCCCACCTGCCGCAGACCTGGACGCGCACCGACGAGTGGTACAACTACCAGACCAACGCCCGCTCCACCGCGCGGGTGCTGGCCACCCTCGACGAGTCGTCGTACTCGGGCGGCTCGATGGGCGCCGACCACCCACACTCGTGGTGCAAGACCTACAGCGGCGGCCGGGCCTTCTACACCGGCGGCGGGCACACGCAGGCCTCGTACGCCGAGCCCGCCTTCCGTGCCCACCTGCTCGGCGGCATCCGGTACGCGGCCGGCCGCACCAAGGCCGACTGCCGTCCGGAGACGGGCTACACCACCCTCTACAACGGCTCGACCACCGGCTGGTCGCAGGCGGGGCCGGGCAGCTTCACCAACGCCGACGCCACGCTCACCTCGGTCGGCGGCATGGGTCTCTACTGGTACAGCGCGAAGCAGTTCACCAACTACTCGCTCAAGCTCGACTGGCGGCTCGCCGGTGACGACAACTCCGGCGTCTTCATCGGATTCCCGCCGTCGAGCGACCCCTGGTCGGCGGTGAACAACGGCTACGAGGTCCAGATCGACGCCACCGACGCGGCGGACCGCACCACCGGCGCGGTCTACACCTTCAAGTCCGCGGACATCGCCGCCCGGGACGCCGCGCTGAACCCGCCGGGGGAGTGGAACACCTACGAACTGCTGGTGGAGGGCGAGCGCCTCCAGGTCTTCCTGAACGGCGTGAAGATCAACGACTTCACCAACACCGACCCGGCCCGGTCGCTCGCCGGCCACATCGGACTCCAGAACCACGGTACGGGCGACGACGCCTCGTTCCGCAACATCCGGATCAAGGAGCTGGGCTCCACCCCGCCCGGCGGGAACACCACGATCCAGGCCGAGGCGTACAGCTCGGCCAGCGGGGTCTCACCGTTCACCAAGGCGGGCGCCAACGGCGGCCAGACCCTCGGCTACATCGACCCGGGCGACTGGGCCGCGTACAACGGGGTGGACCTGACCGGCGTCACCTCGTTCCGGGCCCGGGTGGTCTCCGGCGGGCCGGGCGGCACGCTCCAGGTGCGGACCGGCTCGGCCACCGGCACCCTGCTCGGCTCGGTCGCGGTGCCGAACACCGGCAGCTGGACCACCTTCGCCGACGTCACGACGACCCTGTCCGGCGTCCCGTCCGGAACGCAGAACCTCTACCTGACCTTCACCGGCTCGGGCTCGGGGCTCTACGACGTGGACGACTTCACCCTGGTGAAGGGGAGCGGCGGCACCCCCGGCACCGGCCCGATCAAGGGCCTGGCCGGCAAGTGCCTGGACGTCCGGAACGCCGCCACGGCCGACGGTACGCAGATCCAGATCTGGACCTGTAACGGCACGGCGGCGCAGACGTGGACGGTGACGCCGAACTCGACCATCAGGGCGCTGGGCAAGTGCCTGGACGTCTCGGGTGGCGGGTCGGCGGACGGCACGAAGATCCAGTTGTGGACGTGTAACGGCACGGGTGCGCAGAACTGGTCGGCGCAGGCCGACGGCACGGTGCGTAACCCGCAGTCGGGCAAGTGCCTGGACGTCTCGGGCAACAACTCGGCCGACGGCACGGCGGTGCACCTGTGGACCTGCCACACCGGCGCCAACCAGAAGTGGACCCTGCCCTGACCTGACCCCCACCCCCGGGACTCCCCGCGATCTTGCAGTTCGTGCCCCGGCATTCGTGATGAAAGCCGCGAACGAGGGGCCGAAAGTGCAAGATCGCGGGGACAGGGAGGTGGGGTCTTTCGCGACGTGCCCGTCGGAAATAGAGTGAGGGCGGCGACCGCGAGGTGGCCGGTGAGCCGACGGGAGGCGCAACCCGTCGGCCCCAGGCGCGAACGCGCCCACCGGTGCACCGTCGGGGCCGCCGGCACCCGGCACTCCCTCGCCCCGGTCACGCACGTACGGAATCCCCATCACGACAGGGGAAACAGGACCATGGCGCGACCCATCACGCTCTTCACCGGCCAGTGGGCCGATCTGCCGTTCGACGAGGTCTGCCGGCTCGCCTCCGAGTGGGGCTACGACGGCCTGGAGATCGCCTGCTGGGGTGACCACTTCGAGGTCGACAAGGCCGTCGCCGACGAGTCGTACGTCGACCGGAAGAAGGAAACCCTCGCCAAGCACAACCTCCAGGTCTTCGCGATCTCCAACCACCTGGTCGGCCAGGCGGTCTGCGACCACCCGATCGACGAGCGGCACCAGGGGATCCTGCCGGCACGGATCTGGGGCGACGGTGAGCCCGAGGGCGTACGCCAGCGCGCCGCGCAGGAGATCAAGGACACCGCCCGCGCGGCGGCGAAGCTCGGCGTCAAGACCGTCGTCGGTTTCACCGGCTCGTCGATCTGGCACACGCTCGCCATGTTCCCGCCGGTGCCGCCGGCGATGCTGGAGCGCGGCTACCAGGACTTCGCCGACCGCTGGAACCCGATCCTCGACGTCCTCGACGAGGTCGGGGTGCGCTTCGCCCACGAGGTGCACCCGAGCGAGATCGCGTACGACTACTGGACGACGAAGCGGACCCTCGAAGCGATCGGGCACCGGCCCGCGTTCGGGCTCAACTGGGACCCGTCGCACTTCGTCTGGCAGGAACTGGACCCGGTGAACTTCATCTTCGACTTCGCCGACCGGATCTACCACGTCGACTGCAAGGACGCGAAGGTGCGTACCGGCGACGGCCGGCGCGGCCGGCTCGCCTCGCACCTGCCCTGGGCGGACATGCGCCGCGGTTGGGACTTCGTCTCGACCGGCCACGGGGACGTGCCGTGGGAGGACTGCTTCCGCGCGTTGAACGCGATCGGCTACGACGGCCCGATCTCGATCGAGTGGGAGGACGCCGGCATGGACCGCCTGGTCGGTGCTCCCGAGGCGTTGCAGTTCGTCCGCCGGCTCGCCTTCGACGCCCCAGCGGCGGCCTTCGACGCCGCCTTCAGCAGCAAGGACTGACGGCAGACCCGGCCGGCTCGGGCTCTGCCCCGCCGGCCGGGTCCCCAGCCCGCGTTGATCATGAGGTTAGCGGGGCTGTCGTCGGCGTGTCACCCCGCTAACCTCATGATCAACTAGGCGCGGGCGCACGGGCCGGCGCGCGGGTGGTCAGCCTGGGGTGAGGGCGTGGTCGCTGATCAGGCGGGCGGCACCGATCACGGCGGCCCGGTCGTCGAGGTCCGACAGCACGATGGGCATCGTGCCGGTGGCCAGGGGTGCCGACCGGCGGTAGACGAGTGCCCGGATCTCGGCCAGGAGCGTGTGTCCCAGGCCGGCGGGGGCCCCGCCGATGATGACGATGGCCGGGTTCACGAAGCTGACCAGCCCGACCAGCACCTGACCCAGCCGGCGCCCCGCCTCGCGTACCACCCCGTGCGCGGCCCGGTCACCGGCACCGGCGGCGGCCGCCAGGTCGGCCACGGTGAGGTCGCCGGCCTCGGCGAGCCGGGCGGCCAGGACGGGCGAGCGGCCACCGCGCGCCGCCGCCAGCGCCGCCCCGACCAGCCCGCTGTCGCCGCAGTACGCCTCGAGGCAGCCGACCTCGCCGCACACGCAGGTCGGACCGTCCTCGGTGAGCCGCAGGTGGGCGATGTCCCCGGCGCTGCCGGTGGCACCCCGGTGCAGGCTGCCGCCGAGGACCAGGCCGCAGCCGACGCCGGAGCCGAGCGTGACGCGGAGGAAGTCGTCGAAGGTGCGCCCCACGCCGGCATGCCGCTCGCCCAGGGCGCTGACGGTGGCGTCGTTGTCGACCACGGTGGGGCAGCCCAGTTCGGCGGCGATCGTGTCGCGTACCGGGAAGCGGTGCCAGCCCGGCAGCAACGGTGCCGAGACCGGCACGCCCTCCCGCAGGTCGACCGGCCCGGGCAGGGCCACGCCGACCCCGGTGAGCCGGCCCAGGCCGAGGTCCGCCCGGAGCTTGCCGATCAGCTCCACCGCGCGACCGACCACGGCTTCCGGTCCCTGCCGGACGTCCACGGGCTCGGCGAGGTCGGCGAGCGGCGTCAGCTCCCCGTCGGTGACGGTGACCGTCAGCTCCCGCGTACCGACGACGACGGCGGCGAAGCGTACCCCGCGCCCGAGGCGCAGCAACGACGAGCGCCGGCCGCCGCGGGAGGCGGCCGGCCCGGCGCTCTCCACCAGCCCCACCTCGGTCAACCGCTCGATCTCGGCGACGAGCCGCGCACGGGCCAGGCCCAGCGCGTCGCCCAGCTCCACCCGGGACCGGGGGCCCTGGTCGCGCAGCAGCGTGACCAGGCGTGCCTGGTCCGCGTTCTCCGGCCGGACGGAGACCATCTCCACCACCTCCCGGCCGGAGTCTGCCACGGTCTTGTTACCACCCCGTAGCGCGCCGGGGCCGCGCCCGGTGAAACCGGACGCGGCCTCGGCCCGCGCCCGACGACCGGGCGCGGCCCCCCTGTATCGGGTCCGTCAGCCCCGCAGACCCGCCATGTGCTGGAAGCTCACCTCGGCGTAGCGCAGGGACCGACCCGGGTCGGCGGTGCCGCCCGGAGCGTTGTCCTGCTCCCACATCGGGTTGTGGTAACCCTTCGCGCCCATGTTCGCGAAGAAGTTGCCGTAGTCGATGTCGCCCTGGCCGAGCGGCACCATGTCGTACCCGGCGCTGCTGGCCGGGTTGAACGCGCCGTCCTTGGCGTGGAACAGCGGGAACCGGATCGGCTGCGCCGCCACGACGGCCAGCGGGTCGAAGACGCTGGTCTGCACCACGCCGTCCGGGTCGGTGTAGGTCCTGAACCGGTGCTGGGCCACGTGCGCCCAGTAGATGTCCATCTCGAACCAGACCCACTCCGGGTTGGTGCGGGCGATGAAGTACTCCAGCTTCCGGACGCCGGACGAGCGGGTCGGCCGGCCCAGGGCGTCCAGCGGCCCGCTGTCCAGCAGGAAGTTGTACGCGGCGTCGTGGTTGTGGGTGTAGAGCTTCAGCCCCCGGGCGGCCGCCATCTCCCCGAAGAGGTTCCAGCGGTCGATCGCGGCGTCCCAGTCGGCCTTGTAGTTGCTGCCGGTCGGGTCGCTGCCGGTGCCGATGTGGCTCATGCCGAGGATCTCGGCGGTGTCCAGCGTCCGCTCGAACGCGGCGATGGTGTCCGGGGTGACGCTGCCCGGGATCGAGGCGTGCGAGCCGTTGGCGCGCAGCCCGTTGTCGTCGAGGATCTTGCGGATCTCCTCCGGGGTGATCTGCCGGCCGAGGATCGCCGTGCTCTGGTTGTAGCCGGCGAACTCGACCTCCTTGTAGCCGATCTCGGCGAGCCGGGCGAGCACCCGCTCGAACCCGTACGGCACCTCCGGGGCGTTGGTCGGGGCGGCGCTGATCCGGTCCCGGACGCTGTACAGGATGATGCCCCGCTTGCCGGCGGGGACGAGCAGGCCGTTGCCGTCGGCGCCGGCGGCGGAGGCCAGGCCGGTGGCGCCGACGGCCGCCGCGCCGGCGACGCCGGCCAGGGCGCCGAGCATCCGACGACGGCTCATTCCGTGCTGACTGTGGTTCATCTGCTGCTGCCTTTCCTCGGTGCGGTGGTTCCGGTGTCCGGGTCACCGGTGGTGACCCGGGTTGGTCAGGGGGGTGGGTCCGGGGCCGCTGGTGCGGGGCGGCCCCGGACCCGGACCGGGTTACGGGCTGACGCCGATGCCCGTGCCGGTGAACTCGACCCAGTTGAGGTTTCCGAAGCCGCCGGTCGGCCCACCGGGGACGGTGGCGAAGACCAGGTAGAGGCGGTGTGGGCCGCCCGGGTCGGTGATCGGCACGGTGGTGCTGGTGAACGCGTTGTTGCCGGTGGTCGCGTTGACCGTGGCCGTGGTCAGCAGCGGGCCGGTCGGCGAGTCCAGCCGGAGCTGGACGGCGAACCGGGGCTGCCCGGCCGTCGCGGCGCTGCCGCCCGACGTACGCAGCGTGACCGACTGCATGTTGCGCAGGTCGACCGTGTTGTTGATCGCGATCCAGTCACCCGGGTCGAGGCTGCCGCGTTGCTGCCCGCCGCCGGTGTCGGCGCTGTTGCCGACGGTCGTACCGGACTCGTCCCGGGCGAACTCCACCTGCTGCCGCTTGTCCTGGATGATCTGCTGGTCGACCGTGGTCAGCGCCGGCTGCCCGTTCGCTCCCTTGTCGGTGTACGACGCGCTGACCACGCCGTAGATGTAGCCGCCGTGGGATGCGTCGTCGGCCAGTGTGGGCAGGACGCCGGAGCAGCCGAACTGGTTGGCCTCACCGTGCCCGTGCTGGTCGTGCCCGAGGACGAAGGTCACCTCGACCTTGGCGCAGTCGATCGGGCCGTCCTCCGGGTCGGTGACCGTCACCGACCACGGGATGCTGTCGCCCCAGCTGAAGAAGCCGCCCTCGGCCGGCGTCGTGACGGTCACCGTCGGCGCGGTGTTGCCCACCGTGATGGTGGTGTTGGCCGACGAGGACTTACCGCTGGAGTCGGTCACCGTCAGGCGGGCGGTGTAGACGCCGTTGGCCGTGTACGTGTACGTCGGGTTGGGGTCGATGGAGTCGGTGGTGCCGTTCCCGTCGAAGTCCCACGCGAACGAGATGGAGTCCGCCGGGTCCGGATCCCTCGACCCTTCGCTGGAGAACGCCACGGTCAGCGGCGCGATCCCGTTGGTCGGCGTGGCGGTGACCGTCGCGATCGGCGCCCGCAGCCCCTTGACGTAGCTGAACTTCAGCATCGCCGCGTCCGGGTTGACGTTGAAGAAGCCGTCCCCGTACGTCAGCAGGTAGAAGTTGCCGTCCGCACCCCACTTCATGTCCATCGGGTTGTCGCAGAGGAACGGCCGGGTGGGCGTGGTGGGCGCCTGCCCGCAGTTCAACACGTTGTTGATCTTCAGGATGTCGCCCTGCGAGTCGAGCCGGACCTCCTTCAGGGTGTCCCGGGTGAACTCGCCGAAGAAGATCGCGTCGTCGAAGTACGCGGGGAACTTCGTCTCCGACCTCAGCTCCGGGTCGTAGTCGTACTTCGCCGCGCCGTGCGGGCCCACCCCGCCGGTGCCGAGCTCCGGGAAGAGCACCGGGCAGGTCTGCGTCGGTGTCGACAGGTACGACTCCGGGCAGGGGGTGGGCGCCTGGAAGGAGTACCAGAGCTCGGACTTCTCCACCGTCGGCAGGTCGGTCAGGCCGGTGTTGTGCCGCGAGGTGTTCTTCGGCGCCGCGCAGTCGAACGGCGCCACCGGCGAGATGGGACTGGTGGTCCAGTTCATCTCGATGTACGGCAGGTTCGGCTGCACGCACATCGGCCAGCCGTAGTTGGCCGGCTTGTCGACCACCATCATCCGGCCGGTGCCCGCCGGACCCCGGCCCACCGCGGCGGTGGAGGAGTCGGGGGAGTAGTCGGTGATGTAGGCGACGTCGTCCTTGTCGAGGGTGATCCGGAACGGGTTCCGGAAGCCCATCGCGTAGATCTCCGGCCGGGTCTTCTCCGTGCCGGCCGGGAACAGGTTGCCCGCCGGCACGGTGTAGCTGCCGTCCTGCTGGACGGTGATGCGCAGGATCTTGCCGCGCAGGTCGTTGGTGTTGGCGGAGCTGCGCCGGGCGTCCACGAAGGGCGCCTGGTACACGCCGGTGGCGCTCACCGAGTCGTTGTGCGGCGAGAAGCCGCCCGAGCCGCCGCCACCGGCGGGGGTGTCGTCGCCGGTGACCAGCCACAGGTTGTTCTTCGAGTCGAAGGCGATGTCGCCGGCCACGTGGCAGCAGGCACCCCGGTCCACCGGGACCTGGAGGATCTTCTGCTCGGTGGCCAGGTCGAGCGACGGGTTCTCGCCGTCGACGAACTTGAAGCGGGACAGCTGGAAGTAGCCCTTCCACCGGTCCCAGGCCGTCGGGTCCGTGCTGGTGGTCGGTGCGCCTCCGGCGGGGGTGTCCAGCGGGGGCGCGTAGAACAGGTAGACCCAGCGGTTCGTCGCGAAGTCGTTGTCGATCGCCGGGCCGTACATCCCGTCCTCGCTGTGGGTGTAGACGGGGATCTGCGCCAGCACCGTCGTCGAGTTGCGCTCCGGGTCGTGCAGGCGTACGCCGCCACGCCGGTCGGTCTGGATCACCCGGCCGTCGGGGAGCACGTCGAAGCCGATGGGCTCGTTGACGTTGGGCTGTGCCCCGATCACGGTCATCTGGTAGTTGGCGAGCACGGTCGCACCGCAGTCACCGTCGGTCACCCCGGCCGCCCACTGGATGGCGCCGCCCAGGTGGGCCCGCAGGTCGGTGCCGCCGAAGCTCTCCGGCGTGGCACCGAGTCCGGTGTAGAACGACCGGCCGCCCTGGTGGTCCTTGCACCAGGTGATCGGGTGGTCGAAGCCCATCGACCCACCGGCGTACGACTTCTCGTCCACGGTGGCCAGGACGTGCGAGACGCCCCGGACGTTGGCCGCGAAGTTGTACCACCGGTCGGTGTGGGTCCAGCGTTCCGGCAGCGACGCGGACGCCGGGTGGACCCGGTCGGCGACGGTGACCGTGGCCGGGCCGGCCGCCGTGGCCGCTCCGGCGGCCCGGGTTCCGAGCACGTTGTCCAGGAAGGACCAGCCCGGTTCGGCCTCGATCGCCGAGTGGACCCCGACGAACCCGCCGCCGTTGCGGTAGTACCGCTCGAACGCGGCCTGCTGCGTGTCGGTGAGCACGTCACCGGCGGTGTTGAGGAATACGACCGCCCGGAACTGCTTCAGGTGCGGCCCGTCGAACTTGCGGGGGTCGTCGGTGACCTCCACGGTGAACCGTCGCTCGTTGCCGAGCTGCCGGATGGCGTCGACCCCGGCCGCGGTGGCGGCATGGCTGCCACCGGCGGAACGGGTGAACACCAGCACCTTGTACTCGATGCCGTTGCTGTCGGGGGCGGGCGTGGTCAGGACCGGAGCGGCGGACGCCGGTTCCGGCTGCGGTGTGGCGGTCGCGACGAGTGTCGCGCCGACGAGGGTGAGGAGACTGAGGTAGGTGGTGGCCCTTCGGCCGGTCGGTCTGCGCATCGAACCTCGCTCTGGTCGGGCGGGTCCGCCTCAGCGCGATCGCTGAGGAGGTCGCGGGACAAAGAGCCTGGCCAGGTTCTACGCGAGACGATATTTGCGTACGGGAGCAAAGAGAAGAGGCTAGCGGCAGAAGTTTCCGTCAGATCGTGCGAACTTTCGTTCCGAAAAGGAGAAAGTTGGTCTCGGGCTGCCGGTCGTCCATACGCCAGTGGGCCGGTCGTCCGAGACGACCGGCCCACTGAGGCGTACGTGTTACAGGGTGCTGCTGCCCGAGCCCGACGGCTTGGTGCGGGACGCGCTGGTGGCCGACGACCCGGAGGTCGAACCGCTACCGGCGGAGCCGGACTTGGCGCCGATGGTGGCCGGCGTGCCGGCGAAGGCGTCGTCGGCGGCGGTCAGCTCCTGCTTGTGGCCGTTGCCGCTCAGCTTCTCGCCCAGCTTCGACTGGCCGAGCTTGTCCTTGCCCTCGCTGTAGAGCCGGGTCGCCTGGGCCTGCGCGACGCCGGCCGCCTCCTGGACGGTCGGGTGGTCGAGGACCTTGCGGCCCCGGATCACCAACTCCTCGTACTTCTCCCGGCCGGCACGGGCGCCCAGGACGAATCCCGCAGCCAGCCCGCCAAGAAACATGATCTTTCCGCGCATGGCGGCTCCTTCCGTACCTGACGCGCCGTCGTCCCGCCACATACCCCGTCGGGACAGACCGATGCGCCTGCGTCTTGTCGTCGGCAGCTAACTACCCATCCTCCTCTCCGCTCATACCTGCTTGTGCCGCGATGGCGATTTGTCCAGTTATATCCCGTGGCAAGCGGCCGGCGGACGCGAGGTAACCCCCTGGACCAACACCCCGGGGAGTCCTGTACTCTTGTCCCGTCGCACGGAGCCGGAGAGATCCGGAAGCCGGGCGACGGCACGATCCCCCGTAGCTCAATTGGCAGAGCAGCCGGCTGTTAACCGGCAGGTTTTTGGTTCGAGTCCAAACGGGGGAGCTCCTCTTCACCACGACGCCCGCCGGCAAGCCGGCGGGCGTTTTCGTCGTTCCCGGCCCCACTCTCGCCGATCTTGCACTTTCTGCCCCGACGAACCGCGCAAACAGCCCATCTCGAGGGCCAGAAGTGCAAGATCGACGGAGTGGAGGTGGGGTGGTTTCGGCTCCGGCGCGCGGCTTCGGCGGGCAGGATGGGTGATGTCGGCCTAGGCTTCCTGATGCGTCGAATGGTGCGTCGAATCACTTTGGGTGGTGCGGATGTCCGGACGAGGCGGTCGGGTCACGCTGGTCGCGCTGCTGGTCGTCCTCGCCTGGCTGGTGATCGGTGGTGTGGCCGGGCCGTACTCCGGGCGGCTCGGTGAGGTCGCCACCAACGACAACGCGTCCTTCCTCCCCGCCGACGCCGAGGCGACCCGCGCCCAGGAGCTGTCCAAGCGGTTCGTCGACGACCCCATCGTGCCGGCGCTCGTCGTCTACGAACGCACCGCCGGCGTCACCGACGCGGACCGGCAGCGGATCGCCGCCGACGTCGCCCGATTCGCCGAGATCCCCGGCGTGGTCGGCCCGCTGCCGCCCCCGATCCCCAGCGAGGACGGGCAGGCGGTGCAGGTGGTCGTGCCGATCGACGACGACCGGGGTGAGGAGATCGGAACGGTCGTCGAGGAGCTGCGCGACGTCGCCGGCGCCGACCGGGACGGGCTCGCCGTCGACGTGGCCGGGCCCGCCGGCCTGCTCGCCGACCTGATCGAGGTGTTCTCCGCGATCGACGGGACGCTGCTGCTCGTCACCCTCTGCGTGGTGCTGGTCATCCTGCTGGTCGTCTACCGCAGCCCGGTGTTGTGGATCTTCCCGCTGCTGGCCGCCGGCATGTCCTTCGGCCTGGCGTCGGTCTTCGTCTACCTGCTCGCCGACGCCGGCGCGATCACCCTCAACGGGCAGGCCCAGGGCATCCTCACCGTGCTGGTCTTCGGCGCCGGCACCGACTACGCGCTGCTGCTGGTCGCCCGCTACCGGGAGGAGCTGCACCGGCTCGAGCGCCCCTGGGACGCGATGAAGGCGGCCTGGCGCGGCGCGGCCCCGGCCATCGTCGCCTCCGCCGGCACCGTCATCGTCAGCCTGCTCTGCCTGCTGCTGTCCAGCCTCAACTCCAACCGCGCACTCGGGCCGGTCTCGGCCATCGGCATCGCCGCCACGCTGCTGGTGATGCTCACCTTCCTGCCGGCCCTGCTGCTGCTCGGCGGGCGGTGGGCGTTCTGGCCCCGCCGGCCGCTCGTCGGCCGCGCCGATCCCCGCACCGACGGCATCTGGAGCCGGGTGGCCCGGTTCGTGGCGCGGCGGGCCCGCGTGGTCTGGCTGGTCACGAGCGTCGTGCTGGCCGCCTCGGCGATCGGCCTCACGCAGCTCGGCGTGACCACCCTCGGCCAGAGCGACCTCTTCACCGAGCGGACCGAGTCGGTCGCCGGGCAGGAGGCCATCGCCCGGCACTACCCGGCCGGCACCGGCAGCCCCGCCACCATCTTCACGACGCAGGAGACCGCGCGGCAGGTCGCCGAGGTGGCGCAGGGCGTCCCCGGCGTCGCGGCGGTACGCCCGGTCACCGACGCCCCGACCGGGCCCCCGGCCCCGACCGCGCCGCCGAAGGTCGTCGACGGCATCGTCCAACTGGAGGCCACCCTCGCCGACCCGCCCGACTCCGACGGCGCCGAGCGCGCCATCCGGGATCTGCGCGTCGCCGTGCACGCGGTACCGAACTCGCGGTCGGTGGTCGGCGGCTTCACCGCCATCAACGTGGACACCGCCGACGCCTCCCGACGCGACCAGAACGTCATCATCCCGGTCGTCCTGCTCGTCATCGCGATCATCCTGGCGCTGCTGCTGCGGGCGGTCCTCGCCCCGGTCCTGCTGATCGCCACCGTGCTGCTCAGCTTCGCGGCCACACTCGGCCTCTGCGCGCTGATCTTCAAGTACGTCCTGGACTTCCCCGGCGTGGACGCCTCGTTCCCGCTGTTCGCCTTCGTCTTCCTGGTGGCCCTCGGCATCGACTACAACATCTTCCTGATGAGCCGGGTCCGGGAGGAGTCGGTCCGGCGCGGCACCCGCGCCGGCGTGCTCACCGGTCTCGCGGTCACGGGTGGTGTCATCACGTCCGCCGGCATCGTGCTCGCCGCCACGTTCAGCGCCCTCGCCGTGCTCCCGCTGGTCGTGCTCGTCGAGCTGGGCGTGGCGGTCGCCGTCGGCGTACTGATCGACACCATCGTGGTGCGCTCCCTGCTGGTGCCCGCCCTGTCGTACGACATCGGCCCGAAGATCTGGTGGCCGGGCCGGATGTCGCGGGCCGACGGTGAGCGGGAGGCGCAGCGTGCTGGCTGATACCGACGTGGTGATCGTCGGCGGCGGCCTGGCCGGCCTGGCGGCGGCCCGGCGACTGCACCGGGCCGGCGTGCCCTGGCGCCTGCTGGAGGCGAGCGGCCGCCTCGGCGGGCGCGTCGCCACCGACGCGGTCGACGGCTTCCTGCTCGACCGCGGCTTCCAGGTGCTCAACACCGCCTACCCACGGCTCGGCACGCTGCTGGACGTCGACCGGCTCCACCTCGGGTACTTCACCTCCGGCGTGCTGGTCCGCCGGGGCGGCGCCCTCACGCGGCTGGTCAACCCGCTGCGGGAACCGGCCGGCGCCCCCGGCACCGCCCTGGCCGGTGTCGGCTCGCTGCGGGACCGGCTACGGTTCGCCGCACTCGCCACCGGCTGCGCCACGCTGCCCGCCCGGCGGCTGCTGGACGCCCCCGAGACCACCACCGAGGCGGCGCTGCGCCGCGCCGGCCTCTCCGACGCGATCACCGAGGAGCTGCTGCGACCGTTCCTCTCCGGCGTGTTCATCGACCGCCAGCTGGAGACCTCCAGCCGCGTGTTCGCCATGGTGCTGCGCTCCTTCGCGCGCGGGCGCATCGGCCTCCCGGCCGAGGGGATGGCCGCGCTGCCCCGCGCCGTGGCCGCCCCGCTCCCCGCCGACCTGATCCACCTGGACACCCCGGTCGCCGAGGTGGCACCCGGCCGGGTCCGCACCCAGGCCGGCGACATCGCCGCCCGCGCCGTCGTGGTCGCGGTCGACCCGCCGGCGGCGGGGACGCTGCTGCCGATGCTGGCACGGGTACGCATGCACAGCTACACGACCTACTACCACGCGACCGACACACCGCCCCTGGAGGAGCCGATCCTGCTCGTCGACGGCGACCGGCGGGAACTGGTCGCCAACACCGTCGTCGTCAGCAAGACCGTGCCGACGTACGCCCCGGAGGGGCGGCACCTCGTCGCCACCTCGGTGGTCGGGCCGTCCGCCCCACCCGAACCGGTGATCCGGGAGGAGCTGACCCGCCTCTACGGACGGTCCACGGCGGACTGGACCCACCTCACCACCGTGTCGGTCCCCGACGCGCTGCCCGCCGCACCGCCGCCGCAGGGCCTGCTGCGCAAACCGGTGGCTCTGGGCGAGGGGCTCTTCGTGGCCGGCGACCACCGGGACAGCCCCTCCATCCAGGGCGCGCTGGCCAGCGGCTGGCGTACGGCCGGCGCGGTCCTGGCACACCTGCGCCCGCCCGCCTGACACCTCCTCGCGGCGGTGGCGTGGCTGCGCGCTGTTATCCTCGCGTTGCCCATCGTGCTGCTGCGCCAGGCGCCGTGAGCGACGGGAGCCGGTTCGTGCTGGCCGCTGATCAACCGGGCGGGTTACGATCCGGCGCGGTGCCGGGGCGGTAGCTCAGCCGGTTAGAGCAGGGGACTCATAATCCCTCGGTCGCGGGTTCGAGTCCCGCCCGCCCCACCATCAGGAAGCGCGCTTGACCTGCTGTTTCTTGCTGGCTTTGTGATCTTTTCCACTGTTCGGCGTCGATGGAGAAGGGCGCTGTGAGCCCGAGGTGAGCCCGGCGGTGCGCTTGGAGCGCTGGTGCGGGACCAGGCGGGCGGCTGCTTCGGCCGCTTCGCGTGCCAGCTCCGGCAGAACCGAGGTGTAGGTGTCGGAGGTCAGCGAGATCGACGAGTGGCCGAGCATGTCCTGAACCACCTTCATTTCGGTGCCTGCCGCGAGAGCGATCGTGGCCGCGCCGTGGCGGAGGTCATGCAGGCGGATCGGCGGCAAGCCCGCCTTGCGTACCAGTCGATCGAAGTAGTCCGACAGCCAGTTGGGCTCGACCCACTCACCGGTCGGGCGGGTGAACAGACGGCCGCTCTCGACCCACGCCGCGCCGGCTTCCTCCCGGGCCTTCTGCTGCCGATCAAGTGCTGCGCCGCCTGCTCGCCGACGACGCCACCCGCGAGACCAAAGACCAGGTATGGCGGCACATCGTCGGCCAGGTCCGCGACGACCCCGACAACCGCGAAGACTGGAACCTCTACGCCCTCGGCGTCGCCGCCGGTGGACTCCTCAGCCGCTCCGCCCGCCTCGCCATGCCAGACGACCCCGCCAAGCGCGTGATCGAAGCTCCGTACAGGCTCATTCACGCCTTCCTCGACCGGATGCAAGCCACCGTGACCACCGCGGGGCGGCGGTGGCGCGGCGTTTGGATGCGTTGCTTTGGGACAGGTTCAGCTCGGTGGCGACCTGGCCGAGGGGTTCGCCGTCGAGGTAGGTGCGTCGTAGAAGTTCGGCGCTGGTGGGGTCGATGCGGTCGCCGGGCGGCATCTGCGCGGACTGGGCAACGAATTCTTGTAGGCGGGCGATGACGGCGTCCGCGCCTCGGGGGTCGGGTCCGTTGTGGTGCTTGGCGTGGTGGGCGCTGAGTTCGTCGTCGCCGCCCACGGGCACTTCTCGGGGTTCTTCCTCGCGGAGGCGGTTGATGCGGGCTTGGTGCTCGGCGGCGGTTTCGTCGGGGCGGCGGGTGAGCTGTTTGCGGCGGTGCTCGGTGCGTCCGCTGGCGTGGTCGTACGCGCCGCCGAGTAGCCGGGAGTAGACGTTGGGCCGGTCGATGTCCAGCCGCCAGCGAGTGCCGGCCCGGCAACTCCGACGACTCATCGCCCGCCGCATACCCCAACAGCGACCACACGACAGCTAGACGCCGAAGTCCGGCCGCCCCCGTGAACGCGCACCGCACCCACGAGGCGGCCGGACGGCCATCAGGCGACCGGAGCAACCGTCGAGGGGTGCTTGTCCCCGCCCCACCCGTACCGGGCCGCTTCCACCACCACCCGCGTCACCGCTTCCTCGATCAGCGCCCGCGACTCCGTGTCGTCCTCAACCCGCCACCCGTAGCGGGACGTCGCGTCCAGAAACACCACAATCGCGTTCACCACGGGACTGACCCGGAACACCAGCGACCACGGCGGCCCGTGCACCCGCAGCGCCACCCCGCCGTCGCCGGGAACGACCCGCAGCACACCCGGCCCGCCCCGCTCCACCACAGCGGCAGCCTCCACGAAAGGTTGCCGCATTGCCGGATCATCGCCCAACCGCGCCGGCATCAGTTGTTGCACGATCACATCCGTCCCACCGCGCCACGGGTCAATCGTCGGCTGATTCGCAAGAGCGTTAGCCACCTGATCGGCCAGCGCCCGACGCCGCCGCGCCGCCTCCGACAACCCCCGAGGCTCCACAGCACGCTTGCCGAACGGCACGGCCGGATCACCCACCGGCAGCACCATCATCGGCGTGTCCGCACCGGCCGCCTGAGCGCGCCACACCTCCTCGTGACCAACCGCAGACCGCCTGTTGTACAGATCATCAGCCCACGACGCCCACGCCACCCGCGTACGCGGCTTCGGCAACATCCACCGATCCGAACGCAACCGCCGACGCGCCGACCGCCGAGCCCACACGCTCCGGCTACGGGCAGGCGATATGCGGTACATAAACAACAGCTTGGCACAGTGCCAGTTGGCACCGCGACAGTTGACCTCGTGCCAGTGGGCAACGTGCCAGCAGCAGTCGACGGGCAGGCCCCCACGATCCGGCTACACCCATCGGTGACCGCCCACCCCGCTCACTGCACACGGTAGGTTCATCACGTGCTTCCGATGACTCTGCGAGAGATCACGGCCGTTGTCGGTGGAACCGTCTACGACGCTGCCGACACGGTGACGGTGACCGCCCCGGTGGTGTTCGACAGCCGGCGTGTTGAGCCCGGTGGGATGTTCGTGGCGCTGCCCGGTGAGCGGGTCGACGGGCACGACTACGCCGCCCACGCCGTGGAGGCCGGCGCAGTGGCGGTGCTCGCGTCGCGGCCGGTCGGGGTGCCGGCGGTGGTCGTCGACGACGTGCCGACCGCGTACGGGCGGCTCGCCCGCGCGGTCGTGGACCGGTTGCCGCAGACCACCGTGATCGGCGTGACTGGCTCGGTGGGCAAGACATCGACCAAGGACATCCTCGCCCAGGTGCTGCCGGCATGGGGTGAGACGGTGGCTAACCGGGCGTCGAACAACAACGAGCTTGGGTTGCCGTACACGGTCAGCCGCGCCACCGCGGACACCCGCTATCTCGTGTTGGAGATGGGCGCGCGCGGGATCGGGCACGTGGCCTACCTGACCCGGATCGCCCCGCCCACCGTCAGCGTTGTCACGCGCGTCGGTCACGCGCACCTTGGCGAGTTCGGGTCGGTGGAGAACATCGCCCAGGCCAAAGGCGAGATCGTGGAAGCCCTTCCCGACGCGAGCGACGGTGGCCTAGCCGTGCTCAACGGCGACGACCCGTTGGTGACCGCCATGGCTTCCCGCACGGCCGCCCGGGTGCTCCGCTACGGCATCGAGCAGCCAGCCGACGTGCGCGCCGAGAGCGTGACGGTGGACGAGCTGGGCCGTGCCTGCTTCCGGCTCGTGCACGACGGCCAGGCCGCCGAAGTGCGGTTGTGCCTCTACGGGTTGCACCAGGCGTCCAACGCCCTTGCCGCCGCCACCGTCGCCCTCGGTCTGGGGCACCCGATCGAGGCGGTAGCCGAGGCGGTGTCGCACGCGAAGGCGGTGTCGCCGGGCCGGATGCAGGTCAGCACCCGCGCGGATGGGGTGACGGTCATCAACGACGCCTACAACGCCGCCCCGGACGCGATGCGCGCCGCTTTGCGGGCGCTACACGCCATGGCCGGCGACGGCCGGCGGGCGGTGGCGGTGTTGGGTGAGATGGCCGAGCTGGGCGACCACGCCGGGCAGGTACACCGCGAGATCGGGCAGCAGGTAGCCGAGATCGGCGCGGGCTGGCTGGTCGCCATCGGCGGCACCGACGCCGCACAGTACGCGGACGGGGCTGCCGGCAGCGGCACGGTGGTGGATCGGGCGGCGAACGTGGCCGAGGCGTGGGAGCTACTGCGCGACGGGCTACGGGCGGGCGATGTGGTGTTGGTTAAGGCAGCCAACAGCGCCGGGCTTCTCGCGCTTGCGGACAAGCTGATCGAGGAACCCGGCGCTGTCACCGCCTGACGAGGGAAGGGATCAGGCGGACAGAGCGACCTCGGATCGGCTACCCAGGCTGTCCAAGATCGCCCGGCCGTAGCCGGTCACGTCGCCGGTGCCCATCGTCAGTACCACATCACCACTGCCGGCCATCCGGGCAATGACCCGCGCCGCGTGGTCCGGGCCGAGCGGCAGGCAGTACCGGCCGTCGCGTAGCCGCGCCACGATCGCGGTCGTGTCTGCCTCCGGACGGCCAGCCGGCACGGTGCCGTGCACGTCCAAGAGCAGGACGTGATCGGCCTTCTCCGCCAGGACTCCGCCGATGCGGTCCCCGAAGGCCAGGACGCGGGCGTGTCCGGACGGCTGGAACACCACGATGACTCGCCCCCGCGCCAGGGTGCGCGCGGCGTCCAGGTCGGCGGCGATCTCGTTGGGGTGGTCGGCGTAGGAGTCAATCACCGTCACCCCGGCCCGGGTGTCGATGTGCTCGAACCGGCGGCGCAACCCGGCGAAGGTGCACGCCCCGCCGGCCACGTCGGCCGGGTCCAGACCCAGCACCACCGCGCACGCCACCGCCGCCGCCATGTCGTCCAGATGGTGCGCCGCCGGGGTCGGCAGGGTCAACCGGACCTGCGTGCCGTTGGGCAGCCGCACCGTGGCCGACGCCGACCAGCCCTCGGCGTGCACGTCCAAGAGCCGAACGTCCGCCGTGCGGTCCCGGCCGTAGCGCAGCACCGTCAGATCGGGTCGCTCGTCGGTGATCACGTCAGCGGCCACCGTCGCACCCACACAGTCCGCGTTGACGATCAGGAACCCGTCCGGGGCGATCCGGCCGCCGAACCCGACATAGGCGCGCATCACGTCGGCGTGGCTTAGGAAGTTCTCCGGGTGGTCGTCGGTCACGTTCGTCATGACCGCGATCGACGGGGTGAGGAAGTGAAACGAGCGATCCGACTCGTCCGCCTCCGCGACCAGCAGCCGGGACCGCCCGAGACGGGCGCCCGACCCCGGGACGGTCAGGTCGGCCCCGATCAGGTGCGTCGGGTCCTCCCCGAGAGCGCAAAGGATGTGGGCCAGCATCGCCGCCGTGGTGGACTTGCCATGCGAGCCGGATACCGCCACCAGCCGGCGCGAAGCGGCCAGCGAGTCGAGAACCTGTGCCCGGTGCACCACCGGGATACCGGCGACGCGGGCCGCGCGGACCTCCGGCGCGTGCTGCGCCACAGTCGTGTAGACGACGCAGCTCGCCCCGTCGATATGCGCCGGGTCGTGCCCCACCTGCACCTGCACACCGGCCGCACGCAGCGCCGCCAGGGTGGCCGAATCGTGCAGGTCGCTGCCGCTGACCTGATGGCCCAGCTCGGCCAGCAGCCGCGCCAGGCCGGACATCGCGCAACCGCCGATGCCCACGAAGTGCGGACGGGACAGGTTGATCGGGCCGGTGTAGGCCTCGATCGTCGGGTTACCGGTGACCGTGTCGGTCATGGTGCCGTGTCTCCTTCGGTAGAGCTGACAGGGTGGTTTCAAGAGCTGACGTGCTAGGGAGTCCACTCCTTCCGATCGATGCGATTCCTTGCGCGGCCGAGCTGGCCTCGGGTCACCAGCTCGGCCGCGCGAGTCCAATCGATCTGCGTCGCCCATCCGCCGGCCGCACCGCCGCAGCGCGCCTGACATCCGATCCAGGGCCGCCCGACGACATCAGCACTCACGACGCAGCACCGACCCATGGCCCGGGATGAGCCCGCGGCCGACCCGGCGCGCGCTCCGCAGCGGCGCGCGCCGGGGCCGAGTCAGGCAACGTGCATGCCTCGTCAGCGGCAACGGATCGCGGAGCAGCCAGGAAGCCCGGACCACCGACGCGGCGCGCGTTGACTAGCTCAGGGCGTGTCGCCCCGGGAATGCGCCGAGGCAGACGAAGCGAGCGGCGAAACACTCGTACGGCGTGCTCCCGCTCGGCGCATGGTCCCAGCGTTCCGCAGCCGATGCACCGGCCGTCCGCACTCGACACCGCATGTCGCTCCAACGCGACCTGCGCGGCGTCGACCTGTTCGCCGCCGGAATAAGTCGCCACGCGATCGACCTCCACAGGGGGCAGGGCACGCCGCATGGACGCATCGTGGGCCTCCACACGGCGGCCCTGCCCGTCACCCACCACCACGGCGCACACCGCTCGTAGAAGTGGGGAGCCGTCAACAGTTCTCCGTACGCAAGACCGGCGTCAGATAAGGCGATTCCGTCCGCCGCATCGGTCGCCGGCCCGGCTACCTGTAGCGAACCGCAAACCACGGGCGGTATGTACGCTGTGACGCACGTCGAAGCGGTGAACGTGGTGAAAGATCGACTTTCAGGCGGGGGTAACCGTGCCGCACATAGGAGCGGGCAACGCCAAGCTCGCAGCCGTGATAGCCGAGGCCGGCATGTCACACGCCGAGGTGGCACGGGCGTTCGTCCGCGTTGCGCAGGAGATGAACGCAATGGAGTTCAGCGGCGTCGGCCGCTCCCACGTGTCGCACTGGGTCGCCGGCTCCAAGCCCTCCGGACGAGCACCCGGCCTGTTGTGCGAGGCACTGTCACGAAAGCTTGGCCGGGTGGTCACGCTCGATGAGATCGGGTTACCAGCTCCGCCGCTGTCCTCCAGAGACATGCTCGGGTGGCGGGTCGATACGCTGGCTGCGCTAACCGAACTCGGGAGAGTCGACGTGGACGCTGAACGCAGACGCGTACTCAGCACGGCCGCCTATTCGCTCGCCGCGCTGACTCTGCCCGGCGGACGCTGGTGGGAGCAGATGGCCGCGCGCGGCCAAGCACGCGGCGCAGCAGGCGGCAAGATGGTGGGCCGAGGCGACGTCGACGCCGTACGCGACATGGCGTCGTTGTTCTCCCGAGTCGACCAACGCCGGGGCGGTGGCCACGCTCGTTTAGCGGTGGTGCAGTACCTCACCTCTGACGTGGCGAGCTTCCTATGCGGACGCTACGCCGACGACGCACTCAGGCGAGACATGTTTACGGCCGCCAGCGAACTTTCCTACCTCGCCGGCTGGATGGCTTTCGACAACGGCGAGCACAACGTTGCTCAGCACTATTTCAACGTGTCAGTTAAGTTGGCTGCCGAAGCCGAGAATCCGGCGATGGCAGGCCACGTACTGCGCGCAATGGCTCACCAGGCGATCGACCTGGGACACCACAAGCACTCTTTGAATCTCGCATCAGCGTCGATGGACACTCAGCGTTACAAGGCCGCAGCCCCACGAGAGCGGGCACTGCTCGGCGTCGTCTACGCTCGCGCACTCGCGGTGAACGGGGAGACCCAACAGGCCGCTCGTGCGCTTCTGCACGCCGAGGACGACCTTGCCGCCGCCTCCGATGGCGACGATGAGCCCGGTCGCGTGTTCTTCTTCGGAGAGGCCAGCCTGGCGCACGAGACAGCATGTGCGCTGCGCGACACCGGCGACCTGGCCGGCGCAGCGAAGCAATTCCGCCGGAGCGTCAAGACCCGCAAAGCATCATCCTTTACTCGAACCCATGCCGTCACCCTCGGCTACATGGGAGCCATTCAAGCCAGGCAAGGCGAGATTGAGGAGGCTTGCGCTACATGGTCGCGCGCCCTCGACGCGATGGACGGTGTCCGGTCAGGCCGCACCCGTCAGGTAGCAGCCGAGATGCGCTCTCTCCTCGCCCCCTACAAGCGCCGCAGTATCCGAGCGGTCCAAGACGTGGACACGCGGGCCAAGAATTACCTCTCATCCTTCGCATAATATGAGCAGCTGATCCTAGTAGCGGGAGGCCGGAGTGGCAGCCGACAAGTTCACAGTAGAACCCGTCGCGCACGTGGTAGGCGGAAGAAGTGAGCCGACCGACGATTATTGGGGCGGAAGCCAGGCAATTATCCGAATTGATGGAGAACGCTTCACCCCGGAAGCCACGAAGGGGCTAGAAGAGTTCTCCCATCTTGAGGTCATCTTTCGGTTCCACCTCACCGATCCGACTGATCTCAACCTAGGCGCGCGTCGCCCCAGAGACAACCCACAGTGGCCAGAGGTAGGCATTTTTGGCCATCGAAACATGCGGCGCATCAACTGGTTGGGTGTATCTCGATGCCGCCTGACCAAAGTTGACGGGCTTGACCTTTACGTCGAGGAATTAGACGCGGTGGACGGCACCCCCATTCTGGACATCAAGCCATGGTTCTCGGAGTTCGGCCCGAGAGGCGAAGTCCGTCAAGCCGAATGGACCACCCAGATGTTGAGGCCATACTTCGCCAAGCGCGCCGAGTAATAGACACGCCGGCATGGCCACACTTAAGAATTCCAGAGGAAAGTTCTTCCACGTTCACAGGATGCCCCCAGATCTAAGCTTCTGGCTGTTCTTTTTTCGACACGCCGGACGAGAGGCAGATCTAGATCCAGCACTGGTGCGGCGCGCCCAGGATTGGCAGCCCGAGCGCTCGAACTGCCCCCGCTTGACATTCCTCTTGGATGACCTTATCGATGCCGTTCCTGCCGAATGGCGCGCGTTAGCTGCAAATCTGTTCGCAGGCAGAGTGCTTCAGGGAGACGTGAATGCAGCCGCTTGGACCGAGCGCAAAGCGGGCATACTAGAGATTAACGTACAGTACTCGTTCACATTGAGCGCTTATGCCGCAGCCTATGACGAGTTCTTTCATCACCTAAAGGATTTTTCCCTCCACGTAATGCAGGGCGCCATCAAGTCGGAGGAATTGAGTGCTTCAATCAACAAGCGCTTCCTAGAGCCCTGGGACCAGTTAGAGAATGAACGTGATGCATGGCTAGACCGACACCTTGTAGCCACCAGCAACCCGGTTCAGCGTCGCCTAACCGTGGGGCGTGAGAACCTGCAAGAGGATATGGTTGACGCGGCGGAGTCCTTCGTGATAGCCCACGAGCTCCTCGCATCACCTCCTTGGCCACACAGTCAGCAGAAGAGATAGGCGACGGGCCAAACTAATTGTCGACCAGACAGTCGAAAAGCTCGGAATA
The DNA here is from genome assembly GCF_012034245.1 of Micromonospora thermarum. Classification (GTDB taxonomy): domain Bacteria; phylum Actinomycetota; class Actinomycetes; order Mycobacteriales; family Micromonosporaceae; genus Micromonospora; species Micromonospora thermarum. Next base: position 11,517 of record NZ_JAATEO010000027.1, on the reverse strand, counting down.
TTCCCGGCTATGGCAGCACTGAACAACTCTCAGCGCGAGGAGCTTCAGGCCGATCTACTCGCGTACCTAATCGTCGCGCAGGCAATAGAACGGGAACCAACATTCGCTGACCTATACCGAGCTGTCGCCGGCTCGTCGCTTGCCCTCGTAACTTTAGCGCACGTCACCGGCGAATGGGTGGAATCCGATTCCGCCGGAACGCACCCAGGCTTCGTGACTCGATTTACGGTAATGCAAGGCCTAGCGGAATCATTTTCAGCGGGTTCTGCGCCGGGCAAAATCGGAGATCACCCGCTGGGTTTCCTGGCACAACTCTCCACCTTCGCGGCTGTCGCTCTGAGCACATGGATGAGCCGTCACTATCCGGGGGAGCAGCCGGCCACAATCGAACAGGCACTGAGCCACCTCATCAGATTGATGGACAGGGTGTATGGCGGTACGGCTGCACTACGAGCCGAAGGCTCATCGACCGTCATTCTTCCACCAGTGACGAGCTAGCGCTTAGCCTTCGATGGCCGTAGACAAGATGCGTAAGGGTTACTACGCCCCCGACCGTCGACAGCCGCGGTCCAAGCTAAAGGGTTGCCGTTGCTGGTGGGCCCGTTGTGAGCCCGGATGCCCCAGGACCGAAGATCATAGGCCGGCATCCGATGACATCCGTAGGGGCATCTGCCTGGACAGATAGACACCCCTATGGGCTGTCAGCAACCCCGAATCACGACGGGGATTCAACTCATAATCCCTCGGTCGCGGGTTCGAGTCCCGCCCGCCCCACCGACCGCACCATTGTGCGAACCGGTGGCTCTTTCGGGTTGCCCCCGTCCGTTTCGGGCGGGGGCATTGTCGTGTCGTTGGGGATCTTGAACACGGGTACGAGTCCCTGGTCGGTGAGTTGGACTTCGGCGATGAGGGCTTCGATGGCGGCTTTGCGTTCGGTGGCGCTGCCGCTGGCCATGATGGTGCTGAGGTGGTCGCGGATCCGGGCGACGGTGCCGGGCGGCGGGGGCGTGGGCTGGGAGGTCAGGTCGGTTTCGAGTTCGGTGTGCCGGGCCTGGAGTTGGGCCAGCCGTTGGCGGAGTTCCCGGATACGTGGGCCGGCGGTGGCGTCGTCCATGGTGCCGTTTTCGAACGCCGTGTGATACCGGTCGATCGCGTTCTCGGTGCTGGTGATCTGGTGGGCGATGGCGGTGAGTTCGGCGCGCCGGTCATTGCTGGTGCTGTCGCGTTGGGCTTGGGCGCGTTCGATCATGGCGGCCAGGACGGGTTCGGCGGTGGTGTAGAAGTCGTGGAGGGCCTTGAGGATCATGCGGTCGAGGTCGTCCGCGGGGAGTCTGGGTGCGGTGCAGGTGGCGTGTTTGCCGTAGCGGGTGCGGGTGAAGCAGGTGTAGTAGCGGTAGCGGCGGGTGCGGCCTTTGGCGGACGTGCCGATGTAGCGCTGTCCGCACTGCGGACATGTCAGGAGGCCGGTGAGGTAGTAGTCCGAGTCGGACATGGCCCGCTGGGTTTGGACGTCACCGCGGGCGTTGGCGATGTCCTGGGCGCGGCGGAAGGTGTCCCGGTCGATGAGCGCCGGGTGGGCGTCGGGGACGAGGATGTCGCGGTAGGCGATGTCCCCGACGTAGGCGGGGTTGTCCAGGATCCGGTTGATGGTGTGTCCGGACCACTTCTTGCCGGTGCGGTTGGGCACGCCGCGGGCGTTCAACTCGGTGGCGATGGCGCGGGTGCCGTGTCGGTCGCGGGTGTACAGGCGGAAGATGTCGCGGAGGACGGGCGCCTCGTCGGGATGGGGTACGAGGCGCTGGGTGTCGGGGTCGACGAGGTAGCCGTAGGGGCGGGTGCCGCCGGCCCATTGGCCTTTGCTGGCTTTCGCGGTCATGCCACTCTTTACTCGGTCGATGATGATGTTGCGTTCGAATTCGGCGAACACGGCGAGGAGTTGCAGCATCATGCGGCCGAAGGGGCCGCCGGTGTCGACGGGTTCGGTGGCGGAGGAGAATCGCACGCCCGCGGCTTCGAGCGTTCCGATGAGATCGAGGAGGTCGGCGACGCTGCGGCTGAATCGGTCGAGTCGGTAGACGAGCAGGACGTCGTACATTCCGGCTTTCGCCGCGTCGAGTGCTTTCTTCAGCCCGGGGCGGTCGGTGGTGGCGCCGGAGGCGTCGTCTTCGAATTCGCAGACGATGACCCACCCGGGGTGGTTCTTGACGTACTTCTGTAGGGCGGCGCGTTGGGCGAGCAGGGAGAAGGGTTGGTGCTCGTCGTCGGTGGAGCGGCGGACGTAGATGCACACCCGGCACGGCCCGGCCGGCGTGTCCGGCTGGGTGGGGGTGGGGGCGCGCCGGCCGCGCCGCTTCGGTGGGCTGGTGGGGGTGGGCTTGCCTGTCATCAGGCGAATCCTCCATAACGGTCGGGGTGGGTTGGCCGGGGGCGGCCCACGCGGGTGGGCCGCCGCGCGGCGTTGGGCGAGGGGTTCAGGCTGCGAGGTCGGGGTGCTCGCGCCGGAAGTGGTTGAGCAGGACGGCGAGGGCTTCGGCGGCGTTGTCGAGGTCCTCGGCGGTCATGGGAATGGTGTCGACGCGTGCGATACGCATCGGGATCGTCGTTTCCTTTCCGCCGGTCGAGGTGGTTTTCGCACCGCCACAATTTGGGGCGGTACCGGGATGCGGGTCGTCAGGATAGCTCCGGACAATGTTTTCGTCGTGATGGGGCGCGGTGGCCACGGTCCTCCGAAAAGCGTGTGAAGCTGCTGGGGTCGGAGTCCTTCGTTCATGCGGTTTCCTCTCTTGCGCGCAATCGCGCGATCGATCCGATTAATGCGGAAAAGCTGTTTAATGCCATTGGCCTCCTGACCTGATGGGGCGCGGATGATAGCTCTGCGGGCTGTCACCAGGAAGGGATCCGAACTGTCAGCAACTCACGGGAACTCACCAAGGGGCGCCGGAGAGCGGCTGACAGACGCCGAGCCTTGCTGTCACGGCGGGCAGCGAGGTATCGCCCGCGCCCTCACCTGCTCCGTCTGGTGCGGTGCCGTCACCGCCCGGCCCGACCACGGGCCGCCTCGCACGATGGGTAGCCGGCCCTGTTCCCGCCCGTGTGGGGCACACAGCCGCGCAACCGGGGCGGTCGGTACTGACCCCGCTCAGGCGGCCCGTCGGGTGCCGCTGTCGGCGGCGGGGAGGTCGGCCAGGCGCACCGGCGCCCGATCGGAGCGGTACTGCCACCACACCGCCTCGGCAGGATTGATGCCGGTAACCTCGGCGTGTACGGCGGTGGCCACCGGGTAGCGGACCCCGGCAGCGGCGAGTTCCTGGTGCAGGTGCCGCTCCCGCGCCGGGGACGGCAGCCAGAACAGCACCGGCCAGATCCGGCCCGTGACGTGGGCGAGTTCCCGGTAGCCGTGGATCTTGTCGACCAGCCGGGACAGCGGCCGTTCGGTGCCCAGGTCGTACTCCAGGAAGAACGGCACCCTCCGGTCACCCTCGACCCAGATGCCGTGCCCGTCCGGCCGCGACCTCGGCGCATACACGCGGACCGAGATGTCATCGTCGGGCTCGGCAAAGGCACCCACCTGCTGGCAGCGCGCCGGCGGCCACCAGCGCACCAACTCGCTGCCCGGATGGGTACGGGCGTGGCCGGCGAGGACGGTGAAGAAGCCGTTGATCCCCAGCAGGTGCGGCAGGTTCGCCCGCCTCGTCAGGTGCCAACGCCTGCGGCGGGCCTGGTCCTTACGCGGCAGGTCCTCGCCCCGCTGCGCGGCGACGACCTCGACGCCAAGCTGCGCCAGCACGTAGTGGTAGGGGTAGGAACCGCCGTCGGGCTTCTGCGGCCGGAACCGATCCACCACCCCCAACTTCCGCGTCAAGGCCCGCAGGCGCTCCTGCGCGTAGTCAACCGACGGGAACAGGGCGTGGGCGATCTGGAAAGAGGTGAGCACCCCGTGGTCGGCCAACCAGCCGAGCAACACGAGATCGCGGTCGGTGAGCTGGGACTGCACCCGAAGCAACGGATCAGGCATAAGCCACCACCTTCCCTATAGGGAGAGACCCAGTCGGAGGGTCAGTCGCAGCACGACAGACGACGCTGACAGCGGCCCTGACCTGGGCTGTGAGCCGGATCAGAGGGTCCGGTTGGGGGTCCTGTTCAAGCGGGACGCCAAGCGGGAGACCCGCCGGGACCCCTACCTGGAGGTCAAGGCCGAATCCGTCAGGTTCGGGGTTCGCGAGCGCAAGGGTCGATGCGCTTCGCACGGAAGAGACGTGATGCGTGGTCAAGGTGAACTCCATGAGTGAAATCAGACTGGAGGTGGGGCCACTTATTCAGCGGCCCGGTGATGGGCAGACGGTGGATCAGTGCCGAGCCGGGCGACGCCAGGCAAGGCGAATCCATGCGAGAGGCGGAGAATCGAAGCCCACTGTGGACGGAAGCAACGGGCAAGGTCGGCCCGCCGATTGGGGGCAGCTCAAGGGGTAATGGCAGGTTCAGGCGGGACTTGGAAGGAAGGAACGCGGATGACGGGTGGGGCTGAGCGGGCGGAGTCGAGCACCGTCTCGTCCCGAGCCGGCGAGTGCGCTGTCCTTCCTGCTCCGTCCACCGGAACTGGCAGGCGTTTCTCCTTGCCAACCGCGATGGAGAGGTCGAAGGTCGGTGGGGTGCAGAGGTGGGATCCGCTCAAGGAACATCAGCTGCTGCTCCTACGTCGAATCGCTGATGGTGACGACCTGAGCGGGCCCGATGGAGTGGACCAGCGGCAGTCGGCACGGGCCCTGCAGACTCGTCGCCTCGTCGACGTCAGCCGCCGCGGCGGAGTGTGGCGAGCCCAGATCACCGAGGCCGGACGGTTCTACCTCGAACACGGAGTCCACCCCGACCATCCCGACCGGCTCCGCGACGGCGTACCCCGGCCGCGCCCCCAGCGGCGGGCTACGAGCGAAGCCGCCCCCTCGCGCGTGCCGGCAACGGCGCCACGAACCCGCGACACACCGGCCGCGGGTTCGGCGCCAACTGCGACAACGGTGGAGAGCGCTCGTCAGCTCATCGAGCGGCTGCAACGCGAGGGCGGAACGGTGACGATCGAGAGCCCCGACCCCGAGGAACGCGCCCTCTACCGCAGAGTCATCCACGCCGCCAAGCAGCACCACCTCGTTCCCGCCGGTTTCCACCTCAGGCACACCGGCCGCGCGGCCGGCGACCTCGTCATTCGCCTGTCCAGCGATGAGAAGCCCAACGACACGGACTGGAACCGGATCCGCCTCAACACCCGTCGCGTCACCACCGACCCCGACCTCGTCTTCGCCGCCCTTGAGAAGGAACCCGCCGGTCTCGAGGTCACCCAGGCATCCATCCCGCGAGCCCTGGACCTGGTCCGGGCCTTGGCCGCCGAAGCTCGCCGCCGAGGCCACCGCGTCGGAGTGAACACCAAGACCAAGCACCCCTCGGTCTACCTGCAGATCAACAAGACTCGCCGCCGGGTCAAGCTGTACGAGGAGTACGACGAGGTGCCGCACGTGCCGACCGCTCAAGAGGCGCGGGATCTGCGGCGCAAGCCGTGGATGGTGCTGCCGAAGACCGACAAGGTGCCCTCCGGGCGCCTGCGCCTGGAGATCGCCCGCGACGGCTGGGACAAGCACGACACCTGGACTGACGACAAACGCACCACCCTGGAAAAACGCCTTCCCCGGATCATCCGGGACGCCGAGGCCGGGATCGCCGCCGATCAAGAAGCTCAGCTGGCCCGCCAGCGCGCCCACGACGAGTACGTAGCCGAGCAGGAGAGGCAGCGTAAGGAGGAACGACGTCGCTGGCGGGCCGCGCTCGACGAGGCCCGGCCGCAGGCCGTGGACTTGCTCAGGAAGAAGGCCTTCCGCCGCGCCTACGACTCGTGGGCCGCGGCGACGGAGATCCGCGCCTTCTGCGACGCCCTCGAACAGGCCGCCGCTGAGGACGGGACCGACCTGGAGAACCGGAATCGCTGGATCGCTTGGGGCCGCGCCGCGGCGGACCGCCTCGATCCCACCCGAGGCGACAAGAGCCTGCCCGAGGTCGACTTCGACATCGAACCCAAGCCGGACGACCTACGCCCCTTCATCGGCGACTGGAGCCCGCACGAGCCCCACCGCGAATACCGCTCCGAGCGCACCCAGCAGGCTGTCGATGCGGCCCGGCTCCAGGTCGACGGCTGGCACCATGGGATGCGCGGACGACCAACCTGGTGGCGCAAGTAGCCAGAGGTCCCCAACTGCCCCGGCGGCCAACCCGGATGCCTTGCTATGACGTCGTGATGCCGTTCTTCGCGCCCGCCAAGAACCTCGTCCACGCGTCCCGCTCGAAGAGGAGCACCGGCCCCGAAGGGTCCTTGCTGTCCCGCAGCGCGACGGTTATGTGGAGGTCGGCGACCTCGACGCACTGGCCGTTCCCACTCGATCGGCTGCTCTTCTTCCAGCGGGCGCGGGACAGGTCGACTCGGTTCATCCCGTACCTCCTTCTTGGCCGATCATGGCAGCTCGCTGCTTGATCAGCTTGATCGAGTTGATGGGGTCCAGCGCGGTGGCGCGGAGGTGTTCGAACGTGGTGGCGTAGCGGCGCACGTCCGCCTCGCGTTCGAGGAACAGGTCACCAGCCATGCTGTCGACGTACACCAGCGCGGGGTCGGCCGGGTCGGGGAAGTCCATGACAACGAACGAGCCCGGCATGCCGGCGTGGGCCCCGGCGGTGAATGGGATGACCTGGAGGGTCACGTGCGGCTGGTCGGCTGCCCTCGCCAGGGCTTCCAGCTGCTCGGCCATGACCTCCGCGCCACCGGTTTGCCGGTGCAGGACGGCCTCGTCGAGGATTGCCCAGACACGCAGCGGCTCCGTCTTGCGCAGCGACTCCTGCCGCTGCATCCGCGCGTCGACCCGGGCCTGCACGTCAAGGTCGGTCGCCAACGGCAGAACGCCGCGGATCACCGCGTGGGCGTAGTTCTCGGTCTGAAGGAGGCCCGGGACGAAGAGGGACTCGTAGTTGCGGACCGAGCGGGCCTCGGCCTCGAAGCTGATGTACGTGGTGTACAGCTCGGGCAGCTCCGACTCGTACGCCTGTAGCCAGCCCAGCTGCGCGGCCTGGCGCGACAGGGCAATCAGCTCACTGCGCTTGTCCTCGTCGGTGACGCCGTACTTGTCGAGCATCGCCATCAGCGTGCGCCGTTGCGGGCGAACCCTTGCCGTCTCGATCCGGTAGAGCGTGGCGGGGTTGATGCCGGTCTGCTCGCTGACCTCTTCGCGGGTGAGGCCGGCCGCGGTACGCAGTCCACGCAGCTCCGCCGCGAGCCGCCGGAGGCGCACGGTGGGTGGCTGCCGCCGAGCTGACAACTCCATGTCCCTTCGCTCCTGTCGTAGTCAGAGTGTGCCCGCCATGCGGATGCAACCTCCAGGCAGGCCGAGCAAGTGAACCATATGCGAATGCAAACCTTGCATTATCACTAGTGCATCGGCACTATATGCATGAGCATCTCAGGCCGGTGCGGCCCGCGAAAGCCGCGCGATCTGACGGCGGGTTCGCGCTCCCAGGAGCCCGCCGTCCGTCCGGCCTCGGACGCCTCTCGGCGGGACGCAGCCCGTCACCCGAAACGGGCTGCGTCCCTCGAGGGGCCGAGTCAGGGAGGCAAACGCAGTGGTCCCATCCCTCGTTCTGGTGGCGGTCGCGATGGTCGGCTTCGCTGCCGGACTGTTCCTCTTCAAGGTCAAGTCCCGATGGTGCCGACGGTGCGGGTCGGCACTGAACTGCCCCGACTGCGGCAGCCGCAGGTCCCGCCCGCATCCGGGCCGAACACGCTGGACGAGCGGGCTGTGACCTACTTGCCGATCACGCCCGAGGTCGCCGTCGTACCCGGCGACGTCATACACCTACGCGAGCACGACTACCAACACGGCTGCGGCCCGCTCCGGCTCCGGATCATCCACGTCCGCCTCGACCTCAGCACCTGGTACGACGGCCAGTGGGTGTGGCTCGAAGGCATCGAAATCAACACCGACGGCCGAGCCGGCCGCTTCCGGCAAGTACTCGCCCGCGTCGCCGCCCTCCCGCAGGCCGAGGCATGACGTGGCCGCCACCGTCTACCTGTCCGCAGCGGCCACCGATCAACTCACCGCCGCCCAACGAGCGCTCGACGAGCACGTCACCTCCAGCGCCACCGGCTACTGCCTGCGCTGCCACCTCGTCGGCCCCTGCCCCACCAACGAGCAGGCCGCCGACACCTTCACCCGCTACGGCCGCCTACCCCGCAGAACCCCCGGAGCCACCCGACCCCAGCTCATCAACGCCCGCCGACTCACCGTCAGCCCCGATCCCGCAGCCGACCCCAACCGGAGGTACCAACCGTGACCCTGCCCGACATCGCCGCCGCGCTACGAGACCTGCACGTCTCCATCAGCCAACAGCAGGACCTGACCAAGGTCGTCATCCAGGACGCCGAGAACACCCGAGCCGAGTTCCGTACCGTCACCGCCGGAGCCACCAACCCACTCGTCAACCGAGCACTGGGCAACTACGCCCAAGGGATCGTCAAGCTCCGAGACGGCTCATGGCTGCTCGCCGAAGCCGGCGGCATCCTCGCCGAGTACGCCCGAGCAATCGGCATCGACCTTCCACCGCAGCAGCCCTCCGAGGAAAAGCGGAAGGTCGGCGGTTCGACCCCGCCCCTGGCCACATAGCCTTTCGCCGGGGCCACAGCAGCGCCGACCAGCGGAAACGCTCGGTCGGCGCTCTGTTTCCGCCCTGGGATCCCGGCTGTCCGGTCTGACCCTCGTTGACCTCGGAATCCCCCTGATACTCGCCCCTTTCGCACGGGGATCGCACGGAGTGTTCCCTGGCCGTAGACGCACCTGCGCCTGCAACCACCAGCGGGGGTCCGGATATCCATCGGGTGTCCATGGAGACTGTTTGTAGGACCGGCGGCGGGCTACCTACGCCCTACGCTCCACGCTATGGAGTTGCTGCTCTTGCCCTGCCTGCTGTACCTGCTGGTCTTGTTTGCGGTAGCGACCTGGCGGGCCATCTATCTCACGCGGGAGCAGCTGAGGCACCGGCGAGCGCTGGCTGTGGCGCGCGAAACGGCAGAGGAGCACAAGACGGCGGACGAGTGTGAAGCGCTGCCAGAAGAGACGTTGGCGATGGTGCGCGAGATGGTGAAGAGAAACAAGGCGAAGCGTAGGGCGCGGTGAAGGATCTTCCCGTCGGGCAGTCGTAGACCGTCCAGCCTCCCCGTCCGGGGAGGCTGGTAGCCCCTGGGTGCCCGGCGAGGAGATCGGCGGCTGATCCCCGAGGAGGTCAATACCTCGGGGCAGAGCCCCGAGGTATTGACCCGGGGTGGCTCGGTCACCTTTGGTCCGCCTCAGTCCTGGCATGCGGGGTGGCGCGTCGCTTGACTCCGCAGAGGTCGTCCATCGATATTTGCATCATCGACGCCGAGGTCAGGAGCTTACGTATGGCCAGCAGCGACAACGCCGGTGACTCTAGCGCCAGCGGGAGCGAGCAGACGCCGCAGCCAACCCAGGCCGGCCAGCCGGAGCCACCGCCGGAGGACAAGTCTTGGATCGAGATGGAGGGCGTTCGCGGCGACAACCGGCCGGACCGGGTGTTCGACCCTGAACGACACCCTGAACGAGAGACTCGTTGAGCGACCAAGGGAAGACCTACGCGGCCTTCATTGAGGCCGAGTTGAAGGCAGAACGGGATCGTCGTACGGCGTTCGATGCCCGTGGAGTCGCTCTGGTCACTACCTCAGGTAGCCTCGTTACGCTCCTGACAGCAGTCGTGGCGTTCTTCCGCGTCGGTACGGACTTTGAGTTTCCGAGGAGCGCGACGGGCCCCTTAGTGTTCGCCCTCGTCGCCCTCACGGCGGCGGCCGTGGCCGGCATCTTGGCTAGCTGGAACAGGCTTTATGAGGTCCCAAAGCCTGCCACGCTTGCCAAGCTGCTTAACGATCGCTGGGCAGTCGACAGCGAAATAGCTGCCCGCAACTTTGTCGGCACGATGCAGGTGCTGACCATCGGCGGCCTTCGTAAGGGCAACAACTGGAAGGCGACGTGCCTGTCGTTGGGGCTTGTCGCCCAGGTCGTTGCGCTCTTGGCGCTGAGCGTGGTCGTGTACCTGATGCTACGGGCCTATGCCTGATCCAGAGGCCGGCCGGCCCGGCCGATGCCGGCCGGAGGTCGCCAGCAGGCCGGGGCCGGGTGGCGCGGCCCGCTTCGCGGGCCGCTTGATCCTTAAGAGGCAGATTCGGCAGTTGGTGCTGAGTCACAGTGCTGAGTCACTCGAAACGAATCCAGCCTGGCTCGCCTTGGGGCAGCACACGTCGAGTGTCTGACATACCCTCTTACCCAAGTCAAGATTGCGGCCCGCAAGCTAGCCATGACGGGGTGTAACTATGAGGCGTGTTCACCTAGAAGCAGCTCCGGACCATGTCCAAGCTCTGGCGAAGGAACACGATCCCCTAGGTGCAATCAAAGAGCTGGTTTGGAACTCGCTCGATGCCGATGCGACGCGGGTTGACGTCTTGCTTGACCTGTCGCCTCTAGACGCCGTCGAGAAGATAACGATCCGAGATAACGGCACTGGCATCACGCCGGAGGCTGCGGATAGGGCCTTCGACAGGGTAGGAGGGTCTTGGAAGAAGCGGACCGAGCGCACCCTCAAGCTTGGCCGCTTGCTTCACGGCTACGCGGGCCAGGGCCGGCTCCGGGGATTCGCTCTCGGTGAAAGGATTAGGTGGTCTACTGTCGCGGACGGAATCGACGGTCGAATGCGAACCGTCATCAGCGCTAGCGCGGCTAGCCCCAACGACTTCGATATCTCAGAGCCAGAGCAGAGCACTGAAGATACGGGCTGTGTCTTTGAAGCCTGGGGCAAGCAGAGCAAAAAGCTTGACCAGTTGGCGAGCGATGCTGCTGTGGCTCGCCTCACGGCCGAGTTTGCCACATACCTAACCGTCTACTCAGACATTGAAATCATCTATAACGGCCAACAGATCGATCCCCAATCCTCGATCCATCGCGATGAGCGCTATCCGCTGACGTTCTCAAGCGCGGACGGACCGGAGATGCACGCTGTTCTCCGAGTAGTCGAGTGGACCATGCGGACTCCTAGAGAGCTGCACCTGTGTGATGCAGACGGAATGACGATAGACATCACCAACGCGGGAATCCAAGCTCCTGATTTCGACTTCACAGCCTACGTGCTCTGGGAGGAGATGAGAGAACACCAGGGGCAATTCCTGCTGATGGAGAGCGAAGACTCTGAGATCTTCGCGCTAATTGGGGCCGCTCGCTCGCAGCTCCGAGAACACTTCCGGGAGCGCTCGACGGAGCGGCGACGTGAGGTCATCGAAAAGTGGAAGGCTGACGGCTCATACCCATACAAGGATGAGCCGGAGGATGACGTCGAGCGACTTGAGCGGGAAACCTTCGACCTCGTCGCGACCACCGTACATCGCCACATGCCTCGTCCTAAGAGGCAGCAGAAGGTCACTCTCGCGCTTATTAA
>NZ_JAATEO010000026.1 GCF_012034245.1 Micromonospora thermarum | reverse complement strand
GCGTTGCGCGGCTCGCGACGCTGGTGGGCCTCACCCGGTGAGCGTGCCGCGTCGGGGATGGTTGGCCTACTGGCCGAAGGTGGAGCGCAGGTTCTCGTTGATCAGTAGGTTGAGCCGCTTCCGCAGGTGCCCGAGCAGCGACGGGTCCGGTAGGGGCTCGGCGACCAGGAGCGTCCAGCGCAGCTGGGTTCCGTAACTACCGTCGGCCGCCAGGTGGAAATGCACCTCGGCGTCTGGCCGCCGTGGCCACAGGGACGACCAGACGACCAGGTGCGGGTGCTCAGCGCGCACGACCCGGGGTGCCTGTTCGTCGTCGAGCAGCCGCAGCCAGGGACGCGCGGGATCACGGTCGGGCGTCGTGAGCGCCTCGAAGACGACGGCCAGTGGGGGCGGCTGGTGACGCATGCGGCTGCCGGCTTCGAGCATGCCCCAGCGTAGCGACGCGTCGCCCGGTGGCACCGCGCTCCCGCTCGCGGTCCGGCCGGGCGTAGTTCCGGATCGAACCGGGTGGGCAGCCGCCCGGCTACGGCTTCCAGTCGCGCCGGAGCAGGCCGTAGAGCACAAAGTCGGCGAAGCCGTCGCCGTCGTACTCGCGCTCCCGCTGGATGCCCTCCTGCGTGAAGCCGCACGCCTCCGCGGTCCGCCGCATGGCCACGTTGCTGGCCAGCGTCTCCAGTTCCAGCCGGCGCAGGTTGCGGTTGCGGAAGCCGTACCGGCAGAGCAGCCGGATCACCTCGGTCCCGTACCCCTGGCCGCGCGCCTCGGGGACCAGCGCGATGCCGAGATGGGCGTACCCGTTGAACGTGTTGATCCCCCACAGCACGCCGCGACCCAGGAACGTGCCGTCGGCCACGGTCTCGGCCAGCAGGAACACCGGCGACTGGCCGTCGGGCGGCTCGGTGGTTTGCTTCTCCAGCCACGCCCGGAGCTGGCCGACGTGGCGCGGCAGGAACGGCTCGCCGTCGGTGATCAGGTGCAGCTCGGGATCGCTCTTCAGAAGGAACAGGTTCGGCGCGTCGTCAGGCGTGGGTGGGCGCAGTCGGACCCGTTCGGTGGCGAACACGGCACGACGCTAACAGCCGGCATGGCGAGCATCGACTGGGTTATCTGCCACAACTCCATACGCCGTTCGATCGGAAAGGGCGGCATGGCTGCGGGGCCCCCCGGGCGCGGGCTGGCGGAAGGGATTCGCTGGTGACGTTGGTCGGCCCGACCCGGTGACCAGCTTATTTCGTTGTTGCCCTGCTGGCCCGTCTCTACGGTGGCCTGATGAGCTCGCGACTGGTGGCGGTGACCTTCGATGCGCGCGATCCGGCTCGCCTGGCGCGGTTCTGGGCCGGCATGCTCGGCCGGGACGTCGTCGAGGACGCCGGCGGCGCGCTCCTGCCCGGCGACGACACCCAGCTCAGCCTCCGGTTCGCCCCGAGCCGCGCGGAACTGGTGCGGCCGAACCGCATGCACCTCCACCTGACCAGCGACAGCCCCGCCGACCAGCAGCACCGGGTGGCGACGGCGCTGCGGCTCGGCGGCGGCCACCTCGACGTCGGGCAGCGCCCCGAGGAGCGGCACGTCGTCCTGGCCGACCCCGAGGGCTACGAGTTCTGCGTGATCCCACCCGGCAACAACTTCCTCGCCGGGTGTGGCCTGCTCGGGGAACTCGCCTGCGACGGCACCCGCGAGGCCGGCCTCTTCTGGAGCGAGGCGCTGGGCTGGCCGCTGGTGTGGGACCAGGACGAGGAGACCGCGATCCAGTCACCGCACGGCGGCACGAAGGTCGCGTGGGGCGGCCCGCCGGTAGCCCCGAAACAGGGGAGGAACCGGCAGCGCTTCGACCTCGCCGTGGCCGGCGGCGACCAGCAGGCGGAGGTCGAGCGGCTGGTCTCCCTCGGGGCCACCCGACTCGACGTCTACGACGACGACGCCGTCGTGCTGGCCGATCCGGACGGCAACGAGTTCTGCCTGAGAGGGAACTGACCACGCGCGGTCTCCCAGCGCCGGCCGGCTGGCGTGCGAGTGCACAGCGTTGGAGGCGGACACGAGTTCGTTGGACGGTCATCGCAAGGGTGCGCCGACGTGGATGATGCACCGCGGATCCTCCAGCGTCGACGGGCGTTGCTGGCGCGCGAGCGCCTTCAGCAGCGATTCGCGCAGGGGCAGGCCGAACACCGTCGTCGAGTCCCCCGGCAGGTCGGTCAGGCTGGGGCACGAGATTCGTGACCTGACCTCGTCGTTGCGGACCGCTTCGACCCCGCCGGCGTCGGAGAGGACGGTGGTGTACTCGTCGTCGACGGAGACCACGTACCCACGCAGATGGCGCAGCGGCGGGTCCACCGCCGCGACGTCCGGGTCGGCGGCCGTCCCGGTTCGACTCGGTCCCGGCGTGCTGCTCGGCGGCGCCGGCGGGGCGACCTGCAGCGCGGTGGACGGCAGGATCGGCGTGGTCACCACGGCGTACACGACACCGAGCGCGAGCACCGCGGCCAGAGCGGCACTCGTCCGGAGGAAGGCCGGAACGTGCGTGGGCCGCAGGGGCGTGTCGACCCCGGCCAGGAGCAGCAGCACCGGCCAGCTGATGGTCAGGGCGAGCGCGGGTTCGCCCCGGGCGAGTGCCCGGAGGGCGAGCGCGCCGGTGATCATCCCCAAGGCCCACAGGGCGAGCCACCGCGGCCAGCGTGCCGTGGCCACCGGTCGCTCCGTGACCGCGGGTTGGCGAGCGACGCGGAGCGCCAGCGCCCAGGCCGGGGCGAACACCAGGGGCGTGCTGGCGGCGGCGGCCACCATGGACGCCCAGATCATCCAGCCGGGGGTCCGTGCGGTCCAGCGAGCCACCGCGTACGCGGCGCACAGGCGCTGCCGGTCGGCCCGGTCGACCGCGCTGCTGAGCACCACCGCGCCGACGGTGACGAGCAGCGCGGGCACCGCAGGGAAGATCCACACCACGGAGAGACTGACCGTCGCGAGAAAGTTGATCGGGTTCACGCTCTGGGCCAGCATCAGCGTGAACTGGCGGTCGCCGCCGGACTGAATCCACAGGTAGAGCGCCGAGACGGCGACCGGCACACCGAACAGCAGCGACCATGCCCCGGGCGACAGCGGACTGCTCCTGGTCAACTGGGCCGCCGTCGGCCCGCCCGGCGGTGCCGGTGGATCAGCGGGTACGGAGGTCGCCGGGCCCGGTCCGGCCTTGAGCTGGACGGAGCGCCGCGCCACGCGGCGGCGGCGTCGGTACGCGGATGTTCTCGACCGGCGCGCCGACCGTGATGTGTCGGTGGTGACCCCAGGCGGCATCCCGACGGGCGGACTGCTCTCGCGCGGTCCGTCTCCGGCCCCGCGCAACATGATTCCCTCCGGCCGTGGCTGACGGCCGGTGAACCCACCCTTGGCGAGATGGCGGTCGGCGGCCTGCTGCCAGGCGCCCTCCACCCCCCGGACGTAGCTGGCGTGCAGGAACGAGTTGACGACCGTCCTCAGAAACGGATCCCCGGG
The DNA here is from genome assembly GCF_012034245.1 of Micromonospora thermarum. GTDB lineage: Bacteria > Actinomycetota > Actinomycetes > Mycobacteriales > Micromonosporaceae > Micromonospora > Micromonospora thermarum. The sequence goes on along the minus strand of NZ_JAATEO010000026.1, from coordinate 90,978 downwards.
GACGACGCCGATGAAGTAGGGCTGCACCTGCTGCTCCGCAGTCAGTGGGAAGAGCTTCAGCCGCCCGCCCGCGGCGCGGACGTGGCCGCGTAGCAGGATGTCCTCACCAGCGACAGCGTCCAGGCGGCCGGCGAGCACCTCGGCGAGGCAGTCGCGGGTGGTCGAGTGACGGAACGGCACCGAACCCGTCCGCACGACGGCGTGCTCGGCGATTGATCCCGTGACCACACACAGTGACTGCTTCTTGGCCGGTGGCGGCCACGTGGTCCGGGTCGCGACGACCAGGCCCCCCTCCAGGTACGGGCCGGCCAACTGGACGAGTTCTTCCCGCTCCGGCGTCCTGAGCAGGCCGGCGAACACGAGGTCGACGTGGCCGTTCACCAGGGCGGAGAGCCGATCGGTCGGGTCCACCGCCCGGAAGCGGACGGTCATACCGAGCGAACGTGCCAGGGCGAGGGCGAGGTCGACGTCGAAGCCGTTGCTCGCCCCGTACAGGTCGCGCGCGGCCCCGAGTGGCTGGTCGACGAGGACGCCGATCCGCAGCTCCTGGCGACCTGCGACCGAGGAACGGCTCAGGTAGTCCGAAACGGTCGCCGACTTCGGTTCGTCCACGGCGAAAGTGATCGTTGAAACCGCCGCCAGCACCAGGGCGACGAAGACCAGGATGCCTCGCGACGGCATCGACGGGCGGGCACCACCCAGGCGTGGGCGAGCGGGAACACGCATGCCACCATCCGGTCATCGACGGGCGGTGTCCTTACCGACCGCGGTTGACGTACGACCGGCCACCGGGCTGCCGCTGACCGCTGATCAGATCACCGACCGTACTGTGCCACGCACCTTGTGCGAGTCATCGCGGCTGTCTCCAACCGGACACCGGCGGCGGGATCGGGCTCGCGGTCGAGCCGGATGCGCTGAGCGCTTGTCATCTCGTCGTGTCGGTCAGCGGCGCGTGGCGAGGACCACGCCGGTCAGGCAGAGCGCGCCGCCGAGCAGGGCGAGCGGCGCCGGCACCTCGCCCAGCAGCGTCCAGGACAGCAGCACGGTCACCGGCGGCGCCAGGTAGGTCGCGGCGGTGGTGCGCCCGGCGGTCCAGCGGGACAGGACGTAACCCCAGGCGAGGAAGCCGACCGCCGTCGGGAACACGCCCAGGTAGAGCATGCCGAGGGTGGCCGCCGGCGGGGCGGTGGCGAGCTGTCCGAGGAGCGTGGGGGCGAACGGCAGCAGCGCCGCGGTCCCGGCCAGCGCGCCGAGCCAGGTCATCGTCACGGCGTCCACCCGCGCCAGCAGGCGCTTCTGGAGCAGTACGCCGAAGGCGTACAGCAGGGCGGAGAGCAGCGCCAGCGCGACGCCGACCTTGTCGGCGTGCCCGGTGAAGCCGCTGGCCGCGATCAGGGCGACGCCGGCGAAGGCGATCGCCACCCCGACGCCGAGCCGGCCGGTGAGCCGCTCGCCCAGGACGAGGACCGCGGCCACCGCGACGAGGATGGGTGCGACCGCCACCAGCAGTGCCGCCGTCCCGGCGTCGACCAGCCGCTCGGCAGCGTTGAGCGCCACGTTGTACCCGCCGAACCAGGCCACGCCCCAGAGCGCGACCAGCCCGAGGGTGCCGCCGCGAGGCAGGGCGGCCCGGCTGGGCGCCGGGGCGTCCCGCACAGCGTGCTGGGGTCGGGTGCGTCGCAGCCGGGCGGTGAAGGCCACGAACGCGCTCAGCGCGATGGACGCCGCCGCCATGCGGCCCAGCGCCATGGCGCCGGGGGAGTAGTCGTGGCCGGCGAAGCGGATGCCGACGAACGCCGACGCCCACAGGAACACCGTGGTCCCGGCGGCGGCGACGGTCGGCCAGGACCGGGGGTACGCCGGGCGGGCGCGGTCGCCCTCGGTGGTGTCCGGCCGGCTCGGGGCGGCGGTGAGCTGCGCAGGCGTCATGTGCCGATTCTCGTGCGCCCGAATGTTCAGCACCAGCGACTGTTCCTTCACAACTGTTTAGCCAGGCTTTACTGTTGTGGCGTGCTCGACGTCCACCGCCTCCGTGTCTTCCGCTCCGTCGTCGCGTCCGGGTCCGTCCAGGCGGCCGCCGCCAACCTGGGCTACACCCCGTCCGCCATCAGCCAGCACCTCACCGCGCTCCAGCGCGAGACGGGCCTCACCCTCCTCGCCCGAGCGGGGCGGGGCCTGCGGCCCACCGCCGCCGGGCACGCCCTCGCCGCCGAGGCGGACCGGGTGCTCGACCGCCTCGGTGCGGCCGAGTCGCTGATCGCGGACCTGCGAGCAGGCCGCACCGGCGCACTGTCCATCGCGTACTTCGCGTCGGTGGGTGCCGCGTGGATGCCGCTCGTGGTGCGGCGCGTCCTCACCGAACACCCCGGTGTGCGACTCGACCTGGAACTGCGCGAACACATTCCGGACAGCCGGGAGGAACGCGCCGACCTCCAGGTGGTCGTGGCGGGCGCCGACTTCGACCCCGGCTCGGGCTTCACCGCCCACCATCTCCTCGACGACCCGTACGTGGCCGTGCTGCCCGCCGGGCACCACCTCGCCGGGCAGGAGGAGGTGGACCTGGCCGACCTCGCCGACGAGCGGTGGGTCGACAACGACTTCGCCCGCGGCTGGTGCCGCGCCAACCTCATCGAGGCCTGCACCGCCGCCGGCTTCAGCCCGACCTTCCGGGTCGAGGCGCACGACTACCCGACGGCGCTCGCCTTCGTCGCGGCCGGCATCGGCCTCACGGTGCTCCCGGCGCTCGGCGCGGCACACCTGCCCCACGGCGTGACCAGCGTCCGGGTGGTCCGTCCGACGCCGCTCCGGTCGATCCACGTGGTGGTGCACGACGCGGTCGAGCACACACCGCCGGTGCGGACGGCGCTCGCCGCGCTGCGGGAGGCCGCCGCCTCCGCGTACGGGCAGTAGGCCCATCTCCAGATGAGCCGCCGGCATCGTGCGCCGGCCGGCGGCCGGTTCACCCGCGGCGCAGGTCGACCGTGGTGGAGACGCCGGTGACGGGGGAGACGCTGCGGATCTCGGGGCCGGGGCGCAGGCGGGCGTCGGCCGCGTACCGGTCGGCGAGCGCCTTCTCCGCGGCCTCGTCGCCGTCGTCGGCGGCCAGCAGCAGCGCGGCGATCTCGTCGGCGAGCGTGAGATCCGCGCCCGCGATGTCGCCGGTCATCGCGCCGAAGCCGTCCCACAGCAGCAGTTCGTCCTTCTGCCGGTGGGCGAGTTCGTGCAGGACGTAGTCGTAGATGAACCAGGCACCGGCCGGGTCGAGTTCCGGGTCGGCCCAGACCCAGCGCTCGCCGTTCCAGTACTCCACCAGCACGTGGTCGTGGTGCCAACCGGGCGTGAAGTAGGAGGCGAAGCCGACCCGGCTGCGGGCGGGGACGCCGTGCTGCCGCAGCACGGCGACGGAGAGGAGCGTGTGGTCCCGGCAGCAGCCCGCGACGCGGTCGGCGACCGGACGCGCGGTGGTGAGCGGCAACGGGAAGCGGGACTGGTCGGTGTCGAGGATGCGGTCCACCCAGCGGCGGTTCACCTCGTCCATCCGGTCCGCGGGCAGCTCCACGCCACCGGCGCGGTAGTGGACGATCACGTTGCGGGCGGTCGCCGCGACGGTGGCGATGTCGGCGGGCACGGCGTCGAGGAGGAGACGGTGATGCCGGGGGTCACTGTAGGGGGAGTGCGTCCGGTAGTCGTCGATGTCCATGCGGTGAGCCTTCCCCATGACATCGTGTCAGGGTCAACACGTGCACTCCCGTTTCCTCGGCCTGGAATCCCAGCGGCGGGAGGTTAGGCTTCGGCGCATGGTGACGTGGCGATGGCACGGCCGCGCGGCGAACATCGCCCTGGTGCTCGTGGTCGGCCTGGTCGCCTTCGTCGGCCTGGTGGTGCAGTCGCGTGGCATCGACACCGCCGCCGAGTGGGCGGCGCTGCTGGCCGTGCTGGCCGCCTCCGGTGCGCTGCACTTCCGCCGCGCTCATCCGGTAACGGTGGGCGTGGTGGCGTTGGCCGCCGTCGGCGCGTACGGGGCGTTGCTGCACCGGCCCGGGCCGATCATGCTGGTGTTCGTCGTGGCGCTCTACACCGTCGTCGACGAGGGACACCTCACGGTCGCCATCGGGCTCGGCCTCGCCTCGGTGGTCGCCTTCGCGGTCGCGGACGGCAACAACAGGACAGCCGACGGCGGGAACGGGGCGACACTGCTGCACGCCGGTTGGCTCGTCGCCGTCATCGCCGGCGTGACCCGCAACCGCCGGGCCTACCTCGCCGAGGCGCAGGCCCGGGTGCTCGCCGCGGAGCAGAGCAAGGAGGAGGAGGCTCGGCGCCGGGCGACCGACGAACGGTTGCGCATCGCCCGCGAGCTGCACGACGTGCTCGGCCACCACCTCTCGCTGATCAACGTGCAGGCGAGCGCCGCGCTGCACCGTCCCGACCCCACCCGGTCCGAGCAGGCGCTGATCGCGATCAAACAGACGAGCAAGGAGACGCTGCGGGAGTTGCGTACGGCGCTGGGCATCCTGCGGCAGGAGGGTGAGGCGCCGACCGCGCCCGCACCCGGCCTGAACCGCCTCGACGAGCTGGTCACGACGGCTGGACGGTCCGGTTTGGAGATCCGCACCGAGCTGGCCGATATCCGGCCGCTGCCACCGGAGGTCGACCTGGCGGCGTACCGGATCGTCCAGGAGGCGCTCACCAACGTGGCCCGGCACGCCGGTGCGACCGCGGCGGTGGTCCGGGTCCGGCCCGACCACGACGAGGTGGTGGTGGAGGTCGAGGACGACGGCACCGGCGCACCGGGCCCCGCCGGCAACGGGATCCACGGCATGGGCGAGCGGGCCCGGGCGCTCGGCGGTTCGCTGACCACGGGCCCCGGGCCGGACGGCGGCTTCCGGGTGCGCGCCCGCCTGCCGCTGCGGCCCGGGCCGGCGCCGGCGGGAGCGCCGTCGTGATCCGGGTGCTGGTCGCCGACGACCAGACCCTGGTACGCGCCGGGTTTCGGTCCATCCTGGACGGCGAGGACGGCATCGAGGTGGTCGGCGAGGCCGCCGACGGTGCCGAGGCGGTGCGGCTCGCCCGGCACCTGCGGCCGGACGTCGTCCTCATGGACATCCGGATGCCCGGGCAGGACGGGCTGGCCGCCACCCGGGAGATCACCACGAGCTCCGACGTCCGCGTGATCATCCTGACCACGTTCGACCTGGACGACTACGTCTACGGCGCGCTGCGGGCGGGCGCGAGCGGCTTCCTGGTCAAGGACACCGAGCCGGCGGAGCTGATCCACGCGGTGCGGGTGGTGGCGCGCGGTGACGCACTCATCGCGCCGTCGATCACCCGCCGGCTGATCTCCGAGTTCACCGCCCGGGTCACCCACCCGGACCCGGGCCCGCGGCTGAGCGCGCTCACCGAGCGGGAGCGTGAGGTGATGGCGCTGGTCGCCGCCGGCCTGTCCAACGACGAGATCGCGGCGCGGCTGGTGCTGAGCCCGGCCACCGCGAAGACACACGTCAGCCGGATCATGACCAAGGCCCAGGTCCGCGACCGGGCCCAGCTGGTGATCCTCGCGTACGAGTCCGGGCTGGCCGTTCCCGGCTGGCTCGCCCCCTCCTGACGACGATCCCGCGGGGCCGGGGCGGCCGGTCAGACGGTGCGGCGGGAGCGAACCAGCGCCAGCCCGCCGAGGACGACGGCGACCAGCCCCACCACCAGGGCCACGTAGGCCCCGCCGCGACCGTTGCCGGTGCCGATGCCACTGTCGGACGTGGCCACCACCAGCCCGCCGAGGGCCACGCCGATCAGCCCCGCCAGCAGGGCCACCGTGGCTCCCAGCCGGCCGGAGCCGGTGCCGACACGACTGGCGGGACGGGCCAGAGCCAGCCCGCCGATGACCACGCCGGCCAGCCCCAGCACGGCGGCGACGCTGGCCCCGAGTCGCCCGGCGCTCATGGTGTAGGCGCTGGCGGCGATCGGCTGGGCCGAGACGTGCGCGGCCGCCGGGGCGGCAGACCCGAACCCCCCGAGCACGGCGGACGCGGTGGCGACAAGCAGGTGACGGACGTACATCGAGGACCCCTTCGCTCGCGTGACGAGTACCGGCGGCAGCGTATGTGCGGGTGTGGTCACCGGTCGTCATGCCGGAGTTGCCAGTGGGCGTACCACCGGGGTTGCGCGCGCTCGCGGCGTCGTACCACCGCGGTTGTCTTCCCCTCCACTCCGGATCGAATGGGGATTTCGATTCGTTGCCGGATTCGCAATTCCCACTCGTCGGCAGGAACAAGCGGAGAACGCGGATTCGCGACGCTGGGATTTGCGCGGCCGACGACGAACCCGCTGCTCAAGCTGGGCGCCGTTCTCATTTCCGTGAAGATTGCCATTCATGTTCTCGGTCGCCAAAAAGTCAGTGTCAGGTAGCTGCCATCCCATTACATTGCGGCGTCGATACATTTCGGTGGCCCAATTGGGGGCACCGAGAAAAAGGGGGCAGCACTTGAAAACAACCCTGCGATGGTCCGCAACGGCCGGCCTGGCACTCGCGCTGGTCGTGACCGGACCGACGGCCGCCGAGGCGAAGCCGACCACAGTGGACCGGAACGGCAACGCCACCACCGTCGCCCGCACCAGTGACGGTCGTGCGATCACCAACGCGAAGATCGCCGAGGAGGTCGCCGCGTTCTGGACGCCGGAGCGGATGGCCGGCGCCGTCGACCTGGACATCAAGAAGCCCGCAAGCGCCACCGAGTCGCCGGACCGGGCGCCGAGGCCCAAGGGACCGGCTGGCACGGTCGCGCCCGTGGCGTCGACCATCGCCAGCGACGATGACGTCAGCATCCAGCTCAACGAGTCACAGACCACCGGCAAGGTCTACTTCACCACCCCCACCGGCGGCACCGCCTCGTGCTCGGCGAGCACCGTCAACAGCGGCAAGCGCCGGCTGGTCATGACGGCGGGTCACTGCGTCCACCAGGGCCGCGGCGGGCAGTGGTACAGCAACTGGCAGTTCGTGCCGCGGTACCGCAGCGGTGCCCGCCCGTTCGGCACGTTCGTGGCCTACCAGCTCACGGCCCGCACGGCGTGGGTCGCCAACAGCAGCCTCGACGAGGACATGGGCATCGCCATCATGCACAACGGCGGTAACTGGGGTCTGAAGGTCGTCGACACGGTCGGCGGCAACGGCCTGCGGTGGAACTGGGGCTACAACATTCCCCTGATCACCGCCCTCGGTTACCCGTCCAACCTCGGTGGCGGCGAGATCCAGTACTACTGCCAGAGCGGCACCTGGTATGCCGGCGGCCAGCAGATCCGGATGTGGTGCAACATGACCTACGGCTCCAGCGGCGGACCGTGGTTCCAGGAATACAACGACTCGAATGGCCTCGGATACATCAACAGCGTCGTGAGCCACGGCGACAATCCGGGCAACGGTCAATTCGACGGCCCGTACTTCGACAACGACATCAAGAGCCTCTACGACTTCGCGGAGGGTCTCTCCCCGGCGTGAGTCACGTGTCCCACGGAGCCCCGGCCCATGGCCGGGGCTCCTCACGTGCGGCGAGCTTGCCCGATTGGTTCACCGAACACAGAGCCGCAGGCCACGATGGGGACCGGGGGTGGAGCCACCTATTACAGCGAGGAGACGCAGTGCGAATTTTCGTCGCGGGGGGAACCGGGGTCGTGGGCCGGCCCCTTGTCCAGGCGCTGGTGGACCGGGGCCACGACGTCACGGCCAGCACTCACCGGAGCGAGAACGTCTCCGTCGTCGAGACGCTCGGGGCGCGGCCGGCACTGATGAACGGGCTCGACGAGGCGGCGGTGCGCCAGGCGGTTCTCGACGCCGCACCCGAAGTGATCATCAACCAGATCACGGCGCTCTCCGCGCCCTCCCGTGACTACGGGAAATGGCTGGAGACGACCAACCGGCTGCGGAGCGAGGGAACGAAGACGCTGATGGCGGCGGCCCACGAAGCCGGCACCCGTCGGGTCGTCGCGCAGAGCGCCAGCTTCATGACCGAGCCGGGATCGGGACCCACGGACGAGTCGACGCCGCTGTACCTGGACGCCCCGGAGCCGATCCGGACCCACATACAGGCGAACATCGCGGCCGAGACACTCGTGGTGGGCACACCGGGGATCGAGGGCGTCGTCCTCCGGTACGGCTTTCTCTACGGCGAGGGCACCGCGATCGGGCCGGGTGGCGAATGGGCAACCGCGATCGAGTCTGGCGATCTGCCGATCGTCGGCGAGGGCACGGGCCGCTATCCGTTCGTTCATGTCCGCGATGCGGTGACGGCCACCGTGCAGGCGGTCGACCGGGGAGGGCCCGGTGTCTACAACGTCGTGGGGGACGAGCCCGCCCCGCAGGCTGAGTGGCTGCCGTACCTGGCGCAGATCCTGGGCGCTCCTCCGCCGCGGCGCATCTCCGCCGAGCAGGCAGAGGAGCAGATCGGCGTTCAGGCCGTGTACTACGGCACCCAGCTCCGCGCCGCCAGTAACGCCAGGGCCAAGGCCGAGTTGGGGCTGAGCCTCGCGTACCCGTCGTGGCGGGAGGGGTTCCGGGAGCTGTTCGCGTGATCGAGGGGAGCCTCTCGGCGGACCACGGCCTCAGGTGGTGCGGCCGGTGGCCAGGGTCGCGAACACCACGATGTTGTCCTTGTACGACTTCGCTGCCTTGTCGTAGGCGCCACCGCAGGTGATCAACCGGAGCTGAGCCGTGCCGGTGTGGCCGTAGACCTGGTTCAGCGGGAGTTTGGCCTTCGGGTAGCGGGCCACCCCGTCGACGACGAAAGTCGCCTTCTTGCCGTCCTGACGGAGCACCTCGATGGTGTCCTTCGGCTTCAGCGCGCCCAGGCGGAAGAAGACGGCCCGTCCGCTGACGCGGGAGTCGACGTGGCCCACCACCACCGCGGTCCCCACCTCGCCGGGAGTCGGCCCCAGCTTGTACCACCCGGCCGTCTTGGGCTGGTTCAGCGGCGGGACCGCGATCTGCTGGTTCCGGTCCAGCCCGAGCGCGACCGTCGGCGCGTCGACGCCGATGCGCGGGATCCGGACGCGGGTGGGTTGCGATCGCGGCATCGCGGCCACCTTCGGCGCCGGAGACGGGCGGGCTGCGGCGGGCCCGAGGTCGCCCTCGAGACGGCCGTGGGCAACGCGCCGCCCGCCGGGGGCCGGCGACGCGCTGGCTCCGCTCGGCGTCGGCGCTGCCGTGGCGGGTTCGTCCGCCGACGGCGCCGGAAGGAACTCGGGTGCGGCGGCCGGGTCGGGCTGTGGGGGCGGCCCGACCGGATCAGGAGCCGTGGCGGCGAGCGCGACCAAGCCTGCTCCGGTGAGGATGACAAGGACGACCAGGGTGAAGCCAGCGGCACGCCACGGGAAACCGTGGCGGCCGCTGGCGCTCCTCGCCGCCTCAGGCGGCAGTGCCATTGGCGGACCGCCGACGCAGCAGGGCGATGCCACCGAGCACGCCCACGCCCATCAGGCCGGCACCGGCCGCCGTCAGCGCACCGGTGTCGGTGTCGGAGAACGCGCCACCGTCACCGGCCGCGACGCCGGCCGTCTTCGGCAGCACGAAGGCTCCTTCCGGACCCGCGTACGCGCCGCCGGGCGCGGCGGTGGTGCCGGCGGTGGTGCCGGCACGCTGGCCCGCCGGCGAAGCGGCCTCGACCATCCGGAGGAGGTCGCCGAGGAGGTCGGCCTCCACGTCCACCGCGACGTCGAGGTCGCGGATGCAGACGACGATGGTGTTCGGCTGGGTCCGGTTGTCGTTCGTCGCCGACTGCGCCGCGTTCAGGTTGAAGGTGACGACGCTGTCCTCGATGGTGTTGTCCTTGATGATCTGGTTGATGTTCTGCTCGTTGATCTGCTTGGTGGTCGCGCAGATCACCCCGTTGCCCTTCTTGTCCTTCAGGTCGAAGGTCTTCGGCTTGTCGTCCGACTTCCGGTCCGACTCGTGCCCCCGGTCCGACGTCTTGCGGTCCTTGGATCCGTCGTCGGTCGCGGCGAGCGCGGTGGCGGGCGCGGCGAGCAGCAGGGCGGCGCTGCCCAGCACCACGCCGCCGGCGAGCTTGGTCAGAAAACTCATCGAACTGTTCCTCACTCTCTTGTGGTGGCTCTGGAGGACGAGCCATGTCGAACGCTAAGCCGATTCACACGAAATAAGAGGAACTTCCAGGTTTCGTAACAAGTATCGCGCGCCATGCCACAAGTAGTTAATTCATGTCTTCTGGGAGGTAAGGACCGTTCTGTCCGCCCAGCTCCTTGATGCGCCGCCCTCGGTAGGGTCCACCCATGGCGGCGCCACGGGAGCAGCAGCGGGTGTTCGGCGAGGTCGCCGACGCCTACGACGACGTCCGGCCGGGCTACCCGGCCGGGATCCTGGATCTGATCATCGCGTACACGGGCCGGGCGCCGAGGGCCGTGGTGGAGTCGGGCGCGGGGACGGGCAAGGGCACGGTGCTGCTGCGCGGCCTCGGCGTACCGCTGACCTGCGTCGAACCCGACCCGGCGATGGCCGCGCTGCTGGCCCGCCGCTTCAACGGCGACGACCTGGTGTCGGTGGTGGTCGGCCGGTTCGAGGACTGGAGCCCGCCGCCCGGCGGCGTCGACCTGCTGGCCAGCGCGCAGGCCTGGCACTGGGTCGACCACACCCGGCGCACCCGCCTGGCCGCCGAGGCGCTGCGTCCGGGTGGAGTGCTCGCGGTCTTCGGGCACGACTTCGGCTTCGCCGACGCAGGGCTGCGCGCGGAGATGGACGCGGTCTACCTGGAGCTCGCGCCGGAGATCGCCGATCAGCCCGGGCGGCCGGTCCACACCCGCCACCCGGGCGTGTTCCACTCCGACGAACTGCGCGGTTCACCGTGGTTCACCGACGTCGAGGAGCAGCGGATCGTGACGGTGGTGCCGTACGACACCGCCCGCTACCTGACCCTGCTGTCCACGTTCTCCCCGCACCGGATGCTGCCCGAGCAGCAGCGGTCCCGCCTGCACCGAGCCCTGGCCGACCTCGTCGACGCGCACGGCGGCGTCGTTGAGCAGAAGCTGACCACGCGGCTGTGGCTGGCGCGTAGGCTCTAGCCCCGTTGACCCACGGTCAGCCGCGTCGAGTCGGCTCCCACATCTCGCGGGTCAGCTCGTACTCGACCTCACCCTGTTCGCTGCCCGGCAGCGGGTCGTCCCAGGACGGGAAGTACGTGCGGACGTACCGCATGCCGACGGCCTCCATCACGCCCCGGGACCCGGTGTTCACGGCCATGGTCTGCGCGATCACCCGGCGCTGCCCGACGGTGTCGAAGGCGTGCCGCAGGAGGGCGCGGGACGCCTCGCTGGCCAGGCCCCGCCGCCAGCACCGGCGGAGGAGCCGGTAGCCCAGGTCGCTGACGGCGGGGTCGTCGGGTTGGTCGGGGCCGTGCGCCGGTGGGAGCATCATGAGCCCGACGAAGTCGCCCTCGTCCTCGTGCGCCGGCGGCGTCGAGCCGCGCGCCCCGCCGTCGGTGCCGAAGGCCATCCAGTAGCCCAGGCCGTCCACCTTGCCGGCGAGGGCCATCCGCTGCGCGTGCGAGGCGACCACCTCGTCCCGGGACCGCGCCCGGCCGTAGAGGTAGCGCAGCACCTCCGGGTCGGAGTCGAGCTGGACCTCCAGATCGAGGTGCCGGTCGGCGAGCGGGACCAGCAGCAGGCGGTCGGTGCGCAAGATCGGTTGGGGCACACCGCAACGATCGCACGACGCCTCCCGGTGCGGCGATCCGATTTGGCCCGCCATGCGCAACCGACGGTTGCGCATGGCCGACGCGTCGGCTAGCCTGATGTGCAACCAAACGTTGCGAAAGGTGGCGGGCATGGAGTACGGAACGATCGAGCGGGAGATCCACATCGACGCCTCACCCGAGGTCGTCTTCGACGTGGTGAGCAGCCCCGAGCACCTGCGCGAGTGGTGGCCGGACGAAGCGGAGTTCCCCGCCGTGCCCGGGGGAGCGGGGCGGATCTGCTTCGGGGACCCCACGCAGGGCGGCACCTGGGTGCAGTTCACCGTCGTCGACGCCGTGCCGCCGCGGCACTTCTCCTTCCGCTGGACCCACGCCGAGGGGGAGACCGCCGCCCAGGACAACTCGTTCCTGGTCGTCTTCGAGCTCGAACCCGCCGGCGACGGGACGCTCCTGCGGATGACCGAGAGCGGCTTCCGCGAGCGCGGCTGGGACGAGGCCAAGGTCGCCGCCGAGTACGCCGACCACGTCAGCGGCTGGGACCACTTCCTGTCGCGGCTGCCGGCGTACGCCGCGAAGGTCGGATCGGCCGCATGAGCGAGCGCAGCCGGCGAATCATCCGGCACGGCGCGGACGAGCCTCGTGCCGGCCGGAGGGAGGCAGCGGCATGAGACATCCTCCGTCAACCTCATGCCGCGAGGGCATGGTGTCGCTGTCGGTTCGCTGTATGGGTCGCTTCGTCGTAGAGGACCCCGAGGCGCAGGCAGTGCCACAGGATTTCCAGCCAGCGGTTGCCGAGAGCGCGCAGGGCGGCGTTGTGGCTCTTGCCGGTGGCGATCTTCGCGTCGTAGAACTGGCGGGCCCAGGCCGACTGTCGCAGGCTGCAGAAGGCCCACTGCTGGACGGCGTTGCCGAGGTAGCGGTTGTAGGCCAAGCGGCGGGCCACGATGTACTCGCTGCGCCCGGAGCGGCGGGTGACCGGGGCTCGGCCGGCATAGCATTGCAGGGCGTTGGGCGTGGCGAACTGCTCGACGTGTTCGCCGATTTCACCGGCGACCCTGGCGGCGAGACGATCACCCAGGCCAGGCATGCTCAGGTAGATCTCGCCGCCAGGGAACGCGTTCTCCGGCTGGGGATCCTTGGGTTGCTTGGCCCGGCCGTAGCGGGCGCCGCCGAGCAGGATCTCGCCCATCCGGTGCTGCCAGACGCGGCGTTGGGCGCGCAGCAGCAGCAACTGGGCCGCGGCCAGGCGGATGCTGCCGGCCTTGGCGCGGGCCAGCTCGGGGCGCACCGCCAGCCGGGGTTCGGCCAGGGCAGCGGCCACCCGGTCGGCGAATCGGTCGGGCCAGCCGTGCCGGTTGGCGCGGGCCAGGGCCTCGATGTCGTCGTAGCCGGCGGCGGCCAGTTCGGTCGCCGAGGGCCAGCGTTCCAGCAGGCGCAGGAACACCGCAGAGCCGAGGTCGCCGTCGGCGATGTCGATCGCGGCCGGGAACACTGCGAGCAGGTCGGCGCGCAACCGATTGGACAGCCGCCGCTCGTCGCGGGCGGCCCGCTCGTCATCGCGGGCGATGGCCCGCAGCTCAGCGCCCAGCGCGCCGTGCGGGACCAGCCGGCGCAGCTCGGCGTACTGATCCAAGGCCAGCAGGCAGCAGATCCGGGCGTCTTCGGCGTCGTCTTTCTTCTTGGCCGGTCCACGCCGCCGCGCGACCAGATCCGGGTTGACCGGCAGCACGGTGAACCCGGCATCAACCAGGGCCTCGACCAGCAGCCCATGCCGGGTTTCGAGGACCACCCGCACCTCAGCCGGGTCCGGCTCCAGCGCCAGGCACCGAGCTACCAGCCGCTGCACCCCGGCCGGGCCGTGGTCGATGCGGAACTGTTCGATCACCCCCTTACCCGGTACACCCAACGCCACGTCGTGGTAGTCCTCGGCCCAGTCCAGACCGACTCCCAGCAACCTTCGCCTCCTTCCCGCCGACGATCACGGTCGGTGCAGGCACGGCGCCGTGCTGATGGACCAGTCCTCACGGGACAACACCCTCGTAGGCGTCAGGCCTGCGCCGGCGACCCCCGAGGACGCCGTCTCATGTCAGTCCTCTCGGGACAAGCGTGTGGAGCGTTCCCCGGGGGTCTCCGATGACGAAGGAAGGTACTGCCATCAGCGTGCTGGTGGACGACGACCTCTGGTCGGCGGTCGGCGACCCGACCCGCCGCCGGATGCTCGACCTGCTGCTGAGCGACGGCAGCGGGACGGCGACCAGCCTGAGCGAGCACCTGCCGGTGACCCGGCAGGCGGTGGCGAAGCACCTCGCCGTCCTCGACCGGGTCGGCCTGGTGCACGCCACCACCGCCGGCCGCGAGAAGCAGTTCCGCGTCGATCAGGCCCAGCTCGCCCGCGCCGTCACCCAGCTCGCCGACGTCGGCGCCGCCTGGGACCGCCGCCTCCAGCGCATCAAGCGCATCGCCGAGACGATCCAGCGCGGCACGGACACGACCGACGAGACCGGGAAGAACGAGTAGAGAGGCACACGGGAGATGGCAGACATCCTTCACCGCATCGGCGTCGAGCAGTCCTCGCCGGAGCAGGTGTACGCCGCGCTCACCACTCTGGACGGCCTGTCCGGCTGGTGGACCGAGAAGACGTCGGGGCAGACCGACCTCGGCGGCGTGATCGAGTTCCGGTTCCGGCCGGGCGGGTTCGACATGAAGGTCGCCGAGCTGGACCCGGGCCGGCTGGTCCGCTGGGACGTCGTGGACGGGCCGCCGGAGTGGATCGGCACCAGCATCCAGTGGGATCTCCGCCAGGACGGCGACTACACGATCGTGCTGTTCCGGCACGAGGGCTGGCGGGAGCCGGTCGAGTTCATGCACCACTGCAGCACCAAGTGGGCCACCTACCTGATGAGCCTCAAGCAGCTCCTCGAGACCGGGGAAGGCGCCCCCGACCCGCGCGACGTGCGGATCAGCGACTGGCACTGACCCGCTGCCGCGCGGCCGGCTGGCACCGGCCCGCCGGCCGCGCGGCTCACAGTCAGTCGAGACAGAACTCGTTGCCCTCGGGGTCGGCCATCACGATGTGGCCGGTGCCGAGCGGGGGAGCGGGCTCGTGGCGCTGGAGCCGGGTGGCACCCAGCGACACGAGCCGCTCGGCCTCCGCCTCCAGGGCCGCCATCCGCGCGTCGCCCTCCAGCCCGGGCGCGGCCCGCACATCGAGGTGTACGCGGTTCTTCGCCTGCTTGCCCTCCGGCACCCGCTGGAAGAACAGCCGCGGCCTCGCGCCCTCCGGGTCGACCAACGCCGAGGCGTCGTTGCGCCGCTCCGGCGGCACGCCCATCGCCTCCAGCGCCTGCTCCCACGACTCGAAGTCCCCCGGCGGGTCCTGCAACCGGTAGCCGAGTGCCTCGGCCCAGAAGGCCGCCAACGCGGCCGGGTCGGCGCTGTCGAACGTGATCTGGACGTCGCGGGCCATCTCAGCTCGCCTCCTGTCGGGTCTGGTGGTCAGTGTGCAGGTACAGGTCACGGAGGAGGCACACCTCCGCCAGATGGTGGATCAGCTCGCGGTTGATGTGCAGCACCAGCGCCGCCAGCGGACGCTCGGCGTACGGTCCCTCCGCCTCCCCGCACGGGCGGGCGAGGCCGGTGTCGCCGAGGGACTCGACCCCGGCCAGCCACGTGGCGTACTCCGCGTCGAGCTGCGCCAGCGCGGCGGCCGCGGTCGGGGCGTACTCGAACGACTGGTAGTCGGTGGCCGCGCGACCGAAGTGCGCGGCGTTGCGCATCGCGAGCACGCCGACGATCACGTGCCCGAGCCGCCACGCGATCGTCGTGAACGGTGGCGGCTCGGGCGTCGGCATCGCGAAGTCGATGGTCATCGCGCCGGACCCGGCCTGCACGGGTGCGGTGCCGGTGCCGCGCGGGCGCACACTCCAGCCGCCGGGCGCCGGCTCCCAGAAGTACTCGTCGTCGGTGAGTCCGTCGAGGCGGTCGCGCAGCTGCGTGGTCCAGTGCCACGCGATCTGCTCGCGGAGCAGGGGGTTCCAGGTCTGGTCGGTCATGGCCCCACCCTGTCGCAGATAGCGGACAGGATCGTTCCTAGATTCGTGGAACGATTGGCCGCGTGACCGTCGAGGCGACAACCGAGCGGGTGCTGCGGCTGCTGGCGCTGCTGCAGCGGCGGCCGTCCTGGACCGCCGCCGAGCTGGCCGCCGAGCTGGGGGTGACCGACCGCTCGGTGCGCCGCGACGTCGAGCGGCTGCGTGTGCTCGGCTACCCCGTGCACGCGACGGCGGGTGTCGGCGGCGGCTACCGGCTCGGCGCGGGCACCCGGCTGCCGCCGCTGCTCCTCGACGACGAGGAGGCGATCGCGACGGCGGTCTCGCTGCGGCTGGCGTCCGGAGGCACGATCGCCGGGGCGGCCGAGGCGGCACTACGGGCGCTCGCGAAGCTCGACCAGGTGATGCCGTCCCGGCTGGGCGCCGAGGTGCGGGCGGTGCACGGCGCCACCGAGACCCTCGTCGGCGCCGGGGTCGAGATCGACGCGGAGCTGCTGGTGACGCTCGCGCGGGCCTGCCGCGACACGGTGCGAGTGCGGTTCCGGTACGCCGGCCGCGACGGCGGGGAGCGCGAGCGCACCGTCGAGCCGGTGCGGATGGTCACCACCGGCCGCCGCTGGTACCTGATGGCGCGGGACGTCGACCGCGACGACTGGCGCACCTTCCGGCTGGACCGGATGCGCGAGGTGGTGGCGACGACCTGGCGCTTCCGGCCGCGGGAACACCCGGACCCGGTCGCGTACGTGCAGCGGTCCGTGACCGCCGCACCGTACCGGTATGTCGCCCGGGTGCGGGTGCACGCCCCGCCCGACCGCGTACGGGAGATGGTGCCGCCGCAGGTGGGGCGCGTCGAGGACGACCGCGACGGGTGGTGTCTGCTCGTCCTCGGTGGGGACAACCTGGACTGGCTCGCCGTGCACGTGGCCCGGCTGGGCTTCGACGCGGAGGTGCTGGAGCCTCCCGATCTGCGCGAGGCCGCCGGCCGGCTCGCCCGCCGCCTCTCGGCGATGGCCGAGACCGGCTGACGGACCCCGCGCTCAGGGTCCTCGGTCAGCGCCGCGCCGCGACGCCGCTCGGCTGCGCCAGGGGCGCGAGGCCGCACGCCGCCGCGAACCCGTGGGCCTCGATGCCGAGCGCGACGTTCGTCCGCGCCATCTGGTTCGCCAGACCGATCCACGCGCTGAGTTCGACCAGTGCCGGCGCCCCGAGCTGTGCGAGCAGCCGGGCGGCGAGCTCGTCGGTGACGGTCGGCGGTGTCTGCGACATCGCCTCGGCGTACTCCAGGACGTCGCGCTCCAGCGGCGTGAAGACCTGCGATTCCCGCCACCGTGGCACCTCGCGTGCCTTGGCCAGGTCGAGCCCCTCGTTGTGGGCCTGGAAGTACCCGTAGTCGAGGCAGAACGAGCAGCCGATCAGGGATGCCGCCGCCATGTGGGCGTAGGACTTCAGGTCCTGGTCGCACTCCTTCCACCGGGCCGCCTTCCGGCCGGTGTCGAAGCCGGCCTTGAGCACCGGCTTGTGGTGCCACATCACGCCGAGCGCCTCGGGTACGTCGCCGAGCATCTTCCTGGCGAACCTCTTCAGCACGGCGCCGTAGACGCCGGTGATCTCAGTCGGGGGAACCCGGGTGTTGCCGGCCATGTCTCCTCCTCTGCTGCTGCCTTCGGCATGGAGACACCGGCCGGGCCCGACGTGTGACAGCCCCCGGCCGGCCACCGCCCCGGGACGGCCACCGACCCGCGCCCGCGGCCGTTACCTCCTCCGGGTGAGCCGCCGATGTACCGGTCCGCCGCCCGTGCCGTCGCCAGGAGAATCGGCGGTCGCAGGGCGTGGGCCGTGATGTGCGATGCCGGCATGGGCCCGAGGTGCCTCCCGACATGCGGTGAAAGGACATCGTCGATGAGTTCATCCGCCACCGGCTTCACCGTCGCGGACGGTCCCGGCTCGGTCTCGCACGCGCCGCGGCTTCCGGCGGGTTTCACCGACATCTTCACCAGCCGGTACGTCGATGCCGGTGGGTTGCGTCAGCACGTGGTGGTCGGTGGTGAGGGGCCGCCGCTGCTGCTGGTGCACGGTTGGCCGGAGAACTGGTACGCCTGGCGTCTGCTGATGCCGGCGCTGGCGCGCGACTTCACGGTCGTCGCCGTCGACCAGCGCGGTATCGGGCTGACCGACAAGCCCAAGGACGGGTACGACAGCGCGACTCTCGCCAACGACCTGGCCGCGCTGATGGACGCGCTCGGTCACGACCGGTTCGCCGTGGTCGGCCACGACACCGGTTACATCATCGGCTACGCGCTGGCCGCGGACTACCCCCACCGGGTCGACCGGGTGGCCCTGGCGGAGATTCCCGGGCCTCCGGGGGTGGCGCCGGCGCCACCGCTGTTCATCCCCGAGCAGGTCAACAACCGGCTGTGGCACATCCCGTTCAACCGGGTCAACGACGAGCTGACCGAGAAGCTGGTCCGGGGGCGGGAGGAGATCTTCTACGGCTACGAGTTCGCCATCCAGGGCGGGGAGCCGCTGCCCGACCATGCGCTGAGGTACTACGTCGACCTCTACTCCGACCCGGACGTCCTGCGCGGCAGCTTCGGGCTCTACCGCGCGTGGGACGCCACCCTGGCACAGAACGAGCAGCGCAAGACCCAACCGCTCACGATGCCCGTCCTGGGCATCGGGGGCGAGAAGAGCTGGGGTGACCTCGCCGGACACGCGATGCAGGGCGCCGCGAACGACCTGCAGACCGTCGTCATCCCCGGCGCCGGCCACTGGCTCGCCGAGCAGGCCCCCGACGAGATGCTGGCCGCGCTGACCACCTTCCTCCTTCCATACCGGGGAGGCGCCGCCGCGTCCTAGCAGCGCGGCATGGTCGCGGGCGGAACGGGAAGGCGAGGGCCGTCAGGAGGAGCGACCAGGGGAGGCTGCGCCATGACGGACACATCGCGCACCGGGGCGGGTAGCGCCCAGGCCGGCTTCGCCGTCGTGGAGCTGTTCACCTCCCAGGGCTGCAACAGTTGTCCCCCGGCCGAGTCGGCGCTGTCCGAGATCGACCGCGACGCCCGGGAGCGGGGGCGACCCGTCTACGCCCTCGGCTTCCACGTGGACTACTGGGACCACCTGGGCTGGCCCGACCCGTTCGGCGACGCTGCGCACACCCGCCGGCAGGAGGACTACGCCCGTGCCTTCGGCTCCGGTGGGTTGTACACGCCGCAGATGATCGTCAACGGCACCACCGAGTTCGTCGGCTCCGACCGTCGGCAGGCGTCGGACGCGATCGCGTACGCCCTGAAGACGGCACCCGTCACGCCGGTCGCGCTGTCGGTCGAGACCGCCGGCGGGCGCCGGGTGGGGGTGGACTACCAGGTCGAGCGGCCGCCGCAGCGAGGGATGTTGAACGTGGCCGTCGTGGAACGCGGCCTGGAGAACGACGTCCCCCGGGGTGAGAACGCCGGGCGGAGGCTGCGGCAGGACGCCGTGGTGCGCGCCTTCACGTCGGCCAAGCTGGACACGGCGCCCGGGCGGGTCGAGCTCGACGTGCCGGCGGATCTCGATCCGCGACGCGCCATGGTGGTCGGCTACGTGCAGAACGACGGTGACAAGGCCATCGTCGGCGCCACGGCCGTCGACCTGGCAGCGGGATGAGGCACATGACCTTGCAACTCCCGCCCATCACCGTCGAGCGGTGGGTCAACTCGCCGCCGCTGACCCCCGACGACCTGCGCGGCCGGGTGGTCCTGGTCGACATCTGGGAGTACACCTGCGTCAACTGGATCCGCACCGCGCCCTACGTCAAGGCGTGGCACCGCGACTACGCCGACCTGGGCCTGACCGTCATCGGCGTGCACGCCCCCGAGTTCGAGTTCGGCCGGCACGCCGAGAACATCGACCGGGCGATCCGGGACCACGGCCTCACCTACCCCGTCGCGCTCGACAACGACTTCACGTTCTGGCGGGCCCTCCGCAACGACGCCTGGCCCGCGAAGTACCTCTTCGACGCCGACGGACGACTCGTCGACCGGTGGGTCGGCGAGGGCGCGTACGAGCGCGTCGAGTCGGAGATCCGGCGGCTACTGGAGGTCAGGGCGCCGCGTACCAAGCTGCCGCCGGTGAGTCCGGAGGCGAGGGCCTTCGCCACGACCGGGGAGCCCTCCTACTTCGGCGTCACCCCGGAGACGTACGTCGGCGCCAACCGGGGGATACCGGGCACCTTCCACCTGACCGGCGACTGGGTCAACGGCGGCGAGTACATCGAACTGGCCGGCGGCACCGGCGAACTCGCCCTGCCCTTCAACGCCGGCGAGGTGAACGTCGTCGTCGACCCGGGACCCGCCGGGCCGGCCGCGATCCGGGTGCTGCTGGACGGGGACCCGATCGGCGACGGGCGCGGCGCTGACGTCGGCCCGGACGCGGTGGCGCGGATCGACCGGGCACGAATGATCCGGCTCGTCGCCGACGCGTCCCGGGTCGAGCACGTACTGACCCTCGTCACCGACCAGCCCGGCTTCCGCGCGTACGTCTTCACGTTCGGCCCCTAGGAGTGTGCCGATGTGGTGAGAACGGACAGGGGAGGGGAACGATGACCGACACGACCGAGAAGGCGATCCTGGCGGGTGGCTGCTTCTGGGGGATGCAGGACCTCATCCGAAAGCGCCCCGGGGTGGTCGCCACCCGGGTCGGATACACCGGCGGGGACGTGCCGAACGCGACGTACCACAACCACGGCTCCCACGCCGAGGCGATCGAGATCGTCTACGACCCGGACAAGCTGACCTACCGGGATCTTCTCGAGTTCTTCTTCCAGGTCCACGACCCGACCACGAAGAACCGGCAGGGCAACGACGTGGGGGTCAGCTACCGGTCGGCCATCTTCTACACCGACGACCAGCAACGGAAGGTCGCCGAGGACACGATCGCCGACGTCGACGCCTCCGGGCTGTGGCCGGGCAAGGTGGTCACCGAGGTCAGCCCCGCCGGCCCCTTCTGGGAGGCCGAGCCGGAGCACCAGGACTACCTGGAGAAGCATCCCGGGGGCTACACCTGCCACTTCGTCCGGCCGGACTGGAAGCTCCCCCGCCGGGGGCAGAGCGACGCCTAGTCTCCCGCCCCGCGCAGGGCTGGACGTCCGACCGAACCCGAGCGAGAAGGAGGCCCCCATGGCCGCCAGGACCCAGACACTGACCCGCACCGCCACGGACATCCGGCCGTTCCGGGTCGAGGTCCCCGAGGCGGATCTCGACGCGCTGCGGAAGCGTATCGCGGCGACCCGCTGGCCCGAGAAACAGCCGGTCAACGACCAGTCGCAGGGCGTACCGCTCGAGACGAGTCAGGCGCTCGCGCGCTACTGGGAGAAGGAGTACGACTGGCGCAAGGTCGAGGCGCGGCTCAACGCCCTACCGAACTTCATCACCGAGATCGACGGGCTCGACATCCACTTCATCCACGTCCGTTCCAAGCACGAGGACGCGATGCCGCTCATCGTCACGCACGGGTGGCCCGGGTCGGTGATCGAGCAGTTGAAGCTCGTGGGCCCGCTGACCGATCCCACGGCGCACGGCGCCGACGCGTCGGACGCCTTCCACCTGGTGATCCCGTCGATGCCGGGCTTCGGCTTCTCGGGCAAGCCGAGCGAGCCCGGCTGGGGGCCCGACCGGGTCGCGCGCGCCTGGATCGAGCTGATGAAGCGCCTCGGATACACGCGCTATGTGGCACAGGGCGGTGACTGGGGAGCGCTCATCACGGATCTCATGGGGTTGGAGGCGCCGCCGGAGCTGCTCGGCGTCCACACCAACATGCCGGGTGTGGTCCCGCCCGACATCGACAGCCTGTTGCAGTCCGACATCACCGGGGTGAACGACGCGCTGGGGAGGCTGCCCGCCGGTCTCTCCGACGAGGAGCGGCGCACGTGCGAGCGGATCGACTTCTTCTGGAAGCACTCCGCCTACGCCCTCATCATGGGGACGCGCCCGGAGACACTGACCGGATTCGCGGATTCCCCCGTCGGCCTGGCGACCTTCATGATCGACCACGACGCTCGAAGCCTCGACCTGATCTGCGAGGTCTTCGCCGGACAACCCCGTGGCCTGACCCCGGACGACATCCTCGACAACATCACGCTCTTCTGGCTGACGAACACGGGCGTCTCCGCGGCGCGCATCTACGCGGAGAACACCTTCTCCTTCTTCGCCGCGAAGAACGTCTCCGTCCCGGCTGCCGTCAGTGTCTTCCCGAATGAGATGTACGAGGCGCCGAGGAGTTGGGCGGAGCAGGCGTACCCGAACCTCATCCACTACAACAAGCTCGACAAGGGCGGGCACTTCGCGGCCTGGGAACAGCCGCAGCTCCTGTCCGAAGAGGTCCGCACGGCCTTCCGCTCGCTCCGATAGCTGACCAAACTCTGCACGTGCCCCACTCGGCGGGCGGCCGGGTGGCTCGACGACACGAGCCACCCGGCCGCGTCACCTGTCGACCGCTGCGCGGCCCGTGACGTTGACCAACGACAGGGTGTGCGCCACCAGCGTGACGGGGACGCCGAAGGCCGGGACGAGGCTCATCGGCAGGCTGGCCATGATGCCGGTGCCGACGTCACCGTGCAGGACGCCGACCGGGTTGTCCGAGTAGAGGACGCCCAGCGTGACGGCGGCGACCAGATCGGCGATCCCCAGTGCCGTCCAGGCGACGAACAGGCGCCGGGAGCGGCCGATCACGAACGCCGCCACGAGCGGCGCGGTCAGGCCGATCGCCACATCGCCGATGCCGGCGGGCAGGGCGAAGCCGGCCGGGAGAGCGTGGACGGCGGCGAGCGCCAGGAACGCGAGCCCGGCGACCCGCCAAGTTTGCAGCAGGGTGAGGAACCGTAGGTCGAGGCCGCGGGCCCAGGCGCGGAACCGCGACGAGCGGAGAGCGAGTACGACCACCGCCATCGCCGGCACGCTGGACCTCGTCGGCGACAGGTGGTCGTTGCTCATCGTGCGCGACCTGCCCGGCACCCGGCGTCACGGCCGCTGACTGCGCCGACCCGGCCCGGAAGAGTTCCGGAACATGCGGCCAGGTCCACGATGGCAGCTCGGCGTCAGACCGAACCTCGACCGGTTGCCGTGGGGCTGGTGCCAGGTCGTAAGCGAACCTCGCCGCCCAGGGCACCAATCCGCTTCCGAAACATTTCCGGGACATATTGACGACCTTACGGTGTCGTTCGATACTTTCGGCATCGACTGACCTCGACATCTGTCGATCCGGGTCGCCGCCGCGACCCGGTCTCCGGTCGTCGGCCGCACGGCGACCGGCCACCACCCCCTGCCGCGTTGTGCGATGCCGGCGCGCGGTGGTCGCCCACCGCCCCGCCCGGTCGTACGGCGCTGCCTGGCCCTCGCCAGCCTTCACGAGGAGGAAGCGCGCATGAACGACGCCCCCGTCCACCCGACAAGCCGCAGACCCGGCCGCCTCAGGCTGCTCGTCGGTGGTGCCTGCACCCTGGCGCTGGTCGCGGCATCACTGATGCTGCCCGGAGCCGCCAGCGCCGCCGTCACCTCCAACCAGACCGGCACCCACGACGGCTACTTCTACTCGTTCTGGACCGACAGCCCCGGGACCGTCTCCATGGAACTGGGCTCCGGCGGCAACTACAGCACCTCGTGGCGCAACACCGGAAACTTCGTCGCCGGAAAGGGCTGGAGCACCGGCGGGCGCCGGAGCGTGACCTACTCGGGCAGCTTCAACCCGTCCGGCAACGCCTACCTGACCCTGTACGGCTGGACGACGAGCCCGCTCGTGGAGTACTACATCGTCGACAACTGGGGCACCTACCGGCCGACCGGGACGTACAAGGGAACCGTCACCAGCGACGGCGGCACGTACGACATCTACGAGACCACCCGCTACAACGCGCCGTCCATCATCGGCACCGCGACGTTCAAGCAGTTCTGGAGCGTCCGGCAGTCGAAGCGGACCGGCGGCACCATCACCAGCGGCAACCACTTCGACGCCTGGGCGCGCAACGGCATGAACCTGGGCAGCCACAACTACATGATCATGGCCACCGAGGGATACCAGAGCAGCGGCAGCTCCACCATCACGCTGGGCGGCGGCGGCGGCGGTGGTGGTGGTGGTGGCTGCACCGCGACCCTGTCCGCGGGCCAGCAGTGGAGCGACCGGTACAACCTCATCGTCTCGGTGTCCGGCTCCACCACCTGGACCGTGACGATGACCGTGCCGTCCCCCGCCAGGATCATCGCGACCTGGAACGTCAGCGCCAGCTACCCCAGCGCCCAGGTGCTGACCGCCCGGCCGAACGGCAACGGCAACAACTGGGGCGTGACGATCCAGCACAACGGCAACCGGACCTGGCCGACGGTCTCCTGCAGCACGGGCTGACCCCGGACCGGCAGGTGGCGCGGCGGCCGGAAGCCGCCGCGCCACACCGGCCGGACGCGCGGGAGTCCCGCCCGTCAGGCCCAGGGGGCGATCGGGTACCAGGGGATGATCTCGCGGCGGGCGAGCAGGCGGACGTCCCAGTACAGGAACGTGAAGGCGCCCGCGACGAGGAACGCGGCGCCGGTGATCGCCGCCAGCCGGGCCGGGCGGGCCGCGAACCAGGCCTGGAGCCGGCTCCCGGCGAACCAGGCGAGCAGCAGGAACAGCACCGCCATGATGACGACGTTGCCGATCGACTGAAGGGTGAACGCCGCCGCGCCGTACAGCGGGTTCCCGCTCTCCGCCGCGTCCCGGAACATCTGGCGGAACAGCGGGTACGGCCGTCCGATGAGGAAACCGGCGACCAGCGCGCCCATGAAGACCAGCGGGGCGTTGGGGTGCCGGCGGGAGATCCGCGCGAACGGGTCCGGCACCACCTTCAGGGCGGCCAGGCCGAGGTAGACCATGATCAGCCCGATCAGGCCGAAGACCACCATGGACTGGATGCTGCGCGGCGACAGCGACCCGGGTGTGTTCTGGGCGGTGGAGAACTGCGGCATCGACGTCCCGACGAGCCCGACGATCGCGCCGTACACCGCGGACACGGCGACCATGCCGACGGCCATCCAGCCCAGTGGGCGCAGCGGCGCCAGGAAGCGGCCCAGCCGACCGCCGGACGAGCCGGCGAGGGGAGCGATGGCGCCGAACGCGGCGATGTTGCACGCGGTGAACGTGCCCGCGATACCGGAGACGAACGCGAACACCACGCCGGCCACGACCCCGGTCAGCGGCGTCTCCCTGGCGTCGTGGCCCAGCAGCGTGTCGGCGACGTTGTCCCCGATGGTCTGGTCGACGAACTCCGCCGACCAGACCACGGTGAGCAGGAAGCCGCCCAGCAGGCTGAGCAGGATGAGCAGCCCGCGTCGGCGCGGGACGTGGCCGTTGACGAACAGGGACGTGGCGCGGGGCGGCAGCCGGATCGGATCGGTGGCGTCGCGGGGGCTGCTGAGCCGGTCGGTCTGGGTCACGGAAGGCTCCTCAGGCGTCACGGAAGGTGAGCCTTCATGATGGAGCGGGCCGGGGGTGCGAGGGTCTTCCCGATTGCTTGATTGTGGGCGAGACCGGTCAGGGCAGCGGCCACTCGTGGACCGGCCGGTTGCTGTGCATGAGGTCCACGTAGTGGCGGACCACCTCGCGCAGCGCCGCGGGTCGGTCCAGGTGGTCGGCGGACTCCAGCCGGTGCAGCGTCTCCACCTGCCAGCTCGCGCCGTTGCGGCCGGTCAGGCAGCGCTTCTCGATGATGCCGAGCAGCCGGTCCCGCTCCTCCGGGGCCACGCCCCAGCGGTCCAGCCCGTGGTGGGCCAGCGGCAGCAGCCGGCGCAGCACCAGCTCGGTGACCGGCAGGTACCCGAGGCCCGGCCAGAACACCTGGGCGTCGATGCCGTACCGCGCGCAGGAGGTGAAGTTCTCCTCGGCGGCGCTGAACGACATCTGCGACCACAGCGGCCGGTCGCTCTCGGCCAGGGCCCGGACCAGCCCGAAGTAGAAGGCGCCGTTGGCGATCGTGTCGACGACCGTCGGCCCGGCCGGCAGGACCCGGTTCTCCACCCGCAGGTGCGGCCGGCCCTTCAGCACGTCGTACACCGGGCGGTTCCACCGGTAGATGGTGCCGTTGTGCAGCCGCAGCTCGGCGAGTTTCGGTACGCCGCCGGCCGCGAGCGTCTCGGCCGGGTCCTCCGGCTCGCAGATCGGCAGCAGCGCGGGGAAGTAGCGGACGTTCTCCTCGAACAGGTCGAAGACGGTGGTGATCCAGCGTTCGCCGAACCACACCCGGGGGCGGACGCCCTGCGCCTTGATCTCCTCGGCGCGGGTGTCGGTGGCCTGCTCGAACAGCGGGACGCGGGTCTCCCGCCACAGTTCGCGCCCGAAGAACAGGGGCGCGTTCGCGCCGAGCGCGACCTGGATGCCGGCGATCGCCTGCGCCGAGTTCCAGTAGTCGGCGAACTGGCCGGGGCTGACCTGGAGGTGGAACTGGGTGCTGGTGCAGGCGGCCTCCGGGGTGATCGTGTCGGCGGTGACGGCCAGCCGCTCGACCCCGTTGATCGCGATCCGCAGGTCCTCGCCGCGGGCCGCGAAGATCTGCTCGTTGAGCAGTCGGTAGCGGGGGTTCGCGGACAGCGTCGCCGCGGTCAGGTGCTCCGGACGCAGCGTCGGCAGGATCCCGATCATGACCATGTGGGCGCCGACCGTCCGCGCCTTGGCCTCGGCGGCGTTGAGGCTGGCCCGGACCTGCTCCTCGAACTCGGCGGTGCCGGTGCCGGCGAGCCGCCGGGGCGCCACGTTGATCTCGACGTTGAACTGGCCCAGCTCGGTCTGGAAGTCCGGGTCGGCCACGGCGGCGAGGACGTCGGCGTTGCGCATGGCGGGCATCGACTCGTCGTCGACGAGGTTGAGCTCGATCTCCAGCCCGGTCATCGGCCGGTCGACGTCGAACCGGGACTCCCGCAGCATCTCGGCGAAGACGTCGAGGCAGCGGCGTACCTTCTCGCGGTACCGGGCTCGATCCTCACGGCTGAAGGTCCGCGCGCCGACATCCTCGCCCATGGTCACCACCCTGTCACCGCTGGTTCCCCCTAAGTTCGCATGCCGTTACCGGTGGGGGAAGTGCCATCGGTCCTCTTCTACCCACCCGGGGGCTCCGTGATCCCCGTCGCGCGCCGCCCGTCCGCGCCCGGCGGGCACAGTCGGCGCGGCACTAGCATGGCCGGGCGGAAGGGGTGGGATTCGTGACGATGCGGGAACGCGTGACCCGGCTGTTCGTCGTGGCGGCGATCGCCGAGGCGATCTCCTGGGCGGGCCTGCTGGCCGGCATGGCGATGAAGTACGGGCCGCCGGCCAACGAGCTGGGCGTGCAGATCTTCGGCCCGATCCACGGCGCGCTGTTCGTCACGTACGGCGTCCTGGTGCTCGCGGTGGCCCGGCTGCGCCGGTGGAGCCTGCTCACGACCGGGGTGGCCCTGGTCTGCGCCGTGCCGCCGTTCGCCACCCTGGTCTTCGAACGGTGGGCCCGCCGCCGGGGCCGGCTCGCCGACGCGCCCGCCCCGGCCCGGGACGCCGCCCCCGTCGGCTGACCCGCTCGGCGCTCACCCCGCCAGGAACGCCGCCAGGGTCGCGGCGAGCTGCTCCGGCGCATCCTCGGCCATGTGGTGCCCGGACTCGATCGGGGCGGCGCGCACGTCGTCGGCCCACTCCCGCCAGATCCCCGCGGGGTCGCCGTACAGGTCCACCATGTCGTCCCGGGTGGACCAGCAGAACAGCACCGGGGAGGTGATCTTCCGCCCGGCGGCCTTGTCGGCGTCGTCCGCCGCCCGGTCCGGGCCGAGCCCCGCGCGGTAGTCCTCGCACATCGCGTGCACCGTCGCCGGGTCGTGGATGGCCCGCCGGTAGTCGGCGTACGCCTCCTCGCCCATCTGCTCCGGCGACCCGCGGTACCAGGCGTCCGGGTCGGCGTCGATCACCCGCTCCGCCGGCTTGCTCGTCTGCCCGAGGAAGAACCAGTGCCACCAGAGGGAGGCGAACCGGGCGTCGGCCCGGGCGAGGGCCTCGCCGATGGGCACCCCGTCGAGAACGGCGAGTCGTTCCACCCGGTGCGGGTGGTCGAGCGCCGTCCGCATCGCCACGTACGAGCCGCGGTCGTGGCCGGCCACCGCCGCCCGTGGGTGGCCGAGCGCATCGAGCAGGCCGACCACGTCGCGGGCCATGGCCCGCTTCGAGTACGGGGTGTGGTCCGGGGTGGTCGGCGGTTTCGACGAGCGGCCGTAGCCGCGCAGGTCCGGGCAGATGACGGTGTGCCGGTCGGCGAGCAGCGGCGCCACCCGGTGCCAGGTGGCGTGCGTACGGGGGTGGCCGTGCAGCAGCACCACCGGCGGGCCGGACCCGCCGTGGCGTACCCGCAGCCGGACCTCGCCGACGTCGATCTCGTCGAGGGTGAATCCGTCGAACATGGCTGCCTGCCGTGCCCGCCGCCCGGCGGGCCGAAACGTCGAGCCGGGTCAGGAAGGGCGTTCCGTCAGGTCAGCGCGGAACAGGCCGCGACGCCGGCGAGCAGCAGCGCGCCGAGTGCGGCCTGGAGCAGCAGCGGTGGCCCGAGGTGCGACCAGAGCGTCGCGGTACGCGGCGTGAGCAACTGACCGGTGGTGAGGTTGACGATCCGCTCGATCTTCGGCGGCAGGTCGCGGTCGCGCTGGCGGCGCAGCGTGACCTGCACGTGGTCGGCCGGGTGCAGGGCGCTCTGCGGCAGGTGCCCGTGCAGCTCCACCTCGCAGAGCCGCCCCGCGGTGTCGCGCAGGCGGACCGGGGTGACCAGGTACTCCGGGCCCTTCTTCAGGTCCTTGAAGCGGCGGCGCGCGCCCCCGGAGCCGGCGGAGAGCGCGGTGCGGACGAGAGCCACCAGCAGCCCCGCCACGCCGGCCGCGACCAGCACCACCACCAGCACCGGCTGACCCACCCGCACCTCGCGGGGGTAGCCCTCGAGCAGTCGGACGACCCGGCCGGTGACGATCCGCGCCGTCGGATGGACGATCCGCGGGGTTTGCAGGTCGCTGTCCATCGCCACCACCCAGAGTCCGGTTCCGTGCACCGATCGTATCGGGCCCGTCGGTTGAACGACGTGAATGAATGCAGGTCACGCCCCACCCGGCGGCACAGGTGACAAGCCGGGCGGCATGGGTAAGCGCAGGGCCGAGCTGGAAAGGGGTCGAGCATGCAGCTGTCCTTCCTGCGCCCGCTCTACGACCGGCCGGGCCCGTGGTGCTCGGTCTACCTGGACGCCTCCGCCGACACCGAGGACGCCCACCCCGCGCTGGACCTGCGCTGGCGCGCACTGCGGGACCAACTTCAACAGCAACGGGCCGACCTGGCGTCGATCGAGGCGATCGAACGGGTCGTACGGGGCCACGACCCGATGCCGGGCGACTACGGCATCGCGGTGTTCGCCAGCCACGGGCGGGTGGCGCTGTCGGAGTACCTGGCCGCCCCGCCGCTGCGGGACCTCGCCGCGTTCGCGCCGCTGCCGCATGTGATGCCGCTGCTCGCCCAGCGCGGCGAGCAGGTGGCCTGGGTGCGGGTCCTGGCCAACCGGGAGGGCGCCGACGCGATGGCGGTCAGCGCCGGCGGCGTTCCCCGGCGCGCCACCGTGACCGGCCGCGAGGACTTCCAACTGCGGCGGGTCAACCCGGGCGGCTGGTCGCAGTCGCGCTACCAGCGGGCCGCCATGGAGGCGTGGCACCACAACGCCGGCGACGTCGCCGCTGCCACGGTGCAGCTCGCCGAGAAGGTCGGCGCCGACGTGGTCGTGGTGGCCGGCGACGTCCGGGCCACCGGGGTGATCGCCGCCCAGATGCCGGACCGCTGGCAGGACGTCCTCGTCCGCACCGACGCCGGCTCCCGGGCCAGAGGAGCCGACGACACCCTGCTGGACGACCTGACCGTGCAGACCATCGCCGAGGTCGCCGACCAGCGCATCAGTGCCACCCTGGACCGGTTCGGCATGCAGGAGGACGTGGGCGCCGGGCTGGACGCGGTGGTGTCGGCGTTGCAGCGCAACCAGGTGGAGAACATGCTCATCGTCGACGACCCCTCGGCGAACGGGGAGCTGTGGATCGGGCCCGAGCCCACCGAGATCGCCACCGACCCGCAGCAGCTGACCGCGATGTCGGTACGCGACCCGGCGAAGGTCCGCGCCGACGCCGCCCTGGTGCGGGCGCTGGTCGGGACCGACGCCGAGCTGACCGTGCTCGGCCCGGACGAGGCGCCGGAGCTGACCGACGGGGTGGGCGCCGTGCTGCGCTACGTCGACGCCGGCACCCCCGGGCGGGGTGGTGGTTGATCGCACGGCGGACGACCTGGTCGTCGAGCGGCTCCGAGCCTGGCGGGTTCCGCGCCCGCCGCGCCGGCCGAGCCGGTGAACCCGTAGCTGGTGCCGCACGAGCTGGCCACCCGGGTGCCGCTTGCCGGCACGACCGGACCGTGCCGCCCGAGCCGGTGTTAGCCGACCTGCGTGGTGTGTTCGCCGGGGGCGACGCCGCCCGCCGCGTCCGTGACCGGATGCTCGACGCCGGGGTCGCCGTGGAGGACCTCGTCTAGCCCCACGGGCCGGACGACCGGCGGCGCCGGTCGCGGCGCTCGTCCGGCGTGGGCAGCGTCCGCCTGTCGAGCTGCCCCATCCACGGGACCGGGCTCGCCCCGCCCCGACGAGGACCGGCCTGCCCCGTCTCTGGGGGCAGCTCGACAGTGTGCGCGCCGCCCGTCCTGATGCGGTGTCGGCGTGTCGTCTGGCGGCATCGGTGCGGAAGCCGCCCCGCTGGGTGGGCCCACACCTGGCGGGAGCGGCAGCCGGTAGCCGACGCGGACCGGCGATCCGTCGGAGATCATGGGATTACGCCCGAGCAGTCTGGGATGCCCTGTTTGAACCGCATCGGGACGGGAAGCCGGGCCGCGTGGTGAGCGAACGAGGCAAGGTAGGGCCGGTGCACAAGGTGCGCGCGGGGCTCACGGCCGACGGTGCCGGCCTGGCCGGCGACCGCGTCGTCGCGGCCGGCAGCGCGGCCCGGATCCTGGTCGGGGCCACGGCCCGGGCGCTGCGTGGCGCCGACTGCGCCGACCTGGGCCACCCCGGCCCGCTGTCGCGCTTCACCGGCGCTCCCGAGGCGGTGCGGCGGGCCGCGGCGACCCGGGCCGCCGGCCGGGTCGCGCTGACCGTGGGCCAGACGGCGGAGGTGGACGCCGACCGGGTCGCCGGCTGGTTCGTCGACCAGTACCCGCGCCGCCGGTACCCGGGGCTGCTGCTCGGCTCCCCGCACGGCGCCATGGCCCACCTCGCGGTGGCGCTCGGCATGCCGTGGCTGCCCGCCAGCTTCGAGATGAGCGTGCACTGGGCGCAGGGCGCGGTGGACCGCCCGGAGGCCGCGCTGGACCACGGCGCCGCGCTCACCGCGCGGCTGCTGGCCGGCAACCCCGACCTGCACGTACGCCAGGTGCACTGCCCGGCCAGCCGGGGCGCCCTCGCGGGTGCCACCGTCTCGCTCGCCGCGCGGTGGCGGCGGTTGCCCGCCGCGTACGTCCGGTTCCTGGCCGACCGCCTGGAGCCCGGCGCGCCGGTGCTGCTGTTCCGCGACGCCCGCACCTGGCCGGTGCTGGACTCCGCGCCCGGCCACAGCTTCCAGGTCGGCTGCCCCGGCAGCGGGCTGGACCCGGTGGACTTCCACCCGGACAGCCACGCGCTGCGCCAGGTGCTCCGCTCGGCCGGCGGCGACGGCACCCGGTGGACGCCACCGGAGGTCGTCGAGCCACCCCGCCCGGCCGAGCACGGCGTGGAGTCCGGTTTCGACCAGGCCGTCCGGGAGTGGGCCGACGCGCACCGGCACCCGCTGCACCGGGTGCTCGTGCCGGAACCGGCGGCGTTGAGCGCGGCGACCGCCGACCTGTACCGGCGCTGGCTGCGCGCGGCCGGCAAGACCGGCGACCGCCTGGTCGTCGAGTGCGGCCGGCTGCTCGACCCGTGGCAGGTGGTCCGCGCGGGAATGGTGCCGTACTGGTGCGAGAACGCCACCCGGCGCAGCGTGGAGGGGGTGGAGTGGTGGCTCGCCGGCAGCGAGCCGTTCAGCTCGGTGGACGTCCTGCCCGAGCCGCCGGGGCTGCGGTCACCCGCCCTCGCGGGGCTGCCGCAGTGGCTGGCCGTGGCAGCCTTCGGCCGCCGCCGGCGCGCCCTGGACCGTACGGCGGCCCGGGGGTACCCGGTGACCTCGGTGCCCACCCGCCGGGCCACCGAGGTGTTGCGGGCGCAGCCGTACGACCTGCCGACACCGCCGGCGATGAGCGTCGGCCGGGCCCTGGAAGCGCTCCGCGACAGCGGCTCCCACCAGGGGCTTCTGGTCTGTTGAGACCGGCACACCGAAACATCCTCGCGAACCCGGGGTCCCGTGATTGAGTACCTACGGAGCGGGAACACCGCTGGCTGCGACGGCCTGATCACGCCGTGCAGCGCGGCGCCGTCGCCCGCTGACGTCCCAGTCACGTAACCCACTTCCGGCCCGGTGCGTGGTTCCACCACGCGCACGACCGGTTTCCCAAATCCGGGCGGGGGACCTTCCTGAGGGAGGCGCGGATGTTCGGACAGACCACCACAAGTACACCGCCACCCACCGAACGGGGCCTTGAGGACCTCGACGCGGCGGCCCTGGCGTACGCGGCACGGATCGAGGGACTACCGCCCGAACGGCGGCAGGAGGCACGCGACGACCTGGTCCGCTTCGCGCTGCCGTTCGCCGGGCGGCTGGCGCGCCGGTACCGGGGCCGTGGCGAACCGCTGGAGGACCTGGAGCAGGTGGCCCGGCTGGGACTGGTCAACGCGGTGGACCGGTACGACCCGGAGCGGGGCTCCTTCACCGCGTACGCGGCGATCACGATCGTCGGGGAGATCAAACGCCACTTCCGGGACCGCACCTGGGGCGTGCACGTACCCCGGCGGCTGCGCGACCTGATCCTCGAGGTGGGGCAGGCGACGGCGGCGCTGACCAGCGAGCTGTCCCGCGCTCCCACCGTGGCGGAGCTGGCCGAGCGGCTGGAGACGCCCGAGGAGGAGATCCTCGCCGCGCTGGAGTCGGCGGCCGGGTACAGCCCGGCGTCGCTGAACGCCCCGGTGGGCGGGGAGAGCTCCGCCGAGTTCGGCGACCTGGTGGGGGAGTCCGACAACGCCCTGGAGTCCGTGGACGACCGGGTGACCGTCAGCGGCCTGCTGCACCGGCTGCCCTGGCGCGAGCGGCGGATCCTCGCCATGCGCTTCTACGGCAACCAGACGCAGGCCGAGATCGCGGCCCGGTTCGGCATCTCGCAGATGCACGTCTCCCGGCTGCTGTCCCGGGCGCTCACCTGGCTGCGGCAGGCGATGCTCGCCGACGCCCCGCCACAGTGGCAGAACGGCGCCGCCGAGGCCGACACGGCGAGGACGAAGATCTCGGTGAAGCAGAACGGCGACCGGGTGGTGGTCGAGGTCGGCGGCGAGGTCGACCGCGAGGGCGCCGACCAGCTGCGCCGGGCGATGCTGGAGGCGGTGACCGGCCAGCCCGCCGAGGTGGTGGTCGACCTGGTCGGCGCGGGCGGCTTCGACGCCGGCGGGATCGCCGCGCTGATGGCCGGCCAGGAGGCGGCCGCCCGCACCGGCGTACCGCTGCGGCTGACCCGGGTGCAGCCCGCGGTCCGCCGCTCGCTCGCCGCTGCCAGCGTCCCGCCGACCCGGGACTAGGGACCGGCCGTCCGACCGTCGATCATGGAGTCGTGGTGCCGGACGGACGTGCGGATCGGGGCGGAACGTCCACCACAAGTCCATGATCGACGCGAGTGGGGCCGGCGCATCGCGCCGGCCCCGTCTCGTACGGTCAGTTCTCGGTCGTGTCGCCGCGACCCCGCGGATGGCGCCAGCGGTCGTTCATCTCCTGCTCGTGCTGGGCTCCGAAGATGGTGTCCTCCGGCTCGTCGGTGTCCTCGAAACTGGGCCGGCGGACCTCCTCCGGGTTCGGCACCTCCACCGGGCGGGCACCCGACTGCGGGGCCGGGTGGTGGGCGACGGCCTCCCGGGCGCCGGTCGCGCCCTCGGCGCTCGGCGACTCCGGCAGGTGCTTCTCCCGGTGCAGCTCGTCGCGGAACTCCTGGGGCGGCTTGACGGTGCGCTGCGGCAGGTCCCGGCCGAGATCGGCGACGAGCGGGCCGTACTTGACGTCGAACGCGGGCCGCTCGGAGCGGATCCGGGGCATCCGGTCGAAGTTGCGCAGCGGCGGCGGGCAGGTGGTCGCCCATTCGAGGGAGTTGCCGAAGCCCCAGGGATCGTCCACGTTGACCATCGCGCCGTACCGCCAGGACTTCCACGCGTTCCAGATGAAGAACAGGGTGGAGGCGCCGAGCACGAACGCGGAGATGCTGGAGATGGTGTTCAGCGTGGTGAAGCCGTCGGTGGGCAGGTAGTCGACGTACCGCCGGGGCATGCCCTCGTTGCCCACCCAGTGCTGGACCAGGAAGGTGCCGTGGAAGCCGAGGAACATCGTCCAGAAGTGGGCCTTGCCGAGCCGCTCGTCGAGCAACCGGCCGGTCATCTTGGGCCACCAGAAGTAGAACCCGCCGAACAGCGCGAACACCACGGTGCCGAAGAGCACGTAGTGGAAGTGGCCGACGACGAAGTACGTGTCGTGGGTGTGGAAGTCCGCCGGCGGCGCGGCCAGCAGCACCCCGGTGAGGCCGCCGAACAGGAACGTCACCAGGAAGCCGATGGCGAAGAGCATGGGCGTCTCGAAGGTGATCTGCCCCTTCCACATGGTGCCGATCCAGTTGAAGAACTTCACCCCGGTGGGCACGGCGATCAGGTAGCTCAGGATGCTGAAGAACGGCAGCAGCACCTGGCCGGTCGCGAACATGTGGTGCGCCCAGACCGTCATCGACAGGAAGGTGATCGCTGCGGTGGCGAGCACCAGGCCGGTGTAGCCGAAGATCGGTTTGCGGGCGAAGACCGGGATGATCTCGGTGATGATGCCGAAGAACGGGATCGCGATGATGTAGACCTCGGGGTGACCGAAGAACCAGAACAGGTGCTGGAAGAGCATCGGCCCGGTGGTCGCCGGGTCGTAGACGTGGGCGTTGAGCACGCGGTCGGCCAGGAGCGCCAACAGCGCCGCGGCGAGCAGGGGGAAGACCAGGATGACCAGCAGGCCGGTGAAGAGCATGTTCCAGGTGAAGATCGGCATCCGGAACATGGTCATGCCGGGCGCGCGCAAGGTCAGGATCGTGGTGATGAGGTTGACCGCGCCGAGGATGGTCCCCAGTCCGGAGATCACGAGTCCGACCACCCACATGTTGGCCCCGACGCCGGGGGAGTGCTCCGCCGAACTCAACGGGCTGTACGCGGTCCAGCCGAAGTCCGCCGAGCCCTGCGGCGTGGCGAAGCCGCCGATCACCATGAGCCCGCCGAACAGGTAGAGCCAGTAGGCCAGCGCGTTCAACCGGGGGAACGACACGTCCGGGGCGCCGATCTGGATCGGCACGATGTAGTTGGCGAACCCGAACGCGGCCGGGGTCGCGAACAGCAGCAGCATCACCGCGCCGTGCGAGGTGAACAGCTGGTTGTACTGCTCGGACGACAGGAGCTGCAGGCCGGGCCGGGCGAGTTCGGCGCGCATCAGCATGGCCTGCAGCCCGGCGACCAGGAAGAACCCGAACGAGGTGAGCAGGTAGAGCAGGCCGATCTGCTTGTGGTCGGTGGTGGCCAGCCACTTGGTCAGCTTGCTGCCGGGCAGCGCCGGCCGGAGTGGGCCCGGGTAGCCGCCGAAGCGTGCCGGTGCCAGGATCGCCGGACCCCGGTCGCGTGGTTCCGTGGTGACCCGCTTGGGCATGGAAGTATCACCCCGCCGTGACGACAGATGGACCCGGCGCGCCTACCCGCGCCTCTGCCCATAAAACCAGGCGAGGGAGACCATTAAGGCTATAGCGGCAATTTCGGTCAATTGGCGGCCACGGTGGCCCAGACGGCCTTGCCCGCACCGGCCGGGACGCAGCCCCAGCGCTCGGCCAGCTCCCGCACCAGCAGCAGGCCCCGCCCGCCCTCGGCCCGCAGGTCCGGCCGCCCGGCGCGGGCCGGGGCGTGGCTCCCGTCCTGCACGGCCACGTGCAGGTACGGGCGGCGCAGGGTCAACGTCACCTGCATCGGGGTGTGCGCGTGCCGGACCACGTTGCCCACCAGCTCGCTGAGCACGATCGACGCCGGCCCGACCGCCCCCGGCACGTTCCACCGGGCGCAGGCGTCGCCGACCAGCTCGCGGGCCAGCCGGCAGGCCTCCGCCACCGGCTCCAGCCGGGCGCGCAGCCGGGGCGCCACGGCCCGCCGGGCTTCGTGGGTGGCCTCGGCGCAGTCCCGCCGTACCGGCAGCACCCGGGCGACGGTCGACTCGGCCAGCCACTTCGCGGCCTCCGGCGGCGGGGCGCAGAGGACCATCGGGACCGCCGGCCAGTCGGC
This sequence comes from Micromonospora thermarum, assembly GCF_012034245.1. GTDB lineage: Bacteria > Actinomycetota > Actinomycetes > Mycobacteriales > Micromonosporaceae > Micromonospora > Micromonospora thermarum. Next base: position 54,778 of record NZ_JAATEO010000026.1, on the reverse strand, counting down.
CGCCCGACGGGCGGTGGTGGCGAAGACCGACAGGGCCAGCCGGTCGCGGACGGCGACGCCGGCCAGGTCGACCACCAGCGCGTCCGGCTGCGTGGACAGGCACCGGTCCAGCACCGTACGCACCACGCGCATGGTGCCCAGATCGAGACCGCCGTACAGCCGCACGACGGTCACCGGTGCCCAGTCCCGCACCTCGCAGGTGATCCGGCTCGGCATTGCGGCCCTTGCCTCTCGTCGTCGGAACCTGCGAACTACCCGCGCCTGACCAGGGCGAAACCGGGCGAGACCGGGGTCACCGGGCCGCCGCCGTCACCGGCGGGCGTGGCGCGGGACCAGCGTGCCCAGTGCGACCATCCCGCCGCCGAGAGCGAGGTGCAGCCAGTCGTCGGCGTCGTTCACCGGGAGGAAGTTCGCCGCGCTGCGGTGGTCCACCGCCATCCCGTACAACCACAGCACGAGGTAGATCGCGCCGCCGCCGATCAGGTACACCCGGGCGGCCGGGACCGACCGGGCCAGGACCAGCCCGGCCACACCGAACATCAGGTGGACGAGGTTGTGCAGGACGGACACCCCGAAGACGCCGAACAGCTCGGCCCCCGACTGGTGGCCCGCGATCCGGAGGTCGGCGAAGTTCTCGGTGACCCCGGGTACGAAGCCGAGCAGACCGCTGACCAGGAAAACCACGGCGAGGGCGAAGGCGGCCCGGCGTACCGGCGGCTGGCCCTCGGCCGGGTTGCGCCGGGCGCGCGCGTGGGCGGGCGGGACCGTCACCGGTGGGCCGTACCCGTCACGACGGGGTCGAAACGCACCCGGCCGCCCCCGGTGCGGGGGCGGCCGGGTGCGGCGCGTCAGACGGGTTGCAGCCGGGGCGCCGTGGCGAGCTGGCGGACCTGCTCGTACAGGGCCACGTACCGCTGCGCCATCAGTGCCGGCGTGAACCGGGCGGCGGCCTCCCGGCGGCAGTCGCCCTCGTCGATCAGGCTCGCCGCGAGGAGCAGGTCGCCCAGCTCCTCCTCGTCGGTGGTCAGCAGCCCGGTACGGCCGTGGTCGATCAGCTCGGGCAGGCAACCCCGGGCGGTGGACACCACCGGCGTGCCCAGGGCGAGGGACTCGACCACCGCCGTGCCCCCCGGTTCCTCCCACCGCAGCGGGAAGAGGGTGGCGCGGGCGCCGGCCACCAGGTCGTCGCGCTCCTGCCCGGCCACCGTGCCGACCCAGCGGACCAGGTGACCGTCGACGTGCGGGGCCACCTTCTCCAGGAAGAACCGCACGTCCGGGTTCTGCCGCGCCTCCTCGCCGGCCGCGGCCAGGTCCTCCGGCCGGTGGTACGGCCCGACCGGCCCGGCGAGCACCAGCGGGACGCCCACCCGCTGCGCCACCCGGGCACCCAGGTCCTGCCCCTTGCCCGGGTTGATGCGGCCGAGGACGACCGCGTAGTCGCCCTTCGCCGCGGCGGGCCGACGGTCCGCGCCCACGGCGAGCGGCGTGGATAGGTGCACGTGCCCGACCGAGTGCTCCTGCAGCGCGCGCGGCGCCCGGGCCAGCTGCGAGGCGGACACACCGTTGACCCGGACCCGGTCCCCGCCGTCGACGTTGCCGTACAGCTCGGGATGCTTGGCCAGGTCCCAGTGGAGGGTGTGCAGCGCCGGCGGGGCGTCCGGGCCCATCGCGGTGAGCGTGGCCAGCCCGACCGCCTCCACGTGGTCGTGCACGAGGTCGATGTCGTCGCGGGCGTGCAGCTCCCGCACCACGCCGTTCAGGTGCGCCTGGGAGATGCCGCAGACCTGGTTGTACGGCCGTTGCAGCGCGTGGAACTGCCCGTCGGGGAAGACGGAGAACATCTCGTCGACCGGGAGGGTGCTGGTGCCGACCGAGGCGAACACGATCCGGACGCCGAGTCGCCGCAGCTCCGGCACCAGGGTCGCGATGACGTTCTCGATGCCGCCGTAACCGGGCGGGGGCACGGACAGCCAGGGGCCGGCGTTCATCAGGACGGTGAGGCTCATCGCGCGCGGTCCCTTCCCTCGGCGGGGGCGTGGACGCCCCGCGCTCCACCACCGACCGGGCGGTGCGCCCGGCTCCTCACGCCGCCGCCATCCGGCGCCGGGGGACCCGGTGCCGCAACTCGGCCAGGGGCGGACGCTCCTCGATGGAGACGTCCGTGACCACGATCTCCCGCTCCAGGTTCGGCAGGGCCTCCGAGCCGCCGCGCCGGAACTGGGTGAGCAGCTCCGCGGGGAACGCGCCCGGTGCCGCCCACCCGCGGCGCTGGAGCCGGGACCAGGCGGTGAGCATGATCTGCGCGGACATCCGGCCCAGGGCCGCGGTGTCCTGGTGCCGGTGCTTGCGCTCACCGAGGTCGACCTGGGCGAGCGCGTCCAGGCCCACCAGGTCGAGCAGGTCGATGAGCATCGCCGTCTCGACGCCGTACCCGGACACGAACGGCACCCGCTCCAGCACGTCCCGGCGGCCGGCGTACTCCCCGGCCAGGGGCTGCACGAAGCCGGCCAGCTCGGGCCAGAACAGGTTCAGCAGCGGGCGCGCCATCAGCTCGGTGACCCGGCCCCCGCCGTCGGCCTCCACGCCGGCCGTGCCGACCAGGGGGCGGTGGTAGAAGCCCTTGACGAAATCGACGGACGGGTCCGTGAGCAGCGGGCCGATCAGCCCGGTCACGAAGTGCGGACGGAACTCGCGGAGGTCGGCGTCGACGAACGCGACCACGTCGCCCTCGGCGGCGGCCAGCCCGGCCCACAGCGCGTCGCCCTTGCCCGTGAGTCGCGGCAGACCGCGGGTCATCGCGTCCTGGCTGACGACCTCGGCGCCGGCGGCCCGGGCGACCTGGGCCGTCCGGTCGGTGGACCGGGAGTCGACGACGATCAGCTCGTCGACCAGGGCCACCCGGTCCATCAGGTGCTCCCGGATCGTCGACACGATGGCGCCGACCGTGGCCTCTTCGTTGCGGGCGGGCAGCACCACGCTGACCCGGCTGTCCCCCTTGGCGCGCAGCAGGCGCCGCGCCGGCCAGTCGGCGGCCGACGTCGTCCGGTAGGTGGCCCAGGCCTCCACCACCGGTGAGACGATCGTTTCCGTATTCCGCACAGGCACCCCCTGATCGTGGCGGAAAAACTGGTCTTGGTTTTCCCACTACCTCGCTCCTGCTAACCGGATCATCCCTAACAGGGTGATCACGAGAGTGGTGACGGGGCGTTCCCGGGGGATGAACGTTTGATTGCGCCCACACGGGGGGAGAGCTGGCGCGGAACACTGAAACGTCATGGAGAGGCGTGATGAGATGCGCACGTGCCGGGTGGGACTGATCGGGGCCGGCGGGGTGGCACAGCGCCACGCCCGGGTGTTGAGCGGGTTCGACGACGCCGAGCTGCTCGGGGTGACCGACGTCGTGTCGGCGGCGGCCGCCGCCCTGGCCGACACGTACGGCGTCCCGACCTTCGCCGGCGTCGAGGACCTGCTGGCCGCCGGCCCGGACGCCGTGTACGTCTGCGTCCCGCCGTTCGCCCACGGGCCGGCGGAGGAGGCGGTGATCGCGGCCGGCGTGCCGATGTTCGTGGAGAAGCCGGTGGCGGTGGACCTCGGCACCGCCGAGCGGATCGCCGCCCTCGTGGCCGAGCGCGGCCTGCTCACCGGCGTCGGGCACCACTGGCGGTACCTGCCGATCGTCGAGCAGGCCCGGGAACTGCTCGCCGACCGTCCGGTGCGGATGGTCGCCGGGTCCTGGCTGGACAAGGTGCCCCCGGTGGCCTGGTGGTCGCGGCGCGACCACTCCGGCGGGCCGGTGGTCGAGCAGGCCGCACACGTGCTGGACCTGATCCGCGTCCTGGTCGGCGAGGTCACCGAGGTGACCGCGTACGGGAACGGCACGCCGCCGCCGGTCGACGGCGCCGACATCGACTCGGTGACCACCGCCGCGCTGCGGTTCGCCTCCGGCGCCGTCGGCACCCTCACCGCCGCCTGCGTCCTCGGGTGGAAGCACCGGGCCGGCCTGGAGATCCTCGCCGACGGGCTCGCCCTGGCGCTGACCGAGGACGGCCTGGTGGTCCGCGACGCGGACGGCGAGCGGTCGTTCGCCGCCGACCCGGACGCCGCCCGGGTGGCCGTGGACCGGGCGTTCGTCGACGCCGTCCGTGGCGTCGGCGACGACGTGCGCGTCCCGTACGCGGAGGCGCTCGGCACCCAGCGGCTGGCGGTCGCCGTGGCCGACTCCGCCCGCGCCGGCCGGGCGGTGCGCCTGACCGCCCCGGCCACCGCGCCGACCCTCGCGACCGGGGTGACCGTCGATGCGTGACCGGATCGTGGCCGTCACCGCCCCCGGGCGGGTGGAACTGGTCGAGCAGGACGCCGCTCCTATGGAGGAGGGCACCTTCCGCGTGGAGACGCTCTACAGCGGCGTCTCCGCCGGCACCGAGCTGAGCTTCGTCAAGGGCACGAACCCGTACCTGAACGTCAGCTGGAACGCCGACCTCGGCCTGTTCCAGCCCGGCGCGGCGAGCACGCCGTACCCGGTGAACCGGCTCGGCTACATGCAGGTCGGGCGGGTGGTGGAGAGCGCCACCCCGGCCATCGCCGTCGGCGCGGTGGGCGCCATGACGTACGGCCACCGCACCGGCTACGTCGCCGACCCGGTCAAGGAGCGGTTCGTCCCGCTGCCCGACGACCTGGACCCGCTGCTCGGCGTCTACGTCGCGCACATGGGGCCGATCTGCGCCAACGGCATCCTGCACGCCGCCGCCGACGTGCACGGGACCGACGTGCGCTCGCTCGCCGACGGGGTGCGCGGCCGGCGCGTCGCGGTGGTCGGCAGCGGCGTGGTGGCGCTGCTCACGGCGCTGTTCGCCAAGCGGCACGGCGCGGCGTCCGTGGTCGTGCTCGACCCGACGCCGCAGCGCCGGGCGGTCGCCGAGGCGCTGGGCCTGGAGACCCTCGACCCGGAGGCGGACGATCCGGCGGTGGTGCTGAAGACCCGGTGGGGGCACGCCGCCGGGGACCGCGGCGCCGACGTGGTGTTCCAGTGCCGCGGCCAGGCCTGGGCGATGCACCTCGCGCTGCGCCTGCTCCGGCCCCAGGGCACCGTCATCGACCTGGCCTTCTACCAGGCCGGGGCGGACGAGGTCCGGTTCGGCGAGGAGTTCCACCACAACGGGCTGTCCGTGCGCTGCGCCCAGATCGGCCGGGTGCCCCGGGGGCTCGCACCGATCTGGGACCGGGAGCGGCTGAGCGCGGAGACGATCGACCTGCTCCGCGCGTACGGCGAGGAGATCCGCAAGCACCTGATCTCGGCGGTGGTGCCCTTCGACGAGGCGCCGGCGCTGCTCACCGACCTCGCCGAGCGCCGCCGCCAGGAGCTCCAGGTCGTGCTCACCTGCTGACCGTGGACCCGCCCCGCTCCCCGCGATCTTGCACTTTCGGCCCTCCCTTTGGGGTGGATGTGGCATTTGTCGGGGCAGTAAGTGCAAGATCGCGGGGATCGAGGGGTTCGGGGCGTGGGCGGGCGGGACGCGGGAGATCGGTCCGGTCGCGTACCGTTGCCGCTCATGGGTGTGTCGCAACGGTTGAAGAGCAGGTTCCGGCGGTTTCTTCAGCGCCCGGGCACGACGGTGGACCTGGGACCGCTGGAGAAGCTGCTGCCCGCCATCGAGGCGCGCGAGGAGGAGCTGCGGGCGCTCGACGACGCCGAGCTGACCGAGGCCGCCGGAAAGGCCGAGGGCTACGAGGAGATCTGCGCGATCGGCCGGGAGGCCGCCCGCCGCGGGCTCGACCAGCGGCCGTACGACGTGCAGCTGCTCGGCGCGATGGCGCTGCTGTCCGGCAAGGTCGCCGAGATGGCGACCGGTGAGGGGAAGACCCTGACCGCCGTGATCGCCGCGTACGGGCACGTCCGCGTGGGCAACGGCCCGGTCCACGTGCTCACCGTCAACGACTACCTGGCCCGCCGCGACGCCCAGTGGATGGAGCCGGTCTACACCCTGCTCGGCCTCACCGTCGGCTGGGTCAACGAGGCGTCCACGCCGCAGGAGCGGCGCGAGGCGTACGCCTGCGACGTCACGTACGTCTCGGTCAGCGAGGCCGGCTTCGACTACCTGCGCGACCAGCTCGTCACCGACATCGAGGACCGGGTGCAGCCCGCGCTGCGCACCGCGATCGTCGACGAGGCCGACTCGATCCTCATCGACGAGGCCCGGGTGCCGATGGTCCTCGCCGGTGCGGTCGCCGGCGAGCAGGACCCGGTGCACACCGCCGCCACGCTCGTGCGCGGCCTGCGCAAGGGCAAGCACTACACCGTCGCCGAGGACGGCCGCAGCGTCGCCTTCACCGCCGCCGGCCTCGCCGCCGTCGAGGCCAAGCTCGGCATCGACCTGTACGACGAGGAGCACGTCGCCCAGCTCTCGGCGGTGAACGTGGCGCTGCACGCCCACGCGCTGCTGCACCGCGACGTGGACTACATCGTCCGCGAGGGCACGGTCGAGCTGATCGACGAGATGCGTGGGCGGGTCGCCCAGCGGCGCCGGTGGCCCGACGGCCTCCAGGCGGCCGTGGAGGCCAAGGAGGGCCTGGACGCCACGGCCGAGGGCGAGGTGCTCGGCACGATCGCCGTCCAGGCGTACATCGGGCTCTACCCGACGGTCTGCGGCATGACCGCCACCGCCGTGCTGGTCGGTGACCAGCTCCGGGAGTTCTTCGGCCTGGAGGTGGCGGTGATCCCGCCGAACACCCCGTGCATCCGGGAGGACGAGGCGGACCGGATCTACGCGACCCGCGCCGAGAAGGAGGACGCGCTGATCGACGAGATCCGGCGGAACCACGAGCGCGGGCGGCCGGTGTTGGTCGGCACCCTCGACGTCAAGGAGTCCGAGGGGCTGGCCGCCGGCCTGAACGCGGCCGGCGTGCCGTGCGTCGTCCTCAACGCGAAGAACGACGACGAGGAGGCGGCGATCATCGCCGAGGCCGGCGCGTACGGCGCGGTGACCGTCTCCACCCAGATGGCCGGCCGGGGTGTCGACATCCGCCTCGGCGGCAGCGACCAGGCCGACCGCGACCGGGTCGCCGAGCTCGGCGGCCTGTACGTGATCGGCAGCGGCCGGCACGACAGCCGTCGCGTCGACGACCAGTTGCGCGGGCGCGCCGGCCGGCAGGGGGACCCGGGTGGCTCGGTCTTCTTCGTCAGCCTGGAGGACGACCTCGTCGCCCGCCACGCCGGCGACACCGTGCCGGCGTCGCCCCGGATGAACGCCGACGGCCTGGTCACCGACCCGCAGGTCGACTACGCCGTCGAGCACGCCCAGCGGGTCGCCGAGGGCGTCAACCACGAGATCCACCGCAACACGTGGCGCTACAGCGTGGTGATCGAGCAGCAGCGCAAGGCCCTCGCGGAGCGCCGGGAGCGCCTGCTGACCACCGACGTCGCGGCGTTGATGCTGCTGGACAAGGTGCCCGACAAGGCCGGCGAGATGGACGAGGACCTGCTCGCCCGGGTCGCCCGGTCGATCGCCCTCTTCCACCTCGACCGGCTCTGGGCCGAGCACCTCGCCGAGCTGTCCGAGGTCCGCGAGGGCGTGCACCTGCGGGCACTGGGCCGGCTGGACCCGCTCGACGAGTTCCACCGCGCTGCCGTGCCCGCGTTCAACAACCTGGTCCCGGAGATCGAACGGCGCACCATCGAGACCTTCACCGAGACCGAGTTCGACGAGACCTGGGAGCCCGAGGAGGCCAAGCTGGTCCGGCCGAGCGCCACCTGGACGTACCTGGTCCACGACAACCCGTTCGGCTCGGAGCTCGACCGGCTCATCGCCTCGGTGGGCCGCCGGCTCAGCTCCGGCTCTCGATAGTCGCCTAAAGGGTGCCCTTCCGGTGACGTGTGACACCGGAAGAGCACCCTTTTGCGTCGTTTCGACCCCTGTTCCTGGGGGTAGTAGCCCGGGTCCGGAGAGTCGGGAGAGATCAGGAAATGGAACAGGGAACGGCCCCGGTGGGGCGCGCGGTGTCGCGCGCATTCGCGGTGGGGGCGGAGGACCGGTGAACCTCGGGATGCGTGAGCCGGTCGCGGAGACACTCGGCGTGCTGGAGACCGCGGCCCTGCTGCGGGAGCTGACCGCCGGACTGATCGGCGTCGACGACTTCGACGAGGCGCTGGCCGCCCTGGTGCGGATCGCCCGCGACGCGATGGCCGGAGTGACCTGGTGCGGGTTCACCGCCCTGCGCGCCGGGGAACCGGCCGCCGCGGCGGCGTCCGACGAGCGGCTCGCCGGTCTGGACGACCTGCGGCACGGCCCGGACTCGCCGGCCATGGAGGCGATCCGGCGGCGGGAGATGGTGCTCTCCGAGCACCTGGGCCGTGAGTCGCGCTGGCCGGACTGGACGGCGCGGGCCCGCGAACTCGGCGTACGCGGGGTGATCTCGGCCCAGGTCGACGTGGACGAGCAGGTGATCGGCTCGCTCAACCTCTACGCCGGCGCCACCGACGCGCTCACCCCCCGGCACCAGCTCACCGCCATGCTGCTCGCCGAGCACGCCGGGCTGCTGCTCGCCGCCGTACGGGACCGGGCCCGCTCGGCCGCCGAGGCCGACCAGCTCGGCGCCGGCCCGCTCGGCGACGGGGTGGTCGGCCAGGCGGTGGGTGTGATCATGACCCAGCGCGGCTGCCGGGCCGAGGAGGCCCTGGAGGTGTTGCGCAGCGCGGCCACCTCGCTCGCCATCCCGCTCCGCGAGGTCGCCGAGCGGCTGGTGAGCACGGTCTCCCGGCCCCGGGACAGCTGACCGCGTCGTTTCGCCCCGTGTGCGCCCGGGTAGCACCGTTGACTGGTGACGGGACGCGACCTGGGGAGAAGCGATGCAGAGCCGGCTGCGGGTGCAGGGGCACCCGATCCAACCGATGCTGGTGACGTTCCCGTTCGGGCTCTTCGTGAGCGCGACGGTGTTCGACCTGACCGACGTGATCGGAGGACCGGCGTTCCTCGGTGAGGTGGGGTACTGGACGGCGGTGGCGGCGCTCGTCGCCGCCGCGCTGGCCACCGTCGCCGGCATGATCGACCTGTGGGACGTACCGGGCGGGAAGACGCGCCGGACGGCCACGACGTTCAACCTGGTCAACGCCGCGATGGCCGGCCTGTTCCTGATCGCCTGCCTGATCCGGGCGGACGCGCCGCAGCGGGGTGCCAGCGTCGTGCTGCTCCTCACCGAGCTGGTCGCCCTCGTCGTGGGCGGGTACGGCGTCGCCCTGGGGGCCCGCCTGATCCGCCGGTTCGACGCCGGCCGCGCCGAGCCCACCACCCTCGACGCCCTCGGCGGCGTCGCCGGCTCCACCGTGGAGATCGTCCGCCCGCGCCCGTGAATTTCGTTGCCGGGTCCGGACCCGGCCGGGCAGGCTGCCCGGATGACGGACGGACGGTTCGACGACCTGATCGCGGAGGGGGCGGCGGCCCCGGTGGACGGCTGGGGTTTCGACTGGCTCGCCGGACGGGCGACCGAGGAACGGCCACCCTGGGGGTACGCCCGCCTGGTCGCCGCCCGGATGGCGGCCGCGGACGCGGCGCTGGACGTGGACACCGGCGGGGGAGAGGTGCTGGCCGAGGTGCCGTCACCGCCCCGCGTGCTGGTCGCCACCGAGGGGTGGCCACCGAACGTGCCGGTCGCGGCCCGGGCGCTGCGCCGGGTCGGCGCCACCGTGGTGGCGGTGACGCCGGACGCGCCGCTGCCGTTCGCGGACGCGTCCTTCGACCTGGTGGTGAGCCGGCACCCCGTCCGGACCGACTGGTCGGAGACCGCCCGGGTGCTGCGGCCGGGCGGGACGTTCCTGTCCCAGCAGATCGGCCCGGGCACCGTACGCGAGCTGAGCGAGGCGATCCTCGGCCCGTTGCCCCCGCCGGCGAGCCGCCACCCGGAGCAGGCGGTGACCGCCGCGACGGCCGCCGGCCTGACCGTGGTGGACCTGCGGGAGGCCACCTTGCGGACCGTCTTCCACGACATCGCCGCCGTGGTGTGGTTCCTGCGCAAGGTCGTCTGGACCGTCCCGGACTTCGACGTCGACCGGCACCGGCCCGCGCTGGCCCGGCTGCACCGGCGGATCGAGGTCGAGGGTCCGTTCGTGACCCACGCCCGCCGCTTCCTCATCGAGGCGACCAGGCCGGCCTGACGGGCGTCAGTGGGCCTCGCCGTGGTGGGCGGCCAGGACGTCCCCGCCGAAGTCGCTCGCCGGGCGGCGGAGCACGGTGTGGGCGTGGTTGCCGTCGTCGGTGGTGTTGTCGTATTCGATCAGCAGGTCGTCGCCCTGCACCCGGTAGTAGTGGCGCTGCCCCGGACGGGTCGGCCCGGCCCAGGCGAAGTGCAGCGGTGAGCCGGCGAGGCGGCGCGCCTCCCGGATCGCCAGCTCCGGCGGGAGCCGGTCCAGGTAGAGGGCGACGAGCTGGTCCAACAGGGACCGGCCGGTGGGACCGAGCCGGTCGGCCGGTACGCCGAGCGGCTCGACCGGCGCGTCGACCCGGGGCCGGGTGGCGCTGACGATGTCGGCGGGCGCCTCGTCGGCGACGATCGCCGCGGCCCGGCCGGCGGGGCCGATCGCGTCCAGGAGCGCCCGGCCGAGGTCCTCCTCCGGCCCGAGTGGCCGCGACACCGGGTGGCCGGCCCACCGGACGGCGGCCGGGTTCGCGCCGAAGAAGACGGGCGCGGGGGAGACCTGGTCGTCCACCACGGTCATGCTGACCGACAGGTGGTGCCCCTCGACCCGCCACGCCCACGCGTCGTCGCGGGCCGGGTCGCCGAAGACCGCCACCCAGTAGTCGTCGCTGTGCCGGCCGCGCCGCCACCCCTCGGCCCGGTCGAGCACCTCCTCCAGCGCGATGATCGCCATCGCCTGCGCGTACGCCGGCGGGCTCAGCGCGGTCGCCAGCAGGCGGTGGGCGGCCTTGCGGGCGGTGCGGTCGAGGTCGGCGAGACACACGCCGGGACGGGGCCGCGGCCGGTACTCCAGCCAGCGCCGCGCCGCGACGTCGTCGAACCGGTACGCCGCGCCGGCCCGGGCGGGCCCGTCCAGGGCGGCGAGCAGCGCCGTGCCGGCGGTGCGCATCTGCTCGGGCAGCGGATCCTCCACCGCCCCTGTATACCGGGCGGCGCGGGCACCCGCCGGCCGACGGGGCGACCGGCGGGTGTCCCGGCGATCGGATGACGCGGCGCCGCCCCGGGACCGTACGGTCCGCCCGGCGCCGCACCACGTGATCACGACCGACGACGGCGCGCCGGCTCAGCCGGCCGGCCGTGCGGTGAGCAGGGCGAGCATGTCGGGCAGGTCGAAGAAGCCGGCGGTCTCCACGGCCGACGGGCTGCCGTGACCGGGATCGGCCCCGGCGGCGAGGAGTGCCCGGACGCTGCCCTCGCTGCGACGGAACGCCGCCGCGGCCAGCGCGGTCTGCCCCCGGTCGTTGGTGCGGGAGTGGTCGGCCCCCCGCCTCAGCAACGCGGCGACGGTGTCCGGATGGGCGTGGGACGCGGCCAGGATCAGCAGCGTGTCGCCCTTGTCGTTGGTCAGGTCGACCGGCAGTCCGGCGTCGACGTACGCGGCGAGTTCGTCGGTGGCGCCCTCGCGCGCCAGGTCGAACATCCGGTGCGCGAACGCCAGCGTCTCGGCGTCCAGTTCCTCGATCACCGGTTCAGGCTAGTCCGGTCGGCCGAGGCGCGCCCGTCGGAAGCGCCATCCCAGCATCCAGGACTACCTACTAAACCGATAGGATTTACCGTCTAAGCTGTCGGTGGACCCGCCCACCGACCTGTGGAGACCCGATGAGCGCGCACCGCACCGACCTGTCCGCCGTCGCGCGACGCTGGGCCGCCGACCTGGACTCCTGGCCGGTGCCGCTGCGTTTCGACGCCGACCAGCGGTGGTACGCCCGGCTGGCCGGCGACGTCGACCACGAGGTGTGGGCGCTGAGCTGGCTCCCCGGGCAGGGCACCGACCTGCACGACCACGGCGGCTGCTCCGGCGCGTTCGTCGTGGTCTCCGGGGTGCTGACCGAGGAGACGGTGGCCGGCACCCGGCTACGCCCGCACCGGCTTCCCGCCGGGGCCGGACGTCGCTTCGGTTCCCGGCACGTGCACCAGGTGACCAACCGGGGCCCGGACCCCGCGGTGAGCGTCCACGTCTACCGGCCCGCGTTGCGCCGCATGACCCGGTACCTGCTCGCCGACGGCCGCCTGCGCGTCGCCGAGGTGGCCGAGGCCGGGGTCGCGTGGTGATCCACTTCAGACACGGAAGGACCGAGATGCCGCACACCCACCCCTCCACCGCGTGTCCACCCCCACCGACGGGGTCCCGCGGGATCGACGAGATCCTGGCCGACGCCCGCGGCCGGCTGCGGCGGCTGGACCCGGAGGATGCGCACGTGGCCCACCGGCAGGGTGCGCTGCTGGTCGACATCCGGCCGGCCGCCCAGCGCGCCGCCCACGGCACCGTGCCCGGCGCCATCGCCGTCGAGCGCAACGTGCTCGAGTGGCGGTTCGACCCGCGGTGTCCGGCCCGGCTGCCGCAGGCCGGCTCGTACGACCTGCCGGTCGTGGTCCTCTGCCAGGAGGGCTACACCTCGTCCCTCGCCGCCGCCGCCCTGCAGGATCTCGGGCTGCACCGCGCCACCGACGTGGTGGGCGGCTTCGCCGCCTGGCGGATCGCCGGGCTGCCCGCCCTCGGCCCCACGTCGTTGCTCCGTCCCCACCCCGTCGCGCCCCCGGTGACCGCCGGCCAGGTGCGCCGCTGACGCCACACCGCACCGGTCGTGGCGGCACCCGTCGTCGCAGGAGGCACCATGTCCGTCGTCGCACTCCCCGTCCGTACCCCGCCGGCCGCCCGTCCCGACGGCGCCGATCCGCGCCGGTCCCGCTCGCGGGCCACCGTCACCGTCGACCTCGCCGCCGGCCCGCTGAGTCCCCGGGTCGTGCGACTGCTGGACCTGCTCGGCGAACTGGCCGAGTCGGGCGAGGGTCGGCTCGAGTCGGGCGAGGGGCGGGCGGGTCCGCCCGTCACGGAGCCACGGCGGGCCGAGGCCCACCCGGACGAGGTGATCATCCACGCCGGCAGCCGGGTGGTCCGGCACCGCGGCCGGGTCGTGCCCCTGACCCGGATCGAGTACGACCTGCTGCTGTTCCTGGCCGAGCGGCCGCGTACGGTCTTCACCCGGCTGCAACTGCTGGCCGCCGTCTGGGGCTACGAACACGCCGTGATGCGGACCGTGGACGTCCACGTGCGCCGGCTGCGCGCGAAGCTCGACACGGCGGTCGTGACGACCGTCCACGGCGTGGGGTACCGCCTCGCCGACGAGGCGCACGTCCTCGTCGCTCACAGCTACTGAATCGTTCGGAAACCTAACCGGGCCGAGGCGCGCCGACCGGGGTGCCTCGGCCCGTCGCGGTTGTCACACATCCGGTACGCGGAGCGTCCACATGGGAGCGCGTCCAGGCGCGCCACCTCGGCATGAATCACGTTCGTCAACCACGCTCCGTGACCGGGTTCGGCGAATGTGAACCGGGCAGGCACCCCCCGTATCGGGTCATCTCGGCGACTCTGCTGTAATCATCAGACCTCGTACGCAGAGCGAGCATCCGGCTCCGATGCGTTCGTCAATTGTCACATTCATGCAACGCAGCCGCCCCTTGACCCTCGCACGAGCGCCGGGAAGCATCGATGAAGCGGCGTTCCCGGGCCGTGGGGAGATACCCGGACCAGCCAAGGAGGACCATGTCGGTCAGCCCTGCTTCGTCGCGCGCCGGATGGCATACGTCCCAGCCCGCTGTTCCCGGTCGACCCCCGGGTGGCCAGCGCCGTCCCGCGAACACCGCGGCGCCGGTGCTCACGGTGACCCTGTCGATCCCGCTGGCCAACGAGGAGGCGCTCACACCGCCGGCGCGCCGCCTGCTGGAGGCCGCCCGCGAGATGCTGGAGCGGGGCGAGGGCACCATCACGGCCGCCGGGTCCGGCGGTGCGGAGCGCCGGGCCGAGCCGGTCCCCGCCGGCCGGTCCCCGGGCCGTCAGCTCGCCCCGACCATCCCCACCCTGCACATCCTCGCCTCGTCCCGGTCGGTGCTGCGCGACGGCGAGCCGCTGCCGCTGACCCGCCTGGAGTTCGATCTGCTGCTGCACCTGGTCGCCCATCCCCGCCGGGTCTTCACGCGGCTCCAGTTGCTCAACGCCGTCTGGGGTTACGAGCACGCCGGGGTGCGCACGGTGGACGTGCACGTCCGCCGGCTGCGCGGGAAGGTCGGGGTGGACGTCCCGCTGGTCACCACCGTCTACGGCGTCGGCTACCGGCTCGCCGACGACGCGCGGGTCACCATCGACCGCAGCGGCTGAGCGACCGTCCGGCCCGGCGAGCCGTCCGCGGCGGCCGACCGACACCCGACCCGGCCGGCCGACCGCCGGCGCCCCACGATCCGCCCGACCGGCGCCGGGGCGGTCCGACCGGGCACGATGGTCGGCGTGCGTGTCCGTCCGATCTCTCCCGAGCGTCTCGTCACCGAACTGGCCGACCGGCTCGCCGGCACCACGGTCGCCGGCCGGTTGCGGGTGGCCGTCGACGGTCCGCCGGCGGCCGACCCCGACGCCCTGGCCGGCGCGCTGGTCGACCCGCTGCGCGCCCGGGGCCGTCCGGTGCTGCACGTCCGGGCGGCCGACTTCCTCCGCCCGGCCTCGGTGCGGCTCGAACACGGCCGCACCAACCCGGACGCGTACTACGAGGGCTGGATCGACGAGGCCGGGCTGCGCCGGGAGGTGCTCGACCCGGCCGGCCCGGACGGCTCGGGACGGGTCCTGCCGTCGCTGTGGGACGCCGACGTCGACCGTGCCAGCCGCGCCGCGTACGTCGAGGTGCCCGAGCGCGGCGTCGTCCTCGTGAGCGGGGCGCTGCTGCTCGGCGGCGGCCTGCCGTTCGACGTCACCGTGCACCTGGCGCTCTCGCCGTCCGCCCTGGACCGGCGCACGGACCCGGAGCAGCGGTGGACACTGCCCGCGTTCGCCCGCTACACCGACGAGGTGGCTCCGGCGACGTTCGCCGACGTGGTCGTCCGGGTCGACGACCCCCGCCACCCCGCACTGGTCGACCTGGCATAGGGCCGGTCCGACCGGTGCCGGTGGCGCCATCCGGGTCGGCCAGTCCCTCGACCGCCCCGGGACCGACGCGCGCGGCCGGTGGACGCCGGGCGCGGAACGTCGCGAACCGGACCGGAGATCCGGCGGAAGTCGCCGGTTTGATCCACCGGGCCCCGGGGTATTCGCCCGGCTCACAGAGCACGGGTGATCCACCCGCGCGGGCGACGACGACACCGGGGCCGGTGGCCCCGGTAGACCGCGAGGTTCGGAGAAAGGCAGGCAGCGATGCTCGTCCACGACACGGTCGGCACGGGCCGATCCCAGGCGGAGATCGACCAGATCCGGCAGTCCCTCCAGGCCCGCTACAACGAGCTCACGGCGGAGTACGAGCAGGCCGTGGTGCAGAGTCAGGTCCTGCGCCTGGTGGAGGTGGGCGACACCGCGGGCGACGACCAGGCCGACAGCGGCACCAAGACCGCGGAGCGGGACACCGCGCAGTCCCTGCTGCGGACCATCCTGGACCGTCGGGCCCAGTACGAGCACGCCCTGACCCGGCTGGACGAGGGCACGTACGGCTTCTGCGAGGGCTGCTCGGCGCCGATCCCGGTGGAGCGGCTGGAGATCTTCCCGTCGGCCACGACCTGCGTGACGTGCAAGCAGACCCGGGAGCGTCGGGCGGCCTGACCTTGCCGATCGGTCCGGGGCGCGGTGGACTCCACCCATGGGCGACATCAAGGTGGGCACCGCCTCCTGGACCGACCGTACGCTGCTCGACTCCGGGTGGTACCCGCAGACCGCGGACACGCCGGAGAAGCGGCTGGCGTACTACGCCAAGCAGTTCCCGCTGGTCGAGGTGGACGCCACCTACTACTCGCCCCCCGCCGAGCGGACCGCCCGGCTGTGGGCCGAGCGGACCCCGGCCGGCTTCACCTTCAACGTCAAGGCGTTCAGCCTGCTCACCGGCCACCCGACGAAGGTCAGCTCGCTGTACAAGGACCTGCGGCCGGAGACGGAGAAGCGGAACGTCTACCCGGACGACCTCACGCCGCAGGCGTACGAGGAGGTCTGGACGCGGTTCCTCAGCGCGCTGGACCCGCTGGTCGAGGCGGGCAAGCTGGGCGCGCTGCTGTTCCAGTTCCCGCCCTGGTTCACCATCAAGCGGGACAACAAGCAGTACCTGCGGGAGGTGACGGCGCGTTGCGCCCCCCTGCGTCCGGTCTTCGAGTTCCGGCACGCCTCCTGGTTCGACGGTGCCAACGCCGATGAGACCCTCGCCTTCCTGCGCCAACACCGGCTGCCGTTCGTGTGCGTGGACATGCCGCAGGGGCACCGCTCGTCGGTGCCCCCGGTGCTCGCCGCCACCGCGGACCTCGCGGTGGTGCGCTTCCACGGGCACAGCGACAAGTGGACCAGCACCGACATCCACGAGAAGTTCGGTTACCGCTACTCCGACCGGGAACTGCGCGACTGGGCGCCGAAGCTGCGCGAACTGGCCGGTGAGACCGGACAGACGCACGTCCTCATGAACAACTGCTACCGGGACTACGCGCAGACCAACGCCGCCACCCTCGCCCGGCTGCTCGACGCCTAGGGCCCGCCCGAAGCCCTGGGCGGACGCCGCCCGGACGCCGTCGACCGAGGACGTCGACACCGGCCCTCGCGGATCATCCCGATCGGGTGAGCCGGCCTCACCCCGCGGGGCGGAAGCATGGGGAGTGCCTCGTGGTCGTCGGTCCGGCGACCGCGGATCCGACACGGAGGTGGCGTCATGACCACTCGGGTGGTGGCGGACCGGCGACGTGGGGGCGTCCTGCACGTCGTCGGCGCGACCGGTGACAGCCGGCGCCCGCCGCGGGCCGGCCGGGCCAGCCCGCTCCGGCAGTGGCGCGGTCCGGCGGGGCCGCCGCGGCGGGACGATGACCGACGGTGGGAAACCGACGTACGGGGGTGGAGAGATGGCTGAGCAGCTGCAGTCGGCGATCGACGCGTCGACCGAGAAGACCAACCTGATCCTCAAGGGCATCGAGAAGGAGTACGGCTGGCCGAAGGAGCAACGGAACCAGTCCTACTGCGCACTGCGTACGACGCTGCACCTGCTGCGCGACCGGCTGCCGGTGCAGGAGAGTGTGGAGTTCGCCGCGCAGTTGCCGTTGGTGCTCCGCGGGATCTATTTCGACGGCTGGAAGCCGATGGACGTGCCGGTCAAGCTGAACCGCGACGACTTCCTCCTCGAGTTCCGGAAGCAGTTCACGTACGACATGGAGGGCACCCCGCAGCACCTGATCCAGGTGGTGCTGAACTCCCTGCGCCAGCACGTGACGAGCCCGGGGCAGTGGGACGACGTGATGGACAACATGCCGAAGGACCTGGCCCGGATGATGTCCTGACCGCCGCACCCCGACGGCTCGCCCCGCGCGGCGGGGCGGGCCGTTCGCATCCTCCCGGCCGGTTCAGGCGCCGGCCGGCCCCGACCGGTCGTCTCCGGCGCCGGCGTTCCCCGGGACCCGACTCACCGGCCGACCGGTCCGCCGGGCCA
This sequence comes from Micromonospora thermarum, assembly GCF_012034245.1. Classification (GTDB taxonomy): domain Bacteria; phylum Actinomycetota; class Actinomycetes; order Mycobacteriales; family Micromonosporaceae; genus Micromonospora; species Micromonospora thermarum. The sequence goes on along the minus strand of NZ_JAATEO010000026.1, from coordinate 37,166 downwards.
GCGCGGCGAAGGCGGCCGCGTCGACGACCGCCGCGCCGCCCGGGTCGTTGTTGAAGTAGACGTACGCCGGCTCGTCGGCGGCGAAGGCGTCGGTGAGCCGCCGCACCCAGGAGGCGAGGGCGGCCGGCCCGTAGCGGGGGTGCGGCCGGGCCCGCCCCTCGTGCAGGCGCAGGTAGCCGAAGTCCGTGGTGCGCCAGCGCGGTGCCACCGGCCGGCCCAGCCGGTCGGCCCACACCAGCGCCGCCCGCCGCCGCTCCAGCACCGCCCGCGTGGTGGCGGTCCACCACGACGGGTGGCGCGGCTCGACGGCGACCCGCACCTCGGCCGGGAACCGGCGCAGCGTGGCGTCCAGCGTGTCCGGGTCGGCGGGCAGGTTCGGCGGCAGTTGCAGCAGCACCGGCCCCAGCCGGTCGCCGAGCGCGGTGGCCCGGCTCAGGAACCGGGCGACCGGCTCGGCCGGATCCCGCAGTCGCTTGATGTGGGTCAGGTAGCGGCTCATCTTCACCGCCACCCAGAAGTCGTCCGGGGTGCGGGCCCGCCAGGCGGCGAAGGTGTCCCGCTCCGGCAGCCGGTAGAAGGCGTTGTTGACCTCGACGGTGGCGAAGCGCGCGGCGAAGTGCTCCAGCCACAGCCACTGCGGCAGCCCGTCCGGGTAGAACCGGCCCCGCCAGTCGCGGTACTGCCAGCCGGAGGTGCCGACCAGGATCATCGCCGCCCCTACCAGAGGTCGAAGCGGAACACCTCGAACGCGGCGCCGTAGCGGACGCCGAGGCGGGTGCCCACCGGCCGGTTCAGTCCCTCCAGGAACTCCTCGGCGTCGAAGCTGCCGTCGCCCAGCCCGGTCAGGTACGCGTCGTGCGCCCGCAGCGACGCGACTCCCTTCTCGAAGGTGTCGGTCACGTCCACCCCGTGCGCGGCGAGGGGTGACGCGGCGGCCCACACCTGCCGTACGCCGTTCCACGGCTGCACCCCGTCGACCAGCTGCTCCGGGAAGACCCAGCGGTTGCCGGCGTCCCGAACGGCGTCCAGCACGGCCCGGCCCGTCGCGATGTGGTCGGCCTGGTTCAGCGCGTACGCGCCGTCCCAGGTCTCCCGGAAGTTCGTGGTGAGCACGATCTCCGGGCGGTGCCGCCGGACCACGCCCGCCAGCTCCCGGCGCAGCGGCACCCCGTACTCCAGGATGCCGTCGGGCAGCCCGAGGAACTCGACCGTGTCGACCCCGACGAGGGCGGCGGACTCCCGCTGCTCGGCCTCACGGACCGTCCGGGCGCGCTCCGGCGGCATCCCGTCGATGCCCGCCTCGCCGCTGGTCACCAGGCAGTAGGCGATCTGCTTGCCCTGGCCGGTCCAGCGGGCGACGGCGGCGGCGGCGCCGAACTCCAGGTCGTCGGGGTGGGCGACGATCGCCAGCGCCCGCTGCCACTGCTCGTCGAGCGGTTCCAGCGCCGGGACGTCGGTCAGGTCGGTCATCGACACCTCCTCGGTCCGCCCCATCCTGTCACCGTCGCCGGCCGCCCGCTGCGCACGACCGGCGGCCCCGGCGGATCCGAGCCCGGGGTGCGAACCGCCCGTGCCGGACACTCGGGACGTCTACCGTGTGGTTAGAGAAGATCGGGCGTGGGGTACCACCCGCTGCACGACGGACCCCGGCGCACGGCGGGGCGGCACATCCGAGGGAGCACCCATGGCACTCAACGACGACGACATGACGACCACCGGCGGTGGCGGCCTCGAGGGTCCGGCCGACGGCGGTGCGACCCCGGGCCACCAGGACGGTGGTGCCGACGGTGGCGCCGACCGCGGTGCCGAGCGCGGCGCCGACCAGGGTGCCGACCAGGGCGCCGAGGGCCCGGCCGACGGTGGCGCGACCCCGGGCCAGCAGGACGGTGGCGCCGACGGTGGCGCGGAAGGCCCGGCCGACGGCGGCGCGACCCCGGGCCAGCAGGACGGTGGCGCCGACGGCAGCGCCTCCTGAGCAGCACGTCATGACGCACCTCGACCCGCCGGGCGGCCGTGGCCGCCCGGCGGTTCCGTCCATCGCCACCGCCGCGCCGGGGCCTCGGCCGACGTCCCAGCCCGGCCGCGCCGGAACGTCGACCCAGGCCCTGGCCCGCTGCGTCTCGGTCGAGCCGGCGAAGTTCGCCGCCGCCCACTGGGGACGCACCCCGCTGCTGTCCCGCGCCGACGAACTGCCCAACCCGCACGGCTTCACCGACCTGCTCAGCCCCGCCGACGCCGACGAGCTGCTCAGCCGGCGCGGTCTGCGTACCCCCTTCCTGCGGGTCGCCAAGGACGGCGCGCTGGTGCCGGCGGCGCGCTACACCGGCGGCGGCGGCGCGGGCGCCGAGATCGGCGACCAGGTCCTCGACGAGAAGGTCCTCGACCTGTACGCCGGCGGCGCCACCCTGGTGCTCCAGGGCCTGCACCGCACCTGGCCCACCCTGATCGACTTCGCCCGCGACCTCGGCCTCGCCGTCGGGCAGCCGTTGCAGGTCAACGCCTACCTGACACCGGCCGGCAGTCAGGGCTTCGCCACCCACTACGACACCCACGACGTCTTCGTGCTCCAGGTCGACGGCCGCAAGCACTGGCGGATCCACCCGCCGGTGCTGCCCGACCCGCTGGAGAAGCAGCCGTGGGGCGGCCGGGCCGACGAGGTCTCCGCCACCGCGGACGGTGCTCCCGCGCTCGACGTGGTGCTCGCCCCCGGCGACGCCCTCTACCTGCCGCGCGGCTGGCTGCACAGCGCGCAGGCGCAGGAGTCCAGCTCGCTGCACCTGACCGTCGGCGTGCGCGCGCTGACCCGGTACGCGCTCGTCGAGGAGCTGCTCGCCCTCGCCGCGGAGGACCAGCGGCTGCGGGCCACCCTGCCGTTCGGGGTCGACGTGTCCGATCCGGACGCGATCGAGCCGGAGCTGACCGAGACCGTGGAGGCGCTGCGGGACTGGCTGCTGCGGGCCGACCCGGCGGCGGTGGCCGGCCGACTGCGGCAGCGGGCGTGGCCGGCCGCCCGGCCCGCCCCGATCCGCCCCCTCGCCCAGGCCGCCGCTCTCGACGCGCTGGGCCCGGACAGCCGCGTCGCCGCGCGTCCCGGCCTGCGCTGGCAGCTCAGCCCGGTGGGGGAGAAGGTGGCGCTGCGCGTCTTCGACCGCACGATCACCCTCCCCGGCACCTGCGAGCCGGCCGTTCGGGCGCTGCTCGCCGGCGACGTCACCCGCGTCGGCGACCTGCCCGGCCTCGACGACGACGCCGACCGCGTCACCCTCGTCCGCCGCCTGCTCCGCGAGGCGGTCGCCGTCCCCGTCTAGGGAGCCAGGGTCAGCAGCAGGACCGTCGCCACCAGGCCGGCGATCAGGACGATCGCGGCCGGGCGGGGGCCCAGCAGCGCGTGCCGGCGGTCGGCGAGCACCTTCGCCGGCACCAGCCCGGCCAGCGGTCCGAGCAGGGTCACCACCAGCGCCAGCACCGGCAGCCCGACCGCCAGGTCGCCGCCGTACCGGTCGCCCGCCGCCCGGGCCGCGGTGCCCAGGGCGTACGCCACCAGCGCGCCGGCCACCCCGCAGAGGGCGAGCAGCGGGTTCACCGAGCCCGGTAGCTCGCCGGGTTGCCCGGTGCGGGCCAGCAGGTCCCGGACCGCGGCCAGCAGCACCGACGGGTCACCGGCGGCGCCCGCGACCGGGCCCGGCGGTCCGCCCACCCGCCGCGTTCCCATCAGTCCGCGCAGCTCCTGCCACAGCACCGTGGCCTCGGCGTCGACCCGCTCCTGCAGCTCGCGGGCCGCCGCCAGGTCCCGCTCGGCCCGGTGTACCTGGTCCTCGGCGTCGGCCACCGCCCGCCGCGCGGCGGCACACTGCTGGTCGTACCAGGTGTGCGCCTCCGCGCGCTGCGCCGACACGCGCTCGGTCAGCTCGGCGAGCCGTCGTACCAGCGCCGCGTACGACTCGCTCGTCACCGGTTCGTTCACCGCTCCGGCCCGTACGGGATGATCGTCTGACCGGTACGGTGCACCGCCCGGTCGAAGAAGAGCCCCCGCCACGGGCGGGGATACCAGTCCGGGCCGCCGGTGCCCGGGTACAGCGACGAGCCCAGCTCGCCGCCGTGCGCGTCCAGCGCCACCCAGGCTCCGATCTGGTCGGTGCGCGCGGCCGGCCCACCGAGGTCGGCGCGCATCCGCGCCACGCCCCGCCACCAGGCCAGCACGTGGGTACGCCGTTCCGGCCCGTCGTGCAGGATGCGGCGCAGCTGCTCCAGCCCGGTCCGCCCACCGATCCGGGTGGCGAGGGCGCCGGCCGCGGCGTCGACCGCGTACAGCAGCAGGTAGTGCGGGGCCCCGGCGGCACCCGGGGAGCCCAGTCCGGCGGCGGTCTCGGCCATCAGTTCGGTCACGCTCTCCTCGTCGTACCAGGCGGCGTCGTCGGCCAGGTCCTCGTAGAGGGCCCGGGCGGCGGGGTCGGCGTCCGGGTCCAGGCAGGCGATGGAGAACCGCGCGGTCCCGGGGCGGTGCTGGCGGGCGAGGGACCGGGCGGCGGCGTCCAGCACCGCGCACGCCTCGTCGACCCGGGTGCCCAGCACGGCGAGGTTGCGGCCGGGCGCGCGGGGCAGCCGCAGCGCCGCGGAGCGGGCCTGTACGTCGATGATCTCGCCGAGCAGCGCCACCGGCGCCCGCAGCGTTCCGGTCTCCGGGGCGGACAGCGCCCGGAAGTCCGGCGCGTCGGCCAGCCGGGGGATCGCGTCGCCGTCGAACAGCCGCGCCGGCGCGGCGTCCGGCGGGCGCATCCGCCACAGCCGGTGCTGCAGCTCGCTCCACGTCTCCCAGTCGCTCGCCGACGGGATGCGGGCGATCTCGTTGCCCTCGACCAGGCCCGACTCGGCGTTGACGACGGCGTGGTGGCGGGGCAGCGACTGGGCCGCGTCGTTGCGCTCGGCGAGGATCCGCAGCGCCTTCGGCAGGGCGATGCGCAGGGTGAACTGGGCGACCAGGGCGGGCCGCCCCCACAGCGCCTCGATGCCGCGGACGTCCTGCGAGGCGAGCACCAGGTGGATGCCCTGGGAGCGACCCCGGCGGGCCAGGTCCTCCAGCAGGTCGGCGGCCTCGCGGGCGACCGCGTCCCGGCCGGCCAGCAGCATCTGGAACTCGTCGACCACCGCGACGATCCGCGGCCAGTGCCCGGTCGGGTCGACCGCGCGCAGCTCGGCGAGCTTGGTGACCTCGTGCTTCTTCGCCGCGTCGGCGCGTCGGCGCAGCTCCTCGGCGAGGAAGCGCAGCAGCGCGAGGCCGAACTCCCGGTCGGTGTTGACGTTGATGCCGACCAGCCGCATGTGCGGCAGCCAGCTCGGGTCGCGCCGGCCCTGCGCGAACCGGGCGAAGGACACGCCCTCCTTGAAGTCGAGGAGGTAGAACTCCAGCTCGGCGGGGGAGTAGCGGGCGGCGAGCGCGCCGATCCAGGCGAAGATCAGGTTGGTCTTGCCGGTGCCGGACGGGCCGCCGATCAGGGCGTGCGGCGGGTAGTCACCGAGGGAGAGCAGCACCGGCCGGCCGTGCGGGCCCTCGCCGATCGGCGCGGTCAGGCCGGTCGCCGAGTCCTCCCGCCACATCCGGTCCGGCGGCGGGAGCAGGTCGGTGAACGGTGTCGGCGCCGGACCGGCGTTGACCCGGGCGGCCACCTCGCGGCAGGTCTCGGTGACCAGGCTCGCCGGGGGCGGCGGGTCGAGGTCGACCGGCGGTGCGCCGGCCAGGCGGGCACGGCCCGGCTCCACGCGGATCCGGGTCACCGTGGGGTCGCCCGGCAGCCCCAGACCACGCACCACCAGGTGGACGCCGCACGCCGCGCCGGTGCGGACCACCCGGTCGAGCTGGCCACGCTCGTGCCGGGACGGCTCCTCCCCGCCGAGCAGCACCGCCACCCGCCACGGCTCCGGCCGGCGACCGGTGGCGGCGGCCAGCTCGCGCAGCGAGGCGTGCTCACCGGCGAGCACCGTGGAGTTGATCCGGCGGATGTGCTCCACCAGGTCGTCGAGCAGCCGGCCCAGCCCGCCCGGGCCGACGGACGTCAGCAGCCCCGCCGTGCCGAGCGGTGCGAAGCCGGCCAGGCCGCCGCCCAGGTGCTCCGGGTCGTACGCGGTCAGCCTCACCGCGCCCGGGTCGGCGCGGCCGACCGCGCGCAGCAGCAGCGCCGACACCACCGCCTCGCTCGCCGCCCGGTCGTCCCCGGTCAGCTCGACGTGACCCGCGTCGAGCAGTGGCACCAGCGCGGGCACGCTGTCCGCGCCGGGCACGGCGAGCGTCCCGACGCGCAGCGCCCCCGGCGGCTCCGCCCGGCCCGCGGGGGTGGGCCGCCACCGCGCCCACTCGGCGGACGCGGCACCGGGCGCCTCCCGCCGCGCCGCGTCGGCCGCCCGGCGGGTCAGCTCGGCGATCCGGGCGGCGTGCCGGCCGTCGACCTCGGCGAGGCGGCGGTCCCGCTCCGCGCCCACCCGCTCCGGCACGGCCGCCGCGGCCCGCCGGACCCGGGCCAGCCGGTCCCGCTCGGCGGCGAGCTCCGCCTGCGCCGCGGCGACCCGGGTCCGGGTGGCGCCGAGGGCCTCGCCGAGCGTCCGCCGGACCCGGGCGGCGAGCTGCGCCCGCCGGTCAGCCATCGACGTCCCGCCGGATCGGTGTCCGCCACGCGGGGGTGCCCGCCGGGCCGGGACGACCCGCCGTCGGCGGCGCGGTCCGCCGTACGTCGGCCGCCCGCTGCTGCGCGGCGGCGACCCGCGCCCGGGCGGCCGCCGCCTGCTCCCGGGCCGCCGCGGCGCGGCGCTCCCACTCGGCGTCCGCCGCCCGCGCGCGCTCACCGGCGGCCCGCCGCCGGTCGTCCGCCTCCGCCCCGTCGGCCCGCGCGTCCTCGGCCGGGCGCTCCCGCTCGTCGGCGGTCGGCAGCTCGCGGCCCAACCGGTCCAGCAGGACACCGGCGAGCACCCCGGCGGTGACCGCCGGGTCGGCCGCGTGCGGCTGCTCGCCGTCACCGCGACGCGGTGGGGGCATCCGGCAGATCCGGGTCAGCAGGGTGTCGAGCACCGGCGCCGGCAGCCCCGGCAGCAGGTCGCGGACCCGGCCGTCCAGCTCACGTCGCAGCCGGGGCAGGTCCTCGGCGCGCGGCGGGTGCCCGACCAGCTCGCCGGCCAGCTCCCGCAGCAGCGGGGGCGCGACCGCCGCCAGGCCCAGTCCCACGTCGGCATGCGCGCGGCCCAGCTCGGCCCGGAGCCGGTCCCGGTCGCCCGAGCGCACCTCGCGTACGACGCGACGCAGCAGCTCACCCGGGTCGGCGACGGTCCCGTCCGGACGGTCCGCCGGCGCGGTGCCACCGCCGGTCAGTTCCGCGACCCGCGCCGCCCACCAGCGCGGCGCGGGCGCGTCGGCCGGCGGTTCGGGGGTGACCGCCACCGGCGGCGCCGCGCCGGGCGCGTCGTGCCTCGGCCGCCGTTGCTCCGGGGCCGGCCGTGCGGCGGGCGCGCCGTCGGGGGCCAGCCCGATCGCCGCCAGGTACGCCGACAACTGCTCCTGGGCGACGCGCAGCGCGTACCCGGCGGTCTCGGCGTGTTCGATGGCGCTGGACAGCTCCGGGACACCCATCGGGTCGGCCGACTCCTGGCGTACCCAGCGCAGCCGCTCGGCGGCCAGCCCGAACCGTTCGAGGGCCTGGGCGAGCTGACCCAGCGGCAGGTCATCGACGGCGGCGCGCACCTGGGCGCCGAGATCCTCGACGATGGACACGGCGGCGCTCAGAGGGTCGCGACGTACAGCTGCGCCTGCTCGACCGCGACGAGCGTCGCGGCGAGGCACTCCTCCAACTCCTGGCCGGCCTGCGTCAGCGAGGCCTGCGCGGCCTCGACCGTCTCGTGCCCGCTGCCCTCCAGCGCGCCGGCCAGGGTCTGCTGCGCCTCGGCCAGCTTCTCACCGGCCGCCTGCACGGCACTCTGGCCGTCGCCGATCTGTTGGAGCGCGACATCGATGGCTGCCTTGAGCTCGGCGACGCTCGCCACGGCGGAACCTCCTGGGGGCGGGGGAGGTCTCCATTAGAGCCTATCGGCCCCGGGGAGAGAACATCCGCCCTGTCAGTGTTCCTTCCCTACTGACCGGTTGCCACCCGGACGCGCCGGGAGTCCGATTAATGGGACTCCCGAGGATGGGTGTCCCGGTCGGTCAACCACCGTGGGCCGTACACCTCAGCGCCCCGCTCCCGCACGCGTTCCCGCAGCTCACGGTCGGCGGTGACGACCACCCGGCGGCGCCGCGGGGCCGCCGCCACCAGGTCGACCACGGCGTCGTCGCCGGAGCGGTCGGCGGCCACCACCCGTACCCCCGGCACCGGCGTCACCTCCCGGGCGGCCCCCTCCACCACCAGCACCACCTCCACCGGCGGCGGCAGCTCCGGCGGGACACCGGAGGCGGCCAGCGCAACGAGGCTGTCCCGCAGCCGGGTGGTGGCCCCGGCCCGGTCCCGCCACCACCCGTTCGGCCGGGACCCGACCACGTTGGCGGCGTCCACGATCAGCAACGGTGTCGCGTCCATGCCGCCAGCCTGCCACCCGCGGCACCCGCGACCCGTGCACCCCCGGCGTGGCACCCGGCGGCGTTTGTCCGGGCGACCGCCGGGTAGCCCCTGGCGACCGTGCCGCGCCCGAGCAGCGGAGGACAGAGATGATGGGACCCGGCGACTTCGGCACCGATCCCTGGGACGAGTTCCTGGCCCGGTACTTCGGCCGGGGCGAGGGTGGGCGCCGACCCGCGCACCGGGTCGACATCACCCGTCTGATGACCGCCGACGCCCGGGAGATGCTCGCCGACGCCGCCCGGCGGGCCGCCCAGAAGCACAGCAACGACCTGGACACTGACCACCTGCTCTGGGCCGCCCTGCAACGCGAACCGCTGCGCGACCTGGTGCGGCGGGCCGGCGCCGACCCGGACACCCTGGTCAACGCCCTCGGCGGGCGCGGCGACGGCGCGCCCGGCGGCGAGGTCCCGCCGAACCTGTCGCTCACCCCCGCCGCCAAGCGGGCGCTGCTGGACGCCCACCAGCTCTCCCGGGCGATGGGCGCCAACTACATCGGCCCCGAGCACATCCTGATGGCGTTGCCGCTGAACCCGGAGTCGCCGGCCGGGCGGATGCTCGCCGCCGGCCGCATCCAGCCCGAGTCGCTGCAGGCTGCCAACGCCGAGCGTGGGCCGATGGCCGGCCCGCGGCCCGACCGGGGCACCCCGACCCTCGACCAGTACGGGCAGGACCTGACCGACCTCGCCCGCAACGACCAGATCGACCCGGTGATCGGGCGGGCCGACGAGATCGAGCAGGCGGTGGAGATCCTGTCCCGGCGGACCAAGAACAACCCGGTCCTGATCGGCGAGGCCGGCGTCGGCAAGACCGCGATCGTGGAGGGCCTCGCCGAGCGCATCTGCGACGGCGACGTGCCGCAGACCCTGCTCGGCAAGCGGGTGATCCAGCTCGACCTCGCCGGCCTGGTCGCCGGCACCCGGTACCGCGGCGACTTCGAGGAGCGGCTGAAGAAGGTCATCGACGAGATCCGGTCGCACAAGGAGGAACTGATCGTCTTCCTCGACGAGATCCACACCCTGGTCGGAGCGGGCGGCGCCGGCAGCGAGGGCGGCATGGACGCGTCCAACATGCTCAAGCCGGCGCTGGCGCGCGGTGAGCTGCGGGTGATCGGCGCGACCACGTTGGACGAGTTCCGCAAGAGCATCGAGAAGGACGCCGCGCTGGCCCGCCGCTTCCAGCCGGTCTTCGTACCCGAACCGACCGTCGAGGACACCGTGGCGATCCTGCGCGGCCTGCGCGACCGCTACGAGGCCCACCACCAGGTCCGGTTCACCGACGAGGCCCTGGTCGCCGCCGCCGAACTGTCCGACCGCTACATCACCGACCGCTACCTGCCCGACAAGGCCATCGACCTCATTGACCAGGCCGGCGCCCGGGTCCGCCTGCGCACCCGCACACCGGCCTCCGACGTGCGGGAGCTGGAGCAGCAGCTCGACGAGGTACGCCGGGACAAGGAGCAGGCCGTCGCCGACGAGCAGTACGAGAAGGCGTCCGCGCTGCGGGACCGCCTGGCCGAGCTGGAGGAGCAGATCCGCCGCGCCCGCGGCGACGAGGGGGCCGGCAACCAGGTGCCGGAGGTCGGCCCGAAGGAGATCGCCGAGGTGGTGTCCCGGGCCACCGGCATCCCGGTCAACCAGCTCACCGAGGAGGAACGGGACCGGCTGCTGCGGCTGGAGGGCTACCTGCACGAGAAGGTCGTCGGCCAGGACGACGCCGTCTCCGCCGTGGCCGAGGCGGTGCGCCGCTCGCGGACCGGCCTGGCCGACCCGAACCGGCCGATGGGCAGCTTCCTGTTCCTCGGCCCGACCGGCGTCGGCAAGACGGAGCTGGCGCGGGCGCTCGCCGAGGCGCTGTTCGGGGAGGCCGACCGGATGGTCCGGGTCGACATGAGCGAGTTCCAGGAGCGGCACACCGTCAGCCGGCTCGTCGGCGCGCCACCCGGCTACGTCGGGTACGAGGAGGCCGGCCAGCTGACCGAGGCGGTGCGCCGTCGACCGTACGCGGTGGTGCTGCTGGACGAGATCGAGAAGGCGCACCCGGACGTGTTCAACATCCTGCTCCAGGTGCTCGACGACGGACGGCTCACCGACAGCCAGGGCCGTACGGTGAACTTCAAGAACACCGTACTCATCATGACGAGCAACCTCGGCTCGGAGCTGATCACCGGCACCCAGCGGGCGGTCGGCTTCGGCGCCGGCGCGGAGGGCGGCGGGGAGAGCGACGAGCTGCGGGAGCGGCTCATGCGCCGGCTCCAGGAGAACTTCCGGCCGGAGTTCCTCAACCGCATCGACGAGGTCATCATCTTCCGCCGCCTCGAAGCCGAGCAGCTGCGCCAGATCACCGAGCTGCTGCTGGAGGACACCCGCCGGCGGCTGCACGCGCAGGACATCCAGGTGGACTTCACCACCGCCGGCATCGACTGGCTGGCCGAGCACGGCTACCAGCCGGAGTTCGGCGCCCGGCCGCTGCGCCGGGTTATCCAGCGGGAGGTGGACAACCGGCTCTCCCGGATGCTGCTCGAGTCGGCGGTCTCGCCCGGCCAGAAGGTCATCGTGGACGCCCGTGACGGGCAGCTCACCATCGACGTCCGCGAGGGCGAGCGCGGCTACACCGCCGCCACGACCTCGCACCCTCGATGAGCCGGAGGCGGGCGATGACCGAACCGGAGGAGAGCCGGGAAGACACCGAACCGACCGAACCGATCGTGGCGCCACCCACGGCGAACCCCGCCCGGGTGCAGGTGCCGCCGGAGGGCCTGGGCCAGCAGGCCGACGAGCCGGACCCGGCGGCGGCCGACCGCCGCTGGCGAGAGGAGGGCTGATGGTACGCGACCAGCGGGTCGAACCCGAGGTGGAGGAACTCTGGGAGGCCTTCCACGAGCAGGTGAACATGCCGTCCGAGAAGCTGCGGCAGTGGCTGCTCACCCGGGGCTCCGGCGAGGAGGCGTTCGGTCCGGACCCCGATCTCGACCTGCCCGAGCCCGGTCGGCACATCCTGCGCATCCTGGGCAAGCGCAAGACGGACCTCACCCCGGACGACATCCAGACGATGCGCGACACGCTCGACCTGATCCAGGACCTGATGGACGCCAAACCAGCCCGGGGCAACGCCGACGACGAGTGGCGGCACTCCCTCCTGGACCTGGGTCACGACGTCCTCGTGGAACGCTGAGCGGACCGCGGAACCCGTCATGAAGTTGTCGTCACGCGTGTCGTGACGACAACTTCATGATCGCGTGCCCCGGGTCAGCGACCCTGGTCGGACTCCAGGCTGGCGATCGTCAGGCCCACCGCGTCGGCGGCGGCCTCCCGGTCGGCCCGGGTGCGCTCCTCCCGGGTGAGCAGATTGGCGTACTCGGTGACGGCGGCCGGGTCGGGCACCTCGGGCAGGCGCCGCAGGAAGGCCTCCACGTCCTGGGCAGCGGCGGTGTGCGCGGCGGCCGCCTGGCGCAGGATCTCGCGGTCGTCGGCGGCGGTGTACAGATCGGTCATGCCCGCCTGATACCCGGCGTCACGCCGTTCGCACCCCGGCGACCGGTCCGGCGGCCGCCGGACCCCGGGCCCCGAACCCGGGGTTGCGCAGCAGCCAGGCCAGGTAGGCCGGGTGCGCCGCCAGCGAGTCGGTGTACGCGGCCAGCGCCGTCTCCAGCACCAGGTCGGCGACGCGGGCGGCCGGGGCGTCCGGGTGCCAGCCGAGCATCAGCCGCCACCGCAGCGGGATCCCCGCCAGCCGCCGGGTCACCAGGCCGGCGACCGGACGGAAGGTGGCCTGGCACAGGGCGATCGCCTCGCCCGCGTCCACCAGGTCCAGGCAGCCGCGCACGTCCGCCTCGTACACCTTCCGGGGGGTGAACCCGGCGCGGGCGCAGGCGGCGGCGAAACAGTCCCCGAAGCAGCCGTCGCCCGGCGCGGCCACCCACTGCTCGTGGCGCAGGTCCTCCAGGCGGATCTCGTCCCGGTCGGCCAGGGGATGGGTCTCCGGCAGCAGCACGTGCACCGGGTCGATCGACACCTCCCGCCAGCACAGCCCGAACTCGCCCGACGGGGAGGAGTCCCCGCAGACCCCGGTGAGCGCGAAGTCCAGCCGCCCGCCGGCGACGAGCTGGGCCAGCTCGTCCACCGACCACGAGGCGTACGTGGTGATCTGCGCGTGCGGCTGCTCGGCGGCGAGCCGGTGCACCAGCCGGCCGAGGATGGGGCTGTTGACCCCGCCGAACCGGTACCGGCGCGGCGCGTCCCCGGCGCCGGCCAGCCGGGCCGCCTCGTCCTGCAGGCCCTTCATCGCCGGCAGCAGCACCCGGGCCCGGGCGAGCACCAGCTCGCCCAGCGCGGTGGGGCGGGCGCCGCGCCGGTCGCGCTCGAACAGCGGCCCACCCAGGGTGCGCTCGATGCGCTGGAGCTGGGCGGTGAGCGCCGGCTGTGCCAGGCCGAGCGTCGAGGCCGCCTTGGTCACGCTGCCCGTCTCGGCGATCGCGCAGACCACCCGGAGGTGGCGGAGCTCCAGGTTCATAGACAGACGGTAGGGCGGCGTGGCGGCCGGGGGAAGGGTTCGGAGGGATCAACGATTTGCGATGTGTGCAGGACCACTCACTCGTGCGTCGGCTCCGCCAGATCACCCAGGTACGTGGGCCGCCCGGTCACCGCGTCGCGCAGCTTGTCCACGACGCCGACGGCCGGCTCGACGATCCGGTTCCACGGCGGCGTGGCCGGGGTGCCCGGATGGGGCCGGGTCGGCGCCGCCTCCTCGGCGATCTCCAGGCGGTTGCCCAGCCGGATCAGCTCCTCGGTGGTGGCCACCTCCCGCAGGCCCCGCACCAGCGCGCCCACCTCCTCGACGTGCCGGCGTACCCGCTCGGCGACGTCGGCGAGCCCGCCGGCCGTCAGCCCCTTGAGCGCGGCGAGCAGCACGCCGTCCGCCTCGATCACCCGGTCGACCCGCTCGCTGTCCGCCGGGCGGGCGGCCCGGACGGCCGGCAGCAGGTACTGCTCCTCGGCGGACAGGTGCCGCGACAGCGCCGCGGTGAGCACGTCCAGACCCCCCTCGGGGGCCGGCTCCGGATCGGGGTCGGTCAGCCGCCGCACCAGCTCCCACAACTGCCGGTGCTCGCCGTCGACGATATCGGCGACGCTGCGCCCGCCCGGCCGGTAGCGCTCGTCCTCGCCGGTGGGCGGCAGCGGGGGCAGGGGAACGGTCATGGTGCCCTCCCTCAGGCGGCGGAGCACGGGGATGCGGTCGCCGACCGCCGGTACCCCATCGCCCGTCTCACGAAACCGCCCGCGGGTGGGCGCCCACTCCGGCGGCCGACCCGGGCCGACCGGACCGGGCCGCGCGGCTGGTATGAAGAGGCAATGACGACCGACGCCGCCTCCGCCCACCCCTCGCCCACCGACGAGGTCGTCGACCTCTGCCGGGACCTGCTGCGCATCGACACCACCAACACCGGCGACAACGACACCAGCGCCGGCGAGCGCCGCGCGGCCGAGTACGTGGCGGAGAAGCTCGCCGAGGTCGGCGTGGAGTCGGTCCTCCACGAATCGGTTCCGGGCCGGGCGAACGTGGTCGCCCGCATCCCCGGCGCCGACCCGGCCCGCCCCGCCCTGCTCGTGCACGGCCACCTGGACGTGGTGCCCGCCGACGCCGACGAGTGGTCGGTGCACCCGTTCTCCGGTGAGCTGCGCGACGGCTACCTGTGGGGCCGGGGCGCCATCGACATGAAGGACTTCGACGCGATGGTGCTCGCGGTCGTCCGGCACTGGCAGCGCACCGGCGTCCGCCCGCCCCGCGACATCGTGCTCGCGTACACCGCCGACGAGGAGGCCGGCAGCGACTACGGCGCGCACTTCCTGGTGGAGCGGCACCCGGACCTCTTCGACGGCTGCACCGAGGCGATCGGCGAGGTCGGCGGCTTCTCGTACTCGGTCGACGAGAACCGGCGGCTCTACCTGATCGAGACCGCCCAGAAGGGCATCGACTGGCTGCGCCTGCACGCGAAGGGCCGCCCCGGCCACGGCTCGATGATGCACGACGACAACGCCGTCACGGCCCTCGCCGAGGCCGTCGCCCGCGTCGGCCGGCACCGCTTCCCGATCGTCGTCACCGACACGGTGCGGGCGTTCCTGGAGCAGGTGTCGGAGGTGCTCGGCATCGAGCTCGACCCGGACGACCCGGAGACGGCCATCGCCAAGCTCGGCCCGATCGCCAACATCGTCGGCGCCACCATCCGCAACACCGCCAACCCCACCCGCCTCGCCGCCGGGTACAAGGACAACGTGATCCCGGGGCGGGCCACCGCCACCATCGACTGCCGCAGCCTCCCGGGCCAGTCCGAGCTGCTGGAGCGGCAGCTGCGCGAGCTGGTCGGCCCGGACATCGCCATCGAGTACGTCCAGCGCCAGCCGGCACTGGAGACCACCTTCGACGGCGACCTGGTGGAGGCGATGTGCGCCGCGCTGCGCGCCGAGGACCCCGGAGCCCGGCCGGTGCCCTACATGCTCTCCGGCGGCACCGACGCGAAGGCGTTCTCCCAGCTCGGGATCCGCTGCTTCGGTTTCGCGCCGCTGCGGCTGCCGGCCGACCTGAACTTCTCGGCGCTGTTCCACGGCATCGACGAGCGGGTTCCGGTGGACGGACTACAGTTCGGCGTGCGGGTTCTCGACCGGTTCCTCCGCACCTGCTGACCCGCGTCCGGTTCCCGGCGCGGTACCTCCCCGAACATCGAAGGGAATTCCACACATGACCGACCAGCACGGTGAGCTGGATGCCGCCCTCGAACGCGTCATCGAAGCGGCCCGCCACCACCTGGCCGCCGTACGCGCCGCGCAGGGCCGCATCGACGACGACGACGTCTGGCAGGCGTACGTGGCGTTGAACAACGCGTCGTACGCCTACGACGAGCAACTGATGGACGCCTTCGGCGAGGTCACCCCCTGGGACGTGGAGTCGATCGACCCGGACGAGGCCGACCAGCGGTTCGCCGGCCTCGAAGGGGTCGAGGCGACCGACCCGCACCCGCACGTCATCTCGGTGCGCCAGCGGCGCGACTACCGGGTGCCGAGCGTCTCGTCGCTCATCCGCGCCGCCGAGGCGGCCCGCCGCGCGGGCACCCCCGCCGACGACGAGCCCGCTCCCGTCGAGGGCGTCGGCGAGGCGGTGCTGGAGCTGCTCCAGAGCGGGGACGGTTCGCTCGCCGCGCTGGACGTCCCGGAGCTGGAGCCGCTCGACGGCGTCGTGATGGTCAGCGAGGTCAGCGCCCCGGTCGACCTGGAGTCGTTCGACGACGACGACGCGGTCGGCCCCTTCCAGCCGGCCCCCGACGACCGCCTCGTCGGCCGGCTCGACGAGCACCCGTTCCTGGAGCTCGAGGACGAGGAGCACGACCACGCCCACTGAACACGCCCCGCCGGACCGGCGTGCAAACCGGTCAGGCGGCGACGCCCGGGGGACCGGCCGGACGGCCCGGACCCCGGGCGCGGTGGGGGCCACCGGCGTACGGCGGCCGGGTTCGGCCCCGTCAGTACGACAGGCCCGGCTGCGGCTGGTTGATCCGCCGACGGCGCAGCATGACCTGCCGCGTCCCGTCCCGGAACAGCCGCACCCGGGCCAACTCCCAGCCGGAGAACTCCGCCTGGATCGCCAGCTGCGCCGCGGCGGTCAACCGGTCGACATTCGGCGGCAACCGCAGCGGCGCGTATTCGTAGTCCATGGGAACTATGCTGCCCAGCCCGGCGGCCCGGCGCCACCCCCCGGCGGGTGACCCGCGCCGCCGTGCCCGGCGGACCGCCGCACCCGCGCCCGCCCGAGCGGGCTCACGCGGTGGGGACGTTCGCCGCCAGCAGCGCGGCCAGCGCCGGCGCGGCCAGCGTGACGGCGGCCGGGCTGCCGGCGTCCACCGCCAGCCCCCACCGCCCGTCCGGCCAGTCCGCGAACAGCTCGGCGCAGGGTACGGCCACGAACGGCACCCCCGGCCCGGCGAACGCGGTCAGCGCCTCCGGCGAGGTGAACACCGGCAGCAGCGGCGCCCCGTCGGGGTCGGTGACGACCGCCCAGGGGAAGCCCCGCTCCGGGGACGGTTCCGCGGTCAGCGGCACGCACACCACCGCCCCGGCGAGCACCGCCAGGTAGCCGGCCAGGTCCCGGCGCCCGGCGGCCGCCACCAGGCGCTCCCGGACCGCCCCGTCCGCCGCCGGCCACCCGGGCCGCTCGCCACCACCGCCGGCCGGCTTCCCGGCCACCGGCCCGGCGATGTCGGGGCTCCCGTCGTCCCGGCCCGCAGCGGTCGGCTCCGCGCCGTCACGCGCCGGCTCGGCGCCGTCACGCGCCGGCTCCGGACCCTGCGGGGGAACGGCCGGTGGTGCCACCCGGCAGGAGAGCGCGTCCGGGTCGTCGGTCAGCACCGCCGCCGCGGTCCGCACCGCGAAGTCGCTCCACCAGCGCAGCGCGGGCGGGGTACGCGGTGTCTCGAACCACCAGCCGCCGCGGGCGCCGGGCGGCTGCCAGCCGAGACCGGCCAGCCGTCCCGCGTCGTACCCCGGGCACACCCCGCGGACGGTGTCCCGCCGCACCATCAGGCGCAGCCGACGGTCCCCGGCGGCGAGGTCCAGGTCGGTGTCCCGGCCGCACCGGCCCAGCGTGTCGTGCAGGCGGGCGACCAGGTCGGGCCAGCCCGACGTCATGCCGGCGGCCCCGGCAGCCGCCCGTCCAGGCGGCCGAGCCGTTCGATGGCCTCCTCCAGCCGGCGGCCCTCCGCGGAGAAGTCGCCGGGCGCGCCGAACAGGCCGCCGAGACCCGCGCCGAGCGTCGCCTCCAGTCCCTCGGTCCGGTCGGTGAGCTGCTCCGCCGCCGCCGAGCGGGCCTGCCGGTACGCGGCCAGCACCATCGCCGCGAGCTCCTCCGTGCCGGCACGGAGCGCGGCGGGCGCGAAGGTCACGCCCGTCAGCTCCCCGGCGGCGTCCACAGTGGCCGTGACCAGCCCGGAGTCGTCGGTGGCGGTGCCACTGAGCTCGGCCAGATCCTCCTGGAGCCCGGCGAAACGGCGTTGGATGTCGGCGATCCGTCCGGCGAGCGCGTCGAACGCGGACAGCGGGTCACTCATGCGAAACCTTCCCCCTGCGCGGCACCGACCGGGGTGGCGGTCGGCGGCCGCGTGATCGTATCGTCGGGGCGCCGCGACGGTGGGGGAGGACGGCTTGGCGGACATCGACGTCGACGTGCAGGCGGTACGACGGTTGGAGGCGGCGGCGAAACGGGTCGCCGCGTCGCTCGGCGCGCTGGAGAGCCGGGTCGTGTCCGCGGGCGACCTGCCCGACGACGCGTTCGGCCACCTGCCGTTCGCCAGCGACATCCTCCGCGCCACGTACGCGGAACAGGTCAGCGGCGGGATGGAGCTGTTCCGTTCCGGCCGCGACGCGTTCGAGCGGGTCGGCACCGCGCTGGGCGCGACGGCGGAGACGTACGAGCGCAACGAGCAGGACATCGACGCGGGCTTCCGCGCGATCGGCAGCGGGATGGCCCGGTGAGCGGGCCCGCCGGCACCGCCGTCGAGCTGTGGAACGGGCTCGACAACGCTCTGTCCGGAGTGGACCGCGCGGTGGACAGTGTCTGCCGCACCCTGGCCTGGCCGCTGATCCAGCTCGTCGACCTCGTCGACGGCGAGCCGGCCGCGCTGCGCGCCAAGGCCTCCGAGTGGGACGCGCTCGCCGCCGAGGTGCGCGAGCTGGCCATGGGCCACCGCGGTGTCCGCGAGGCCGAGCAGGCCGGCTGGCGCTCGCCCGCCGGCGAGGCGTACGGCACGCGCCTGGCCGAGGTGGAGCAGCAGCTGCTGGACGTGGCCGAGCAGTTCGCCGCCACGGCCGAGTACCTGCGCGGCACGGCCGACGCCCTGCAGACCGTCCACGACGTGCTGGTCGACATCTGCGTCGAGTTCGTCAACTTCCTGCTTGTCACGCTGGTGACCGCGCTGCTGATGGCGCCGTTCACCGCCGGCGCGTCCTGGGCGGCGGGGCTGGCCCTCGGGGTCACCCGGGGCATGATCGCCCTCGCCCGGATGCTCAAGGTGATCCGGCCCCTCGCCGCCCACCTGCAGAAGGTCATCAAGCTGCTGCAACGGGTCCTGTACTACCTGCGCAGGCTGCGCAACCACCTGGACAAGCTGGTCGACAAGCAGAAGGCCCTGCGCACCGGCATGAAGTACGCCGACAAGCGGCGCGCCGCCGGCGAGGCCGACAAGTGGTTCCACAAGTTCCTCGACCCGACGAAGGGCACTTGGAAGCTCGGCAAGTCCGGGTCGCCGTTCGACATGAGCACCGTCGAGCGCCTCGGCGCGCTGCGGGCGCACGGCCTCGGCGACGGGGCGCGGATGATCGGCCGGGACTGGGCCACCAACCTGCCGTGGAACGTCCCCAACTCGGTGGTGCACGGTGTCACCTGGGGCAGCGTGGCCGTGGTCAGCGGCCTCTCCGTGCCGGGGATGGACCAGGTTGGCGACCGGGTCGACGAGGCGGTGCGGGACGGCGCGGACTGGATCGACCAGAATGTCTTCGGGCAGCCGCCCGCGACGCAACCGGCCGGCCGGTGAGGGCCGATCGAGGAGGTACGGCGTGACCGCAGCACGAGGTCGACTCGGCCGCCTGACCGACGCGGTGCTCGGCGGCGCCCGGGCCGCCCGGGACAAGGCCCGCGAGCTGCGCGACGAGTTCCGCACCAGCGACGAACCAGAGCGCGCCCTGGTCGCTCCGCTTGTGCCCGACCAGGAGCTCCGTTACGTCGGCCTGGCGCCGGTCCGCACGCCGGAGACGCACCGGGCGGGCAGCCAGTTCGCCGACCGCGTCGGCACCGAGGTCGCCGAGGCCCTCGACCCCCGTGCCCTGTTCGGGCTGCTCAATATCGCCAACCCGGTGGCCTGGGTGGAGGCGGTCCTCACCCCGGTCCGGATCGCCGCCGGCGTCCTGCTGCTGCCGGGCAAGGCCGCCGCCGTCGCCGCCGGGCTGCCCGAGACCGCCGGTGACCAGCCGGAGCGTCCCGCCCCGCCGCAGCCCGCCGAGCCGCGCGAGCCCCTGCCGCTGACCCCCGAGCAGGAGGCCTTCCGCACCCTGTTCCGGCTCAGCCGGTACCGCCCGCTGGCCGACCAACTCGCCGAGATCGCCTACCGGCGGCGGTACGTCTTCAGCGGCGACCTCGCCACCCTCGCCGGCAGCCTGCTGCTGTTCCTGGAGCGCTACACCGGCACCCCGCTCGCGGTGACCGACACCCACCTGCTCCTGCTGCGGATGGGCCGCCGGCCCGACGAGGGCCGGCCGGACCGCCGCCGGCCGCAGGTGCTGTGGAGCGTCGAGCGGCGGCGGATCGCCCGCATCGACTCCGAGGGCGGGTCCCGGCTCATGCAGTTCCCGTCGACCGTCGTCTTCGACGACGGGTCGTGGATCCGCATCGTCAACCCGGCGACCCGCGACGACCAGTCGCGTTTCCTCGCGGCCGTCCGCGACGTCCCCGGCGACCGTCCGACGCCCTGACCCCCGCCCGGACGGCCCACCCCGCCCCGGAGTCGGCTCCCGGCCGTGCGTCAGCTGTCGCGTTCCGGGTAGCCGACCTCCACCGCCGAGACGTCGTCGAGCGCCGTCACGATCTCGTCCGGCAGGGTCATCCGCTCGACCTGGAGCGCGCCGAGCAACTGCCCGACGGTGCGGGCGCCCAGGATCGGCGCGACCACGCCCGGCCGGTCACGGACCCAGGCCAGCGCGACCTCCATCGGGGACACCCCGAGGCCGCCCGCGGCGGTGGCGACCGCCTCCACGATGCTGGAGCACCGCGGCTCCAGGTAGGTGGCGACGAACCGTTCGAAGTGCGGCGACGCGGCCCGGGAGTCGGCGGGGCGGCCGTGCCGGTACTTGCCCGTGAGCACCCCCCGACCGAGCGGCGACCAGGGCAGGACGCCCAGGCCGAGCGCCTCGCAGGCCGGCAGGACCTCCCGCTCGATGCCGCGTTCCAGCAGCGAGTACTCCACCTGCGCGGCGACGACCGGGGCGCGGCCGGGCCAGGCGGCCTGCCACGCGGCGGCCCGCGCGGTCTGCCAGCCGGAGAAGTTCGACACGCCCACGTAGCGGACCCGCCCGCTGGCCACCGCGTGGTCCAGCGCGGCGAGGGTCTCCTCGAGCGGCGTGTCGGGGTCGTACCCGTGCACCTGGAACAGGTCGACGTGGTCGGTGCCGAGCCGGCGCAGCGAGGCGTCCAGCGTCCGCAGCAGGTGCCCGCGGGAGCCGTCGCGGCGGCGGCCGCTGCCCGGCCGCAGCCCCGCCTTGGTGGCGATCAGCAGCTCCTCACGGGGGACCAGGGTGCCCAGCAGGGAGCCGATCACCGACTCGGCGTCGCCGTCGCCGTAGACGTCGGCGGTGTCGATCAGGTTGCCGCCCGCGTCGAGGTAGCTCTTCAGCTGGGCGGCCGCATCGTCGGCGTCGGTGTCCCGGCCCCAGGTCATGGTGCCGAGCGCGAGCCGCGAAACCGCTAGCCCGCTTCGGCCGAGCGGTCGCTGTTGCATGCGTGAACCTTATTTCCAACGGGGGCCGCACCGATATCCTCGCTCCCGTCAAGTCTGCCGGCACGTCCGTGGATCCGCTCGTCCGGGTCGCCGTACCGCCGCTCGGGCCGGTTTTCCGTGAGCCGGTGATCGGGTGCGGCGAGGGCATTGCGTAACCTGGTGCGACCTGTGGTGCGGATGGGGGAGGACTAGTGCGACTCGGGCTCAGCCTCGGTTACCAGACGGCGTGGAGCACACCGGCCGACCACCTGGCCCTGGCCCAGGAGGCGGACCGGCTCGGCTACTCGGTGGTGTGGGCGGCGGAGGCCTACGGCTCCGACTCGCCGAGCATGCTCGCCTGGATGGCCGGCCAGACCCAGCGGATCGATCTCGGCAGCGCCGTGATGCAGATCCCCGGCCGGACGCCGGCGATGACCGCGATGACCGCGGCGACCATCGACGCCCTGTCCGGCGGCCGGTTCCGGCTGGGCCTGGGCGTGTCCGGGCCGCAGGTCTCGGAGGGTTGGCACGGCGTACGGTTCGGCAAGCCCCTCGCCCGGACCCGCGAGTTCGTCGACATCGTGAAGCTGGCGGTGGCCCGCAAGGAGGTCGCCTACGACGGCGAGTTCTACACGCTGCCGCTGCCCGACGGGCCGGGCAAGGCGCTGCGCCTGGGCTTCCACCCGCCGCGCGAGCACATCCCGATCTACCTGGCCGCCGTCGGCCCGAAGAACCTGGAGCTCGCCGGGGAGATCGCCGACGGCTGGCTGGCCGTCTTCTACGCGCCCGAGTTCGCCGACGAGCAGCTCGCCAGCGTCCGGGCCGGCCGGGCGAAGGTCGGCAAGGACCTGGCCGGGTTCGACGTCGTGCCGTCGGTGCCGGTCGTGGTCGGCGACGACATCGCCTCCTGCGCCGAGCTGGTCCGCTGGTACGCGGCCCTCTACGTCGGCGGCATGGGCAGCCGGCAGCAGAACTTCTACAACCAGCTCGCCACCCGGATGGGGTACGGCGACGCCGCCCGCGAGGTGCAGGACCTGTACCTGGCCAAGCGGCAGCGCGACGCCGCCGCGGCGGTGCCGATGGAGTTCATCGACCGCACCTCGCTGCTCGGCCCGAAGGAGCGCATCGCCGACCGGATGCGGGAGTACGCGGCCGCCGGTGTCACCACCCTGTCGGTGACGCTGTTCGCCGCCGACCAGGAGAGCGGCGTGCAGACGTTGCGTACCGTCGCCGAGGCGCTGGACCTCTCGGGAGTCGGGGAGTGACCTGGGTCGAAGCCATCGTCCTGGGCATCGTTCAGGGGCTCACCGAGTTCCTGCCGGTCAGCTCCTCCGGGCACCTGCGGATCACGTCGGCGATCTTCTTCGAGCGGGACGCCGGGGCGTCGTTCACCGCGGTGACGCAACTCGGCACCGAGGCGGCGGTGCTGATCTACTTCGCCAAGGACATCTGGCGGATCACCCGGACGTGGGTGGTCGGCCTGTGGGACAAGTCCGTGCGCTCCAGCCTCGACTACCGCATGGCCTGGTACGTGATCGTCGGCTCGATCCCGATCGGGTTGTTCGGGTTCCTGTTCAAGGACCAGATCCGTACCGCCGGCCGGAACCTGTGGCTGGTCGCCACGACCCTGATCGTGTTCGCGTTCGTGCTCGCGTTCGCCGAGTACTGGGGCCGGCAGACGCGCACCCTGGAGAACTTCCGGATGCGCGACGGCGTGGTGATGGGTTTCGCGCAGGCGATGGCCCTGATCCCGGGGGTGTCGCGCTCCGGCGGCACGCTCACCGCCGGCCTGCTGCTCAACCTGACCCGGGAGGCGGCGGCCCGCTACTCGTTCCTGCTGGCCATCCCCGCCGTGGTCATGTCGGGCATCTTCAGCCTCGGGGACGTCTTCGAACCGTCGGCGCCGGGCACCTCGGTGCCGAGCGGCGCGCAGATGGTCGTGGCGACGATCATCGCGTTCGCCGTCGGGTACGCGGCCATCGCGTGGCTGCTGCGCTACGTCGCGCACCACACCCTGTACGTCTTCGTGCTGTACCGGGTGGCGGTGGGCACCCTGGTCCTCGCCCTGCTGTTGACCGGCACGATCAGCGCCACCTGAGCCGCCCACGCAGAACGCCGCTGGCCGGCACCCGTGTTCGGGTGCCGGCCAGCGGCGTGTTTCCCCTGTGCGGAAAGCCTGTGTTCGGTTGTCAGTTGTTCCAGTGCTTGGCGACGAGGTCGGCGGCCTGGGTTTCCCACTGGGCGTAGTGGAAGGGGTAGGCCGAGATCTGCACGGTCTGGGCGGCCTTGGTCAGGGGCATGTCCTGCCAGCCGTCGACCTGCTTGAGACCCTTCAGGAACGCCATCGTGCTGTATTCGGGGTCGGTGATCTGCTCCACCGTGCCCCACCCGCTGGAGGGACGCTGCTGGAACAGGCCCTGCGAGTCGTGGTCGTTGCGCTCACCCAGATGACCCAGGTTCACCAGCTTCGACTCCTGCAACGCGGTCGCGATGGCCACCACGGCGGCCCGCTCGTCCATGTCGGCCTTCTTCGTCGCCGCGATGATCGCCTTCACATTCGCGACCTGCTCGTCGTCCAGATCGATCCGCGACTGCTCGCCCTGAGTCCCGTGCGGGATCAGCGTGCCCTTGTCCACCTTGTCAGCCTGCACGCTCACCGCGACCGGCTTCGACTCGACCGACGGGGCGGCCGTGGCAGGACCGGCGACCACACCGGAGGCGAAGGCCAGACCAGCGATACCGAGAACACCCTTACGCAGCAGCTTCGAGTTCATCACCAAGCTCCATTCGGGGGATCGACACCCACACCGAAGGGGGATTCGGGTGGGAGCGAGCACCGTCCGGCGCTCAAAAGACAGTTGGGGGATGATCACCAGGCCCAGGGGGGTGGGGTGGTGATCGGATCGGCGACCCGGGCCCGGGGGGCCCTCGTGGTGCCGGGTCCAGATGTAACGACCGGCCGGCCGCCATCATTCCGGGGCCGCCCCGCTGGGCGGGGCCTCTTGCTCGATCGTCCAGGTGATGTAACGACCCCGCCCCCGCCACGATTCCACCCCCGGGATGCCGCCGATCACACCCCCAAACCGGACACCTGGCACTCCAGGGCCGGACATACCACCCACCGCACCCAGGTGGCGGCCCGGACCAGGGGCTGAGCCGACGCACTCGGGCGGAGCGGACCGGGCACACCGCCCAACCGCGACGACCACGCCCGACACCCGACGGGACCGGACCGCACCCACGACACCGCCTAGGGTGGTCACCGTGGCGACCCTTCTGCTTCTGCGACACGGCCGGACGACCGCGAACGCCGACGGCGGGCTCGCCGGCCGGCAGCCGGTCGAGCTGGACGAGACCGGTCGGGCGCAGGCCACGGCCGTCGGGGAGCGGCTCAAGCCGGTGCCTCTCGCGGCCGTGGTGACCAGCCCGCTGATCCGCTGCCGGCAGACCCTGGAGTTGGCGCTGCCGGAGGCCGCGCCGGTCGTGGAGGACGGGCTGATCGAGTGCGGGTACGGCAGCTGGGAGGGGCAGCCGCTGAAGAAGCTGGCGAAGGAGCCGCTGTGGCCCGTCGTCCAGCAGCATCCCAGCGCCGCCGTCTTCCCCGAGGGTGAGGCGATGGCCGCCATGGCGGCGCGGGCGGTCGCCTCGGTGCGCGCCTGGGACGCGCGGGTGACCGCCGAGCACGGCGCCGAGGCGGTGTGGCTGGCCTGCACGCACGGCGACGTGATCAAGGCGATCGTGGCCGACGCGCTCGGCGTACACCTGGATCTCTTCCAGCGCATCGTCGCGGACCCGGCGTCGGTCACGGCGATCCGCTACACCCCGCTGCGGCCGTTCCTGATGCGGCTCAACGACACCGGCGGCGACCTGGCGGCGCTGGTCCCGCCGCCGCGGAAGCGGCGCCGGCGGGCGGCCCGCCCGGCCGACTCCGACGCGGCGGTCGGCGGGGGAGCGGGAGCGACCGCCCGGTGAGACCCCGCCGGGGGATCCGCGGACGCGGCCCGCGACGCCCGGCCCCACCGGGCGGCGATTCGGGTCGGTGGGGTGCGCGCTGCGTGGGCGCGCCGGATAGGGTCGAGGCATGACCCACCAGGTGCACGCCTTCGAGCCGCCGGAGCGGTTCGTCGCCGGGACCGTCGGGCCGCCGGGGGATCGGACGTTCTTCCTCCAGGCGCGCGGCGGAGGCCGGCTGGTCAGCGTCGCGCTGGAGAAGGTTCAGGTCTCGCTGCTGGCCGAGAAGCTGGAGGAGCTGCTCTCCGAGGCCCAGCGCCGGTTCGGGGTGAAGGTTCCCGAGCCCAGCGCCACGCTCGGCGACAACGACCCGCTGGACACGCCGGTCGACGAGGAGTTCCGGGTCGGCACGTTGGGGTTGGCCTTCGACGTCGACACCGAGACGGTGGTGATCGAGGCGATCGCCGTCGGTGAGACCGAGACCGAGGTCGAGCTCGGCGAACCGGACGACGAGGAGTCCGACGACGACGAGCCGGACGACGACCTGGACCGGCTCCGGGTGCGGCTGACCCCGGAGGCGACCCGCCAGTTCATCGAACGCGCCCGGCGGGTGGTCAACGCCGGCCGTCCGCCCTGCCCGCTGTGCGGCCAGCCGCTCGACCCCGCGGGTCACCTCTGCCCGCGCCACAACGGTTACCACCGGTGACCTCGTCCGACCTGCAACCCCGCCAGGACGGCGACGCCGCGCTCCGGTTGCTCCGGGACGGCACGCTCGACCTGGAGGGCCGGCTGGTGGACGCGTCGAACACCACGCTGCGGGGCGTGCTGACCCTGGACGGGGTGAGCGCCCGCTGCGTCTACAAGCCGGTCCGGGGCGAGCGGCCGCTCTGGGACTTCCCCGACGGCACCCTCGCCGGCCGGGAGGTCGCCGCGTACCTGGTGTCCCGCGCCACCGGGTGGGACCTGGTGCCGCCGACGGTGCTCCGGGACGGCCCGCTGGGCCCCGGTTCCTGCCAGCTCTGGATCGACGAGCCGGCCGAGGGGGAGCCGCTGGTCGGGTTCGTGCCGGTCGACGCGCTGCCGCCCCGCTGGTTCCCGATCGCCGCCGCCCGGGACGACGACGGCACCCCGTACGCCCTCGCGCACGCCGACGACCCGCGGCTGGCCCGGCTCGCCGTGCTCGACGCGGTCATCAACAACGCCGACCGGAAGGGCGGCCACGTGGTGCTCGGCCCGGACGACCGGATCTACGGCGTGGACCACGGCGTGAGCTTCCACGTGGAGGAGAAGCTGCGGACGGTCCTGTGGGGCTGGGCCGGCCGCGCGCTGCCGCCGGACGCGGTGGAGATGCTCGACGCGCTCGCCGGCCGGGTCGCCGGTGATCTCGGCGAGGAGTTGGGCGAGCACCTCACCCTCGGCGAGATCGCCGAGCTGGCGGCGCGGATCGAGCGGTTGCGTGCCACCGGCCGGTTCCCGCAGCCGCCGCAGGACTGGCCGGCGGTGCCCTGGCCGCCCATGTGAGCGACTGTCACGTTGATCACCGGTGGCGCGGCCCGGGGCCGCCCGGCGGCTGGTTAGGCTGGCGGTCATGGAGTCTTGGGTGGGGCATGAGGTGCCACGGCTGCCCGGCAGGGGCGGCCCGCTGTCGTTGTTCGACTCGGCGCGGCAGGGCGCGGCGCCCAGCACCCCGACCGGCGCGGGCACGATGTACGTCTGCGGCATCACCCCGTACGACGCCACCCACCTCGGCCACGCCGCCACGATGATCACCTTCGACCTGGCGCAGCGGGTGTGGCGGGACGCCGGGCTCGACGTGACGTACGTGCAGAACGTCACCGACATCGACGATCCGCTGCTGGAGCGGGCGGCCCGGGACGGCGAGGACTGGAAGGTCCTGGCGATGCGGGAGACCGCCCTGTTCCGGGAGGACATGGAGGCGCTGCGGATCATCCCGCCGGCGCACTACGTCGGTGCGGTGGAGTCGATCCCGGACATCGCCGAGAAGGTCCTCGTGCTGCTCAAGGAGGGCGCCGCGTACCGGCTGGACGACGGCACCGGCGACGTCTACTTCGACATCTCCGCCGCGCCCCGCTTCGGGTACGAGTCCAACCTGACCCGCGAGCAGATGCTGGAGATCTTCCCGGAGCGCGGCGGTGACCCGGACCGGGCCGGCAAGCGCGACGCGTTGGACCCGCTGCTGTGGCGCGGCGCCCGGGAGGACGAACCGTCCTGGCCCGGCGGTGACCTGGGTCCGGGCCGTCCCGGCTGGCACATCGAGTGCGCGGTCATCGCGCTCAACCTGCTCGGCGACCGGATCGACGTGCAGGGCGGCGGCAACGACCTGCTCTTCCCGCACCACGAGTGCTCCGCGGCGCACGCCGAGCGGCTGACCGGCCAGGCGCCGTTCGCCGGGCACTACGTGCACGCGGGCATGATCGGCCTGGACGGCGAGAAGATGTCGAAGTCCCGCGGCAACCTGGTCTTCGTGTCCCGGCTGCGGGCCGACAAGGTGGATCCGATGGCGGTCCGGCTGGCCCTGATGAGCGGGCACTACCGCACCGACCGCTCGTGGACCGACGACCTGCTGACCGCCGCGCAGGAGCGGCTGGCTCGCTGGCGGCGGGCCGGTGCCGCGCCGTCCGGGCCGTCCGGCGCGGCCTTCCTCGCCGGGGTACGCGAGCGCCTCGCCGACGATCTCGACACCCCCGGCGCGCTCGCGCTGGCCGACGCCTGGGCCGACCAGGCGCTCGCCGGCACCGGCGACGACCCGGAGGCGCCGGCCCTGTTCACGGCCACCGTGGACGCCCTCCTCGGCATCCGCCTCTAACCCGCCCTCCCCTTCCGTCCCGCCCTCCTCGTCGATCTTGCACTTTCGGCCTTCGATTCGCGGCTTGTGTCCCGGTCTGTCGGGGCAGAAACTGCAAGATCGCGGGCGGGGAGGGGTGAGTCAGCCCAGGACCAGGCCGGGGTCCGGGTCGGGGTCGGCGGTGGGGGCGGGGACGCGGTACTCCTCGGTCAGGGTGGTGACCGGGCCGGGCCAGGTGGCCTGGGCGACCTCGATCGGTTTGCGGTGCCCGTCGTACGCGACGTGCAGCAGGTGCAGGACCGGCGTGTCGGGGCGGATCTGGAGGATCTCCGCCTCCTCCCGGCTGGGCTGGCGGGCGCTGATCGTGTCGGTGGCGGTGACGTACCGCCGGCCGGTCGCCTCCTCGGCCTCCTGGTAGAGCGGCCGGCCGAACGCCTCGGCCCGCTCCAGCGAGGTGCCGGCGGTGTCGGCGGGCAGGAACCAGGAGGCGCCGACCTCGACCGGGGAGTCCTCGGTGCGGACCAGGTGCCGCCGGCAGAGCAGGTCGGTGCCGTCGGCGACCCCGAACGCGTCGGCAACCTCGGGCGGGGCGGGGGCCCGGCCGACGGAGAGGAGCTGCTGGCGGTACCGGGCAGCCAGGTCGGTGTGGTAGCCGCGGAAGCCGCCGTACCGGCCCCGGGAGAGGCGGTTGAGGCGGCGCCGGGTGCCGCGGACGTACGTACCGGAGCCGGGTTTGGTGATCAGGATGCCCTCGACCCGCAACTGGTCGACGGCGCGCTGCACGGTCTGCTTCGCGACGCCGAACATCTCGGCGATGGCCGGGATGGACGGCAGCCGCTCGCCCGGCCCCCAGTCGCCGCGGCGCACCTGGGCCTTGAGCTGCGCGGCGATCTGCCGGTGCGGGAACTCGGCCGCGCCGGGGTTGATCTGCACACCCGCCTCCTCGATCACAGCTAGGTTCCTAGGATGCCCTACGCGGTGTGGCGCGCGCCACCCCTGACACGCGGGGGAGCAGTGCAGAGCGAACCAGGGCACGAAGCGAGCCGGGCCCCAGGACGGATCCGGGGCCCGGTCAGCGGACGGACGTCACCAGGAGCCGGCGGTGGGACCGGCGGAGCCGCCACGGCGGCGCAGGTACTTCTCGAACTCCTGGGCGATCTCGTCCCCGGTCAGCGGGGTGATGCCGGCGTCGCCGACCCGCTCCTCCAGCTCGCGGACGTACTCGCCGAGCTCGGCGTCCTGCTCGGCCGCGCTGCGCACCCGCTGCTCCCACTCCGCGGCCTCCTCGGCGAGGTCGGCCATCGGCACCGGCAGGTCGAGCACCTCCTCGACGCGGTGCAGCAGGGCGAGGGTGGCCTTGGGGCAGGGCGGGTTGTTGGCGTAGTGCGGCACGTGCACCCAGAACGACACCGCGTCCACCTCGGCGCGGGTGCACGCGTCGTGCAGCACCCCGACGATGCCGGTCGGGCCGTCGTAGCGGGTCGGCGTGAGCTGGTAGCGCTCGGCGGCGTCCTTGTCGGAGGCGCTGCCGCTGATCGGCAGCGGTCGGGTGTACGGCACGTCGGCCAGCAGCGCGCCGAGCAGGACCACCCGCTCGACCTCCAGGCTGTGGCAGATCTCCAGCACCTGCTCGCAGAAGGTGCGCCAGCGCATGCTCGGCTCGATGCCCCGGATCAGCACCACGTCCCGTTCGGTGCCGGCCGGGCTGGCGACCATGAAGCGGGTGGTCGGCCACTCCACCCGGCGGGTCTCCCCGTCGGACATGGTGATGGTGGGACGGCTGACCTGGAAGTCGTAGAAGTCCTCCGGGTCGAGCTCGGTGACCGGCCTGGCCTGCCACACCTGCTCGAGGTGCTCGACGGCCGCGGTCGAGGCGTCGGCGGCGTCATTCCAGCCCTCGAAGGCGGCGATGGCCACGGGGGACCGCAGCACCGGCAGTCCGTCGAACTCGGTCATGCCGTCACCTCGCCCTGCTCGTCGGGGACGGCGCCGGGGTGGTGTCCGGCCGGCCGCCCGCCGTGCACGGTGGTGTCGCTGTAGTCCCTCACGTCCGTCAGCCTACGTGCCGGGACGGGACCCGGCCCGTCGGCCGCGCCGGTCGTGCCCGCCGCCGGCCGGTCATAGCATGGTGAGCCGGCCCGGGTGATCCCGGTGACAGAATGTGGGACCGGCGAGCCGGGGTCGACCACGCCGCGACCACTCCCACTAACCTGAACCTGTGCGGATCTCTTTGCTCGACGCGCTGGCGGACCGGATCCTGATCGCTGACGGGGCGATGGGGACGATGCTCCACGCGGCGGACCTGACCCTCGACGACTTCGACGGCCTTGAGGGCTGCAACGAGATCCTCAACGTGACCAGGCCGGACGTCGTCCGCGGGGTGCACGAGGCGTACCTGGCCGCGGGCGCGGACTGCGTGGAGACCAACACCTTCGGCGCGAACCTGCCGAACCTCGCCGAGTACGGCATCGAGGGGCGCATCCGCGAGCTGTCCGAGGCGGGCGCCCGGCTGGCCCGCGAGGCCGCCGACGCGTACGCCACGCCGGAACAGCCCCGGTTCGTCCTCGGCTCGATCGGCCCCGGCACGAAGCTGCCCACCCTCGGCCACGCCGCGTACGCGGCGTTGCGCGACGCGTACCAGGAGAACGCCGCCGGTCTGATCGCCGGCGGGTCGGACGCGCTGATCGTCGAGACCTGCCAGGACCTGCTCCAGGTCAAGGCGGCGGTGGTCGGCTCGAAGCGGGCGATGGCGGAGCTGGGCCGGCAGGTGCCGATCATCTGCCACGTCGCCGTCGAGACCACCGGCACCATGTTGCTGGGCAGCGAGATCGGCGCGGCGCTGACCGCGATCGAGCCGCTCGGCGTGAACCTGATCGGCCTCAACTGCTCGACCGGCCCGGCCGAGATGGGCGAGCACCTGCGCTACCTGTCGCAGCACGCCCGGGTTCCGCTGTCGGTGATGCCGAACGCCGGCCTGCCGGTGCTGACCTCGGAGGGCGCGTACTTCCCGCTGACCCCCGTCGAGATGGCCGACGCCCTGGAACGGTTCGTCGCCGACTTCGGCGTCTCGCTGGTCGGCGGCTGCTGCGGCAGCACACCGGAGCACATCCGGGTCCTCGTGGAGCGGCTGCGCGGCCGTACGCCGGTGGCGCGGGAGCCGCGGCCGGAACCGGGTGTCTCGTCGATCTACCACCACGTGCCGTTCGCCCAGGACGCCAGCGTGCTGATGGTGGGGGAGCGCACCAACGCGAACGGCTCCAAGGCGTTCCGCGAGGCGATGATCGCCGGTGACTGGCAGGCGTGCGTGGAGATCGCCCGCAGCCAGGCCCGGGACGGCTCGCACCTGCTGGACCTCTGCGTCGACTACGTGGGTCGCGACGGCACGCAGGACATGCGCGAGCTGGCCGGCCGGTTCGCGACCGCCTCCACCCTGCCGATCATGCTCGACTCGACCGAGCCGGCGGTGGTCGAGGCCGGGCTGGAGATGCTCGGCGGCCGGTGCGTGGTCAACTCGGTGAACTTCGAGGACGGCGACGGCCCCGACTCCCGCTACGCGCGGGTGATGCCGGTGGTCAAGGAGCACGGGGCCGCCGTGGTCGCGCTGCTCATCGACGAGGAGGGCCAGGCCCGCACCCGGGAGTGGAAGGTCCGCGTCGCCTCACGGCTGATCGAGGATCTGACCGGCCGCTGGGGCATGTCGCGGTCCGACATCCTCATCGACGCGCTGACCTTCCCGATCGCCACCGGGCAGGAGGAGACCCGCCGCGACGGCATCGAGACGATCGAGGCCATCCGGGAGATCGCCACCCGGTACCCGGGGGTGAACTTCACGCTGGGCATCTCCAACGTCTCGTTCGGCCTCAACCCGGCGGCGCGGCAGGTGCTCAACTCGGTGTTCCTGCACGAGTGCGTGCAGGCCGGGCTCACCTCGGCGATCGTGCACGCCAGCAAGATCCTGCCGATGTCGAAGATCCCCGAGGAGCAGCGGGAGGTCGCGCTCGACCTGGTGTACGACCGGCGTCGCGAGGGGTACGACCCGGTGCAGCGCTTCATCGAGCTGTTCGAGGGGGTCGACGCCGCGTCGGCGCGCGCCACCCGGGCGGAGGAGCTGGCGGCGCTACCGCTGAACGAGCGGCTCAAGCGGCGGATCATCGACGGGGAGCGCAACGGCCTGGAGGCCGACCTGGACACGGCCATGGCCGAGGGCCGGACGCCGCTGTCCATCATCAACGACATCCTGCTGGACGGGATGAAGGTCGTCGGTGAGCTGTTCGGCTCCGGCCAGATGCAGCTTCCGTTCGTGCTCCAGTCCGCCGAGGTGATGAAGACCGCGGTGGCGTACCTGGAACCGCACATGGAGAAGGCCGACGACGGCGGCAAGGGCCGCATCGTGCTCGCCACGGTGAAGGGCGACGTGCACGACATCGGCAAGAACCTGGTGGACATCATCCTGTCCAACAACGGCTACGAGGTGGTGAACATCGGCATCAAGCAGCCGATCAACGCCATCCTCGACGCCGCCGAGCAGCACCGCGCCGACGCGATCGGCATGTCCGGGCTGCTGGTCAAGAGCACGGTCATCATGAAGGAGAACCTGGCCGAGATGGCGTCGCGCGGGGTCGCGGAGCGCTGGCCGGTCCTGCTCGGCGGGGCGGCGCTGACCCGGGCGTACGTCGAGGACGACCTGCGGTCGATGTTCCCCGGGCAGGTGCACTACGCGCGGGACGCGTTCGAGGGGCTGTCCCTGATGGACCGGGTAATGACCGCGAAGCGCGGTGGCGCGCCCGTGGTCGACGCCGAGCGGGAGGCCGCCCTTGCGGCCCGCCGGGCCCGCCGGGAGCGGCAGCGAGCGGTGGTCACCGAGTCCCTGCCGGAGCTGAACGACTCGTCGGTCCGCTCCGACGTGGCGGTCGACGTGGAGCTGCCCACCCCGCCGTTCTTCGGCACCCGGGTGGTCAAGGGCGTTCCGCTGGCCGACTACGCGGCGCTGCTCGACGAGCGGGCCACGTTCCTCGGGCAGTGGGGGCTGCGTGGCGCGCGGGGCGGCCAGGGACCGTCCTACGAGGAGCTGGTGGAGACCGAGGGCCGGCCGCGGCTGCGCTACTGGCTGGACCGGCTCATCTCCGACCAGGTCCTCGAAGCGGCCGTCGTGTACGGCTACTTCCCGGCGTACTCCGAGGGCAACGACCTGGTGGTGCTGGACGAGAACGGCCACTCCGAGCGGGCCCGGTTCTCGTTCCCCCGGCAGCGGCAGGAGCGACGGCTCTGCCTGGCCGACTTCTTCCGCCCCCGCGGCGAGGAGCTGGACGTGGTGGCGTTGCAGCTGGTCACCGTGGGCCAGCCGATCAGCGAGTACACGGCGAAGCTGTTCGCCCGCAACGAGTACCGCGACTACCTGGAGGTGCACGGCCTGTCCGTGCAGCTCACCGAGGCCCTCGCGGAGTACTGGCACCGGCGGATCCGCGCCGAGCTGACCCTGCCCGGCGGGCGTACGGTGGCCGACGACGACCCGGCGGACCTGGCCGGCCTGCTGCGCACCGACTACCGCGGCTGCCGGTACGCGTTCGGCTACCCGGCCTGCCCCGACCTGGAGGACCGCGCCAAGATCGTGGACCTGCTGGGGGCGGACCGGATCGGCGTGCAGCTGTCCGAGGAGTTCCAGCTCGTCCCGGAGCAGGCCACCGACGCGATCGTCGTCCACCACCCGGAGGCGAGCTACTTCAACGCCAAGTGACGCCGTCACCGGGCCTTGAGCTGCGCAATCACCCTCCGATCACCCGCCTACGCCCTTCGGGAGGCGTCCAGAGCGGGTCAGAACGAGAAGTGCTTGACCACCGCCGAGCCCTGCTCCGCGGACCTGGCGTAGAAGGCCCGTAGGTCGTCGTGGTACTGAGCCAGGCGCTCCCGCAGCTCCTCATCCGACTCGGACGAGGGCAGTTGCCGCCACTCCTGCCACTGGTCCGGGAACGAAACTCTCTCCAGATACGCCGCCGTGCGTGCCACCTCCGGCGGGTCGAGCGCCACGTGGCCCGGGCCGCCGCCGGGGTCCGGTATGTGCCGACCTTCGAAGATGGGGAGCTCCCGGTCACGGCCCAGGTGCGACTGGAGCAGGTAGATCTCGTCAAGTTGGAAGAAGCCGGCCTCCAGCCATACTGCGTCACCTGCGCGGACCCGCCGGCGTAGCTCGTCGAACTCCACATCGAACAGGGCGTCGAAACCCGCCGGGCGCACGGGCAGCTCGGAAGATTCGAGCCCTTGAAAGTAGATCCACATGCTCACTCTCGGCAAACTACCTGGCGCCACCGACGCGAGCCCCGTGGCCAACCGGCACCGCAGGCACGAGCGCGTCGTCGACGAAGACCAGGTCCGGGCGGCCGACAGGCCAACGCCAAGTAGGAGGCACCGAGGGCTAACCGACGACGGCTCTCATGCTGTAGGTCGTGCGCAGCGCATCGTGGCTCAGTTCTTCTGCTTCCACCAGGCCGTGAGGACGGCAAGGAGAAAGAGGCAGCTAGGGACTGCGAACACCATCAGAGCAAACTCGATGATGGCGCCGGCATCCATAGGCCGACTGTAGATGACTCGCGAACCTCTGGTCCACGACGTCGAGAGACGCCCCGGCCGCGTGGGATCCAGGTCAGTTCTGCGGTTGCTGTCTCGCTGGCCATGACGCCGTTCCCCGGGCCTGACCGTTTGCTCGCGCCTCGGCCTCGATGATCACGTCAATCGGATGTCACGTCGACGTGCTTGACGTCCGCCATGTAGCGCGCGGCGGCCGCGGAGGCCTCGTCCGGCGTGCTTCCCTCTTCGCGGGCATGCAGGTACGCGGCGTACCAGTCCCACCAGTCGTGTGGTGGCGCGGCCGCCTCGAACGGGCCGTGACGTTCGGCTGTCTCGTGCAGCAGCGTTGCGAGCGTGGCGATATCCATGGTCAGTCGTCCCACTCCCGACCCGGGAGCCGGGTCGTGACCTCCTGAAGCAGCCACTCGTTGCCGTCCGGGTCGCTGAACGAGGCATGCGACAGGTAGGAGCGACGTTGCGGATCCGGGCCGGGAAGAAAATTCGCCCCGTCCCGGTGGAACACGTCGCTGACGTCGACGCCGCGGCGGACGAGATCCTCACGCGCCTCCTCGATGTCGGAGACCACCAGCTCCAGGCGCTTCGCGGAGCCCGGCTCGGCTGTGGTGAGGCCCTTCCCGAAGGCGATCGAGCAGGCCGAGCGAGGGGGCGTGAACTGGACCGCTCGGACGTCCTCGCTGAAGGCGAAGTCGATGTCGAGTCGCCAGCCGAGGCTCTGGTAGAAGCTCTTCGCCCGATCGACATCGGTGACGGGCAACGTCACGACCTCGAGCTTCATGTCGACGGTTCCCACTTCCTGCGTCTCCGTCGAGGTGTCGGTGCCGCTCATGTGGATCCTCCGGCCATCGGTGGGAATGTGCCGCTGCTTCGCGTCCGCTGGTCTGTCGCGACCGTGGGAACCTCCCGCCAACTCTCGGCCACCAAGGCCGCGATCAACGCACGCGTGACCGAGAACCGGGAGGGACTCCTGCCGCCTTGTTCCTACCGCCGGACGCTACCTGCGATTCGGCCATGTCACGGGAGGATCCGGAGGTTGTGCTGGTCGACTTCGTAACCGGTCCGTGTCACCGCCGTGGTCGGGTACGGAACGATCGATACGGCTGGGCGGCGGTGCCCGGGCAGGATGGACCAGGAGGCGAGGTTGCCAGCTGGAGGTGCGTGATCGACAGGGAAGCCCTCAAGAGGTTGGATGACGCCCGGCTCGATGCATGGGACATCCACCGTCTCGATGCCTTCGTCGGCCTGCTCGCCGATGATCTCGTGCTTCGCGACACCACGATCGGCGCGCCCGTGACCACCAAGGAGGGCGCGCGTGAATACGTACGGGCATGGCTGGACGCACTGCCGGACATGCGCGTTCGCCGTACCAGCCGCGTCGTGGACGAGGATGACGGTGCGGTCGCGGGCGAGGTGGAGTTCACCGGAACCCACAGCGGTCCCATGGTGGTGGGTTCGAACATCGGAGGCGGTGGTCGCCGAGCGTACGGCACCCGGGCCGCAGGCCGGCGCCGTTCGGCGCTGGTGGCGGCCGGCTGAACCGTCCGGGTGCCCGGGGCGTAGATACCTCCGATCGGCATGACGGGCGTACCGCCGGGGTACTGCACGCCGCATCGCCGACGGCCGGGAGGGCGCAGTGACGACGCGGACGGGACGACGGCCCGGTGCCTCGCTGGTGGGCCTGACGGTGGCCCTGGTGACGGCGGCCGGCTGCGTGGTGGGGGGAACGTCCGAACCCGGGGGAGCGCCGCCGCCCGAACGGCCCGCATCATCGGGTACGCCCGGTGCCGAGTCCACCCGCGCCGACGGTACGACCAGCGTCGAGGAGTTCCAGCAGGACGTCGCCGACGCACGCAGCATCGCCGAGCGGTACTGGGCGACGCAGTTCCGCGCCTCGGGGCAGGGGTTCCAGCCGATCCGCCGGGTCATCCCGTACCGGCGCAGCGGCGAGGTGAGCTGCGGCGGGCAGGAGATCCCCCGCAACAACGCGGTCTACTGCTCGGCCAGCGACTACATCGCGTACGACGTCAACTGGTCCTTCGGGGCCTTCCGGCAGATCGGCGACGCGTTCGTGTTCTACCTGCTCGGCCACGAGTACGCCCACGGCATCCAGACCCGCCTCGGCATCCGCTACAACTTCACCATCCAGCAGGAACTACAGGCCGACTGCATGGCCGGCGCGTTCCTCGGCGACTCCGTACGGTCGGGGACCCTGCGCCTCGACGACGGCGATTTGGAGGAGTTCCGGGAAGGGCTGCTCGCCGTCGGCGACGCCCCGGACCAGCCGTGGTTCGCCGAGGGGTCGCACGGCACCCCCGAGCAGCGCACCGGAGCGTTCTTCCGGGGGTACGAGAAGTCCCTGGACGCGTGTGACCTGACGTAGCGGCTCTGCCGCTGTGGTGTGGGTCGCTTGGGTCTTCCTGGGTGGTTGCGGTTGGGGGTGTGGCCCGCCGTGCCCGGCTCTGGGCGGTCAGGCTTGATCCCTGCGCCGGTCACGGCGGGCCACACCCCTGACCTGCTCCTGGTCCGCCCGGCCGCGCCGGCTCAGCCCCGTATCCGGGCGACATCTTGGAGGGAAATGGCCCCTGAAAGGCCGAAATCGTTCCATGACCTCGGTGCGCCACCTGCGCTGGTTGGGCGGTATGTCCGGCTGGGGGGTAACCCTCTGGCGCCGGGCGTCCGGTTTGGGGGTGTGATCGGGGGCATCGCGGGGGTGGAATCGTGGCGGGGG
>NZ_JAATEO010000025.1 GCF_012034245.1 Micromonospora thermarum | reverse complement strand
GGCGGCCGGATCACCGGCGTTCGGATCACTGATGATAAGGGGGCTGAGGTCAAGGCGGAGCCGCGGGAGGACGGATCGGCGTGGGTGCCGAGCGCGCCGCTGAAGCCGAAGCGGACCTACACCGCCGAGGTGACCGCGACCGGCGACAAGGGGAGGACCACCACCCGCAAGACCACCTTCACGACCATGCAGAAGCCGACGAAGCCGGCGATCACCAGCACGTTGTATTTCAGGGGCAACCAGACGTACGGCACGGCGATGCCCGTAACGGTCGCCTTCGACCCGCCCATTCCTAAAGAGGCCAGAGCAGATGTGCAGCGCCGTTTGTTCGTGAAGACGAATCCGCCGCAGCCGGGTACCTGGTCCTGGGTGTCCGACGGTTCCCAGGTGTATTACCGCGCCCCCGATTTCTGGCGCCCCGGCACCACCATCAGCGTCCGGTCGGCATTGGAGGGGCTGCCGATCGGCAAGGAGCACGTGGGCGACGCCGACCGGACGGCCACCTCCAAGATCGGCCGCCAGGTGGCGCTGGAGGTCGACAACGCCACCAAACAGATGTCGGTCCTGCGGGACGGCAAGCTGATCCGGAAGATCCCGGTCAGCCTCGGCAAGCCGAGCACTCCGACCTCCAGCGGCAGGATGGCATGGAGAAGTATCAGTACACGACGTTCGACACCCGGGGCGAGCCGAACGGCGGCTACGTGGTGGACGTCGAGGACGCTCAGCGCCTCACCTGGGGCGGGGAGTTCATCCACGGGGCGCCGTGGTCGGAGGGCGATCAAGGTAAGATCAACGTCTCGCACGGCTGCACCAACATCTCCGCGGCCGCCGCGGACTGGCTGATGGGCATCACCCGGGTCGGCGACCTGGTCACCTTCAAGGGCACCGAGGTCCAGTTGACCGAAGGTAGCGGCTGGACGGCCTGGAACGTCAGCTGGGACGAGTTCGTCAAGGGCAGCGCGTTGCCGGTGCCGGCCGGCCTCCGGCCCGCCCCGACCCAGGTGCCACATCCGGGCGCGGTGGCCGGTGGGTCGCCGGCGCCCGCCCCGTCCGTCCGCGTCGGCTGACCCGGCGTCCGCGCGACCGGCCCGCCACTTGGTGGGGCCGGTCGTGTCGTGTCGCCGTACCGAGACGGGCCGCGGGGTAGGCGAGGTCCCAGATTCGGGTAGCGCGTTGGCGGGCACCGACAGCAGCGGGGCGAGGACCCCGCCCCACCACGCGTCGATTCTGACAACCGAGGCGTCCTCGTCGGCGGCCCTATGCACTCTGATCGCCATCCCGGCCGGTCCCTCTGAGGGGGAAGCAGTCCGGAGCGCGACGTGCGGCCGGCAGGTCACCCCTACTGACGCTGTCGATGTTCGCTGAGTCGCAGTCCTCCGCTGATCGTCAGCGTTTCGGGCGGAGGGTGTCGACTCGGGCGACGGACTGGTCGATGCGCGCCTCGGTCAGCCGTCCGGAACGGACCAGCCCGACCACGGTGTCCAGCGTCTTGTCGACGACGTCCGGGTCGTACACCTGCTGATTGGCGAAGACGAGAAGGTCGAGGCCGGCCCGCAACGCCAGCCCGACTGCCTCTTCCGAGCCGTAGCGGCGGGTGATCGCGACCGCCTGCATGTCGTCGCTGACGACCGGCCCCTGCCATCCGAGCCTGCCCCGGAGCAGATCCGTCACGACCGCGGGAGACAGTGACGCCGGATAAGTGGCGTCGAGCTGCCTGTTGAGCACGTGGGCGGCCATGACCGAGTCCGCGAGCCCGGCCCGGATCAGTCGTTGGAACGGTTCCAGTTCCCGTCGCTGCCAGGTGGAGCCGACATCGACGACCTCGAAGTCGGTGTTCCCGGCGGCACTGCCCGAGCCGGGGAAATGCTTGAGTGAGGTCTTGACGCCCGCGGCTCGGTGAACGCGGATCTCCTCGCTTGCGTTGCTGACCACCACGTCGGGGTTGGCGGAGAAGCTGCGGTCGAGTTTGCCGATGGCCCGGCTCTCAGGGTTGACGTTCAGGTCGACGACCGGCGCGTAGTTGAGGTTGACGCCGATGCTGGTGAGGCCGTCCACCAACCCTCGGGCCCAGTCCCGCGTCGCGGCTGTGGAGTTCTGGGCGCCGATCTCGGCCTGCGACTTGGTCGCCGGGAAGCCGTTGCTGGGGTTGAGTCGGGAGGTGCGGCCGCCTTCCTGGTCGATCGAGACGATGAGCCGACCCGGAGAGGCCGCTTTCAGGGCCTTCACCAGGGCGGTGACCTGGCCGGGTGAGCGGATGTTGCGCACCGACTCCGTCTCCAGGTCCCGATCGAACAGGATTACCCCGCCAAGACCGTCCCTGACCGCCTTGATGATCCAATCCTGGTCGGTCACCCGCTCACCGCGGAAGCCGACGACGAGCAGGCTTGCCACCTTGCGCCGCAGCGCGGTCTCATCTCCCGCAGGCTGTCCGGGTGACGGCGTCGTCGGGCGGGACGTCGGCGAGGTGGCCGCCCTGGACTGGCAACCGGTCAGTGCGGCGACTGCGGCCGAGCCCGTTCCGGCGAGCAGCAGCCGGCGGGGCAGACGCAGGCTCTTCACCTCCGCACGTTAAGCCGCACCGGCGTCGGTGCGCCCCGACATGGGCTGACCTCATCCATTCGGTGGGCGGTGACGCGTGGAGGCGCAACCCGTCCGTCGCCGCCGCCGTCATCGCCGGGCTGTTGTTCAAAGGCCGGCGGGGTACCGGCGCACTTCTGGGTGCCGGACACGACCCCAAGGCTCGACCGCTCTCGCGGCGACGTTCTTGACGACCGTGCCGAAGATCGGCGCGCTCGTGGCGCTCTACCGGTTCGTCGGCGTGCTGCCGGCGACCACACCGTGGCCGGTCGTGGTGGCGGCGGCGGCCGTGGCAAGCGTCCATCGTCAGCCAGGTCGGCTTCCTGCTCGTACGTCGCGGCCGGCCGCAGTACCTCGCCCTGCCCTCGTTGCTCGTGTACCTCACCGGTTACACGGTGACCAACATCGCCGCGTACGCAGTCACTGCTGCACTGCTCGGGCGGCGGGACCGCCGACTGGCAGGGCGTGGCCGCCGGTGGCGCCGTGGCTCGCTGCGGCTCTGCTGGTGGCCCGGCCAGGCCGGCCGGCCTCGGCCCAGGCGCCGTACTCGACTACCGCGACCCGCAGAACTGGAGAGACAAAGCCTGGGGCGGGGCGAAGGTGCTCTGGGCGGTCGACCCGACCGTGACGGGCTTGGTGCTGATCCACGGCAAGCGGATCGACGGCCCCGACGCACTCGCCTTTGAGGATCCCGCCATACCGGAGCTGCGTATCGATGTTGACACGTACCAGGGGCTGTCCGGCGGGTGGAAGGATTACCCGAGCTACACCCGGCTGCGGGCGCCGGGCTGCTACCTCTACCAGATTGACACCGCGCGGGGCACGTCAAGCATCGTCTTCGTCGCCCGCGGCCCACGCCTGTGATCGGCCACTGCGGCGCCGGCCGGCCGGACGTGTCGGACTGGCTCACCCACCGCCTCGTGCTGTTCGGCAACGACTGGCCCGACGCGCCGGAACACTGGCCTCCAGGCGCCCGATTCCCGGGCCTCGCCGAACCCCATGCTCGGCATGGATGGCTGGTCTAGCCCGCGTCGGCTGCCAATCCCGACTGCTGATTCGCCTCTGCCTTCGGCGCTCCGGATGCTTGAAGCATCTCGCTGATGGCAAGTCGCAGCCGCGAAACGAGGACCATCCCGCGGAAGCCGACGTGTTCGGCGCAGGCACGGTTGACTTCCTCGATGGCCTGTTGCGCCCGCGCACGCGCGAGGTGGGGCTCTCGACGGGCGACGAAGTCGCGATGTAGCAGCCTCACCGCTTGGCCGAGGTGCTCGATCGACGCTGGAAGGCTGGCCGGTACCGGTTCACGGTGCCGTACCGCCGACACGGCCCAGTGCGCCAGTTCGCGGCTGTGGGAGTAGGCGAATTGCAGGTGTTGGGAGGCCTGCTGGTACTGGCGCAGGGTCTTCAGTCGTCGCCACCGCCAGGGTGACAGAACCGCGATCTCCGCCGCCGCGGCCACCATCTCGATCGACTTGTTTCTTTCCTCCTCTCCCGCAACCAGGCGCTGCAAGGCCTCCTCGGCCTGTTGAACGTCGCGCTGCGCCAGCGCCTGAGCGATGGCCGTGAGATCACGGGCGAAGATGTCCAGCGTCGGACCGGCGGAGCGGTGTACGACGCGTACGGGGTTGGCCGGCAGGATCAGCAGCGCCACGACGATGGCCGTCAACCCTCCG
This sequence comes from Micromonospora thermarum, assembly GCF_012034245.1. Taxonomy (GTDB): domain Bacteria; phylum Actinomycetota; class Actinomycetes; order Mycobacteriales; family Micromonosporaceae; genus Micromonospora; species Micromonospora thermarum. The sequence continues at coordinate 97,517 of NZ_JAATEO010000025.1, read as the reverse complement.
ATCAACCCGTTGACCGTCCGCGCCAGAGCCAGACCCGATTGTTCCGCATACAACGTTCCCAGCAATACGGCGGTGCTTCCGGCGTGCACCATGACGGCGCCGCTCCCGCGGATCACCGCTGCCGACGAGATCGCGAATGCCACGATCAGGGCGGTTTGGATCGGTCCTGAACCGATGACCTCGATGATCAACTGACCGGTCAGCACTCCCACGATCACCCCGGCGACAAGTTCCGCCGCGCGCCTGATCCGATTGCCGAGGGCTGCCGCGATCGTGCCGATCGAGGCGGCGGGCGCGAACAACGCCTGCGAGTTGTGCAGCACGTCGTCCGCGATGAACCAGGACAGACCGGCTGCCGCGCCTGCTTGAACCGCGAGGATGGAATAGGTGCGCAGCCGCTCGTAAGCCTCGCGGGTTTCCCGCAGCACCGTCTCTGACCGCACATCCCGATCTCGGCCCCGCACGTCTCACCTCCAAAGGCGGTCGGCTGTCCGACGACGACTCTCGACTCGGCGTCCGGCTCTGACCGGGCTCAGGGAGACCGCGGTGATCTTGTATTCGGGGCAGCCGGTGTCGGTGTCGGTGGCGTCGGAGGTGAGGGCGTTGGTGGGGGTGTCGGGGAAGCTGAAGGTGGTGAACAGCTGGCCCGGGGTCACTGTGTCGGTCAGGTGGACCGGGTAGGTGACGGTTGCCCGGCGGCTGGTCACCTCGACGAGGTCGCCGTCGGCCAGTCCGAGCCGCGCGGCGTCGTCCGGGTGCAGGTCGAGCACTTCGTGCGGGCGGAGCTGGTGGTTGGGGGTGCGGCGGCTCATCGATCCGCTGTTGTAGTGCACCAGCCGGCGCCCGGTGATCAGGACGTACGGGAAGGTGGTGTCGGCTTGCTCGCCGGGCGGCAGGTACGGCCGGGCGGCGAGTGCGGCCCGGCCATCGGGCGTGGCGAACGAGTCGAGGTAGAGCCGCCCTTCGCCGGGTTGGTCGGGGCTGCGACAGGGCCAGTGCAGTGGTCCGTCCCGGTCGAGTCGGGCGTGTGAGATGCCGGCGAACGTGGGGGTCAGCGTGGCGCATTCGGCCATCGCGTCGGCGGGGGTGGGGCAGCCGAGGTCGGCGCCCATCGCGCGGGCGAGCAGGTGCAGGATGTCGAAGTCGCTGCGGGCCTGTCCGGGTGGGTCCAGCGCCGGGCGGACCCGTTGGACTCGGCGGTCGAAGTTGACGAAGGTGCCGTCCTTCTCGAGGAAGGGCACCGCGGGGAAGACCACGTCGGCGTGTTCAGCGGTGGTGGAGAGGAACACGTCGTGGTTGACGACGAGGTCGCAGGCGGCCAGTGCCCGGCGTACGTTGCCGCTGTCCGGATCGGTCTGCGCGATGTCCTCGCCGATGACGTACATCGCACGCACTCGGCCGGCGATGGCTGAGGCGAACATGTCCAGGATGCGGAGCCCGGGCCGGGCCGGCACCTCCGCCCGCCAGGCTCGGTTGAATCGGGCGCGCACGCCCGCGTCGGTGACGCGCTGGTAGCCGGGCAGCATGTCCGGCAGCGCGCCCATGTCGGAGGCTCCCTGAACGTTGTTCTGCCCACGCATGGAGAGCACGCCGCAACAGTCGGGGGTGCCGACCGCGCCCTTGAGGATGGCCAGGTTTGCCAGGGTGCGTACGCCGTCGGTGCCGTGGGCGTGTTCGGTGATGCCGAGGCCGTAGACGATCGCCGGGCGGCGTGCCGCCCCGTAGAGGCGGGCCGCCGCGACCAGTGTCTCCGGCGCGACGCCGGCGAGCCGTGCCGCGCGGTCGGGCGGATGGTCGGCCAGTAGCGCGGTGAGTTCGGCGAGCCCGCTGGCCCGGGAGCGGAGGAAGTCCTGATCGGCGTATCCCTCGTCGAGTAGCACCCGGGCGATGCCGTTGAAGACGGCGACGTTGGATCCCGGTCTGGCCTGGACGTGCACGTCGGCCATCTCGGCGAGGTCGATGCGGCGGGGGTCGATGACGATGAGCCGTGCGCCGCGTAGCACCAGTTGTTTGATCCGGGCGCCGATGACCGGGTGGGCCTCGGTGGGGTTCGCGCCGGCGATGAGGATGCAGTCGGTGTGGTCGAGGTCGTCGACGGAGTTGGTGCCGCCGGCGTGGCCGAACGAGGCGGCCAGCCCGACCGCGGACGGGGCGTGGCACAGCCGGGAGCAGTTGTCGATGTTGTTGGTGCCGAGCACGGCGCGGGCGAATTTCTGGGCGAGGTAGTTCTCCTCGTTGGTCGCGCGCGCGGAGGAGATCATGCCGATGGCGTCGGGCCCGTGGCGGTCGCGGATGGCTGCCAGCCGGGTCGCCGCGAAGGTGAGAGCCTCCTGCCAGGACGCGGGCCGCAGTGGCGAGTCCCGGCCGCCGTCGCGGACCAGTGGGGTGGTCAGCCGGTCTCGGGACCGCGTGAAGGCGTGTGCGAAGCGGCCCTTGACGCAGGCGTGGCCGCGGTTGACCGGTCCGTCGTGCGCCGGGGTGATCGCGGCGACGGACCCGTCGCGTTCGTGCACCCGCAGGCTGCAGCCCACCCCGCAGTAGCCGCAGGTGGTGGTGGTCGTCCTGCCGATGGGGCGCGGGTCGGCCAGGCCCGGCTCGGACAGCGCCCCGCTCGGGCAGGTGTCGACGCAGCCGCCGCAGGCAACGCACGGGGACGTCACCCACGGGCCGCCGGTGCCGGCCACGACGACGGTTTCGAACCCGCGCCCGGCCAGGGAGAGCGCGAATGTGCCCTGCACCTCGGCGCACATGCCTACGCACCGGCTGCAGGCGATGCACAGGTCCCGGTCGAGTTTCACGTACGGGTGGGAGTGGTCGGCGCCCGCATCCCGGGTCGCACCGTCGAACCGGGATCTGGTCAGGCCGAAGTGCTGGCAGGCGCGGACCAGCTCGCTGCGCTCGGCGGGGATGTCGAGCGCTCGCGCGGGCAGCTGGGACACGAGGAGTTCCAGGGCGAGCTGTGCCGACCTGCGGGCGGTTTCGTCGCCGGTCCGTATCTCCATCCCGTCGGCGGCGGGTGTGGTGCAGGCCGGCATGGCCCGCCCCCGGATTCCGACCAGGCAGACCCGGCACGATCCCTGCGGGGTGAGCCGCTCGTCGTAGCAGAGGGTCGGCACCACGGCCCCGGCCGCCCGCACGGCGTCCAGCACGGTGGCTCCCGAGGCCACCTCGACGCGGATGGTGTCGACGGACAACCGCATCTACTCGCCCCCCTTGCTGGTGGGGGCCGTGTGGTGCAGTTCGTCGGAGTACACCCGCAGCAGGCTGCGCACCGCGCAGGACACCCCACGCCCGAACGCGCACAGGCTCGCCACATCCAAAACCTCGAGCAGGGGATGGTGGTCGGCGAGCGCCGCCGCGGCCTGCGCGGGTTCCCGGATCCGCTCGACCAGCTCGAGGCCGCGGCGGGTACCGACCCGGCAGGGTGTGCAGGCTCCGCAACTTTCCGCCGCCCCGAACGCCCACGCGTGTCGCAGGATCGCCACGCCGGGCACGGTCGAGTCGACCGCGACGAGGCTTGCGTGTCCCAACGCGGCCCCGGCCTCCGCGAGCGGTTCGGACAGCAGCGGCAGGTCGAGCTGGTTGGGGGTGAGGAAGCCGCCGAGCGGTCCGCCGACCTGCACCGCGCGTAGCCGGTACGGCTCGCGCAGCCCGCCACCGAGTTCCTCCACCAGGTGGCGCAGCGGCACGCCGAACTCCACCTCGTACACGCCGGGTCGGCGGAAGCGTTGGCTCAGGCAGACCAGCTTGGTGCCGGGCTCGTCCGGGTGGCCCAGCCGTGCGTAGGCGGCTCCGCCGTGCCGGACGATCCACGGTACGGCCGCCAGCGTCTCCACGTTGTTGACCGCGGTCGGATGTCCCAGGAAGCCGTGGCTGGTCGGGTACGGGGGGCGTGCCCGCACCGCCGCCCGCAGCCCGGCCAGGGCGTGCAGCAACGCCGTCTCCTCCCCGGCCACGTACGAGCCGGCGCCCACCACGATCTCCACGTCGAAGTCGACCGGCGAGCCGTGCACCCGCTCGCCCAGGTGACCGGCCTCCCGCGCCTCGACCACCGCGGCACGCAGCCGCTCGGCGGCCGTCGGGTACTCCGAGCGCACGAGGATCAACCCGTGCCGCGCGCCCACCGCGAACCCGGCCAGCGCCAGGCCCTCCAGGATCCGATGCGGATCCCGTTCCATCAGCAGCCGATCCCCGTACGAGCCGGGATCACCCTCGTCGCCGTTGCCCACCACGTACCGGGGGGCGGGTTCGCCGGCGGTCATCGACCACTTCTTCGCCACCGGGAAACCGGCCCCGCCCCGCCCCCGCAAGCCCGAGGCGGCGACCTCGGATATCACCTTCTCCGGTGAACCGGTCGCCACCACGCTGGGCCACACCGCCCACGGTTCCTCGCCGCCGACCAGCCCGGCTAGCACCACTGGCCGATCGACCGCGCTCACGTACGGTATGTCGGCCGCCCGCATCTTCAACGGCTCGACCCAACCGGGCCTCGTCCGCCGCTGCGCGGCCAATGGGTCACCGAACAGCCCGCCCAGAGTCTCCCCACTGGCTGGTAGCTCCCCGTCGAGTACGGCGGGCGAGTCGTAGCAGTACCCGAGACAACGCACCCCTTGCAGCGACACCGACCCGTCCGCGGCACGTTCGCCCAGCCGCACGCCCAGCGCCCGCTCCAGCCGCGCGATGTGCTCGCCCCGGCTGCTCACGAAGCACGAGGTTCCCTCGCACACCCGCACGTGCCGCCGGCCCCGGCGACCCTCCGCGAAGTCCGCGTAGTACGTCGCCGAACCGGTCACGGCCGCCACCGGCCAGCCGAACTCGCCCGCCGCCCGCGCCAGATCCTCGGCATCGACTCGCCCGTCCGCGGCCTGCGCCCGCCGAAGCCGATCCAACATCCCCGTGCCCGGCCGGCGCAGACGGTCCTGCAACTCGACGAACGCCTCCCGCGGCTCGCCCATCGCACCATCCCTCGCGCACCGCCGATCCAAAGGCAAACGTACGTCTGCTTCAGGGCGGTTCACGGGCAAATAGGCAGCTTGCCGGCTCGGCGATGGAGATCCTCCCGACGGCAGCAGCACTCGCCCCTCGCGCCGGGCCCTTCGACCCGTTACCGATTGCCCTCGTTGCCCTGTCTGGCGACCCGGGTCGCTGAGACGATCCGCTGGTGGGAGCCGAACCGCGCGAGTGCGTGCCGGAGCGGTCGGTGCGGCGGCAGCCGGTGGACTGGCGGCAGTGGGCCCCGCTGACCCTGCTCACCCTGGCCGTGCTGGTCGGTGCCGGGTTGTGGCTCGCCGGGCTGCCGGGCGCGGCCCAGCTGGTCTGGGCGGCGGTGACCCTGGTCGCGCTGGTGCCGGCCGTCTGGTCGACGCTGCGGCAGCTTCGTCGCCGGCAGTTCGGGGTCGACGTGGTCGCCGTGCTGGCGCTGGTCGGCACGCTGCTGGTCCGCGAGTACCTGGCCGGCGCGGTGATCGCGGTGATGGTCGCCACCGGCCAGGCGTTGGAGCACTACGCCCAGCGCCGGGCCACCCGCGACCTGCGCGTGCTGCTGGAACGCGCGCCCCGGCAGGCGCGCCGGCGTAGCCCGGACGGCGGTATCGAGGTGGTGCCGCTGGACCGGGTGGCGGTGGGGGACCGGCTGGTGGTCGGCCCCGGCGACGTGGTGCCGGTGGACGGGACCGTGGAGGAGGCCGCGACGCTGGACGAGTCGGTGGTCACCGGCGAGTCGCAGCTGGTCACCCGCGCCGTCGGCGAGCAGGTGGCCAGCGGCGTGGTCAACGCCGGAGCCGGGTTCGGGCTGCGGGCAACCAAGAACGCGGCGGAGAGCACGTACGCCGGGATCGTCCGGCTGGCCGAGGAGGCCACCGCACGCAAGGCCCCGATGGTCCGGCTCGCCGACCGGTACGCCGCCGCGTTCGTGCCGTTCACCCTGGTGCTGGCCGGGCTGGCGTGGCTGCTCACCGGCCAGTTCCTCCGGGCGGTGGCGGTCCTGGTGGTGGCCACCCCCTGCCCGCTGCTGCTGGCCACCCCGATCGCGATCGTCTCCGGGCTGTCCCGGGTCGCCCGGCGTGGGGTGCTGGTCCGCGACGGCGGGTCGCTGGAGCTGCTGGGCCGCGCCCGGACCCTGCTGCTGGACAAGACCGGCACGCTCACCGCCGGCCGTCCCCGTGCCGCCGAGACGGTCGTCGCGCCCGGCGGCGACCGGGACGAGGTGCTGCGGCTGGCCGCCTCCGTCGAGCAGCTCTCCCCGCACGTGCTGGCCACCGCCCTGGTCCGACAGGCCCGCGAGCGGGGGCTGCCGCTCGCCGAGCCGGTCGACGTCACCGAGGAGCCGGGGCGCGGGGTGACCGGCCGGGTGGACGGGCGGCTGGTCCGGGTCGGCCAGCTCGCCGGCGAGCCGCCCGAGTGGGCGCACCGCGTACGCGAGCGCGCCGAACTGGCCGGCCGCTCCACCGTCTGGGTCAGCGACGACCGGCGACCCCTCGGGGCGATCCTGCTGGAGGACCCGGTCCGCCCCGACGCCCGGCGGACGGTGCGGCGGCTACGGGAGGCGGGGCTGACCCGGCTGGTAATGGTCACCGGCGATCGGCCGCGGACCGCCCGGCAGGTGGCGCAGACCGTCGGCGTGGACGACGTGATCGCCCAGTGCTCGCCCGAGGAGAAGGTGGCCCGGGTCCGGGCGGAGTCCCGGCAGGCGGTCACCGTGATGGTCGGCGACGGCGTCAACGACGCGCCGGCCCTGGCCGAGGCGCACGTCGGCGTGGCGATGGGCGCCACCGGGGCGACCGCCTCCGCCGACGTGGCGGACGCGGTGCTCACCGTGGACCGGCTGGACCGGCTCGCCGACGCCGTCGAGATCGCCCGGTACGCGCGCCGCATCGCGGTGCAGAGCGCGACCGTCGGGATGGCCCTGGCCGTCCTCGCCATGCTGGTCGCGGCCCTCGGTGGGCTGCCTCCGGTCGCCGGCGCGTTCCTCCAGGAGGGCATCGACGTGCTGGTCATCCTCAACGCGCTGCGCGCCCTCGGGGGCGGCCTGCGCCGCCGGGACGTCCCGCCGCGGACCCGGGAACTGCTCGACCGGTACGCCGGCGAGCACACCGGCGTCCGCGACGTGCTGGACCGGCTGCGCGACACCGCCGACCTGGTGGCGACCCGCCCGGACGCACCGGAGTGCGTACCGGCGCTGCGCGAGGTGCACCGCCGGCTCGTCGACGAGGTGCTACCGCACGAGGCGGCCGAGGAGCGGCAGCTCTACCCATCGCTCGCCGGCCCGCTCGGCAGCGAGGAGGCGACGTCGACGATGAGCCGGGCCCATGTGGAGATCAGCCGGTTGGTGGACCGGATCGGCGGCCACCTGGCGCAGCACCCGGACGGCCGGCTGCGCCGCGACGAGGTGACCGACCTGCTGGCCGCCCTGTACGGGTTGGACGCCGTGCTCCGCCTGCACCTGACGCAGGAAGAGGAGGACTTCTTCTCCCTCAACCCCGCCGACACCCCACCACGGTGACGCGGATCCGCGTACGCGACGTTCAGGACATCCTGGTGACGACAGGCAGGTGGGTGCAGAGCATCGAAAGCCGGGGGCCAGCGTCGAGGACGGTGCCATCGGGCCGGACGAGCGCCACGTTCACGCGGCCTCTGGTCAGCCACCGGTGTAGTTCGTCTCCCGGGCGGACGGTAATGAGCACCGCTCCCTGCCCTTCCACCTCGGCCCGTTGGCGGGCGGGCGGCGTGGTGGACGTGACGATCGCGAACCGGCCAGCGGCCACGTCGTCGAACCGGCGCTCGTCGTCGAGGATGGCGTTCGGGCAGAGGCGGCCCGCGAGGCCGCGGCGAAGGCGCGGCCGCACCACCAGGGCCGACCGGTGCAGCGCGGGTGTCTCGCTGTCCGCGGCCAGGTCCCTGAGACGGGGTACGAGGTGCAGCCGTGGTGCCACCGCGCGGCGGACGAGGTCGCCGACGCGGCCGCCGGCTGTCATCGCGGTGCCGATCACCTTCGCCAGCCTGATCATGGAGCGGGCGTGGTGCCGGCGTTCGATCTGGTAGGTGTCCAGGACGTTTTCGGGCAGGGCCCCGTGCAGCACTCCGGCGAGTTTCCACGCGATGTTCATCGCGTCGCGCAGCCCGGCGCCCATGCCCTGGCCGATGAACGGTGGGGTGAGGTGGGCGGCGTCGCCGAGCAGGAACACGCGCCGGTCGCGCCACCGGTCGGCGACCTGGGCGCGGAAGGTGTACTCGGCGGCGCGGACGATCTCCAGTTCCGTGGCGGGGATCGTCCCGGTCCACGGCGAGATCACCGGATGCAGCCGGGTGATGTCGCGGTAGTCGTCGGCGCTCTCGTCGGGCGCCAGCCGGAATTCCCAGCGGTAGCGGGTCGCCCCGACGCGCATGTAGGTGCCGGCGCGGACCGGGTCGCAGAGCTGGTGCACCCCTTCCCACTGGTCGAGGTCGGTTTCGGTGACCACGTCGACGACGAGCCAACGTTGGGCGAACCCCAGGTCCTGCATGCGGGCGCCGATCGAGGTCCGGGTCAGGCTGTTGGCGCCGTCACAGCCCAGCACGTACGCCGCGCGGATGACGTCGTGCGCGCCGGTGGCCGTGTCGGTGACGTCGAGCCGTACGCCGTCGGCGTCCTGGGCCAGCGCCGTGACCTCGGTGCCGCCGCGCAGGGTGACGCTGCCGTGCTTCGTGAGATTCCGGCGGAGGATCGCCTCCAGCTCCGGCTGGTCGAACATGCTCCCCTGGGGGTAGCCGTGCCGGCCCGGCCCGACGTCACGCGAGAACTCGGCCAGCACCCGCATCGTCCGGTCGACGAGCCGTAGACCCCGGTGCGGCCGGGAGATGGCGGCGAACTCGTCCCGGAGCCCGAGGCGGGCCAGAATGCGGTGGACCTCGTCGTCGAGGGCGACGGCCCGGGGCAGGGGATAGACGGACTCCCACCGCTCGAGGATCAGGCACTCGACGCCGTACTGGGCGAGCAGCGTCGCGGCGGTCAGCCCGGTGGGGCCGGCGCCGATGATCACGACCGGAACCGCTGTCATCGCGTCGCCAGCACCTGAAGAACGAGGTAGGTCGCGACCAGGATTCCGCAGACGACGGCCGGGGCGTACTTCTGCGGGCCGTCGCCCTTGCGCAGGTGTACGACGAGGGCTCCGCCGAGCAGGAGGAGCAGCCCGGCACCGGCGAGGACGCCGATCAACGGCTGGAGCAGGCCGATGAGCAGCCCGATCACGGCGGCGACCTCGAGCAGGCCGATGCGGCGGTAGGCGGCGACGGAGAAACCGGCCTCCGCGGCGAGCGCCCGCATGGGTTGCAGGGCCAGGATCTTGGCCGTGCCCAGGGCGGAGAAGATCAGCGCGAGCAGCACCGCGAGGATGGCCGCAGCGAGCGTCATGACACAACCACCAATCGCCATTCAATGGCATATCGGCCCAGGATCTCCTTGACGGCCTCCTCCTGGGCAGAGGGATGAACTTTCACAGTGGCCACGATGGAGCTACCCTCGATCGCGGCCTCGATGTCCTGCACTCCGGCGATCCGGTCGAGCGCGGCACGGAGTTCCGCGCGGGCGGCGTCCCGGCGCAGGGCGAGCTTGTAGAGCTTGCCGACGGCGGTGACCGGCAGTTCGTCGAGGACCGTCACGGTCTTGGGCGCGGCGGTGCGGTCGGGCACCCGTTCGCTTGCCCAGTCCCGCAGGTCGTCCCCCGTGGCGGTGGCGCCGGGCGCGAGGGTGACGTAGGCGACCGGCACCTCGCCGGCGTGCACGTCCGGGCGCCCGACCGCGCTGGCCGCCGCGACCTGCGGGTGGGCAAGCAGGGTGTCCTCGATGATCGCGGGGCAGGACGCTGATGGCCGTATGGTCCGGCCAGCTCGTCGCCGCCCGTGACAGCAGCGCGTACGTCGATTCGGGCAGGCCCCGCGCCTCGAGCGGCACGGCCTCGATCGCGGCCAGGTCTTCCGGCGTGGCGTAGTCCGGCCACAGCAGCGGTCCGGTCATTGGGCGTACCTCACGACGGTGCGCTGCCGTCCCAGATCGATCGCGCCGTCGTCGGTGGCGATCGCGGCCTCGACGACGTCGCCGTCCTTGAGGTACTTCGGGTTGCGAGCCTGGCCCTTGAAGAACATCTTCCACTTCACTGCGGGCGGCAGCAGCGAGGCGATGATCTCGACCGGCTTCGGCGGTGCGCTCAGGGCCGTCCCGACGGGCGTCCCGGTCAGCAGCAGGTCACCGGCGTCGACCCGCTGGAAGCGGGTCAGCGCCTGCAGCGCCTGGACCGGGTGATAGATCATGTCGGCGGCCGTCATGTTCTGCCGGAGCTCGCCGTTGACCCACAGCTTCAGCCGCAGGTCGGTGAACCGCCTGAGCTCATCGGCGTCGAGCAGCACCAGCACCGGGCCGACCGGGGTGAACGTCGGGTAGGACTTGGCCTCGTAGAACTGGGTCTTGGGTAGCTGGACGTCACGTGCCGAGATGTCGTTGGTGACCACCAGGCCCGCGACGTAGTCGACGAGGTTGTCCGCGGTGACGGTGGTGCCGACGGGCATCTCGCGGCCGAAGACGAGCCCGATCTCCACTTCGTAGTCCAGCAACGTCACATGGCCGGGACGGACCACGTCGGCGAACGGACCGCTGATGGAGCCCGAGGCCTTGCGGAAGAACGTCAGGGGGACGGTGGCCGGGTTGCCGTTGGTGTCCCTGACGTGCGAGACGAAGTTCGTCATCTGCGCGACGACGCGGCAAGGCGCCGTCACCGGAGAGACCAGCGCAAGGTCGCCGACCGGGACCGTGTCGCTGCTCGTCGCAGCCGCGACGATCGCCGGCCGGTCGGCCAGCAGTTCGGCGGTGGTGGTGGCGCTGGTGGGCACTCGGGCCGCGCCGGTGGGGGTGAGCACCCACCAGGCGTCAGAGGAACGGAGGACGGAGGTGCTCATGAGGCAAACGCTTTCATCAGGCCGCGCAGGCGGTGGAGGTCGAATTCGTTGTCCTCGCGCAGCGCGCCGACGACCGCGCGCAGCTCGCGAAGTGCTTCCCGGCCGGATCCCATGCCGAGGAAGTCCTTGGTAGCGGGCGGACCCCACTGGGCCAGCCCGGAGGCGCTCATCGGCGCCCAGGCCGGCTCGAGCGTGCAGTCGAACAGGTCGCCGTCGCTGAAGTGCTCGACCAGGAAGCCGTCCGGGTCGCGCCAGTAGTCGAAGATCTGGCTGCCCTGAATGTGCCGGCCGATCCCCCAGGATCGCTGGTAGCCCCGGTCGAGCAGGTACTCGCCGCCGGCGGCCAGCGAGTCGAGGTCGGAGACCTGGTAGGCCGAGTGCACGTACCGGTTGGCCGGGCCGACGGCCATCGCGAGCGTGTGATGGTCGGTGGGCGTGCTGCCGCGGTCGCAGCGGATGAAGCTCATGGCGGGGCCGCGCTCGCGCTGCCCTTGGAAGTAGAGGAAGTCGCTGACGATCAGGCCCAGGTGCTCCAGGTACCAGTTGAGCGTCTCCAGGTAGTGGGTGGTCTGCAGCACGACGTGACCGAGCCGCTGCACCCTGGCCGGCTCCCGTGGCGGCCGCTGGGTGGCGTTCACCCGCATCACGTCGTGCCCGACGTTGAACGCCAGCGGCTGCTGCGTGGGCAGTGCCGTGAGCTCGTGCGTGTCCGCGACCACGCGTACCCGCGCCCCGCTCGGGTCGACGAGATCCACCGTCACCCCGCCCAGGCTCTCCGACAGCGGGGTGACGGTCCGTCCGGTTGCATCCGCAAGTCGCAGCACGTCCTCCGCTTCGGCGGCCCGGAAGGCGGGGCCGATGAACCGCGACCGGGGGCCCCGGTGGACGAGTACGCAGGGCGAACCGGGGCCGGTGCCCCGCAGGTGCAGTTCGTCGGCGGTACGCATCGATGTCGTGAAGCCGAAGGCCTGGGCGAACAACTCGGCCCGCTCAAGGTCGGGCTTCTGGAACTCCAGCCAGGCCAGGTCGTGCACCTTGATGAGCGGGTTACGCGCTCGCCCGGGGTGCTCACCCGGCACCACCCGCACGCCTACAAGCCGTTCGGCAACGGCGAGCGGGCCTGCATCGGCCGCCAGTTCGCCCTCACCGAGGCCCGGCTCGCCCTCGCCCTGGTCCTGCGGAACTTCGCGATCACCGATCCGAACGACTACCAGATCAAGGTCAAGGAGACGCTCACCCGCAAGCCGGACGACTTCATGGTGCGGGTGCGCCCCCGCCAGCCGTACGAGCGATTCGACACCAAGGCGAATGCGGTGCGGGAGCCACAGTCGGCGGCGGTGGCGGGCCACCACCGCCTCGATCTCTCCGGATCGATCAGCGATGTGCTCCCGTTGTCCGAGGCGCCCCAGGGTGTAGAACGACTGGTGAGGAAGGAAGGCAGCCCGATCCGGCTGGTCCTCAAGCCCTGATCACTACCGCGGGTCGGGAGGTTCCGGCTCCGGCCCGGCGTTAGATGCTCGCTGTGCCGGCAGGGAGACCCGGCGCAGCGAGGAGGCCGGCTGTGGTGTGACCGGATGGCCGCTCCATTCCGGATCGGGACCATACCCAGGTCTTTCTACCCGGGCGCCTCTGCTGTGCCGGACCTACCGTGAACTGGACGGTCGAGCGATCGGAGGATGTCATGAGTGATCACCGAGGCAATTGGGCAGAGCTCGCAAACCGGCTCAACGCATTGGGCTTGAAGCTCAAGCTGCATGCGGAACAGGCGAAGGACGACGAGTTGTCCGACGCGCTGTCGACCCTGCGGCATCAGCTCGAGGAGGCGTTCGCCGCGACCGGCCGCGCGGTCGAGGACGAGGCGGTCCGCGCCGACGTGCGTGAGGTCGCGCGGTTGCTCGGCGAGGCGGTGTCCCATGCGCTCACCCGCCTCGGTGACGACGTGCTGGAGACCGTGCGGCGCCGAGGGTAGCCAGCAGTCATGGCTCTCGGCGTCCACGGTGGTACGCAGAGTCGAAGGTCCCCTCGGTACGCGGCCGAGTGAAGGCCCGCCGGCGTCGCCCGCCGGCGCAGCACGCTCCGGCCCGGCGGGGATTCCGCCGCGCCGGAGCCGTTGCTGATCCGGTCGATCGAGGCGGTGTCAGCCGCCGATCTCGCTGACCTGGGCGAACGGCGCGTCGTCGCGCCACACCACGTGGATGACGAAGTGGTGGTTCGTCTCCAGGAAGAAGACCGCGAGGTTGTCCGGGGTGTTCTGCACGGTCTTCGCCGAGTATCCGGGGCCGGGGGTGGCGGTGACGAGTTGCACCCGCCCGCCGCTGGCGCGGACCACGGTCTGGCCGCCCTCCACCCGGAACGAGCGCAGGTATGTCGCGTCGCCCGCGGCGTCCGTGGTGACCGTCCAACCGTCCCGGGTGGTCGTCGTCCGCGGCGCGCCGGCGCTGGGGCTCGACGTCGCGGCGGCGGACGGAGCGGCCGACGACGGCGACGGGGTCGGCCGCGCCGGGGGCGTGACGGTCAGTGCCCGGTCGTCGCCCGCACCGCGTCGCAGATCGTGGACCGAGGCGAGCGTCTCCTCGCCGGCCGGGGCGGTGCGCAGCACGGGGAGCAGGGCGACCGAGGCCAACCCGATGCTGGTGGCGGTGGCCACCAACCACCCCAGCGTAGGCATCCAGTTGCGGAGCGTTCGCATGATCATCCTCCCTTCGACCTGCGCCTATGGTTGATCCTATGGCGCTGATCCTGCTGGTCGAGGACGACCGCATCATCACCGCGGCCCTGTCCCGCGCGCTGACCGACGCGGGGCATGTCGTACGGGCCGTCGGCCAGGCCGCCGAGGCGTTGCGCATCCTGACCGAGGAACAGCCCGACCTGATCCTCCTCGACCTCGGCCTGCCCGACATCGACGGTACCGATGCCCTCCGCATGATCCGGTCCGTCTCCGACGTGCCGGTCGTCGTCGCCACCGCCCGCAGGTCGGAGACCGACATCGTCCACCTGCTCAACTCGGGCGCCGACGACTACGTCACCAAGCCCTTCTCCGGCGAGCACATCCTGGCCCGCATCGCCGCGGTGCTGCGGCGGTACCGCCGCGGCGTCGACGAGGAGGGGCCCGGAACCATCACCGTCGGGCCGCTGGTGATCAGCCGGAAGGAGCGGCGGGTCGCCATGAACGGCGAGTCGCTCAAGCTGACCCGGCGCGAGTACGACGTGCTCACGTACCTGGCCGAGCGGGTCGGGCAGGTGGTGAGCCGGCGGGAGCTGATGACCGAGGTCTGGCGGCAGGCCCGGATCGGCGAGGAGCAGACGATCGACGTCCACATCTCCTGGCTGCGGCGCAAGCTCGGCGAGACGGCCGCGAAGCCGCGGTTGCTGCACACCGTCCGCGGGGTCGGCGTCATGATGGTCGATCCGGGATGACGGTCGGCTCCGGGACGAGGCGGAGGTCGCGATGAGGTGGGCGCTCAACCGGTTGGCGCTGGCCATCACGTCGATGGTGGCACTGGCCTTCCTCGTGCCGCTCGCGGTGGTGACCCGCCAGCTCGCGCACGACCGGGCCATCGGCGACGCCCGCCAGCAGGCGGCGGCGATGGTGGCGGCGCTCGCCGTCGACGCGGACCCGCAGCTGCTGACGCGTGCGGTGGTGAGCACCGCCGCCGGCAGCGAGGGGCGGCTCGCCGTGCACCTGCCCGACGTGGCCCCGGTCGGGGTGGTGCACGCCACCGCCGCCGACGTGACGCTCGCCGCCGGGTACCGGCGCCCGGTCACCGCGGACGCCGGCGGCGGGCTGGCGTACCTGCTGCCCACGGTGATCGGAGACGGCCGGACCGCGGTTATCGAGGTGTACGTGCCCCGCGAGGACATGGAGCGCGGGGTGTGGCGCTCCTGGCTGGCCCTCGCGGTCCTCGCCGTCGTCCTGGTCGGCGGCTCCACGGTCGTCGCCGATCGGCTGGGCAGCCGGATCGTGCGGGCCACCCGCCGGCTCGCCGGCGCCGCGCGGCAGCTCGGCACCGGCGACCTGACCGCCCGGGTCACCCCGGACGGCCCGGCGGAGCTGCGCGACGCCGCGCAGGCGTTCAACGGACTCGCCCAGGACATGCGGCGGCTGATCGACGCCGAGCGGGAACTCGCCGCCGACCTGTCGCACCGACTGCGTACGCCGCTGACGGCGCTGCGCCTCGACGCCGAGGCGATGCCGCCCGGGCCGATCGGGGAGCGGATGCGGCAGGCCTGCGACCTGCTCGACGAGGAGCTGGAGGCCATCATCACGGGGGCCCGGCGCAGCGTGGGCGAGCGCGGCGCCGAGAGCGCCGACCTGGTCGAGGTGCTGGCCGACCGGCTGGCGTTCTGGTCGGTGCTCGCCGAGGACCAACAGCGCCCCTGGACGGTGGTCGGCGGCGACCGGCCGGTGCCGCTGCCGCTGCCGCGCGGCGACCTGATCCTGGCGGTGGACGCCCTGCTCGGCAACGTGTTCGCGCATACGCCGGAGGGGTCCGCGTTCCGGGTCACCGTCTCGCCGGACGGGCTCGTCGTCGACGACGCCGGCGCGGGCATCGCCGACCCCGCCGCGGCCGTCCGGCGCGGCGCGAGCGGAGCCGGCTCGACGGGGCTCGGCCTGGACATCGTGCAGCGGGTGGCCACCGCCGCTGGTGGCCGGCTCGACATCGGACGCGGGCCGCTGGGCGGCGCCCGGGTGGCGCTGATCCTGGCGGCGGACGCCGCGCCGGACTCACCGTCCGGGCCGGGCGAGCGCCGCCGACGCGCCGGTCGCGCCTGAGCCGGCGCCGCCCGTACCGTGCCCGGGCGATCACGTACCGCGCTCTAAAGATCCTTTCTGGAGTCTTTAAGGCTTCGTTATGGCGTCCGTGCCTAGCGTCCTCAGTCGTAACTCGAGGTGTGCCGGACGGTCCGGCAACCCACCGACAGGACGGTTGACGAACGATGGCCAATCGCAAGATCATCGCCTACCCCCTCGCGGCGGTCGCGGCCGCCGCCGGCTCGACGCTGGCGTTCCAGTCGCCCGCCTCGGCGCACGGGTACGTCTCCTCGCCGCCGAGCCGGCAGGCGCTGTGCGCCCAGCGCGCCGTGCCGGACTGCGGCCCGATCCAGTTCGAACCGCAGAGTGTGGAGGGACCGAAGGGGCTCAAACGCTGCGACGGCGGCCTCTCCCAGTTCGCCGTGCTGAACGACAACAGCCGCAACTGGCCGGCCCGCGCGGTGGGCAACACCGTCAGCTTCAGCTGGACGCTGACGGCCCGGCACCGCACCAGCACCTGGGAGTACTTCATCGGCAACACCCGGGTCGCCGTGTTCGACGACGGCAACCGGCAGCCCGAGGCGGTCGTCACCCACCAGGTCGACCTGAGCAGGTTCCCGGGCCGGCAGACGGTGCTGGCGGTCTGGAACATCGGCGACACCCCGATGGCCTTCTACAACTGCATTGACCTCAACATCGGCGGCGGAGGCGGCACCCCGCCGGCCCAGACGCCGGCCCCCGCCCCGACCGGCACCCCGACTCAGACCCCGACCGTCCGGCCCACGCCGACGGCGACGGCGACCGCGCCGGCGAACCCGGGCCAGACCGGTGCGCCGACCGGCGCCGCCTGGGCGGCGGGTACCGCGTACCGGATCGGCGACGAGGTCACGTTCGACGGAAAGCGCTACCGCTGCCGGCAGGCCCACACCGCGATCCGCAGCTGGGAGCCGTCGCCGTTCACCCTCGCCCTCTGGCAGCCGGCATGAGGCGCGGCACCAGGATCGGCGCGGCCCTGCTGATGGCCGTCGTCGTGCCGCTGTTGACGGCCGCCTGCGGCGCCGCACCCGACAAGCCGGCGCCGCCGGCGCCGGCTCCCACGGCCGTGCAGGTCGGCAACACCCACAACGACGCCGACGTCATGTACCTGCAGATGATGGTCGCCCACCACGGGCAGGGCCTGCAGCTCGTCCGGCTGGCCAAGACGCGGGCGCAGCGGGAGGAGATCAAGACTCTCGCCGCGGCGGTCGAGGCCACCCAGGGCGACGAGGTGACGATGATGAAGTCGTGGCTGGGCACCTGGTCCAAGCCGACGACGGTCGACCGCGACCCGGGCTCGCACGCCGCGCACGGCGGGTTGCCGGCAACGGGGGCCGAGCAGGTCGCCGCGCTGGAGAAGGCGTCCGG
The DNA here is from genome assembly GCF_012034245.1 of Micromonospora thermarum. Lineage (GTDB taxonomy): Bacteria > Actinomycetota > Actinomycetes > Mycobacteriales > Micromonosporaceae > Micromonospora > Micromonospora thermarum. The sequence continues at coordinate 80,434 of NZ_JAATEO010000025.1, read as the reverse complement.
GGCCGACTTCGACCGGCAGTTCCTCAACCTCTTCGTCGGCCACCAGCACAACGCGGTGGAGATGTCCCAGCGGGAGGCGAAGGAGGGGGCGAACCCCGAGACCAAGGAGTTCGCCCGCCGGGTCCAGGAGTCCCGCGCCGACCAGATCGCACAGATGCTGGCGTTCCTCAACGGCTGACGGAACCGCCCGAGGGTTCCGGGTCGTCGTACTCCGCTGTGGGGGGTGCGGCGGCCCGGCGGTTGGTGCCGGCGGGCACGCCCGCCTGCTCCGGGCTGACCTTCGCGCGTCGCGAGACGAGGAACTCGCGGACCTCATTGCGGTTGTCCACGCCTCGACCGTACGTGTCACGGCGCGCCGGAGGGGTGCTCCACCAGTACACCTTTCAGCAGGAACTCCCTGCGTAAGCCCTGCTGGGGTTTGCTGGACGACGTTGGACGCGACGGCTGCCGGCGCTCCCGGTGAGGCGATTCATCCTCGTCGGGGTTGCCCGCCGGAGGGTGCAATCCCACGCCCTGCCTGGGTAAGCCGGCAGGGTGACGCTCGCGTCGCGGCCGGACCTCGGAATCGAAAGGAAGAACCTCATGCGTGGTGCTGTCCTGCACGCCCCCGGCGACGTCCGGGTGGAGGACCGCGAGGATCCCCGGATCCTCCTGCCGACCGACGCGGTCATCCGCCTGTCCGCCACCTGCGTCTGCGGTTCGGACCTGTGGCCGTATCGCGGCGTCGAAGCGGTCACCGGGCCGTCACCGATGGGCCACGAGTACGTCGGTGTCGTCCAGGAGGTCGGCAGCGAGGTCAGGAACGTCAAGCCCGGCCAGTTCGTCGTCGGCTCGTTCTTCGCCTCCGACAACACCTGCCCCATCTGCCGCGCCGGTTACCAGTCCTCGTGCGTTCACCGGGAGCCGGTCGGTGGACTCGGTGCCCAGGCCGAGTACCTACGTGTCCCGCTCGCCGACGGCACCTTGGTCGCCACGCCCGAGACCCCCTCGGACGACCTGCTCCCGGACCTGCTCGCGGCCTCCGACGTGCTCGGCACGGGCTGGTTCGGCGCGGTGGCCGCCCAGGTCGGCCCGGGCCGGACCGTCGCGGTCGTCGGCGACGGCGCGGTGGGTCTGCTCGCCGTGCTGGCGGCCAAGCGGTTCGGCGCGGAACGCATCATCGCCGTCAGCCGGCACGAGTCCCGCCAGAAACTGGCGATCCACTACGGCGCCACCGACATCGTCACCGAGCGCGGCGACGAGGGCGTGGCCCGGATCAGGGATCTCACCGGCGGCCTCGGGGCGCACTCGGTCATCGAGGCGGTCGGCACCCAGGAGTCGATGATGCAGGCCATCCGCTCCACGCGTCCGGGCGGTCACGTCGGCTACGTCGGCGTGGCTCACGGCGTCGAACTGCCCGGTGAGGAGCTGTTCTTCTCCCACGTGCACCTGCACGGCGGCCCCGCACCGGTGCGGCGGTTCCTGCCTGAGCTGATCGACCTGATCTACAAGCGTGAGATCGACCCGGGCAAGGTCTTCGACCTCACCCTCCCGCTCGAGCAGGCCGCCGAGGCCTACCGGGCCATGGACGAGCGTCGGGCCGTCAAGGTCCTCCTCACTCCGTGAGGCACTGCGCCGCTCGGGAGTGTTCACCGACGATGCCGCGGGGGTGGCAAGCGTCCCGTGCGTCACTCGGGGCGCGCCGGCCTCAATAGGACGGAAGCCACGCATCCGGCCCTTCGGCATCAGCCGTTTGCTGGCGTACGTGCCGGGTAGGTAGGTGGTCGTGACAACACCCGAGCAGCGTCACTCGCAGCAGGAACAGGCTCTCGAGCGCGGCGAGGTGTACGAGGACGCCGAGGGGCGCCGCACCACCGACCCGGGCGCCGGGGCCGCGCACGCCGACAGCGAAGCCGACCGCAACGCCGAGCACCTTCAGCGTGGCGAGGTCGGCCCGGGCGTACCCGAGGAGTAGCCGCCGGGCGGGGAGACGCTTCCTCCCGCCAACGGCGCTTCGTTCATGCCGCCTGCGCCCACGGACCACTAGTGTCGTCCAACGGGCGCGGCGGCGCGGCGCGTCGGGGCCAGGACGAGAAGCGGAGTACGGCATGGCGAAGCCGATGGGCGACGGGGAGTGGCAGCGGTTCGTCTCGGACGGCACCCGCACCGGCAAGCTGGCGACGACACGGGCCGACGATCACCGAGGACCTGGCCGAGATGCGGCGCTGGGCGACCCGGATCGCCGAGCCCTACATGGGGCCGGAGCTGGCCGAGACGTACGGGGCGCGCAACGCCGTGCCGGGCGAGCTGCTGGTGCGTCTGACCGTGGAGAAGGTCGTCGGGTACACCGGCATCTCCGACTGAGCGCGGTGGCGGCTACGGCGAGATCCGCACCTCCACCGAGCTGATGAACCACCGGAAGTCGGACTCGCTGTGGATCGCCACGTCGTTGGTGCCGCTCTTGTCGAACGACCGGGTCCCCGCGTACACGATCACGGGTTCACCGGCGGGCACCGGTCCCGCGCTGAACAGGTGGGCGAAGTAGTGGGCGCCACGGGTCAGGTACTCCCGGTCGTGGGTCGCGTCCTCGTCCTCCTCCTCCACGAAGACCGACATCTCGGCGTACGACGGCTCCGCGACGTCGGGGTGCAGGACGTCGAGCATCAGTGAGTTCTGCTGGCTCGTCTTGGAGTCCGACCACCCCCACTCGTCCTCCGTCTCCAGGTGGTGCGTCGCCAGGACGGACTGGGCGTCGATGAGGACCTCCACCAGGCCCGACGTCGGCGGTGTGAAGGAGAACGCGACCGAGCTGAAGCCGTCACCCGAGGCATAGTCGAAGTCGCCGGCGTCGCTGTCGTCCATGGTGATGGAGATGCCGACGTCGCCGAGCGACGGGTTCAGGGTGTTCACCCGGTCGACGACGAAGTTGTCGTTGCGGACGGGGACGAAGCCGAAGTTGAACCCGAAGAACGGCGGGCGGTGAACTTCCCAGCGGTGCGGCCCGGGTCGTCGTCCGGCTTGATGTCTCCCCAGGGGAGCGCGTGATCGTGGAGGGGGGACAGCCGCAGCCACGTGTCGAGGTTGTTCGCGAGGTGGAAGCCCGGGCTGACGTGCGCGTCGCAGGGGGCGAGGACAATTGGCCGCGCCTCAGCCGGACCGGGGTGTTCCACCTTCGTCGGGGCATGTGAGATCCGTCGCCGGGGGGATGGCGGGTGACGCCGGCGCTGTTCTCGGAAATGTGGCAGAGACGGATGTCGTGGTCATCGGGGCGGGGCAGGCGGGGCTGTCGAGCGCGTACCACCTGCGCGCCTCCGGCCTCGACTTCGCGGTCCTGGACGCCAACCCCGCCCCCGGCGGCGCCTGGCAGCACCGGTGGCCGACGCTCCGGATGGAGACGGTGCACGGGATCTTCGACCTGCCCGGTATGCACTTCACGCCCCCGGCACCCGACGAGCAGGCCGCCGACGCGGTGCCCGCGTACTTCGCCTCCTTCGAGAGGGAGTTCGGCATCGACGTACGGCGGCCGGTCGCGGTCACGGCGGTCCGGAACGGCGACGACGGACGGCTGCTGGTCGAGTCCGACCACGGTACCTGGACCACGCGAGCTCTGATCAACGCCACCGGCACCTGGACGAGGCCGTTCGTACCGCGCTATCCCGGCCAGGAGACGTTCCGCGGGCGGCAGCTGCACACCGCCGACTACCGCGCGCCGGAGGAGTTCGCCGGGAAGCGCGTGGTGGTGGTCGGCGGCGGAGCCTCCGCCGTGCAGCTCCTGGCCGAGATCGCCGACGTCGCGGCGGCGACGACCTGGGTCACCCGCCGGCCGCCGGTGTTCCGGGACTCCTCCGGGTACACCGAGGAGTACCGACGCGACGTGGTCGCCAAGGTGGAGGCGCGGGTGCGTGCCGGCCTGCCGCCGGGGAGCGTGGCCAGCGTCATCGACCTGCCGTGGACGCCGCAGATGGCGCGGGCCCGCGAGCGCGGTGTCCTCGTACGCCGGCCGATGTTCGACCGGATCACCCCCGACGGCGTGGAGTGGCGCGACGGCGCGCGACTGGAGGCCGACGTGATCCTGTGGTGCACCGGCTGGCGGCCGGCGCTGGACCACCTGGCTCCGCTGCGGCTGCGCGGGCCCGGCGGCGGCATCGTCGTGGACGGCACCCGGGTGGTCGCCGACCCGCGGATCCACCTGGTCGGTTACGGACCGTCGGCGAGCACGGTCGGCGCGAACCGTGCCGGCCGGGCAGCCGTACGCGAGCTGCGCACGCTGCTGACAGCGGCACCCGCCGGGTCGGCACGCTGACTCGTCACCGGGGGCGCAGCCGCCACGCCGCGACCGCCGCGACGACCAGCAGCACCGCCAGCACCGGGCCGCCCACCAGGACGATCAGGCCCGCGCCGATGTTGGCGCCGATCACGCCGGCGGTCAGCACCCGCGCCGCGTAGCCGACCAGCGCGCCGGCCACGACGAGCGGCGCCAGCACCGCCCACCAGCGGGCATCCAGACGGCGTACGACGGTGCCGCGGACCAGCACGCCGAGCGCTACCGCGGCGGCGACGCAGGCGAGGACGCCGACGATCCGGTCCCCGGTCGCGCCGAGACTCACCGGGCGGACCGTGTGGTCGAGAGCGACGCCCTCGGCGGCGAGCCGGCGGGCGTCGCCACTGGTCACGTCGCCCACCAGCCACCAGACCGCGACGGGTGTGGCCAGGACCAGCAGGAGTGACGGGAGCAGGACCGCGGGGCGGTACGGGTTCGGCATGCGCTGCCCCTTCTCTGGCGGGACCGGTGGACCGTTTCCCGCAGTATGCGGGCACGACGCCCGGACGTTTCACCCGCGACCGTTGGGTAATCAGCCGCGCCGGTGCAGGCCGGGCGGGTGCGCGTGCGCCACCGCCCCGACGCAAGGGAGCGGACCGTCGTGTCAGATCAGCAGCCCACGGTCGTCCTCGTCCACGGCGCGTTCGCCGACTCGGCGAGCTGGAACGGGGTCATCGAGCGGCTCGGCGCCGCGTACTCCGTGGTGGCCGCCGCCAATCCGCTGCGCGGCGTGGCCGGAGACGCCGCGTACGTGCGGGACGTGATGCGGGGGATCGGCGGGCCGGTCGTGCTCGTCGGCCACTCGTACGGCGGCATGGTGATCACGGCGGCCGCCACGGAGGACTCGTCGGTGCGTGCCCTGGTCTACGTCAACGCGTTCTGCCCGGACGCCGGCGAGTCGGCACTGACGCTGTCCCAGAAGTTCCCCGGCAGCACGCTCCCCGACACCCTGGTCTCCTACCCGGTGTCCACCGGCGGCAACGAGGTGGCGATCGGGCAGGACGCCTACCACCAGCAGTTCGCCGCCGACGTGCCCGGCAACCTGGCGGCGCTGATGGCCCGGACCCAACGGCCGGTGGCGGAGCGGGCGCTCGGCGAGGACCTGTCCGCGCCCAGCCCGGCCTGGCGCTCCCTGCCCTCGTGGTTCATCTTCGGCGACGCCGACCGGAACATCCCCGTCGCCGCACACCGGTTCATGGCGGAACGGGCCGGCCCCCGGGGCTCCCGGGAGATCTCCGGCGCGTCGCACGCGATCGCGGTGTCCCAACCCGCCGAGGTCGCCGAGACGATCATCGAGGCGGTGCGCGGGACCGGCGGCTGACGCTAGCAGTCACGGGTAGCGCCTGCCGACTGCGCCGGCCGGGGAGCTGGCTTCGACACGAGTGGTTCCGAGATCCTTCTTGACCTTGACCTTCGGGGAAGGCCCAGCCTGGGGCGTGCCGGCCGCGGTGGCCGGTACGAGGAGGATGGCGACGTGGAGCTGCTGACCATCGGATCGTTCGCCCGGGCGGCGGGTCTGACGCCGAAGGCGTTGCGCCTGTACGACGAGACGGGACTGCTGCCGCCCGCCGCGGTCGACCCCGAGTCCGGTTACCGGCTCTACACCCCGGATCAACTGGACCGGGCCCGGCTGATCGCCGCGCTGCGCCGCATCGGCATGCCGCTGGCGGAGATCCGCCGGGTGTGCGACCTGCCGGCCGCCGGGGTGGCCGACGCGGTCCGCACCTGGTGGCAGCACGTCACGGCGGACACCGCGGCCCGCAGCCGCGTGGCCACCCACCTCGTGGACCTCCTCTCCGGAAGGGACACGACCATGTCCGATGCGAATCAGGCCCTCGGCCTCCGCTTCGCCGTCCGCTGTGAGACCGGCACGGCACGGGACAGCAACGAGGACGCCGCGTACGCCAGCGAGCGGCTGCTCGCCGTCGCCGACGGCATGCGGGGACCGGGCGGTGCCGCCGCCAGCGCCGCCGCCATCGCCGCCCTCACCTCGCTGGAGTCGGCCGACGTTCCCGCCGCCGAGCTGCTCACCCTGCTGGCCGACGCGGTCGCCGACGCCGACCGCACCGTCCGCCGGGCGGCCACCGGCGACCACCAGCCGGTCACGACCCTGACGGCGCTGCTGCGGTCCGGCGGACAGCTCGCGCTGGTGCACGTCGGTGACACCCGGGCGTACGTGCTGCGGAACGGAGAGCTGTCCCAGCTCACCCGGGACCACACGTACGTGCAGTCGCTCGTCGACCAGGGCACGCTCGGGGCCGACGAGGCCGCCACCCACCCGCAGCGTGCCCTGTTGGTCCGGGCGCTCGGCGCCGGCGGCACCGCGGTGGAGGCCGACCTGGCGCTGCGTACGGCGGTCGTCGGCGACCGCTACCTGCTCTGCTCGGACGGCCTCTCCGCCGTCGTCGACCGCGCCGAGCTGGCCGCCACCCTCGGCGCGGCCGGCGACCCGGGCGACGCCATGGACCGGCTGACCGAGCTGGCGTACGAGCACGGCGCGCCCGACAACATCGCCTGCGTCGTCGCCGACGTCGTCGCGGCCTGACGCCCACCGGGCGTGCACGACGCAGGCCGGGCGCGAGCTGATGACGACCGGTCGGTCCTCCTAGGCGGTGGGCTGGGCCAGGGTGCCGGACTCCGGGCGGTGGCTGTCGGCGCGGGGTGCCGCCGGCGCCGCCGTCGGGGCGGGCCCGGTCGAGTCGCGGACCACGAGGAGGTGCCCGGTCGGACGGCGGCGGGGACGGGTCGACCGGGGTTTCAGCGCGAGTGAGAGCGCCATCCGGCCCATGTCGGTCATCGGCAGCCGGATGGTGGTGAGGCTGGGGGCGAGGTCGGCGGCGACGGAGACGTCGTCGAACCCGACGACCGACATCCGCTCGGGCACCGGGATGCGGTGCGCGCGCAACGTCGACAGCACGCCGATGGCCATCGCGTCGTTGAGCGCGACGATCGCGGTCGTCTCCGGGTGGTCGCGGAGGATCTGCTCGGCGGCCACCCGGCCGCCGTCGCGGGTGAAGTCCGAGTGCACCACGGGAAGGTCGTCGAGGGAGAGCCCGTGCTGCCGCAACGCCGAGGCGACACCGGCGAGCCGGTCGGCGACGGTGGTGAGGCCCGCCGTGCCGGCGGCGACCGCGATGCGGCGGTGCCCCAGGTCCAGCAGGTGCCGGGCGAGCGCGCGGCCGCCGGCCTCGTTGTCGGGCAGGACCGCGTCGACGCCGAGGGCGTGCCGGCCGATGACGGCGACCCGGCCGCCCTGGCTCTGGAACTCCGCGAGCTCGGCCCGGGCCTCCGCCTCCACCCGGGCGTCGTCGTAGCCGGAACCGGCGATGAGGATGATCCCCACCCGTTGCGCGATGAGGTGGCGCAGCTGCCGCAGCTCCGCGTCCGGATCCCGGCCGGAGTGGCAGATCTGCACCAGCAGTCCCTCGTCGGCGGCGACCTGGATGACCCCGCCGGCGATCTCGGAGAAGTACGGGTCGTCCACCTGGTGGACCACCAGCCCGACGGTGGAACTGGCGCCGCCGGCGAGCGTGCGGGCGTACGGGTTGGCGACGTACCCCAGCTCCTGGGAGACCTGCCGGACCCGCTGGGCCACCTCCTCGCTGACCCCGTCTCGCCCGGCGAGGGCGCGGGACGCGGTCGCCAGCGACACACCGGCGCGCTCCGCCACGTCGATGAGGCGCAGCCTCGGGCCAGGCTTGGGCATCGGCAACTCCCCGGAAACTTCCATGTCATCTGACTATTGCCAGTGACGCCGACCACAGCCTAGTCTACGAAAGCGCTTTCGTAAGCGCTTCCGTCCCGGCAAAGGAGCGTCTCGGGATGACAACCCGTATGAAGCGAATCCAGTGGATGACAGCACTCGGCGCGAGCCTCACCCTCGCGCTGACGGCCTGCGGTGGTGATGACGGCGGATCGGCCGGCGCCGACGACCCGATCGTGGTGGGGGTCTCCCTACCGCTGACCGGCGACTTCTCCGAGCCGGGCAAGGGCGTCCAGCGCGGCTACGAGGCCTGGGCCAAAATCACCAACGACAAGGGCGGCCTGCTCGGCCGCAAGGTCGAGCTGAAGATCCTCGACGACCAGTCCAACGCTGACCGGGTGGTCGCCGACTACGAGCAGTTGATCGGCAAGGACAACGTGGACCTCGTGGTGGGTCCTTTCTCGACCCGCCTCGTGGTGCCCGCGGCCCGCGTCGCGGAGGAGTACGGCATGCTCTTCGTCGAGCCCGCGGGCGCGGCGAAGGAGGTCTTCGAGCAGGGCTTCAAGAACCTGTTCTACGCCGCCCCGGCGGTGGCCAACGACCACTACAACCACCTCGCCGAGTACGTCCTCGCCCTGCCATCGGACCAGCGGCCGAAGACCGCGGCGTACGCGGCCATGGACGACCCGTTCGCGCAGGGCACGGCGTACGGTCTCAAGGAGAAGCTCGAGGCGGGCGGTGTCCGCACCGTCGTCGACGAGGTCTACCCGCCGAACACCACCGACTTCGGCAGCATCGCCGCGAAGATCGCGGCGTCGAAGGCCGACATGGTGGTGGGCGGCTCCCAGTACCAGGACGGCGTGAACCTCATCGTCGCCCTCCAGCAGCTCAAGTACCAGCCGAAGCTGGCCGCCTTCTCCACCGCCCCGACGAACCCCGAGTTCGCCGCGGCGATCGGCAACAAGACCGAGGGGATCCTCTCGCCGACCGGGTACACGCAGGACGCGAAGTACCCGAGCAACACGGAGTTCGTCGAGAAGTACGCCGCGCAGTTCGGCTCGCCGCCCGAGGAGGACGAGGCCAACGCGTACACGACCGGCCAGGTCGTCGCGGCGGCGGTCACCGCGGTCGGGTGCGCCGAGCAGGGCGAGTGCCAGAAGAAGCTGGTCGAGTGGGTCCGCACCAACACCGTGGAGACGGTCGTCGGTCCGCTCTCCTGGGACGAGACGGGCAAGCCCAAGGGCGCCCACATGATCCAGCAGTGGGTGGGTGGCAAGATCCAGATCGTGCTCCCGGCCGCCGCCAAGGAGACCGACCTCGTCTACCCGAAGCCGGCCTGGTAGGACGTCATGCCCTCCGGTGCCCTGCTCCTCCAGAGCATCATCCTGGGTCTGCTGCTGGGAGGGCTCTACGCCCTCCTGGCAGCGGGCCTGACCCTCTACTTCGGAATCATGCGGGTCGTGATGATCGCCCACTCGGCGTTCCTCATCCTCGCCGCGTACCTCGCCTGGTGGTCCCACAGCCGGCTCGGCGTCGACCCCTTGCTGTCGATGATCGTCACCGTGCCGCTCTTCTTCGCCTGCGGCGTGCTGTTGCAGCGGGTGCTCCTGGCCCGGCTGCGCGCGGTCACCCTGACGATGATGTCGGTCCTGCTGACCTTCGCGATCGCGGTGCTCATCGAGGGCCTGCTGGGCTACGTCTTCACCGGCACCCAGCGGCGCATCCAGCTGGGCTACGGGTCGGCGAGCTTCGGGATCTTCGGCGCCCGCGTCGCGGTCGTGAAGCTGATCGCGTTCGGGCTCGCCGCCGTCGCCCTGCTCACCCTCTACCTGCTGATGAAGAAGACGACGTTCGGCTGGGCGCTCCGCGCGACCATCCAGCACCGTGACGCGGCGCGGCTCGTCGGCATCGAGACCGAGCGGGTTGCCGGGTACGGCTTCGGCCTCGGCCTCGCCACCGCGGCCGTCGGTGGTACGGCCCTGGCCCTCGACACCACCATCTACCCGTCGCTGCACTGGCACTGGATCGGCCCGCTGATGGCGATCATCGTGGTGGGCGGGCTGGGCAGCGTACCCGGCTCCGCGATGGCCGCCATGGTGCTCGGCATGCTGCAGAGCCTGCTGCAGATCCCGCTGGGTACGACCTGGGCGCAGACGATCTTCTACCTCGCCCTGTTCGCGACCCTGGCGTTCCGGCCACAAGGTTTCTTCGGAGGTCGCCTTGCCCAGCGCTTCTGAGCCGACCACGGCACCGGCGACCACCTCGCCGGCGACCGCCCCGCCCACCGGCGCGGGGACGACCCGGCGCCGTACCGCCGACCGCGTCGTCCAGGTGGTCGCCGTCGTGCTGCTCGCCGCCGCGGTGCTCGCCTTCCCGTCCCTGGCGCCCAACCCGTACATCCTCTCGGCGGGTGTGGTCGTGCTGAACTACGCGGTGCTCTCGACGTCGTGGAGCTTCGTCGGTGGGTTCACCGGCTACATCTCCCTCGGTCACGGGGCGCTCGCCGGCCTCGGCGGCTACGGCACCGCCCTGCTGGTCACCAAGGCCGGGCTGCCGAGCTTCGTGGCCCTGGCGGTGGCGGCGCTGCTGGTGGCCGCCCTCGCCGTACCGATCGGGTTCGCCGCGCTGCGGGTCCGCGGAGCGTCGTTCGTCATCGTCTCGATCGCGCTGGTGCTGATCCTGCTGCTGGTCTTCCAGAGCTGGGCGTCGCTCACCGGCGGATCGCGGGGACTGGTCGTGCCGCGACCGTTCCCGGACCTGCTCCGTCCCGAGCACCACCGCGTCTTCTACTACCTCTTCGCCGGCCTGCTCGCGCTCGCGCTGCTGGCGTGGTGGATGATCGACCGCTCGCGGTTCGGTCTGGGGCTCAAGGCGATCCGCGAGGACGAGGACAAGGCGGAGGCCCTCGGCACGCCGACGTTCGCGTACAAACTGGTGGTCTTCGTGGTCTCGGCGGCCTTCACCGCCCTGGGCGGCGGGCTGTACGCGCTGTGGTTCGGCGACCTCGACCCGGTCTTCCAGTTCTCCATCCTCACCGGCTCCTACCTGGTGCTGATGGCCCTGCTCGGCGGGGTCCGGAACCTGTTCGGCCCGCTGGTCGGCGCGCTCGTCGTCGGTATCGGGCTGGAGTACTTCAAGGTGGAGTTCGGCGACACGCAGCTGCACCTGGTCGCGACCGGCCTGCTGCTCGCCCTGGTCGTGCTCTTCATGCCCGACGGCGTGCTGCCGGCGATCGGCTCGCTGCTGGGCCGGATGCGGCCGGCGCAGAACTCCATCCGCGAGGTCACGGCGGCGGAGCTGCGCGACCAGCGGGTCGCGGCCGCCGGCGCGCCGGCAGCCCGGGAACCGGTGGACGCCGTCGCCAGCACCGCCGGTGAGCGGGCCCAGTCGACGGAGGAGCGGGCATGAGCGAGCGGAGCGAGGTACCGAGTCTGGCGACCGACGGCCTGACCAAGGCGTTCGGCGGCGTGGTCGCGCTCGACGGTGCCACCGTCGAGTTCCGCCACGGCCAGGTCAACGCCCTGATCGGCCCTAACGGGTCGGGCAAGACGACCTTCTTCAACTGCGTCACCGGGATGATCCGGCCGGACGGCGGGCAGGTCACCTACCAGGGGCGGGACATCACCGGGGCGGCCCCGCACCGCATCGTCCGCGCCGGCCTGGGGCGTACGTTCCAGCTGTGCCGGGTCTTCCCCCGGATGACGGCGCTGGACAACGTCCTCGCGGCCGTCCGGCCGGTCGGCCTGACCGGGCTGCTGCGGGGCGCCCACGTCCGTGCGGACCTCGACCGGGCGCGCGGCTGGCTCACCCGCCTCGGCATCGAGCACCTCGCCGACGTGGAGGCCCGCAACATGTCCTGGGGTCAGCAGAAGCTGCTGGAACTCGCCGGCGTGCTGATGAGCGACCCGGAGACCGTACTGCTCGACGAGCCGGCCGGCGGCGTCAACCCGGCGCTGCTGGACCGGATCGGCACGCTGGTCCGCGAGCTCAACGCCGAGGGTCGGACCTTCGTGATCGTCGAGCACAACATGGACCTCGTGATGAGTGTCAGTGACCACATCGTGGTGTTCGACCGCGGTCGCCCGATCGCCGAGGGGCCGCCGTCGCTCATCCGCTCCGACGAACGCGTGCTGGGGGCCTACCTTGGCGTCTGAGATTGAACTCGTCGACATCCAGGCCGGCTACGGGCGCGCCGCGCCGGTGCTGCGGGGCCTGACCGTCTCGGTGCCCGCCGGGCAGATCGTCTGCCTCGTCGGCCCCAACGGCGCCGGCAAGTCCACCGTCCTGAAGGTCGCCAGCGGGCTGCTCAAGCCTCGCTCCGGCAAGATCCTCGTCGGCGGCGTGGACGTCACCGGCCAGGGCCCGCAGCGGATGCTCGCCTCCGGCGTCGCGCACGTCCTCCAGGGCCACAGCGTGTTCCGCGAGATGACCGTGGCGGAGAACGTGCTGCTGGGCGGCTACACGTTGAAGGACAAGGCGCTCATCGCCGAGCGGACGGCCTTCGTCAAGGAGGTCTTCCCGGTCGTCGCGCAGCGGTGGAACTCCCTCGCCGGGCTGCTCTCCGGCGGCCAGCAGAAGCAGGTGGAGTTCGCCCGGTCCCTCATGGTCAACCCCAAGGTCGTGCTCCTGGACGAGCCGTCCATGGGGCTCGACCCGAAGGCCACCACCACCGTCTTCGAGCAGGTCGTGCGGATGCGCGACGCCGGTACGGCGGTGCTGCTGGTGGAGCAGAACGCCCGGCGGGCGCTCGAGACCGCCGACCTCGGCTGCGTACTCGACCTCGGTCGGGTGCACATCTCCGGGCCGGCACCGCAACTCCTCGCCGACCCGCAGCTCGGCGAGCTGTACCTCGGCGGACGGCCCGCCGAGCCCACGGCGATCCCGAAGCGGTAACACACCCCGACGTACCAGCGGCACACACGAGAGTCGGAGCGTGAGCACGTAAGCGCTTCCGAAAGCGGTTGCGGAGTCCACGCAGGAGCTGAAACGAGGTGTACGCGATGACCAGAACGAGACGTCTCGCCGCCGCCACCGCCGCCGTGCTGGCGGCCGGTGCGCTGGCCGGCGTCGGGGCGGCCCCGGCGCAGGCGGACCGGACCAACCCGCGCGACGTCCACCCGCACCTGCGATCGAACCTGGTCGCCTTCTACGACTTCGACCATCCGGTGGAGGGCGACGTCGCCCTCGAGCGGGACCAGGGCCGCTCCGGCACCGAGATCGAGTTCGTCAACGGCGGCGCCGACATGCGCGTGGCCGACCACGCCTACCCGGGCAGCGGCGACGCGTTGCAGACCCGCCAGGTGAACCCCGCCCAGGCCGGCAACGACGACTGGAAGGCCGGCATCTGGTCGTCCAGCGGCGTCCGCACCCTGCGGCCCTTCGCCGGCACCCAGGGCACCACGGTCATGGGCTGGTTCAAGATGGAGATGGACGCGCCCGCGCTCAACTCCACCACCGCCAACCCGACCGACCGCTTCAACGCGATCGGCCTGGCCGGGGTGCTGACCGGCGACTCGGACGGCCACGGCGTCCGGGCGCTGCTGGAACTGATCGACGTCAACGGCGAGCTGCGCCTGGTCGCGCTCGGCCGGCGCCTCGACGGCGGCAACTCGCAGACCTTCGCGGCGAGCGAGGACTGGCGGACGCTGCTGCCGAAGGGGGAGTGGGTCCACCTCGCCGCCACCTTCGACTTCAACACCGGCGCTCTGGCGCTCTACCGCAACGGGCAGCCGCTGGACGGCTTCTACACGCGTAACGACGACCCGTGGCTCGTGTCCGGCCCCGGCCCGCACGTGACCACCGCCTCCGACCCGCGAGGCATCAAGATCGGCGGGAGCTTCCCGCAGGACACGCTGGAGCGGAACCCGTGCGACTGCCGCATGGACGCCCTGATGTTCCTCGACAGCGTGGTCTCGGCGAGCGACGTCGAGAAGCAGTACCGCTACATGGCCCGCTGACCGACCTCGGCCGCCTCACCCGAGAAGGAGACCCGCGTGCGCAGTATCGGCAAGATCCGCAGATCCGCGCTGACGGCTGGGCTCACCGCCGCCACGCTCGTCCTGTCCACCCTGGTCGCCGGCCCCGCCCGGGCCGCCGAGTCGATCGACGACCCGGTCGTCGAGATGCCCACCCAGTCCCGCCTGGGGCTGGTCCTCTCCGAGTACGCCAGCTTCCCCCAGACCTTCCCCACCCCGGCCCCCACCGACCAGCGGTTGATGCGGACCGCCCGGATCAACACCCTCATGGAGCTGCCGGACGGCTCCGGCCGCCGTGCCGTGCCGGACCTCAACGGCAAGCTCTACCTGGTGCAGGACGGCGTACCGCACGTCTACCTCGACGTGGCCGCCACCTTCGCGCCCCAGTTCTTCTCCGGCCGTGGCCTCGGCCAGGGCTTCGGCTACGTCACGTTCCACCCGGAGTTCGGCAGCAACGGCCGCTTCTACACCATCCACACCGAGCAGGCGTCGCTGGCGACCAGGACGCCGGACTACGCGCAGGCCAACGCCATCTTCCACGGCGTGATCAACGAGTGGACGGCGACCGACCCGGCCGCCGACACGTTCACCGGCAGCCGGCGTGAGGTGCTGCGGATCGGCTTCGCCGGCCAGGTCCACGGCGTTCAGGAAATCAACTTCAACCCCACGGCGAAGCCCGGCCAGAGCGACTACGGGCTGCTGTACCTGGCCGTCGGCGACGGCGGCACCGGTGTGCGGAACACCGAGCCGCAGAACCTGGGCATGGTGCACGGCAAGCTGCTGCGGATCGACCCGAGCGGCACGAACTCGGCCAACGGCCGGTACGGCATCCCGGCGGACAACCCGTTCGTCGACCGGGCCGGCGCCCTGGGAGAGATTTACGCGGTCGGCTTCCGCGACCCGCACCGGTTCAGCTGGGACCAGGCCACCGGCCGGATGTTCCTCGGCCATATCGGCGAGCACGCCATCGAGGCGATCTACGAGGTGCGTGCCGGCGACAACTTCGGCTGGAGCGAGCGGGAGGGAGCGTTCGTCTTCGACCGGACGGGCAGCGCCTGCGACAAGCTGCTCCCGCTGCCGGCGAACGACGCCGAGTACGGCTACACGTACCCGGTGGCGGCGTACGACCACAACCCGGCACCCAACTGGAACTGCACCTCGGACGTCGGGGTCGCGGTGGCCGGCGGGTTCGTCTACCGCGGCAACGAGCTGCCCGCGCTGAAGGGCAAGTACGTCTTCGGTGACCTGGTCGACGGTCAGGTGCTCTACACCGAGGCGCACGAGATGCGGCGCGGCCACGGGCTGGCCACGATCCACCGGCTCGCCCTCTTCAACGCCGCCGGCAACCCGGTCCGGATGCAGGACCTCTCCGCGCTGGGCGCGCCCGGCAACCCGGAGCGGGTCGACCTGCGCTTCGGCACCGACGCCGAGGGTGAGCTCTACATCCTCGCCAAGGCCAACGGCAAGATCTGGAAGGTCACCGGCACCAGGGAGTTCGCCAGCGGCGACGTCGGCGGCACCAAGCTGCACAAGCCCTCGGGCCCGGACAGCTGGGCGCCGGTCACCCCGTCGAAGTGGCAGTTCGACGGCGACGAGGTCATCCTCGCCGAGGCGGGCGTGAGCCGGCCGGGGCCGCGCCGCCCGTTCGAGTACGCGGTCGTGACCGAGGGGCCGGAGTGGTCCTCGGTGGAGATCGAGGCGGACGTGCGGCTGGACACGCCGGTCGAGGTCAGCAACCGGGACGTGATCATCGTCTTCGGCTGGCGCTCGGACACCGAGTTCTACTACGCCCACCTCTCGACCGACAACACGATCCTGCCGCACAACGGCATCTTCAAGGTCAACAACGCTGACCGGCAGCGCATCGACCACCAGTGGAACGGCCGGTCCCGCGGCGCCAACCCGGCGATCGTGGACGCCGACTGGCACAAGGTGCGCGTCGTCCACCTGCCGGCGACCGGCGAGATCGCGGTCTACGTGGACGGTCGTAAGGACCCGCTGATGACCGCGAAGGACACCACGTTCGGCTCCGGGCGGGTCGGCTTCGGCTCGTTCGACAACATCGGCCGGCTGCGTCACCTGACGGTGACCGGAACGCCGGCCTGAGACCGGTCCGGCGGGGACGGCGGCGGAGCCGCCGCCGTCCCCGCCGGCCAGCGGCAGTGTGCGGCACCCGGCGGACCGGGTGCCGGGGAATGACGCCTTACCTGGAGGGTGGGACGATGACGGCACGTGTCCCGATCGGAATCGTCATGAACGGCGTGACCGGGCGGATGGGCTACCGGCAGCACCTGGTGCGGTCGCTGCTGGCGATCCGCGAGCAGGGCGGCGTACCGCTGCGCGGCGGGGGCCGGCTCTGGCCGGAACTCGTCCTGGTCGGGCGCAACGAGGCCAAGCTGAGGGACGTCGCGGCCCAGCACGGGCTGACGGACTGGACGACGGACCTGGGCGCCGCGCTGGCCCGACCGGACGTCTCGATCTACTTCGACGCCCAGGTCACCAGCGAACGGGAGAAGGCGATCGGCCTCGCCATCGAGGCGGGCAAGCACATCTACACCGAGAAGCCGACCGCCACCACCCTCTCCGGCGCGGTCGACCTGGCCCGTGCCGCCGACGCGGCCGGCGTACGGCACGGGGTCGTACAGGACAAGCTCTTCCTGCCGGGCCTGCGCAAGCTCGACCGACTCGTGCGGGGCGGCTTCTTCGGCCGGATCCTGTCGGTGCGCGGCGAGTTCGGCTACTGGGTCTTCGAGGGGGACTGGCAGGAGGCCCAGCGTCCCAGCTGGAACTACCGGGCGGCCGACGGCGGCGGCATCGTGGTCGACATGTTCCCGCACTGGCACTACGTGCTGGAGCAGATCTTCGCCCCGGTGCGGGCGGTCACCGCGCACATCGCGACGCACATCCCGCGGCGGTGGGACGAGGACGGCCAGCCCTACGACGCGACCGCCGACGACGCCGCGTACGGCATCTTCGAACTCGACGGAGGCATCGTCGCGCAGATCAACTCGTCCTGGGCCGTCCGGGTCAACCGGGACGAGCTGGTCGAGTTCCAGGTCGACGGCACCGAGGGCAGCGCCGTCGCCGGCCTGCGCCGCTGCCGCGTCCAGCACCGGTCCACCACCCCGAAGCCGGTCTGGAATCCGGACCTGCCGTCCACCGACGACTTCCGCTCCCAGTGGCAGGAGGTGCCGGACAACGACGTGTACGACAACGGCTTCAAGGCGCAGTGGGAGATGTTCCTGCGGCACGTCGCCGAGGACGCCCCGTACACCTGGGACCTGTGGGCCGGCGCGCGGGGCGTGCAGCTGGCCGAGCTGGGCCTGCAGTCGGCGCGCGAGGGCCGGCGCGTCGAGGTGACGGAGCTGGGGTCGTGAGCGCGTCGGTCACCCTGCCCGACGGGCCGCTCACCCTGTCCGGCGCCGGCCGCGAGCACGGCACGCCCGGCGCCCGCTTCACCAGCCGCGTCGCGTACGCCGCCGCGCACGTCGTCGCCGACCCACGTGCGGAGAACGTCCCGGGCACGCCGGCGGTGGTGGACTGGGACGCGACGCTGGCCTTCCGGCGGCACCTGTGGTCATACGGGTTCGGCGTCGCCGAGGCCATGGACACCGCGCAGCGGGGCATGGGCCTGGACTACCCGACGGCACGCGAGCTCGTCCGCCGGTCGGCGGAGGCGGCCCGCGCCGAGGGCGGCGCGATCTGCGCCGGTGTCGCCACCGACCAGCTGCCGCCCGGCCCGGCCACCCTCGACGAGATCCGCAAGGCGTACGCCGAGCAGCTCGCCGACGTGCAGGACGCCGGCGCCCGGCCGGTGCTGATGTGCAGCCGGCACCTGGCCGCGGCCGCCCCGTCCGCCGAGGACTACCTCGACATCTACGGCCGACTGCTGGCCGAGGCGGACGGCCCGGTGGTGCTGCACTGGCTCGGCCCGGCCTTCGACCCGGCCCTGGCCGGCTACTGGGGTGCCGCCGACCCGGCGCGCGCCGCCGACACCGTGGTGGCGCTGATCAGCGCGCACCACACCAAGGTGGACGGCATCAAGCTGTCGCTGCTCGACGAGGACTTCGAGGTCGCCCTGCGCCGGCGCCTGCCACCGGGGGTACGCCTCTACACCGGCGACGACTTCAACTACCCGGCCCTGATCCGGGGCGACGGCGAGAGCCACTCCGACGCGCTGCTCGGCGTCCTGGCCGCCATCGCACCGCCGGCCGCGGCGGCGTTCCGGGCGCTCGACGCGGGCGACCCGACCACGTACGACGAGCTGCTCGCACCGACGTTGCCGCTGGCCCGGCACCTGTTCGGCGCGCCGACCTTCTACTACAAGACCGGGATCGTCTTCCTCGCCTGGCTCGCCGGCCACCAGGACCACTTCACCATGGTCGGCGGCCTCCAGTCCGGACGGTCACCGGCGCACCTGGGCCGGCTGCTCCGGCTCGCCGACGCCGCCGGTCTGCTGCCCGACGCCGAGCTGGCGGCCCACCGGGCCCGGGCGTTCATGACCACGGTGGGGGTGGCGCAGTGAAGCGGTTCGCGCTCAACTCGGCCACCACCAAGCGGTGGCCGCTGCCGGAGCTCGTGGCCGGCTGCGCCGACGCCGGGGTCACCGGGGTGGGGCTGTGGCGCGAGGACCTGGCGGCGTACGGGGTCGAGGAGGCGGGCGCGCTGGTACGGGACGCCGGCCTGACCGTCACCTCGCTGTGCCGCGGCGGCTTCTTCGAGGCCCCCGGCTGGCTGGACGAGAACCGGCGGGCGATCGACGAGGCGGCGGCGGTGGGGGCACCCGTGCTGGTCCTGGTCTCCGGCGGCCTGCCCGCCGGCAGCCGCGACATCGACGGCGCGCGGGCGCACGTACGGGACGCGATCGGCGAGCTGGTGCCGCACTCCGTCGCCGCCGGGGTCCGGCTCGCCGTGGAGCCGCTGCATCCGATGTTCTGTTCCGACCGGTGCGTGGTGGCCAGTCTCGGTCAGGCACTCGACCTGGCCGCGCCGTACCCCGCGGAGGCGGTGGGCGTCGTGGTCGACACGTACCACCTGTGGTGGGACGACCAGGTGTGGGCGCAGATCGACCGGGCCGGGCGGGAGGGACGGATCGCCTGCTTCCAGGTCGCCGACTGGGTGACGCCGCTGCCGGCGGGCGTGCTGCTCGGCCGGGGGTTGCCCGGCACCGGCTGCGTCGAGCTGCGCCGCTTCCGGGAGGCCGTGGACGCCGCCGGCTACACCGGCCCGGTGGAGGTGGAGGTCTTCGCCGAGGCGGTGTGGGCGCGGCCGGGCCGCGAGGTGCTCGACGAGGCGATCGCCGGCTACCTCACCCACGTGGCCTGACCGGGGTCGGTGCGGTCAGGCCACGCCCACCACGGAGGTCGCCGTCCCGGCCTCCGGGGCCCGGGGCCCGGGGAGTACGTGCGGTCGGGATCGGGTGCCGGCCCGGTCGGGCGGGCCGACTCGTCCCAGACCCGCTCGTCGCTGCGGCGCACGCCGTCGTCCGGCGTCGGTACGACGGAGAAGGCGCTCCGGCCGACGGACGCGGGCCGGCTGGCCGCGAGCCGCGGTCCGGTCGCCGGCGCGGCCTCCGCCGGGCGTGGCCCGGCCGTGGTTCCCGGGTCGGCCGGTCCCGCACCGGAGGCGGTCGGCCCGGCGGCGGAGTCGGCGCGCTCGGCGGCAGCGGAGGAGGCGCGCTCGGTGGCGACCAATTCGCGGACGGCGGGCGCCACCTCGGCGGCGAACCGGCGCAGGTCGTCGGGGTCGTCGCTGCCGAGGATGAACGTGCTGATCCCGTCGGTCAGGGCGAGGTCGGCCAGTTCCTCGGCCCACTGCTCGGCGGGGCCGTGCAGGGGCCCGCGGCCGACGGTGGCGAACCGCCCGTTGACGTTGAGCAGCCGTCGGACGTCGGCCGGCGACCGACCGGCCTCCCGGGCGGCGTCGTCGATGATGGGCCGGCGGAAGCCGTGACGCCGACCCGGTGCGCCGGCGGGTCGCCGTCCCGTTCCCGGACCCGTCAGGAGGCCTGCTCGTCGGCCCGGTCCCGGGCCGGGAACGCCAGGGCGAGCGTGAGGTCGAGCACCGTGGCGGGGTCGTGCAGGCGGTCCCCGTACAGCTCGCGGAGCTTGCCCATCCGGTAGCGCACGGTCTGCGGGTGCACGAACAGGTCGGCGGCGACGTCGTCGCGGCGGCCGTGGTGCAGCAGCCAGGAGCGCAGCGTCTCGGCGAGCCGCTCGGCCGTGGTCGGCGGCAGCGCCGCCAGCGGGGCCAGCACCCGGGCGCGCAGGTCCGCGAGGCCCTCCGGGTCCATGCCGAGAAGCAGTTCGGCGAGGTGCGCCTCGGTGTCCAGCGGCGGCCCGTCGTCGGCCGGGAGCAGCCCGAGCGCCAGGGCGCGGGTGGCCCGCTGCCAGGAGTACGTCACCCGCATCCACGGCCGCGCCGGGCCGAGCACGGCGCGGCGGCCGTGCAGCGTCCGGGCGACCTGCCGTCGCCGGTCGCCGTGCGCGTCGGGGACGAGCAGCACGGCCAGCTCCTCGCCGGCCGCGGCGCCGGGCAGGTCGTCGCCGCTCTCCAGGGTGTGCGCCGGCAGGAGCGCGAGCGCCGCGCGCAGGTTGGCCCGGGGGAGGAGTACGACGGTGAGCGTCTGGGGCGGCGGCCAGTCGGCCCGTTCGGCGCTGCGTAGCAGCACGTCCTCGGCCGCGCCGGTGACCAGTTGCTGGGCGAGACGTTCCAGGTTGCGCCGGCGGGCCCGGCCGGCGCTGGCCAGCTCGTCGGCGTGCCCGGCGACGCTGGCGGCGGACAGCTCGTCGATGTAGGCGAACATCAGCTCGGCGAACTCGGCGACGGTCCCCGCCGGCAGCCCGCCGCGCACCGCGATGGTGGACATCTCCCGCCAGGAGACCCGCGCTCCCACCCGGTACGCGGCCAGCAGCGCGTCCATGCTCCGCCCCGAGCCGGCCTCACCGCTGCCCAGGGCGTACGCGGCCTCCAGCGCGGGGACCAGGGGCGTGCTCGGGTCCGCGGCGTGGGAGCGTTCGAGCAGTTGCAGGAAATTGCCGAGCGCGATCTGCACCGCGGCTTCGATCTTGTCCCGCATCTGGCCGGTCAGGGTGCCGGAGTAGCTGGGCACCTCGGCGGTGATCGCGGTGACGGTCCGCTCGGCGAGCAGGGGCAACCGGTCGCGCAGGGCGCCGGCCACCCGCTCGTCGAGATCGAGACCGGCTGCGCGTCGGGTCGCCTCGGACCGGTCCGCCACGATTGTTCCTCCCGCACAAATCGACGGGCCCGGTTCACCTTCGCGGGCCAAGAGTTTATGCCATTGTGCCGCGACCATCGGGATATGACCACCACCGTTCCGCGCCCACCCGCGACGGCGTCCCTGCGGCGCCGGTTCCTGCGGCTCGCCGCGGCGGTCACCACCCCGCTGCTGCCCGACGACTACCTCGACCTGGTCGCCCCGCTACGCTCCGGTGCCGACCTGCGGGGCCGGATCCTCGCGGTACGACCGGAGACCCGGGACGCGGCGACGGTGGTCGTGCAGCCGGGGCGCGACTGGCGGGGGCACGTCCCCGGGCAGTACGTCCGCCTCGGCGTGGACGTCGACGGCGTACGGCAGTGGCGGGCGTACTCGGTGACCTCGGCCCTCGGCGGCCGCCGCGACCCGTTCGCGATCACCGTGAAGGCGATCCCGGACGGGGTGGTCAGCAACCACCTCGTCCGGCGGGTCCGGCCCGGCACGATCGTGCAGCTCGACCAGGCGACGGGCGACTTCGTCCTGCCCACGCCGGTGCCGACGCGCGTGCTGTTCGTGACCGCGGGCAGCGGGATCACGCCGGTCATGGGGATGCTGCGCAGCGGCGCCCTCGCTGGAGCCGACGTCACGCTCGTGCACTCCGCGCCGACACCGGCGGACGTGATCTTCGGCGCGGAGCTGCGGGACCGCGCCGCGGCCGGGGCGCTGCGGCTGGTGGAGCGGCACACCGACCACGACGGCGTACTCACCACCGCCGACCTGGCCGACCTGGTGCCGGACCACCTCGATCGGCAGACCTGGGCGTGCGGGCCGGTCGGGCTGCTCGACGCCCTGGAGGCCCACTGGGCCGCCACCGGCCACGCGGAGCGCCTGCACACCGAGCGGTTCCGGCCGACCGTCATCTCGCCCGGCGAGGGCGGCACCGTCACCTTCGGCCGGGCCGGCGTGACCGTGACCGCCGACGGCGCCACGCCGCTGCTCGACGCCGGTGAGACGGCCGGTGTGCTCATGCCCTCGGGCTGCCGGATGGGCATCTGCTTCGGCTGCGTCCTTCCGCTGCGGCAGGGCGCGGTTCGCGACCTGCGCAACGGGGCACTCACCACCGCGGTCCCCGGCGACGGCGTCCTCATCCAGACCTGCGTGTCGGCGGCGGCCGGCCCCTGCGACATCGACCACTGACCGGAGTGCCCACGTGACCGTCATCCAGCGCAAGCCCGTCAACCCGATCGCCCACCTCACCGCCGAGGACATCGAGGTCATCGGGAAGGAACTCGACGCGATCCGGGACCGGGTCCTCGCCGACCGGGGCGAGCGGGACGCCCGGTACATCCGGCGGGTCATCAAGACCCAGCGGAGCCTGGAACTGTCCAGCCGGGCGGTGCTCCTGTTCTCGCTCTTCCCGCCGGCCTGGGTCGTCGGCACCGTCGGTCTGTCGATCGCCAAGATCCTGGAGAACATGGAGATCGGGCACAACGTCCTGCACGGCCAGTGGGACTGGATGCGCGACCCGAAGATCCACTCGACCACCTGGGAGTGGGACCACGTCTCACCGGCCGACCAGTGGAAGCACTCGCACAACGAACTGCACCACCGCTACACCAACGTGATCGGCAAGGACAACGACCTCGGGTACGGCATCATGCGTGTCGACGAGGACCAGCCCTGGCGCCCGGCCCACCTGGGCCAGCCGCTGTGGAACCTCATCAACGCCTGCTTCTTCGAGTACGGCATCGCCGCGTACGACCTGGAGCTGCGGGGGAACCTCAAGAACGGCCGGCACAAGAGCCCCGAGTTCCGGGCCCGGGCCCGCGCGGTCGGTCGCAAGATCCGCCGTCAGGTGCTCAAGGACTACGTTCTGCACCCGCTGCTGTCCGGCCCGTCCTTCCTCACCACGCTCGCCGCGACGTTCACCGCCAACCTGATCCGCAATCTGTGGAGCCACTCGGTGATCATGTGCGGGCACTTCCCGGAGGGCGTGGAGACCTTCGAGAAGACCTCGATCGAGGGCGAGACGCGCGGCGAGTGGTACCTGCGGCAGATGCTCGGGTCGGCCAACATCAGCGGCAGCCGGCTGATGCACATCATGACCGGCAACCTGTCCCACCAGATCGAGCACCACCTCTTCCCGGACCTGCCGAGCAACCGCTACGGCGAGATCGCCCCGGAGGTGCGGGCGCTCTTCGACCGGTACGGCCTGAAGTACACCACCGGCTCCCTGCCGAAGCAGGTCGCCTCCGCCTGGTGGAAGGTCATCCGGCTGTCCCTGCCCAACCGCAAGCCGCGTGGCCGGGCCGACGACCGTCCGACCCCGGCCCTCGCGGCGACGGGCGCCTGACCGCGTCAGTCCGTGATCGTGACCAGACCTGCCGCCGCTTCGCGTAGACGAACCGGACCAGCATGACCTCCAGCAGCCCGTAGTCGACCTTCGTCAACTCGGGAAAGCCGCGCTTGATTAGTGCGTCCCGCACCTCTCGGAGCAGATCGTCGTTCAGACGCTGGTCGTCGTCACGGTAGGGAACGGGGTAGTTCGGCATCACTCACCTGCCGCCTTACCAGTTTCGATCACCTGCATCTCGCCGTGCCTCCGTTCTGTGGTGACCACATGAGCCCCACTTGTCACTTCGACACTGCAAATAAGGCAAGTGTCGTACTGGCATCGACGGCCATGATCAAAGCCAGGTCTGAGGCAGTCATGACCGCCGACACAACGCATCGCTTCGATCTGGCTCAACAGACGTTGACGTATCGATCCGGCCTCGTGGTTTCGGGGTCGAACGCGGCGGTGACGGCGGAGCCGCCGGTGCCGACCAGGCGGACCGACCGGCTGCCCACGAAGTCCACCCGAAGTCGGCCTTCACGGCCGGATCGCCGACGCAGAACGCCAAGGCCCAGTCCGACTACCGGCTGAGCGGGCCGGCGCGCGGGCGTCGTCGCGGGCGGTCACCGGGCGGCTTCCCGGTGACCGCCGTCGACGGTCCCTGTGGGACGTCACGGGTTGACGAAGTCGCGTACCTGGCCGTAGATGGTGGCGTCGTTTTGCAGGTTCGTGTGCGTCACGCAGGCGGTCCTCGTGTTGGCGGCGCCCGACAGGACCGTGCTGTCCACCGGGTTGATGACGCCGTCGCACGGGGATCGCCAGGTGCCGTACGTGAACGCGCCGGGCGTCTCGTCGCCGGAGTTGAGGCTGGTGAGGAAGGTCGAGCCGATCCGCATCTCGACGCAGGCGGTGCTGAAGCAGGTGTTCGCCGAGCTGGTGCCGTGGTTCGGGCCGCCCAGGGAGACCCAGCGGTCGACCTTGCCGCTGCTGGCGAGGTTCTTCAGGTAGTAGCGGGAGGAGAGCCCGCCCATCGAGTGGGTGATGATGTCCACCTTGCTGGCGCCGGTGGCGCCGAGCAGCTTGTCGACCTCCTGGCTGACCGTCTGCGCCGTGGTGGCGTTGGACTGGCTGGTGTCGTAGGAGAACGCCCGCAGGTGGCTCGACGGCCACCCGTCGGCCTGGAAGCGGCTGATCATCGTGTTCCAGGTGGAGGCGCTGCTGCTCCAGCCGTGTACGAAGAGGATCGGGTTGCTCGACGCCGTGTACGAGGCGGCGTGGACGGGGCTGGGGAGGCCGACGAGGGTCGCTGCGGCGACAGTCAGGGCGAGTGACAATCTTGCCATGATCGATGTCACGGGGGCGGTCCTTCCGGGGGTGCGCGGCCCGCGAGCTGCTCGCTGGCCGCGATTCGGCGCCACGGCGAATCGACGCGGGTTCGGGGGAGGACCCGCGCCGTTCCGAGGGTGCGCGAATGTTACCGGCGGGTTGCCTTCGCATGTCAATATCTCGATTGGCCTGCGGGCGTCCCTGCTCCGGGCCCTGGTGGCCGTACCGGCGAACCGGCCTCCGCCTCCTCACCGACGGCGAGGGGGCGGTCAGGTGGGCGGTCGGCGAACCGTCCGGAGGCAGCGTTCGACGACGTGACCGGCCGGCGTGGGGCCGTCGCGTCCGTGCTGCGTGGGGTTACCGCGAGGACGGGTGCCGCTCGGCGACGGCGTCGTACAGCTTCTCCAGCCGTCGGGTCTGCTTGTGCAGGTCGAAGCGGTCCTCGACGTGCCGGCGGGCCTGGCCGCCGAGCCGCCGCCGCAGGGCGTCGTCGGCGAGCAGGCGGGCGATGTTGTCGGCGAGCGCGGCCCGGTCGCCCTCGGCGCCGAGCAGGCCGGTCTCGCCGTGCACGACCGCCTCCGGGATGCCGCTGTGGTGCGTCGCCACCACCGGCACGCCGAGGCTCGCCGCCTCCAGGACGGTGGTGGGCAGCCCCTCGGAGTCGCCGTCCGCCGCGGTCCTCGACGGTGCGGCGAGCAGCGCCGACCGCGCCAGGTGACCGGCCGCCACCTCCGGTGGCTGCGCGCCGAGGAAGGTGGCGTCGAGGCCGAGCTGGGCGGCGCGGGCGCGCAGCGCCCCCTCCAGCGGCCCGGTGCCGATGAACAGTGCCCGGGGCCGCCGGGGCCGCAGCAGCCCCAGCGCCTCGACCAGGTCGTCGACGCCCTTCTTCTCGACGAACCGGCCGACGAACGCCACGTTCCACACCGGCGGGGTGGGCGCCGGGAGGGGCGGGACGGGCACGCCGGTGTGGTGCACGCGGACCTTCGCCGGATCCGCGCCGAGGGCGACCGCCCGGTCGCGGATGAACTCGCTGACCGCCACGACGAGCGCCGCCCGGTCGAACGCCACCCGCAGGTTGTGCCGCTGGCGGGCGCCGCGCAGCCCCGGGAGGGCCGGCTGGCGGGTGACGTCCTGGCCGTGCACCGTGACGACCAGCGGAATGCCCAGGTCGGCGGCGGTGCGGCTGATCAGCCACCCGTCGTTGCCGAAGTGGGCGTGCACCAGTGCCGGCCGGAGCCGTCGCAGCAGCCGGGTGAGCCGGGCTGACCGGCCGGTGGCCTTCAGCGCGAGCAGGGCCCGCCGGTCCCGGCCGGTGTCGCCGAACGCGACCACGTCGGTGTCGCGGGTCAGCGTCGACGCGACCCGCACCGCGCCGAGGTAGGTGGCGCGCCAGGCCGTCAGCGCGTCGGCCTGGTTGCGGATGAACGTCTCGGAGCCGGCCAGCAGGTGGCTGCGCCAGATGACGACGTGGGGCACCCGTTCAGCGTGCGGCACGGGTCACGGGTTCCCGGAGTCGGCGGCGGCGAGGTCCGGCGCGGCGGGCCGGGGCGACCCGGCGGCGCCCGGCGGGGTGGACCGGGTCGGGCGGCGACGGCGGTCCAGGATCCGGTCTCGCAGGGCGTGCCGGAGCTGCGGCGGGATCAGCCAGATCTGCAGGTACGTCAGGTAGTCGATGGCACCCGGGCGGCCGTACCGGCGGGCGTCGGCGAGCACGGTCCGGAAGACCCGCGGGTCGCGGGTGGTGGCCGCCATCGAGCCGACGACGCTCAGCGCGACGGCCGCGTACGCCCGTGGGGTGAGCAGGGGGCGGCTGGACCGCAGCCACTCCAGCTGCGCCGCCCAGGGGGAGGAGAGGCTGATCCGCGGCCGGTCCTCGTCCTGGTGCCACAGCACGAGCGGCTCGGGCGCCATCAGCAGCCGTACGTCGTCGTGCGCGAGTGCCCGCAGCGTCCAGTCCAGCTCCTGCTGCCGGCGCAGGCCGACGGTGAACGGGACGCGGCGCAGCAGCTCGGTGGGCGCCATGATCGTCGAGGTCTGGATGAAGCCGTCCCCGTGGAAGAGGCCCCGGCGCACGGTGAGGTACTCGCAGACCGGCTCGCCCGGCTTCGGCAGCCGGCGGGGCAGCACGAACTCGGCGCGCGGGGTGCGGTTCACCAGGCGGCTGGCGACGATCGGGGACGCGACGGTCGCGGTGGCGGCGAGCGCGAGTTGCACCTCCAGCTTGCGAGGCAGCCACTCGTCGTCGTCGTCGAGGAACGCCGTCCAGCGGGCGCGGGCAGCCTGGACGCCGACGTTGCGGGCGTTCGGCGCGCCACCCCGCTGGGGCAGCGGCAGCACGCGCAGGCGCGGGTCGGGGATCGCGGCGAGGGCGGCCTGCGTGTCGGCGTCCGCACCGTCGACCACGACGAGGACCTCGATCTCCGCCACCGACTGGGCGAGGGCGCTGCGGACCGCGCGGCTCACCAGGTCCGGCCGGTCGCACGTCGGGATGACCACGCTGACGTCAGGTGTACGCGACATGAATACCCGCTTACGCATTGATTGCGGTTTCCTCGGGAGCCGGCGAATGGGCGGCATCGGATGCCGGTCGAGGCTTTGCGCATGACCTAACCGGCCTAAGGAAAAACGCCGGTAAGACGTAGATGACCAGAGCGTATACGGCCGGGAATCAGCTCGTGGCCGAACTGTCGAGTGGCGGAAAAGCGCGGCGGTGGAACGATTCCGGTGCCCGAACTGCCGTACACTCGCCGGGCATCCGCTGACGTGAGGAATCGGAGAACAATTCGTGCAGCTCGACGGTGTCACCGCGGCCGGCGGTGGCCGGGTGGTCATGCTCGTGGACAACGGGGTGGACGGCGACTCCCGGGTGCAGAAGGCTGCCCGCTCGGCCGCCGACGCGGGCTGGGACGTCACCCTGCTGGGCTGCGCCGACGTCGAGCGGGAGTGGCGGCTCGGCGACGCACACGTCCGCGTGCTGCCGATGGGCGGCGGGACGCCCGCCGGCGGGCGGCGCACGCTGCGCCAGCGGCTGGTCGCCCGGGGCGGGCCGGTGCTGCGGGTGGCCCGGCTGGCCCGGCGGCCGGTCGAGCACGCCCAGGTCCTCCTGTGGCGTACGGTCTCCGGCGACCGGGCGTGGCGGCGCCTGGAACCGGGGCTGTGGACGTACGAGCGGGTGTTCGGGCCGGTGCTCGACGCCCTGGCGCCGGACCTGATCCACGCCCACGACTTCCGGATGCTCGGCGTGGCCGCGCGCGCGGTGGACCGGGCGCGGGCCGCCGGCCGGGACGTGAAGCTCGTGTGGGACGCGCACGAGTGGCTGCCCGGCGCGAAGCCCCGCCGCGACAACGTGCGCTGGCTGCCGGCCCATCTCGCGTACGTGCGGGAGTACGTGTCGCACACCGACGCGGTGGTGACCGTCTCGGAGGACCTGGCCGACCTGCTCCGGGAGGAGCACCGGCTGGCGGAGCGCCCGACCGTGCTGCTCAACGCCCCGACGTCAGCAGATTCGACGCCGGACGGAGCGGAGGTGCCCGACCTGCGTCACCTCTGCGGGATCGGCCCGCAGACCCCGCTGCTCGTCTACAGCGGCACGCTCACCCAGCAGCGCGGGGTGGCCACCGTGGTCGAGGCGCTGCCCCGGTTGCCCGATGCCCACCTCGCGCTGGTGGTCGCCGACCCGGCCGCGCCGTACGTCCGCCACCTGCGGGCCCTCGCCGACCGGCTCGGCGTGGCGGAGCGGCTGCACCCCGTGCCGTACGTGCCGCACGGACAGGTGAGCGCCTTCCTCAGCGCCGCCGACGTGGGCCTGATCCCGCTCCACCACTGGCCGAACCACGAGATCGCCCTGATCACCAAGTTCTTCGAGTACGCACACGCGCGGCTGCCGGTCGTGGTCAGCGACGTCCGCACGATGGCCGACACCGTCCGCGCGACCGGGCAGGGCGAGGTGTTCCGCGCCCGCGACGCCGCCGACCTGGCCCGCGCGGTGCGGGCCGTGCTCGCCGACCCGCAGCGCTACCGCCAGGTCTACGACGGCCCCGACTCGCCGCTGCCCGGCTGGACGTGGGAGGCGCAGGCCGACCGCCTCGACGCGCTCTACCGCCGGCTGCTGGCCGGTGCCGGGGCGCGCACCCCGGTGGAGGCGCCGTGAGCACGCCCGACGTCAGCGTGGTGGTGCCGGTCTACAACACCATGCCGTACCTGACCGGCTGCCTCGACTCCCTCGTGGGGCAGACGATCGGGCTGGACCGGCTGCAGGTTGTGGCCGTGGACGACGGGTCCACCGACCGCAGCGGCGCCGAACTGGACCGGTTCGCCGCCCGGTACCCCGGCGTGTTCACCGTCATCCACCAGGCCAACTCCGGCGGCCCCGCCGGCCCGTGCAACCGGGCGCTCGACGCCGCCACCGGCCGGTACGTCTTCTTCGTCGGCGCCGACGACCACCTCGGCCCCGAAGCCCTGGAACGGCTGGTCACCGCCGCCGACGAGTGGGGCTCCGACGTCGTGCTCGGCAAGGTGGTCGGCGTCAACAGTCGACACATCTACCAGGACATCTTCGCGGCCAACCAGGTCGACGTGGACCTGTTCGACTCGCCGCTGCCCCGGTCGCTGGCCAACACCAAGCTGTTCCGCCGCGACCTGCTGGAACGGCACCGGATCCGCTACCGGGAGGACCTGCCCCTCGGCAGCGACCTCCCGTTCACGCTGGAGGCGTGCTACCGGGCGCGGCGCATCTCGGTGCTGGCGGACTACGAGTTCTACTACGCCGTCCGCCGGTTCAGCGCCACCAACATCACGTACCTGAGCCGGCACCTCGACCGGCTGCGCACCGTCGAGGCGACCACCGCGTTCGTGGCCGACCTGATCGGCCCCGGCAAGCAGCGGGACGCCGTCATGGCCCGGCGTTTCGACCACGAGATCGCCAAGCTGCTGGAGGACGACCTGCTACGGCTGGACCGCGACACCCAGCAGCGGGTGCACGACGCCATCGGGCGCCTCGTGGCCGCGTACCTCACCGACGACATCGCGGGCGAGTTGAACGCCGAGACGCGCATCCGGCTCGCCCTGACCCGCGACGGCAGCCTCGACGACCTGCTCGCCGTGATCCGCCAGGACGCCCGCACGGGGGTGCCCCCCACGATCGTCGAGGACGGCCGCCGGTACGCCGCCTATCCGGGGTTCCGCGCCGGCGTGCCCGACTCCTGCTTCGACGTCACCACGGCGCCGGACTGGGTCGCGAAGCTGGACGTCACCGGCCTCGGCTGGGAGACCGACCGGCGGGGCGAGCGGGTACTCACCGTGACCGCGACGACGCCCGTGCCGGATCTCCCGCCGCTCAGCGTCAGCGCCGAGGAGATCCTCGCCGACACCGAGACGGTGACCGCCGGCCCGGACGGGACCACGCTGCGGATCCGGTTCCGCGCCGCCGACCTGATCGCCGCGACCCGGCCCACCGGCCAGCGGCGGGCCGTGTCCGCCCAGGTCGGCGAGTTCGACCCGGGGCTCGCCCAGGGTCTGCACCGCGCCACCGGGGCGGGTGGCTCCGCCGCCCTGCGGGCACCCCGACTGCGGGCTACCGCACCGCTGGTGCGCCGGCGCGGCGCCCGGCTGTACGTGATCACGCCGGTCGTCGACGAGTCCGGCCGGCTGATGGTCTCCGTGGTGCCGGTGACCCCGAACCGCGTCCTCGCCCAGGTCCGCCGCAGGGTGAGCCGCCGCCCCCGCTGACCCGACCCGCCAGCTCAGCCGCCCTGCCTGATCACCCATATCCGGACCCCCTCCTCACCGGCCGCCCGCACCTCGAACTCCCGCACCACCCTGCCGAGCGCCCGGACGACGACCTGCCGGTCCCGCTGTACCGCGGGCGCCGCCGGCACGGTCGCGGCGAGCACCAGCTCGTCGGGCTCCATCCCGTCGATCGCCTCCCGGACCCGGTCGGCGGTCACCGCGGCACCGGCAAGCCGGGCAGCGGGCGGTACGAAGAGATCCACCAGCTCCGGCCGTCCCGGGTCGGAACGCGGGGCGCGCACCGGTGGCACTCCGATGCCCTGTTCGACGCCGACGGCCGTCAACGCGTTCAGCAGCGCCAACAGTTCCGGTTCGGTGAGAGCGGGGTCGATGGTGACGTTGACGTCGCCGTGCAGCCCCACCAGGTGCAGCCGTACGTCGCCGGTGGCCGATGTGGAAGCGTCCGGTCGCCGTCCGGGCCGGACACGTTCCGGGTGACGGTGCCCTGAGAGTCCTCCACCACCCAATGGACCTCGTCGGAGTCGTCGCCGTAGTGGTTCACCTAAGTGGTGGCGGCACCCCAGGTCACCTGACGATGGACGCCTCGATGACCTACCTGCGGCAGAGCGTCCCCGGGCGGTGCTCACGGCGGTGCGGTTTGCCGGCGGGGCCGGGTCATGGTTTTGTGCCGGGGTGGCTCACTTGATCCCGAAGAGTTGCCTCAGCCGGGCCTGGACCAGCGGTCTTCCGACAGTGGGGACGTCGTAGTGGCCCGCCCCTTCGAGCACGGCGAGGTTGATGTCGTTGTCGTTGATCAGCATCCTGTTGACGACGTTGTAGGTGATCGTAGCCGGGCTGGTGATGTCCTCGGTCCCGTACAGCCAGAGGATCGACCCCGGCAGTGTCGAGTTTTCAAGCCTGCCCTGGTTCTCCCCGTAGAAACGCCTGTTCTCGGGAAGAGAGCTCGGCGTGTCGCCGCGGATGCCTGGATACGTGGTCAGGCGGTGGGAAGGGGACGCGTCCAGGTAGTTCTGGATGTCCTGCTTGACCAGGGTGTTCAGGTCGTCCAGGCAGGTGCGCCAGTTTTCGCGGTAGAGCTTCAGCATGTTCGGGCCGTAGATCACGGTGGGGTCGATGGCATAGCCTGCGTACCGTTGGGTCCTGGTGAAGTAGATGGTTTCTGCGTTGGCGAAGACGAGCTGTTCGATTTGGTGTTCCGTCGGCGGAAGTCCGGATTGGGAGGCCCTGTCGATGTCGTCCCACAGGATCGTGCTCATGGCGGGCACATCCGGAACCGGGGCCAGGGCGATGGTGCCGCGGTACTCCAGGTCGGGATCCGCCTTCGCGGCCTTGTCGGAGTAGTACGCGGCAGCCAGCGCCGCGAAGCCTCCTTCCGACCATCCGGCCGGCACCCACTGGCCCGACAACCGGTCGCCGAGATATCGCTGCGCGGCCACCGCGGCGAAGATCATGGAGTTTCCTTCGCTGGACAGCTCGTAGTAGCCGTGCCCCTCCGGGACGCCGTCGGCCACCGGGCCCAGCCCTTCGTAGTCCGGAGCGACCACGGCGATGTTCATCTTCAGAATGGCCGCCAGCAGGGCGGCGTTCGGCCCGTCGGCCCACCTGCCGTGTTCCTGGAGTTGGACGCTCGGGGCACACTCGGGTGCCCATCCGACGGTGCCGTGGCCCCAGACCACGAGTGGCCAGCCACCTTCCGGGGGCTGCTGCTCGGGGAGGAACAGCATGGCCGTAGCATTGATCTGTCCTCCCTGGATGCCCGGCATACGGTAGACGATCAGTTCGCCGTCGGCCACGTCGGCGATCACCGAGGGCACATTGCGCAGGGGTGTGGGAGTACCGACCACGTCCCCGTCGGAGGTCGCCTCGGCGATGCCGGTTGGACCGTTGTCGGAACTCCACGACGGGGCGACGGAGCCGGTGCTGAGAAGCGCCGCGACAAGCAGCAGGACCGCGAATCCGCGCCGGTACCGGCCACCGTGTAGCCACAGCATCGTCTGGCGTGTCATGGTAGCCCCTGTCGACGTGGCCCCTTGGCGAGATTCGCGACGGCTGAGGCCCCGAGGACGTTTCCGGCCTCGTCCAGCGCCCTCACCTGGAAGTACGGTCCTCGGCTCCCGGTGGCGATCGCCGTCTCGAACCCGACCCGCGAGGCGTGTCCGACCACCACCGACAGGGAATCCGGGTTGGGGCCGGCCAGCACCTGCCATGCCGCGGTCTGCGTCGAACCGTTCCACGAGGCGTAGACGACGCTCTGCCCACCGTCCGCCCGGACCGCCACGCTCGGGGAGTAGTACGGCGTACCGATCCATTCATCGCGAAAAGCTCGATACGAGATATTGTCGCCCGGCATCTTCGCGTCGTAGAGCAGATTCCGCGCACCGTCATTCTCAGAGTTCCCCGCAGCCGCGTACTCCGAGTAGTACGGGTTCTGCCCCCACCCGACGAACTCGTTGCCGTTCACCAGCGCCTGCGTG
Organism: Micromonospora thermarum; assembly: GCF_012034245.1. GTDB lineage: Bacteria > Actinomycetota > Actinomycetes > Mycobacteriales > Micromonosporaceae > Micromonospora > Micromonospora thermarum. The sequence goes on along the minus strand of NZ_JAATEO010000025.1, from coordinate 47,357 downwards.
TTTCCCTGCGACTGTGAGTACAGCGGGGGTTCGTGGTAGTAGGTCCGTTCGGCGGTCGCGGTGCGGCTGTCGAAGTCGAGACTGAGGATCAAGCCGTGTGACTGCTGCTCGGGTGAGCCACCCGGTTGGTCGCAGCAGCCGTCGTCGAACATGCTGATCCGGTTTCCCGGCCGGAATCGGGCATCGTGTTGCCAGTAGAACTGCGCGTTCTCGCCGAGGGTGAAGTCGCTCTGCTGGCCGCCGAGTTGCCAGAGAACGTCCCCGCTGTTTTTGTCGATGTTGTAGACCGCCCACATATTTCTCATCGAGATCAGTAGTTGGCCGTCGGGGCCCTCGTCGATCGAGTTCACATGGTAGGCGTCCCACACCCCGCCGGACGACGCCGCGTTGGAGACCGGCTCCTCGGAATCGGCCGGGTCCACATGGTCCAGAACGTTCCACGAGAAGATCAGCTTCCCCGTGGCTAGGTCGACCTCCTGGATCTCGCTGTTCAGGATGGCGCCGTTCTCCGGGCCCCCGTACGGCCGCAGATCCAGAGGTTCGGCCCGTGACGCGATGAATAGTGCGGTACCCCGCGGGGTCAGCCGGAAATCGTGCTCGTCCGCGTCGAAGCCGTTCTTCGCCGAAACCGTCTTGAGCAGGCGGTAGTGGGAATCGTAGATGTAGTAGCACCCGCCCGGCTCGGGCGAGCCGCCGGGCAGGTTCGTGTACGTCGGCGGAATGGCGATGGTCCCCTGCCACCAGGTCAGCACCGGCTGCGACGTTCCGGTCTCGGGGTCGTGATAGGCCTGCACCTTGAAGTCGGCGTTCTGCAGGTTGGTGTACGGCAGTGGGCGGAACCACACGGGATCACCGGCGTCGTCGAGGATCAGGGACCCCGTCTGGCCGACCACCGTCTCCAAGCTGTACGGGGCGACGAAGATCTGACCGGCAGCCGTACCCGGTTTCCGTGTTGTCACGGTGACCCGCATCGGATGCAGGTCCGGCTCGGACACAAAACTCCACACCTCGCTGCCCGAGGTGATCGGCGCTGAAGTGGTCGTCGCGCCCCCCTCACTGCCCGACGCGGGAGCGGGCTCCGTCGCGCACAACAGCGGGCCCGGTCGTGGAGCAGGATCTGGTGATGGCGGTTCCGGCGGACCGTCGGCCAGCGCAACCCCGCCGGGCCCCGCCCACGCGCTGGCCGCCAACACCAGCGTCAACGCCACTGCCGACGACAGGCGCAACCGGACGCCACCGGGTCGCCGCCGCGCCGGACGGCTTGTCCGCGGTGACGGTTCATTCCCAGCGGAGTCATTCCCAGTCGAGTGCGACACCACTACCACCCCTGTGCCCCGGAAGAAGTTCCGCCGCGAGCGGTGGATCCTCGCGGACAAGACCGGATCCAGATCGGAGCGCCGAGGCAATGCGGCGGACCGGCTGGCCCGACACCGCGCGTTCCCGGTACGGCGACGCGCGGCCCAGCACCTAAGCACGCACCTCCCAGCCATGCCGAGAAGTGACGGCCCTCACGAGAGGATGGATCCGGTGCCTACCGGGCTGAAAATAACATTATTCGGTTATCTCGGGCGGTGGGTTTCCTGGTTTCGCCCGCGTCGGAAGGTGACGACACCGCTGGTCCGGTTCCATGGCTCGCGCGGCCAGCGCGGGGCTGACCGGCGCGGACATCCGCGAGGTCCTGCGCCGGTTGCAGCTCGCCAAGGCGATGCGCGAGGCCACCGGCGGGAGGCCGGCAGGCCCCGTCGACCAGGCCGACCTGCACGCGGCCATCGAGGGCCTGCGGCGCGGCTGAGCGTACGCGGGTCAGCCGGCGAGGAGCCGGGCGCGCACCTCCCGGCGCAGCACCTTGCCGATCTGTGACCGCGGCAGGTCCTCGACCACCACCACCCGCCGCGGCACCTTGTACGCGGTCAGGTGCTGCCGGCACGCCGCGCGGATGCCCGCCTCGTCGGTGGTGCAGTCGGCGTGCAGCACCACCGCGGCGACGACCTCCTCGCTCCCGCCGGCCCCGGGCAAACCCACCGCCGCGGCGTCGAGGACGCCGGGTACCCGCCGCAGGGCCTCCTCCACCTCGGACGGGTAGACGTTGAAGCCACCGGTGATGATGAGCTCCTTGATCCGGTCGACCACCCGGACGAACCCGTCCGGGTCCATCTCGACGACGTCCCCGGTGCGCAGCCAGCCGCCGGGCAGCAGCACCGCCGCCGTCTCGTCCGGCCGCCGCCAGTAGCCGGCGAACACCTGCGGGCCACGGATCAGCAGCTCGCCGGCCGAGCCGGGGGCCCGGTCGTGGGACGGGTCCTCCGGGTCGACGATGCGGATGTCGGTGGACGGGAACGGCACGCCGACCGTGCCGGGCCGACGCGCCGGCGACACCGGGTTGCCCAGCGCCACCGGGGACGTCTCGGTCATCCCGTACCCCTCGACCAGCAGCCCGCCGGTCACCGACTCCCACAGCTCGACCGTGGCCGGGGGCAGCGTCATCGCGCCGGAGATCGCGTACCGGACCGAGGTGAGGTCCACTCCGCGCTCCCGGGCCGCGGTGGCGAGCCTCTCGTAGATCGGTGGCACGGCGGGCAGGAACGTCGGGGGTCGGCGGCGCACCGCGTCGAGGGTCTGGTCCAGGTCGAAGCGGGGGAAGAGCACGAGCGTCGCGCCGATGCTCACCGAGAAGGTGAGGCACAGCGTCAGCCCGTACGCGTGGAACAGCGGCAGCACCGCGTACACCGTCTCGGCGCCGTCCCGCAGGCCCGGCACCCACGCACGGCCCTGCGCGGCGTTGGCGCGGAGGTTGCGGTGCGTGAGGACGGCGCCCTTCGGCGTGCCGGTGGTGCCGCCGGTGTACTGGAGCAGCGCGATGTCGTCCGGCCCGGGCGCGGGGTGGTCGGCGGCCAGTGGGCCGGCGGCGGCCACGATGCGTTCCCAGGACAGCGCGCCCGGCGCGGGCGCGGTCATCGCGGCCCGGGCGGCGCGGACCTTCGGCAGCGGCAGCCGCAGTGCCCAGCGCTTGAGCCGGGGCAGCGCCGCGCTGAGGTCCACCGCGACCACGGTCTCCACGCTGGTGGCGCCGGCCGTGTCGAGCACCAGCGGGGCGACCTTGTCCCAGGCCACGGCGACCCGGGCGCCGTGGTCGGCGAGCTGGTGGGCGAGCTCCTGCTCGGTGTAGAGCGGGTTGTGCTCGACCACCACCGCGCCGAGCCGGAGCACCGCGTAGAAGGCGACGACGTGTTGCGGGCAGTTCGGCAGCACGAGCGCGACCCGGTCGCCCCGGCCGACGCCGAGGCGGCGCAGCGCCTCGGCCGCCCGGGTCACCTGGGCGTCGAGCTCCGCGTACGTGGTGGTGGCGCCGAAGAAGTCCAGTGCGACCCGGGAGCCGAAGCGGCCGGCGGCGGCGCGCAGCAGGTCGACCAGCGAATCCTCCGACGGGGCGATCGTGGCCGGTACGTCCGGGGCGTAGCTGCGCAGCCAGGGCCGCTCGACGCTCAGGTCCATCTCTCCAACCTCCCGGTCCCGCCTTCGCCTACCCCACAGTAACCTACGGTCACGTAGGTACTCCGCGAGGTGCCGCGGACCGCGCCCTCGGTCCCGACCTGGCGGGACGCGCGGGATCGGGGTGGGCTGGCACTCTGGTCGCCGCCCCGCGTCGGGACACCCTCAGACGGCGGTGTGTGCGACGTAGACGGTGTTCGCCGACTCGCCGCCGGTCAGCGGGTTCGCGAAACGGACGACGTGCGGCTCCACCGCCGCGAACACCTGCGCGAGGACCTCGGTGAAGGCGACGTCGGGCGGGTCGTCGGACCAGAGCGCGAACACGCCGTCCGGCCGCAGGCACGCGGCGAGCCGGCGCAGCCCCTCGCGGGTGTAGAAGGCGGCGTGGCTGGGGTGCAGGACGTTGCGCGGCGAGTGGTCGACGTCGAGGAGCACGGCGTCGAACCGCCGCCCCGGATGATCCGGGTCGAGGCCGGCGCCCCCGGCGACGGCGGCGAAGAAGTCCGCGCGGACGAACCGGGTCCGGGGGTCGCCGGCGAGGCCGGCCGCGAACGGCAGCAGGCCCCGCCGGTGCCAGTCCACGACGTCCTCGACCGCCTCCACCACCAGCATCGAGGCGACCCGGTCGTCCTCCAGCACGGTACGGGCGGTGAAACCCAGCCCCAGACCACCGACGACCACGTCGAGGTCGCGCCGGGGCAGCGGAGCGAGACCCAACCGGGCCAGCTCGATCTCCGCGACCGGGAAGAGGCTCGACATGAGGAACTCGTCGTCGAGCTTCACCTCGTACACCTCGACGTCGAGGGCGGGGTCACGGCGCCGGCGCAGGCTGATGGCGCCGATCGGCGTCTCCCGCCAGGCCAACTCCTCGAACCGCGCGCCCACGGGCCGGATGCTACCGGCGGCGCGACGTGGGCGTCCGGCGGCGCGCGGCGGGCGTGCGTGGCCGGCGGGTGCGGGCTCAGCCGTCGTCCGCCGGGCGGACGGCGACCACCACCGTGTCGAGGGCGTCGACCGTCGTGCCGTCGGGGCGGGCGACCGGCCTCCGGGCCGTCTCCGCCCGGACCACCCGCAGGCCGGCGAGGGCGGCGACCACCGCCTCCGGGGTGTGCAGGATCTCCTCGTCCTGCGGACCGCCGGTGCCGCCGGTCAGGTTGGCGCGGTCGTGACCGACGACCACGACCCGGCCGCCCGGGCGGAGCGCGGCTCCCGCGCCGGCCAGCACCCGGGCGATGTCGTCCGGCGGCAGGTGCAGGTAGGCGACCAGGACGACGTCGTACGCCCCGAGCTCCGGCAGCCACGTCGTGACGTCGGCGACGTGCCAGGCCACGGTGACGTTCCGGCTCGCCGCCAGCGTGCGGCCCCGGGCGACGGCGACCGGCGAGAAGTCCACCGCGGTCACCCGCCAGCCCTGCCGGGCCAGCCAGACCGCGTTGCGCCCCTCGCCGGCCGCGAGGTCCAGCGCCCGGCCGGGCGGAAGGTCGGCCGTTTCCTCGACGACGAACCGGTTCGGCTCGGCCGTCCAGACCAGATCCGACGTGGACGCGTACCGCGCGTCCCACTCGTCGCTGTCCATGCCCTGCTCCTCTCCCGCGGTCAGCTTCTCATCGCGCGCCGACCGTTCGGAGGGCGCGGCACACCGCAGGACCGCGTGTGCGACGAGTCCTCGGCAACGGAGGGTCCTCGCGACATCGACGTAGCGCCTATCCTGTGCCCCGACCCCCGCCACCCGAAGGGCTGTCAGCTGTTGCCAGTCGAGTAGGCGTCGGTGTGCGTTTCTGATCTGAAGAGTGGTTTGCGGCGTGGGTGGTGCGTCTTGGCAGGGGTGTGGATCAGTGTCTGTCGGCGTAGTCCTGCGGGGCGAGAGTTGGCCGGGGCGAAGTCGTATCCGGTGGTTAGTGTGCCGGGCGTGGGGCACCGGGATCGGCTGAGCGTCGTGCAGGCGTACCGGTTCGCCCTTGATCTGTCCCCAGCACAGGAGCGGGCGGTGCTGGGCCATGCCGGTGCTGCCCGCACGGCGTACAACTGGGGGCTGGAGCGGGTGAAGGCGGTGCTGAACCAGCGGGCCGCCGAACGCAGCTACGGCATCGGCGACGATCAGCTCACCCCCACGATCGGCTGGTCTCTGCCGGCGCTGCGGCGGTCGTGGAACGCGGCGAAGGACGAGGTGGCGCCGTGGTGGCGGGATTACTCGAAGGAGGCGTACAACACCGGCCTCGATGCGCTGGCACGTGCGTTGAAGAATTGGGCCGACTCCCGTTCGGGTAGGCGGGCCAGCCGGCCGGTCGGGTGTCCCCGGTTCAGGTCCCGCCGCCGTTCGGCCCCGTCGGTGCGGTTCACCACGGGGGCCATCCGGGTGGAGCCGGATCGCAAGCATGTGGTGTTGCCGCGGCTGGGTCGGTTGAGGCTGCACGAGTCGGCCCGCAAGCTGGCCCGCCGGCTGGAGGCCGGCGCCGCACGGTTCCTGTCCGCCACCGTGCGTCGCGACGGTCACCGCTGGTACGTGTCGTTCACCTGCGAGGTCCAGCGTGCGCCACGCACCCCCGCCCGTCCTTGCGCGACGGTAGGCGTTGACCTTGGGGTGAGGCACTTGGCGGTCTTGTCCACCGGCGGACCGGTGCCGAACCCGCGACATCTTGATGCCGCGCTGCGGAAGCTACGCCGGCTCAGCCGTGGCCTGTCCCGCAAGGTGGCGCCGGACCGGCGCACCCGCCGCGATGCATCGATACGGTGGCAGCGGGCGCGCGGCCAACTCGGCCGGGTCCACGCCCGGGTGGCGAACCTGCGCCGTACCGCCACCGCGGACAAGACCGGGACCGTCCCACCGCAAGGTAGGACATCCAATCATGCGCTTACTCCTGCTTCATGAGAGGAAACGGATCCCATGCCGTCGCGGCAGGACCAGCTGCACTCGTACCAGTTCACCGTCCAGCGGGCGGTCGCCGCCCTGGTGATGCGCGAGACCGACCCCGCACAGTCGCCGTTCCGGCGGTTGGCGGGTGCCGGTCTGGCCAGCGTCCTGGTCGCGGTGATCGCCCTGGGCGGTTTCGCCCTGTACGGGTTGTTCGCCGGGGGTGGGACCAAATGGCGTGACGAGGCGGCGGTGATCGTGGAGAAGGAGTCCGGCGCCCGGTTCGTCTACCGCGACCAGCGGCTGCACCCGGTCCTCAACTACGCGTCGGCCCTGCTCATCATCGGGGCGGAGCGGCCCAAGACGGTGCTTGTCTCCCGCCGGTCCATCGCCGGGGTGCCCCGCGGCCTCCCGCTGGGCATCGCCGACGCGCCCGACTCCCTGCCCGCCCCGGGCGGACTGTCGACCGCGCCGTGGACGGTCTGTTCCGTGACCGGCCCAGACGGCGACCGGCCCGAGCCGCGCTCCGCACTCCTGATCGGCGTGGACGCCCCGGGTGGCCGGCCGCTCGGCGACGAGGGCCTGCTCCTGCGCCACCCCGACGGCGGTCTGCACCTGGTCTGGCAGCAGCGCCGGCACGCGATCCGGGACCCCGACCGGGTGCTCGCCGCGCTCGCGGCCACCCCTGCTCGGGCGGTCCCGGTGGCGCCGGCCCTGCTGCACTCGCTGCCCGCCGGCGTCGACCTGACCCCGCCGGCCCTGCCCGGCGAGGGGCGACCCTCGGCGCGGGTCGCCGGGGCCCGCATCGGCGACGTCTACCTGGTCCGCAACTCCGGGGGCGGCCGGCAGTACGCGGTGGTGCTCCGCGACGGCCTCGCGGGCATCACCGAGTTACAGGCCAGCCTGCTGCTGGCGAGCACCGGCCAGGGCGAGCCGGAGCCGATCACGCTGGGGCGCTTCGCCGCGCTGCCCAAGGTCCCCGACCTGACACCGGCCGGCCCGTCGGCCCCGCCGGCCGTACCGCCCCGGCTGGCCGCTCCCGACGGCGGGCTCTGCACGCGCGTCGGCGAGGACGGCGCGGTGGCCGACGTCCGGTACGGGGTCCGGCCGCCCGACCTGGACAGTGCCCTCCGCTCCGGGCCCGCCCCGGCGGAGGGCGGCGTGCTCGCCGACCACGTCGTCGTGGACCCCGGCCGGGGCGCGGTGGTCGAGGCCGTCGCCGCACCTGGGGCGACCGGGGGAGCGGTCTGCGTGGTCACCGACCTCGGCCGGCGGTACGTGCTGGCCGGCGCCGAGGTGCTCGGGATGCTCGGCTACCGCGACGTGCGCCCGCTGCGCCTGCCGGCGAGCCTGGTCAGCCTGGTGCCTCCGGGTGCCACGCTGGACCCGGCCGCCGCCCGGGTGGTCGCCGCCCCGGCGTGACGGGCGGCTCGGGGTGGACGCGGAGATCGTGGACGACCTCGGCGCCCTCGAGCCCGGCCGCGCGCCGGTCCAGCTCCGCGGAGCCGGCGGTGTCGACGCTCGCCGAGGCGACGATGGTGTCGTGTCGACTGGGCGCGTCAGTCGGCCGGGCGGCGGAGGATGGTGACCGCGAAGTCGCTGTCCTCCCGCCAGGGACGCAGGTCCCAGGTGGCGAAGCGGTGCTCGCGGCGCAACCCGGCGGCGGTCGCGTCGTCGTCGAAGTCGGCCAGCCGGTAGCCCCGGTCGAGGCCGAAGCCGACCGCCACCACGCCGTCCGGTCGCAGGTGCGCCGCGATCCGCCGGAGCACCGCCGCTTCGGTGCCCGGCGCGACGAAGGCCATCACGTTGCCGGCCACCACGGCCGCGTCGAACGGTTCCGGTTCCCCGGCGGCGGCCAGGTCGAGGTCGGCCAGGTCGGCGACGAGCCAGCGGGGTCCGGGGTGGTCGGCCCGGGCCGCCTCGATCAGGGCCGGGTCGGCGTCGACGCCGATCACGGTGTGGCCGCGGGCGGCCAGGGCGGCGCCCACCCGGCCGGTGCCGCAGCCGGCGTCGAGGATCCGGGAACCGGGTGGCACCAGGGTGTCGACCAGCCGGGCCTCCCCGGCCAGGTCGACGCCCTCGGCCGCGAGTCGGCGGAACCGGTCGATGTACCACTGCGAGTGCTCCGGACCGGTCTCGGTCACCCACCGCGTCGGCTTCCCCATGGGGCAACGTTAACCGCTCCCCACGCCACCCGATCCACCCTCCGCGATCTTGCACTTTCGGCCCTCATTCTGGGGTCCTTGCGGCTTTTGCCCGGGCCAGAAGTGCAAGATCGCGGCAGTGCGGTCAGCCCTTCTCGGCGCCGCTGGTCAGGCCCTCGGTGAGCAGCCGTTCGCTGGCGAAGAAGAGGATCACGATGGGCAGGGTGAGGATGACCGAGCCGGCCATCAGCACCGTTTTCGGGACCTCCACGCCGCCGGTGAGCTGGGCGAGGCCGAGCGACACGGTCCACCGGTTGGGCTTGTCGACGAGGAAGAGCAGGGCGAAGAGGAACTCGTTCCAGGCGATCATGAAGTCGTAGAGCGCCACCGCCATGATCGACGGAGCGGCGAGAGGGAGGCTGACCCGCCGGATGATGCCGAGCCGTCCCGCCCCGTCGATGGCGGCGGACTCCTCCAGGCTGACCGGAATGGTCTCGAAGTAGTTCTTCAGCATGTAGACCGAGACCGGCAGCGTCTGCGAGATGTAGACCAGGATCAGCCCGAGCAGCGAGCCGCGCAGCCCGGCCCGGGTGAAGACCACGAACAGCGGGATGGCGATGACGATCGACGGGAACAGGTAGACCGCCAGGAACAGGAAGTGGACCTGCCGGCGGCCGAAGAACCGCAGCCGGGAGACGGCGTACGCGCCCGGGATCGACACCAGCAGGGTGAGCAGGGTCGCCGCGACCGCGACCAGGCCGCTGTTGCGCATGAACGTGAGGAAGCCCTGGCCGCCGTCCTCGGTGGCCTTCAGGACCTCCGCGTACGTGGTGACGGTCAGCTCGCCCAGGCCCACCACCAGGGAGCCGGGGTCGAGCAGAAGGCGCTCGATGGGGCGTACCGAGAGTACCAGCATGTAGTAGAAGGGGAAGACGGTGACCAGCAGGAACACCGCGATCACGAGCCGGCGCAGCCAGCGCAGGCTCACCGTCTCCACCCGGTCCCGGTCCATCAGTCGGCCCTCCGTCCGCCGAAGAAGCGCAGGTAGACGACGACGAACACGATGAGCACGACGGCCAGCACCACCGCCTGCGCCGCGGCGGCGCCGATGTCGGTGCGCGCGGTCAGGAACTCGTAGACGCGGACGCTGACCACCTCGGTGCCGGCCGCGCCCCCGGTGAGCAGGTAGACGTCGTCGAACTTGTTGAACGTCATGATGAAGCGCAGCACGCCCAGCAGGGCGATCACCGGGAGCAGCTGCGGCAGCAGGATGTGCCGGAACCGCTGGGTCGGGGTGGCACCGTCGACGAGGGCCGCCTCCTCCAGCTCGCCGGGCACCGCCTGGAGCCGGGCGAGCAGGAACAGGAACGCGAAGGGGAAGTACCGCCACGCCTCGAAGGCGATGACGGTGGCCAGCGCGGTCGACTCCTGGGACAGGAACGGGACCGGCGTGTCCCAGCCGAGGAACCGCTGCCCCCAGTTGTTGACGATGCCGAGCTGCGGGTCGAGCATCACCTGCCAGACGAAGGTGACCGCGACCACCGGCGCCACGTACGGCAGCAGCATCGAGGCGCGGACCAGGGTGCGGCCCCGGAACGGCCGGCGGACCACCAGCGCCGCGACGAGGCCGAGCAGGATCGAGCCGGCGGTGCTGCCCAGGCTGTAGACCAGCGTGGTCCAGAGCGTGTCGGCGAACCCGGGGGTGTTGAGCACACGTTCGACGTTGGCGAGGGTGAACTCGCCGAAGAGTCCGGTGCGGCGCAGCGTGGCCAGACGTACCCGCTGGAAGGCCAGGACCACCGTCCACACGATCGGGATGCCGATCACCGCGACCACGACGAGCAGGGTCGGCGCGACCAGCGCGAGCCCGGCGCGGGACTCGCGCTGCCGGAGCGTGACCGGCCCGCGGCGGCGGGCCGGGACCGGCCGCTCCCGGGTGGGGGAGCGGCCGGTGTCCGGTGTCGCGGTGGTCAATTGACTCCCGCCTTGATCGCCTCCACGTCCTTCTGCGCCCGTCCGGCCGCGGCGGCGGCGTCGGACTTCCCGGAGACGACGTCGGCCAGCGCCTTCGGCACCGGCAGCTCCCCGAGGATGGCGCCGACCAGCTTGCCCTGGCCCTGGGTGAGACCCCACCGTTGGAAGGTGTCCGGGCTGCGGCGCAGGTTGGCGAGCACCTCCTCGCCGTAGACCTCGGCGAGCGGCTTCTTCGCGTCGACCCCGGCCTGGCTGGTGTTCCAGGCGGTGAGGAACTTCTCCGGCTCCTGCGCGGTGCCCTTGCGTACCGGGAAGCGTCCCTCCGGGGACATCCCGAACCAGCGCGGGTAGGCGTCGTCCAGCAGGTACGCCACGAAGGACTTCGCCGAGTCGGCGGCGGCGCCGTCGAGCACGGCCCAGGAGCTGATCTCGCCGTACTGGGCCGGCTCGGCGCCGTTGGGGCCCTTGATGGCGGTGACGAAGCCGCTGTTCTTCGCGAGGAACGTGGGATCGGCCTGGCACTGCGGGCAGGTGGGCTTGGCGTCGTTCCGCAGGCCGGCCAGCTCGTCGAGGATGAACGGCGACCAGACCAGCATGGCCGCCTTGCCGGCGAAGTAGGTGGCGCGGGTGGTGTCCACGTCCTGCGCGCCCTTGACCGAGTGGTTCCGCATCAGGTCGCCGTAGAAGCGGAACGCCTCCACGCACTCGGGGGTGTTCAGCTTCACCGCGCCGGAGTCGTCGGTGAGCTGGCAGTTGTTGGCCAGCGCGAGGTGCTCGAACGTCTGCTGGGTGAAGACGTCGCCGGGGGCGGTCGCCGCGGTGATGCCGGCGACCCCGCCGGTGTTCAGCTTCGCCGCCGCGGCGGCGATCTTCTCGTACGTGTCGGGGGCCGGCAGGCCGGCGGCGTCGAAGAGGTCCTTGCGGTAGACGAGCAACTGGCCCCAGCCGTCGCTGGGTACGGCGAGCTGCCGACCGTCCTCGGTGGTCAGTTCGATCGCTCGGGGCGAGAACGTCTGCCGGCCCAGCGCGTCGACGACCTCCGCGTTCGCCGAGGGGTGCAGGAGTTCGTTGCCGGCGAGGGTGCGTACGCCGGCCAGCGACACCGAACCGACCACATCGGGGAGTTCCCCGGCGGCGGCGCTGGAGGCGATCAGGGAGGGGAACTGGTCCTCGTTGACGGTGACCAGGTCGACGGTGATCCCGGTCTGCTTGGTGAAGTCGGCGATGATCGCCTTGGTGGCGGTGACCCGGGCAGCCACGTCCTCCAGGCTCCACACGGTGATCTTCTTGCTGTCGGTCTCGGACTCGTCGTCGCCGCAGGACAGCAGGCTGGCCGCGGCGAGTGCCATGATCAGGGTGGTGGCGAGTGTCCGCATCGGAGGTGCTGGCATCGGTGGCACTCCTCTCGAAGGGTACATGACGGATTCAACCCCTTCGATTGATCAATGACAAGACATATAACGAAATTTTGCCTACGATGGAACCCAGTGCTACCGGGATGTGACTCATGGTCAACTGGGTTGTCTCTCTGGCGGGGCCGCGACAGATCAGCCTCCAGCCCTGCCCCCCGGATCCGCTCGGTCCCGGTCAGGTGCGCGTCCGCACCTGTTACTCCGGCATCTCCGCCGGCACCGAGCTCACCCTCTACCGTGGCAGCAATCCGCGCCTGAGCAAGGACTGGGACGACGTCACGCGCATGTTCGTCCCCCGGCAGGCCGCCGTGCCGTACCCGCTCGTGGGCTTCGGCTACGAGGAGGTCGGCGAGATCGTCGAGCTGGCGCCCGACGTGGTCGGGCGGCAGCGCGGGCAGGTCGTCTGGGGCATCTGGGGGCACCGCGCCGAGGCGGTCGTGCCCGCCGACGCGGTGCACCCGCTCCCCGCCGGCGTCGACCCGCTGGCCGCGGTCTTCGCCCGCCCCGGCGCGATCGCCCTGACCGCGGTGCTCGCCGGCGACCTGCACCTCGGCGACTGGGTGGGGGTCTTCGGGCAGGGCGTCATCGGTCTGCTCGCCACCCGGCTCGCGGTGCTCTCCGGCGCGCGGGTGGTGGCCGTCGACCAGGTGCCCGCCCGACTCGCGCACGCCACCCGCCTCGGCGCCCGACTGGCCGTCGACGCGACGACCGAATCGGCCGCGGCGGTTCTCCGCAAGGCCACCGACGGCCGCGGCGCGGACGTCTGCCTGGAGCTGTCCGGGGCGTACCCGGCGCTGCACGAGGCCATCCGCGCCACCACCCACGCCGGCCGCGTCGTGGCCGCCGGCTTCTACCAGGGGCAGGCCGACGCGCTCGGCCTGGGGGAGGAGTTCCACCACAACCGCATCCAGCTGGTGGCGGCCCAGGTCTCCGGGCCGACCCCGGCGCCCGGCATGGCCGGCCGGTGGACCGGTGCGCGCGTCACCCAGACGTTCATGGACCTGGTGGCCGAGGGCAGCGTCGATCCGCTGCCGCTGGTGAGCCACGTCGTCGACGCGAGCGCGGTGGCCGACGCGCTCGCGCTGCTCGACCGCGGTGACGGTGACGTCCTCCAAGTAGTTCTGAGGTTCTGACCATGGCGATCCCACTGGCCTGTCAGGAGCAGCTCCTGCCGGGCGATGACCTCATCCGCAAGTACGCGCTCGCGACCGCACTCGGCTACCACGGCATCGAGCTGCGCGGGCGCGGCGACCTCGCCTTCGTACGCCGGCTGCCCGAGCTGCGCCGGGCCCGCGCGGCCGGCGTGGTCATGCCCACCGTGTGTGTGGAGATGGACCACTTCATCGGCGACTTCGACCCCGCGCGGTCCCGCGACGCCGTCCGCAACCTCCGCTCGCAGCTGTCGGTCATCGCGGAGCTCGGCGGTGTCGGGGCGATGACGCCGGCCGCGTGGGGGATGTTCTCCCGCCGGCTGCCGCCGTTCGAGCCGCCCCGGTCCCCGGCCGGCGACCGGCAGGTGCTCCTCGACGCCCTGGGCGAGCTGGGCGAGCACGCCCGGGCCGAGGGGGTCACCCTCTTCCTTGAGCCGCTCAACCGGTACGAGGACCACATGGTCAACCGGCTCGACGAGGCCGTCGCCCTCTGCGCGGCCGTCGGGCTGCCCTCGGTACGCGTGGTCGCCGACACCTTCCACATGAACATCGAGGAGGACGACGTCCACGCGGCGCTGCGCGCCGCCGCGCCGTACCTCGGGCACGTGCAGGTCAGCGACTCCAACCGGTTCCAGCCCGGCGCCGGCCACCTGGACTGGCGGGCGCTGGTGCGGACCCTGCTCGACATCGGCTACCCCGGCTGGCTGGCGCTGGAGTGCCGGCTGCGCGGCGACCCGGTCCGCGCGCTGCAACAGGCCGCGACCGTGCTGCGGCTCGCCGAGCCGAAGCGGGCGGCGGCGTGAGCGCCGGCACGCCGGGCGGCGTGGCCCCGGGGCCCGGCGCGGTGCGGGACGACGCGCCGGCGGGACCGGTCGCCGCCGACCCGGCCGGCCTCCGGGCGCTCGCCGTGGCCACACTCGACGGCAACTGGGAGCACGACCACACCGTGCCGTCGCGCACCCTCTACCCGCACCAATGGAGTTGGGACTCGGCGTTCATCGCGATCGGCTGGGCCCACGTCCGTCCCGCCCGCGCCTGGCGGGAGCTGGCCAGCCTGTTCCGGGCCCAGTGGGCCGACGGCCGGGTGCCGCACATCGTGTTCAACCCGTCCCTGCGCGTCGGGGCGTACTTCCCCGGGCCGGAGTTCTGGGCCTCGGCGCTCGCCGAGGGCGCGCCGGCCGCCGCCACCTCCGGTCTGATCCAACCGCCGGTGCACGCGCTGGCCGCCTGGCTCGCGTACCGGCGGGACCGGTCGGAGGCGGCGCGGGCGGCGCTGGCCCGGCTGTACCCACGGCTGGTGGCGCAGCAGCGGTACCTCGCCACGTGCCGGGACGTCGGCGGCGGTGACCTGGCCTGCATCGTGCACCCGTGGGAGTCCGGTCTGGACAACAGTCCCGCCTGGGACGCCCCGATGGCGGCGGTACGCGCCGACGCGGCCGTCATGCGCGCATACCGCCGGCACGACACCGTGCACGCCGACGCCGCGCACCGCCCCACGGACCTGGACTACGCGCGCTACGTCGCGATCGTCGCGTCCTACCGGGCGCTGCGGTACCGCGACGACGACCTCGCCGACCGGCACCCGTTCCTGGTGGAGTGTCCGCTGCTCAACGCGGCGATGGGCGGCGCGGAGCAGGCCCTGGCGCGGATCGCGGCGGTCGTCGGCGCCGACCCCGGCCCCCACCGGGACCGCGCGGCCGCGATCACCGAGGCCCTCGTCCGCCGGCTGTACGACCCGACCACCGGCCTCTTCCACCCTCGTGACCTCCGCACCGGCCGACTGGTCCCGGCGCGGACGGCCCTCGGCCTGATGCCGCTGGGCCTGCCCGACCTGCCGGCCCGGACGGCGGCGAGCGTCATCGCCGAGGCGTGCTCGGCCCGGTTCGGGCTCGCGCCCCGCATGGAACGGCCGCTGCCCAGCCACGACCGCACCGCACCGGACTTCGAGCCGCTGCGGTACTGGCGTGGCCCGAGCTGGCTGAACCTCGCCTGGCTGCTGCACCGGGGGCTGCGCGCGCACGGACGGCCCGACCTGGCCGCCGGGCTGCGCCGGTCGATGATCGGGTTGGTGGCGCGGTCGGGCTGCCACGAGTACTTCCACCCGGACACCGGCGCCGGCCTCGGCTCGCCGGCGTTCGGCTGGACCGCCGCCCTCCTGCTCGACGTCCTGGCCGATCCGTGAGGGCCGCCCGAGCCGGCACCGCCGCAGCCACAAGCGCGGGGGCTCGGCGCGGCCGGTCCGGTCACGGGCGCCGGAGCTGACGCGGCGCCGGTCCGTTTGCGCGGTCGCGCGGCGGGTAAGCGCGCGCCGTGCGGTTTCCCCTGTTCGTCGACGCGGTGTCCCGCCGCGGCGGCCTACCCACCGACCAGGCCGCCACCGTCGCCCGCGCGGTGCTGCAGACCATGGTGGAACGCATGACCGGCGGGGAGGCCGCCGACCTGGCGGGGCACCTGCCGGACGACGCGGGCGACTACCTCGCCGAGCCGGGCACGGCCCCCGCCGACGGCCGGCCGCCGGCCATCGGCCCGGTGGAGTTCCTGCGCCGGGTGGGGGAGCGGGCCGGGGTGGACGACGAGACCGCCCGGATCGGCACGGCGGCCGTCTTCGCCACCCTGCGCGAGGCCGTGACGGTCGACGAGTTCCGCGCGATGGTGGCCCAGCTTCCCCGCGACTTTGACGGCATGACCCAGCCGATCCCGCGCCCGCCGGACCGGTGACCGGCGGCCCGGGTCCGCCGGCGCCACCGCTCCCCGCCACCGGCTACCAGGCGTCCGGCGGGTCGGCCGCGTCGGCCTCGGGCAGGTCCTCCGGTTCGGCTACCCAGGCGGAGAAGACCGGCAGGCCGTGCCACGGGCCGGGCCTGCCGGACCGCTCGTCCGTCGCGACGGCCACCACCGCGTACGGGTGGCCGAAGCGCAGCTCGGCGGTGCGCCGTACCTGCTCCGGCGGCAGGGCGACCGCCATGGCGAACCCGGTGACCGCGGCGGCCTCGAAGCCGTAGCGGCCGTACCGGGCGGCGGCGGCCTGAGCCGCCTCGACGTCGAGGTCGGGCCTGGCCAGGAGCCCGCGGAAGGCCTCCGCTGCCGCCGGGAAACCGAGCGCCGGTGCGGTCAGGCCGTGGTGGCTCTCGGCCGACCAGCAGGGGAGCACCGCTTCGAGGCGCTCGTCCCGGGCCGCGAACGTGCGTACCGTCTCCTCCCGCAGCGTCCACAGCGGAGCCTCGCCCAGCGGGATGTCGTACAGCGAGCGCCGGCCGGCCGGCTCGTCCCCGTCGAGCGCGTGGGCGGCCTGCTCGTGGGCGGCGGCGAGCACGTCACCGCGCGGTACGTCGGCCGGCCCGGCCACCGAGACCACCAACAGCCCCGGCCCGCCCTCGGTCGCGGGCCGGGCGGGCGCGGCGTGCACGATCACGTCCCCGGCCCGGCCGGTCGCCGCGATCCACGCCCGGTGGCCGTACGAGGGGGTACGCAACACCCGCCGCAGCCGGCCGGCCCAGGCGCTGCCCCGGCCGAGCGCCTCCACTCCGGTCACCTGGAACGGCTCCGCCCAGGACACCCGCGTGGCGAGCGCGCTGGCCAGCACGAGCAGCACGGCCGGCCGGACCTCCAGCGGGAACCGTTCGATCAGGCCGAGGCTGTGCTCGCGCGCCCAGGCGTCGAGGGTGGCCTGGTCGGGCAGGGGGCCGGTCTGCGTCGACGATGGCAGGGCCGCCCGCCAGGACGCCAGCCCGGGCGAGTCGACCCCGCTGGCCTGCCAGAGGCCGGTCGCGGCGCCGACCAGGGGGTGCGGGTCGGCCAGCAGCGCGCGGGCGGCACCGGCCGCGGCGTCCGCGTCGGTGCCGAGCGCCTCCGCGAGGTCGGCCCGGGCGGTGCCGGTGGCGGCCGGCGCGACCAGGGCGAGCAGCAGCCAGGCGCCCAGCGGGGAGGCCACGTGGTGGCTTCCGCCGAGGACGTTGTGCAGCCGTTCGGCGTACCGGGCCACGCAGGCGGGGATGTCGGTCATCGCTCCACTGTGCCCGGGGACGGCGGTCCCGTCACGACCAGAGCTCGAACGGTTCGTCGATCCGCTCCCCGGCCAGAAAAGCGGGGAGCAGGTCGGGCAGCCGTCCCGGGTAGAAGCGCCCGTCGCCGGTCGTCACGTCGGCCACCCGCCACCACCGGAAGCCGAAGTAGTCCTCCCGCTCGTACGCGAGCCGGTGCGTCTCGTCGACGTCCGGGCCGGGTACGGCGAGCCGGACCGGGACGACCACCTCGTCCTGGAGGTGCCGGCGGTGGCGGTGCAGGAAGCTGGCCCGCCGTCGCCAGGTCGGCGCCCCGACCAGGGCGGGGTCGACCACGATGCCGGTCTCCTCCCGCAGCTCCCGGGCGGCCGTGTCGAGGTACGTCTCGCCGGGGTCCATCCCGCCGCCCGGCAGCTCCCACCACGTGCCGAGCCGCGGGTGCTCCGGGTCGCGGGTGTGGAACAGCAGCACCCGTCCGTCGACGTCGAGCACCACCAGCCGTACCGCGCGCCGCTCGACGACCGGATAGTCGTCCGGCAGCCCGTTCACGACGCGGTTCCCAACGGGGAGATCAGGTGCACGGCGACGGGCATGGCCCGATCCTGGCCGGTGCCGGCGTGATCGTCCAGCTCGGTGCGCCGGTGTTCCCTCGGCCGTGGCACGGGACGGGCAGGCGTTAGGCTGCCGGCCGTGGCAGGTCTTCTCCGCAGTGTGGCCGCGCGCCTCGGCACCGTCATCCCGACCCCGCGACGCCCGGGCCCCGCCCCGGCCCAGGTCGCGCGCCGGCGCCAGGTCGCCGCGCTGCAACGTCGCCAGCTCGCGTACGCCCCGGAGCTGGACGGGCACGCCGACCCGGGGGAGATCGTCTGGACCTGGGTGCCGTACGAGGACGACCCCCGCCAGGGCAAGGACCGGCCGGTGCTGGTGGTGGGCCGGCACAGCCGGACGTTGTTCGGGCTGATGCTCTCCAGCCAGGACGAGCGCGACGGGCAGCGGCACTGGCTGGCACTCGGGGCGGGCGGCTGGGACCGGTCCAGCCGTCGGAGCTGGGTGCGCCTGGACCGGGTGCTGACCATGCGCGAGGACAGCATCCGCCGCGAGGGGGCCGTGCTCGACCGGGAACGCTTCGACCGGGTGGCCCGGGCGCTGCGCGCCGGCTACGGCTGGCGGTAGGGCGTCCACCAGCGGAGGTCGTACCGCTGCCTGCCGGCGCCGTCGGTCAGCGGTCGGCCGCGCCCGCGCTGTCGAGCTGGCGGCGCGGGCGGGCGGACGCGACGCTCTTCGCCCGGTACATCGCCGCGTCGGCCTGGTCCAGCGCCTCGGTCAGCTGGCCCGGACCGGTGACCGGCGCCAGGCCGACCGAGGCCGTCACCCGGATGGTCAGCCCGCGCAGGGGGATCGGCGCGGCGAGGACATCGCGGAGTCGCCGGGTGGCGTGCTCGATCCACCGTCGGTCCACGCCCGGCGTGGTCAGCAGCCCGGCGAACTCGTCGCCGCCGAGCCGGGCCACCGGGTCGCCCCCGGCGAAGGCGGCGAACCGCTGGGCGACGCTGACCAGCACCTGGTCGCCGGCGGCGTGCCCGTACCGGTCGTTGATCTGCTTGAAGTCGTCGAGGTCGAGGACGACGGCGATGACGGGCCGGCCGGCCGCCCCGGTCAGCACCGCGGCGGCCAGCCGGTAGAAGGCGCGCCGGTTGGGCAGGCCGGTCAGCGGGTCGTGGCTCGCCGCGTGGCGCTCGGCGGCGAGTTCGGCCTGCAGCACGCTGAGCTCGGCTTCGGCCCGGACCGCCCGGCGGTGCAGCTGCCAGGACGAGACGAGGGCCCCCGCGGCGCAGATGCCGGACGCGAGGGTCAACGGATCCGGCACGAGCCCTCCCGTCACGCTGACGCCCCGGCCCGGCCGGCGGTCACCGACACCCTTGTTTTCCTGGTGGCAGCCCAGGTTGAGGTGACTGTCCGTGAGCGGATCGGCACCGCACACGTCGGTTATCATGCTCGCTGTCCAATGCAGATGCAATAGCAGATGCACGTGCAGGAAGCCCCTCCGTCCATTCGCGACGCCTCCACCGGTCCCGGTGCGAGCGGGTGCGTGAAGAGAAAGACGCACATGCAGCAGCCACCGAACGGCGTTCCCACCAACCAGTTGCCGCCGCTGCGGTGGCAGAAGAGCCGACGCAGCAACCCCAGCGGCAACTGCGTCGAGCTGGCCGAGCTGCCCGGCGGGGCGGGCATCGCGGTCCGCAACTCCCGGCACCCCGACGGGCCCGCTCTCATCTACACAGTGGACGAGATCGCGGCCTTCGTGCTCGGCGCCCGCGACGGCGACTTCGACCACCTGATCCGCTGACCGGCCGTCCCGTGACCGGGCCCGATTCGCCTCGCCGGAGGCATTCACCTCACTGACCGTCCATGGCATGCTTACACCCCGGTCGGGTTCGGCTGCCCGACGGGCATGGTGGCGTGCGGAGGGTCGGCAGTGGCGATGGTTCCCGCCGAGGGCGGTCCGGCGACCGGCCCCACCGTCCTGCGCATGCTGCTCGGCGCCCAGCTGCGCCGGCTGCGCGAGTCCAGCGGGGTGACCCGCGAGGGCGCCGGCTGGGAGATCCGCGCCTCGGAGTCGAAGATCAGCCGGATGGAGCTGGGGCGGGTCGGCTTCAAGGAGCGGGACGTCGCCGACCTGCTCACGCTCTACGGGGTCACCGAGCCGCAGGAGCGGGAGGCGCTGCTCAAGCTCGCCCGGGACGCGAACAGCCCCGGCTGGTGGCACCGGTACGGCGACGTGCTGCCGTCGTGGTTCCAGGCGTACCTGGGGTTGGAGGCCGCCGCGTCCCTGATCCGGACGTACGAGGTCCAGTTCGTGCCCGGCCTGTTGCAGACGCCGGCGTACGCGCGGGCCGTGGTGCTCCTCGGCCACGGGCGGGCCACGCCGGCGGAGATCGACCGGCGCGTCGGGCTGCGCATGCAGCGGCAGCGCCTGCTGCGCCGGGAGAACCCGCCCCAGCTGTGGGCCGTCGTGGACGAGGCGGCGTTGCGCCGGCCGATCGGCGGCCCGGAGGTGATGCGCGACCAGGTGACGGCACTGATCGAGGCGACCAAGGCGCCGAACGTCCGGCTCCAGATCATGCCGTTCGCCGCGGGTGGGCACGCCGCCGCCGGTGGCGCGTTCACGATCCTGCGGTTCGGTGAGGCCGACCTGCCGGACGTCGTGTACATCGAACAACTCACCACCGCGCTCTACCTGGACAAACGGGACGACCTCGAGAACTACGCGATGGCGATGGAACGGCTCTGCGAGGAGGCCGAGCCACCGCAGCGCACGCCCGAGATCCTCGGCCGGATCCTGGACGACCCGTACGCGCGGTGACCCCGCCGGGGCCGTGTTTCGCGGCCACCGGGAGTTGGCGCTTCAGGCATGATCCGGTCACCACGGCCGGTACCGGGCGTGGTCTCTGCGTAGTCGGTGGTCGTGCCGACCGTCGAACAGGCAGACTGGAGACCTATGTCGCCGTTCACGCCCAGCCTCCGCCTGCACGACCGGTACGTCCTGCGCGAACGCATCGGCCGCGGCGGGATGTCCGAGGTGTGGCGCGCCGACGACGAGGTGCTGCACCGGCCGGTGGCGGTGAAGGCCCTCGCCGGCGAGCTGGCCACCGATCCGCAGCTGCGGGCCACCATCCAGCGCGAGGCCCGCGCCGCCGCCCGGCTGAGCCACCCGCACGTGACCCAGGTGTACGACTACGGCGAGGCGACCCTCACCGGTGGTGCCGTCGTGCCGTACCTGGTGATGGAGCTGGTGGAGGGGCACAACCTCGCCGACCGGCTGGCCGCCGGCCCGCTGCCGTGGCCCGAGGCGGTCCGGATGGCCGCGCAGGTGGCCGGGGCGCTCGCCGACGCCCACCGGATCGGCGTCGTGCACCGCGACATCAAACCCGGCAACGTCATGCTCACCGCCACCGGCGCGAAGGTGCTCGACTTCGGCATCGCCGCACTGGCCGGCCCCGACCATCCGCTCGCCGGCCAGACCGGCGAGCTGCTGATGGGGACACCCGCGTACTTCGCCCCGGAGCGGATGCGGCCCGGCCCGCCGGACCCGGCCAGCGACGTGTACGCCCTCGGCGCACTGCTCTACCGCACGCTCACCGGCCGGGCGCCGCTGCGGGTGGACAGCTGGGAGGACGCGGTCGACGTGCACGCCCGTGGCGTCACCGTGCCACCGCCGGCCGTCCCCGGGCTGCCGGCCGACGTCGCGCAGCTCACGCTGGCCTGCCTCGCCGCCGATCCGGCCCGCCGGCCCACCGCCGCGCAGGTCGCCGCCCACCTCCGTGCGACGCGGCCCGCCAGCTCGCCCGCGAACCCACCCACCGCGGTCCTGCCGGCCGTCGCCGCGCCGACGCCCGCCCACGCGCCCACGCTGGTCGACCGTCGCCCGGCCACCCCCGACGGTGCCCGGCCATGGTCGCCCGTGCCGACCCGGGCGCCCGCACGACGGTCGGACCGGCCCGTCGCCGCCCTGGTGGCCGCCGGTCTCGCCCTGGTCGTCGCGACCGTCGCCGTGCTGGTCCTCGGCAACCGGGGTGACCGGGCCCCGACCGCTGGGCCGTCCGTGCCGGTCGAGGCGCCGAGCAGCTCGCCGGCGCCGAGCACCGCCGCCCCGCCGACCACCGTCGGGCCGGCGCCGGTCGGCCTGCGGGAGGTGGCCGCCGAGTTCGCCGCGGTGCTCGCGCTGGCGGTCGCGCAGGGCGACGTCGACCGCAAGACCGCCGAGCAGCTGGGCAAGGACCTCGTCGACCTGAGCCGCCGACCGCGGGACCGGGCCGAGCGGGTCGAGAAGCTGCGCGAGCGCCTCGACGAGGCCGTCCAGGACGGCAAGCTCGACCCCACGGTGGCGTCCCAGCTCGACGCTCTGCTCGCCGACACCGGCAGTGGCCGGGGCGACGGCTGACGGTCGCAGGTCACCTCTCGCGTCCGGTCGGGTGGAGGGCCCGGATCAGCTCCGCCGCCGCGAGCCGGGCGTCGCCCGGCGGGCCCAGGGTGCGGCGCAGGTCGACCGCCTGGTCCAGCAGCGGAAGCGGACCGGTCCGGGCCAGGTACGCGACCAGCAACTCCCGGGCCGGTCGGCACAGCGGTGAGCCACCGTCCGCGGCCACCTCACCGAGAATCACCGCGGACATCGCCACATCCAGGCCGGGCCGGCCCTCCCTCGCGTTGCGCCAGTCGATCACCACCGGACCCGCGGGGGTCAGGATGACGTTCTCCGGATGCAGGTCGAGGTGCAGGATCCGGTCAGCCGGGACGGCCGCCCGGCGCGTCGGCAGCGCGTGCAGGCTGCCGAGCAGGTCGAGCAGGATCCGGGCGGCGGACCAAGCATCCGTCCGGCCGATGACGACGGACTGGGCCAGGGTGGGCCCGACCAGCCGGTCCAGCACCAGATCGGGGCCGGCGGCGTGGTGTACGCGCGGAACCGGGTACCCGAGCCGGTGCAGGTGGGTCATCACCGCCGCCTCCGCGGCGACGTCCCCGCCGGAGCGGTAGCGGCGCAGCACGCGGTCGCCGTCGAGGGCGTACACGTCGGCGTCCCGCCCGGAGGCGAGCGGTCGGCACCCCGACGACAGCGGTGCGTCGTACCCGGATGCGGGCGCCGGCCCGGACCGCCGGCTCATCCCAGGACCGTCCGGGCGATGTCGCCGGTCGCCGCGCCGGCACGCGCCAGCACAGTGCCGTCCGGGGACCAGATCGCCGATCGGCCGGCCGCCTGCGGGTAGCCCTCGCCCGACGAGCCGGCGAAGCTGGCGACGGCCACGTGGACGCGGTGCGCCGTGGCGATCCGACAGGCCCGCTCGTCGGTCACCGCCGCGTCCGGGGCGGCCTCGAGGACGGACGCCGCGTACACCTCGATCCCCGTGTCGGCGGTGCGCCGGGCGTGCTCCGCGACCCCGGTGTCCCGGCAGATCGCCAGGCCCAGCCGCCAGCCGTCCGCATCGAGCACCGCCGGAGCGGCGCCCGGGGAGAAGCGTCGCGGTTCCGTCCCGCCCAACCACATCTTCCGGTACGCCACCCGCACCCCGCCGCCGTCGACGGCCAGCGTCGCGATGTGGTCCCCGGCGACCGGCGCGCCGGCCAGGGCCAGCGCGCCCGTCGCGGCACACGCCTCGACCAGTGGCGCCAGCACCGGATCGGCGGGGTCGAGGACCGGCGCGTCCAGGTGGTAGCCGGTCAGGGACAACTCCGGGAAGACCACGACCCGGGCGTCCGCCGCGCGGACCGCGTCGGCGTGCCGGGCCGCGTTGACCGCGATGTCGTACGGCTCGCACGCCGGTTGGGCGACGGCGATGCGCAGGGGCGTACGCACTGGGCGGCTCCTCTCCCGGAGTTCCGCAGCATAATCGGGGCGCGCCAACGGGGCCGCCCGCTCGGCCGGCTCTCAGGATGGGTTCGTAGCGTGTAGCCCATGTCTGGAACCGCGCACGCCCTGCTCGCCGTCGGCACCGCCACCGGCGAGGCCGCACCACCCCAGGACGGCCTCGTCGGGTACGTCACCGGCCTGGTGGAACGGCTCGGAGGGCCCGGCGCGGGTCTGGCCGTCGCCCTGGAGAACCTCTTCCCGCCCATCCCCAGCGAGGTGATCCTGCCGCTCGCCGGGTTCGTCGCCGGGCAGGGGCGGATGAGCCTGGTCAGCGCGATCTTCTGGACGACGCTCGGCTCGCTGCTCGGCGCCCTGGCGTTGTACTACATCGGGGCGGCGCTCGGGCGGGAGCGGATGCGGGCCATCGCCGCCCGGCTGCCGCTGGTGAAGCTGAGCGACGTGGACCGCACCGAGGAGTGGTTCCTCCGGCACGGCGTGAAGGCGGTGTTCTTCGGGCGGATGATCCCGATCTTCCGCAGCATGATCTCCATCCCGGCGGGCGTGGAACGGATGCCGGTGCTGACCTTCGTCCTCTACACCACGCTGGGCAGCCTCATCTGGAACACCACGTTCGTCATGGCCGGTTACCTGCTCGGGGACAACTGGCATCTCGTCGAGGGGTACGCCGGCATCCTCCAGAACATCGTCATCGTCGCCTGCGCGGTGGGGCTCGTGTGGTTCGTCGTCACGCGGGTGCGCCGGTCGCGGACGGCCGGGGGCGTGCTGCCGAACGGCCCTGACGACGAGTTCCCGTCGTCCGTTCCGCCCGCTGACGGCGTACCCGACCCGTACGGCCGGGGCACGCTGTACCGGAGCGCGTGGTCGCAGGGGCGGGACGTCGGGTAGGCGGCTTCGTTTGTGGTTGCGGTTGGGGCTGACGGCTCGGCCCCGGCATCCGCGCCGATCCTTCCAAGATCCCGATGTGCCGTCTGCGCTGTCTGGCGCGGATGCCCGGATTCGGTGTCGTGTGCTGGGCTGCTTGTCCGGTTTGGAGGTGTGATCGGCGGCATCCCGGAGGTGGAATCGTGGCGGGGGCGGGGTCGTTACATCACCTGGACGATCGAGCAGGACCGCCGCCCTGAGCGGGTGGGGTGCGGGCCCCGGGCCGGCCGGAATGATGGCGGGCCGGCGGTCGTTACATCTGGACCCGGCACCACGAGGGCCCCCGGCCCGGGTCGCCGATCCGATCACCACCCCACCCCCCTGGGCCTGGTGATCATCCCCCAACTGTCTTTTGAGCGCCGGACGGTGCTTGCGTCACCACACCCCTGATTTCCCCCTGTGCGGGTGGGTGGCGTCTTTCCCCCGAATGGAGCTTTGACCATGAACACGATCATTCGTAAGAGCGTTCTCGGTATCGCCGGTCTGGCCTTCGCCGGTGGCATGTTCGCCGGCCCGGCCACGGCCGCCCCGTCGGTCGAGTCGAAGCCGGTCGCGGTCACCGTCCTCGCGGACAAGGTGGACAAGGGCACGCTGATCCCGCACGGTGTGCAGGGCGAGCAGTCGCGCATCGACCTGGACGACGAGCAGATCAAGAACGTGAAGGCGATCATCGCCGCGACGAAGAAGGCCGGCATGGACGAGCGGGCCGCGGTGGTGGCGATCGCGACGGCGTTGCAGGAGTCGAAGTTGGTGAACCTGGGTCATCTGGGTGAGCGCAACGACCACGACTCGCAGGGCCTGTTCCAGCAGCGTCCCTCCAGCGGGTGGGGCACGGTGGAGCAGATCACCGACCCCGAATACAGCACGATGGCGTTCCTGAAGGGTCTCAAGCAGGTCGACGGCTGGCAGGACATGCCGCTGACCAAGGCCGCCCAGACCGTGCAGGTCTCGGCCTACCCCTTCCACTACGCCCAGTGGGAGACCCAGGCCGCCGACCTCGTCGCCAAGTACTGGAACAACTGACCCCCGAGCACCGAACGCAGGCTTTCCTCACAGGGGGAAACAGGCCGTTGGCCGGTACCCGAACCCGGGGTGCCGGCCAACGGCATCTGCACGTCTGCACACACCGGTTGATCGACTCGGCTTCCTGCATGTCGGGGTATCACCGACGCTCGGACACCCCGACATCAAGGACGTCGAGTCGATCAAGAGGTGTGGGTGCCGGGCCCCACCCCAACCACCGCAACCAAGGACGAAACCGGAACGCACCGACGAACCCCAGCCCCGCCCACGGACCAACCCCAGCCCACCCACGGACGAAACCCGGACCAGCGCCCCCTGCCGTCAGCGGCGTAGGTCACCGCAGTCGGTGGAGCCAGCGACGCTGCCAGGGTGTCTCCACGGCGCGGGGTCGGTAGTGGGTGCGTACCCAGGACACCGCCTCCCGGGACGGCAGCCCGTCGAGGATCGCCAGCGCCGCCAGGGCGGTGCCGGTACGGCCGGTGCCGCCCCGGCACGCCACCTCGACCCGCTCGCCGTCGTGGGCACGGCGCAGCGCCTCGCCGAGGGCGTCGAGCGCGTCGGTGCGGTCGACCGGTACCCAGAAGTCCGGCCAGCGGATCCGCCGGTGCGGCCAGGCCGGCGCCGGCCCGGGGGCCAGCAGCAACGCGAAGTCGGCCGGCGAGGCCGGGTCGGCGAGGCGGCGCCCGCGTACGGGGACTCCGCTCGGGAGGACGACCACCCCTGGCAGCCCTGTCCAGTCGTCGCGCTCACTCACACCGGCCATCATGCCGGTCGACGGCACGCCGGTGGCAGCACCACCGCCGGACGGCGCGAAGCCCTCCGGCCTGTGGCCCTCGTCATGCGGATGGTTCACCGGGCGTCGACGGGGTATCGGGTGCGCCTCGCCGAGACTCGAAGCAGGCAGGTGCACCATGGCTCCACCCCGTCCGACCGTCCCCCGTCGGGGCGCCCACCGCGCCGCCGCACGTTCCGTTTCCCTGCTTGTGCGGGCCGTGGCGGTGCTGGCGGTTCTCGTCGTGCTCGCCACGCTCTTCCTGGACGTGCTGCTGATCGCGGTCGGGCTGCTCACCCCGGCCGTCGCGGCCGTCGTCCGGCTCCGGCGCTGGCTGGGGCGGCTCGCGGCGCAACCCGCCCGCGCCGCGCCGGCCGCCGGTCACTGACGCCCGCCCAAACGACTTCGCCGGTGTCCCGCCGAAGTCGGGCGAGTGCGCGCCGGCGCCGCGCCGCAGCCCTCGAGAAAGCGGCGGGCGGTGGCCGGACGCGGGCGCGTCCGGCCACCGCGGTCATCGGCCGACGTACTCGCGCAGGTGGCGGGCGGTGAGCGTGTCCCCGTGCGCGACCAGGTCGGCGGGGGTGCCGGTGAAGACGATCCGCCCGCCGTCGTGGCCCGCGCCCGGCCCGAGGTCGATCAGCCAGTCGGCGTGCGCCATCACAGCCTGGTGGTGCTCGATGACGATGACCGTGTTGCCGGCGTCGACGAGGCGGTCGAGCAGGGCGAGGAGTTGGTCCACGTCGGCCAGGTGCAGGCCGGTGGTCGGTTCGTCGAGGACGTACGTGCTGGTCTTCTCGGCCGTGTGGATGGCCAGCTTGAGCCGCTGCCGTTCGCCGCCGGAGAGGGTGGTGAGCGGCTGGCCCAGCGTGACGTAGGTCAGCCCGACGTCGGCGAGCCGGTCGAGGATGACCCGGGCGGGGCCGCTCGGGAAGAACTCCCGCGCCTCGCTGACCGACATCGCGAGCACCTCGCTGATGTTCTTGCCGCGCAGCCGGTAGGTGAGCACCTCGTCGGTGAACCGGCGGCCCTCGCACCGCTCGCAGACCGAGGCGACGCCGGCCATCATGGCCAGGTCCGTGTAGACGAGGCCGATGCCCTTGCAGGTCGGGCAGGCGCCCTCGGAGTTGGCGCTGAACAGCGCGGCCTTCACGCCGTTCGCCTTCGCGAAGGCGGTACGCACCGGGTCGAGCAGGCCGGTGTACGTGGCCGGGTTGCTGCGCCGCGAGCCCCGGATGGGGGACTGGTCGACGATGACCACCCCGTCGTGGCGGTGCAGGGAGCCGTGGATGAGGGAACTCTTGCCCGAGCCGGCCACGCCGGTGACCACGGTCAGCACGCCGAGCGGGACGTCCACGCTCACGTCGCGCAGGTTGTGCAGGTCGGCGTTGCGGATCGCCAGGTGCCCGGTGGGCGTACGGACCTGGTCGCGCAGCCGTGCCCGGTGGTCGAGGTGCCGCCCGGTGAGCGTGTCGGAGCGGCGCAGGTTGGCGACGTCGCCGGTGTAGCAGATCCGGCCGCCGGCCGTACCGGCGCCGGGACCGAGGTCGACGACGTGGTCGGCGATCGCGATGGTCTCCGGCTTGTGCTCGACCACCAGCACCGTGTTGCCCTTGTCGCGCAGCCGCCGCAGCAGGTCGTTCATGCGGGCGATGTCGTGCGGGTGCAGGCCGACGGTGGGCTCGTCGAAGACGTACGTGACGTCGGAGAGCGGTGAGCCGAGGTGCCGGACCATCTTCACCCGCTGCGCCTCGCCGCCGGAGAGGGTGGCCGACTCGCGGTCCAGGCTGAGGTAGCCCAGACCGATCTCGACGAGGGAGTCGAGCAGGTCGCGCAGGTTGCCGACGAGCGGGGCCACCGCCGGGTCGTCGATGCCCCGGACGAACTCGGCCAGGTCGCTGATCTGCATGGCGGCGCACTCGGCGATGTTGCGCCCGGCGATCCGGGAGGAGAGCGCGGCGGCGTTCAGCCGGGTGCCGCCGCAGTCGGCGCAGGTCGTGAAGGTGACCGCCCGGTCGACGAACGCCCGGATGTGCGGCTGCATCGACTCGCGGTCCTTGGCGAGGTAGAGCCGCCGGACCTTGACGATCAGCCCCTCGTACGTCCAGTTGTTGCTGCCGACCTTGATCTTCGTGGCCGGTTTGTGGAGGAGGTCCTGCCACTGCTGCGGCGTGTAGTCCTGGAGCTTGGTGTCCGGGTCGAACAGCCCGGAGTTGACGATGGTCTGCCAGTACCACGTGTCGACGCCGAAGTTCGGGACGGTGATCGCGCCGTCGTTGAGCGACCTCTCCACGTCGACGAGTTCGTTGACGTCGAGGTCGGAGACCCGGCCCAGCCCTTCGCAGGCCGGGCACATGCCCTCGGCCAGGTTGAAGCTGAACGCGCCCGCCCCGCCGACGTGCGGCTGGCCGAGTCGGCTGAAGACGATGCGCAGCATCGCGTACGCGTCGGTGGCCGTGCCGACCGTCGAGCGGGAGTTGACGCCCATCCGCTCCTGGTCGACGACGATCGCCGGGGTGAGGTTGCGCAGGGAGTCCACGTCGGGCCGGGACAGGCTCGGCATGAACGACTGGAGGAACGCGCTGTAGGTCTCGTTGATCAGCCGCTGTGACTCGGCGGCGATGGTGCCGAAGACGAGCGAGGACTTGCCGGAACCGGAGACCCCGGTGAAGACGGTCAGCCGGCGCTTCGGGATGTCGACCGAGACGGAGACGAGGTTGTTCTCCCGCGCTCCGCGTACCTCGATCATGTCGTGGCTGTCGGCGGCGGACCGGTCTGGCTGCTGCATGCGAACCCTTCACGTGAATCGTGGGCAGGGCGAAGCCCCGCCGGGTGTGCGTCTTCTGGCCTGGCCGCCTTCAATCGTCTCATTGAAGCTCCTGTAGAGACTTTTCGCGCGCCCACCAGCCCACCACCGCCGGAGAGCGCCGGCAAAGTCTCAAACGACGTGGAAGCGGTAGGGTCGGTGTCGTGAGGACAGCGCGCCGGCTCCGGGCCGTGGATGTCGCCGCGACGGCCGGCATCTCCACGCAGCAGGTTCGCAACTACGTCGCCGACGGGGTGCTCCCGCCGGTCGAGCGCACGCCGACCGGGTACCGGATCTTCACCGAGGCGCACGTGCGGGCCCTCGCCGTGGCGCGGCGGATGGCCGAGGGGCACGGCTGGGCGCGTACCCGGGAGGTCATGACCGCGGTCCACCGGGGCGACCTGCCGGCGGCGCTGGCGGCGCTCGACGGCGGCCACGCCGAGCTGGACCGGGAGCGGGCGGAGATCCGGCGGGTGCTCGGCGCGTTCGAGACCGTGGTGTCCGCCCCGGCCGTCCCGGCGCCGCGGGACGGCGCGCGGATCGGCGGGGTGGCGCGGCTGGTCGGCGTCCGCACCTCCCAGCTGCGGCTGTGGGAGGAGCGCGGCCTGCTGCGGCCGGTGCGCGACCGGGCGACCGGCTACCGGGTGTACGACGCGGCCGAGCTGCGCGCCGCGCAGGTGGTCGCGCTGCTGCGGCGCGGGGCGTACCCGTTCGACATCATCACCGCCGTGCTGGACGAGCTGCGTACCACCGGCAGCGCCGCCCGCGTGCGCGCCGAGCTGGGGCGCCGCGAGCAGGATCTGCACCGCCGCAGCCTGCGGCGGCTGCGGGCGACCGCGGCGCTGCACGACTACCTGCGCGAGCGCGGCGAGACCGGCCCGGTCTGACCGGCGTCCGGCCTCGCTCTAGCGCAGTACGAGCAGGTCCAGGTGGTCGACGACCGGCCCGGGGGTGTGCGGCGCGGCGGCGCGCAGCCGGGCCATGCCCGCCTCGTACGCGTCGTCGCTGATCAGCCGCAGCGGGGTGTGCGCCCGCCGGTCGAGACGCTGTGCGAAGTCCGCGAGGGACGCGGCGGTGGTCTGGGCGACCGCCTCGACGCTGCTGACCGGGAAGCCGGCCGCGGCGAACGCGGCGCGGACGCGGGCCAGGTCGGGGTACGTCTCCAGCACCCGGATGGCCTCCGGGAACCAGTGGAAGAGGCCGATCCGCTGGTGCCGCCCGGGGAAGGGGGAGCGGATGAGCACCGGCGCGCCCGGTCGCAGCACCCGGCGCAGCTCGTGGGCCGCCGCGTCGAGGTCGGGAACGTGGTGCAGCATCGTGGACAGCCAGGCGGCGTCCACGCTGGAGTCGCGCAGCGGCAACGCCCCGGCGTCCCCGGCGAGCAGCGGCCGGTGCTCGGCGTACGCGCGCATCGCCGACGCGGGCTCCACGCCCACCACCTGGATGCCGAACCACCCGGTGAAGGCGCGCGCCCAGGCCCCGGTGCCGCAGCCCAGGTCGAGCAGGCTCGTGGTGGCCCGGGGCCGCAGGTGCTGCTGCACGGCGTGGCGCCAGCGGTCGAGGCTGGCCGGGGGCAGCTCCCGGGCGGCCGCGAAGGCCGCCGCCTCGGCGTCGTCGTAGGAGACCAGAGCCACGTCCATCACCTCGCCACCGTCGCCGGGAGGTCCGGGCGATCGTTGCTGAGGTTCTAGTCGGACGGTGACCCCGTGGGCAACACCTTGTGATGTACCCCCCGAAACGTTGACGGCCGGGCGAGTGCCGCCCGGCCGTCACGACGGGACGGGTCAGGCGAGGTCGACGCCCGGGTACAGCGGGAAGCCCGCCAGCAGCTCGGTGGCCTGCTTGCTGACCTTGTCGGCGATCGCCGGGTCGAGGACGTACTTCGCCTTCGACGGGGTGCCGTCGGC
Source organism: Micromonospora thermarum (assembly GCF_012034245.1). Taxonomy (GTDB): domain Bacteria; phylum Actinomycetota; class Actinomycetes; order Mycobacteriales; family Micromonosporaceae; genus Micromonospora; species Micromonospora thermarum. The sequence goes on along the minus strand of NZ_JAATEO010000025.1, from coordinate 16,545 downwards.
GTTCGCGCCCGGGGTGGTCTGGCTGAGCACGGCGTGGATCAGCTCGGCGGTGGCGTCCATCTCCGCCGTGCCCAGGCCCCGCGTGGTCAGGGCCGGCGTGCCGATCCGGATGCCCGACGTGTACCAGGCGCCGTTCGGGTCCTGCGGGACGGAGTTGCGGTTGGTGACGATGCCGGAGTCGAGCAGTGCCTGCTCGGCCTGCCGGCCGGTGAGGCCGTACGAGGTGACGTCGATGAGCACCAGGTGGTTGTCGGTGCCGCCGGTGACCAGCTTGGCGCCGCGCCGCAGCAGCCCGTCGGCGAGGGCCTGCGCGTTGGCGACGATTCGCTGCGCGTAGGCGGCGAAATCGGGGCGGCGGGCCTCGGCCAGGGCGACCGCCTTGGCGGCCATCACGTGCGGCAGCGGGCCGCCGAGCACCATCGGGCAGCCCCGGTCGACCTGCTCGGCCAGCTCCGGCTGGCACAGCACCAGGCCGCCGCGGGGGCCGCGCAACGACTTGTGCGTGGTGGTGGTGACGATGTGCGCGTGCGGCACCGGGTCGAAGTCGCCGGTGAAGACCTTGCCGGCGACCAGGCCGGCGAAGTGCGCCATGTCGACCATGAAGGTGGCGCCGACCGAGTCGGCGATCTCCCGCATGATCCGGAAGTTGACCTTCCGGGGGTACGCCGAGTAGCCGGCGACCAGGATGAGCGGCTTGAACTCGCGGGCCGCCTCGGCGACCTTGTCGTAGTCGACCAGGCCGGTCTCCGGGTCGGTGCCGTAGCTGCGCTGGTCGAACATCTTGCCGGAGATGTTCGGCCGGAAGCCGTGGGTGAGGTGGCCGCCGGCGTCCAGCGACATGCCGAGCATCCGCTGGTTGCCCAGCTCGCGGCGCAGCGCGAACCAGTCGGCCTCGGTGAGGTCGTTGACGTGCCGGGCCTGGGCGCGCTTGAGCGCCGGCGACTCGACCCGGTCGGCCAGGATCGCCCAGAAGGCGACCAGGTTGGCGTCGATGCCCGAGTGCGGCTGCACGTACGCGTGGGACGCCCCGAACAGCTCCCGGGCGTGCTCGGCGGCGAGCGCCTCCACGGTGTCGACGTTCTGGCAGCCGGCGTAGAAGCGGCGGCCGACCGTGCCCTCGGCGTACTTGTCGCTGAACCAGTTGCCCATGGCCAGCAGGGTGGCCGGGGAGGCGTAGTTCTCGCTGGCGATGAGCTTGAGCGACTCGCGCTGGTCGGCCAGCTCGGCGCGGATGGCGTCGGCCACGCGCGGCTCGACGCCGGCGATCACTTCGAGCGCGCTGCGGAAGGCGGTGGACTCGGCGTTCAGCGACATGCGACCTCCTGGTGACGTGCGGAAGGCCCAGGCGCTCGGCATGCGTCCTCGTGACGGGGCCGCTCCCCGATGGTTCTCCATCTCCAATGCGCCAGTCACGGCCCGAGGGGATCCTACCGGGTGCCGGCGTGCCCGGCCGTCCGCCGGGGTCGACCCGCCGGTCGTGGTCAGTACCGCAAGATGGCCGAACCGTCGCCGGCTCCTGACCCCCTCGTCCCGGTCCTCGTCGATCTTGCAATTCCGGCCCGGGAAAAAGGGGTATTGAGCCCATAACAGGGGCCGAAAGTGCAAGATCGACGGGAGGAGCAGGGGCGACGGGGGGTCGCCGGGCCGGGGGCGCGCCCTTAGGATCGACGGCATGGCGGGGGCGGGTGGTGACGGGAGCCTGCTCGCCATCAGTGATCTGCACGTGCGGCACGCGGACAACCGGGCGATCGTCGAGGGGCTGCGTACCGAGTCGCCGGACGACTGGCTGCTCGTCGCCGGGGACGTCGGCGACACCGTCGAGCAGATCGAGTGGGCGCTGCGGCTGCTGGCCGGCCGGTTCGCGAAGGTGGTCTGGTCCCCGGGCAACCACGAACTGTGGACCCCGCCCACCGATCCGGTGACGCTGCGCGGCGTGGCCCGCTACGCCCACCTGGTCGAGCTGTGCCGGGGCCTCGGCATCGTCACCCCGGAGGATCCGTACCCGGCGTGGGAGGGGCGCGGCGGTCCGGTGACCGTGGCGCCCCTGTTCCTGCTGTACGACCACAGCTGGCGGCCGGAGGGCTTCGACACGCCGGAGGCGGCGCTGGCCGAGGCGTACCGGACGGGCGTCGTGTGCACCGACGAGTACCTGCTGCACCCGGACCCTTACGAGAGCCGCTCGGCGTGGTGCGCGGCCCGGGTGGCGGAAACCGCCCGGCGGCTGGCCGAGCGGGATCCGGCGTTGCCGACCGTGCTGGTCAACCACTGGCCGCTGGTCCGGGAGCCGACGCGCGTCCTGCGGTACCCGATCTTCGCCCAGTGGTGCGGCACCGAGGCGACCGCCGACTGGCACGTGCGCTTCGACGCCGCCGCCATGGTCTACGGCCATCTGCACATTCCCCGCACGACCTGGTACGACGGCGTCCGGTTCGAGGAGGTGTCGGTGGGCTACCCGCGCGAGTGGCGGCGGCGGAGCGCGCCCCCGGGCGAGCTGCGGCGCATCCTGCCGGAGCCGGACGGGGTGCCCCCGAGCGCCTGGTGACACGCGTCGGGGCCCGACCGGCGGCCGGGCCCCGGATGGCGTGGCGGGTTCAGGCGCGCACCGCGTCGAGGGACTTCTTCAGGGCCTTCGGGGCGGCCGGCGACCGGGGCGCCTTCTTGCGCATCTCGATCATCCGCTCGCCCAGCTCCTGCAGCTCGTTACGCCCCATCTTCTCGCGCACCTTGGGGAACCACTCCTGCTCCTCCTCCTCGACGTGGTGCAGCACGCTCTCGATCAGCACCGTCGTCTTGGCGTTGTAGTGCTCGTCGTCCGGCTTCATCGTGAAGAGCTCGAAGCAGAGCACGTCGGCGACGTGGTGCTCCTCGTACGACTCCAGGACGTGGTCCTCCAGTTCCGGCAGGCGCTTGCGGACCTCCGGGTACATGACCTCGTTCTCGAGGTAGGTGTGCACGGTCAGCGCCTCGAGGATCTGCTTGACCAGCTTCTCGCGCTGGCTCGCCGGCGCCTCCTCGCTGGCCTGGAACTCCTTGAACAGGCGGCGCATCTCCTTGTGGTCCTCTTTCAACAGGACGATGGCATCGGTGGACACCGGGCTGACCTCCTCGACTCGGGCTGAGGACTCCTTCCGTACCCGGGGTTGAGCAGGAGAAACGGATGGGCCCGGCGGATGACCGCCGGGCCCCACACGGTGTGGTGCCGGACTACTTCACAACCTGGTACGCGTTGACCATGCCCGCGCCGTAGAACCCGTTGCGCTCCCCGCCCGCGCACGTGGCGTCGTACGCGTGAGGACCGGCCGCGATCAGCGGCACCGGGTTGTAGACGCCCTCGGGGCAGGACTGCGCCACCGCGGTGTTCTCCAGCAGGGCCGCCAGAGCGCCCGGGTTGATGCCCGGGTGCGCGGAGGCGGCGAGCGCCGCGACACCCGCCGCGTGCGGCGAGGACATCGAGGTGCCCTGCTTGTAACCCCAGCCGTTGGTCTTCGTGCTGGTGTTGAAGGTGGTGGACAGGATGCCGTCGGTGAGGGTCGAGCGGGCACCCTGGGTGCGGAACCGGGTGTCGCCGCCCGGCGCCGTCACGTCGACGACGCCCGTGCCGTACGACGAGTAGTAGCTCTTCGCCCCGGTCGGGCCGACCGCCGAGACGGTGACGACGCCCGGCGCCTCGCCCGGCAGGACGAGGCAGGCGCTGTTGACCTCGCGGACCTCGACCGGAGCGCTGCCGTCGTTCGGGCTGCCGTCGTCGACGTTCTTGTGCGCCAGGTCGTAGTTGGAGTTGCCCGCCGACGCGACGTGCAGCACGCCCTTGGACTGCGAGTAGCGGATGGCCCGCTGCACCGCCTGCCAGACCGGACGCTGCCGCTCGTCGTTGCGGCAGTTCAGCTCCCACGGGTCGATGTAGTAGCTGTTGTTGGTCACCCGCATGCCGTGCTCGGCGGCCCACAGGAACCCGCAGACCGCAGCCTCCGGGTAGATGAGGCCGTCGTCGTTGACGACCTTGACCGCGGCCACCTTGACGCCGGGCGCGACGCCGGTGACGCCGACACCGTTGATCGCGGCGGCGATCGTGCCGGCCACGTGGGTGCCGTGGTCGGAGGTGGTCGGGTTCCAGGCCGCCTCGGACGTGTTGACGACGCCGCCCAGGCAGGAGGCGCTCTTGTCCTTGGCGATCTGGCTGGCCAGGTCGGGGTGGCTGCTGGAGATGCCGCTGTCCAGCACACCCACCACGACGTTCGCGCTGCCGGTGGTGACGGCGTGCGCCTCGGGCACGTCGATCATCGGCATGTCCCACTGCTGGCCGTAGAGCGGCTCGCCGGTGGGGTCACCGGCGGCAGCGGCGACGGCCGCGGCGTCGACCTCGACGGTCTCGCCCTCCTCGATGGCGGAACCGAGGCCGGTCGTCGCGGCGACCGAGTCGACCCCGGCGCCCGCCACGTCGGCGGCGAACTCCGGGTTGGTGGAGCGGACGACCAGCACGCCGATCTGGTCGTACTCGGCCACGATCGAGCCCCTGGCGGAGGCCACGCGGGCCACCGCCTTGTCGGTCGTGGCGCCCTGCGGGGCCAGCACCAGGTACGTGGTGTCCGGCCCGGCGGCCGACGCGGCCGGAGCCATGCCACCGGTGACGGCCAGGCCGACACCGAGGGACACGGCCGACGCGGCGGCCAGTGTCTTGCGACGGAGGTTCTTCACACAGACTCCCAGGGGCTGTCGTGCGGCCGGCGCTCCCTGGTGGGGAGCGGTCCGGCGGGCGGCGGGCAGGGTGCCCGTCACCGATGTAGACAGCGCTGGACGTTCATGTGGCGTTACACACACCTTCTCCCGGGAGACAAAGGGTGTCAGACCGTGGCGAGGGTGTGCGGAATCTCGTCGAGCAGCTCGCGGGCCAGGAAACCGATCCGGCCGTACTGCGGCACCAGGCGCTGGCCGCTCACGGCGTGCGCGAACGCACCCCAGCACGCGGCCTGCGCCGGCTCCGCGCCCCGGGACAGCAGGCCGGCCAGCAGACCGGCGCGCACGTCGCCGCTGCCCGAGGTGCCGAGCCCCGCGTCGCCGCTCTCCTCCCGCCAGCCCCGCCCGTCCGGCGGGGCGATGTGGCCGTACAGCGACACCACGGCGTCGTACCGGCCGGCCAGCTCCGTCGCCTCCGCGTCGAGGTCGTCGCCGGGGTCGCGGCCGAGCAGGTGCCGGGCCTCGGTGAGGTTCGGCGTCAGGATCACCGGACGGCCCGCGCCGACCACCAGCACCGTGCCCCGCGACTCCTTGCCTCCCGACGGCATGGGCAGCGCCCAGTCCCGCAGCAGCGCCGGCGTGATGACCGGGGTGTCAGACCGGTTCGGCATGGACCTCGTCCTCCCTGGTCGGTCGGGCGCCCTCGCGGCGCAGGTGGCGTACGTCGTTGAACACGTCGGGGCGGAGCCGGCCGTCGTCGGCCGACCAGCCGGTCACCGAGCAGTTCGCGATGACGTGCTCGCGGGTCAACGCCATCAACTCCTCCTCGGTGAGCCCCTCCACCAGGTAACGGATGAGGAAGACGATGGCGTCGTGGCCGAACAGCAGCACCCGCTGGCCCTCGTGGTCGCGACGGAGGTCGCCGAGGAGGGCGCGCAGCCGCAGCGCCACGTCCGTCCACGACTCGCCGCCGGGCGGGCGGTAGTAGAACTTGCCGTGCCGGTCCCGCCGCGCCGCCTCCTCCGGGTACCGGCGGCGTACGCCGTGCCCGGTCAGGCCGTCGAGGATGCCCAGCTCCCGGTCGCGCAGCCGCTCGTCGCGGGTGCACGGGACGCCGGTGCGGTCGAGGGCCAGCTCGGCGGTCCGCCGCGCACGCAGGTACGGCGACACCACCGCCACGTCGGGTCGGCGGGCCTCGGGCAGCCCGGCGAGCCACCGACCGGTGGCCCGGGCCTGCTCCTCCCCGGTGCGGCTGAGCGGCACGTCCGGGTCGCGGTGGGTGAGGTCGATCAGCTCGGCACCGGACGCCTCGGCCGCGCCGGCCGCCACGTTCGCCGTGCTCTCGCCGTGCCGGACGATCCACAGCGCCGCCAGTTCCGCCATGCGCCACCCCCTACCCCGGCGCGTCGCCGGGTAACCGCGAGGTGCCGGCGCTCCCGGGCGTGAACGGGCCGATGAGGGGTAAGCGCTGGCTCGACCACGACACGGACAGGGGAGGTACGCCGTGGCGACCATGACAATGGAGCAGAAGAGCGCTCTGAAGGACAAGAACTACGACCTCATCCACGCGATACAGATGTCCCTCGAGAACATCTACCGGATGGAGACGTACATCTCCGACGCCCAGGCGCGCGGAGACAGCGAACTCGCCACCTGGTTCAAGAAGATCCAGGAGAACAACCGCAAGGCGGGCGAGCAGGGCAAACAGATGCTGATGGCGCGCATGCAGCAAGAAGGGCGCTGATCGTCGCCGTACCGCCGGCCGGACCGCTCACCGGAGCCGTCCGGCCGGCGGCGTGTCCCCGCCGGGCGGCCCACGGGCGGCTACCGTGTGAGGCGTGGCGACGACGGCGGCGGAGGATGTCCGGGTCGGGGAGCGCGTCGTACGGGTCTCCAGCCCGGACAAGCCGTACTTTCCCGAGCGCGGGCTGACCAAGCTCGACGTGGTGCGATACTTCCTGGCCGTCGGCGACGGCATCCTGCGGGCCCTCCGGGACCGACCGACCATGCTGGAGCGCTGGCCGCGCGGCGTCTTCGAGGGCGCGAAGATCGCCACCCGGCAGGACAACCGGGGCGACGCGTTCTACCAGAAGCGGCTGCCGGCCGGGGCGCCCGAATGGGTCCGGACCGCCCACATCACGTTCCCCAGCGGTCGTACCGCCGACGAGGTCGCGCCGAGCGAGCTGGCGGTCGTCATCTGGGCGGTCAACCTCGGCACCCTGCGCTTCCACCCGTGGCCGGTGTCCAAGGGCGACGTCGAGCGGCCCGACCAGCTGCGCATCGACCTGGACCCGCTGCCGGGGGTCGGCTTCGACCAGGTGGTGCCGGTGGCGCACGAGGTCCGCGCGTTCCTCGACGAGCTGGGGCTGGTCGGCTACCCGAAGACCACCGGAGGCCGGGGCCTGCACGTCTACCTGACCATCGAACCCCGGTGGAGCTTCGGCGAGTGCCGGCGGGCCGTCCTCGCGCTGGGCCGGGAGATGCAGCGCCGTCGACCCGACCTGGTGACCACCACGTGGTGGCGGGACCAGCGGGACCGGCCGGTCTTCGTCGACTACAACCAGATGGCCCGGGACCACACGATGACGTCGGCGTACTCGATCCGGCCCACCCCGGCGGCGCTGGTGTCCGCGCCGCTGGACTGGTCCGAGCTGGACGACGTCCGGCCGGAGGACTTCGACGTCACGACGATGCCGGCCCGCTTCGCGGAACGCGGCGACCCGCACGCCGGGCTGGACGACCGCGCGTACTCGCTGGAACCGCTCCTGGAGCTGGCCGACCGGGAAGGGCTGGAGGCCCCACCCGAGCGCTGAGGGGCTCACTCACCAGGTGTGTGGCGGCTCGCTTCCGCCGGCGGTCGGCGCGGCGACGGATCGAGCGGCGCTGACCGCCGGGCAGCGGTGACCGGGCGGCAAGAGCTGGCGTTTGCAGGTTCTTTGCAGCGCCGGCGCGCCCGGGTCACTCCCAGGGGCTGGTCTCGCCGTCGAACTCGTGGAAGACCAGCCAGGTGCGGGTGGAGAGGACCCCCGGAATGCTCTGCACCCGGCTCAGCACCACGTCGCGCAGGGTGGCGTTGTCCGGCGCGCGGACCAGGGCGAGCACGTCGTGGTCGCCGCCGAGCAGCGCGGCGTGCTCGATGTAGCGCACCCGCGCCAGCTCCGCGGACACCTCGCGCCAGGTGTTCTGCTCGATCGTGATCGCGATGTACGCCGAGGTGCCGAGCCCGGCGGCCTCCGGCGCGACCTGCGCCCGGAAGCCGGTGATCACACCGTCGCGCAGCAGGCGCTCCACCCGGGCGTACGCGTTGGTGCGGGAGATGTGGATGCGCTCGGCGAGCGTACGCACCGACGTGCGCCCGTCCCGGGCCAGCTCGGCCAGGATGCGCCGGTCGACCTCGTCCAGGGCGCGGGCCGATCGTCCCGTTGCGGGCGTCGAGTCCACCTCCGGTCCGGACTCCTGGCTCATGGCCACGCCTTCCTTCTGCCATCCGTCCCGCGTTCACCGGGCATCTTGAGTCAATCATCCGACAGCAGGAGCATAGGCGCACCAGATGTCCAGGAGGTTCCCGCCGTGACGACCACACCCCAGGCGGTCCGCAGGGAGTCCCGGCGCGGGTCCCGACCGGCCACCACGCCGGATCCGGCCCGCGCGCTGATGCCGGCGGGCGAGCCGGTACGCCTGCTCGACCCCGACGGCACCCCGCTGCCGGCCCACCCCGACTACCCCGAGCCGCCCGTCGAGGCGCTCGTCGAGCTGCACCGGCGGATGGTGATCGGCCGCCGCTTCGACGTGCAGGCCACGGCGCTGACGAAGCAGGGCCGGCTCGCCGTCTACCCGTCCTCCCGCGGGCAGGAGGCGTGCCAGGTCGGCGCGATCCTCGCCCTGAACGACGACGACTGGGTCTTCCCCACCTACCGCGAGTCGATGGCCCTGGTGTCCCGGGGAATCGACCCGGTCGAGGTGCTGACCCTGCTGCGCGGCGACTGGCACTGCGGGTACGACCCGGCCGCCCGGCGTACCGCACCGCAGTGCACGCCGCTCGCCACCCAGTGCGTGCACGCCGCCGGCCTCGCCTACGGGGAGGCGTACCAGGGGCGGGACACGGTGGCGCTGGCCTTCATCGGCGACGGCGCCACCAGCGAGGGCGACTTCCACGAGGGGGTCAACTTCGCCGCCGTGTTCAAGGCGCCGGTCGTCTACTTCGTCCAGAACAACCGGTACGCGATCAGCGTCCCGCTGTCCCGGCAGACCGCCGCGCCGAGCCTCGCGTACAAGGGCGTCGGCTACGGCGTGCCGAGCGAGCAGGTCGACGGCAACGACCCGGTCGCCGTCCTCGCGGTGCTCACCCGCGCGGTGGCGCACGCCCGCGCCGGCCACGGCCCGTTCCTGGTCGAGGCGCACACCTACCGGATGGAGCCGCACACCAACGCCGACGACGCCACCCGCTACCGGGACGCCGACGAGGTGGAGGCGTGGCGGGACCGGGACCCGGTCGCCCGGCTGGAGACCTACCTGCGGGCGCGGGGCGCGCTGGACGACGCGGCGGTGGCCGCGGTCGCCGAGGAGGCCGAGGCGTACGCCGCCGACCTGCGGGACCGGATGCACGACAAGCCCACGGTCGACCCGCTGAGCCTGTTCGACCACGTCTACGCCCAGCCGACGCCGCAGCTCGTCGAGCAGCGCGACCAGGTCCGCGCCGAACTGGCCGCGGCCGCCGAGGAGGGGGACGCCTGATGGCCACCATGACCATGGCGAAGGCGCTCAACGCGGCCCTCGCCGACGCGATGCTCGACGACGAGCGGGTGGTCGTCTTCGGCGAGGACGTCGGCCAGCTCGGCGGCGTCTTCCGGATCACCGACGGGCTCCAGGCCCGCTTCGGCGACAAGCGCTGCTTCGACACCCCGCTCGCCGAGGCCGGCATCGTCGGCTTCGCCGTCGGCCTGGCCATGTCCGGCCTGCGGCCGGTGGTGGAGATGCAGTTCGACGCGTTCGCGTACCCGGCGTTCGAGCAGATCGCGTCGCACGTGGCGAAGCTGCGCAACCGCACCCGGGGCGCGCTCAGCGTGCCGATCGTCATCCGCGTCCCGTACGCGGGCGGCATCGGCGGGGTGGAGCACCACTGCGACTCGTCCGAGGCGTACTACGCCCACACGCCCGGCCTGAAGGTGGTCACCCCGGCCACCGTCGAGGACGCGTACTCCCTGCTGCGCGAGGCGATCGCCGACCCGGACCCGGTCGTGTTCATGGAGCCCAAGAAGCTCTACTTCGCCAGCGCCGAGGCCGACCTGCCGGCCCGCACCCAGCCGTTCGGGCGCGCCGTGGTCCGCCGCCCCGGCACCGACGCCACCCTGGTCGCGTACGGGCCGGCGGTGCCGGTCGCGCTGGAGGCCGCCGAGGCCGCCCGCGAGGAGGGCTGGGACCTGGAGGTCGTGGACGTCCGCACGATCGTGCCGTTCGACGACGCCACGGTCACCGCCTCGGTCCGGAAGACCGGGCGGTGCGTGGTGATCCAGGAGGCGCAGGGCTTCGCCGGGGTCGGCGCGGAGATCGCCGCCCGGGTGCAGGAGCGCTGCTTCCACGCGTTGCACGCCCCGGTGCTGCGGGTGTCCGGCCTGGACATCCCGTACCCGGCGCCGATGCTGGAGCACACCCACCTGCCCGGCGTGGACCGGGTGCTCGACGCGGTGGCCCGCCTCCAGTGGGACGACCAGCCCGACGCGCGCTGGCTCACCGAGGCCGGTGCGGCATGAGCGAGAGAGTCTTCCTCCTGCCCGACCTGGGGGAGGGGCTGACCGAGGCGGAGATCGTCGAGTGGCGGGTCGCCGTCGGCGACACCGTGACGGTGGACCAGACCGTCGTCGAGGTGGAGACCGCCAAGGCCGTCGTCGACGTGCCCTGCCCGTACGCCGGGCGGGTCGTGGCCCTGCACGGCGCGGCCGGTGAGGTCCGGCCGGTCGGCCAGCCGCTGATCACCATCGCGCCGCTGGACGCGGCGGCGGCGCCCACGCCCGACGGCGCTCCCGAGCCCCCCGGCCACGCCACCTACCGCGAGGAGGAGCGCGCCGGCTCCGGCAACGTCCTCATCGGGTACGGCACGGGCCACGGCGGCTCGGGCCGGCGCCGCCGCCGTCCCCGCCTCGCCCCGGCGGTGGCCGCCCCGACCGGTGCGCCGGCGAACGGCGCGCCCGTGCCGGCGACCGCCGACACGGGCGCCGTGCTGGTCATCTCGCCGATCGTGCGGCGGCTGGCGAAGGAGCGCGGCGTGGACCTGGCCACCCTGCGCGGCACCGGGCCGGGCGGGGTGATCCGCCGGGCCGACGTGGAGGCGGCCGGCACCGTCGCGCCGGCGGCCCGGCTCGCCGCCGTCCCGGACGTCCCGGACCAGCACGTCGGGCTCGGCGACGGCGACGTCGTCGTCCCGCTGACCGGCATCCGCAAGGCCATCGCCGACAAGCTGTCCCGCAGCCGGCGGGAGATCCCCGAGGTGACCATCTGGGTGGACGTCGACGCGACCGCCCTGCTGGAGACCCGTGCCGCGATCAACACGGCCACCCCGGACGCGCCGGTGAGCATCCTGGCCCTGCTGGCCCGGATCTGCCTGTCCGGGCTGCGGAGGTTCCCGCAGCTCAACTCGCGGGTGGACACGGAGGGGCAGCGGATCGTCCAGTCCGCCGGCGTGCACCTGGGCATCGCCGCCCAGACCGACCGGGGTCTCGTGGTGCCGGTGCTGCGGGACGCGCAGCGGCTCACCACCGCCGAACTGGCCGCCGCGCTGGCCGAGACCACGGCGGCGGCGCGGGCCGGCACGCTCCCGCCGGCCCGGCTCACCGGCGGCACGTTCACGCTGAACAACTACGGCGTGTTCGGCGTGGACGGCTCCACCCCGATCATCAACCACCCGGAGGCGGCGCTGCTCGGCGTGGGCCGGATCGTGGACAAGCCGTGGGTGGTCGACGGGCAGCTCGCGGTGCGGAAGGTGACCCAGCTCAGCCTCACCTTCGACCACCGGGTCTGCGACGGCGGGGTGGCCGGCGGCTTCCTGCGGCACGTCGCGGACTGCGTGGAACGGCCCGCGCTGCTGATCGCGAACCTCTGACCGGACCGAAGGCCGGCGGCGGCGTGTGCCACCGCCGGCCATCCGGCGTCAGTGTGCGGTCGAGGGAGTCAGGACCACCGTCGCGGTCCCGGTCCGCGGCGGTACGTCCGGCTCGGTCGCGTCCGTGTACTCGGCGACGAACACGGCGCTGAGGTTGTCCGCCCCACCGTGCCCGCCGTCGACGAACGTGGCGATCGTGCCGGTGCATCCGTTCGCCGACGACAACGGATGCCCGTGCTGGTCGTGCCCGAGGATGTAGGTGACCTTCACCCGGGCGCAGTCCACCGGCAGATCGTCGGTGACCTTCACCTCGAACGCCACCGTCTGGCCGAACTCGAACGGCTGGCCGGCCACCGGGGTGACGAACTCCACCTCCGGCGCGCGGGGTCCGATCAGCAGCGGCAGGGTGGCCGCCGCCGACCGCCCCGTGCGGTCGGTGACCTTCACCGTCGGCGCGTACGACCCGTTCGAGGTGTAGGTGAAGCTCGGGTTCGCCTCGGTCGAGTCCACCGACCCGTCGGCGTCGAAGTCCCACGCGTACCGCAGCGGGTCGCCGTCCGGGTCCACCGTGCCGGCACTGGAGAACTGCACCGTCAGCGGCGCCTGCCCGGCGGTGGGCGTCCGTCCGGCGTAAAGGTCTGTCAGCGCATCCGAAACTTTCGTCGCCATAAGCAAAAGCTTGGATTCGGGTGGCGGAGGCGGGCGGGCCGGGCGATCGGGGCGGGCGCGGGTCGAAGCGGGACGCCGGGCGGGCATCGGGCACGGTCGGTCACGGCCGGCGCACTTCGTTCAGGACCGGAAAATGGGGCCGATAATTACGGTCGGAGATTCGCCGAAATTGCGTACAAAACTGTGCCCGACGGAGAGAATGTGGCGGAGGGAAAGCATTAACGGGGGGACGCATCATGGATTTCAGGCGGCGAATGACGCTGCTCGCGGTGGCCGTCGCGGCCGCACCGTTGGCCCTGGGCGGATGCACCGCCGACCGCCGGCCGGGGGCGCGACCGGGGGAGGGCCGGGGAGGCGCGCCGGAACTGGCGTTGACACCCGCGGAGGGGACCCGCGACGTGCCGATCAGCGCCGAGGTCGGTACGACCGTGAAGGGCGGCCGGGTCACCTCAGTGAAGATCACGGACGACAAGGGCGGGCAGGTCGCGGCTGAGCCCCGGGAGGACGGCTCGGGCTGGGTGCCGAGCGCGCCGCTGAAGCCCCGCCGGACGTACACGGCCGAGGTGACCGCCACCGGCGACTCCGGCAAGACCACCACCCGGAAGACGACCTTCACCACGATGCCGAAATCCACCAAGCAGGCGATAACGAGTACGTTGTATTTCGCCGGTAATCGGACGTACGGAACGGCGATGCCGGTAACCGTCGCGTTCGACCCGCCCATTCCGAAAGAGGCCAGGGCGGCGGTGCAGCGCCGGTTGTTCGTGAAGACCGACCCGCCGCAGCCGGGAGTGTGGTCCTGGGTGTCCGACGGCTCCCAGGTGTACTACCGGGCGCCCGACTTCTGGCGGCCCGGGACCACGATCAGCGTGCGCGCCGGACTCGAGGGCCTGCCGATCGGCAAGGAGTACGTGGGCGACTCCGAGCATAAGGCGACCTCGAAGATCGGCCGGCAGGTCTCCCTGGAGATCGACAACGCCACCAAGCAGATGTCCGTGCTGCGCAACGGCAAGCTCGTCCGCAAGATCCCGGTCAGTATGGGCAAGCCCAGCACGCCGACGTCCAGCGGCAAGATGGTGATCATGGAGAAGCACCAGTTCACCACGTTCGACACCCGGGGTTCGGCAGACCCGTACGTGGTCGACGTCGAGGACGCACAGCGCCTCACGTGGGGCGGCGAGTTCATCCACGGCGCGCCGTGGTCCGAGGGGGTCCAGGGGAGCGAGAACGTCTCCCACGGCTGCACCAACGTCTCCGCCACGGCCGCGGACTGGCTCATGAACATCACGCAGGTCGGCGACCTGGTGACGATCAAGGGCACCGAGGTGACGCTGGACGAGGGCAACGGCTGGACGGCCTGGAACGTGAGCTGGGACAAGTACGTCAAGGGCAGCGCCCTGCCCGTGCCGGCCGGCCTGGCGCCGAGCCCGACGCAGGTGCCTCACCCCGGCGCGGTCGCCGGCGGCTCACCCGCGCCGGTGCCGTCCGTCCGCGGCGGCTGACCCGGGAGTACGCGGGGACCGGTCCGGAAGGCGGGCCGGTCCCCGCGGTGTGGGGCAGCCGGTCCGGTCCCCGCAAGTCGGGGTGTCCGGCCCGCATGGTCCGGAGCGGACTTCAGCCCAGCGGCACCCGGGCCACACCGGCGCCGGTGAGGCTGCCGAGCCACAGGTGGTCGCCGTGCTGCCGGACACCGGTGACCATGTCGTACGTCCCGTTGGGACCGTGCAGGGTACGCAGCACGTGACCGTCACCGTCCACGAGGGCGGCCAGGCCGTAGCGCAGCGGCTTCGGCTGCACCGCCGCCGGCAGGACGGCCACGAGCTGCCGCAGCCGGGGGTGTGGCAGCAGCCGCTCGACGACCGGCACGCGGGGGCTGGGCAGCGCGATCCAGTACGTCCCGTCGCCCACCGCGGACACGTTGTCCGGGTATGCCGGCAGGTCCGCGAGCACCGTGACGACGCCGTCCGGCAGGCCGACCCGGACCAACCGGTGCGTGGCCGTCTCCACCAGCATCAGCGCCGACTCGTCCGGGGTCAGCGCGACCCCGTTGGGGAAGTACAGGCCCGAGCAGACCACCTCGGTGGCCCCGCTGCCCGGGTCGTACGCCAGCACCCGCCCGTTGGGTCGGTGCTCCAGCAGGTCGCGCTTCCAGTGCGAGACGGGGAACCGGCTGGACGAGTCGGTGAAGTAGACCGTGCCGTCCCGACTGACCGCGGCGTTGTCGGCCAGGTGCGGCCGGGGACCGGAGCCGCCCAGGTCCCGGACCGTGCCGTCGCCGGTCACCCGCAGCAGCCCCCGGTAGGCGTCGCAGACCACCAGGCTGCCGTCGCGCGGATCGACCTCCACGCCCAGCGGCCGGCCGCCGGTCTCGGCGAGAAACCGCGGACGGGTGCCCGCCGGCGCGTCGACGGGCCACCACCAGATGCTGCCGTCCTCCGACCCGCTGACCACCCGTCCCGCCGGGTCCACGACGACGTCCTCCGGACCGGACGTGCCGTCGGGCAGGGGCAGCAGCTGGACGGCGTCGAGCCGGCGGTCGACCGGCGACCACGGCCCGTCGAGGGGCGGCGGCACGGTGGCGGGCTCGCGGACGGGACGGATCAACCACGGCGCGCGGGGGCGGGGGACGACCATCCGCTCATTCTGGCCCGCCGATGCGTCCGGCGTCGCCCCCTCGGGCCTCGACGGGGCCACCACCCGGTCGGGTGACCAGCCGCCGTGGCCCCGCCGGCCACCGCCGACGCACTCGCGTGTGGATCTGCGCGGCGACGACATCCGTCCCGACCGCTGTCGAGCTGCCCTACAGATGGGGCACGGTGCGCCCCTGCGGGGCCCCGGCCACCGGGTGGTCTCATCGATGGGGCAGCTCGACAGCCCACCACCCGGCATCCGGACTCGGTCACGAGACGGCCGACCCGCCGCCGTCGTCATCCGCCTCCCCAGGACGTGGGTCGGTCCGGACGCCGAGGGTGGACTGCCGGGCCGGCTGGTGGGCCGGCCGGTGGTCGCCGTGGCCGCTCCGGGGGTCGCCCGGAAGGGGGATCCCCGACGGCTGCGGATACGACCCTGGTCGTACCCGGATCCCGTCCCGCGGCACGACGGAACTGTCGGTGGTCGGGGCTAGCTTCGTCGGCATGGGACAGCGGGGTGACCGGTTCCACGTCGAGGTCAGCGTGGGTGCCCGGGTGGTGGAGGTGCGGGCGACCGGCGAGATCGACGTCGCCACGGTCGGCGCGCTGCGGTCGGCGCTGTGGTCCGTGCCGGCCCGGTCGGTGCTGCGGCTCGACCTGTCCGGCGTCCGCGTCCTCTCCGCCGCCGGGGTGCGCGCGCTGGCCGCCGCCCACCTGCGGCTGCGCGCCGGTGGTGGGGAGCTGGTTCTGGTGCGACCGGACCCGGTGGTCGCCCGGGTCCTGCGCGTGACCGGCCTGCACCGTGTGGTCCGCGTCGTCGACGACGCCCCCGCGCCGGTGGCCGGCCGCGCTCTGATCGCCGCGTGAGGGCCCCGGCCGCGCCGAGGCCCTCACCGCGTCAGCGCACGCCGAGCAGGTCGACGACGAACACCAGCGTCTCGCCCGGCTTGATGACGCCGCCGGCGCCCCGGTCGCCGTAGCCGAGGTGCGGCGGGATGGTCAGGCGACGACGGCCGCCGACCTTCATGCCGACGACACCCTGGTCCCAGCCGGCGATGACCCGCCCGCCCCCGAGGGGGAACTCGAAGGGCTCGCCGCGGTTCCACGACGCGTCGAACTCCCGGCCGTTGGAGTGGGCGACGCCGACGTAGTGGACCCGCGCGACCTGCCCTGCGCGCGCCTCGGGCCCCTCGCCGACGGTGATGTCCTCGATGACGAGGTCGGCCGGGGGCGCGCCCTCGATCGGGCCGACCTCGGGCTTGCCTGCCTGGTTCATCCGGAAGTCTCCTGCCGTGTCCGTCGTGATGTCCTTCGCCCCGTGATCCTGCCGGATCGCCATTCTCCGATGTGTGCCGGGCGTACACGCGACGCGGCGGGCGCCACCCGGTGGGTGACGCCCGCTGTCGAGGATGCTGCGGTGTCCGGTCAGCGGAGCCAGGGGAACCGCTGGACGATGGGGAGCTTCTCCCAGGCGGC
>NZ_JAATEO010000024.1 GCF_012034245.1 Micromonospora thermarum | reverse complement strand
CCCCCCCGGGGCCCCCGGGGGGGGGGGGGGGGCCGCCCCCCCCCCCCCCCCCCCCCCCGCCCCCCCCCCCCGCCCGCCCCCCCCCCCCCCCCGGGCCCCCCGCCCCCCCCCCCCCCCCCGCCACTGGCGGGCGGGACGCGTCCCCGCGCTCCGCGCCGCCGCGGAGCGCGGGGACCCCCCCCGTCCCGGCTACTGCAGGAACGCCCCGAGGGGCGACAGCAGCAACCGGCCGAGCAGGGCGGCGTTGTCGTCCAGCCGCGCCCGCTCGCACTCGTGGGCGGTCGGATCGTGCCGGCACCGCCAGATCTTCTGCGCGTTACGCCAGGCGACGTCGCGCGTGTACTCGACCAGTTCCCCCTGGTACCAGTCGTCGATGTCGCCGTTGAGCATGTCGATCATCAACTGCCACTGGTCCAGGTAGCCGCGCCGCAGCCCGGGGATCTTGTCCGCGAAGATGTCGTTGATCTTGAGGTAGTCGCGGTGCTGGTCGGTGCCGTCCACCGGCTCCGACTCCAGACTGTCGAACGTCGTCACCAGGGCGAACGGCAGGTCGTAGTTGATGTGCGCGTTGACCCCGGCGGCCGCCGACGGCAGCGGCCGGGCGTCCGGGCCGCGCATCCGCTCGAACAGGCACGACCACGCCTTCGGGCAGTTCGGGCTGGAGTCGGTCCAGAACCGCATCGCGTCGAAGTAGCGCGCGGCGAACTCGACGTCCAGCCGGGACAGGAAGACCGGGTCGGCGAAGAAGTCGTCGTAGAGACCGTTCAGCACGCTCTCGGTGATGGTCAGGTAGAGCTTGTTGAAGTCCGCGAGAGGGCAGCTCTCCTCCAGCGGAGGGAGCCGGACCAGCAGATCCTGCAGCTTCGTGAGGTGGTCCACGACGGCCGGCACGTCCGCGGGACGGTCGGCGAGCAGGTCGACGATGTCCCGGTGCACGGGCCCCCAAACCGGTTCAGTCATCTCTCCTCCACCTGCTCCCCCACGTCACCGGTCCTGGTGACGGTGCACAGCCTTCCAGCCGGCGGCGGTCGGCCGGATCAGTAGAACGACGTATACGTACGTGCCGCCCGCCCCTACGCGGGGCGGTTGCGGAGGAAGATCGCGCTTGCCTGGACCCGGGTGCGGACGTGCAGCTTGTCGAAGATGTGCGACACGTGCACGCCGATGGTCCGCTCGCTGATGAACAGCCGCTGGCCGATCTCCTTGTTGGTCAGCCCCTCGGCCACCGCCGCGAGCACCTCCCGCTCCCGGGCCGTGAGCACCGCCAGCTCGTCCCCGTCGGACGAGGCGGCCGTCGCCGACGCGCCGGACGCGGTGTCCCGTTCCTCGAGCGACACCCGCGCCCGGCCGGCCAGGGTCCGGATCTCCGAGGTCAGCGGGACCGCGCCCAGTCCCTGCGCCACCTGGTACGCCGCCCGCAGCAGCTTTCCCGCGGTGGCGCTGCGGCCGCGCCGGGCGAGCAGCGCCTCGGCCTGGCGCAGGCGCGAGTACGCCGCCGGGTACGGATGGTTGCGCCGGTCCCACTCGGTGACCGACCGGGCCCACAGCTCCGGGTCGCTGCCGTCGAGCCGACTCACCTCGGCGGCGCACAGAGCCAGGAAGCCGTCCACGACGCTACGGACCGCCGGTGGCGCGGACGCGCTCTTGCGGGCCACCCGGTCGGCGGCCTCACGCAGTCGCCGTACCGCCGTCCGGTCGACGTCGACGGTGCGGCTCGCGTGCGCCTCCGCCTCGGCCCGCAGGCCGTGCCACACCAGCGCGGCGAGGATGGTCACGTCGTCGGAGCGGCTCTCGGTCAGGCCGCGCTGCACGGCCTGCCGGGCCAGGTCGTGCCGGCCCTGCCACATCGCCAGCCCGGCGCGCAGGGTGAGCAGCGGGATCACGTGCCGGGCGCCGCCGCCGGCGAGCACGGTGGCCACCGCGTCCAGGTCCCGGTCGGCGGCCTCGATGTCGCCGTACCCGACGGAGAGCCGGCAGCGGGCCAGCAGCAGCTCGACGGCGTCCGCGCCGGACGGGCGGTGGCGCAGCGCCGCCGCCACCACCTTCTCCGCCTCGGCCCACTGGCCCACCCGGAACAGCCCGTTGGTGGCGATCGCGAGCAGCCGCGTCTCGTACGTGCGGCCCAGCCCCAGCTCGGCGACCCGCTCGGCGCCCCGCCGGGCCACCACGACGCCCTCCTCGAGGATGTTCAGCGGGCCGGTGAGCAGCTCGGCCAGGTGCAGGTACGCGCACGCCACGTCCTCGGGCTGGCCGGCCCGCTCCGCAATCTCCAGGGCCCGCCGGACGGCGGCCAGGCCGGAATCCGGGTCCTCCAGGTAGGCCTCGGAGAAGCCCAGCGCCGCGCTGGCGAGGACCACCTCCGACGTGGAGCCCTCCACCTCGCCGGACAGCTCCAGCGCCTCCCGGGCGCGCCGGCCGGCGTCGGCGTACCGGCCCAGGTGCAGCAGCAGCTCGGCCAGGTGCGCCGCCGCGGTGGCCCGCTCGCGCGGCGTGCAGTCGGGGTTGTCGAGGGCCCGCTGGTACTCCGCCTCGGCCAGCGCCGACCGGCCGGCGGCCGCCAGGTAGCGGGCCCGGCGGATGTGCAGCTCGCACGCCGGCCGGCCGGCGTCGGAGGCGGCCAGCTCCTCCAGCAGGGCGAGGGCCCGGGCGTGCTCGCCGCAGTGGTGCGCCGCCTCGGCGGCACGTTCCAGCAGGGTGACCCGGTCCACGGCCGGCCCGGCGGCGGGAGCGTCGGCCAGGTGCAGGGCGGCCGACCAGTGCCGGTGCGCCTCGGCGTAGCCGTGCAGCCGCTCGGCCTCCTCGGCGGCCGCGACCGCGGCCGGCAGGGCACGGGCGGGCTCGCCGGCCAGCCGCCAGTGGTGCGCCAGCCGCGCCTGGTGCAGCTCGGCCGGCGCGGCGGTCAGCGCCTCGGCGTAGCGGCGGTGCAGGGCGGCCCGCTCCGCGGGCAGCAGCTCGTGTTCCAGTACCTCGGCGACCAGCCGGTGCCGCAGCCGGTAGCCGTCGTCGGCGCCGACCAGCAGCCGGTGCGCGACCGCCGCCCGGACCGCCTCGATCAGCTCGTCCTCCGGCAGGCGTACCACCTTGGCGAGGAGCCAGTGCTCCACCGGCTCGACACCGGCGGCCACCGCGTGCACCACCGCGTGCGCGTGCTGCGGCAGCGCGTCCACCCTGGACAGGAAGATCTCGCGCAGGGTGTCGGAGAGGCCGACCCGGCCCTCGCGCAGGTCGCGGGCCAGCTCCTCCACGACGAACGGGTTGCCGCCGCTGCGCTGCCACACCAGGTCGGCGGCGTCCGGCGACAGGGGCCGGCCGACGACCGCCGCGGCGAGCTGCTCGGTGGCGGCCCGGTCCAGCGGGGCCAGGTCGATCACCTGCACCGTCCGCAGGCGACGCAGCTCGGTGAGGACGCGGCGCAGCGGGTGCGCGCCCTGCAGCGACTCCGCCCGGACGGCCGCCAGCACCGACACCTGCAGGTCGCCCAGGCCGGCGAGTAGATACAGCAGGAGCTGCCGGGTGCTCCGGTCGACCCACTGCAGGTCGTCGAGGACGAGCACGAGCGGCCGCCCCTCGGCGATCAGGTGCAGGCCCCGCGAGACCCGCTCCAGCAGCGCCCCGGCGCCGTCCGACCCGGCGGTCTCCTCGGCGAACATCCCGAGCAGCCCCCGGACCGCGGACGCCGTGCGGGCGTGCGAGGCGGTCAGCTCGGCGTCGAAGCGGCGCAGCGCCTGCAGCAGCGGATGCAGCGGTGAGGCGTCGCCGATGTCCAGGCAGGCGCCCGTGAGCACGAGGGCGCCCGCGTCCCGCAGCCCGGCGCCCACCTCGCGCAGCAGTCGGCTCTTGCCCACCCCGCTCTCACCGGAGAGGAAGACCGCCGCGGTGTGCCCCTGGGCGACGGTCCCGAGCAGCGCGGACCGTACCGACGTGACCAGGTCGGTCCGGCCGACGAGCGGTGCACCGTCCACATCGCTGGCCATGGCACGCAGCCTAGTCACACGTCCCCGGGCCGTTCTACAGGCCTTTCGGCCCTCTCGTACTCATCGCGTCGACATTGCGACCAAAGGTTGCGGCCGGCGGACATACGTCGTTCTGCCGATCCCCGGTCGGCCCAGGGGTGACAGTCTCCGATCGTCGTCAGCCACCAACCGGGGGGAAGGGCAGGTGCGATGCCCATGTTCACCATCGCCGCTGGTCCGGGGCGCGTCGGCGGTCGGGCTCTCGGTACGGTCCCGACGCGTCCCACGCGGTGCTCCGCCGATCCGCCGGACCGCTGGCCGGTGCCGGAGGAGAGACGGACGGTGACCGTCCTCTTCGCCGACATCGTCGGGTCCACGGCGCTGGTGGACCGGCTGGACCCGGAGGACGTCCGGGCGTTGCAGCACGCCTACTTCGACACTGTGGCGGGGGTGCTGGGCCGCTGGCACGGCGTGGTGGAGAAGTACATCGGGGACGCGGTGATGGCCCTCTTCGGCGCGCGCGAGTCCGACGGGTTCGACGCGTACCGGGCGGTGCGCGCCGGGCTGGAGATCCAGCGGTCGCTGGACCGGCGGTCGCTGGTCGGGGGGCCGGCACTGCGGGTCCGCGTCGGGGTGGCCACCGGCGAGGCGGTGGTGGACCTGGCCGCCACCCGGGACGGGGGGCACGGCACGGCGAGCGGCGCTGTCATCACGCTGGCCGCGCGCCTCCAGGAGTACGCCCCGCCGGGCGGTGTGGCGCGCTGCGCCGCGACCCACCGGGCGACCGACGGGATGATCGACCAGCGTCCGGTGCCGCCGGTGGCCGTGGCGGGCAAGCCGCTGCCGCTGGACGTGTGGCACGCCACCGACGTGGCCCGGCCCGCGCCCGGCCGGCACGCCGGGCCGCTGATCGGGCGGCGACGGGAGTTGGCCACCGTCCGGGACCAGCTCGTCCGGACGGTCCGGGAGCGCCGGCCCCGCTGGGTGTCGCTGGTCGGCCCGGCGGGCAGCGGGCGCAGCCGGCTGCTGCACGAACTGGTCCGGACGGTTCAGGCGGTCGACGGGATCCCGGTCCGCTGGTGCGTCGCGCACTGCCCGCCGTACCCGGCGGAGGCCCTGGCGCCCGTCGCCGACCAGGTCCGCGCGTTCGCCGGCCTCCGCGCGCGGGACACACCCCCGGTGGTACGCCGACAGCTCGCCGCCGCCGTGACCGACCTGGTGCCGGCGCCCCGCCGGACCGAGGCGGTGTACGCCCTCGAAGGGCTGCTGGCCGGGCCGGACGCCGGCACGGACGCGCAGCGGGGCGCGGCGGTCTGGCAGGAGTGCCTGCTCGCGCTCGCCGAACGGCAGCCGATGGTGGTGGCGGTCGACGACCTCGACCGGGGCGCGCCGGAGCTGGGTCACTTCCTGCACCGGCTCCTGGCCGCCGCCCGTACCCGAGCCGTGCCGCTCGCCGTGGTGGCGCTGCACGGTCCGGACCGGGCCGACGACCGGCCCGGCGACCGGGGGTGCCGGGTCCCGTTGGGCCGGCTGTCCAGCGTGGAGTCCGGCCGGCTGCTGCGCCACCTGCTGCACCGGGCCGGCCAACCGGCGCCGCTGGTCGCGGCCCTGCTGCCGTTGGTCGACGGGCACCCGGGGCGGGCCGCCGCGTACGTGGCGGCGCTGCCACCGGGCGGGGCCGACCCGGCGCGGCTGCCGGTGCCCGACCCGGTACGCCGCACCGTCGACACCCGGCTGGACCGGCTCGACGGCCCGCAGCGGGCGGTGCTCATGGCGGCCGCGGCCGCCGGAACGCCCGTCGACGCCGCTGCCGTGGACCACCTGTTCGGCTGGGTTCCGGGCCGGGCGGTCGCGGCGCTGCGCGAGCTGGTCGACCGGGACCTGCTGACCCTGCGGCCCGCCGGGTACGCCGTGAGCGACCCCGTGGTCGCCGCGGTCGCCGCCGCCCGGCTGACCCGCGCCGCCCGGACCGCGCTGCTCGCCCGGACGGACCAGCGGCAGGCACCGTCCGCTCTCCCCACGCGGTCCGCCGCACCGACGGCAGAGCCCGCCGAGGGCCGTTCGCACCGGGTGCCCGCCGACGGCCGCCCAGGCCCGATCGCCGCTCACCGCACCGGCGCTCTGCCGGCCGGGGCGGCCGTGCCGCTCACTCCCGGTGGGCCGGACCACACGCCCGGCCGGCCGTCCCACACCGGGGACGCCGCCGACGACGGTTCTCCCCGCCGCGCGACCAGGCCAGCGTCCCCGGACGGCCGCACCCCGGCCGCCCCTCGCGACGGCTCTCCCCGCACCACGACCATCGCTCGTTCAGCGGCCCTCGTCACGACGAGGTCCGCGTCGGCCGGCCCCGCTCCGGCCGTCACGTCCACGCCGGCAGTCGCCGGCGACCGCCCGCCCCGGAAAGCTGGCTCGTCCGCGTTCCCGGCCACCCCTGAACCGGGCGTCCCGTCGCCCCGGCCCGGGGGCCCGGAGCGGGACCGGACGTCCGGGGACGAGGTCGCCCGGTCGTCCGCTCCACCCAGGGTCGCGGCGCCGCGACCGGTCGGGGCCCCACGGCGGCTGCCCGGAGAGCGACATGAGGCAGCGACCGTTGCCCTGCACCGGCGCGGTCGGACATCGGCGACACCGGCGGTCCGGGCGGCCTGACGACGGCGTCGCATGATCGAATACACGGCAGCGGCACCCCGAGCGGCGTGTCGTGCCGCTGCCGTGTAGCTGATCAAAGCCGCGGCGCCACCGCCCTCGGCGCCACCGGCGCACCGGCCCGGGGGCCGCGGCGGTCAGCGGCGGTCGAGGAAGGCGAGGACCCGCTCCCAGGTGCACTCGGCCGCTGCCCCGTCGTAGTCGGGCACGTCCGGGTCGGTGTACAGGTGGCCGACGCCCGGGTACCGGTGCACGGTGAGGTCGGCGCCGGCCGTGGTCATCTCCCGCTGCCAGGCGTCGAACTCGTCCGGCGGCTCCCAGGGGTCGGGGTCGGCGAGGTGCACGTGCACCGGCAGGCCGGGCCGCACCCCGTCCGGCGCGCCGCTGGCGGCGTGCAGCAGCACCAGCCCCGCGGCGGCGGGACGCTCGCGCAGCATCGCGCCGGCCACCCCGGCGCCCATCGAGAACCCCAGGAGCACCACGTCGTCGGGCAGGTCGCGGACCGCCGCCCGGGCCCGCTCCACGACGGCCTCCCAACCGATCTTGTCCAGCAGCGCGATCCCCTCGTCGACGGTCTCCGCCGGCGGGACGCCGTACAGGTCGGGGGCGACCACCCGGTGCCCGGCGGCGCGCAGCCGGTCGGCGGCGGCGAGCACGGCGGGCCGCAGCCCGTACACGGAGTGGAAGAGCGCGACGTGTCCCATGTGCACATCCTGCCGGACGCCGCCGGGCGCCGCGTCCGGCTCAGGACCCGTTCAGCGTGCGGCTGCGACCCCGGAACTCGGCGACCACCTCGCCGTCGTCGCGGGTGACGGTGACGTCGTAGATGCCGCTGCGGCCGTACCGGGTGCGTTCGGTGGCGTGGGCGACGAGCAGGTCCCCCTCGCGCGCCGGCCGGACGAACGTGATGTCACCGCCGGCGGCCACCGTCACCGGGCCGTGGCTGTTGCAGGCCAGCGCGAACGCGGTGTCGGCGAGCAGGAAGACGTACCCGCCGTGGGCGATGGCGTGCCCGTTGACCATCGCGGCGGTGACCCGCATCCGGGCCACCGCCGCCCCGTCGGCGGCCTCGACCAGCTCGATGCCGAGCGCGCGCGAGGCGACGTCGGCGTCGAACATGTCGTACGCGGCGTTGCGCTCCCCCACGTCACCCGCCCCGCCGCTGGTCGACGATCCGGCGCATCTTGCCCATGGACCGCTCCACGCCGTCCGGGTCGAGCACCTCGACCGCCACGCTCACCTCGATCGTGTTCTTGACCAGGCCGACCAGCGCCGCGCCGGCCCGCTCGGCCGCCGCCCGGTCCGCGTCCGCCCGTCGCTCGACCCGGACGGTCAGGGTGTCCATCCGCCCCTGCCGGTCCAGGACGCACTGGAAGTGCGGGGACAGGGCGGGCGTACGCAGGATCAGCTCCTCGATCTGGGTCGGGAAGACGTTCACGCCCCGCACGATCATCATGTCGTCGGTCCGACCGGTGATCTTCTCGATCCGCCGCATCGGCCGGGCGGTGCCCGGCAGCAGCCGGGTGAGGTCCCGCGTGCGGTAGCGGACGACCGGCATCGCCTCCCGGGTGAGCGAGGTGAGGACCAGCTCGCCGCGCTCACCGTCGGGCAGGACCGTCCCGCTGACCGGGTCGATGATCTCCGGGTAGAAGTGGTCCTCCCACAGGTGCAGGCCGTCCTTCGTGTCGACGCACTCGACGGCCACACCGGGGCCCATGACCTCGGACAGCCCGTAGATGTCGACGGCGTGCATGTCGAGACGCCGCTCCATCTCGCGGCGCATGTCCTCGGTCCACGGCTCGGCCCCGAAGATCCCGACCCGCAGCGACGTGGAGCGCGGGTCGACGCCCTGGCGTTCCATCTCGTCCACGATGGCGAGCAGGTAGCTGGGGGTGACCATGATGACCTCGGGTTCGAGGTCGCGGATCAGCAGCACCTGCCGCTCGGTCATCCCGCCGGAGACCGGGATGACCGTGCAGCCGAGTTCCTCGGCGCCGTAGTGCGCGCCGAGCCCGCCGGTGAAGAGCCCGTACCCGTACGCGACGTGGACCCGGTCGCCGGGGCGGCCCCCGGCGGCCCGGATCGAGCGTGCCATCAGCCGCGCCCAGGTCCGCACGTCCTCCGCCGTGTACCCGACGACGGTGGGCCGGCCCGTGGTGCCGGACGAGGCGTGCAGCCGGGCGACCCGCTCGCGCGGCACGGCGAACATCCCGTACGGGTAGTTGTCGCGTAGCTCCGCCTTGGTGGTGAACGGGAACCGGGCCAGGTCGGCGAGCTCCCGACAGTCGTCGGGGTGCACGCCGGCCGCCGTGAAGGCCCGGCGGTAGTGCGGCACCTGGTCGTACGCGTGCCGCAGCGACCGGCGCAGCCGCTCCAGCTGCACCGCGCGCAGCTCGTCGACGCCCGCCCGCTCGATCGGCTCCAGCTCCTCCGGGCGGGGCGTACGGTCCTCCATCGCGGCCCTCCTCACTCCTGCCGCCGGGCGGCGGAGGCAGCACTCCGCCGATCTTGGTACCGTACGCCCGCCCCGCGCCGGCCACCACCGGCGGCCCGCGCCACCCGGGGTCACGCCGTGAGCAGCGGTACGGCGGCCGGACGGGGAAGTACGGGGCACCGCGGCCGCGACGGATCATCGTCTCCACCCACAGCACGTCGGCCGCCGCCACGTCGACGACCACCTCACCCGCGCCCGGCGTCGGCTCCGGCGCCTCGGTCAGGGTGAGTACCTCCGGCCCCCGAACCGCGTCACCTCGATCACCCGCACGTCGCCCTCCCGTCGCTCCTCGCCTGCTCGACATGTCGAGCCTCGGAGCTCAAGTCGGGTTGAGGTCAACCGGACGCACCGGTGACCCGCGCCACGGTCACGGGTTGTCCGGGTCCAGGTTCCGTTCGCGCAGCAGGGCGTCCAGCTTGGCCTCGATCCGCTCGTCGGACTCCCGGCTCTGCGACGAGCCCCAGTAGTAGAACAGGGCGAGCCCGGCGGCCTGCCAGACGAGCTGGAGGAACTCGGACTGCCAGTTCTCGAAGGTGCTGGCGAAGAACTGCGGCAGGAAGTCGACCCAGGCGAACGCCTGACCGTGCTGGCTGGCCTCGTTGCTCTCCACCGCCAGCTGGAAGACGAACTGGCCCAGCCAGGAGAACAGGAACAGGGCGCCGGTGACCAGAGCGAACGCGTACGCCTTGGGCCAGCTCGGCTTGCGGAACGGCGGGCCCTCGGCCTTCCTCCCCCGGCCACGCGTCGCCCGACCGTTGGACCCCGACGAACGTGTATCGGCTGCCGTCTTGGTGTCGGCCATGACGATCCCCTCTCGACGAATCCCCAGGTCAGGCATATGCCCTCCGGCGACTGCGTCGAAACGGTGCCCCAGCGCGACCGGACCGAAACACAGAGTTGCGTCGATCCGTGGCAGGGCCTGGGGGTGCGGGTCGTCGGGCCGGGGAGGACAGCTCCCCGGCCCACGCGGATCATCGCATCGCCATTCTTACGTAGTTGCAAGTTACTGGCAAGAAGGTCTGGACAGCCGTCCGGCGACGTAACTAGCCTCAGGGGCATGACTCCTTACATTGCGAACGCGGCGGCGTGGCAGGAGAGCTGGGACCGCCAGCAGGAGGCGTACCTGCCGGACCGGGAGCACCGCTTCACGGCCATGCTCGACGCCGTCGACGCCGTCCACGACGGCGGTGGCCCGCTGCGCCTGCTCGACCTCGCCGGCGGCACCGGCAGCATCTCGGAGCGGACCCTGCGACGCTTCCCCGACGCGCAGGTGACGCTGGTCGACCTGGACCCGGCGCTGCTCGCCCTGGCCCGGGCCTCGCTCGGTGACCGGGTCACGATCGTCACCGCCGACCTCGGCACGCCCCGGTGGCGGGACGCGCTCCCCCACCGCGAGTACGACGCGGTCCTCACCGCCACCGCGCTGCACTGGCTGCCGGCGGAGCGCCTCACGGCCCTCTACGCCGAGTTGCGCGACCTGCTCCGGCCCGGCGGCCTCCTGGCCAACGCCGACCACATGCCGGACGACACGCTGCCCGACCTGACCAAGCGCCTGCTCGACCGGGCCCGCGCCCGCCGGGACGCCCGGTACGCCGCCGGCGCCGTCCCGTCCTGGTCACAGTGGTGGGAGCTGGCGGCTGCCGACCCCGCGCTGGCACCGCTGGTGGCGGAGCGGCAGCGGATCTACCCGACGGGGCACAGTCCGGAGTGGAACCCGCCGGTCTCCTGGCACCTCGCCGCGCTGACCGGGGCCGGGTTCACCGAGGTCGGCACGGTGTGGCGGGGGGGCGCCGACGCGGCCGTCGCCGGAGTCCGCTGACCCGGCCGGGCCGCCCCGCCCCGCCCCGGCCCGGCCCGGCCCGGCCCGCCGAGCATGATCGACTCCAGGCCGGCGGCATCGTCCCTTCCGGCGCGTCCGGATGCCGCGATGGCGGCGGCACGGAGTGGATCGAGAGGTAGGGTGACCCGGTCCGACGCCGGAGCAGGGTGGGAGGGCGGGTGTCCGGTCCGGAGCAGCGGCGCGTCGACCCCGACGTCGACCTGCGCGTACCCGCCGACCGGGCCGAACTGGCCGCCCACCCGGCGGCGGTGCTCGGGGCCGTCGCCGCGGGCGGCGCGCTCGGCGCGCTGGCCCGGGCCGGCGTGTCGGCCGCGCTGCCGCCCGGCCCCACCGGCTTCCCCTGGGCCACGTTCGCGGTCAACCTGAGCGGGTGCCTGCTGATCGGCGTCCTGATGGCGGTGCTCGCCCGGCACGGGGGTCCGGCCCTGGCCCGGCCGTTCCTCGGTGTCGGGATGCTCGGCGGCTACACCACGTTCTCCACGTACGCGGTCGAGGCGCACCACCTCGTCGTCGCCGGGGCACCGGCGACCGCCCTCGCCTACCTGGCGGCGACCCTGGTCGGCGCACTGCTCGCCGTCTGGGCCGGTCACGCCGTCGCCGACCGGCTCGGCGGGGGCGGGTCGGCCACGCCGGAGCGCCGCGACGCCGGCCCGCCGGGGGCCGGCCGGTGACCATGCTGCTGATCGCGCTCGGCGCGGCGGTCGGGGCGCCGCTGCGCTACCTCACCGACCGCGCGGTGCAGGCCCGCTTCGGTACGGCGTTCCCCTGGGGCACGCTGACCGTGAACGTGGCCGGCTCGACTCTGCTGGGGTTCCTGGTGGGGATCCCGGTCTCCCCGGCGGTCGGCGCGCTGCTCGGCACGGGCCTGTGCGGCGCGCTGACCACGTACTCGACGTTCAGCTACGAGACCCTGCGCCTCGCCCGGTCGGATCGACCGGGGCGTGCCCTGGGCAACGCCCTGCTCAGCGTGCCGGCGACCCTCACGGCCGCCACCGTCGGCTACGCGCTGGCCCAGGCGCTCCCCTGACCCTCCCGCCGGACGGTGGGGGTTCCGGGCGCGCCGGTCAGGGCGACGACCGGACCGACCACGAAGACGGCCGGCGGGCGGACACCTTCCCGGGCGGCTACCACGCCGATCTCGTCCAGCCGTGCGGTCAGCGAGCGCTGCCCGGGGAGTCCGGCGTCCTGCACGGCGAGGACCGGCGTGTCCGGGGCCCGGCCGTGCGCCAGCAGCACCGCGGCGATCGCGTCGACGGTGTCGACGGCCATCAGCAGCACCAGGGTGCCCCGGGCCCGGCCGAGGGCCGCCCAGTCGACCAGCGAGTCCGGGTGTCCGGGCGGCAGGTGTCCGGAGACGACGGTGAACTCGTGCGCCACACCGCGGTGGGTGACCGGTACGCCGGCCAGGGCCGGCGCGGCGACCGTGCTGCTCACGCCGGGGACGACGGTCACCGGCACGCCGGCGGCGGTGCAGGCCTGGACCTCCTCGTGGCCACGCCCGAAGACGTACGGGTCGCCGCCCTTGAGCCGGACCACCCGCCGGCCGGCGCGGGCGTGCGTGACGAGCGCGGCGTTGATGGCGTCCTGGCCGACCGACGGTCCCCGGGGTACCTTCGCCGCGTCGACCACGGTCACGCCGGGGCGCAGCCCGGCGAGCAGCCCCTGCGGGGCGAGCCGGTCGACCACCACCACGTCGGCGGCGTCGAGCAGCGCCCTGCCGCGGACGGTGATCAGGTCGTCGGGCCCCGGCCCGCCGCCGACAATGGCGACGTGACCGGCACGCAGCACGGGTTCGCCGGGGTGACGGTGCCCGTGGCCGTGCCCGCCGGCCGGGTCGCCGGCGTGACCGTGGTGATGGTGGTCGTGGTCGTGCCCGCCGACCGGGTCGTCGGGGTGGTCGTGCGGGGTCTGCGGCCGGCCCACCTTGTCGGCGAAGCCGGGCATCAGCACCCGGTACGCGCAGGTGTCACAGTTCATCCGGATGTCGCCGCGTACCGCCTCGGCGTGGCGTTCGAGGACCAGGTCGGCGAGGGCGTCGCAGTCCCCGATCAGGTCGGCCACCCGTACGTCCAGCTCCGGGTGGGCGGCGGCGTACTCCCGGGACTGCGCGACGATCCGGTCGGGCAGCACCCCGGCGAAGAGGAAGTACGGGGCGACGACGATCCGCCGGGCGCCGAGCCGGCGCAGCCGGTCCAGCACGGCCGGCACGGACGGCTCGGCGAGGGAGATGAAGCCCGGTTCGACGCCGGCGTACCCGCGTCCCTCCCACAGCAGGCGCGCCACCTTGGCGACCTCGGCGTTGGCGTCCGGGTCGGTGGAACCGCGCCCGATCAGCGCCACCCAGGTGCCGGCCCGGTCGTCGCCGGCCAGGGCGGCGTCGATCCGCTCCTCCAGTGCGCTGTGCAGCAGCGGGTGCGGGCCGAGCGGGCGCCCGTACGCGTACCGGAGACCGGGGTGGCGCTGCTGCTCGCGGGCCAGCGCGGCGGGGATGTCGCCCTTGCCGTGCCCGGCCGCGGTGAGCACCAGTGGCAGCGCGACCAGCGACCGGTGGCCCCGGGCGGCCAGCGCACCGACCGCGTCGGTGAGCGGCGGGCGGGACAGCTCGATGAAGCCGCCCTCGACGTCGCCCACCCCCGCGCGGCGGCGGACCCGCTCCACCAGCGCGGCGAACTGCGCCACCCCGGCCGCGCTGCGGGTACCGTGCCCGACGATGACCAGCGCGCGGTGCGCGTCGCCGCCTCCGATACCCGGCCCCGGGACCTGGCCGTTCCGTTCGCTCATGCCGCCTCCTCCGCGTAGAGCAGGGCGTTGAGGGCGGCGGCGGCGACCGCCGACCCGCCCTTCTCGCCCCGGTTGGAGACCCCGGGCAGGCCGCTGGCCCGCAACGCGGCCTTGGACTCGGCGGCGCCGACGAACCCGACCGGCAGGCCGACCACCAGCGCCGGCCGCGCGTCGAGGGTGAGCAGTTCCACCAGTGCCGTCGGCGCGCACCCGACCACCCACACCGCACCGGCACCGACCCGGTCCAGGGCGACCCGCATCGCCGCGGCGGAGCGGGTGATCCCGGCCCGGCGGGCCAGGTCGGCCGTGACGGCCTCGGCCACCGGGCAGACCGTCTCCCGGCCGGTGATGCCGGCGGCGACCATCGCCACGTCGGTCACGACCGGGGCGCCGGCGCGCAGCGCGGCCAGCCCGCCGGCCAGGGCCGCCTCGTCGCACACCAGGTCGGTGACGTAGTCCAGGTCGGCGCTGGCGTGCACCACCCGCTCGACGACGGCCCGGGTCAGCGGCGGGAGGTGACCGAGGTCGGCGCGTTCCCGCAGGATCCGGTAGGACTCCACCTCGATCGGGTGCACGACCCGGCTCATCGGCCCTCCCGCGCGCCGGGCACGGCCGCGTGGGCCGTCGCGGCGCTGACCGTGGTCGTACTCATGGGTTTCCTCCACCGTGGTCGCGGCCGGTGACGCGGATGGCGTCCACCGGGCAGATCTCCAGGCATTCCAGGCAGCCGGTGCAGCGGTCGGCGCGGACGACGAGACCGCCGGCCACCGGCCGGATGGCGTGGGTGGGGCAGGTCAGCAGGCAGGCGCCACAGCCCTGGCAGGCGTCGACCGTCACCGGCGCGCGGCGGGTCATTCGCGCCACCGGTAGCCACGCGGGGTGACCATCCGGCCGGCGACGACCCGGGTCCGGCTGCTGCCCACGACGACGACGCTGTACATGTCGACCATCGCCGGGTCGAGGGTGGCCAGGGTGGCCAGATGCACCCGCTCGCCGTCGCGGCTGGCGTTGCGGACCACGCCGACCGGGGTGTCCGGCGGCCGGTGGGCGGCGAGGATCCGCAGCGCCTCCGGCAGCTGCCAGTCGCGGGCGCGGCTGCGCGGGTTGTAGAGCAGCGCCACGAAGTCGCCCTCGGCGGCGGCGGTGACCCGGCGGACGATGACCTCCCACGGGGTGTGCAGGTCGGACAGGCTGAGGTAGGCGTGGTCGTGGCCGAGCGGCGCCCCGAGCAGGGCCCCGGCGGCGAGGGCGGCGGTCACCCCGGGCACCCCCACGACGTCGATCCGCTCGTCGGCGTACTCCAGGGCGGGGCTCGCCATCGCGTACACCCCGGCGTCGCCGGACCCGATCAGGGCGACGGCGTGGCCGGCGGCGGCCTCGGCGACGGCGGCGCGGGCCCGTTCCTCCTCCGCGCCGAGCCCACTGGCGAGCACCCGGGTGCCGGGGCGCAACACGTCGCGGACCTGGTCGACGTACTGGTCCAGGCCCACCACGACGGCGGCCCGCCGCAGCTCGGCCACCGCACGGGGGGTGCGCAGGTCGGGCGCGCCGGGGCCGAGCCCGACGACGGCGAGCCGGCCGCGCGGCGTGTGCCGGGCGACCGCGACGGTCGCCATCGCGGTCGCGGTCTTCGGCACCAGCAGCTCCGCGTCACCGCCGAGCAGCGCCGCGGCCTCCGCGACGCTCGGGGTGCCGACGGCGGCGCGGACCACCTCGCTGGGGTTCGGCACGTCGACCGCCGCCAGCTCCGCCGCCGACCAGGTCACCAGGGGTACGCGCACCGCGTCGGCGGTCGCGCGGATGCCCGCCTCGTCGGCCTTCACGTCGGCGCTGGCCAGGTGGCGGAGGCTCGCCGGGCTGAGGCCCGCCTCGGCCAGCACCCGGTCGAGCAGGCCGCGTACCTCCGCGGCCGGTACGCCCCGGCTCGCCCCGACGCCCGCCACCAGCGACGGCGGCCGGAGCACGGCGGTCCGCCCGTCCAGCGGCACGACGCGGTCGGTGACCAGCAACCGGTACCCGGCTTCACCGCTCCCGTCAGCCGGGCGAACGTTCTCCGGCAGGGCGGGCAGGGGCCAGGTGGCGTCGGCGATCAGCGCGACCGGCTCGCCGTCGAGGATGGCCCGGCTCACCGCCGCGACCGCCCCCTCGACCGGCCAGCCGAGGGTGTCGAGCCCGGGCAGGCCGACCGCGTCGGTGGCGGTGGTCACCACCGGTGCGGCGTCGAGCAGTGCGCCGACGTCGGCGGCGAGGGCGTTGGCGCCGCCGGCGTGCCCGCCGAGCAGTGCGACCGCGTGCCGGGCCGCCTCGTCGACCACGACCACCGCCGGGTCGGTGCGCTTGTCGCCGAGCAGCGGGGCGAGGATCCGCACCACCGCACCGGTGGCGAGGAACGCCACGATCCCGTCGCAGCGGGTCCAGGCCTCCCGCAGCGCGTCGGCGGCGCTGTCCGCGTCGACCAGTCGGGCGTCGGGCCACGCGTCGGCGAGGATCCGGGCGTGCCGCCGCCCGGCGGCGGTGACGGCGACGAGGCCGATCCGGCGCGGGACCGAACCGTCCCGCCCCCTTTGCTCTGCGTCAACGGACGCACCGGTTCCGGCCCGGATCTGGTGCGTGGGTTGACGCGGAGCAAAGGGCGGGCGCGACAGGCGGGCGGCGCCCGCCGGGTCGGCGGCAGCGGCGTGGCCGGCCCGGGCCGCGTCGAGGTCAGGGTGGGTCACGGGCGCTCCCCGGTGAGGACGACCACCGGATTGGTGGCGGCGAGGCGGACCGACCCGCCGGGCAGGTCGGCGAGGCGGGCGGCGGACAGTTGGACGCCCTCGACGGCGTAGCCAGCGTCGCGCAGCAGGTCCCGGGCCGGGGCGACCCGGTCCACCGCGGCGAGCGCGACGACGACCCGCGCCGGGCGGCGGGCCGCGACGGCGGCGAGCACGTCGCCGCCGCCTCCGCCGACGAAGACCGCGTCCGGCTCGGGCAGCCCGGCCAGGGCGTCGGGTGCGCGGCCGCACACGACCCGCACGTCGACGGCGTGCCGGGCGGCGTTGGCACGGACCAGGTCCACCGCCGCCGGGTCCCGGTCGACGGCGACGACGGCCGCGCCGAGCAGTGCGCACTCGATGCCCACCGAGCCGCTGCCGGCGCCGACGTCCCACACCAGCCGGCCGAGCCGGGGCCGCAGCCGGGCCACCACGAGGGCGCGCACCTCCGCTTTGGTGATCATGGAGTCGCGGTGGGCGTACGCGCTCTCGGGCAGCGCCCACCCCCCGCCGGGCGCGGCGGCCGGCTGGTTGTCGACGCGCATCCCGTCCGGGGGCGTGCCGACGCTCAGCAGGACGTGCGGGTCGGACCAGGAGCGCGCGGCCGCCTCCGCCGGGGTGGTCCAGGTGACCCGCTCGGCGTCGGTGCCCAGGTGCTCGGCGACCACAAGGCGGCGGGACCAGCCGACCAGGCCGGCCCCGAGTTCGGCGGCGCCGGCGCCGGGCGCGGTCAGCACCGCGACCAGCGGCAGCGCCCGGGCGGCGTTGAGCGCCGGCCGAAGGTCGCGCCCGTGTGCGGTGACCACGGCCGCGCCGTCCCACGGCAGGCCGGCCCGCGCGAACGCGGCGGCGACACTGGACACCGCCGGCACCACCCGAACCGGCAGGTCGGCCGCCCGCAGCCGCCGCACGATCCCGAAGAGTCCGGGGTCGCCGCTGGCCAGCACCACGGCCGGTGTGGCGGCGGCGACGGCGACGGCGAGCCGGTCCAGGGCGGGCGCCAGCGGCCCGAGGACCACGGTCTCCGCACCGGCCGGCAGCGGCACGGCGGCGAGGTGCCGCGCCGCGCCGACCACGAGTCCCGCTCGGGCGAGTACCCCGGCCACGGCGGGCGGCGGCGGGTGGCCGGCGGCGTCGACGCCGACCACGGTCACGTGGGGCGGGTCGGTGCCCGGATCGCCGGCCGCGGGCCGGCGCGGCGCGGCGTCGGCGCGGACGGCGGTCACGGTCACCGGCGCCCCGGCGGCGGCCGGGCGTGCCTCGGCGGCGGTCACGCGACCCACCGCCCGGAGGAGGCGACGACCCGGGAGCCGGTGAAGTCGACCAGGGCCACGTCGACGTCGAGCGCGTCCTCCGCGAAGCGCAGCAGCACCGCCCGTACCCGGCGGCAGAGCAGGTCACCGGCGGTGCCGAGCAGGCCGGCGGCCTCCCACAGCTCGTACGCGTGCCGCCCGGTGTTGGCGGCGGTGACGGCGGCGACCAGGTCGGCGTCCCCACCGGCCTCGGCGGTGACCGCGCCGAGCAGCGACAGGTCCACCTTGGAGCGCGTGTAGTGGGTCATCAGCACGCCGGCGGCGAGCTTGGCCAGCTTCCCGGCCATCCCGACGAAGACCACCCCGGTCAGGCCGTCGGCGACCGCCGCGGTGACCGCCGCGCCGGTGAAGTCGCCGACCTCCACGAAGCACACCTCGGGCAGGTCGGGCAGCAGCGCGCGGGCGGCCCGCTCGGTCCGCCCGCCGGTGCAGAGCACGACGGTCCGTTCGCCCTGGGCGGCCATCACGTGCACCGCCTGCACGACGCTCGCCCGCCAGGAGGCGGTGGAGAAGGGACGGACGATCCCGGTCGTACCCAGGATGGAGATGCCGCCGAGGATCCCCAGCCGGCGGTTGGTGGTCTTGCGCGCCATGATCTCGCCGCGCGGGACGCTGATGACCACGCGGACGCCGACGGTCGCCAGGTCGACCACCTCGCCGACGGCCTCGCCGATCATCCGGCGCGGGGTGTCGTTGATGGCCGGCCCGCCGACCGGCAGCCCTAGCCCGGGTTTCGTCACCGTGCCCACCCCCGGCCCGCCCTCCAGGGCCAGCCCGGGGGTCTCCCGCCAGGCGACCGTGGCGGTCAGCTCCGCGCCGTGGGTGACGTCCGGGTCGTCGCCGGCGTCCTTGACCACCACCGCCTCGGCCCGTGCCTCCCCTGCCCCGGACGTGCCGGTGGCCGGCGAGATGTCGCAGCGGGCCACCGGGAAGCGCACCCGGCGGCCGGCCGGCAGCCCGATCTCCACCTCGCGCTGCGGGACGCCGGTGACCAGCGCGGTCAGCGCCGCCTTCGTCGCGGCCGTCGCGCAGGCGCCGGTGGTCCAGCCGGTACGCAGCGCGGTGGGCCGGACCTTCGCGGTACGCGGCAGGTCCGGCTCGCGCAACGGCGGCAGGTCGTACGCCATCAGGACGGTCCCTCCGGGGCCGGCGGCGCGGCGCGGTCGGTGCGGGCCCGGCGCAGCGCGGCCCGGGCGGCCGGCTCGGCCCGGCGGTAGGTGTGGAAGTGCCCCGGGTGGTACAGGTGCGAGCGGGTGCCGGTCGCGTCCAGCGCCGGCCCGACCAGGAAGAGGGTGTGCTTCCAGAGCCGGTGCTCCTTGACCGTGGTCTCCAGGGTGCCGACGGTGCACCGCACCACCAGCTCGTCGGGCCAGGTGGCCTGGTACGCGACGACCGCCGGGGTGTCCGCCGGATACCCGCCGGCGAGCAGCTCGGCCTGCACCTGCCCGGAGCGGGCGGCGGAGAGGAACAGCGCCATCGTGGTGCCGTGCCGGGCGAACTCCCGGACCCGCTCGCCCGGCGGCATCGGCGTCTTGCCGCCCTCGAGGCGGGTGAGGATCACCGACTGGGCCACCTCGGGAATGGTCAGCTCCCGGCCGACGATCGCGGCGACGGCGGTGAACGAGGAGACACCGGGGACGACCTCCACCGCGAGGCCGAGTGCCCGGCACAGGTCGAGCTGTTCCTGCATCGCGCCCCACAGGGCCGGGTCGCCGGAGTGGATCCGGGCCACGGTCAGCCCCTCGGCCGCGGCCCGTCGGTACAGCGGCAGCACCCCCTCGATCGGGAGCTGCGAGGAGTCGACGATCTCGGCGTCCGGGCGGGCGTGGGCGAGCACGTCGGCGTGCACCAGGCTGGCCGCCCACACCACCACGTCGGCGGTGGCGATCACCCGGGCGGCGCGCAGGGTCAGCAGGTCCGCCGCGCCGGGCCCGGCGCCGACGAACCAGACGGTGCCGGTGGTGGTCACAGCTTTCCTCCCCGCCGGTCCCGGCGGGCCGGGACCAGCAGTGTCGACAGGTACGGCACGTCGCCGTCGGCCTCGGCGGCCGGCCCGACGTGTTCGCCGGGCAGGCCCAGCCCACGGCCCAGCACGGCGTCGGCGAGCCGGCCCTGCCGGCGCAGCTCGGCGAGCAGCTCGGGGTGGCGGCGCCAGCCCTTGTAGGCGACGACGGTGCCCGGGCCGGCGACGGCGTCGGCGAAGAGCGCCAGGCCGGCGGTGGCCGGCAGCAGCGTGAGCGGTTCCCGCCCCTCGCACAGCGGGACGCCGCTGCGGGCGGCCAGCTCCTGCATCGCGGTGATCCCCGGGACGGTCTCCACCACTACCTCCGGCCGCAGCTCCCGGACGGTCTGCGCCAGGTAGCTGAACGTGGAGTACACGTTGGGGTCGCCGATGGTGGCGAAGGCGAGGGTCCGGGCGCCACCGTCGACGGCGGCCACCACCGCCCGGGCGGCGCCGTCCCACGCCCGCGCCCGGCGGGCGGTCACGCCGCCCCGGTCGTCGAGGGCGAACGGCAGCCGGCGCAGCCGGTCCGGCGGGACGTGCGGGGCGACGGTGGTCTCGGCCCGTCCGGAGGCGGCGGCGCCGTCGGCGTCGAGCCGGTCCAGCACGGGTACGAACACCAGCTCCGCCTCGCGCAGGACGCGTACGGCACGCAGGGTGAGCAGGTCCGGGTCCCCCGGGCCCACCCCGACCCCGGTCAGCGTGGCGGTCACCGGGCCGCCGCCAGCAGCCGCCGTGCCGCGCCCGGGTGGCCCGCCCAGTGGGTGTGCAGGTAGGAGGCGTGCACCCGGCCGGCGACGAAGCCGTGGGCGCTGCCGGTCCAGCGCCACGCCGGCCGGTCGCCGTGGCCGGGGTCGGTGACGGTGCGGTGGAACTCGTGGCCGCGTACCGGGTCGCCGGCGGCGTGCACGGGCGAGTCGGTGGCGGCGACGGCGTCCCGGTAGCCGAGGGTGAGCCGTCCGGTCATCCGCGCGGTCAGGTCGAGCCGGCCGCACATGGGTACGCCGTCCAGCTCACGCCCCAGGTAGAGCAGGCCGGCGCACTCGGCCACGACGGGACCGTCGAACGCGGCGAGGTCGGCGCGCAGCCCGGTGTTGGCGGCGAGGGCGTCGACGTGCACCTCGGGGAAGCCGCCGCCGATCACCACCGCGCGGGTGCCGGCCGGCAGCGCCGGGTCGCGCAGCGGGTCGAACGGGACGACGGCCGCGCCGGCGGCGGCGAGCAGCTCGGTGGTCTCCGCGTACGCGAAGGTGAAGGCCGGCCCGCCGGCTACCGCGACCACCGGGCGCTCCGATCCGGCGGGGCCGCCGACGGCGGCGGCCGGATCCCACGCCGGCACGGTCAGCGGCGGGGCGCTGCGGGCCAGGTCGAGGACGGCGTCGAGGTCCACGGTGGACTCGACAAGCGCGGCCAGCGCGTCGACCACGGCGAGCGACTCGGGGGCCCGCTCGGCGACCGGCACCAGCCCCAGGTGCCGCGACGGGGCGGTGACCTCGGCGGCGCGGGTCACCGCGCCCAGCACCGGTACGCCGACCTCGGCCAGCGCGTCGCGCAGCAGGGTCTCGTGGCGGGGCGAGCCGACCCGGTTGAGGATCACCCCGCCGATCCGCACGGCCGGGTCGAACGCGCGCATGCCGAGCACCAGCGCGGCGGCGCTGCGCCCCTGGGCGGTGGTGTCCAGCACCAGCAGCACGGGCGCGTCGACGAGGCGGGCGACGTGGGCGGTGGAGGCGTACGCCCGGCGGCCGACCGCGCCGTCGTGCAGCCCCATCACGCCCTCGACCACAGCGACGTCGGCGGGGGTGGGGGTGCTCGCGCCGTGCCGCAGCAGCGGGGCGATCCGCCCCTCGCCGACCAGCCACGGGTCGAGGTTGCGGCCCGGCCGGCCGGCGGCGAGGGCGTGGTAGCCGGGGTCGATGTAGTCGGGGCCGACCTTGTGCGGGCTGACCGTGAGGCCCCGACGGCGCAGCGCGGCGAGCAGCCCGGTGGCGACGGTGGTCTTGCCGTGCCCGCTGGCCGGCGCGGCGACGACGATCCGGGGCAGCGCCCAGGGGGTCGCCGGGTTGTCGCTCACCACTCGATGCCCTTCTGGCCCTTCTGGCCGGCGTCCATCGGGTGCTTCACCTTGGTCAGCTCGGCCACCAGGTCGGCGGCGGCCACCAGGCGCGGGTCGGCGTCGCGGCCGGTGATGACGACGTGCTGGAAGCCGGGCCGGCCGGCGAGGGTGTCGACGACCTCGTCCACGTCCACCCAGCCCCACTTCATCGGGTAGGTGAACTCGTCGAGGACGTACAGGCCGTACCGCTCGGCGGCCAGGTCGCGCTGGATCTGCCGCCACCCCTCGCGGGCGTCGGCGGCGTGGTCGGCCTCGCCGCCGCGCTGGATCCACGACCAGCCCTCGCCCATCTTGTGCCAGGTGACCGGGGCGCCCTGGCCGGTGCGCTCGTGCACCTCGCCGAGCGCGCGGAAGGCGTTCTCCTCCCCCACCCGCCACTTGGCGCTCTTGACGAACTGGAACACCCCGATCGGCAGCCCGGCCGTCCACGCCCGCAGCGCCAACCCGAACGCGGCGGTGGACTTCCCCTTCATCTGCCCGGTGTGGACGATCACCAGTGGCCGATTCCTCCGCTGCCGGGTCGTCAACCCGTCCGCGGGCACGTGCGTGGGCTTCCCCTGCGGCATCAGCTGCTCCTTCCCGCCGTCGCCCCGACGGCGGCGATCTCGGGGTTCTGGCCCGTGGTCTGCCCTGCTTGTTCCGTTTCGCCGGCGCGGAAACCGCGTGATCCCGGCGACGGGGTGGTGGCGAGGGCCGTGAGCGGGGTTGTCGTCACGTGGGCCAGGGGGTGGTGGGCGGCGTTCAGGTGGGTGGCCAGGCGCTTCGCCAGGTTCAGGCGGACGGGGCCG
Source organism: Micromonospora thermarum (assembly GCF_012034245.1). Taxonomy (GTDB): domain Bacteria; phylum Actinomycetota; class Actinomycetes; order Mycobacteriales; family Micromonosporaceae; genus Micromonospora; species Micromonospora thermarum. The sequence continues at coordinate 83,184 of NZ_JAATEO010000024.1, read as the reverse complement.
GACTCGCAGTCGACGACGACGCAGGGGGCGCCGGTCGAGCGGAGCACCGCCGCGGCCCGGTCCGCGCGGGACAGCGGGTCCGTGCCGGCGGTGGCGCGACCGTCGGTGACGACGAGGACCAGGGGGCGACGCTTCGGGTCGCGCAGGCGTTCCACCCGCAGCAGGTCGGCGGCGGCGAGCAGACCCTCGGCGAGCGGGGTACGCCCCCCGGTGGGCAGCTCGGCCAGCCGCGTCGACGCCGCGAGGACCGACGAGGTGGCCGGCAGCAGGGTCTGCGCGCCGGCGCCCCGGAAGGCGATCACCGCGACCTTGTCGCGGCGCTGGTACGCGTCGGTGAGCAGGGCGAGGACGGCCCCCTTGACCGCGCTCATCCGCTGCCGGGCGCCCATCGACCCGCTGGCGTCCACGACGAACAGGACCAGGTTGCCCTCGCGCCCCTCGCGGACCGCCTCCCGGACGTCGGCCGGGCGCAGCCGCAGCGGACCGTGCTGCCGCCCACGGATGGCCTGGTGCGGTGCGGCGGCCCGGACCGTCGCCGGCAGGTGCAGGGCGCCGGGCCGCCCGGCCGGCACCCGCGCGCCGGTGGTCCGGCCGCGCCCGGTCCGCGCCCGCGACCGCCGCCCGGGCACGCCCTCCCCGATGCCCGGCGCGGTGAACAGCCGCGCCCGCAACCCACTCCGGGGTACGGCCACCGCACCGGCCCCCTCGTCCGGGCGCTGACCGTCGGGCCGCCCCGACCGGCGTTCCCCGGCCGGTTCGGGCCGCCCCGACCGGCGTTCCCCGGCCGGTTCGGGCCGGCGTCCACTGCGGCTGGCCGGGTCGCCGTGCGCCCCGGATTCCGTCGGCCCGCCACCGTCCGGCCGGTCGGCAGGGGCCGCACCACCGTCGGGGCGGGAGCCGTCCACGGTCGAACCGTCGGGACCGGAACCGCCTCCCGGACCGCCGTCCGGCCGGGGACCGCCGTCCGGCCCCCGGCCGCCCGTGCTGCCGTCGCCCTCGTCCGGGTCGTCGGGGTGCTCGTCCTGGGCCCGTCGCAGGGCCTCGTCGAGGCGCTTCTCGTCCAGCCCCGGAGTGTCGAACGGGTCGCGGCGCCGCCGGTGCGGCAGGGCGAGCCGGGCGGCGACCCGGACGTCCTCCGCGCCGACCCGCTCCCGCCCCTGCCAGGCGGCGTGGGCGACGGCGGCGCGGGCGGTGACGATGTCGGCACGCATGCCGTCCACGTCGAACGCGGCACACACCTCGGCGATCTGGCGCAGCGCCGCGTCGCTCAGCACCACCCGGCCGAGCCGGGCGCGGGCGTCGGCCACCCGGCGGGCGACGGCGGCGTCCGCGTCGGCCCAGCGGGCGGCGAAGCCGGCCGGATCGGCGTCCGCGGCGAGCCGGCGGCGGACCACCTCCACCCGGACGGCCGGGTCGCGGCTGGCGGCCACCTCCACCGTGAGCCCGAACCGGTCGAGCAGCTGGGGTCGAAGCTCCCCCTCCTCCGGGTTCATGGTGCCGACGAGGAGGAAGCGGGCGGCGTGGCTGACCGAGACGCCCTCCCGCTCGACGTGGCAGCGGCCCATCGCGGCGGCGTCCAGCAGCAGGTCCACGAGGTGGTCGTGGAGCAGGTTCACCTCGTCGACGTAGAGCAGGCCGCGGTGGGCGGCGGCGAGCAGGCCTGGCTCGTACGCGCGTACCCCCTCGGCGAGCGCCTTCTCCAGGTCGAGCGACCCGACGACCCGGTCCTCGGCGGCGCCGACCGGCAGCTCGACCAGCGCGGCCGGGCGGCGCTCGACGACCGGCTCGGCGGGGTGCGGCCCGTCCGGGCAACGGGGGTCGGGTGCGGCCGGGTCGCAGGCGAAGCGGCAGCCCACCACCCGGTCCACCGGTGGCAGCAGCGCGGCGAGGGCGCGCACGGCGGTGGACTTGGCGGTGCCCTTCTCGCCCCGGACCAGCACCCCGCCGATGGCCGGGCTGACCGCGTTGAGCAGCAGGGCGAGGCGCATGTCGTCCATGCCGAGGACCGCCGAGAACGGGTAGGTGCTCACCGCTTGTCCTCCAGGTCGCCCTCGCTGGCCAGGTACGTCTCCCGGAGCCGGTCCAGGGTGTCCGGGTCCGGCTCGGCCCACAGGCCCCGGTCGGCGGCCTCCAGGAGCCGCTCGGTGATGCCGCGCAGCGCCCACGGGTTCGACGTCTCCAGGAACGCGCGGGTCTCGTCGTCGAACAGGTACGCCTCGGCGAGGCGCTCGTACATCCAGTCGTCCACGACGCCGGCGGTGGCGTCGTAGCCGAACAGGTAGTCCACGGTGGCCGCCAGCTCGAACGCGCCCTTGTAACCGTGGCGGCGCATCGCGGCGATCCAGCGCGGGTTGACCACCCGGGCGCGGAACACCCGCCGGGTCTCCTCGCCGAGCGTGCGGGTACGGACGTCGTGCGGCATCGCCGAGTCCCCGACGTACGCGGCCGGCGCGGCGCCGGTGAGGTGGCGGACCATCGCCACCATCCCGCCGTGGTACTGGAAGTAGTCGTCGGAGTCGACGATGTCGTGCTCGCGGGTGTCCTGGTTCTTCACCGCCACGGCGATGCGGGCGAAGGAGCGTTCCATGTCGGCGCGCGCCTCCCGCCCGTCGAGCCCGCGCCCGTACGCGTAGCCGCCCCAGACCGCGTACACCTCGGCGAGGTCGGCGTCGCTGCGCCAGTTCCGGGCGTCGATGAGCGGCAGCAGCCCGGCCCCGTACGCCCCGGGCTTGGACCCGAAGATGCGCGCGGTGGCCCGGCGCTCGTCGCCGTGCTCGGCGACGTCGGCGTCCACGTGGGCCTTGACGTAGTTGTCGGATGCGGGCTCGTCCAGCGCGGCCACCCGCCGCACCGCGTCGTCGATGAGCGCCACGACGTGCGGGAACGCGTCCCGGAAGAAGCCGGAGATGCGGACGGTGACGTCGACGCGGGGCCGGCCCAGCTCGGCGAGGGGCACCACCTCGACGCCGGTGACGCGGCGGGACCGGTCGTCCCAGACGGGCCGGCAGCCGAGCAGCGCGAGCACCTCGGCGATGTCGTCGCCCTGGGTCCGCATCGCGCTGGTGCCCCACACGGTGAGGCCGACCGAGCGCGGGTACGCGCCGGTGTCGGCGAGGTGCCGGGCGAGCAGCGAGTCGGCCAGGGCCACGCCCACGTCCCAGGCGTTGCGGCTCGGGATGGCCTTCGGGTCGACGGAGTAGAAGTTGCGTCCGGTGGGCAGCACGTTGACCAGGCCGCGGGTGGGCGAGCCGGACGGTCCGGGCGGTACGAAACCACCGTCGAGCGCGCCCAGCACCCGGTCGATCTCGTCGGTGGTGCGGTCCAGCCGGGGCACCAGTTCGGTGGCTGCGAACCGCAGCACGGCGGCGGCGTCCGGGACCGACCGGCCGGTGACCTCCTCGACGACCGCGTCGGCCTTGCCGGCGTCCCAGCCGAGCGTCTCCATGCCGAGCACGAGCCGGCGGGCCAGGCCCTCGATCAGGTCGACGGCGTCGGCGGCGGTGGCGGCGGTGGCGGCGGGCCCGTCGACCGCCTCCGTGAGCGCCCCGGGCAGCGCCACCCGCTCCCCCGGCGACGCGAGCAGCGCCTGTTCGTCCAGGCCGTAGCTCGCGGCGAGTGCCTGGCGCAACCCGGGCAGGGCGCGGGCGCCACCCCACACCTGCGGGGCGCGCAGCACGGCGAGCACCAGGTTGACCCGCGCCTCGCCGGTGGGCGCGGCGGCCAGCACGTGCAGGCCGTCGCGGATCTGCACGTCCTTGACCTCGCACAGGTACCCGTCGAGGTGCAGCACGAAGTCGTCGAAGTCGTCGGCGGCCGGCATGTCGGCCTGGTGCAGGTCGTGGTGCAGCTCGGCGGCCCGCACCAGCTCCCAGATCTGCCCCTGGACCACCGGCACCTTCGCCGGGTCCAGGGCCTGCACGGTCGCGTACTCGTCGAGAAGCTGTTCGAGTTTCGCCAGGTCCCCGTACGTCTCGGCGCGGGCCATCGGCGGCACCAGGTGGTCGACGACGACGGCGTGGGCGCGGCGCTTGGCCTGCGTACCCTCCCCGGGGTCGTTGACGATGAACGGGTAGACCAGCGGCAGGTCGCCGAGCACGGCGTCCGGGGCGCAGTCGGCCGCCAGCCCGAGGCCCTTGCCGGGCAGCCATTCGAGGGTGCCGTGCTTGCCCAGGTGCACCACGGCGTCCGCGCCGAAGCCGCCGTCCGCGACCGGCGCCGACAGCCAGCGGTACGCGGCCAGGTAGTGGTGGCTCGGCGGCAGGTCCGGGTCGTGGTAGATGGCGATCGGGTTCTCCCCGAAGCCGCGGGGCGGCTGGATCAGCAGTACCACGTTGCCGAAGCGCAGCCCGGCGAGCACGATGTCGCCGCCGTCGGTGTACAGCTCGCCGGGCGGCTCACCCCAGTGCTCCCGCATCGCCTCGCGCAGCTCCGCCGGCACCTCCTCGAACCAGCGCCGGTACGTCTCGCCCGGCACCCGCGCCGACGCGGCGGCGAGCTGCTCCGGGGTGAGCCACTCGACGTCGTGGCCACCCGCGGCGATGAGGGCGTGGATGAGCGCGTCCCCGTCGTCGGGGGCGGGCGCGCCGCCCAGGTCGTACCCGGCGTCGGCCAGTGCGGCGAGCAGCCGGACCGCGCTCGCCGGGGTGTCCAGGCCGACCGCGTTGCCGACCCGGGAGTGCTTCGTCGGGTACGAGCTGAGCACCACCGCGAGCCGCTTGTCGGCGTTGGGCACGTGCCGCAGCCGGGCGTGCCGCACGGCGATGCCGGCCACCCGGGCGGCCCGCTCCGGGTCCGGTTCGTACACCGACAGCCCGTCGGCGTCGATCCGCTTGAACGAGAACGGCACGGTGACGATCCGCCCGTCGAACTCGGGGATCGCCACCTGCATGGCCGCGTCCAGCGGGGACAGCCCGGCGTCGCTGCCGGCCCACTGCGCGCGCGTGCTGGTGAGGCAGAGCGCCTGGATCACCGGCACGTCGAGGGCGGCGAGCGCGCCCACGTCCCAGGCGTCCTCGTCGCCGCCGCCGGAGGCGTCGGCGGCGACGGTGCCACCGGCGGCGAGGACCGTGACCAGCAGCGCGTCGCAGCGGGCGAACAGCCCCAGCGGTCCCGCGCCGGCGGTCAGCCCGCGCAGCGAGCCGCAGAAGATCGGCAGGGCGTTGCCGCCCGCCGCCTCCACGGCGTCGGCGAGCGTGTCGACGAACGCGGTGTTGCCGGCCAGGGCGTGCGCCCGGTAGAAGACGATCCCGACGGTGGGTCGGCCCGGGTCGGCCGGCCGGTCACCGTGGATGCCGTACGCCGCGGTGGGCGCGGGCGGGGCGAAGCCCTCGCCGGTGAGCAGCACCGTGTCGGACAGGAAGCGGGCGAGCTGCGTTAGGTTCTCCGGACCGCCTTCGACCAGGTAGGACACGGCCTCGGTGGCCACTCCGGACGGCACCGTGGAGGCCGCCATCAGCTCCGCGTCCGGCACGCTCTCGCCGCCCAGCACGACCGTCGGCACGCCGGAGGCGAGCACCGCGGCCAGCCCGTCCGGCCACGCCGCCCGGCCGCCGAGCAGGCGTACGACGGCCAGGTCGGCGCCGTCGACCAGCGCCGGTACGGCGTCGGCCGCGACCCGGGCCGGGTTGGCCAGGCGGTAGTCGGCGCCGCTCGCCCGGGCGGCGAGCAGGTCGGTGTCGGCGGTGGACAGCAGCAGGATGCGCACGGGGGCTCCGGAGAGTGACGCCCGCGCCGGCACGAGGGCCGGTCGGGCGGGGGGGCGAGGGGTGGCTGCTCGGTCAGCGGGTGCGGTGGGCCGGCGCGCGGCGCGACGATGCGCCGAAGCCGGCGGCGAGCGGATGCGTCAGGCGGACGGCACGCGGCGACCGGCCCGCCGGGTCACGGCGGAGCGACCAGCGCGGCCGGTCACGGCGCGACCTGCGCCGGCCGGTGTGAGGGAGCGAGCTGCTCGGCCCGTCGGCGGCGCGTGTCGAGCGGCCGGCGCGGCGGGGCGTCCGGGCGGAGCAGCGGCGGGGCCGGCGGCGAACGCGTCGGCGCGCGCGGAACGGATACGACGATTGTCGTCGATGGCGGGGATGCTGCGCGTCATCGGGTCCTCCTCGGGTGTCCACGCCCTGGGGTGCACCGACGGCCGAAGTATCCTGGCTCCCGGATCGACGCTCACCCCCGGCCTTCCAACCGCGCACGCACGGCCGTGACTCACGAGGGGGGATCGCTCCCCGGTGACAGTGGCGGGACCGCGCCGGAATCGCACCGGCTTCCTTCACTGCCGTCCGGCCGCGAATGCTGCCACACCCGCGGCGGCCCGGTCAACGCGACCCCACGTGCCCGAGCGGTCCACCTAGGATCGCGGGATGGCGGACAACGACGCGGCGGCGACCCCCGCCATCGAGTTCCATCACCTCACCGGCCGGGTGTGGGTGACCCCCTTCCACCCGGACCCGGCCTGGATCCAGCCCTCCGTCGCCCTGGTCGCCGACGAGCGCGGCAGCGTGCTGGTCGACGCGGGCCAGAGCCCGGCGCACGCCGCCGAGATCCAGGCGGCGCTGCGGGCCGCCGGCCTGCCGGAGCCACGCTGGCTGGTCTACACCCACCACCACTGGGACCACGTGTGGGGCGCCTGCGCCTGGCCGGGCGTGGAGATCGTCGGCCACGTCAGCGGCGCCGACCTGCTGCGCGCCGAGGCGGCCCGACCGTGGAGCACCCGCTACCTGCGCGAGCAGGTCCGCGCCGACCCGCGGCTCGGGCCGAGCTTCCGGGCCCGGGCGCTCGCCGTGGACTCCTGGGACGACTTCACGGTCCGGCCGCCGACGCGGACGTTCACCGACGAGCTGGAGCTGCCCACCGGCGTCGTGGTCCGGCACGTCGGCGGCCACCACGCCCCCGACTCGACCGTGGTGGTCGACCCGGCCTCGGGCGTGCTGCTCCTCGGCGACAGCTGGTACCCGCCGCCGCTGCACCTTCGCCCGCCCGACGACGGGCCGGACCTGGCCCTGGTCCGCCGCCTGCTCACCGACGACATCGGCTGGTACGTCTCCAGCCACAGCCCGACGATGACCCTCGACGAGGCGCGGGCGGCCGTCGCGAAGTGAGCCTCTTAGCGGGCGCGGCGCTCCGGGTGGGCCCGGTTCCAGGCCCGCATGCGCTCCGGGTACCCGGTCTTCGCGGCCACGTACAGCGGCAACCCGAGCCGGTTCGCGAGGGCCGCCGCCACCCGGGGCGACCCGGTCCGGCGACGGATCCACTCGCCGTCGTGGGCGATCGCCACGACCGTCGTGTCCGTCGCGGTGGTCTCCGGTTCCAGGTAGAACTCCACCCCGGTCCGGCCGGCCACGACCCGGCAGTCCCCTGCGAGCCGGGTGGGAGCGCGCTGGACAGGTGCCGGCCCGGCACATGATCACCTCGTCGCGGGCTACGCTCCCGGCGTGCACGTGACGGCCGAGGACGCGATCCAGGACAACGCCGCCTGGTGCGACCTGGTGTGCCGCACCCACGGGCTGACCGGCGCCGCCGACGAGGACGCCTGGTCGGTGCCGCGCCGCTCGCCGACCTGGTATCCGGACGCCGTGACGCTGCGCCGGGACGTGGACCCGGCCGCCCTGCTCGACCGCATCGACGCCGGGCCCGGCGCTTCGGTCAAGGACAGCTACGCCGACCTCGACCTGTCGCCGTACGGCTTCCGGATCCTGGTCGACGCGGACTGGATCCGCCGCCCGCCCGACCCCGACGCGGCGACCATGACGCCGCCCGACGCGGCGCCGTCCCTGACCCCGGTCACCACGCCCGAGGCGCTCGCCGCGTGGGCGGCGGCGCACGGCGGTGGCGAGCTGTTCCGCCCCGCCCTGCTCACCGAGCCCCGGGTCACCGTCCTGGCCCGCCTCGACGGGGGCGTGGTCGCCGGCGGGGCGATCCTGCACCGCTGGGAACTGACCGTCGGTGTCTCCAACGTCTTCGCCCGCACCGTCCCACCGGAGGAGATCTGGGCGGCGCTACCGGCCACCGCCCCGCTGGTGGGTTACGAGTCCGGCGACGACCTGGCGATCGCGGTGGAGGCCGGCTTCCGCCGCGCCGGCCCGCTGCGGGTCTGGCTCCGCGACTGACCGGACGCCACGGGGCGCCGCCTCAGTGCGCCGGTGGGCGGGTGGCGGGGACCAGCGCGAGGGTCGGCAGCAGCAGGATCGGCACGACGAGCAGGGCGTGCAGCGTGCCGACCCGGTCACCGAGCAGCCCCAGCAGCGGCGGGCCGGCGAGGAAGGCGGTGTAGCCGATCACGGCGACGACGCTCACCCGGGCCGGGGCGCGGTCCTCCTCGTCGGCCGCCGCGCTCATCCCCACCGGGAAGCCGAGGGACGCGCCGAGCCCCCAGAGCGCCACGCCCACGACGGCCACCGGCCCGGAACCGGCGAGCACCGCCACACCCGCGCCGAGCACGGCGAGCAGGATCGTCGCGGTCAGCACGCGCACCCGGCCCCACCGGTCCAGGGCGAGGGTGCCGAGGGTGCGGCCGAGCGTCATGCCCACGACGAACACCCCGAACACGGCGGCGCCGGCCGCCTCGCTGAGGTCGTACCCGTCGACGAAGGCGACCGCGACCCAGTCGTTGGCGCTGCCCTCGGCGAACGCCATGACCAGCACGAACAGCCCGATGAGCAGGGTCCGGGGCTCGCGCCAGGCGGCGAGCAGCGCGCGGCGGCGGGTCGCCGGGGAGACGCCGTCGGCGGTCGGCGTCGTCTCGGCGGCCGGGAGGAAGGCCCGGGCGCCGAGCACCGTGCCGCCCAGCACCACCGCCGCCGTCAGGGCGAGGTGGACGGCCACCGGCAGACCGAGGCGGGCGGCGCCCGCGCCGAGCCCCGCCCCGGCCACCGAGCCGAGGCTCCACGCGGCGTGGAACCGGGGCATGATCGTGCGGCCGAGCCGCCGCTCGACGGCGGCACCCTCGATGTTCATGGCCACGTCACAGGTGCCGGAGCCGTAGCCGAGGGCGAACAGGCCCAGTGCCACGCCGGCCAGCGAGCCGGCCGACCAGGCGGCGACGCCGGCGACCGTCAGGCCGGACGCGACGAGCAGGGTCGCCAGCACCACCGTCCGGGCGGTGCCGAGGCGCTGGGCGACCAGACCGGACGTGGGCATCGCCAGGATCGCCCCCGCCGACATGGCGAGCAGCAGCAGCCCGAGGCGGCCGGCGCTCAGGTCGAGCGCGTCGCGGACCGCCGGCACCCGGGCGAACCAGGAGGCGACGGCGAGGCCGTTGAGGGCGAAGACCACCGCTACGCCGGTGCGGGCGGCCAGCACCGACCGGGGCGTGATGGTCGGGGGGGCCGGGGCGGTGACGCTGCTCACGCGGCGGGGTCCTCTCCTGGGGACGGGGGTCTGCTGCACGATCGCACACCTGGAAACGCTCTCACCACAAGCCGGCCTCGCCCCTTACCCCTCGACCCGTGAGCGCGCGATGATCTGGTTGCCGACACGTGCCGTCCGGGCGGGCGGCGACCACGGGGGAGGACGAGCCATGACGACGCCACGCCGCGCACCGACCCTGGAGGATGTCGCCCGGGCCGCCGGCGTCTCCCGGGCCACCGCCTCCCGCGTGCTCGCCGGCACCGGGTACGCCTCCCCCGTCACCCGGGACCGGGTCTCCGCCGCTGCCGGCCGGCTGGGCTACACGCCGGACCCGGCCGCCCGCGCGCTCGTGCGCGGCACCGGCGTCCGTCTGGTGACGGTCGTCTGCGGCACGTCCCCGGCGGTCCTCGACGACCCGTACGTCGACCGGGTGGTCGGCGCCGCCGCCCGGTTCTGCGCCCCGCACGGGCTCGGCGTCACCCTGCACTGGCTGCCGACCCGCGATCCGGCCCGGCTGCGCCGCCTCGCCGAGGATCGCGGGGTCAGCGGGCTGATCCTGCTCAACACGACCGCGGCGGTGCTGGCCGCGGTGCCCCGTACGCTGCGGGGGCGGGTGGCCTCGATCGGCGTCGGCTCCCCGGTGGTCCCCTCCTTCGACGTGGACAACGGTGGCGGCACGGCGGCGATGGTCCGGCACCTGTACGCGACCGGCCGCCGCCGCGTCGCCATGGTCACCGGCCCCCGCTGGCTCGCCTGCGCCGGCCGGTCGGTGCACGCGTACCGGCAGGTGATGCGGGAGGCCGGGTTGCCGGCCCGGCTGGTCCGGGGCGACTTCACCGTGCACCGGGCCCGGATGGCGGCGCGCGAGGTCCTGGCCCGCTGGCCGGACACCGACGCCATCGTCGGCATCAGCGACGCGACCGCGCTGGGCGTGATGGACCGGCTGCGCGGCGACGGCGTGCAGGTGCCCGGGGACGTCGCGGTGACGGGTTTCGACGACATCCCGCTGGCCGCGGTGGCCACCCCCGCGCTCACCACCGCGACGCACCCGGTGGCGGAGATCGCCGCCGCCGCGGCGAACGCGGCCCTGTCGGGTGGCGCGGTCCGACCGCCGACGGTCTTCCCGTCCCGGCTGGTCCGCCGGCTGAGCGCCTGACCGGGCGGGGTTAGCCGCCCCGCCGGCGGGTAAGCGCCGGCCGTCCGCTTCGCCGACCGAAGGACCGTGAGCCCGTGGCCGAACCCGCGCCGCCGCACCGGGCGCCGGAGGAGAACCCCCGGCACGGCCGGCTCACCGCGCGTCCGGGCCCGCCGTCGGTCCGGGCCGCCGCCGGGCTGGTCCCGTTGACCGACGCCGCGGGCGACCCCCTCGCGATGGTGTACGCCCCGGAGCCGGCGGACGGCCGGCCGTACCGCCTGGTCCTGCTGCTGCACGGCGCCGGCGGCTCGGCCCGGCAGGGCCTCGACCTGCTGCTCCCGATCGCCGACACGCACCGCCTCCTGCTGGTCGCCCCGCAGGCCGCCGCCAGCAGCTGGGACCTGATCGTGGAGGGCTTCGGCGTCGACGTCCGTCGCATCGACACGCTGCTCACCAGCGTGTTCGCCGGCCACCCCGTCGACCGGGTGGCGTTCGGCGGGTTCTCCGACGGCGCCTCGTACGCCCTGTCCCTGGGCCTGACCAACGGCGACCTGGTCGACGCGGTGGTGGCCTTCTCCCCCGGCTTCGCCGCGCCCCTGGTCACGCACGGCCGGCCGCGGGTGTACGTCTCGCACGGCGTCGCCGACCCGGTCCTGCCGGTCGACGCGTGCAGCCGGCGGTTGGTGCCCCGGCTGCGCTCGCTCGGCTACGACGTGACCTACCACGAGTTCCCGGACGGGCACGAGGTGCCCGCCGACATCCGCGCCGAGGCCGCGAGCTGGCTCACCGGCACCTGACCGGGGCCGGCGGCCCCGCGCCGCACCCCGACCGGCCCGCGCCGCACCCCGGCCGGTCCGCGCCGCACCCCGGCCGGTCCGCGCCGCACCCCGACCGGCCCCGCGCCGCACCCCGACCGGCCCCGCGCCGCACCCGGCCGGTCCGCGCCGTACCCGGACCGGTCCCGCGCGGGCACTCAGCGGCCGGGCAGCCCGAGCGCCTCGTCGACCCGGGTGAGCACGGCGGCGTCGTCGTCGGCACCCACGCCCCGCAGCAGGTCGATGGCCGTGGCCCGGACCTGTCCGACGATCATGGCGAGCGGCAGGGTGCCGCCCGGCGTGTACAGCCGGCCGGCGGACCGGACCGCCGCCAGGGCCTCCTGCTCGGCCCGCTCGGCGTGCCGGTCGGCCTCGACGCCGGCGCCGTCGAGGTCGGCGGCGAGCGCCGCGCCGGCCGCCTGGACGGCCCCGGCGAGGCGACGCAGGACGTCGCCCACGGCGGCCGGCGGCGGGGTGGGCAGGCGGCTCAGGGTGACCCCGGCCCGGGCCAGGACGCGGACGTTGCGGACCACGTAGTCGATCTGGTGCAGCGCCGCGTCGACCGACTCCAGCCGCCCGAGGTGGCGGCGACGGCGGACGTGCAGGCGCAGCGCCTCCCCCGCGGCCCGGACCTCGTCGCGGAGCCGGTCCACGGCGGCGTCCATCCCGCGGGCCCGCTCCAGGACCGCGAGGGCGGCCCCGGAGTCGCGGCGGTCGAGCGCGTCCGCGACCTCGGTGACCAGTGCGGCCAGCGCGTCGAAGGTGTCCCGGACCTCGCCGGCGAGACGGGCGAGCGGCCGGCGGGCGCCCACGAATTGGCTGACGACGATCGCGACCGCCCCGCCGATGAGGGCGTCGACGAACCGGAACGGCACCAGCGAGTCGCCGGGCGGCGGGACCGCCACCAGGTACAGGGCGGAGACGGCCGCCTGCACGAGGGTCACGCCGGTGGCGCCGACGGTCACCGCCAGGGCGACGGTGAGCAGGATGACCGTGAACACCGTCCCGGTGGTGCGCGGGCCGAGCGCCTGCAGCACGAGGTCGGCGACCAGCACGCCGGCGGTGACCCCCAGCACCACCTCCACCGCCCGGCGGATCCGCTGCCCGCGCGCCTGCCCGAGCACGATGAGGGCGGCGGCGGGCGCGAAGAACGGCTGCGGGTCGCCGACCAGGTCGGCGGCGAGGAACCAGGCGACGGTCGCGGCCAGGGTCGCCTCGACCACCGGCCGCCATCCGTGCCGCAGCCGACCGGCGGCCGTCCGAGCCCACCCCCACCGGATCATCGCCGCCTCCTCACCCCCGGCGGCGAGCGTAACGGCGGGTGCCGGTCAGGGCTTCCACACCCCGGTCGCCGCGGTCGCGGCCGCGTAGCCGGCGGAGTCGCGGGCGGGCCGGCCGAGGACCCGTTCGACGCCGTCGGCCACGTGCGCGTTGCCGTCGAGGACCTCGGTGAACAGGTACGTGAGCAAACCCGCCACCTCGGCGGGGACGCCCACGGCGGCGAGCGCCGCCGCGTACGCCTGGGTGGTGACCGTGGTGAAGCGGACGTCGCGGCCGGTCGCGGCGGCGATCTCGGCGACCGCCTCGGCGAAGGTCAGCACGCGCGGGCCGGTGAGCTCGTAGAGCTGGCCGGCGTGCCCGTCCCCGGTGAGCGCGGCGACCGCGACGTCGGCGATGTCGTCGGCGTCGACGAACGGTTCGGGCACTGAGGACAGTCAAGCCGCCGGCGGCGAGACGATGAATGGCCGAGGATCGTGCAGTCATACGCGAGCGTCTACAGTGAGGGCGTGGATCCGCTCACCGGACTGCTCGACGGGCCCCGCGCGCGCGGCGCATTCCTGCTGCGGTCGATGCTCGACCCGCCGTTCTCGCTGCGCATCGAGGACCGCGCCCCGCTGACCGTGGTGGCGCTGGTCCGGGGCGACGGGTGGGTGGTGCCGGACGACGGGCCGGCGGTGCGGCTGCACCCCGGCGACGTGGCCGTGCTGCGCGGCCCCGACGGCTACCTGGTGGCCGACGACCCGGCCACCCCGCCGCAGGTGGTGATCCATTCCGGGCAGCGGTGCACCACGATCCACGGCGAACCGCTCACCGAGAGCATGGCGCTCGGCGTACGGACGTGGGGCACCAGCCCGACCGGCGCGACCGTGCTGCTGACCGGCACCTACCAGCTCCCCGGCGAACCCGGCCGGCGGCTGCTCACCGCCCTGCCGCCGCTGGTCACGGTGAGCGGCGACGACTGGCGCACCCCCCTCGTGCCGCTGCTCGCCGAGGAGGTCACCCGCGACGCACCGGGTCAGGCGGCCGTCCTCGACCGGCTGCTCGACCTGCTGCTGATCGCCGCGCTGCGGCACTGGTTCGCGCGGCCCGGCGCGGCACCCGCCTGGTACGTGGCCGCCGCCGACCCGGTGGTCGGCCCCGCCCTGCGGCTGCTCCAGAACGACCCGGCCCGGCCCTGGACGGTGGCCACCCTCGCCGCCGAGGTGGGGGTATCCCGGGCCGCCCTGGCCCGCCGCTTCACCGACCTCGTCGGCGAGCCGCCGATGACGTACCTGACCGGCTGGCGGCTCGCGCTCGCCGCCGACCTGCTCCGCGAGCCGTACGCCACGCTCGGCGCGGTGGCCCGCCGGGTCGGCTACGGCAGCCCGTTCGCGCTGAGTACCGCCTTCCGGCGGGTCCGCGGGGTGAGCCCCCGCGACCACCGCCTCGCCGCCGTGGAAGGCTGACCGGCATGACGGATACGTCGACCCGGACACCGGCGAGGTACGCCTGCGCGGCTCGGCCGGCGTCCGGGCCGACCTGGTGGTCGGCGCCGACGGGCTGCGCAGCGTCCTCCGCGACCGGCTCTGGCCCGACACCCCGCCCCCGGTGTACGCGGGCAGCACCGCCTGGCGCGCGGTGACCACCGTCGCCGGGCCGGTGCCGACCGCGATCAGCTGGGGTCGCGGCACCGAGTTCGGAATGGTGCCGATCGGCGGCGACCGGATCTACTGGTTCGGGGCGGTCACCGCCCCGCCGGGCCTGACGGTCCCCGACGAGCTGGCCGCCGTACGGGAACGGTTCGGCGACTGGCACGACCCGATCCCGGCCCTGCTCGCGGCGACACCGCCGGAGTCGGTGATCCGCACCGACCTGTACCACCTCGCCACGCCACTGCCGTCGTACGTGCGCGGGCGGGTGGCGCTGCTCGGCGACGCCGCCCACGCGATGACCCCGAACCTCGGGCAGGGCGCCGGCCAGGCCATCGAGGACGCGGTGGTGCTCGGCGCGGTCTGCGCCGGCGTGCCCGCCGCCGGGGTCCCGGAGGCGTTGCGCGCGTACGACCGGCAGCGCCGGCCCCGCAGCCAGGCGATCGCTCGCGCCTCGTACGGGATGGGGCGGCTCGGCCAGCAGCTGCGCAACCCCGCCGCGATCGCGGTGCGGAACACGCTGATGCGCCTGGTCCCCCCGCGGCTGGCGCTGCGGAACATGGCCCGGTACGCCGACTGGCACCCGCCGGCCGCGTCCCGCTGACCGTGCGCCGCTGGAGGGCGACACGGTCGCCGATGCGGCTCGGGTCGCGGGGACTACCGCCGGTCGGCGGGCCGGCTCGCTCGCGCGGCCGGTCAGCGGGCGGCCGGGTCCGCAGCGCCGGCGGCCAGGTCGGCGTACGCCGGTGAGTCGAGGAAGCGCGCCAGCATGTCGGCGGTGCCCGGCGTGTACGGGCGGCCGTCGCGGACCTCGTCGACGGTGAGGAACACGATCGCCGCGCCCTCACCGAGCACCACGTCCTCCTGCCGCGCCCAGGTGGCGCCGCAGAAGTAGTGCTTGGCCAGGCCCTGCTCCGGCAGCTCCTGCCGGGCGAAGAGCCGGAGCGGACCGGCCGGGGACAGCCCGGTCTCCTCGTGCAGTTCCCGCAGGGCCGTCTCCTCGGGGCTCTCCCCGGGCTCACCGTGCCCGCCCGGCAGCCCCCAGGTGTGCGGGTAGTACGGCGCGTTGCCGTCGCGCAGCTGCATCAGCAGTCGGCCGTGCGGATCGACCAGCAGCACGCAGGAGATCGGAACCATGCCGGGCAGCGTAACGGGCCCCACCGACGGCGGGTCTCACGTGGCGGGGGTGCCCGGAATCCGACGGCGCTGTCTCCCCGTTCCGGTGCCACCATGGACTCAGGTTCCCGAGGCGAGGAGCGGGCCCATGGTCGCCGGAATCGTCAGCGCGGTCGTGCACGTCGTCGCGGGCGCCACGCTGGGCGGGCTGGCCGCCGGCCCGGTCGGGCTGCTCGCCGGGACGGTCGCGGGCCTCGTCCCGGGTGCCGTGTTCGGCGGGGCGGTCGCCGCCACCGGGGTCTACCCCCGTGGGCCGCGCGGCGTCGCCCTGTTCCTGGTCGACCACACGTGGAGCCTGCCCAACACCGCGCTCGGCGCGGTGTACCTGGCCCTGCACCTGGCCGCCGGGCACACCCTCGACGCGCCCGGCTCCCGGCACGCCTGCCGGGTCAGCGTCGTCGAGGGCGTCTGGCCCCGGTACGCCACCACCCTCGGCACGGTCTGCGCCGGCAGCAACCCGCGCATCCAGCGCCACGAGGACACCCACATCCTCCAGGCGCGCCTGCTCGGCCCGCTCTACCTGCCCCTGGTCGCCGCCAACTACGTGCTGTTCACCGTCCTGCCGGTCTGGTGGCTCTGGCACGACCACGCGGGCGCCCCGATCGACCGGATCCGCCGGTACTTCGAGGTGGGCGTCTACCCGCACGTGTGGCACGAGGCGCACGCGTACCGCGTCCAGGGCCGGCCACCCCGCTGAGCCTCGTGGCGCGGGTCGGGTAGAAGTGGGTCATGGAGTTCCCCGCGCACCTCGCCACGATGCCGATGCACGCGATCACCGAGATCCACGGCGAGCCCGGCCTGCTCGCCCGGTTCCGGCTCGAGATCCGTGACTTCGCCGAGGCCGAGCGGGCGCGCCTCACCGAGGCCCTCGACCTCGCCGCCCACCTGCACCGCGACGACCGGCGGGTCCGCGAGCCGTACCTCAACCACCTGCTGCGGGTCGCGATCCGGATGCTGCACCACTACCGGGTCCGCGACGTCGACGTCATCGTCGCCGGCCTGCTGCACGACACCGTCGAGGACCACCCGGCCGACCTGGCCGCCCTGGGCGACGGCCGGGCCGGCGCCGACGTCCGCGAGGCCGCGCTGGCCACCCTCGCCGGCCGGTTCGGCCCGCGCGTCGCGCGCCTCGTCGCCGCCGTCACCAACCCGGTGTACGACCCCGACCGCGACCGCCACGTCCAGTACCGGGAGCACGTCGCGGCGAGCCTCGACCGGGAGCCGTGGGCGCGGGTCATCAAGGTCTCCGACTTCACCGACAACGGGGTGGGCGTGATCCACTCGGTGGGGCCGAAGGTGCCGACCTGGGCCGCGAAGTACCGGCCGCTGGTGCCGGTGCTCCGGGAACTGGTGACCCGTCCGGACACGCCGCTGGCGCCACCGGTGAAGCGGCACATCCTCGACCAGCTCGACCTCGCCGAGGAGCGCTTCAGCGCGATCCTCGACGCCCCGGCGTACCCGAACTGAGCCGCGCCGTCCGCCCTGCCGCGTGGCCCGGCCCGGCCGGCTCGGGGCCCCACACCATCGGTGGAGCCGCCTATGCTCTGCGAGGTTTCCCCTGATCATGGGGGCTGGGGACGAGAGAGAGGCTCAATCATGCGTGTGGCACGCGTACTCGTGCCATTGGCCGTCGCGGGCATGGTGCTCGCCGGCTGCGGTGACCGCACGGCCGGCGGCGCCACCTGGTCCGCTCCGTCGGCACCGGCCGGCAACGGCGTCGCGGACCTGACCGCGGACGAGATCCTGGCGAAGGCGACCGCGGCCCTGGACAAGGCCGGGTCGTTCCAGATCAAGGGCCAGGCGCGGGAGGACGGCACCACCATGTCCGTCGACCTGAAGGTCCAGGGCAAGGACCTCGTGGGCACGATCGACATGGGTAGCAGCACCATCCAGACGCTGCTGGTGGGCGGCCAACCGTACTTCAAGGCGGACGAAGCCTTCTGGAAGGAGAACGGCGGCCCGCAGGGCGCGGGCCTCGCCCAGCTCGTCGGCGACCGGTGGGTGAAGGTGTCGCCGAAGGACGAGGACTTCGCCAACGTCTTCAAGCTCGGTGACCCGGACGAGATCCTCAAGCCCGACGGCAAGGTCAGCAAGGGGGCGAGCACGTCCATCGACGCCGGCCCGGTGATCACGCTGATCGACAAGTCCGACCAGAGCAAGCTGTACGTCGCGACGACCGGCGAGCCGTACCCGCTGCTCACCGAGGACCCCGACAAACAGGGCAAGCTCGTGTTCAGCGGGTTCGGGGACTCGTTCCCCGAGATCAAGAAGCCCGACGCGCAGGACGTGATCGACTTCAGCAAGCTCTGACCTGACCGTGACGGAGAGCTGACCGCCACGTTCACCACTCAGGCCCGTACGCCCCGGCGTACGGGCCTGACGGCACTCACGGTCAGCCGCTGTGCAGGGCCGCGAAGGTCAGCACCGCCGCGTTGTCACGCGGCGGTGAACACGGTGTCAAGGTACCGCCGCCGTGGTCGTCGAGGAAGCCCTGATTGATATCAAGGACGGACGATTCTGATATCATCGGTACCGATGGCTGTTGGCAGAGAGGTCTCATGATGTCACGAACGATCCTGGACGTTGACGACGACCTGCTCGCGGAAGCGGCGAAGATCCTCGGTACCACCACCAAGAAGGCGACCGTCAACGCCGCTCTTGAGGCCGTGGTCAACCGGGAGAAGCGGCGCGAGTTTGCCGACTGGCTGAAGACGGGTGGGCTTCCGGATCTGACCGGCGGAGCCGGCGCGGCCAAGCCGGACGCGGCGTGAGTCGCGAGCTTTACCTCCTCGACAAGTCGGCGCTCGCGCGCTGGCCCAAGCCCACGGTAGCCCCAGTGCTTGACGAACTGTCCGACAGAGGGCTGCTGGCGGTATGCGGAGCGGTGGAGATCGAGGTGATCCACAGTGCCCGCACGGCCAAGGACGCGCAGCGCGTGCGTTGGCTGCTCGGCGGCTTCCAGTGGCTCGCCATGCTCGACGAGATCTGGGATCGGGCGATCGACGTCCAGGTCCAGGCGATCCACAAGGGCAATCACCGGGCCCTATCCATGGCAGACCTGCTGATAGCCGCTACTGCCGAACGCCACGGTGCCACGGTGCTGCACTATGATGGTGACTTCGACATGATCACGGCTATCACCGGTCAACCGATGACGTGGGTGGTGCCGGCCGGCTCGGCGGACTGACGCGGGCTCCACGGCGACTCTATCCCCGCTGCTGCAGGGCCGCGGTCACCGCCTTGGCGTCGAAGCAGGCCGGGTCGAAGTCGGTCGACTTGTCCAGGTCCAGCCAGTCCAGCCGCTCGCGGTGCTCCGGATGGGCAGGGTCGCCGAGAACGTCCACCAGGTCGGCGTAGCCCCACACACCGCCGCAGTCCTCCGGCGGCGCGGCCCGCCGTCCGCCGACACAGCGCGGGTAAGCCACAGACGCGTCCCGGTCGAGGACCTTCTCCACCAGGATGTCGTGTTCCCAGTTGTCCCCGAAGTCGTACGTGTACCGCAGCTTGTCCCCGGCAGCGGCGGCGACCTGCTCCAGGCTGACTCGGGAGGCGGCGCGGTGGCCGAGTTCGGCGTCGGGACGGCCGAAGCTCCCGTACGGGGTCTCGAAGACATGCAGGTGGCTGTCGGTCCAGCCGAAGGCAATCTGGATCAGCTCGTGCAGCCGGGCGAGGGTGATGTCGGCGGGCACCTCGAGTCGCCGCCAGATCGGCGGGCGGGCTCCCCGCAGGCCCACCTTGATCTGGTAGATCGGCGCCGGACCGTCGGACTTCTTGCGCTTCGCAGGCAGGCTGGCGAGCCGGCGCTGGGCCGGTCCGGGGAGGCCGCCACCCTGGCGCGGCGCCAGGATGCCGAGCAGGGCGGACATCGAGGCGACGTCCAGCTCGCCGTCGTGGCGGGGCGTGCGCCTGCGACGCCGGGACTCAGGCAGCCACCGGATCCAGCTCCGCAGCAGCAGCGCCAGAGCCTGGTAGCCCGGGCCGTCCTCCTCGCGGAGGTCGTCGAGCACCCCGGGGTCGCCCTCGTCGTGTTCGGCGCGGGCGTCCAGCGCATCCTCCACGGCTCGGCGGAAGTCCGCCGGCCGAAGCTTCTCCTGCGTGACGTCGGCACCGTCGGCGCGCAGGTCGGACAGGAGCCCTTCGCGCGCCTCGTCCCACCGGTCCGGGTCGATCAACAGGACTTCACCAGCGGCGCCGCAGTCCTGGTCGTCCACGGTGACGAAGACGGCGTGCGATTGACCGGCCCGCTGGAACCTGCCGGCCAGCAGGAATGTCTCCGCCCATGGACCTACCAGGCGACAGGAGTCCTCGACCGTGACCGGGGCGTCCAGGTCGGCGAGCCAGGGTGGTGCGGTGACGCCGGCATCGGCGAGCCGGCGGGCAGCCTCCGCCGCCGCTCGACCGACCTCACCGTGGGCGATTGCCGCGATCGCCGCGAGCATCGCCCGCGACTCCGGGGTGGCCTTCGCCTCGAATGCCGGCACGAACAGGTCCAGCAACGCGCGGTCGAAATCATCGCCCATCGCCGCCCCGGTCGCCAGCAACATCGAGGCGGCGATCTCCACCTCTACCGCATCCTGCAAGGCGTCGACCGCCTGTGGGAGCAGGTCATCGGCCTCCCCCGGCGTTCCCTGCGCCCCAGCACAGTACGGGCAGTCGCACTCCTCCGGCGCGCGCACGACGGCGAGCGGCGCTCCGCCACGAACTGATCGCTTCTTGCCGTTGCGCCGACGGTTGCGACTCACTGGGCTCACCCGCACAGTCTGCCGTAACGCACCGGTGCGACCGCAAGCCGCGACACGCACGACGGCGACGTTCAACGCCGCTCCCGAGGCCGTGGTCAGCCGTGGAAGGCGACGCGAGTTCACCGACTGGCTCAGGGCCGGCGGCACCACGACGCCCGGACGGGCGGACCGGCCCGGCCTCCCGACTTCGCCGCCGGAGCGAGCGCGGCCATGCGGACACAGCGGAGGGCTGGCGGCGCGGCGGACTGATCGAGCGAATCGACCCCGGTCCAGCGTGGCCAGCCCGTTACGTCCCACGGGTGGACGAAGACCCCGGACCGCGAGCCGCTGCCGGTCCGGCGGCAGAGTCCCTGTTAACGTGAGCACGCAACGCTGCCGCACCTGTCGGGCGTCCCCCTCGTACCCGGCACCGACCGCACCGCCGCCCGGCCCTGCACCATCGGGCTGCGGACCGGTCCGCGGACGAGGGAGGGGGACATGACCGAGGGTCCACCTGCGGAGGCGACCCCGCCGGACCGGCAACTCCAGGTCGACCAGGATCGGGACCACGCGTCGACTGACACGGCCACCGGCCCGGGGCGATCCTCGGCCCGACTGGTCAGGATGTGCCGGCGTCTCGCGGAACGGCTGGTCGGGACGTCCCGGCGTCTCCGTGCACAGCTGGCCCCTTGGGCCCAGCGGCTCGCGGCACGGCTGGTGCCGGCTGCACGACGCCTCTGGGGGTGGTCGCTCTCCGTCGCCCGCAAGGTGGATGCGGCGGCGAAGGAAGGCCCGCCGCCTCCCCCTCCGGAGGAGCCGATCGAGCGGCGCGAGTCGGTCGGCCCGTTCACCGTGCCGGCGCGGGGGTACGTGTTCGCCTTCAGCGTCCGCGCCGCGTTCACCTGGTCCGCACAGGGCCTGCGGCCGGAGCAGTTGGCCTGGTACGCGCACTACTTCATGCCCCAGGCGACCCAGCGGCTGACCCGGATCGCGGGTGACCTGGCCCGTGCCGTCCCACCGCACCGGGCGGGCGAGCTGGAGGAACGGTTGCAGCGGGTGCTCGGCCGGCAGGAGCCGTGGGCGTTCGAACGCGGCGGGAAGACCGTCACCTGCCGCCCCGAGGCATGGGTACGCCTCGACGAGCGGGTCCGGCGGGCGCTCCAGCCGTACTGGGAACGCTTGATCTCCCTCGACTGCGAGTACGAGGAGCAGACGCGGCGCGCGCAGTACGCCGAACGGATCAACCGGCGGTGGGCGGCGATCCTGGACGACCTCGCTGGCGCCGACGTGCCCGAGGACCTGCGCGAGAAGCTGGCCCGCGCCCGCGAGCACATGATGGCCGAGCAGCGGGCCGCCGCGCGGTGGACGGGCGACCTCCTCCGTCAACGCCGCCGCCAGGAGAACCTGTTCGAACCGTTCACCGAGATCGACCTGACGCCGAAGCCCAGATCCGCCCCGCCGACCGGCGCCGCGGAGCAGCCCGCGCGACCGGGCACGAGCGAACAGACCTCCGACCCCAGCTAGCGAGCACGGCCCAGTTGGTCGGTGTGCCCCTTGCCCCGCAGCGTCGTCGCTGCAACAGCGCTCGTTCGCATCCAGTCAGCGGCGGCTGGCGAGGATGGCGAGGGTTTCCCGGCGAACCTCGTCGGGTTCGTGAACCAGGCGGCGGTGGGAGAAACGGACGGTCAGGATGCCGGCGGTGGCGAGCAGGGCGTCCCGCCGCAGGTCTATCTCGCGCTGTCGCGGGTTCCCGTGAGCGGTCGCCCCGTCGAGTTCGATGTCGACCCGCTCGCGCTCGGCGTACAGGTCGAGATACACAGTGCGTCGGTCAAGCCGCAGCCGGAACTGCCGGTGGAACTCCGGCATGCCTGGACCGACGAAGACGTGCTCGTGCCCCCAGATCTCCAATGGACTGCGGCAGCCGTCTGCGAGGCGGGTGAGCAGGGTACGCAACGCGGTCCGGCCGGGCAGCCGCGGCACCGGCGCGAGCGCGGCGCGCAGCCGGTCGGGCGTGGTGAGCCGATCGTTGACCGCCCGGATCACCGGCCCGTGCCGCTCGGCGAGCGGCAGCAGCGGCCACGAGCCGACCAGCGCCGCCTCCAGCCGCGCCACCGGGAGGTCGTGACGAATCCGAACGTGCGGAGGACCGAGGCGAAAGCCTTGGCGCTGGTGGACGACGATGCCGGGCCGGCTGCGGAGGCTCGATGCGGTCGGCACGGTCAGGTGAAGGACGTCTCCTGCAACCTGCTGGTGCAGGCCCCACACGTCGAGGGCGGTCAGGTGACTCAGCGCCGCGCGTCCGTCGGCCCAGGCCAACGCGGCGCGGCGGGCCAGGGCCGGGGGGACGTGTGCGATCGCGGGACGGCCATCCTGCTGGTCCGGGGACTGGCCACCGGCCCCACGTAGACCTGGGGCAGGGCGCGAACGAGGTACCCCGACCGGCATGCTCGCCGCAGCGTCCACTCAGGCACGACCTGTCTAGCCAGCGCACTAGTGATCACCCCGTCGTGGGCCTCGACCAGCCCCCGCAACACTCCGCCCACGCGCCCGAACCCTGCCGCCCCGACCATGACCGAGCAACCGCCCCAACCCCGCTTCTGTGGACTGGCCTCCTCTGTGGACAACAGCCACGCGCTGGGCCGTCCGTGGTATGCAAGATCGGATACGGGTGAGCGGCAGGGGCCCGGCGTGTCGAGTCGGTGAGACGTACTGGATCTTTGATAACCGCTGGGAGGAGCCCTCAGCCGGCGGTTGCGCCGTGGTAGAAGAGGTCGCCGAGGCCGATCGTGAAGGCGAGAACGCCATACAGAGCGTGCTCGACCGAGGCGGCCAGCAATGACCGGGTACGCCGGTAGCGCCACGCGAACAGCCCGCCCCCGAGCAGGGTGAGCAGCACCGACCAGACACTGCCGAAGATCACGTGCGCGAAGCCAAAGGCGGCGGCACTCGCGGCCACCGCGAGGGAGCCGGCGGACAGCAGCGGCGCGTACCGGTGGAACAGGAACACCCGCAAGATCAGCTCCTGCGGGTAGACGGAGACCAGCGGGTACAGCACGACCACCGCGACCCAGATCAGCGGCGCCTCGCGGGGCACCCCGGATGTCCGCCGACCCTCCCACCAGCCACTGCTCCCGTCGATCCACTCCCCTACCACGCACCGCCCCGAGCCGGCCCATGCCGGACGTACACTGCGGGCCACACACTGCCGAGCGGGAGCCGCCGGACGTGCACTGCCGCCACACCGCGTGAGCCCGAAGCCGCGTGGCACGCCGGAGTCGCGCCCACGGCACCACGCTACGGTCTCGCGGCACCGGAGCTGCCGGCCCTGCGTGGATCTTCGGCCGTTGTTCGCTCGCGCGTCGGCTGGTGGTGGCCTGTCCGGTACGACAGGCCCCGACGGTACGAGCGTGCGTACTCCGGATGGTCTGACACCGGTGCGCTTCGTGGCGCTCGGTGACTCGATCACCGTGGGCCTCGGCGACCCGATGCCCGATGGGACGTGGCGCGGGTGGGCCGCGCTGCTCGCCGAGAGTCTGGCCCCGCCGGGGCCCCACCTCCAGTTCCACAATCTCGGCCGCCCCGGCGCGCTCACCGGCGACGTGTTCCGCGACCAGCTCCCGGCCGCCCTCGCGCTGCGCCCGACGGTCGCCGCTGTGGTCGTCGGGGTCAACGACACGCTGCGTGCCCGCTTCGACGTGCCGGCGGTCAGCGCGGCGCTGCTGGGGACGGTCGGCGCGCTGCGCCGGGCCGGAGCCGTGGTGCTGACCGCCCGGCTGCCGGAGCCGGGCCGGATGTTCGGGCTGCCGTCGGGGCTGGCCCGGCCCCTGGCGCGGCGGGTCGCCGCGGTGAACGCGGTCGCCGACCACGCGGCGGCGCTGTACGACACCGTCCACTTCGACGCGGCGAACCACCCGGACACGTACCGCCGCGACATGTGGAGCGTCGACCGCCTGCACCCGAGCGAGCGGGGGCACCGCCTGCTCGCCGGCGCGTACGCGGATCTGCTGCGGGATCGGGGCCTGCCGGTGCACCGCCGCCCCGACCCGCGACCGGGCAACCCGCCGCCGACCCGGGCGGCCCAGCTCACCTGGCTGGCCGTGAAGGGCACCCGGTGGGTGCGGGACCGCTGCACCGACCTGGTGCCGCAGTTGCTCTGGCTGGCCGCCGCCGAGTCCTGGTACTCGCTGCGCGGCCAGGCGAGCCGCCTCGACGAGCACCTCGGCCGCGACCTGGCCGCCGCCCTCGCAGGCACCGGCTCACCCGTCACCGGTGTCGACCCGCTCGCCCGCCCCGGCCAGCTCCCGCCCGCCCTGACCTAGCCGCCGAGCAGCGGTAGGGGCGCGCCGCCCGCGTGCCACCCGCGTTAAGAGGGGCCCCCTTGCCTACCGGAGGCGTTAACAGGGGGCCCTTCCTTTCCCCTCAGCTCGGGACGTCCCGGTGGCGGAAGCCGGCCAGGCCGGCGGCGAGCAGCACCGCACCGACGCCGGTGAGCAGCACCAGGGGCAGTACCGCCGGATCCACCGCCGGCACCGACGGCACATGCGTGTACGGGGACAGGTTGAGCACCGCCTGCGGCAGGTCCAGCACCGCGCCGAGCTGCCCGAGCAGCAGGAACACCATCAGCACCGCCCAGGACAGCGCCACCGACCAGCGGGGCGCCAACCCGAACAGCGCGGTGACCACCCCGGCGACGACGAGCAGCGCCGGCAGCCGCAGCACTGCGGCCCCGCCCAGCTCCAGGGCGTGGCCGAGGGCGTCGCCGGCCACGAGCCCGTAGCCCAGACCGGTGGACACGCCGGCCAGCAGCATGAGCGCCACCGCGCCGAGCACCGCACCGGAGATCTGGGTCAGCAGCCACCGGTGCCGGCTGACGGCGGTCGCCAGTACCGCCTCCAGGATCCCGTCGGACTCGTCGGCCCGCGTCCGCAGCAGCGCCTGCACGACGTACGCGCCGAGGGTCAGTGCGAACAGCCCGAGCATCGCGGCGAGGAACGCGTCAACGAGGTCGGTCCCGCCGCCCAGCGCGGCGATCGCCTCGGCGGCGGCGGCATTCTCGACGATCATGTCGTTGACCTCGTCGGCGGCGACACCCATCGAGAACCCGAGGATCACCACCGCGACCGCCCAGCCGAGCAGGGCGCCGCGGTGCAGCCGCCAGAGCAGGCCGGTGGGGCTGAGCAGCCCGGCGGCGGCGCGAGCCGGCCCCCGGCGGGCGGCGAGCAGTCCGGCGCCGACGTCCCGCCGGCTGGCGAGCGTGAAGGCGAGCGCCGTGCCGGCGACGAGGAGCGCGACCGGTAGCGCCAGCACCCACCAGCGCTCCCCGCCGAACGCCCGCACCTGGTTGCCCCAGCCGAGCGGGGACAGCCAGGACGGCCAGGCGCTCTCCACCCGCAGCCCGACCCGCTCGCCGAGGACGTCCCCGGCGGCACGGAGCAGGAACGCCACGCCGACGGTGGCGGCGGCGAGCGCGTTGGCGCCCCGCGAGGTGACCGACAGCTGGGCGGTGACGGCGGCGACGGCGGTGAAGGCGACACCGACCCCGGCGACCGCCCCGGCGGCGGCGAGCGACCCGGCGAGCGGCAGGCCGGTCGCGGCGAAGGCCAACCCCAGGAGTACGCCGGATGCCACGTTCGCCCCGACGACGACGAGCAGGGCGGCGGTGAGCAGCGCGTACCGGCCGACGACGGCGGCGCCGAGCAGCTCCGCACGCCCGGTCTCCTCGTTCTGGCGGGTGTGCCGGACGACGGCGAACGTGCTGACCAGCGCGGCGAGCACGGCGAGGGTGATGTAGGTCTCGGCGACCACCACCGCGCCGAGGTCGGCCCCGACGATCGGCCCGTTGAAGGCGCGCGCGACGACGCTGGTGGCGGCGGTCTCGGCGTACCGGACACGGGACGGCTCGTCCGGGTAGAAGTCGGAGACGCTGCCAGCGAGGCCGACGCCGAGCAACGGCGTGCCGAGCACCCAGATGCCCAGCTTGATCCGGTCGCGGCGCAGGGCGAGCCGGGCCAGCCGGCCGGTGCCGGTGAACGCGCTCACCGGGCACGCTCCGCGCCGGCCGGGACCCGGCCGTTGGACGCGCCGTCGTAGTGCCGCAGGAACAGCTCTTCGAGGGTCGGCGGGGCGCTGGTGAGCGCGCGGACGCCGAAGCGGACCAGGTACGCCAGCAGCTCGTCGAGGTGCTCCGGCTGCACCTCCAGCCGGGTGCGGCCGTCGACGGGGCGGACCTCGTGGACGCCGGGCAGCTCCTCGACACCGGTGAGCGGGCGCGCCGTCTCGACGGTGACCGTGGTCCGGGCCAGGTGCCGCAGCTCGGTGAGGGTGCCGGACTCGACGGTGCGGCCGGCGCGGATGATGCTCACCCGGTCGCAGAGGGCCTCGACCTCGGCGAGGACGTGGCTGGAGAGCAGCACGGTGGCGCCGCCGTCGGTGAGCCGCCGGACCTCCTCCTGGAACACCGCCTCCATGAGCGGGTCGAGCCCGGAGGTCGGCTCGTCGAGCACGTACAGCTCGACGTCGGAGGCGAACGCGGCGACGATCGCGACCTTCTGCCGGTTGCCCTTGGAGTACGCGCGGCACTTCTTGGTCGGGTCGAGGTCGAACCGTTCCAGCAGCTCGTCGCGGCGGCGCCGGTCCAGCCCGCCGCGCAGCGCGCCGAACAGGTCGATGGCCTCGCCGCCGGACAGGTTGGGCCACAGGTTCACGTCGCCCGGCACGTACGCGAGCCGCCGGTGCAGCGCCACCGCGTCGCGCCAGGGATCGGCGTCGAGCAGCCGGACGTCGCCGGCGTCGCGCCGCAGCAGCCCGAGCAGGACGCGGATGGTGGTGGACTTGCCGGAGCCGTTCGGCCCCAGGAAGCCGTGCACCTCCCCCGCCTCGACCCGCAGGTCGAGCCCGTCGAGCGCGCGGACCGCGCCGAAACTCTTGACCAGGCCGTCGATCGCGATGACGGGCATGGCACCTCCTGTGGCAGCCGGTTCGTCGCATCCAGCGTACTGACCATCGGTCAGCCAGATCAACCCGGCGGTCAGGACGGCGGCTACGCTGGGCGGCATGACCGTCGAGGCGCCCGACGACACCCGTACCCGGATCCTGCGGGTCGCGCTGGACCTGTTCAGCCAGCACGGTTACCAGCGCACCTCGCTGCGGCAGATCGCCGAACGGCTGCGGCTGACCAAGGCGGCGATCCTCTACCACTTCCCCGCCAAGGAGGACCTGCTCACCGCGCTGACCGAGCCGCTGCTGGCGGACCTGGAGACGCTGCTGGACCGCACCGCCGCCCTCCCGCCGCCACAGGCCCGGGAGGCGCTGCTCGCCGGCTGGGTGGACACGATGCTCACCCACCGCCGCTCGCTCGGCATGCTCTTCCACGACATCGCGATGGTCAGCCGGGGCCGGACGTACCACCGGTTGATGCAGATCGCCATGCGGGCCAACGAGATCGTCGCCGGGCCGGACGCCGGGCGCCGGGAGCGGGTCCGCGCGGTGCAGGCGATCGCCATGTGCAGCGACCCGATCGTCTTCTTCGTCGACGTACCCGAGGAGACCCTGCGCGCCGACATGCTCGACGGCGTACGCCGGCTGCTGGACGACACCGGCGGCGCGGAGGCCGGGGTCGGCGCGGACCCGGCGGCGGACGCCGCCCGCGCCCCCGGGCGGCGCCGGCCGGGACGACCCCGGTCGATGGGCCCGGAGCAGGTCCGCACCGCCCACCGGCTGCACGCCGCCGGCACCCACTCGGTGGACGACATCGCCGCCGCGCTCGGGGTGTCCCGGGCGACGGTGTACCGGCACCTGGGGGGATCCGGAGCGGAATAACGAGACGGGTTTCGAGACGGTTCTGAGACCCGTTTGACGGCCCACCCAGCGGGTAGCCGACCCGTCGTCCTGAGGACGGGACCGGGCCGCCGCACGGTGGCCCGCAGCCGGCGCGACGGGACGGTGGCGGATGGGTCCGGTTGTCGATGTACGGACGACCCGGCAGCGTTCGGGTGGGCGCTGACCGTGTGCGGCATCGGCGGGGAGGCGCGCCTCGACGGGTCGACACCGGACGCCGACGCCGTGGCGCGGATGACCGACGCGATGCGGTCCCGCGGGCCGGACGGCGAGGGCCTGTGGGGCGACGGCTGGGTGACCCTCGGGCACCGCCGGCTCACCATCATCGACCTGTCCGACGCCGGGGCGCAGCCGATGGTGCGCGAGGACCTGGGGCTGGCATTGGTCTTCAACGGCTGCGTCTACAACTATCCCGAACTGCGCGAGGAGCTGCGCGCCGCCGGGCACACCTTCCGCTCCACCAGCGACACCGAGGTGATCCTGGTGGCGTACGCGCAGTGGGGTGAGGCGTTCGTCGACCACCTGGTCGGCATGTTCGCGATCGGTCTGGTCGACCGGGCGCGGCGGCGACTCGTCCTGGCCCGCGACCGGCTCGGCATCAAGCCGCTGTACCTCGCCGAGTCGCCCGGGCGGCTGCGGTTCGCCTCGACCCTGCCGGCGCTGCTGCGCGGCGGCGACGTCGACACGCGCATCGACCCGGTGGCCCTGCACCACTACCTGTCCTGGCACTCGATCGTGCCGGCGCCCCGGACCGTCCTGCGCGGCGTCCGCAAGCTGCCCCCGGCGACGCTGCGGGTCGTCGAGGCGGACGGGCGCAGCCGGGAGCGGGTGTACTGGCAGCCCGAGTACGTCCGCGATCCCGCCCACGCCGGCATGGACGCCCGGGACTGGCGGGCCGCCGTCGGGGGCGCGCTGCGGACCGCCGTACGGCGGCGGCTGGTCGCGGACGTCCCGGTCGGGGTGCTGCTCTCCGGAGGGCTCGACTCCAGCCTCATCGTGGCGCTGCTCGCCGAGGCCAACCAGCACCACCTCCGGACGTTCAGCATCGGCTTCGACAGCCGCGGCGGCGAGGCCGGCGACGAGTTCCACTGGTCCGACCTCGTGGCCCGCACGTACGAGACCGACCACCACCGCATCCGGCTCCCGAACGACGACCTGGTGCCGGCGGTGCGGGCGACGGTGGCCGCGATGACCGAGCCGATGGGCAGCCACGACGTGGTGGCCTTCCACCTGCTGAGCCAGCAGGTGGCGAAGCACGTGAAGGTGGCGCAGTCCGGGCAGGGCGCCGACGAGGTCTTCGCCGGGTACGGCTACCACCAGCCCCTCGCGGCGGTGCCCCGCGACGGCGCGGCGGCGGCGTTCGCGGCGGCCTTCTTCGACCACGACCACGCCGAACTGACCCGGGTGGTCGACCCGGCGCACGCCTGCGACCACGACGCCAGCCGGGACCTGCTCACCGCCGAGCTGGCCGCGCCCGGCGCGGAGACCGCGCTGGACGCGGTGCTGCGCCTCGACACCCACCGGATGCTCCCCGACGACCCGGTGAAGCGCGTCGACAGCATGAGCATGGCCTGGGGGCTGGAGGTGCGGACCCCGTTCCTCGACCAGGACCTGGTGGCCCTCGCGGCGGCCTGCCCGCCCGAGCACAAGGTGGCGCAGGGCGGCAAGGGGGTGCTCAAGGAGGTCGCCCGGGAGGTGCTGCCCGCCGACCTCATCGACCGCCCGAAGGGCTACTTCCCGGTGCCGGCGTTGCGCAACGTCGACGGCCCGGTGCGCGACCTGGTGGTCGAGGCGCTGCGGGCGCCGGTGGCGCGGGAGCGGGGCCTGTTCCGGCCGGAGTACGTGACGGAACTGCTCGCCGACCCCGAGGCGACGCGGTCGGCGGCCGGCAGCAACAAGCTGTGGCAGCTCGGGCTGTTGGAGCTGTGGCTCCAGACGCACGACATCCGCTGACCCTTGTCGACGCCTGGCGTCGGACGGGGGCCCGCCCTCACGCCTCCGCCGGGCGGGTCTGGGCGGCCAGGTGGTCCAGCACCGCCTGGACGTCGCAACCGGTCCGGGCGAGGATGCGGCGCTGCCGGGCCGCGCCCGTACCCTCCTGGCGGACCCGGTTCAGCTGGTCGAGCACGTAGTGGAGGTCACCGTGGCGCACCAGTGCGGGCGCGACGGTGGCGAACAGCTCGTCGACCAGCTCCCACGCCGGCCGGGCACGGCCCGAGCGCAGGTCGATGAGGTCGCCGTCGAGCCCGTCGTGGGCGGCGCGCCAGTGCGCGGCGGAGACCAGGCAGTCCCGGATCCGCGGGGCGAGCACCCCGTCGCGGACGTCGTCCGCCACGGTCGCGACGAGGGCGCGGACGAGCCCGGCGACGAGCACGGTGTCGTCGACGGTCGGGCAGACGTCGCCCACCCGCACCTCCACAGTGGGGTACGCGACGGACGGGCGGGCGTACCAGTAGACCATCGCGGCGTCCAGCATGATGCCCGCCCGGATCAGGTCCTCCACCGTGGCGTCGTAGTCGGCGACCGACTCGAAGTGCGGGGTGGGGCCGATGCTCGGCCAGCGTTCCAGCTGCATCGACCGCCAGCTCGCGTGTCCCGTGTCCCGGCCGTCGTGCAGCGGCGAGTTGGCGGTGATCGCCTGCACCACCGGCAGCCAGGGGCGCAGGTGGTTGCAGACCTGCACGGCGAGTTCCCGGTCCGGGACACCGACGTGCACATGGCAGCCGCAGACCGCCGGGTCGTGCGCGACCGGCCCGAATCGCCGGGACATCGCGTGGTAGCGGGGTTTGTCCGGCACGGTCCGGTGCGGTTCGTGCACGGGCGTGGCCCCCACGGCGACGAGGCGGGCGCCCGCGGCCTCGGCCGCGTCCGCGGCGGCCCCGCGCAGTGCGACCAGGTGCTCGCGTACGTCGGCGAGCTCGGACGAGACCGGCGTGACCATCTCGACCATGCTGTGCCGGAACTCCTGCCGGCTGTGCTCGCGGGCGGCGCCCGACAGCCCGTCGAGCACCTGTCCGGCGACCGGCAGGCTCTCCCCCGTCTCGGGATCCAGCAGCAGGTACTCCTCCTCGACGCCGAGGGTCAGCGTGGTGAGGTCGGGAAGCGTGGTGGCCGGACGGTACGTCATGAGCGGTCGGCGTCCGTTCGTCGGGCGGCGCGCCGGGCGCCGCACTGCCGTTCGCTCCCGGGTTCCCGCCCGCCCCGGCGGAAAACGCCCGGGGCGGGGCCCCCGTCAAGAAGGGATCCCTCCGCCACCGGAGGCGTCAACAGGGGCCCTTCCGTGCACCTCGTCCGCCCGGGCGGCGAGGAAGGCCCGTTCGGCCTCGTTGTCCGTTCGCCGCGCGGCCGTCCGGTACGCCGCCACCGCCTCGGCGGTCCGGCCCAGCCGGCGCAGCAGGTCGGCCCGGACCGCGTGGAACACGTGGTAGCCGGCGAGGTCGAGACCGTCGACCACGGCCAGCGCCACCGCCGGCCCGGCGACCTCGGCCAGCGCCACCGCCCGGTTCAGGGCCACCACCGGCCCGGGGGCGACGGCGGCGAGCTGGTCGTACAGGGCGAGGATCTGGGCCCAGTCGGTGCCGGCGGCGTCGGGTGCGGCGCCGTGCACGGCGGCGATGGCGGCCTGGATCTGGTACGGGCCGGGCCGGTTGCGGCGCAGGCAGCGGCGTACCAGGACCTGCCCCTCGGCGGTCAGCGTGGCGTCCCACCGGGACCGGTCCTGCTCGGGCAGCGGCACCAGCGCGCCACCGGCGGTGGTGCGGGCCGGCCGGCGGGCCTCGGTGAGCAGCAGCAGGGCGAGCAGCCCCAACGCCTCCGGCTCGTCCGGCATCAGCTCGGCCAGCAGCCGGGCGAGGCGTACCGCGTCGACGCAGAGGTCGTCGCGGACGAGCCGCGGGCCGGCGCTGGCGGTGTGCCCCTCGGTGTAGATCAGGTAGACGACGGTGAGCACGGTGTGCAGCCGGTCGGGCAGGTCGGCGTCGCGCGGCACCCGGTACGGGATGCCGGCGTCCCGGATCTTCGCCTTGGCCCGCGTGATCCGCTGCGCCATCGTCGGTTCCGGGGTCAGGAAGGCGCGGGCGATCTCGGCGGTGGTCAGGCCGCCGAGCAGGCGCAACGTCAGGGCGACCCGGGCGGCGGGGGCGAGCGCGGGGTGGCAGCAGGTGAAGATCAGGCGGAGCCGGTCGTCGCGCACGGGACCCTCCTCGGGCGGGCCGTCGGCGGTGTGCAGCCGGGCGGCCTCGGCGTGCCGCTCGCCCCGGGACGCCTCCCGGCGCAGCCGGTCGATCGCCCGGTTGCGGGCGGTGGTGATGATCCATCCGGCGGGGCTGGGCGGTGTCCCCGTCGCCGGCCAGCGGGCGAGGGCGACGGCGAAGGCCTCCTGCACCGCCTCCTCGGCGAGGTCGATGTCGCCGAGGAGGCGGACGAGGACGGCGACCGCGCGGCCGTACTCCGCCCGGTACACCGCTTCCAGGTCGGGCACGGTCAGTCCTCGGCCTCGCCCTGGAACGGACGCACCTCGATCGGGAGGGTCGTGGCGAGGGCGTACCGGCGGCCCCACTCCAGGGCCGCGTCCAGGTCGGGTGCCCTGAGGATGGTGAAACCGCCCAGGTACTCCTTGCCCTCGACGAACGGGCCGTCGGTGACCAGCACCTCGCCCTCCTTCGGGCGCAGCACCGTTGCCGTGGACGGATCGTGCAGGCCCTGGCCGAAGACCCAGCACCCGCTGGCCTCCAGCTCCTGCCGGATCGCGCCCAGCTCGCGCATGACGCCGGCGAGGAACTCCGGGTCCGGGGTCCCCGGGCCGGCGGGCTGGTAGATGCTCACCAGGTACTGCTTCATGGCTCCTCCTCGCGGGGGCGGCCGGCACCGCGCCGGCCTCTCATCCTCTACACGAACGGCCACCGCGGGCTTCGACAGCGCGCCGCGACATTCCCGATGAGGCGAGCGTCGCGGACGGCACCGACGCGGCCGACGCGCGGGCCGCCGCCGAGCACACCACCGCCTTCTACACCGGCGCCCCGCAGACCTGACCCGCCCGGAGCCCGAGGACGATCACGTCGCGAGCCGCGCGGCGGGTAACGTGCGGCGGCATGACCGGCACGGCGTACTCGCACTGTTCCTACTGCGGCACGGCGTACCCGCCGGCGGCACCCTGGCCCCGGTTCTGCGCGGCCTGCGGCGAGACGGTCTGGCGCAACCCGCTGCCGGTGGCGGTGGCCGTGCTGCCGGTGCACACCGACGCGGGCCTGGGCGTGGTGGTCGTCCGCCGGGACATCGAGCCGGCGCGCGGGCAGCTCGCGCTGCCGGGCGGCTTCATCGAGTACGGCGAGGAGTGGCAGGACGCGCTGGTGCGGGAGCTCCGCGAGGAGACCGGCCTGCTCGCCGACCGGGCCGACGCGACGCTGTTCGCGGTGCACAGCGCCCCGGCGGGCGGCACGATGATGGTCTTCGGGGAGCTGCCGGCCCGGCCGGCCGCGGCGCTCCCGCCGTCGGCGCCCACCGAGGAGGCGACTGAGTGGCTGGTGCTCACCGAGCCGGTCGAGTTGGCGTTCTCGACCCACACCCGGGTGCTCGCCGACTTCCTCGCCCGCCACGCCGGCTGAGTCCGGGCCGCCCAAGCCGGCGGCCGGGTAGCGGGCGAGCCGCGGATCGGGACCGGGTAGCGGCGGGCGGTCAGGCCCCCAGGTAGCGGGCGGGGACGGCGTCGGTCAACCAGACGCCGTTGGCGCTGTGGTAGAAGGCGTGGCCGTCGCGCGCCATGCCGGCCGCGTCGACGGTCAGGACTACGGTGGGGCCGGCGCGCCGGGCCCCCACGCGCTGCGCGGTCTCCACGTCCGGCGAGAGGTGGACGTGGTGCCGGCCGCCCCGGTGCAGGCCGCTCGTCCGGATCGAGTCCAGGGCGGCGGCGCTGGTGCCGTGGTAGAGCACGGCCGGCGGGTCCACCGGCGCCAGCCCGAGGTCGACCGGGATCGAGTGCCCCTGGTTGGCCCGGATGCGCTCCACGCCGTCCGGGCCGCGCTCCACCGCGAAGCGCTGCTTGTCGTTGCCGGCCACGACGTCGTCGAGGTCGGCGCGGCGGATGCCCAACGCGGCGAGGACGTCGTCGACGGGCACCCAGCCGGCGCGGTCCGGGGCCAGCCCGAAGCGGTCCGGACGGTGCCGCAGGGCGAGGGACATGCGCTTGCTCAACCGGACCAGCCGCGGGTCATCCACGCCCGGATTGTGGCCGGACACCCCGGCCGGCCGCCACCCGGATCGCACATCGGGGCGGCAGGCGTGACCGGGCGCCGAACGGGTAGACGGCGCCGCGCGGCCCGGGCGGCCGTGCCGCCGTACGACGCCTCGGGGGGCCGATGTCGGACGCGCCAGCACCTCCGGGCGGACGCCCGGACGACGTCGTGGAACTACGCGTGCACGGCGCCTCCGGCGCCAGTGCCGAACAGGTGCTGGACCGCCCGAACGTCCGGCAGGTCGCCGGTGACCACAGCGGCGGCTTCTACCGGCCCCGCCCCGGCTACCCGGACACGACCGGGCCGGGTGGGGTGGTCCTGGAGGCGTACCGCTGGAGCGAGCTGCCGTCGGGTACCGCGGTCCGCACATTGTCGCTGGTGTTCCTTCTGCCGTTCATGCTCTGCAACGTGGCGCTCTGGATGCGCCCGGTCAGCTCAGACCGCCGCGCCGCCACCGTCAAGGGCCTCTGCCGGGTGCTCGCGCTGACCCTCACCGCCCTGTACGTGCTCGCCGTGGCCGGGGTGGCACTCGACCTGATCGCCTGGAAGTGCATGGCCGCGCCGCAGTGCCTGGCCGGGCGGAGCTGGCTGTCCTGGCTCGGCGGCCGGCCGGTCGGGCTGCGGCTGGCGGTGCTGGCGCTCGTCCCGGCCGCCGCCATCGGGCTGGTCTGGTGGCTCGGAGCCCGTCCGGAGCGGATGTTCGCGTCGTTCCGCACCCCCCCGACCGTCGCCGGCCCGCACCAGCTCACCGCCGTCGGGCAGTGGGACCAGGCACCGCTGGTCGGGCGGTTGCGCGCGATCCACGTCGCCGCCGCGTTCGCCACGCTGGACGCCGTCCTGCTCACTGCCCACGCCGACGGCCGGGCCTCACCCGCCACGTTGACGCTCGGCATCCTGACCGGCGCGGTCCTGGTCGCCTGCGTCGTCCTGGTCTGCGCGCATCCGCTGATCGATCAACCCGCGGCCGGACCGATCGACCGGATGACCCGAATCCTGCGGACGCTCGCGTGCGTGCTGACGGTGGTGGTCCTGGCCATGGTCGCGGCCGATCCCGCGCGGCCGTCGGTGGACGGCGGGCTGCCCGGGTACGGCGTGTCGGTCGCCAGACTCTTCCTCGCGCAGACCTGCCTGCTGATCGTGGTCTGGGGGGTGGCGAGGTGGGCGCCGGGCCGTGTCGGGCGGCGGGCGTCCGGCCCGCTCGTGTTCGGTGCGGTCGCGACCGGTCTGGCGGTGGCCTTCTCCGCCGAGCTGGTCTACCGGGTGGCGGACCTCCTGGCAAGCGGCGACGGCCCGGCCGGTGACCGGATGGCGACCGGCCCGCCCTTGACGTACAAGTGGACGATCTTCGGGTTCTTCGTGGCGGTGGTGACCGCGGCGGCGGTCGCCGCCGTGGTGGCGGTGGTGTCCCGGCCGGCGCGGCACCGGGCGGCGGCGGCGGCCCTGGCGCGGGACTTCCCGGACGCGCCGCCGGAGGCGGGGCCTCGGTTGCGGCAGGTCGAGAAGGTCATCGCGCGGGCACGGTTCACCGAGCGGCTCGCCCCGCTCGCCCTCACGTACGCCTGGCTCGCCGGCTTCGGCATGGCGACCAGTGCCATCGGCATGTTCGCGGTGAACCCCGGCGAGGCGCTCGACCGGTCGCTCGGGATTCCCGCCGGTCTGGTGAACTTCGGCATCCATTTCGGCAGTTGGGTGATCGCCGCACTCGTCCTCGGCCTGGTGCTGGGCGGCATCTTCGCGTACCGGACGGCCGAGTTCCGCCGCTACGTGGGCGTGCTGTGGGACCTGGGCACGTTCTGGCCCCGGGCGGCGCACCCCTTCGGCCCGCCCTGCTACGCCGAACGGACGGTGCCCGAGCTGAGCCGCCGGATCGCCTGGCTGACCGGCCAGGGGCACGCTGTGCTGCTCACCGGGCACAGCCACGGCTCGGTGCTGCTCGCGGCGACCGTGCTCCAGCTCCCACCGGGCGCCGGTGACCGGGTTGCGCTGCTGACGTACGGGTCGCCGCTGCGCCGGCTCTACTCCCGGTGGTTCCCCGCGTACGTCGGTGAGGAGGTGCTGCGCGAGGTGGGCGAGCGGGTCGGGTGGCGCTGGATCAACCTGTGGCGGGACACCGACCCGATCGGTGGCTGGATGTTCTCGCCGCACCGGCCGGGCGAGCCGCCCACCGTCTACGGGCCGGCGGGAACGGTCGACCGGCGGCTGCGCGACCCGAGCGACGTCGTCGTCCCGCCGGGCAACAGCGTCCCACCGCCGATCGTGGGGCACTGGCCGGGCGAGTTCGATCCGCGCTTCGCCAAGGCCGTCCGTGAACTGGCCGACCGGCTGCGGCGGACGGCCTGACCAGGCGGCATATCCTGCCCGGGTGAGCACCCCCCGCAAGCCCGACCGCACGCTGATCGCCTCGAACAAGAAGGCCCGGCACGACTACACCGTCCTCAAGACGTACGAGGCGGGGATCGTGCTGGCCGGCACCGAGGTCAAGTCGCTGCGCGAGGGACGCGCGTCCCTGGTCGACGCGTTCGCGCAGGAGCGCGACGGCGAGCTGATGCTGTACGGCCTGCACATCGCCGAGTACGGCTACGGCACGTGGACGAACCACGCGCCCCGGCGTACCCGCAAGCTGCTGCTGCACCGGGTGGAGATCGACCGGATCCGGGAGAAGCTGCGCGACGGCGGGTTCACCCTGGTGCCGCTGTCGATGTACTTCTCGAACGGCTGGGCCAAGGTGGAGCTGGCGCTGGCCCGGGGCCGGAAGTCCTACGACAAGCGGCAGGCGCTGGCCGAGCGTGACGCGCAGCGGGAGATCGCCCGGGAGCTGGGTCGTCGCCTCAAGGGCCGCCCGCAGCGCCGGAGCTGACCGGGCACGGGTGGTCACGGCGTGTCGGCGTGGCGCACCCGGAGTGTGTTGACGGGGTCGACGGGTCGTGGTGTGCTGCGGAGGCCCGGATAATGACAATCGTAGTCATTATCGTTCGACCCGGAGGAGGAGCATGTCTCTCACCGTCCCGCCCGCCCTGCTCGACGCCGCCGAGCGCGGCCCGGTCTCCGACGCCGACTTCGTCGCCTGCGTCCGCGATTCGCTGCCGTACGCCTGGCAGACCGTCAGCCGGGTCGTCGCCGAGTTGGCCGCCGACGGCACCGACCACGCCGACAACGAGATCCCGCCGCCGGGCGAGGCCGAGCGGGGGCAACTCCTGCGCGCCCTGGCCAGCGACGCGATCCGGGCCGGCCTGGAACGGCACTTCGGCGTGAAGCTCGCCTTCCAGAACTGCCACCGGGTCGCCGCGTTCCGGCCGGCGGCGGTCGACTCCGAGGCGTACCGGCGGTTCGTCTCGCCCCGCGGTCAACTGCTGAACCAGTCCCCCGAGCTGCGCAACTGCTGACGGGTCCGGCGGGCGGGGCGGGCGCGTGCTGCGGCCCCGCCCGCGCGGGCGGTCGCGCCCCGCGCGGCCGGTTCTCCCGATCAGGCCCTGGCGCAGTCCGCGCAGGTGCCGAAGATCTCCAGCGTGTGGTCGACGTCGGTGAAGCCGTGCTCGGCCGCCACCTGGTCGGCCCAGCGCTCGACCGCCGGGCCGGCCACCTCGACCGTCCGCCCGCAGGAGCGGCAGACCAGGTGATGGTGGTGGCGGCTCTGGCTGCACCGGCGGAACAGCTGCTCGCCGCCGGGCAGCCGGGTGGAGTCGATCTCGCCGGCGTCGACCAGCAACTGGAGGGTGCGGTAGACGGTGGTCAGGCCGACCCGGGCGTCCCGGTCACAGAGCATCCGGTGCAGCTGCTGCGCCGTGTGGAAGCCCTCGACCTCCCGCAGCAGCGCCAGCACCTCGGCACGCTGCCGGGTGTTCCGGGTCACGTTCGGGATCGCCTGCGTCACCGTGCTCCCGCCATCTCCGCCGTTCCGACCGCTTCCAGCGGTCCCGGGCCGGCACCCTCGCCGGCTGCCCACCATTATGCGCGCCGGACAGGCGCCCGCCTCACGGCCTGATCCGCACCTTGAGGGCCGTGCGCTCGTCCATCGCCCGGTAGCCGTCCGGCACCCGGTCGAGCGTGACCGTGCGGTCGAAGACCGGCGACGGGTCGATCCGGCCGGCCAGCACGTCGGCGAGCAGTTCCGGGATGTACGCGCGGGCGGGGGCGACGCCGCCGCCGAGCCGCACGTTGCGGCCGAACATCTGACGGATGTCCACGCCGGCACTGCCGCCGTGCGGCACGCCCACGTAGCCGACCGCGCCACCGTCGCGCGCCACCGAGATGGCGGTCCGCATCGACTCCTCGGTGCCGACGGCCTCCAGCACGGCGTGCGCGCCCTGCCCCTTGGTCAGCTCCCGCACCGCCGCGACGGCGGCCTCGCCGCGCTCGGCGACCACGTCGGTGGCGCCGAACCGGCGCGCGATGTCGGTCCGCGCGGTGTGCCGGCCGAGCGCGATGATCTGCTCCGCGCCGAGCCGGCGGGCCGCGAGCACGCCGCACAGCCCGACCGCGCCGTCGCCGACGACGGCCACGGTCGCACCGGGCCGCACACCGGCGGCGAGGGCGGCGTGGTGCCCCGTGGACATCACGTCGGACAGCGCCAGGATCGCGGTGAGCAGCGGGTCGTCGCCGGCCGCCTCGGCGGGCAGCCGCACCAGCGTGCCGTCGGCGTACGGGACGCGCACCGCCTCGCCCTGGCCCCCGTCCGAGCCGGGCTCGCCCCAGAAGCCGCCGTGCGGGCAGGACGTGTGCAGGCCCTCGACGCAGAAGTCGCAGGTGCCGTCCGACCAGACGAACGGCGCCACCACCAGGTCACCCCGGCGGACCGAGCTCACCTCGGCGCCGGTCTCCTCGACCACGCCGAGGAACTCGTGCCCGATCCGCTGTCCCGGCTGGCGCGCG
This sequence comes from Micromonospora thermarum, assembly GCF_012034245.1. GTDB lineage: Bacteria > Actinomycetota > Actinomycetes > Mycobacteriales > Micromonosporaceae > Micromonospora > Micromonospora thermarum. The sequence goes on along the minus strand of NZ_JAATEO010000024.1, from coordinate 44,154 downwards.
GCCACCCCCCGGTACGCCCACAGGTCGCTGCCGCAGACGCACGCCTGCACGACCCGGACGACCGCGTCGGTCGGGTTCCGGACGGCGGCGTCCGGCACCTCCTCGATCCGGATGTCGAACGGCGCGTGGATCACGGTGGCACGCACGGGCTTCCTCCGCTGCTCAAGGCGGCGCCGCTGCGCCACCCCGCCGAGGCTAGCGCGGTGACCACAGACGTTCGCCGGGCGGTGTCGGAACGGAAGTGTCGTACGGGTGTTGTTGGCTATGGTTCGTGCCTCGTCGTCGGGATCGGTCCGCTGGGCGGGTGGTGCACCGCACGGCCCGGGTGGCGGTTCGGGTGACGGTGGGGCAGTGGAGGCGGTGTTTCGGGCTGCTGCGTTCGGCCGGTGACGTGTGGGCGTGTGTGTTGGAGGTGAACGCGTGGCGGCGTCGCCGTGGTGACGGCCCGCTGGTGGGCTGTCAGGAGTTGTGTCGGGAGTTGGCGGGGTCGGGGCCGGGCACGTTCGGCGAGTTGGACAGCACGGGTGCCCGGTCGGTGTTGCGCCGGTTTTCGGATGCGTGGTTCGCGGCGGCGAAACGCCGCCGCGACGGTGATTCATCGGCGCGGTTTCCGCGTCGGCGGCGTGGGCTGGTGCCGGTGCGTTGGTATCACGGCACCTTCACCCTCGATGGGCGCCGGGTGCGCGTCCCGGCCGCGACGGGGAGCGGTCGGTTGTGGGTGCGGTTGGCCCGCGAGGTGCGGGTACCCGCTCGAGCAGGTCCGGTCGATCACGCTGCTGTGTGAGGGCGGCCGGTTGTTCCTGGACGTGACCGCGGAAGTCCCGGTCGCCACCTATCCGGGCGGTGAAGGACCGGATCCGAGCCGGGTGGCCGGGGTGGACCTCGGTGTGATCCACCCGTATGCGGTGGCCGGCCCGAACGGGGACGGGTTGTTGGTGTCGGGGCGGGCGATCCGCGCCGAGCACCGCATGCATTTGGCCGACAGCAAAGCCCGCCGCCGCGCCGCCGCCCGCCGGGCCCCGAAGCCGGGTCAGCGGGGGTCGCGGCGGTGGCGCCAGTACCGTCGCCGTGCCCGTCTGGTGGAGGGCCGGCACCGGCGCCGCGTCCGCCAGGCCCAGCACGAAGCCGCCGCCACCGTCGTCTCGTGGGCGGTGCGCCAGCGGGTTGGTGTGCTGCACGTCGGCGACCCCCGCGGCGTCCTCGACATCGCGGCAGGGCGCCGGTCGGTCCCGGCGTGACCCCCGCCGCCCACCCCGGGCCGCGCGAGGACCAGTTGGCCCGCGGGGGCCCGCCCCACCACACCGGCGGGGAGTCGCTCGCCCGAAAAGCGAGGATCCACAGCGACCACCGAAACCCGGTGAACGTTAGTGGACACCGCACTAGCGGGACGCCGCGCCCGCCACGAGACCGCGCCCACCGGCGGTGGCCCTCCTCACCCGGCCGCGCCGAGCCCTGTCGATCACGCAGGTGTGGCGGCCGTTGCGCCCGGTCGCCGGTTGTTGTCCAGAGCCACGACCGCCGCCGGCCGATGCCGTCGGTGGATACGTGGCCCGCACCGGCGGCTTCCGCCGGCACGCCGGCCCCCTTCTCGCGGATGCTGGGCCCGTCGGGTGTGCGGGCGTGCAGCAGCGAGCCGGAGTCGGATGTTTCGCTCGCGGATGCGAGAGATTAGGGTCTCCTCCGTGGCGATGTTCCGGATCGGGGAGGCGGCCGAGCTGCTCGGCGTCAGCGCGGACACGGTGCGCCGCTGGGTGGACGCCGGCCGCCTGCGGGCGGTCCGCGACGAGCACGGCCACCGCACGGTCGACGGGGCCGACCTCGCCGCGTTCGCCCGGGCCCAGGCGGCCGACCCGGACGAGCGGGCGGACGCGTCGTCGGCCCGCAACCGGCTGCGCGGGATCGTCGTCAACGTCGTCAAGGACACCGTGATGGCGCAGGTCGACATCCAGGCCGGCCCGTTCCGGATCGTCTCGCTGATGAGCCGGGAGGCGGTCGACGAGCTGGACCTGCGGGTCGGGTCCCTCGCGGTCGCCGTGATCAAGTCCACGACGGTGGTGGTGGAGCGTGCCACGCCAGCGGCCGGTCCCCGGGGAAGGCACGCGTCGTGAGAGCACGTGTGGTCCGTGCCGCCGCGGTGGCCGTCGTCGCCACGCTCGCCCTGGCCGGCTGCGGAGACGGCGGGTCCACGGACGCGGGCGGATCCGCCGGCGGCGTGACCGGGACGGTGACCGTCTTCGCCGCCGCGTCGCTCACCGAGTCGTTCACCCGGATCGGACGGGACTTCGAGGCCGCCAACCCCGGCACCACCGTGGTGTTCAACTTCGCCGGCAGCTCCGCCCTCGCCACGCAGATCACCGAGGGCGCCCCCGCCGACGTCTTCGCCTCCGCCTCGCCGCGCAACATGGCTACCGTCACCGAGGCCGGTGGCGCCGACGGCGAGCCCGCCGTCTTCGTCCGCAACCAGCTCGTCGTCGCGGTCGCGCCCGGCAACCCCGAGGGCGTGCGCGGCCTGCCCGACCTGGCCCGGCCGGGGCTGAAGGTGGCGCTCTGCGCCGAGCAGGTCCCGTGCGGCGCGGCGGCCCGCACCGCCCTCGACGCGGCCCGGGTCACGCTGACCCCGGTCACCCTCGAACAGGACGTGAAGGCGGCACTGGCGAAGGTGCGGCTGGGCGAGGTGGACGCCGCACTCGTGTATCGCACCGACGCGCGCGCCGCCGGCGCCGACGTGACGGCCGTCGAGTTCCCCGAGTCCGCGCGGGCCGTGAACGACTACCCGATCGCCGTCCTGGCCGACGCCCCGAACCGGGCCGGCGCGCGGGCCTTCGTCGCGTACGTGCGGTCCGCGCCCGGGCAGGCGGTGCTCACCGGGGCCGGGTTCCGGGCGCCGTGACGGTCGCGGGCACCGGGACGCCGACCGCGCGGCGGCGGCCCGCCATCGGCGTACGCGGGCGGGCGGGCGGCGTACCGGTGGCACTGCTGCTGCCGGCCCTGCTCGGCCTGGTGTTCCTCGTCCTGCCGCTCGCCGGCCTGCTGGCCCGGACCCCGTGGAGCACCCTGCCGCAACGGCTCGCCGAACCGGGGGTGCTCACCGCGCTGCGGCTGTCGCTGCTCACCGCCACCCTGGCGACGCTGCTCTGCCTGGTGCTCGGGGTGCCGCTGGCGTGGCTGCTCGCCCGGGTGGAGTTCCCCGGCCGGCGCCTGGTCCGCGCCCTGGTGACCGTGCCGCTGGTGCTCCCGCCGGTGGTCGGCGGCGTGGCGCTGCTGCTGGTGTTCGGGCGGCGCGGCCTGCTCGGTGGCTGGCTCGACTCGACGTTCGGGATCACGCTGCCGTTCACCACCACGGGGGTGGTGCTCGCCGAGGCGTTCGTCGCCATGCCGTTCCTCGTCATCGCCGTGGAGGGGGCGCTGCGCGGCGCCGACCGCCGGTACGAGGAGGCGGCGGCGACCCTGGGCGCGGGCCGCTGGACGACGTTCACCCACGTCACCGTGCCCCTGGTGGCTCCGGGGCTGGCCGCCGGCGCGGTGCTGTGCTGGGCGCGGGCGTTGGGCGAGTTCGGTGCCACGATCACGTTCGCCGGCAACTACCCGGGCCGGACGCAGACGATGCCGCTCGCGGTGTACCTGGCGCTGGAGACGGACGTGCAGTCGGCCGTCGTGCTCAGCCTGATCCTGCTCGTCGTCTCGGTCGCGATCCTGGCCGGCCTGCGCGACCGCTGGATCACCGCGCCGTGACCGCACACCTGCTCGACGCGCACCTCGTCGTGGACCGGGGCGGGTTCCGCCTGGACGTGCCGCTGCGCGTGGCGGCCGGCGAGGTGGTGGCGCTGCTCGGCCCGAACGGCGCCGGCAAGACCACCGCCCTGCGGGCGCTCGCCGGCCTCCAGCCGTTGACCGCCGGCCACGTCACCGTCGACGGCACCGACCTCGACCGACCCGACCGGCGCGCGTTCACCGCCACCGAACGGCGCTCGGTCGGCGTGGTCTTCCAGGACTACCTGCTCTTCCCGCACCTGACCGCGCTGGACAACGTGGCCTTCGGGCCGCGCCGGCACGGCGCCGACCGGCGCTCCGCGCGAGAGACGGCCCGCGCCTGGCTGGACCGGGTGGGGCTGGCCGAGCACGCCCACCGGCGGCCCCGGCAGCTCTCCGGCGGGCAGGCGCAGCGGGTGGCCCTGGCCCGCGCCCTGGCGGTCGCGCCCGCACTGCTGCTGCTGGACGAACCACTCGCCGCGCTGGACGCGCGCACCCGGCTGGACACCCGCGCCGAGCTGCACCGGCACCTCGCCGCCCACCCGGGCGCCACGGTGCTGGTCACGCACGATCCGCTGGACGCGCTGGTGCTCGCCGACCGGCTGGTCATCGTGGAGGGTGGCCGCGTGGTGCAGGAGGGCGACGCGGCGAGCGTGACCGCGCGGCCCCGGACCGACTACGTGGCCCGCCTGGTCGGCCTCAACCTGCACCGGGGCCGCGCCGAGGGGCATGGCGTCCGGGTCGCCGACGGGCTCGTCCTCACCGTCGCCGACCGGCTCGACGGGGACGCCTTCGTGGCGTTCCGGCCATCGGCGGTGGCCCTGCACCCCGCCCGGCCCGACGGCAGCCCGCGCAACACCTGGCCGGCGACCGTGGCGGGCGTGCAGCGGCACGGCGACAACCTGCGCGTCCAACTGGACGGGCCGATCACCGTCGCCGCCGACGTCACGCCCGCCGCCGTCGCCGCCTTACGCCTGGTGCCCGGCCAGCGGGTCTGGGCCGCGGTGAAGGCGGCGGAGACGCACGCGTACCCGGCGGTGTGAGCCGCGGCGTGGCGCCGGCACAGGCCCGCGGCGGCCCAGGGCCCCGGTGCGGCGGCTCAGCCGGCCAGCAGGTCGGTGTGGGCGGCACGCAGCCGGGCGAGCGCCGGGTCGGTGCCCGGCGGGACCCGCCGGTCGAGCTCGGCCCACGCCTCGGCGAGCGCGGCGGTCACGGCGCGCAGCTCGGCGGCATGCCGTTGGGCACCACGCCGGTGGGCCTCGTCGAGCCGGCGGGCCCAGCCGGCGGTGACGGCGGCGAGGCGGTCGGCGTCGGCGCGGGCCTGGGCGGCGGTGCGGGCGGCGGCGGCCGGGACGATCGCGGCGACCGGCCGGGGATCGCCGTCGCGGGTGAGGACGGTGACCGTGTCGGTCAGCTCGGCCAGGGCGACGAGCTGGGTGAACCGGGTGCGCGCCTCGCGGAGCGGCACGGAGCGCGGCCGGCCGGCGTCAGGGGTGAGGGCGGGGACAGCCATGGATGCATGGTGCCTCCGGGGTACGACAGAAACCGTCCATGTCGGAGCCTGGACAACTACAGTTAACAATCCTAATAATTGTGCATCCGTCGATCCGACGGCCCCACGTACCGGGAGGTCCGGATGCGTCGCCCTGCCCGAAATCTGTTGCTGGCCGCCGTCGCGGCCCTCGTCACCGTCGCCGGCACCACGCTGGTCCTGGCCGCGCCCGCCCGGGCGGCCGGTCCCACCGCCACGTTCGTCAAGACCTCCGACTGGGGCACCGGATGGGAGGGGAAGTACACGATCACCAACGGCGGCACGAGCACACTGACCGGCTGGCAGGTGGCCTTCACCCTGCCCGCCGGCACCACCCTCGGCTCGTACTGGGACGCCACGGTGACCAGCTCCGGCGGGCGGCACACCTTCACGAACCGGTCCTGGAACGGCACCGTCGCGCCGGGCGCCTCGGTCTCGTTCGGCTTCCTCGCCACCGGGTCCGGCTCCCCCACCGACTGCACGCTCAACGGCGCGCCGTGCGGCGGCGGCACCCCGACCAGCCCACCCACGACCACGCCCCCGCCCACCACCGCACCGCCCACCACACCGCCGCCGACGACGCCGCCGCCGACCACCCCGCCCCCTGGCGGGTTGCCGAAGCACGCCCTGATCGGCTACCTGCACGCGAGCTTCGCCAACGGCTCCGGGTACCTGCGGATGGCCGACGTGCCGGCCGACTGGGACATCATCAACCTCGCCTTCGGTGAGCCCACCAGCGTGACCTCGGGCGACATCCGCTTCCAGCTCTGCCCGGCGGCCGAGTGCCCGGGCGTCGAGACGGAGGCCGAGTTCATCGCGGCGATCCGCGCCAAGCAGCAGCAGGGCAAGAAGGTGCTGCTGTCCATCGGCGGGCAGAACGGCCAGGTCCAGCTCACCACGACCGCCGCACGGGACACCTTCGTCCGGTCGGTCTCGGCGATCATCGACCGGTACGGCCTGAACGGCCTCGACATCGACTTCGAGGGGCACTCGCTCTACCTGAACGCCGGCGACACCGACTTCCGCAACCCCACCACGCCGGTGATCGTCAACCTGATCGCCGCGATCCGCGCGCTCAAGCAGCGGTACGGGGCGAACTTCGTGCTCACCATGGCGCCGGAGACGTTCTTCGTGCAGCTCGGCTACCAGTTCTACGGGCCGGGCCCGTGGGGCGGGCAGGACCCGCGCGCCGGCTCGTACCTGCCGGTGATCCACGCCCTGCGCAACGACCTCACGGTGCTGCACGTGCAGGACTACAACTCCGGACCGATCGTCGGGCTCGACAACCAGTACCACACCATGGGCGGTGCGGACTTCCACATCGCGATGACCGACATGCTGCTCGCCGGCTTCCCGGTCGCCGGCAACGCGGAGCGCGTCTTCCCCGCGCTGCGCGAGGACCAGGTCGCCTTCGGCGCGCCGTCGTCGGTCAGCGCCGGCAACGGGTACGTGGCGCCGGCGGGCGTGCAGGCCGCCGTCACCTGCCTGGTGCGGGGCCAGAGCTGCGGCTCGTACGCCCCGCGCAGCGGCACCAACCCGAACTTCCGGGGACTGATGACCTGGTCGATCAACTGGGACCGGTACTACAACTGGGAGTTCCGGCTCAACCACGGGCCGTTCCTCAAGGCCCTGCCCTGACGCACCGGTGTGGCCCCGCCCGGAATTCACTGGGCGGGGCCGTGTCCCGCGCACGATGATGGCGGGCGAGGAGGTGCCCGTGCACGGACCGGTATCGACGTCACCGCCCGGCCCCGGGCCGTCCACACGGGCCCTCGTGCCGGCTCTCGGTGACGACGTCCGCGCGGTCGTGCTCGTCGAGGGCGCCAGCGACCGCGTCGCCCTGGAGACGCTCGCCGCCCAGGTGGGGCGGGACCTGCCGGCCGAGGGGGTCCGCGTGCTGCCGATGGGCGGCGTGACCAACGTCGGCCACTTCCTCGACGCGCTCGGGCCACGGGGTCTCGGCCTTCGGCTCGCCGGCCTCTACGACGCGCCGGAGGAGGGGTTCGTCCGGCGCGGCCTGGCCCGCGCCGGTCTCGGCGCCGCCCTCACCCGCGCCGACCTGGCGGCGTGCGGCTTCCACGTCTGCGTCGCCGACCTGGAGGACGAACTGATCCGGGCCGCCGGGGTGGACGGGGTACGGGCGGTCCTCACGGCGGCCGGTGATCTGCACTCGTGGGACCTGTTCCAGCGGCAGCCCGCGCAGCGGGGACGACCGGTCGAGGCGCAGCTGCGTCGCTTCATCGGCACCCGTTCGGGCCGCAAGGCCGCGTACGCGCGGCTGCTGGTCGACGCGCTGCACCCGGACCGGGCACCCCGGTCACTGCACGCGGTGCTCGACCACCTCTGACGCCGCCCGCGCCCGCCACTCGTCGGCGAGCACCGACCAGACCTCCATGTCGACCCGCCCCTCGCCCGCCGGCGCCGGGTAGACCGAGCGCAGCGTGCCGTCGAGGGAGAACCCGAGCCGCCGGGCCACGGCGATGCTGCGCCCGTTGCGCGCGTTGCAGCGCCACTCCACCCGCTGGATGCCGCGCTCGTGGACGGCCCAGTCGAGCAGGTGGGTCACCGCTCGGCTGACCAGCCCCCGCCCCTCGGCCGCGGGCTCCAGCCAGCACCCCGCCTCGCACAGCCCGAGGGTGGCGTCGAAGGACACGAACAGCACCCCGCCGACGAGCGTGCCCCGGTCCCACACTCCCCAGATGCCGCCGGCGTCGTGGGCCCAGCGGTCGGCGTGGCGCTGGAGCACCGCGCGGGCCGAGTCGAGGTCGGTCGCCACGAACGACGGCCCGACCCAGGGCCGGATGTGCTCCCGGGCCCGGTCCAGGTGGGCGAGGAACTCCTCGGCCCGCCAGGGCTCCAGCGGACGCAGGACCGCGTCCTCGGTCAACGGCAGCGTGAACACTGAGACCTCCCCCGGGTGGCGGGCTTCCATCCTTGCCGATCATGGCCGCCGCCGCAGCCCGTTGTCTGTTCGCACGGAATAGCCCCGCCCGGGATGGTGCCGGTGGCACCACCCCGGCCGTCCGCCGTCAGCGGCGGCGGATCTGCGAGGTGATGGTCGGGTCGGTGATCTGCGTGTCCCGGGCGAGCAGCAGCGCCTTGCTGAGGATGACGCCGAGCATCCGGTCGCCCTCGAACGGGAGGAAGACGCCGGTCGGCCCGGCCTCCACCGTCTGCTTCGGGACGATGCACAGGTACTGGTCGTTGGGGCTCATCAGGATGTTGCCCGACCCGAGGTGGATCTTGTATTCGCGGAGGTCGCCCCGCACCCGCAGGAAGCGGCCGTCCACCTGGCACCGGTCGGCCACCGCCAGCCGGGGCACCAGCCGGGCGAGCAGGTCGCGGCGGGTCTCCGCGGTGGCCGACAGCTCACCGAACCCGTACGAGTGCCAGTACTCGCGGTACCGGCCGGTGGGTCCGCCGTCGGACCACGTCGGGTCGTTGCCGACGCTCGCCACACCGACGAACAGGTCCACGTCGCGCATCACCTCGCTGAGCACCAGCGCCGGGACCTGGTCCAGCGGCAGCGGCGCGACCGGCCCGTCACCACCGCGCACCCACTGCTCGTACCCGCCACCGCCGGCGTGGGCCAGGTTCTCCGGAGCGCGCAGCGGGTAGAAGCGCACCTGGTCGGTCACGACCCGCAGGTACGCCCCCGACTCGCTGGTGTCCACGCCGTACTCGTCGCCGGCGCCCTCGACCCAGAACTCGGCGCGTAGGCCCCACTCGGGCAGCTCCCGGGTCGCCGGCGGGTACTCGTCGTCGACCATCAGCCGCAGCCGGTTGCGCCAGCCCCGCACGGCGGCGAGCGCGTGGAACTGGTGCTGGCGCAGGACGTGGGCGGCGAACCGGTTCGAGTAGACCCCGGTGCGCTCCTCGGCGGCGGTCAGCAGGTAGACCTCGCGGTGCGCCTGCTTGAACGGCTGCACGACGCCGTGCCGTTCCAGCCACGCGCGCCAGGCCAGGACCTCGGCCACGTCCCGCCCGATCGGGTGCCACAGCGTCACGGTCGCGTCGTCGGCCGCCGTCACCGGCTCGCCGTCGAGGGTCCGCAGCGCGCCGTCGGCGAACCCGCACGGCTGGCCGTCGACCAGCCAGATCAGCCGCCGGCCCAGGGTGCCGACCAGCGGGTGGTCGAGGTAGCGGGCGCGCCACGGCGCGTACGGCCAGCTGCGCCGGCCGAGGAGCTGCCGGTCGAGGCGCTCGGCCTGGGCGGCCAGCATCTTTTCGACGTCCTTCACCGCCGCCTTCAGCTCGCGCAGCTCCTCGGGGCGGTCGCGCCGCACGGCCGCCGGCGGGCTCTTCACCACCCGACCGGCGGCGGTGCGCCAGGTCAGCGACACCGATCCGGCGGCGACGGTCAGCTCCGCCTCGGCGTCGCCGAGCCGCTCCACCCGGCGGCCCACCTCGGTCAGCCCGTACGTCGGCACCGCCAGCTCCTCCACCTCGGCCCGGGACAGGCCGAGGGCCTCGGCGCGCCGGTCCAGCGCGGCGGTCAGCTCCTTGAGCGTGCCCTTGTAGGTGACCCGGGTGGCGAGACGGGCGAGCTGGGCGAGGGCGTCGTCGCCGTCCAGCCGGGACAGCGCCCACACCGCGGCGTTGGCGACCTTCGGGTTGCGCGGCCCGATGCCGGCGACCTTGCGCAGCGACGTCTCCACCAGGCCGCCGAGCGTCCGCGCGGTGGCGGCGTCGGCCGGCCCGTCGGCGGCCAGGGCGAGCAGCCACACCAGGCCCCGCAGGGCGGTGGCGTTGTACGGGTCGTACGCGTGCGCGACGTCCGGGTCGTACTCACCCCGGTCGAGCGGGAAGGTGCGGGGCCGCCCGACCAGGCCCAGCCATCCGGTCACCGTCTCCCGGTACGCGGTGGGGCCCACCTCGTCGAGCAGGGCGCGGGCCTGCCGCTCCCAGCGGGTCGACGGGCGGGCCGACGTGGCGGTCAGCGCGTGGGTCACCAGCTCCGGCCAGCCCGCCCCGAGGCCGGGCAGGTCGGCGAGCACCCGGTCGGCCCACGCCTCGCCGGGGCTGAGCGGCGGCGCGTCCACCGTGGCCAGCACGTCGTGCAGCGGGCCGCTGGTGTGGTACGTCGCCAGCACCGTGCGGCGGGCCACCGCGACGGCGTGACCGGGCAGCTCGCCGTCGACCCGCCGCACCTCCCGGCACAGCCAGGCGAGCTGGTCGAGCGGCCAGTACGTCCAACACCGGGAGGCCGCATCGAGCTGCTCGCGCAGGCCCTGCTCGGTGCTGGTGAGTCGGCGCAGGACAGACGGCAGGACGGCCATCAGCCACCCACCAGCGGGACGAGCTTGAGGAAGCACACCTCGGTGCCGGCGCGCAGGTCGACCTCGACGTCCAGCTCCTCCACCTGCCGGTCGTCGACGAGCACCACGAACCCGTTGCGGGTGAACGCCTCCACCGCCCGGGCGAACTGCTCCTCGGCGTCGACCCGGCGCCGCTCCGGCATCCGGTAGCCGTTCAGCGTGCGCTCGGTGCCACCCGGCCGCACCAGCCCCCGGAACACCTCGGGCTGGCGGGCGTTGTGCTCGGCCACCTCCTGGAACACGCGGCGACGGATCAGCTCCCGCAGCGACAGCCGCTCCTCGAAGATCTCCAGATGCCACGCCTCGTCCCGGGCGCCGGACGTCGTCTCGTCGACGAACCTCACCATCACCATGCCGGGCACTGTAGGGACGCCCACCGACAGATCCCGCGCCGGTCACGGCGGATCGGCCAGCAGGTAACCCCGTCCGTGCACGGTGCGCAGGTACGGCGTGCCCGGTGTGACCGCGTCCAGCTTGCGCCGCAGGTTGACCATGTGCGCGTCCACCGCCCGGTCGGAGACGTGCCGGTCGGCCCCGTACGCGAGGTCGATGATCTGGCGTCGACTGTGGACGCGACCGGTCGCCCGGGCCAGCACGACCAGGATGTCGAACTCCCGCGCGGTCAGGTCGACCCGGGCCCCGCCGAGGCGGACCTCGACCGCACGGGTGTCGATCTCCAGGGCACCGACCCGAAGGACGACGTCCGCGCCGGGCGCCGGCGCGCGCCGCAGCAGCGCCCGGACCCGGGCGGCGAACTCCGGAACGGGGTACGGCACGGCCAGCACGTCGTCCGCGCCGGCGTCCAGGGCCCGCACCGTCTCGTCGGCGTCGTCGGCGGTGTCCAGGGTGTCCGGTGGCCGGCCGGGCGGCCCCGCCGGCGGGCGGTCCGGTGCGGGCGGGTCGACGAGGACGAGGATCGGCACGTCGGACCGGGACCGCAGGATGCGGCAGAAGTCGGCCCCGTCGAGCGGGGGCAGCCGCCGCCCGACGACGACCAGGTCCGGACGCTCCGAGCGCCACCGGTCCAGTCCGCGCCGCGCGTCCGACGCGAGTCCGACCTCGTAGCCGGCCCGTTCCAGGTGCGTCCGCGTCGTGGCGGCCTCCACCGCGTCGCCCGCCACCACCAGGACGGACCGCCGCCACCCCGCCGGCCGGCCCGAAAGGACCGGCGCCCGTCCCGCGTTCCGCCCGACCCGTACCGTCACCATGCGCGCTCCGTCGCTGCCGGGGCCGTCCGCCGACCGGTGCGCCCGGGTTCTGGGGTACGGAACCGGGGCACCACCGGATCGACGCCGGGAGGTGGATCACGTGAAGGCCACCGGTCGGGCTCACCGGCGTGCGGTCAGGTGCTCGCACAGCGCGGCGTACTCGGCCACGGTGAGGAAGGACGGGTTCGCCGCCTGCGGCTGGCGCAGGACCTCCGCCGTGGCGAGCCGCCCGTCCGCGCGCAGCACCTCGCGGGCGAGCCGGTCCGACTCGGGCAGGATGGTCAGGTCGAGCGGTACGGTCCAGGTGCCGTCCCCGGGTACGGGCGCGCCGGCCACCCGCCCGGTGCCCCACACGCCGTACCGCAGCCGGCCCCGGCTACCGCTGGCCCAGAACACGGCCGGTTGCCCGGGGGCCATCAGCGGTGCGCGGTACCCCGGCCGCACGCACCAGCTCCGCACGTGCGGCTCACGGGTGAACCGGGCGGCCAGGTCCGACTGGTCGGCGTTGCCCTTGATCAGCCACGCCCCGAGGCGGTCGAGGTCGACCCGGCGTTCGCTCATCGGTCCATCGTCGCCCGGCCGGCGATCCGGTGCAGGCCGGCCCATTCCTTGATCCGGTACCGTGAAACGACCGTCGATGGAGCGAGAGGGGCGGGAATGGCGACCCTGTCGGACGTGGCGCGGCGGGCCGGCGTCTCCCCCGCCACCGCGTCGCGGGTCATCAACGGCAGCAGCAAGCCGGTCACCGACGAGCTGCGCGAGCGGGTGCTGCGCGCCGTCGCCGAGTTGCAGTACGTCCCGAACGCGCACGCCCAGTTGCTCGCCCGCCCGCAGCGCACCGCCGTCGGCGTGATCGTGCACGACGTCTCCGACTCGTACTTCGCCGAGGTCACGCGGGGGCTGCAACGGGTCGCCGGCGCCCAGGGGCGGCTGCTGATGATCTGCAACAGCTACCGGGACCCGGACCGGGAGCTGGAGTACGTCGAGCTGCTGCGGGGGCAGCAGGTGGCGGCGATCATCCTGGCCGGCTCCGGGTACCACGACGCGGCGTTCACCCGCCTGCTCAACGAGAAGCTGACCGCGTACGAGGCGACCGGCGGCCGGGTGGCGGTCATCGGGCGGCACGAGCACTCCGGTGACGCGGTGATGCCGGACAACCGCACCGGCGGCTGGCTGCTCGGCGCCGAACTGTGCCGGCTCGGGCACCGCGCCATCGGCGTGGTCGCCGGCCCCGAGGTGCTCACCACCACGACCGACCGGCTCGCCGGGCTGCGCGCCGCGCTCGCCGAGCACGGCCGCGACCTGCCGGAGCGGCGCATCCGGTACGCGGAGTTCGACCGGGACGGCGGGGTCGCCGCGACCGGTGACCTGCTCGACGCGGAGCCGGGGATCACCGCGATCGTGGCCCTCAACGACACCATGGCGATCGGGGCGCTCGCCGCCCTGCGCGCGCGCTCCGTGGCGGTGCCGCGGGAGGTGACGGTGACCGGCTTCGACGACATGCCCATCGCCCGCGACGTCACCCCGGCCCTGACGACGGTCCGGCTGCCGCTGGTGGAGATGGGGGTCCGGGCGATGTCGCTGGCGCTGGACGCGGGCGGCCCGGCCCCCCGGGTCGAGGTGCTCCCGGCCGAACTGGTCCGCCGCGACAGCGCCGGCCCGGTCAGATGATGAAGTGCGTCCAGTACGCGAGCCACACGACGAACAGCGCACCCTGGAGCAGGGCGAGGGCGGCGGTCAACCAGACGTCGACGGTGACCCGCCGGGCCCAGCGGGCGAGCACCAGGGCCACCGGGAAGACCGCGAGCAGGTAGCGCAGCAGGCTCTTGTAGACCGGTGGTCCCATGGACACCGGCACGAGGACCATCATCACGCCGTACACCAGGTAGGGCAGCCCGAGCCGGCGGGCGCCGGCGACCAGGACGGCCAGGACCACGACGGCGATCCAGACCCGTAGGGCGTCGCGCGGTGCCGACCCGGTCAGGCCGTGCCAGAGCACGCCGAGCGGGTTCTGCACGCGGATGCCCCAGCCCTCCTCCTGGGTGTGCTTGTAGGCGAACCAGTCGCCGCTCTGCCACCGGCAGAACGCCATGAAGGTGAGCCAGCCGGCGGGCACCAGCAGTAGCGGCCAGCCGGTGCGCAGGTACGTCCAGAGGACGCGTGGGCCGAGCCGGTAGCCGTGCTGCCGCAGCAGCACCAGGGCCAGCGGGACGACGACGAAGAACCCGGCCGACCGGCTCAGCGCCAGGAAGAAGCCGATCACCCCGACCAGCAGCCAGCGCCGGTCCTCCGCGTAGTAGAAGGTGGCCAGGGCCAGGCAGAGGAAGAGCGACTCGGTCAGCGCCGCGTGGAACAGGAACGCGGCCGGCAGCAGCACCAGGTAGCGGACGAGCCGCCGGGCGGCCGCGTCGCCGCTGCCACGGTCGTCGCCTCCGTCGCCGGTGCCGCCGGCGCCGCCGCGGTCGTTGCCGCTGTTGCCGCCACTGCCGTTGCCGAGCAGGCGCTCGCCGAGGCGGTGGGCGTAGTACAGCATGCCGACGAGGGCCGCGTTGGCCACGACCAGCAACGCCAGCGCGGTGTCGCCGCCGAGCAGCGGGGCGATCGGCCGGGCGAGGAACGGGTACAGCAGGGGGAAGCCGAAGTCCCGCCACGGCTCGTCCAGCGGCACGCGGACCAGGTGGTCGTAGAGGAACGAGTCCCAGGCGAACCAGAGCGAGAGCCACCGGTGCGGTGAGACCTCCCGCTGCTGCTGGCGCATCACCCCCTCGTCCGGTGGCGGCGACCACGGGATCTCGTCGAAGGCGGCGAGCGCGAGGACGCCGACCAGGCTGAGGACGACCTTCGTGCCGACGAAGACCGCGAGCACGTACGGCCAGGGGGCGGGCACCCGCGCGAGCAGTCGTCGCACCCGTCCCCCGCCGGCCATTCGTCCCCCGAGCGTCCCCCTCACGAACGGTGCCGCGTACCCCGATAAGGGCCGTCGACACCTGCGGGTCGGCAGGTGACATCGCCGCCGTGCCGGGTAAGCGGCCGGCCGTCCGGTCGACGGGGTGTCGACGGGGTACGGAGGCGGGACGTATGGGCGACGAGCACGGCACCGTGGTGATCGGTGCGGGTCCGGCGGGGTTGACCGCAGCGTACGAACTGCTCCGGTGGGGCGCCCCGGTGCGGGTGTTCGAGGCCGACGAGGTGGTCGGCGGGATCAGCCGGACCGTGGAGCGGGACGGGTGGCGCTTCGACATCGGCGGGCACCGCTTCTTCACGAAGGTGTCCCGGGTCGAGGACTTCTGGCACGAGATCCTCCCCGACGAGGACTTCCTGCTCCGGCCGCGGATGAGCCGGATCTACTACCGGGGTGCGCTCTACGACTATCCGCTGAGCGCCGCCAACGCCCTGCGGAACCTGGGGCTGTGGGAGGCCGCGCGGTGCATGGGCTCGTACGCGCGGGCCCGGCTGCGGCCGCCACGGGACCAGTCGCACTTCGAGGGGTGGGTGTCGGCGCGGTTCGGCTGGCGGCTGTACTCGATCTTCTTCAAGACGTACACGGAGAAGGTCTGGGGGATGCCGGCCGACCGGTTGCAGGCCGACTGGGCGGCGCAGCGGATCAAGAACCTGTCCCTGGCCAAGGCCGTCCGCAACGCGGTGCTGCCGAAGCGCAACCGCAAGGACGTGACCAGCCTGATCGAGGAGTTCCAGTACCCGAAGCTGGGGCCCGGGATGATGTGGGAGCGCTGCGCGGAGGAGGTCCGGCGGCGCGGCGGCCGGGTGGACACCGGCACGTGGGTCACCGCCGTACACCGGGACCCGGAGCACCGCCGGGCGGTCGCGGTCAGCGTCGAGGGCGCCGGCGGGCGGCGGACCGAGCCGGCCGACCACGTCGTCTCCTCGATGCCCATCTCCGAGCTGGTGGCCGCGTTGCGGCCGGCGCCGCCGCCGGAGGTCCGGGCCGCCGCGGAGGACCTGCGGTACCGGGACTTCCTCACCGTGGCGCTGGTGGTCCCGGCCGAGTTCTCGTTCCCGGACAACTGGATCTACGTGCACGACCCGGGCGTGCAGGTCGGCCGGATCCAGAACTTCGGCTCCTGGTCGCCGCACCTGGTGAAGGACGGCCGCACCTGCCTCGGCCTGGAGTACTTCGTGTCGGTGGACGACGAGACCTGGCGGACGCCCGACGCGGACCTGATCGCCTCGGCGACGGCGGAGTTGGAGAAGCTGGGGCTGGTGCGCCCCGGTGTGGTCGAGGCCGGCTACGTGGTGCGGATGCCGAAGGCGTACCCGGTCTACGACGAGCGCTACCAGCGCAACGTCGACGTGATCCGGGAGTGGCTGGCCCGCGAGGTGCCGAACGTGCACCCGGTGGGGCGCAACGGCATGCACCGCTACAACAACCAGGACCACTCGATGCTGACGGCGATGCTGACCGCCGAGAACATCGCGCGGGGGACGCGTCACGACGTCTGGGCGGTCAACGTCGAGCAGGACTACCACGAGGAGACGGCGACGCCGGACGGCGACGGCCGTCGCGGCACCGGCCGGGACGCGCCGATGATGCCCGCGCCACCGCTGCGCCCCGCGGCCACCGTCGGGCTGGCGGCCGACCACGACGGCGGCGCCCCGGCCCACCGGCCGACCGGGGTACGCCCCGGACTCAGCCGCCTGGCGGACGGCAACGGGGCCGCGAGCGGCACGCCCACCCACCGGCCGACCGGGGTACGCCCCGGCTGAGCCGCCCCCCGCGGCTGGGTAGCGTCCGACCGTGACCGCTCCTGACCGGCGCGGGGGCACGTGGCTGCAAGGTCGTGCTCGAACACGGAAGTAGTGGCATCGCACACGCCCACACGCCCTGAGGCCACTACTTCACGGATCGAGCGCGATCTTGCCCGCCGTCCGCCGGCGAATCGCGTTGCGGGGTGGCGCGCCGCCGCCTAGCTTGCAGCGGATGCGGATCCGCGAGTTCGACGAGGGCGACTGGGCTCAGGTGTGGCCGATCGTGGCGGAGGTGGTCCGGGCCGCCGACACCTTCCCGTACGATCCGGGCCTGACCGCCGAGGCCGCGTACCCGATGTGGGTGGAGGCCCCGCCGGGCCGGACGGTCGTCGCAGTGGACGGCGGCGTGGTGCTCGGCACCGCGAAGATGGGCACGAACCGCCCCGGTCCGGGCGACCACATCGCGACGGCGAGCTTCATGGTCGCCCGGGAGGCGCGGGGTCGGGGTGTGGGGACCGCGCTGTGCCGGCACGCCCTGGCCTGGGCCCGCGACCGAGGGTACGCGGGGATGCAGTTCAACGCGGTGGTGGAGAGCAACACCCGGGCCGTCGACCTCTACCGGCGGGAGGGTTTCGCGGTGGTGGGCACGGTGCCGGGCGCGTTCCGGCACCCCGAGCTGGGCCGGGTCGGCCTGCACGTCATGTACCAGGAACTGTGACCCGAAAGGCGGCGTCCCGGCCGGCGACCCCGCCGGCCGGGACGCTCCGGGTTCAGGCGGTGACCTTCTTCGCGCCCTTGATGGCGGTGGCGAGGTTCTCCAGCAGCGGCGCGGCGCCCGCGTACGAGAAGCGCGGCACGGCGTCCCACGCGGTGACCTGGTTGGCCTTGACGGCGGGAAGCTGGGTCCAGGTGGGCTTGGCGGCGAGGTCCTTGGGCTGGAGCGCCGTGCTGCGGTTGTCGAGCAGGATCAGGTCGGCCGGGAACTTCCCGGCGTTCTCCCAGCTGAGCGCCTCGAAGTAGTCGCCGGCCTCCAGCTTGGTGGGCACCACGATGTCGACGCCCAGCTCGGCGAAGTACATGAGGTCGGTGCTGACCTTCGGGTTTGACACGTAGAACAGGTCGGGGCTGCCGGAGCAGGCCATCACCTTGATGCCGGGGTTGGCCTTCACGGCCTGGCGGACCGACTCGGAGGCCGCCTCGAAGCGAGCCTTGGCGTCGGTGACCTTCGAGGCCGACAGGTCGGCGCCGAGGGACTCGGCGAGCTGCGCGTACCGCTCGATGGGCTTGGTCATCGGCACCCGCGCGGTGGTGATCGCGGCGACCGGCGCGAGCGGGACGATCTTGTCCTTGCTCTCGTCAGGGACGTACCAGAGCGCACCGGGGTCGTACATGTGGGTGACCAGCAGTTCGGGGCGCAGGCCGGCGTACTTCTCCAGGTTGAACTCGCCCCACACGTTGCCGAGGATCTCGACGCCCTCGACGTTCAGGTCGCCGGCCTGCGGGTCCTTGCTGCCGTCGGCACGCTTGGTCTCGCCGAACACGCCGACGATCTGCTTGTCGAGGCCGAAGTCGACCAGGGCGGCGGCCACGCCGGTGAAGGCGACCACCCGGGTCGGGCGGGTGGCGGCGGTGAGCTTCTCCGGGCGGTCGTCGGTGAACGACCACGGCCCACCCGAGGTGGCGGCGGCGGACGGGGTGTCGGTGTCGTCACGGCCGCAGCCGGCGAGGAGGGCGGCCAGGGTGGCGCCACCGGCGGCGGCGAGCAGGCCACGACGGGAGAGTCGGCGGGCGGACACGGGATGCGACATGGCAGGTCTTTCGGTCGGGGGTCGCGATGACCATGGACAGCGGGGTTAGGTTAACCTAACCTAAGACGCTGTCAAGCCCAGCCCCGCGTCCCGCACCACATCGGAGTTCACCCTGTCCGTCACGCACCCCCCACTGTCCGATCTCGTCGCGGGTGGCCCCGACACGCCGTCGCGCCGCGGTCGTGCCGCCGCGCGGGCCGGCGGGCTCGTCGCCGCCACGCTCGTGCTCGCCACCGTCGCGGTGCTCAGCATCACCGTCGGCGCGAAGGCGCTCCCCCTCGCCGACGTCTGGCGGGGCCTGTTCGACCCGGCCGCCGCCGAGTACGCCGTGGTGCACCGCATGCGGCTGCCGCGTACGCTGCTCGGCCTGCTCGCCGGCATCGCGCTCGGCGTGGCCGGCGCGGTCATGCAGGCGCTCACCCGCAACCCGCTCGCGGATCCCGGCCTGCTCGGCATCAACGCCGGCGCCTCGGCGGCGGTGGCCACCGGCACCGCGCTGGTCGGCGTCGCCACCGTCGGGGGGCAGGTCTGGTTCGCGCTGCTCGGCGCCGCCGCCGTCACGGCCGCCGTCTACGTGGTCGGTGGCGGGCGCGGCGCCACGCCCGCCCGGCTGGCCCTCGCCGGCGCGGCGCTCAACGCGACGCTCTACTCGTACGTGAGCGCGGTCATGCTGCTCGACACGGCCTCGCTGGAACGGCTGCGGTTCTGGACCGTCGGGTCCCTCGCGAGCGCCGAGGCCGCCACCGTCGGCACGGTCGCCCCGTTCATCGCGGCGGGGCTGCTGGTCGCCCTCGCCGTCGCCCGGCCGCTCAACGCGCTCGCGCTCGGCGACGACACCGCCCGGGCGCTCGGCGCGCGACCCGCCCTGATCCGCGGCGCGGTCATCGCGGCGGTCACGCTGCTCTGCGGTGCCGCCACCGCGGCCTGCGGGCCGATCGTCTTCGTCGGCCTGCTCGTGCCGCACCTGGTCCGCGCGCTCACCGGGCCGGACCTGCGCTGGCTGCTGCCGTACTGCGCGGTGCTCGCGCCGGTGCTCCTGCTCGGGGCCGACGTGGTCGGCCGGGTGCTGAGCCGGCCGGGCGAGCTCCAGGTCGGCATGGTGACCGCCGTGCTCGGCGGGCCGCTCTTCCTCTGGCTCGTGCTGCGGGGGCGGGTGGCGCACCCGTGATCGTCCTGCGTACCCCCGGCGGGCTGTCGCTGCGCCTGCGTCCCCGCGCCCTCGCCGTCGGCGCCACCTGTGCCCTGCTCACCCTGGCGGTGGGCGTGCTCGCGCTGGGCAGCGGCGACTACCCGATGAGCGCCACCGACGTGCTGCGCACCCTGGCCGGCGGCGGCACCCCGGCCGAGCACTTCATCGTCCACGAGCTACGGCTGCCCCGCCTGGTCACCGCCGTCGCCGTCGGCGCCGCGCTGGCGCTGGCCGGCGCGGTCTTCCAGTCGCTGGTCCGCAACCCGCTCGGCAGCCCCGACCTCCTGGGCTTCACCCAGGGCGCGGCCACCGGCGCACTCGTCGTGATCGTCCTCGGTGGCACCAGCGCCATGCTGGCCGGCGCCGCCGTGGCCAGCGGCCTCGCCACCGGCGCGCTGGTGTACGCGCTCGCCTGGCGACGCGGCGTGCACGGGTACCGGCTGGTCCTCGTCGGCATCGGCGTCGCCGCGATCCTCACCGGCGTCAACGGGTGGCTGCTCACCCGCGCCCCGCTGATGGACGCCGCCCGGGCCGTGCTCTGGCTCACCGGCAGCCTGGACGGGCGCGGCTGGGCGCACGCCGTACCGCTGCTGGTCGCCCTGGCCGTGCTGGGGACGGCGGTGCTGGCCGCCGCCGGGCCGGCGCTGCGGCTCGTGGAGATGGGCGACGATGCCGCCAGCGCGCTCGGCGTCCCGGTGCAGCGGCTGCGGCTGGCCCTGCTGGCCACCGCGGTGCTGCTGGTGTCCCTCGCGGCGGCCGCCGCCGGACCGGTCAACTTCGTCGCGCTCACCGCGCCGCACCTGGCCCGGCGGCTCACCCGCGCGCCGGGGCCGAACCTGCTGCCCTCGGCCGCCCTCGGTGCGCTGCTGCTGGTCGCCGCCGACCAGGTGGCGCAGCGCGGCTTCCCCGGCCACCAACTGCCGGTGGGCGTGGTGACCGGGGTGCTCGGCGGCGGATACCTGATCTGGCTCCTCGCCAGCGAGCGCCGGGCCGGCCGGCTGTGACGGCCCGGACCGGGCCGGCGGGGACGGCCACGAACGAGAACGGAGCACCGAGCATGCAGTCCCGGTTGCGCGGCACCGCGATGACCCTCGCGTACGAGCGGCGGACCATCGCCCGCGACCTGACCGTCGACATCCCGGACCACTCCTTCACCGTGGTCATCGGCCCGAACGCGTGCGGCAAGTCCACGCTGCTGCGGGCCCTGTCGCGGATGCTCAAGCCGGCCGTCGGGGCGGTGCTGCTGGACGGGGAGGACATCCAGCGGCGGCCGGCGCGGGCCGTCGCGCGGACCCTCGGCCTGCTGCCGCAGTCGTCGGTCGCGCCGGACGGCATCGGCGTCGCCGAGCTGGTCGCCCGGGGTCGCTACCCGCACCAGGGGCTGCTGCGGCAGTGGTCCCGCGAGGACGAGCGGGTGGTCGCCCAGTCGATGGCCGCCACCGGCGTCGCGGACCTCGCCGACCGCGCGGTCGACGAACTCTCCGGCGGGCAGCGGCAGCGGGTGTGGCTGGCGATGGCCCTCGCGCAGCAGACTCCCCTGCTCCTGCTGGACGAGCCGACGACCTATCTGGACATCGCCCACCAGATCGAGATCCTGAACCTCTGCGCACGGCTGCACGAGGAGCAGGGCCGTACGCTGGTCGCGGTGCTCCACGACCTGAACCACGCCGCCCGGTACGCCACCCACCTGGTCGCGATGCGCGACGGGCGGGTGGTCGCGGCCGGCCCGCCCCGCGACGTGGTGACGGCCGCCCTCGTCGAGGAGGTGTTCGGGCTGCCCTGCCGTGTCATCGACGACCCGGAGACCGGCACCCCGCTGGTCGTGCCGGCGGCCCGCCGCCGGGCCGCGAGCGAGGTCCCGGCGTGAGCGGACGGGCCGAGCGGACCACGCCACCGGGCGGCGCGGCTTCGCGCGTCGGCACCCAGCGGAGTGCCGGCGTGGGTGCCCGGGTGTTCCGGGACCGCTGGGGGGTGCCGCACCTGCGGGCCGGCGACCCCGGCGAACTGGCCCACGCGCAGGGCCGGGTCACCGCGTACGACCGGGCGTGGCAGATCGAGGTCGAGCGGCACCGGTCGCTCGGCGCCAGCGCCGCGTTCCTCGGCGCCGACGCCGTGCCGTGGGACCGGTTCGCCCGGCAGGCCCGCCTCGACGACACCGCCCGGCGCTGCCACGCCCGGCTCGACGAGGCCACCGCCGCCTGGGTGGCCCGGTACGTCGACGGGATCAACGCCGGCCTGGCCGCCGGCGCGGCGCGCGACCCCCGCTTCGCCGCCGTCGGCCTCGCCCCCGGCCGGTGGGAGCCGTGGACGCCGCTGGCGATCTGGCTCACCCACCACGTGCTGTTCGCCGGCTTCCCCACCAAGCTGTGGCGCGAGCACGTCGCCCGGCGGCTCGGGCCGGACGCCGTGACGCTGTTCCACGCCGACGGGCCCACCAGCTCCGGCAGCAACGGCTGGCTGCTGGCCGGGGACCGCACCGCCACCGGCGCCGCGCTGCTGGCCGGCGACCCGCACCGGTACATCGAGGACCCCGGCATCTACCAGCAGGTCCGGCTGGCCTGCCCGGAGTACGACGTGGTCGGCCTGGCGGTGCCCGGGGTGCCGGGCGCCGCCCACTTCGGACACGCCGGCGACGTCGCCTGGGCGATCACCAACGCGATGGCCGACTACCAGGACCTCTACGCCGAGCGGCTGCGCCGCCACGACGGCGGCGTCGAGGCGTACGGGCCGGACGGGTGGCGCCCGGCACGGGCCCACACCGAGACGATCATGGTGGCCGGGGGCGACCCGGTCGACGTGGAGGTCGTCGAGACCGACCGGGGACCGGTGGTGGTCGGGGGGCCGGACGCGCCCGAGGCGATCAGCCTCCGCTATCCGCCCCGCGTCACCGGTGAGCTGGGCTTCGCCACGCTGCCGGCGCTGCTGCGCGCCCGGACCGTCGCCGACGTGGACGCCGCCGTGGACCGGTGGGTGGAGCCGGTCAACGTCGTCCTCGCCGCGGACACCGCCGGCGGCCTGCTGCACCGCGCCGCCGGGATGGTGCCGGACCGGCACCCGGACAACCGCCTGCGCGTCGTCCCCGGCTGGGAGCCCGGACACGCCTGGCAGGGCTGGCAGGCGATGCCCCGCGCCGAGGTGCGCGACGTCGCGGTGATGGCCAACGAGCGCGGCGTCTCCGCGCCACTCGGGGTGGAGTTCGCGCCCCCGCACCGCGCACGGCGCATCCGGCACCTGCTCGACGCGTCCGCCGGCTGGGCCGCCGGGCGGATGGGCGAGGTGCACACCGACACGTACGCGGCCGCCGCCGAGCCGCTGCTCGCGCTCCTGTCCGGCCTGGACGGTCTGCCGCCGGAGGCGGCCGCGCTCCGGGACCGGCTGCTGGGCTGGGACCGCCGGATGGCCGCCGACAGCGGGGACGCGGGCGCGTACGCCGCCGTCCGGGCCGCCCTGGTGCGGCGGATCGCCGCACACCCGGCCCTCGCGGCGCTCGCCGAGCCGCCGGCGTACCCGGAGCTGTTCGCGCCCTGGCTGGCGCTGGCGCCGCGGGTGGGGACGGCGCTCGGCACGCTCCTGGCTCCGGGTACGCTGCCCGGCCTGGACGCGGCGGCGCTCATCCGGGAGGCGCTCGTGGAGGTCTCCGGCGGTGACCGGGACCCGGCCGTCGGCGGCGCGGGCGCCCGCTGGGGAGCGCGGCATCGCCTCGCCCCGTGGCGCGCCCTGCCGGACGCGGGCACGGAGAGCGGGCCGGAGCTGGACGGGGACCACGACTGCGTCCTCGCCACCTCCAGCGTCCCCGGCGTCACCGACCTGTGCCTGCGCGGGCCGGCGGCGCGGTACGCGTGGGACCTGGCACGGCGCGACGACAGCCGGTGGGTCGTGCCGCTCGGCGCCGACGGGGTGCCCGGCGCGGCGCACCACGCCGACCAGCTCGCGTCGTGGCAGCACGGGGAGTTGCTGCCCGTCGTCACGGACTGGGACGACCTCACCGAGGAGCGGAATGACTGACGAGCGCGCCGTGTACGGACAGGACATCGCGGGGTTCGGTCGGGTCGAGCTGCGGCCGGTGGAACCGGACCGCGACGCGGACCTCATCCACGGCTGGGTCAGCCAGGAGCGGGCCCGCTTCTGGGGGATGCGCGACGCCGGCCGGGACCGGGTGGCGGAGATCTACCGGTACGTGGACTCGCTCCCCACCCACCACGCCTGGCTGGCACACCGGGACGGGGAGCCGGCGGCGCTGTTCCAGACGTACGAGCCGGAAGCCGACCCGGTCGGCGAGGTGTACGACGTCCAGCCCGGCGACCACGGCGTGCACCTGCTGATCGGCCCGCCGGCCCGCCCCGAGCCCGGCTTCACCGGCCACCTGGTCGGAGTGCTGGTCGCGTTCGTGTTCGCCGAGCCGGCGCACCGCCGGATCGTCGCCGAGCCGGACGCGCGCAACGACCGGGCGGTGGCCCGCCTGCGCCGCAGCGGCTTCGTCGACGGCCCGCTGGTCGACCTGCCGGACAAGCGGGCCCGGCTGATGTTCCTCGACCGCGCCGCGACCGGCGGCTGACCGTCCGGCGCCGGCCGACACCGCGATCCGTCCCCCGTCAGCCGGCCAGCCAACGGTGGATGCACTGGAGCAGGTCGGCGGCGTCCACCGGCTTGGTGACGTAGTCGCTGGCACCCGAGGAGATGCTCTTCTCCCGGTCGCCGTGCATGGCCTTCGCGGTGACCGCGATGATGGGCAGGTCGGCGTAGCGCGGCATCGCGCGGATCGCCGCGGTGGCGGCGTACCCGTCCATCTCGGGCATCATCACGTCCATCAGGACGAGGTCGATGTCGTCATGACGCATCAGCGTCTCGATGCCCTGCCGGCCGTTCTCGGCGTACACGACGTCGAGCCCGTGCAGCTCCAGGATGTTGGTGAGCGCGAAGACGTTACGGGCGTCGTCGTCCACCACCAGCACCTTCCGCCCGGCGAGGTTCGTGCTGACGTCGTCGGCGGGGCGCGGGCCGGGTGCGACCGGCAGCACCCGCTCCGGCGCGACGGCGGTCAGGTGCAGGGCGACGCGCTCGCGCAGGTCGTCCAGGCCGCTCAGCAGTTCCAGCGGCCGCTCCTGGGCGAGCGCCTGGAGCAGCGCGGCGGAGCCGGGGGGCAGTGGGTACGCGTGGTACGCCAGGACGGGCAGCCCACGCAGCTCCGGGTCGGCGTGCAGGGCCTTGAGCACGGCCGTCCCGCTGTCCTCGGTCAGGTGGAGATCCAGCACCAGGCAGGTGTGCCGGCCGTCGGCGAGCGCCTCGACGGCGGACGCGACGTCGACGGCCGTGGACACCTCGACCGGCGGGTGCGCCTCCCCGAGATCGGCCACCACACCCTGGACCAGCAGCGTGAGCAGACCCTTGGCGTGCCGCTCCACCACCAGCAGCCGGCGGGTCTCCCCCGGCGGAAGGGCGACCGCCGGCAGCGCCGCCGGGGGCGTCCAGACCGGGGTGGGCGTCGCCTCGGTCCCGGTGGGCGTGGCGGCCAACGGCAGGTAGAGCGTGAAGGTGCTGCCCTGACCGAGCACGCTGTGCGCGGTGATCCGCCCGCCGAGCAGGTGGGCGATCTCCCGGCTGATGGACAGGCCGAGGCCGGTGCCGCCGTAGCGCCGGCTGGTGGTCCCGTCGGCCTGCTGGAACGCGTCGAAGATGGCGGTGAGGTGCTGCTCGGCGATGCCGATGCCGGTGTCGACGACCCGGAACGCGATCACCGGCTCCGTCGGGTCGAAGGAGTCCGGCAGCTCACCCGGGTTGGCGCGCTCGATCCGCAGCTGCACCCGGCCCCGCTCGGTGAACTTCACCGCGTTGGAGACCAGGTTGCGCAGCACCTGACGCAGGCGCTGCTCGTCGGTGTGCAGCACGGTCGGCACGTCCGGTCCGGTGCTGATCTCCAGCTCGAGCCCCCGGGGCGTGGTCAGCGGCCGGAAGGTCAGGTCGACGTAGTCGCGCAGCGTCGCCAGCTCGAAGGTCTCCGGGTTGATGTCCATCTTGCCGGCCTCGACCTTCGACAGGTCCAGGATGTCGTTGATGAGCTGAAGCAGGTCGGTGCCGGCGGAGTGGATGACGGTGGCGTACTCGACCTGCTTGGCGGTGAGGTTGCGGTTCGGGTTCTGCGCGAGCAGCTGGGCGAGGATGAGCAACGAGTTCAGCGGCGTCCGCAGCTCGTGGCTCATGTTGGCGAGGAACTCCGACTTGTACTTCGAGGCGAGCGCCAGCTGCTGCGCCCGGGTCTCCAGCTCCTGGCGGGCCTGCTCGATCTCGGAGTTCTTCGTCTCGATGTCGTGGTTCTGCCGGGCCAGCAGGGCCGCCTTCTCCTCCAGCTCGGCGTTGGAGCGCTGCAGCTCCTCGGAGCGGGCCTGCAACTCCTCCGACCGGGTCCGGAGTTCGGCGGCGAGCCGCTGCGACTCGGTGAGCAGCACGTCGGTCCGGGCGTTGGCCATGATGGTGTTGACGTTGACGCCGATGGTCTCGGTGAGCTGATCCAGCAGGGCCCGCTGGATGTCGGTGAAGCGGCTCATGCTGGCCAGCTCGATCACGCCGAGGACCTGGTCCTCGAAGAGGATCGGCAGCACCACCAGGTACCGCGGCGCGGCGGCGCCGAGGCTGGACGAGACGGTCACGTAGTCGACCGGCACCGCGTCCACCTCGATCGCCCGCTTGCTCACGGCGACCTGCCCGACCAGGGACTCGCCCAGGGCGTACCGGCGGCCGGCGGCGTCGTGGCCGTACCCGCCGACCACGCGCAGCGCGACCCCGCCCTCCTCGACCAGCAGGAAGGTGCCGAGCTGCGCGGAGACCAGCGGGGCCAGCTCGTTCAGCACCAGGCCGGCGACCACGCCCAGGTCCCGGTGACCCTGCATGAGACCGGCGATGCGGGCCAGGTTGGTCTTGAGCCAGTCCTGTTCCTCGTTGGTACGGGTGGTCTCGCGCAGCGACTCCACCATCGAGTTGATGTTGTCCTTGAGTTCGCCGACCTCGCCCGGCGCGTCCACGGTGATCGAGCGGGTCAGGTCGCCGGTGGCGACGGCGCTGGTCACCTCGGCGATGGCCCGCACCTGCCGGGTGAGGTTGCCGGCCAGCTCGTTGACGTTCTCGGTCAACCGCTTCCAGGTGCCCGAGACGCCCTCGACCTCGGCCTGGCCGCCGAGCCGGCCCTCGCTGCCGACCTCCCGGGCCACCCGGGTCACCTCCGCGGCGAACGACGACAGCTGGTCCACCATCGTGTTGATGGTCGTCTTCAGCTCCAGGATCTCGCCGCGGGCGTCGACGTCGATCTTCTTGGTCAGGTCGCCCTGCGCCACCGCCGTGGTGACCTGGGCGATGTTGCGCACCTGGCCGGTGAGGTTGTTCGCCATCGAGTTGACGTTATCGGTGAGGTCCTTCCAGGTGCCGGCCACGTTCGGCACCCGCGCCTGGCCGCCGAGCCGGCCCTCGGTGCCCACCTCACGCGCCACCCGGGTCACCTCGTCGGCGAACGCGCCGAGCGTGTCGACCATCGTGTTGATCGTCTGGGCGAGGACGGCCACCTCGCCCTTCGCCTCGACGGTGATCTTCCGGCTCAGGTCGCCCTGGGCGACGGCCGTGGCGACCAGGGCGATCGAGCGCACCTGGTTGGTCAGGTTGTTCGCCATCTCGTTGACGTTGTCGGTCAGGTCCTTCCAGGTGCCGCCGACGTTGGACACCCGGGCCTGGCCGCCCAGCCGGCCCTCGGTGCCCACCTCACGCGCCACCCGGGTCACCTCGTCGGCGAACGCCGAGAGCTGGTCGACCATCGTGTTGATGGTCTCCTTCAGCGCCAGGATCTCGCCCCGCGCGTCGACCCGGATCTTCTGCGTGAGGTCGCCCTTCGCGACGGCGGTGGTCACCTCGGCGATGCTGCGGACCTGGGCGGTCAGGTTGTCGGCCATGACGTTGACCGACTCGGTGAGGTCCTTCCAGGTGCCGGAGACACCCTTGACGTCGGCCTGACCGCCGAGGCGGCCCTCGGTACCCACCTCCCGGGCCACCCGCGTCACCTCGTCGGCGAACGACGACAGCTGGTCCACCATCGTGTTGATGGTGTTCTTCAGCTCCAGGATCTCGCCGTGCGCGGTGACGGTGATCTTCTGGCTCAGGTCGCCCCGGGCCACCGCGGTCGCCACCTGCGCGATGCTGCGCACCTGGTCGGTGAGATTGCCGGCCATCGAGTTGACCGAGTCGGTCAGGTCGCGCCAGGTGCCGGCCACGCCGCTGACCTGGGCCTGACCGCCGAGCCGCCCGTCGGTGCCGACCTCCCGGGCCACCCGGGTCACCTCGTCGGCGAACGACGACAGCTGGTCCACCATCGTGTTGATGGTGCTCTTGAGCTCCAGGATCTCGCCGCGCGCGTCGACGGTGATCTTCTGCGACAGGTCGCCCCGCGCCACCGCCGTGGTCACCTGCGCGATGTTGCGGACCTGGCTGGTCAGGTTGCCGGCCATGAAGTTCACCGAGTCGGTCAGGTCCCGCCAGGTGCCGGCCACCCCGGGCACCTCGGCCTGGCCGCCGAGCCGGCCCTCGCTGCCGACCTCCCGGGCCACCCGCGTCACCTCGTCGGCGAACGACGACAGCTGGTCCACCATCGTGTTGATGGTGACCTTCAGCTCCAGGATCTCACCGCGCACGTCGACGGTGATCTTCTGCGACAGGTCACCCCGCGCCACCGCGGTCGCCACCTGCGCGATGTCCCGGACCTGGTCGGTCAGGTTGCCCGCCATCGCGTTCACCGAGTCGGTGAGGTCCTTCCAGGTGCCGGACACACCGGGCACCTCGGCCTGGCCGCCGAGCTGGCCCTCCGTGCCGACCTCGCGGGCCACCCGGGTGACCTCCGAGGTGAACAGCGACAGCTGGTCGACCATCCCGTTGAAGACCGTGGCGATCTCGCCGAGCAGGCCGTCGGCGTCCTCGGGCAGGCGAGTGCCGAAGTCGCCGTCCCGGACCGCGGTCAGGCCGGCCAGGAGCTGACGCAGCCCCGGGTCGGCCACCCCCGCCGGACCAGCCGGAGCGGGGACACGCCGCGGCGCCGTCTTCTCGACCATCCCGTACCACCTCGCGCAGCCGCCGATGGGCGTCGCCCCCCGGCCCGAACATGACCGGGAAAGTATGCCGTGTGACAACTACCGGCGCGCGGCGGCGGTGCCCGGCCGCACGGCACGGTCGGCCGGGCTGCCGCACGGCACGGTGAGCCGGGCTGGCTGCCGCTCAGTCGGCGCAGCGGTCGGAGAGCGCGTAGCGCATCAGCGCCACGTCCCCGATCTGGCGGACCTCGGCGACGCGGGCGCGGCGGCCGGCGTGCCAGGGGAAGCAGCCATCGCCGCCGAAGCGCGGGGCGCGGCTGTCGCCCACGAAGAACGGCGCGACCACCAGGTGCAGCTCGTCGGCGAGCCCGGCGGTGAGGAACTGGGCGTGCACACTCGCGCCGCCCTCCACCATCAGCCGGCGTACGCCCCGGGCGGCCAGGTCGCCCAGCGCCGAGGCCAGGTCGACCGGGTCCCCGGCGTCGACCACGGTGGCCCGGTCGCCGAGGCGTTCGCGGGTCTTCTCGACGGCCGACGTCGCGCAGTAGACGAGCCGGTCGGTGTCACCGACGGTGAAGAACCGGGCCTCCGGGTCGAGGTCGCCGCAGCCGGTGAGCGTCACCCGCGCCGGCGAGGCCGGCAACCCCCGGGCGACCCGGTCGGCGCGCCGCGCGTCGGAGCGCACCAGCAGGCGCGGGTCGTCCCGGCGGACCGTGCCCGCGCCGACGAGGATCGCGTCGCACCCGGCCCGCACCTCGTCGATCCGGTCCAGGTCCGCGTCGTTGGACAGCACCAACCGTTGGCCGGTGGCGTCGTCGATGTAGCCGTCGATCGACGCCGCGCAGCTGAGCAGGACGTAGGGACGCTCATCGACGTTCTCCCGGCCCTGAAGGGCCGAGATCTCTGAGCCTCCCCGTGGGCGCCCCGCACGGTGTCCGAAATCACGCCGGTTGCTGCTCATCCGGGACCACCCGCTCTGCCGGCCGCGCCGTGAGCGGCCGACGGGCGGGTGGTGCTCGCAGGTTTCTCCCACCCGATCCCGGTGCCCCTATCGTGGCGCCGCAACTCCTGCAAAGCTGCGACCAAGCCCCACGCCGCTCCGTCGCACAACACGGCTAACCCTTGCCCTGAATGGCCGAGCTTGCACTCACCACGTCTCGGTCATGGACGGAGGCCAGGTCGAGGGCATGGTCGCCGCGAGTTGCCTTCGCCGCCAGGTAGCCGGCGTTCGCCGGCGACAGGTACACCCCGGTGGACACCCGCTCGGTGACGGTGATCCCGAGCCGGCGCAACTGCCCGGCCTTGTCGGGATTGTTGCTGAGCAGCCTGACCCGGTCCACGCCGAGGGCGGTGAGCATCTGCGCGGCGACGGTGTAGTCCCGCTCGTCCTCGCCGTGGCCGAGCGCGAGATTCGCCTCGTACGTGTCGAGCCCGGCCTCCTGCAACGCGTACGCCTCCAGCTTGGCGTACAGGCCGATGCCACGGCCCTCCTGGCGCAGGTAGAGCAGGTAGCCGCCAGCGCTGGCAATGCGGTCGACCGCCTCTCGCAGTTGCGGGCCGCAGTCGCAGCGCTGGCTTCCGAACACGTCCCCCGTGAGGCACTCGCTGTGCGGGCGGACTAGCGGCACGGACCGGCGCGCCGCCACCGCGTCGACCGGATCGGACCGGTCACCGAGCCCGAACGCAAGGTGTTCCCGCCCATCAGCCAGGCCCTTGAAGGTGAAGACCCGGGCCGTCGTGGAGTACCCGTCGGGGAACCGCAGCGGGACGGTGACCTGAGTGCGGATCGTGGTGGTGGGCGGTACGGGATGCATCAGACTCCTCTTGACGTCCTTTCGGCCCTGATGGGCCGAGTTTTCTGAGCCTCCCCGTGCGCTCCCCGAACGATGTCCGGTATCACGCCGGTTGCTGCTCATACGGCACCACCCGCTCTGCCGGCCGCCGCCGGGACCAGCCGACGAGCGGCTGGCACTCGCAGGTTTCTCCCACCCGATCCCGGTGCCCCACCGACGTCGTGGCGGCGCCGCAACTCCTGGGAAGCTGCGACCAGATCAGGGGCCTGACCCGACGAATGTCGGGCCAGGAATGCAGACCACACATCCCGCTGCTCGGCCACCCCACACACGCAGGTATGGACACGCTGGCGCAACGGTTTCTTCACCATCGCCCCGCAAACACACGCCTGCGACAGACGAGCGCGGTACGGGTTGATCAACACGACTGCGCCGCCAGCGTTCGCGGCTTCGCGGCGCAGCAGGGTTTCGAACATTCCCGGCGCGCGGAACCCCACCTGGCGGCCGAACCTCTTCTGCCATGCGATCTTGGACAGTCGCTCGACATGCACCGTCGAGCCCTGCCCGAGCACCCGGTTGACCAGATTGCTCTGCAGTGACCTAAGGTGCTCGGCCTGCCGGCGGTGCGTCTCCGCCAGCCGGGCCGCTGTCGCCCCTGCCTGACCGGACCGCACCCAGGCGCAGTGCCCCACCCGATGCCGGCCTGCACCGTCGAAACAGCCCGGTGATCCGCGCCGGTGCTGCCGGTCCAGCTTGCGCTGCACACGCCGAACCTCCGCGTGATTGGCATCCAGCCCGGCGCACAACTGCTCCAGAAAGACGCGCGTGTCTGACACGACAGCCACGGTGGACGGACCAAGATCCACCCCGACCATGCCATCGGCCACCTGGTCGCGCTGGGCCGGCTGGCCGTCACAAACCAGTTGCGCTTCGTAATACTGTCGGCCTTTGATCACCCGGCGGACGACCCGCACCGACAACACCCGCTCGGCGTCGACCGCGTCCAGAGCATGCGAGTGGACGGGGTTGGCCGGGTCGATAACCAGCGGGGCGACAAAGCCACGCCCCCACTGCAGCTGACGACCCGTCGCGGCGATCCGGATCGCGCCGTTGCGGTCCTTCGATGACATCGACCGGATACCGCGGCGCATCGACTTGAACCGCGGACGCCCGCGCGACCCGTACGCCCACAACTCGACTGCGGCAAACGCCCGCTCGGCGAGGGCCTGCGCCTCCTGCGCGGCCACACCCTCACGCAGCCACCCCACCCGCAGCCGCGACCCGAACGATGCCAACGCCGACCTGTCGAACCCGGCAGCCGCCCGCGCCTCAGCGAACAGCCGCCCACGCTCCGGATCACCCTTGGGCAGACTGCGGGCCTTCTCCCAGCGGGAATCGCTGCGCATCCGCCCCACCCGATCCAGGGCCTCCCGCAACGCCGCGTTATACAGCGCGGTACCCGCGTTGAACCTCGCCCCGACCCTACGACGCTGCGATGGAGAAAACGCGATCCGAAACGTCGCCACGAACGTCGGCGCGCCCTTCGGCCGTTTCCTGCCCCTACCCACGCCGCACATCATGCCCAACCGCACCGACACTCCGCATCGACCTGCGCACCCCCGATCCCCCAACCCGGGGTCGATCACGACAGACCGCCGCAGCCAAAGACCGCTCCTACTTCCAGGCCGTACGTGAAGCGCCACGCCGCCACGTCGAACAACAACACGGGCCGACCCGGCACCCAACGGCCGAGCCAGCGCCCACCACATCTCGATCCGACGGTGCACGGCCGGCACGCGGACACGACGGGCCACCAGGACGGCGGCACCGGGAAGGCTCGCGACGAGCACCAGGGCTCCGTACACCATCGCGGTCGAGACGCCCTCGGCCGCGGAGAGGCCGGCGGCGCCGAACGCCCACGCGGCCACGCCCTCGCGGGGCCCGAAGCCGGCGACGTTGGCCGGCACGCCCATGGCGAGCAGCGCCAGCAGCGTCAACGGCACCAGCAGGGACAGCGGCGCGGTCGAGCCGGCGGTGCGGGCGGCGAGCACGAACGTCGCCAGGTGCCCGGCGACCGCCAGCGCGGAGGCGAGCAGCACCCCGCACCAGGTGCGGCGGGCCAGCAGGCCGGCGCGGACGTCGGCGACGGCGGCGCCGACCGCCCGCGCGAAGCGGGACGGGCCGGCCACCGGCAGCGCCCGGGCCAGCAGGAACACGCCGAGTCCGATCGCGGCCAGGGCCGCCGCCACCGCCGGCAGGTACGGCCGGACCGGGGACGGGAACGCGGCGAGCACCACCATCGCCACCGCGGCGAGCACGACCTGTCCGGCGGTTCGCTCCCACACGACGGCACGGATACCCCGCCCGACGTCGCCGGAATCCCGCCCGTGGCGGACCGCACGGTGCACGTCGCCGAGGATCCCGCCGGGGAGCGTCGCGTTGAGGAACACCGCCCGGTAGCAGTGCGCCACGGCCGTACGCAGCGGCAGCCGCACGCCGAGGCCGCCGGCGACCAGGCTCCACCGCCACGCGCAGCAGACCGTGGTGAGCACGCCGATGGCCAGCGCCGCCGCCAGCGCGGGAGCGTCGATCAGGCGCAGCCCGTCGAGGAACGGGCCGGCGCCGACCCAGCAGAGGAGCCCGGCCAGCATGCCGAGACCGCCGAGCGTCCGGGCCCATGCCCACGCCCGCCGGCCCGCTGCGGGTGCGGTGGTCGCCGCCGTGTCCATCCGGACCTCCCTCACGATCTTTCCCCGTGGGTAGGCACGTACGGCGACGGTCACGGGTTCACCGTAGGCAGGGCGAGCAGGTCACGGTGGTCGATCAGCACCGAGAGGCGGCCGGCCGCGACATCGGCGCGGCGGCTCCGCGCGTACGCCCCGGCCGGGCCGACCAGCTCCGGCCGCTGCTCGCAGGCCGCGTCGAGCCAGCCGGCGAACCACTCCTCGAACAGGTCCGGTTCCTTCGGGCCGAGCCGCCACGGGCTCGGCCGCAGCACGACGTCCGCACCGTGCCGGACGAAGGCGGCGGCCGCCACGTCGACGGCGTCCGGCCCGAGGAGGCTACGACCGCCGACGGTACGGCGCTGGTGGTCGTTGAACGCCCCCGCGATCTCGGCGTCGAGGGCGTCGACCGGATCGAACCGGACGCGGCCGACGACGGACAGGGCGAACAGGACGGGCCGGCCCGCGCAGGCGGCGACGACCCGCTCGACCTCCTCGGCGGTCAGCATGTCCAGCAGCGCGGACGCGGTGACCAGGGAGGCGCCGGCCAGGTCGGCGGCGGTGAGCCGGGTCAGGTCACCGCGGCGGGTCTCGACCGTCACCGGGGCGCCGTCGGCGGCCGCCGGGGGCAGGTCGGCGGCGGCGCGGGCCAGCAGGCCGGCGTCCCCGTCGTGCAGGATCCAGTGCTGCGGACCGGGCAGCAGCGGGGCGAGCCAGCGGCCCATCGACCCGGTGCCACAGCCGAGGTCGTGCACGACCAGCGGGTTGCCGGTGAGCCGGGCCCGGACCCGGTCGACGAGGTCCGTCGCGCGGGCCGCGGCGTCGGCCGGCTCGCGCAGGGTGAGCCAGTCCGCGAAGTCCGCGGGCAGGTCCACCACGGGTCCGGGGTTCCGCAGCGCATCGGTGGTCATCGGGGTCGCGGCGTGAATACCCTCGCCTTGAGGCGGGTGAGGAAACGCCGCTCCCTCCCTTCAATGATCGTTTTGTATGGACGATTGTTAGAATGTGCGGTGTGGGTGAGGTGGTGAAGCGGGCGTACAAGTACCGCTTTTATCCCTCGCCGGAACAGGCCGAACAGCTGAGCCGGACGTTCGGCTGTGTGCGCCTGGTGTACAACCGGGCGTTGGAGGCGCGTACCCGGGCATGGGCGGTGGACCGGCAGCGCATCACGTATGTGCAGACGTCGGCGTGGCTGACCGAATGGAAACGCACCGAAGGCCTGGCCTTTCTCAACGAGGTCAGCTCGGTTCCGTTGCAGCAGGCGCTGCGGCACCTGCAGGCGGGGTTTGCGGCGTTCTGGGACAAGCGGGCGCGCTACCCGCGGTTCAAGTCCAAGCGCAAATCCCGGGTGTCGGCGGAGTACACGCGGTCGGCATTCCGCTGGCGTGACGGGCAGCTCACGCTGGCCAAGATGGACACCCCGCTGTCGATCGTGTGGTCTCGGCCCCTGCCCGAGGCGGCGCAGCCGTCCACCGTCACCGTGTCGCGGGACTCCGCCGGCCGCTGGTTTGTGTCGATCCTGGTCGAGACCACCATCGAACGGCTGCCCGCCACGGAGTTCGCGGTCGGGGTGGATGCGGGCGTCACCAGCCTGGTCACCCTCTCCACCGGTGAGAAAATCGCCAACCCGCGGCACGAACGCATCGACCGGGGCAAGCTGGCCAAGGCGCAGCGGGCGCTGGCCCGCAAGCAGAATGGCTCCGCGAACCGGACCAAAGCCCGCCTCAAGGTCGCCCGCATTCACGCCCGCATCGTCGACCGGCGACGGGACCACCTGCACAAGCTGAGCACTCGACTCGTCCGCAAGAACCAAACGGTCGTGATCGAAGACCTCAGCGTGCGCAACATGGTCCGCAACCACAGCTTGGCCCGCGCCATCTACGACGCGGCATGGGCCGAGTTGCGAAGCATGCTGGAGTACAAAGCCGCCTGGTACGGGCGGACGGTGATCGCCGTCGACCGGTGGCTGCCCTCGTCCAAGACCTGCTCGGCATGCGGACGGATCAACACCACCCTCACCCTCAGTGTCCGCGCCTGGACGTGCCCCGGCTGCGATGCCGTACACGACCGAGATGTGAACGCCGCCAGGAACATCCTCGCCGCCGGGCTGGCGGAGAGGTAAAACGCCTGTGGAGGGACGGTAAGACCCGACCCGCATAAGCGGTGAAGGCACGACCCGGTGAAGCAGGAACCCCCACGGGTGACCGATGGGATCCCCGCCCTTCAGGGCGGTGGAGGATGTCAAGCCGCTCCTCTCAGCGCCGTCGCCAGCGCGGTGGTCGTGGTCGTCCAGTCGTCGAGGGTGGCCCGCCGCTCGTGCGCGGCCCGGCGCAGGCGTCCGCGCAGCGCCGGGTCGGTGAGCCAGCGCCGCAGCGCGCCGGCCAGTGCGGCCGGGTCACCGGGGGGTACGAGCAGCCCCGGCGGGGTGCCGTCCGGGGCGCGGCCGAGGGTGTCGGGCAGCCCGCCGGTCGCGGTCGCGAGCACCGGTACGCCCCGGGCGAGGGCCTCGGTGACCGCCATGCCGTACGTCTCGATGCGCGACGCCAGCACCAGCAGGTCGGCCGCAGCGTACGCGGCGTCCAGCTCGGCCCCGGCGTACGGGCCGGCCAGGTGCACCCGCCCGGCGAGGCCCTGGTCGGCGACGCGCCGTCGCAGCCGGTCGACGAACGCCGGGTCCCGGGTGAGCGACCCGGCACAGACGCAGCGCCAGGGCAGGTCGGCGACCCGGGCGAGCGCGTCGACCAGGGTGTCGTGCCCCTTGAGCGGGGTGACCGCCGCGACGCAGAGCAGTTCCCCGCCGGTCGCCGAGTCGGGTGCCGGGGGCGCGGGGTCGACACCGGGCGTGGCGACGTGGATCCGCCCGGCGGGCAGCGCGTACCGGTCGATGAGCCAGCGCCGCGTCCAGCCGCTGGTGGTGACGACCGCCGCCGCGCACCCCAGCGCCGCGCGCTCGGCGTCGTGGTCCAGCGGCAGGTGCACGAGCACGACCAGGCGCAGCCGCCCGGCACGCGGCGCGAGGACCTCGGGCACGGCCGAGGCGACCAGGCCGTCGAGCAGGGCGACCGTCCCGTCGGGCAGCGCGTCGAGCACCCGGGCGAGTCCGGCCCGGTCGGCGGGCTCGGGGTGCGGCCAGCCACCGGGCACCGGGTGCTCGTGCACGGTCCAGCCGGCGGCGGCCAGGCCGCCGAGGACGCGCCGGTCGTACCGGTTGCCCCCGCTCGGTGTGGCCGGGTCGTCGATGTCGCCCGGCAGCACCGCGTGGACGGTGCCCGTCATAGCGGCCGTTCGTAGCTGGCCCACGCCACGTGCGACTCGTGCAGGGTCACGGTGATCCCCGCCAGGCCGCGCGCACCCTCGCCGAGGTCACCGGCGTGCACCCGCTCAGCGAGACGGTCGGCGACGGTGCGGGCGAGCACCTCGGTGGTGGTGTTCACGCCCGCGAACGCCGGCTCGTCGTCGAGGTTGCGGTACGTCAGCTCGCCGAGCACCGCCCGCAGCTGATCGGTGGCCCGGCCGATGTCGACCACGATCCCGTCGGCGTCGAGGTCGGCACGGCGGAAGGTGGCGTCGACGACGAAGGTGGCGCCGTGCAGGCGCTGGGCCGGACCGAACACCTCGCCCCGGAAGCTGTGGGCGATCATCATGTGGTCACGGACGGTCACGCTGAACACGGTTATCCCTCTCCGTCGTAGGTGATGAGGTGGCACAGGGCCGGCAGCCGCCCGTCGGCGAGCCGGGGCAGCACGTCGGGCAGGTCGGCGAAGCGCGACTCCCCGGTGAGCAGCACGTCGAACACCGGGTCGGCGAGCAGGTCCAGCGCCAGCGCGAGCCGGTCGGCGTAGGTGCGGCTGCCCCGCCGGGCCGGCGCGATCCGGCCCACCTGGCTGCTGCGCAGGGTGAGCCGCCCGGAGTGGAACTCGCCGCCCAGCGGCAGGGTCACCTCGCGGTCGCCGTACCAGCTCAACTCCAGCACCGTGCCCTCCGGCGCCACCAGTTCCAGGCACCGCCGCAGGCCGGCGGAGGTGGCGCTGGCGTGCACCACCAGGTCGCGCCCGCCGGCCGCCTCGGCCGGCGCGGCGAACTCGACGCCGAGGGCCGACGCCACCTCCGCCCGCGCCGGGTCGAGGTCGACGAGCTGCACCCGTACGCCGGGGAAGCGGGCCGCCAGGGCCGCGACGGTGGCACCGACCATGCCGGCGCCGACCACGGTGATCCGGTCGCCGACCAGCGGCGGCGCGTCCCACAGCGCGTTGACCGCGGTCTCCACCGTGCCGGCCAGCACCGCGCGGGACGCCGGCACGTCCTCGGGTACGACCACCACGGCGTCGGCCGGGACCACGTACGCGGTCTGGTGCGGGTGCAGGCAGAACACGGTGCGCCCGCGAAGCTCCTCCGGGCCCTCCTCGACCACGCCCACGCTGAGGTAGCCATACTTGACCGGGGCCGGGAAGTCGCCCTCCTGGAAGGGGGCACGCATCGCCGCGTACTGGCCGGTGGGGACGCCGCCGGTGAACACCAGCGTCTCGGTGCCGCGGCTCACGCCGGAGTACCGCGCCCGGACGAGCACCTCGCCCGGGACGGGGGCGGGCAGCGGCGCCGGCCGGATCTCGCCCTGGCCGGGTGTCCGCAGCCAGAAGGCCCGGGCCGTCCGCGTCACCGGCTGCTCCTTTCCGCGTCCCGGGCGAACCGGACCGTCGTTTCGTGCGTACTACCCAGTCAGGGAGCTGTCGATCATAGACACGGAGGCACGGTGGCCACGGTTCGAAACGGTCCGCTGATCGGGCTGGTCGTCCAGATTGTCCTGCTGGCCGGGCTCGCCGGGACGGTCGGTCTCGGCCCCGCCGGCTGGTTCGCCGGCCTCGCGTACGGGCTGGTGGTGTGCCTGGCGCTCGTTCTGGGCCTGCACCGGGCCGGTGCGACCGCCCTCGGGCCGGCCGACCGGGTGACCCTGGCCCGGGCGGTGCTCGTCGGGGCGGTCACCGGGCTGGTCGCCGACGGGTTCGCCGGGCGGCCGGTGCCGGTCGGGCTGCTCACCGTCCTCACCGCGGTGGCACTCGCGCTGGACGGCGTGGACGGGTACGTGGCCCGCCGCACCGGCACGGCCAGCGCGCTCGGCGCCCGGTTCGACATGGAGATCGACAGCGTCCTCGTCGCCGTGCTCAGCCTGCACGTCGCGCCGGCGGTCGGGGTCTGGGTGCTCACCCTCGGCGCGATGCGGTACGCGTTCGTCGCCGCCGGCTGGGCGCTGCCGTGGCTGTGCCGGCCGCTGCCGGCCCGGTACTGGCGTAAGGTCACCGCGGCGGCGCTGGGCGTGGTGCTGCTGGTCGCCGCGTCGCGGGTGCTGCCGCCGGTGGCCGCGGTGATGCTGCTCGTCGGGGCACTGGCGCTCCAGGTGGAGTCGTTCGGTCGGGACGTCCTCTGGCTCTGGCGGCACCGGTCCGCGCCGGACCCGACGCCGGTCGCGGCACCCGTCGGGCACCCGGCGATGCCGGTCGCCGGCGCGCCGATCCCGGGCTTGCCGGTGGCGGCGGAATCCCGCCCGGACCGGCCGGCGACGCGCCGGGAACTCGTCGCCGTCCACGACTGACCGAGGAGCACCGTGCAGAACGACGAGAGCGCCCTGCGGCCCGACGAGAGCGCCCTGCGGCCCGACGCGACCACCGTCCCGACCGCCGAGCCGGGCTCGGGGCGTACCCCCGGGCACGTGGACCGGCCGGCGCGGTGGCGGCGGGTCGCGGGGTGGCTGGCCACGACGGCGGCCGTGCTGCTGGTGCTGGTCGCCCTGGGCGCGCCGCACCGGCCCGGTCACCTGACGCCCGCCGCGCTGGTCCGGATCCCGCTGGAGGGCCTGGTGCTGGCGGCGGTCCTGCTCGTCCTGCCCACGCGGGCCCGCCGCCCGGTGGCGACGCTGGCCGGGGTGGCGCTCGGGCTACTGGTGGTCCTCAAGGCCGCCGACCTCGGGTTCGGGTCGGCGCTCGGGCGGCCGTTCGACCTGGTGCTCGACTGGGCGCTGCTCGACGAGGCGTTCACCTTCATGAGCGGCTCGGTGGGACGGGCCGGCGCCGTCGCCGCCGCCGTCGGCGCCGTGCTGCTGGCCGTCGGGCTGCTCGCCACCCTGACCTGGGCGGTCCTGCGGCTGTCCCGCCTGCTGGCCGGTGATCCGGACCGGTCCCGCCGCGCGCTGGCGGCGCTGGTGGTGCTCTGGCTCGTCGGCGCCGCCACCGGGGTGCGCATCGCGCCGGCCGGGCCGGTGGCCGACGCCTCCGCGACCGTGCTGGTCAACGCCCACGCCGCGCAGGTGCAGGCGCGGTTGCGCGACCGGGCGGTGTTCGTCGGCGAGGTCGACGCCGACCCGTACGGCGGCGCGCCCGGCGACCGGCTGCTCACCGCGCTGCGCGGCAAGGACGTGCTGGTCGCCTTCGTCGAGAGCTACGGGCGTGACGCGGTGCAGGAGGAGGAGTTCGCCAACGTCGGCGTGGTGCTCGACCAGGGACAGCGACGCCTGTCCGCGGCCGGCTACGGCACCCGCAGCGCGTTCCTCACCTCGCCCACCACCGGCGGCGGCAGCTGGCTGGCGCACGCCACGCTGCTCTCCGGACTGTGGATCGACAACGACCAGCGCCACCGCACGCTGCTGGCCAGCGACCGCAGCACCCTCGGTACCGCCTTCCGGCGGGCCGGCTGGCGGACGGTGGGTGTGATGCCGGCGGCCAACCAGGCGTGGCCGGAGGGGGCGTTCTACGACTACGAGCAGTTCTACGACGAGCACAGCCTCGGCTACCGGGGACCGCGGTTCAGCTTCGCCCCGATGCCCGACCAGTACACGCTGTCGGTGTTCCACCAGCGGGAACGCGCCGCCACCGACCGCCGTCCGGTGATGGCCGAGCTGGCCCTCATCTCCAGCCACTCCCCCTGGACGCACATCCCCCGGCTGCTGGACTGGAACGCGCTCGGCGACGGCAGCGTGTTCCACGACGCCACCGAGCGCCGCTCGTCCAAGCAGCCCCGGCTCGGGTACCGCCGGTCGATCGAGTACACGCTGGGCGCCCTCATCTCGTACGTCCAGCGGTACGGCGACGACGACCTGGTGCTGATCGTGGTCGGTGACCACCAGCCCGCGCCGATCGTCACCGGCCCGGACGCCAGCCGCGACGTGCCGATCCACCTCATCACCCGGGACCGGGCCGTGCTCGACCGGATCGCCGGCTGGAACTGGCAGGACGGCCTGCGACCCGGACCCGACGCTCCGGTGTGGCGGATGGACGCCTTCCGGGACCGCTTCCTCACCACCTTCTCCCCCGCCCTCGACCCACGCGCCGCGGCGGCCGGCCCGCCCGGCTGATCCCGGCACCCGCCACCCGTCGCCGTCAGGGGCGTCGAAGGACGGCGAACCGGCGGCCGTCCCGGTCGGCCAGCTCGTGCACCGCGAGGCCGACCGCGGCGGCCACGGGAGGCAGCGCCCGCTCGTCGAGCCGGGCCCACCGGAACCACGGGCCCCGCCGGGACACGCCGTCGGCCGTCCGGTACGCGAGATGGCTGTCACCGCGCCACAGGCCGGGGCCGGCCGGCTCCACCTCCACCACGACGGTGCCCCGCGGACGGAGGAGGTCGCGGCAGCGGCCCAGCAGGGCGACCGGGTCGCCGCCGATGCCGATGTTGCCGTCGATCAGCAGCACGTGCGCCCAGCGCCCCTCGCCGGGCAGCGGGTCGAACACGTCCCGGCGCAGCGCGACCGCGCCCCGGGCCCGGGTACGTCGGACCGCCTCGGCGCACACGTCGAGCCCGACGGCGGTCACACCGGCCTCCACCAGCGCGCGGGTGACCCGGCCGGGCCCGCAGCCGACGTCCAGGGTGGGGCCGGCGCAGCGCCGCAGCACCGCCCGCAGCGCCGGTTCCGCCGCCGCGTGCCAGCGGTCGACCGGCAGGCGGGTCCGCCGCCCGTGCGTGTCGACCAGCCAGTGCGTCCCGATCGGGGTGGTGAGTGCCGCCGCGAAGCCGGACCCGCCCGGGTCGGTGGCGAGGACGGTCACCGCCGGCCGCCGGGCAGAAGGACCGTCTCCGCGACCGGCCGGACGGCGTCGACCTGCCGCGCGAACCGGCTTCCGGGCACGGTCGCCGCCACGGCCAGCGCGTCGGCCCACTCGTCGACGTCCCGAGCCATCGGCAGCGGCTCCACCCGCAGGCCGCGCGCGGCCAGTGCCGCGACGGTGCGGCGCCCGGTCGCCGGGGTGGACATGGGCACGCCCCGAAGGGCGGTCGCGTGTCCGGGCTCGCGCAGGCCCAGCACCCACCAGCCGCCGTCCGCGGCGGGGCCGAGCAGGGCGTCCGCGCCGGCCAGCCGCCGCGCCGCCGCGCCGAGCAGGACCGGGGACACCTGGGGCGTGTCCATGCCGATCTGGAGCACCGGCTGCCCGGGGTACGCGGCCGCCACGTCCGCGTACGCGGCGGCGAGCCGGTCGCCCAGGCCGGCGCCGCGCTGGGGCAGGACCGTCCAGCCGGTGACGGCGGCCCGCAGCGCGTCGGCGTCCACGCCGTCGGCGAGCCGCCCGTGCAGGGCGAGCACCGGGGTCACGCCGGGGGTCGCCGCGACCGCGGCGAGCGTGTCCCGCAGCGCGGCGGCGGCGACCCGGGCCGCCTGGCGGGGCGTGGCGGGCGGACACAGCCGGGTCTTCACCGCGCCCGGCACCGGCGCCTTCGCCACGACCAGCAGGACGGTCACCGGGTGCCGCCCATGCTGCGCAGCACCCCGGCGAAGTCCCGGGTCGCCCGCAGGGTGCCGCGGACCGAGCCGGAGACCTTCGAACGGGTGCCGGCGGCGCGCGGCGCGTACGTGACGTCCAGCTCGCGGATGCGCCAGCCCGCCGTGGCCGCGCGGATCAGCAGTTCGAGCGGGTAGCCGAAGGCCCGGTCGGTGACGCCGAGGCCGAGCAGCGCCTCGCGCCGGGCCACCCGGATCGGGCTCAGGTCGCGCAGCGGGACGCCGCGCTGGCGCAGCAGCGCCGCGACCAGCGCGGTGCCGGCCCGGGCGTGCCACGGCCAGGCGGACGCCGAGACGGGCCGGCGGCGGCCGACCGCGAGGTCGGCCGAGCCGTCCGCCACCGGGGCGACCAGGGCCGGCAGCTCCGCCGGGTCGAACGAACCGTCCGCGTCCAGGACGCACACCAGCTCGGTCTCGGCGGCGAGGAGCCCGGTGTGGACGGCGGCGCCGTAGCCGCGGCGGGATTCGTGCACCACCCGGGCGCCGAGCCGGGCGGCAACCTCGGGCGACCCGTCCCGCGACCCGTTGTCCACCACCAGCGCCCGGTACCCGGGCGGCAGCGCGGCGAGGACGCCCGGCAGTGCCGCCGCCTCGTCCAGGCACGGCAGGACCACGTCGATCTGTGTGGACATGCCTCGACGCTAGGGCGGTCGCGGACCGGCGGCGGCCGGAACGTGGTTACGGACCGCTTACCGGACGACAGATTCTTACCGACCGGTGACGGGACGGCGCTTCGCCTGCGCCGCCGCGCCGGAGCCCGTACCGTGCGGTCGTCATGACGTCCACACCGACGCGAGCCGCCGCCGGCCCCGCGGCGCCCGCCCGCCGAGGCCGGGCCGACCTGGTGGTGCTCGCCGTGGAGGCGGCGCTGCTGGCGGCCGCCGTGGTGGTGGGCGCGGCGCTCAACGCGCGGGATTCCGGCCTGTACGCGGACGCCGCCCCGCTCTACGCCACCTGGCGCCCGCACGTCGGCTGGGGGACGCCGGCGGCGGTGCTGGTCGCCGTGGCGGTGCTCGGCTGGGGCGTCCCGTGGGCGCGGACCGCCCGCTGGGGCCGGCTGCTCGTCGCCGGCTGGCTGGCCTCGGTCGCGTGGACGCT
The DNA here is from genome assembly GCF_012034245.1 of Micromonospora thermarum. GTDB lineage: Bacteria > Actinomycetota > Actinomycetes > Mycobacteriales > Micromonosporaceae > Micromonospora > Micromonospora thermarum. Next base: position 1,212 of record NZ_JAATEO010000024.1, on the reverse strand, counting down.
GTCGCTGGCCCTGGTGGACGGCTGGTCGGCCGGGCTCGCCGAGCGGCTGACCCCGCAGGCGGAGTACCTGCACGAGGTGCCCCGGATCACCGACGTGTCCGCCGTGCTGGCCGGTTTCACCGGGCGGATCCTCGACTTCCAGCCGGACTCGTGGTCGACGCACACGGCCGGGCACCCGCCGGGGGCGCTGCTGGTCTTCGTGTGGCTCGACCGGATCGGGCTGGGCGGCGGCGCGGCGGCCGGCCTGGCCTGCGTCCTGCTCGGCGCGACGCTCGCGGTGTCGGTGCCGGTGACCCTGCGGGCGCTGGGAGCCGCCGGCGCCGCCCGGGCCCTGGTGCCGTTCCTGGTGCTGCTGCCGGGCGCGGTCTGGGTGGGGGCGTCGGCGGACGGGCTGTTCACCGGCGTGGTGGCCGCCGGCCTGGCCCTGCTCGCGATCGGCGGCCGGCGGGTCGCCTTCGCCGGCGGGCTCGTGCTGGGCTTCGCGCTGCACCTGTCGTACGGGTTCGTGCTGGTCGGGCTGCTGGCGGTGGCCGTGCTGGCGTTGCGCGCCCGGGACGGGTGGGGAGCGCTGGCCGCCGCCGTCGCCGGGGTCGCCGCCGTCGTGGTGGCGTTCACGGCCGCTGGGTTCTGGTGGTGGGACGGCTACCGCCTGGTGGTCGAGCGCTACTACCAGGGGTGGGCGGCCGACCGCCCGTACGTCTACTGGGTGTGGGCGAACCTGGCCGCGCTGCTGCTGTCCGCCGGGCCGGCGGTGGGGCCGGCGCTGCGCCGGGCGCTGGTGGCGGCAACCGGACCGGTACGCGCCGCCCTCGCGGCCCCGCCGGCGTCGAAGACGTCGCGGTCGGGCTCGGTCGCCCACGCTGGGCACGTGGGGCGGTGGCGGTCGGCGGTGGCGCACGCCGTCCGGGCGGCGGGGCCGGCGGTGGTGCTCCCGGTGACGGCGGCGCTGGCCATCGTCGCGGCGGACCTGTCCGGCCTCAGCAAGGCCGAGGTGGAGCGGATCTGGCTGCCGTTCACGGTCTGGCTGCTCGTCGCCACCACGCACCTGCCGGCGCGCACGCACCGCTGGTGGCTCACGGCTCAAGCGCTCACCGCCCTCACGGTGAACCACCTGCTGTGGACGGTCAGCTGAGCGCGCCGCTCCAACCCCTCCCCGCGATCTTGCGCTTTCTGCCCGGGCATAACTCCCATACCAGGCCATATCAGGGACCA
>NZ_JAATEO010000023.1 GCF_012034245.1 Micromonospora thermarum | reverse complement strand
ACGCCGCGGCGCGGGAGCTGGGCACGGTGCCGCGCCGCTGCGTGCTGGTCGGCGACATCGGCCGGGACGTCACCGCCGCGCTCGCCGCCGGGGCGCAGGCGGTCATGGTGCCCACCCCGGTGACCCGTCCCGAAGAGATCGACGCGGCCGGCTGGGTGGCGACCGACCTTCCGGACGCGGTCGCGGAGATCCTGCGCCGGCAGGCCGCAGTGGTGCCGCGCGAGCCGCACCGGGCCGGGACGGTGCTCGTGGTGCGGTCCGACTCGGCCGGAGACGTCCTGGTCACGGGGCCCGGTATCCGCGCCGTGGCCGCCGGCGCGCAGCGGGTGGTGCTGCTGTGCGGACCCCGGGGCCGCGCCGCCGCGGAACTGCTGCCCGGCGTCGACGAGATCGTGCAACACCGCCTGCCGTGGATCGACCCCGCCCCCGGGCCCGTCGATCCCGAGGACATCGCGGCGCTCACCGCCACCCTCCGGAGCGTGGGTGCCGACGAGGCCGTCGTCTTCACCAGCTTCCACCAGTCGCCGCTGCCGCTGGCGCTGCTGCTGCGCACCGTCGGGGTCCGCCGGATCTCCGCGATCAGCGACGACTACCCCGGTGCCCTGCTCGACGTACGCCACCGCGTCCCGGTCGGCGTACCCGAACCGGAGCGCGCCCTGTCGCTGGCCGCCGCCGCCGGGTTCGCGCTGGCCGACGACGACGAACCGGTCCTCCGCCTGCGGGCCGGCCGGTGCGACGGCCCGGTGGCGGCGCTGCACCCGGCGCTCACCGAGCCCGGGTACGTGGTCGTGCATCCCGGCGCGTCGGTGCCCGCGCGGGCCTGCCCGCCGTGGCGCTGCGCCGAGATCGTCGGCGCGCTCACCGACGCCGGGCACCGGGTGGTGGTCACCGGCGCACCGCACGAGCGGGAACTGACCGCGTACGTCGCCGGGGGCCGCGCCGTCGACCTGGGCGGGCGTACGCCGCTGGCCGACCTGGCGCGGGTGCTCGCCGGCGCCCACGCGGTGGTCGTGGGCAACACCGGCCCGGCCCACCTGGCGGCGGCGGTCGGCACGCCGGTGGTGAGCCTGTTCGCCCCGACCGTCCCGTTCGGACAGTGGGGGCCGTGGGGGGTGCCGACGGTACGCCTCGGCGACGCCACGGCGGGCTGCCGCGACACCCGCGCGTCGTCCTGCCCGGTAGCCGACCACCCCTGCCTTGCCGGCCTCGATCCCGGAGAGGTGGTGGACGCGGTCCGCATGCTCGTGCCGTCCCGCTGAACCCCGAGACACCCGCTGAGGAGAGGCATGAACATCCTGCTCTGGCACGTGCACGGCTCGTGGACGACGTCCTTCGTCCACGGCCGGCACCGCTACCTGGTGCCGGTCACGCCCGACCGGGGCCCGTACGGTCTCGGGCGGGCACGCACCTACCCCTGGCCGGACCGGGCCGTCGAGGTCACCCCGCAGCAGTTGACCACCGCCGGCGTGGACCTGGTCATCCTGCAACGCCCCGAGGAGTACGACCTCGCGGCGCAGTGGCTCCGCCGCCGACCGGGGCGGGACGTGCCGGCGATCTACGTCGAACACAACACGCCCAAGGGCGACGTTCCGAACACCCGCCATCCGATGGCCGACCGCGACGACCTGCTGATCGCCCACGTCACCCACTTCAACGAGCTGTTCTGGGACACCGGCGCCACCCGCACGACGGTGATCGAGCACGGCATCGTGCCGCCGCGCGTCGAGTGGAGCGGCGGACTGGACCGGCTCGCCGTCGTGACGAACGAACCGGTACGCCGCTGGCGGGTCACCGGCGCCGACCTGATGCCGCGCTTCGCCCGGGTCGGCCCGCTGGACGTGTTCGGCATGGGGGTGGCCGGGCTGCCCGACGCGCTGGCCCAGGCCGGTTTTCCCGACCTTCCGGTGACCGGGTACGACGACCTGCCGCAGGACCGGATGCACGCCGAGGTGGCCCGGCGGCGGGCGTACCTGCACCTGTGCCGGTGGACCTCGCTGGGCCTCAGCCTGATCGAGGCGATGGCGATGGGGATGCCGGTGATCGCCCTGGCCACCACGGAGGCCGTGGACGCGGTGCCGGCCGACGCGGGGGTGCTCGCCACGCGGGTGGACACCCTCGTCGAGGCGGCCCGGTGGTTGATGACGGACCGCGACGCGGCCTCCCGGCTGGGCGCGCGTGGGCGCGAGGTGGCGAAGGAACGGTTCGGGCTCGAACGGTTCCTCGCCGACTGGGACCGGCTGATGGAGGAGGAAGCATGCGCATCGCGATGATCTCGGAGCACGCGAGCCCGCTGGCTGTTCTCGGCGAGGAGGACGCGGGCGGGCAGAACACCCACGTGGCGGAACTGGCCGCCGCGCTGGTCGGCGAGGGGCACGACGTGCGCGTCTACACCCGCCGGGACGCCACCAACCTGCCGGACACGGTGTCCACCACGGACGGCTACCAGGTGTGCCACGTGCCGGCCGGCCCGGCACTGCGGGTGCCGAAGGACGAACTGCTGCCGTACATGGGCGAGTTCGGCCGCTGGCTCGCCGGCCAGTGGCGCGACGGCGACTGGACGCCGGACGTCGCGCACGCGCACTTCTGGATGAGCGGGCTGGCCACCCTGCACGCCGGCCGCCGGACGCGGGTGCCGGTGGTGCTGACGTACCACGCGCTCGGCGTCGTCAAGAAGCGGCACCAGGGCGCCAAGGACACCAGCCCACCGGGCCGGATCGGCTACGAACGGGCGTTGGGGCGGGCCGTCGACCGGGTGATCGTGCAGTGCCAGGACGAGATCGGCGAGCTGGTCCGGCTGGGTGTGCCGCGTTCCCGGATGGCGCTGGTCCCCTCCGGCGTGAACCAGGAGATGTTCCGCCCGGACGGGCCGGTCGCCCCGCGCGACCCGGCCCGCCCCCGGATCATCACGGTCGGGCGGATGGTCGAGCGCAAGGGCTTCCTGGACGTGGTCCGGGCGATGCCCGCGATGCCGGACGCCGAGTGCGTGGTGGTCGGCGGGCCCCCCGCCGACCAGCTCCCGGCCGACGCGTTCGCCCGCCGGCTCGGTGCCCTCGCCGAGTCCTGCGGGGTGGCGGACCGGGTGAAGCTGGTCGGCGCGGTGCCCCGGGAGGAGATGGGGCGCTGGTACCGGTCCGCCGACCTGCTGGTGGCCGCACCCTGGTACGAGCCGTTCGGGCTCACCCCGCTGGAGGGCATGGCCTGCGGCGTGCCGGTGGTGGGCACCGACGTGGGCGGCATCTCCGACACCGTCGTCGCCGGCCTGACCGGCGACCTGGTGCCGCCGCGGGACCACCGGGCGCTCGGCACGGCGATCCGCCGCCTGCTCGCGGACAAGGTGCGCCGGTTCGCGTACGCGACGGCGGCGCTGGACCGGATCCGCAGCCGGTACTCCTGGAAGCGCTGCGCCGAACAGCTCAGCGCCGTCTACGCCGCGGTGACCGCCGCCGGCCGTCCCACCCCGGCGGTGGCCTGATGACGGCGGGCCTGTCCACCCTCGACAGCCACCTCGCGAACCTGGCGGGCGCGCTGCTGCCGTACCGGCAGGTGGCGGAGCGGCTCTCCGGCTGGGGAACGGAACTGGCGTGGACGCTCGCGCGGGGCGGGCGCCTCCTCGTGGCGGGCAACGGTGGCAGCGCGGCCGAGGCGCAGCACCTCACCGCCGAACTGGTCGGGAAACTCCGCGACGACCGCCAACCCCTGTCCGCCATCGCCCTGCACGCCGAAACCTCCGCCATGACCGCCATCGGCAACGACTACGGCTACGACGAGGTCTTCGCCCGCCAGGTCCGCGCCCACGGCCGCGACGGCGACATCCTCCTGCTGCTGTCCACCAGCGGCACCAGCCCCAACCTCCTGCACGCCGCCCACGCCGCCCACGACACCGGCCTGCGCTGCTGGGCCTTCACCGGCCCCGCCCCCAACCCCCTCGCCGACCTCTGCGACGACGTCCTCGCGGTGCCGTCGCCGGACAGCCAGGTGGTGCAGGAACTGCACCTGGTCTCCAGCCACGTGCTCTGCGAACACGTGGACCGGGCGCTGCCGCTGGTGCGGGACCTGCCGCGGGTGCCGGCGCCGCGCGGGCGTACCGAGCGGCTCCTCGACGGCCGCGCCCTCGCCACCGCCGGCCTCCCGACCGGCCGCACGGCGAACGGCCACAGCGCGAACGGGCACGGCGCGAACGGGCACGGCGTCAACGGTCACGGTCCGAACGGGCACGGTCCGCACCGGCACGGGTTCAACGGGCACGACGGTGCCGGCCGGACGGACGGGGCGGACCGGTGAGCGGGCCGCTGGTGGTCGTCGGTGACGCGCTCCTGGACCGCGACGTCGCCGGCACGGTCAGCCGGGTCTGCCCGGACGCCCCGGTGCCGGTGCTGGACGAGCGGTCGGCCACCGACCGGCCCGGCGGCGCGGGCCTCGCCGCGCTGCTCGCCGCCGCGCAGGGCACCGAGGTCGCCCTGGTGACCGCGCTCGCCGACGACCCGGCCGGGGCCCGCGTGGTCGAGCTGCTCACGGCCGCCGGGGTGCGCGTCTACCCGCTGCGGATGCCGGGCGCCACGCCGGAGAAGATCCGGCTGCGGGCGGGCGGCCAGACGCTGCTGCGGCTGGACCGGGGCGGCGAGCCGCAGGCACCGGCCGAACCGCCGGACGCGGCGCTGGAGGTGATCGCCTCCGCCGGTGCCGTCCTCGCCAGCGACTACGGGCGCGGTCTGCTGCGGCAGCCCGCGCTGCGGTCCGCCCTGGCGGCGGCGTCCGCCCCGGTGGTGTGGGATCCGCATCCCAAGGGGCCGGCGGCGGTGCCGGGGGCGCGGCTGGTCACACCGAACCTGGCCGAGCTGCGCCAGCTCACCGGCGACGCCGGTGCCGGCTCGGCGCTGTCCACCGCCACCCGTGCCGGGCACGAACTGCGCCGGCGGTGGCGCGTCGGTGCGGTCGCCGTGACGACCGGCGCGGCCGGTGCGGTGCTCTGCCACTCCGGCAGCACCCCGCTGGTCGTGCCGCCGCCGTCGCCGGTGGCGAAGGTCGAGGACACCTGCGGGGCCGGGGACCGGTTCGCGGCGGCGGCCGCCGCCGCGCTCGCCGGCGGGGCGCTGGTCTCCGAGGCGGTCGGCGAGGCCGTCGCCGCGGCCTCGGCGTACGTGGCGGCGGGTGGCGCCGCCGGCCTGCACCGCGAACCGGAGCGGGCCACCCGGGCCGAGCCGGGCCCGGCCGAGCAGGTGGTGGCACGGGTACGCGCCGAGGGCGGCACCGTCGTCGCCACCGGCGGCTGCTTCGACATCCTGCACGCCGGGCACGTCGCCACCCTCCAGGCCGCCCGCCGGCTCGGCGACGTGCTGGTCGTCTGCGTCAACTCCGACCGCAGTGTCCGGGGGCTGAAGGGCCCGGAACGGCCGTTGAACACGGAGGCCGACCGGGCGGCGCTGCTGTCCGCGCTGGACTGCGTGGACGCGGTGGTGGTCTTCGACGAGCCCACGCCGCACGCCGTGCTGTCGCGGCTCCGGCCAGACGTCTGGGTGAAGGGCGGCGACTACGCCGGTGACGGCGCGCCGGAGCTGCCGGAGGCGGACCTGGTGCGCGGCTGGGGCGGCCGGGTCGTCACGGTGCCCTACCTGGCCGGCCGGTCCACCACGGCCACCATCACCGCCGCGCGGCAGCGCGGCGACCGACTCATCAAGGGAGCAGCATGAGCGAGCGAATCATCAGGCTCGACGGAGTGGAGCCGCATCGCGCCGACCGCCGGGAGGCCCGCGCATGAGCAGGGATCTGAACGGATCGGCGGTCCTGGTGACTGGCGGGTCGAGCGGACTCGGCGCGGCGGTCGTCACCGCGGTGACGAAGGCGGGTGGGCGGCCGTACGTGCTGGACCGGCAACCGCCGGCGGACGGGGTGCCGTGGGTGGAGTGCGACCTGGCCGACAGCCGGGCCGCCGAGGCGGCCACCCGGCGGGTGGTGGAGCAGGCCGGCGGGCTGACCGGTCTGGTCACCGCGGCCGGGATGGACGTGCCGGGCCGGCTGGCCGACGTGCCGGGCGAGACCTGGGACCGGATCGTCGCGATCAACCTGCTCGGCACAGCGGCGGTGGTGCGCGCCGCCCTGCCCGCGCTGGAGGCCACGCACGGCACGGTGGTGACCGTGGCGTCCACGCTGGGCGTGAAGGCGGTCGGTGACGCGACCGCGTACTGCGCGGCGAAGTTCGGGGTGGTCGGGTTCACCCGCGCCCTGGCCGCCGAACTCGCCGGCACGGTCGGGGTCACCCTGCTCATCCCCGGCGGGATGCGCACCGCGTTCTTCGACGACCGCGACGCGAAGTACAAGCCGGGACCGGACGCGATCCTCAACGATCCCGCCGACACCGCCGCCGCGGTCCTGTTCGCCCTGTCCCAGCCCGCCGGCTGCGCGGTACGCGAGATCGTGGTCTGCGCCGAGCAGGAGTCCTCGTACCCGTGATCCTCGTCCTGCGGGCCCTCGGCGTCGGCGACCTCGCCACCGCCGTCCCGGCGCTACGCGCCCTGCGCACCGCCCACCCCGACCAGGAACTCACCCTGGCCGCCCCCGGCTGGCTGGCCCCGCTGGTGGAGCTGATCGGGGGCGTCGACCGGCTGGTCGACGCCCCCGGCCTCGGCCCGCTGCACTGGAGCGGCCCCGCCCCCGACCTCGCGGTGAACCTGCACGGACGCGGCCCCCAGTCGCACCACACGCTCACCGCCACCCGACCCGGCCGGCTGCTCGCCTTCGCCAACACCGACGCCGGCCACCACGACGGACCACCCTGGCGACCCGACGAACACGAAGTCGACCGCTGGTGCCGGCTACTGGCCTGGTACGGCATCCCGGCCGACCGCACCGACCTCGCCCTGACCCGACCGCCGGTCGGTGCGCTGCCCGCCGGCGCGACGATCGTCCATCCGGGAGCCAAGGCGCCGCACCGGCGCTGGCCCCCGGAGAGGTTCGCCACCGTGGCCCGTCACCTCACCAGCACCGGCCACCGCGTCGTCGTCACCGGCAACGCCGCCGAGGTGCCTCTCGCCCGACACGTCGCGCGTCTCGCCGGGCTCCCGGAGCGCGCGGTCCTCGCCGGCCGCACCGACCTGCACGACCTCGCCACCCTCGTCGCCCACGCCCGACTCCTCGTCAGCGGCGACACCGGCATCGCCCACCTCGCCACCGCCTACCGCACCCCCTCCGTCGTCCTCTTCGGCCCGGCCTCCCCCGCGCAGTGGGGACCACCACCCGACCGGCCCTGCCACGACGTGCTCTGGCGCGGCCCGTGCGACGGCGGGCGGGCGGACGGCGTACCGCATCCGGCGCTGGCGGCGCTCGACGTGCCGGACGTGCTCGCGGCGGTGGAACGGGTCGAACGCCGCGCCCCGGTCCCGGCGCCGGCCCGGTCGCCGGAGTGGCTCCCGGTCGGGTGACGGCCGTCACCCGCTGGTTACCCGCCAGTAGGCAAGGGTCGTAGATTGGGGCCGTGAACGCGGAGTACCAGCAGGAGTTCGTCGACGTCGACGGGGCGCGCCTCGGCCTCCAGGTCTACCCGGAGCCGGACGGCGGCGGCGACGCCCTGGTGCTGATCTCCCCCGCCATGGGGGTCCCCGCGCGGTACTACCGGCCGTTCGCCACGGCCCTGCGCGCCGCCGGACTGGCCGTCGCGGTCGCCGACCTGCGGGGCACCGGCACGAGCACGCCACCGCCGAGCCGTGCCTGCCGCTACGGGTACGCCGAACTGGCCGCCGATGTCGGCGCCGTGCTGGCAGCACTGAAGGAACGCCGGGACGGCCGGCGGACGGTCCTGCTCGGGCACTCCCTCGGCGGTCAGGCGGCCCTGCTGCACCTCGCGCTGCACGAGGGACACGACGTCGACGGGCTGGCGCTGGTCGCCGTGGGCGTGCCGTGGTGGCGCAGCTACCCGGGTCCGCGTGGGTACGGCGTCCTGCCGTACACGCAGGGGATCGCCGCCACCGCCCGGTTGCTGGGGGTGTGGCCGGGCTGGGGGTTCGGCGGCCGGCAGGCGCGCGGCGTGATCCGTGACTGGGCGTACACCGCCCGGACCGGCCGCTTCCCCCGGCTGGACGGGGTGGATGCGGAGGCGGCCGTCCGCGGGATCCGGACGCCGGTGCTGGCCGTCAGCGTCGACGACGACCAGTACACGCCGCACGAGACGCTCGACCACCTGTGCGGCAAGCTCGTCGCGGCGCCCGTCGTGCGCGAGCGTTACACGGCGGCGCAGGCCGGGGCCCGGATGGACCACTTCACCTGGGTACGCTCGGCGGCCCCGCTGGCGGGCCGGGTGGCCCGGTTCGCCGCCGACCTGCCGCAGCGCTGACCCCCGCCCCCTTCTGCGGCGGCTTCGGCGACCCCGCGAGGTATCGGCGGTTGACGGGCGGGGTTAGCGGCTCGGGCGGTGGGTATGCCGCACCGCCCGACACGGTGGAAGGGGATCAGATGTCCGAACGGCACACCGCGCTGCGCTCGATGCACGATCTGGGCCTGGCGGCCTGGTTCGGGGGCTCCCTCATGGGAGCGTTCGGGGTCAACGGCGGCGCGGCTCGAATCAACGACTCGACCCAGCGGTTGCCGGTGGCCTCAGCCGGGTGGGCCAAATGGACCCCCGTCAACGCCGCGGCGATCGGCGCGCATCTCGCCGGCGCGGTCGGCGAACTGGTGACGGAGAGCCCACGGGTGGCGGCCCAGGCGGGGGTGGGCCGGGCCAGCAGCGTGAAGACCGCGCTGACGGTGAGCGCGCTCGCGGTGACCGGCTACAGCCGGCTGCTCGGGATGAAACTGGAGAAGGCCGGCAATCCTCCGGTCGACGGCACAACCGAGCCGAACCACTCCACGCCCTCGAACGTCGCGTCGGTCCAGCGGCAGATGAAGGTGCTCCAGTGGGCGGTCCCGGCGCTGACCGGGGCGCTGATCGTGGTCACCGCGTACATGGGGGAGCAGCAGAAGCCCGGCCAGGTCCTCCGGGGCATGCTCGGACGGGCCGGCACGCTGGGTTCCATGAAGGGGATCGGCAAGATGGCGATGACGGGCATGACCGGTCGCAAGATGGCGATGTCCGGCCGCTGACACCGCACGCTGCGCCCCGCCGGCTTCCGGGCGGGGCGCAGCCGTACCCGAAGGCTGGTTTGCGCCGGGTGCGGCGTTCCCGAAGGCCGGTTTCCGGTGGGGTGCGGCGTTCCCGAAGGCATGACGACGACCGGGGTGGGCAATCGGCCCGGGTAGCCGGACCAACCAGCGAGGTGTGCGATGACGGGCAGCAGCGGGCGGGACGACGGGCGGCAGCCGGAGGCGGCCACACCGTGGATCACCCGGGACGGTTTCGACGCGGACCCGCCCTGGGGCGCGGGTGAGCACGACCCGATGGACGAGGGCAGCGAGGAGACCGCCGTACCCGAGGGGCGGCGCGGCGACCGCCGCGCCGGTGCGCCGGCCGGGCCGTCGGGCCGGGCCGGTCGGCACGGGCTCGGGCAGGTCGAGCCCACCCGTACGCCGATGGCGGGGCCCGGCGCGCCGCCGGACCCGGCGCCGGCACGCCGGCCGTTCCCCGACGACGCGGACATCGACGTCCGCTCGGAGGATGCGCTGCGCACTCGTGGCCGGCGCTCCTGACGACTCGCGCCGCCAGCCCTGGGCAGCACGACCTGCCCTCAGGCGCCGGGGGTGTTCTCCCCGGCGGGGTCGGACGCCACCGGCCGGCCCGTGTCGTCGACGATGCCGGGAGCCATGCTGCCGCCGTGCGCCTTCTGCGCCTCCCGGGTCGCCCGTGCCGCCGCGTCCTCCGGCACCGATGGTGCCCGGTCCGGGTTCCACTCCTGGCGCTGCTCGGTCATCGGCTCGTTCCTCCCGTCGCTCATGTGCTCGCCGGTACCCGGGCGGCGGGTGGGGAAACCGGTCATCCGGTGCGGGCCGGCTCGGGTGGGCGGACCGGCTCGACGCCGAGCAGGTCGGCGAGGCGGGCGGCGTCGCGCTGCGCCTGGTCACCGCAGCAGTTGTTGAACAGCGCGTGCAGCTCGACGCACTGCCCGGCCAGCTCGGCGAGCAGCTCCGCCCAGTGGCGCAGCTCCCGCTCGCCGTACGCGTAGCGGAACTTCTCCTGCTTGTCGCCGGACTCCCAGGCGGTGCCGTGCCCGTGGAAGCGGACCACCGCGAGATCGGCCGTGGCGACCGGGATCGGCGGCACCGACGAGGGGTGGCCCTGCGGCATGTCGACGGTGACGTGCGCGAGGTCGTGCTCGCGCAGGAAGGCGAGGGTGTCGAGCGCGGCGGCGCCGTCGAACCAGGAGCCGTGCCGCAGCTCCACCGCGACCGGCCAGGGCCGGCACCGCCCGGCCAGCTCGACGATCCTGCGCCGGGCGGCGTCGCCGCGGGCCAGCCAGGGCGGGAACTGCAACAGCACGGCTCCGAGCCGCCCGGCCGCCGCGAGCGGGTCCAGCGCCGCCCGGAACCGGCGCCACAGCTCGTCGTACGCCTCGGGCGCCAGGTCCCGGCGGCGGACGCGGGTCGGGCCGTCCGCCGGGCGCAGGTCCGCCGGGAGCGCGTCGACCGGTGTCGGGTGGCCCGTGAACAGGCGGAACGCCTTGACGTCGAAGGTGAAGCCGGCCGGCGTCGCGGCCGCCCAGCCGTGGGTCGTCTCCGGTGCGGGCACGGCGTAGTACGACGTGTCCACCTCCACCAGGGGGAAGCGGCCGGCGTAGTGGGCGAGCCGGGCGGCGGGGGTGCTGGCGGACCGGGGATACCAGCCGGACTTCAGCAGCATCTGGTCCGCCCAGGACGCCGTGCCCACCTTGATGACACCCATGTAGTTAGTGGAGCGCGGGTCGGACGAATCGGCAACCGCAGGGCTAAATCCGGCAGCGTGGTGGCCGATTCTGTCGGTGGTCGCACCTATCGTCAGGGCTGTTCCCGACAACGGCGAAGGGTGACCGCCATGACCGCTTCCGCTCCGTCCATCACGGGTGAGCGCGCCGATCTGCTGGCGAGCCTGCGCCGCCACCGTGGCTTCCTGCGGCAGACCGTGGAGGGGCTCAGCGACGAGCAGGCTGCCCTCCGCAGCACGGTCAGCGAGCTGTGCCTCGGCGGCCTCATCAAGCACGTGGCGACCACGGAGGCCGCCTGGCTGCGGTTCGCGGTCGGCGGCGCCGACGCGATGGCCAGCGAACCGGTGGACTGGCTCGGCCAGTTCCGGATGACCGAGGGCGAGACGCTCGCCGTCCTGCTCGACGCGTACGCCGAGGTGGCCGCCCGGACGGACGAGCTGGTCACCACGCTCGACCTGGACCGGTCCCACCCGCTGCCCTCGGCCCCGTGGTTCGAGCCCGGCGCGAGTTGGAGCGTCCGCCGGGTCCTGCTGCACGTCATCGCGGAGACGGCCCAGCACGCGGGGCACGCCGACATCCTCCGCGAGGCGATCGACGGCGCCAAGACGATGGGCTGAGTCCGCCGCCGGGCCACCGTTCCGGCCTCGCGCACCCGGCGCGAGCCGTTGTTGTCCCAGGTCACTCTCCCCCCGTGTGACGCCCAGCCGCTCGCGGGCGCTGAGTGAACCGACATGACTGCACACCGGATGGACTCTGACACCGTCGAGCGACTGCTCGACGGCACCGCCGTCGACCCTACGGACGGGTGGCACCCCCTCGTGTCGCTCCTGTCGGCGGTCCGCGCCGCACCGGCGCCCGGTGAGCTGGGCGGGGAGGCCGCGGCGGTGCGGGCGTACCACCTGGCGCTCCTCGGCACCCCCGTGACCGTGCCGGAGCGCCGGCGGGGCTTCGCGCTCGCCGGCTTCGGCGTGCGCGCGGCCCTGGTCGGGCTGCTGCTGGCGGGCACCGGCGGGGCGGCACTGGCCGCCGCCGGGGGCGTCCTGCCGAATCCGCTGCGCCCGTCCGCGCCGCCGGCGGTGCCGTCCACGTCGGCATCGGCGACGCCGGGCTCCCCCAGCACCGGCACGGACCCGCGGCCCGGTCCTCCCACCGGTGGGACGGCGCGGCCCGATCCCGACGAGTCGGTGGTGGGCCTGTGCCGCGCGTACCGGGTCGACGCCGGCGACAACCCCGGCCGAGCCCTGGACAACCCGGCCTTCGCTGAGCTGATCGGCGCGGCCGGCGGCCGGGACGAGGTGCCCGGTTACTGCGACCGGGTGCTGGCCGGGAAGCCCGCCGACGGCCCGGGCGCGACCCCGACCGAGCGGCACAGCAACCAGCCGACCGTCCGACCCACCGGCCGGGCGACGCAACCACCCACCCCGGGGACCGGGCAGCCCACGGCGCCCGGTGACGTGCCCACGACGCCGTCACGGACCACCGGCCCGAAGTGAGGCGGCCCGGCCGTCCTCGACCGGCGATCCCGGTGCGGGCGGCTGGTAGCGTGCCCCGATGAACCTGCGGCGTCGACGCGCGGCGGTGGCCCTCCGCGTGGCGATCGTGTTCAGCGTGCTCGCCGGGATCGTGCTCACGGCCCTCGGCCCGGCGACGGTCACCGGCCTGCTGCCGTACTTCACCATCCAGAGCAACCTCGCCGTCGGGCTCTTCGGCGGGTACGCGGCCTGGCGGGCCCACCAGGGCCGGCCGGAGCCCCGGCCGGCGGTCAAGGGCGCGGTGACGCTCTACGTCACCATCACCGGCGTCGTCTACCACCTGGTGCTGGCCAACCCGGCCAGCCCGTTCGCGATGCCCCAGCCGGACCGGGCCTTCGGCGAGGCGCTGGGCAACCAGTTCCTGCACACGGTGGTGCCGCTGCTCGCCGTGGCGGACTGGGCGCTGTTCGACCGGCGCGGCCGCCTGCGCCCGCGGTACGCGGTGTGGTGGCTGGCGTTCCCGCTCGGCTACCTCGGATTCGCACTGGTCCGCGGCCTGCTCGTCGAGCGGTACCCGTACCCGTTCATCGACGCCGGCGAGCTGGGCTACGGCGGCGTCGGGGTCAGCGCGACCTTCTTCGCCTTCGCGTTCTGGCTGCTCGGGCTCGTGTTCGTCGGCGTGGACCGGGGGCTGGCCCGGCGACGCGGACCGGCGGACGGCCCGGCGGTTTCCGGGCCGCCCACCGGCGGGACGGCGGACCCGGCGGCCGGGTCACCGCAGGCGGGGCCGGTGCCCGCGCACCCCGGCGGCGCGGTCCCGGCCGTAGGCGTCGGCGTGACCCCACCGGCCGGGGACGTCCAGCAGCTCGATCCGCCCGAAGCCCTCCGGTAGCGCGGGGTTCACCAGCAGGTTCTCGCCGCACGGGACCAGCCCGAGGACGGTGGCGAGCAGCATCAGCAAGCCGCCGGAGGACCACGCCTGCGGGCGGCCGGCGGTCGGGAGCTGGACCGGGTACTTCGTCAGGGTGCGGGGGTAGCCGGCGATGACCTCGGGCACCGCCCCGCCGACCCGCTCGGCCATGTCGAACATCCCCTGCGCGATCCGCGCCGCCGCCCGGTCGCACCGGTACCGGCGCAGACCGGCGGCGATCACGGCGTTGTCCCACGGCCACACCGCGCCCAGGTGCGAACCGACCGGGTTGTAGACGCGCTGCCCGGCGGCGAGGGTGCGCACACCCCAGCCGGAGAAGAGATCCGGGCCGACCAGGTGGTCGGCCACCGTACCGGCCCGGTCCTCGGGGACGATCCCGCTCCACAGCAGGTGACCGACGTTGGAGGTGAGCGCGTCGACCGGCTCGCCGTCGGGGCCGAGGGCGAGCGCGTAGTAGCCGCGCTCGGGCAGCCAGAAATCCTCGTTGAAGCGCCGCTTCAGCTCCGCCGCCTCCCGCTCCAGCCGGTCCGCGTACGCGGGGTCGCCCCAGAACTCCCGGGCGAGGCGGGCGCCGCGCAGCTTCGCGTCGTACGCGTAGCCCTGCACCTCGCAGGTCGCGCGCGGGAAGCCGGGTTGCCACCCGTTCCGGTCGGTGATCGCGTCCGGCGAGTCCTTCCAGCACTGGTTGAGCCGACCCTGATGAGCGTTGCGGCGCTGGTAGCGGACGTACCCGTCACCGGTCGACGCGCCGTACTCGTCGATCCAGTCCAGCGCCATGCGCGCCGGGTGGCGCAGCTCCCGCACCAGCGCGACGTCGCCGGACCAGCGCTCGTACTCGTCGAGCAGCACCACGAACAGCGGGGTGGTGTCGGCCGCCCCGTAGTAGAGGGTGGTCGGCTCCTCGCCGAACGCGGCGGCCTCCCCGTAGCGCAACTGGGTGAGGATCTTGCCGGGTTCCTCCTCGTGGATGTCGTCCAGCCGGCCACCCTGGAGCAGGGCCAGCAGGCGCAGCGCCACCGGCGCCAGCTCCGGCGTGAACGGCAGTGTCTGGAGGCAGGTCACCAGGATGTCCCGCCCGTACAGCGTCATCGCCCACGGCAGACCGCCGACCGTGACCCGCCGGGTGGACGACAGCGGCTCGTAGCGCAGGGCGGCGAGGTCCGTCAGGCACCGCTCGTACGCCCCCGCCAGCGCGCCGTTCTCGGCCACCAGCGTGGGTGCCCGGTCGAGCCAGGCGCGCAGGTCGTCCCGCATGTCCCGGCGGACGTGCAGCTGGTGGGTCTCCAGGTCGGCACGCATGTCGTGACCGGCCTCGCCCCGCACGATCATGCAGATGTGCAGATCGGTCTCCCACTGCCCGCGCGGCGGCACCCGGATCCGGAACGTCATCCCCCGCTCATCGACCTCGACGGGCGCGGTGCTGCTCACGATCGTCTCCCGGTCGAAGCGCTCCCGGCGGTACCGGAGCCGCAGCTGCCGGTGCTCCGGCACCGCGGTGACCTCGACCCGCCGCTCGCGCGGCCGGCCGATGTCGGCGGCGTCGCCGAAGTCGCTGCCGATGTCCATCCGGACCGTCATGTCAGCCGGGTCCGCGGAGTGGTTGAGCACGATGATCTTCTCGTTGAAGCTGTCGTCGAGGGACCGGTGCCGGATCACCGACACGTCGGCGTCGACGTAGTGGCTGGCGGTGCCGGGGACGAGGAAGAACCGGGTCTCGAAGTACGTCATGTCGTCCCGGGACAGGGCGTTCAACCGCTCCCCGTCGACCCGGAGCACCCAGTGCGCGAGGAACCGGGTGTCGAAGGAGAACAACCCGACCGGCGCGCGCGGGTCGACCTCCATGTCGCCCTGGGCGTCGCTGATGGCGAAAGCGTTGCCCGCCATCACCTGCACCCGCTCCTGCCTCACGGGCGCCTCCGTGTAGCGGCCGCCACGTCACGGGGGTGGCGCGCGCCGGGCGGGCCGGGAAACAGCCGGCGGAGCATCATGAACAGCCGGATGTCACCCCGCACGGTCAGGTCGTTGCGGCCCAGTGCGGCGGCGGGGTGCAGCGTCCCGGCGGCGATCCGGTCGAGCACCGCCCGGTCGGCGCGCACGACCAGGTCGGCCTCAGCGGTGCTCCGGGTCACCGCGACCCGCTGGTCGGCGATGGTCAGGTACCAGTGTTCCGTCCGGCCGTCCGCGCGGGCGTCCAGGCGTACCGTGCCGGCGGTCGTCTCGGGCAGGTCCGGGTGGATGTCCTCCTCCCCCAGCCGCCGCAGCAGGTCCGCCGCGGGCGTCGTCATCCACTCCCCCTTCCTGTCCCTGGCAGGCTCACACCGTCCGGGGTGAGGCCGGTTCACCCGTAGCGGGTGAACTCGGGGTCGAGGGCCGCGCCGTCGTCGTGCCCTGAGGCCCGGTGGTCACGCGGGGTCGGCCTTCTACGATGATCGCGTGGTCGCGGCCCTGGAGCTCTACCTGGACACCGACGCCACCCGGCGGATCCGGGTGCTCTGGGACGCGTTGGAGGCCGAGGGCGTGCAGAGCATGCGCTCGCTGCTGGAGCAGCGGCACCGGCCGCACGTCTCGCTGGCGGTGGCGCCGCGCCTGGATCCGGAGCAGGTGGCCGAGGCCCTCACCGGGTGCGTGGTGGCGGAGCCGCTGCGCCTGGAGTTCCAGTACGCCGGGCAGTTCGTCGGCCGGGTGCTGTGGCTGGGCGTGACGCCGACCGCCGAACTGCTGGCGCACCACCGGCGGGTGCACGACCGGCTGGCCGGCGCCGGGGTGACGCTGGCCGAGCACTACCGCCCGGGTCGCTGGGTGCCGCACTGCACCCTGTCCATGCGGGTGCCGAACGCGTTGATGGCGGCGGCCGTCCGCCGCTGCCTGGAGATGCTTCCGCTCAGCGCGACGGTGGTGGGCGCGGGCGTCGCCGACCACGCGCGGGGCATCACCCGCCCGCTGCCGTGACCGGTGCCGGAGCCGGCGCCCGTGGTGGCCGGGTCGTCTGAACCGAACGCGGCATTCGTCCATAAAGGACGACATCGCCTTTCGCTCAGCCCGCTAGAACTTTCGCTGGCTTCATCGAAAGGTGTCGACGTCCGGCCTAATGTCTCGGCTCATCACCCCGTTCCAGGTGGCGGCATCGTCGGCGTCGGTCACCACCCGGCCCGGGATCGGCGGTCGCCGCTCCCCCACCACAGCTCCGCGCGGTCGGCCGTCGCCTCACCCCTACTGCGTCCCAGGAGGAACGATGGGCACCTGGCTGCTGCGCCGATTCCGCAGCCCCGTCCTGGCGTCGGCCGCACTCGTCCTTGCCGCCACCGGCCTGCCGGCCACCCCGGCAGTGGCGGCGCCACCCGCCCAGGAGCCGGGCGTCACCCTGCGCGTGTACGACGTGCAGGTGCCGCTCGACGAACTCTGCACCCTGAAGCCCGGTCAGACCCCGAACGTGGACAAGCTGATGCCGACGATCAACTGGACGTCGAGCGCCGACTTCGGGTTCGAGGACCGCTTCGTGACACAGGTGCTCGGCAACCTGAACGTCACCCAGGCCGGCACCTACACGTTCCGGCTCACCAGCGACGACGGCTCGAAGTTGACCGTCGGCACCACCGTCGTCGTCGACCACGACGGCCTGCACGGCCCGACGCCGAAGGAGGGGACGGTCACCCTCGCGGCCGGGCTGCATCCGCTGCGCCTCGACCATTTCGAGCGCGACGGCGGCCAGCAGATCACCCTGGAGTGGAGGACCCCGGGCTCGTCGACGTTCACCCTCGTGCCCAACTCGGCGTTGAGCACCGACGCCGGTGTGGTGCGGGTGACGTCGCCGGGCCGCAAGGAGTGCGAGGGAGTCTTCGACTCTCCCGGCGACGGCCTGCCACTGGCGGGCGTCCACCCCAGCTACAGCCTGACCAACCTGCGGCCGAGCGGCTTCCAGCCGAAGGTCACCGGCATGGACTGGCTCGCCGACGGCAGGCTGGTCATCTCCACCTGGGGTGGCAACGACCAGTCCGGCACCTCCCAGGACGGCGAGGTGTACATCCTGGGCAACACGGGCGGAACCACCGGGCCCGGGAGCGTCACCACCAAGAAGATCGCCGACAACCTCAAGGAGCCGATGGGCCTGAAGATCGTCGACGGTGTCGTCTACGTGTCGGAGAAGCAGCGGCTCACCCGGCTGGTGGACACGAGCGGCGACGAGGTCGCCGACCAGTACCAGACCGTCGCCACCTGGCCGTACGGCGGGAACTTCCACGAGTTCGCGTTCGGCCTGCTCTACCAGGCGCCGTACTTCTACCTGAACCTCTCCGTGTCGATCAACTACGGCGGGGCGACCACCGACCCGCAGCCGGCACCGAACCGGGGCACCACGATCAAGGTGCACAAGGACACCGGCGCGGTCTCGTACGTCGCCGGCGGCCTGCGGACGCCGCACGGCATCGGTTGGGGGCCGGAGAACGGCATCTTCGTCACCGACAACCAGGGCGGCTGGCTGCCCTCGTCCAAACTGCTGCACGTCAAGCAGGACCGGTTCTTCAACCACTACATGAACCCGGCCGGGCCCTTCGACGCCAACCCGGTCACGCCACCCGTGCTGTGGATGCCGCAGAACGAGATCGCCAACTCCCCCAGCGCCCCTCTGCTGCTGCCCAGCGGCACCTTCGCCGGGCAACTGCTGATCGGTGACGTCACGTACGGGGGGCTCCAGCGGGCGTACCTGGAGAAGGTCAACGGCGAGTACCAGGGCGCGCTGTTCCGGATGACCCAGGGCCTGGAGGCCGGCGTGTCGGAGGTGCACCTGGGGCCGGACGGCGCCATCTACGTCGGCGGGCTCGGCGCCGGCGGCAACTGGGGCCAGACCGGGAAGCTGGCGTACGGCCTGCAGAAACTCACCCCGAACGGCACCAGCACCTTCGACATCCTCGCCATGCGCGCCACGTCCGGAGGCTTCGAACTGGAGTACACCCAGCCGCTGTCCACCGAGACCGCGACCGACCTCGCGGCGCGCTACCGGGTCAAGCAGTGGCGGTACCAACCCACGGCCAGCTACGGCGGCCCCAAGATCGGCGAGGAGACGTTGGTCGTCTCGGCGGCGACCCTGTCGGCCGATCGCCGGACGGTCACGCTGACCGTGCCGGGCCGCAAGGCCGGACACGTGGTGTACGTCCGCTCGCCCCGGCCGTTCACGTCGTCCACCGGCCAGTCGCTGTGGAGCACCGAGGCGTGGTACACCCTGAACGCCATCCCCGGCAACACCCCGCCACCCACCGGCGGCACCAACCTGGCGCTCAACCGACCGGCCACGGCGGACAGTTCCTGCGCGGCGACCGAGGGCCCCGCGAAGGCGGTCAACGGCAGCGTCTCCGGCGGCAACGGTGACAAGTGGTGCTCGACGGGTGCCACCAAGTACCTCCAGGTCGACCTCGGCGCCAACCGCGACGTGAACCGGTTCGTGGTGAAGCACGCCGGTGCGGGCGGGGAGAACACGGCCTGGAACACGCGGGACTTCACGATCGCCACCAGCACCGACGGGTCGGCCTGGACGACCCGCACGACGGTGACGGGCAATACCGCCAGCACCACCACGCACGACGTCACGGCGGTCGCGGCCCGCTACGTCCGTCTCAACGTCACCGCCCCGACCAGCACCACCGACACCGCCGCCCGGATCTACGAGTTCGAGGTGTACGGCACGGGCGGCACCGGCGGCGGGTCCGGCACCATCACCGGGACCGGCGGCAAGTGCCTGGACGTCAGCAACTCGGCGACCGCTGACGGCACGAAGATCCAGCTCTGGACCTGCAACGGCACCAACGCCCAGAGGTGGACCCGGGTCGGTGAGACGTTCCAGGCCCTCGGCAAGTGCCTGGACGTCTCGAACGGCGGCACCGCGAACGGCACCAAGGTGCAGTTGTGGACCTGCAACGACACCGGTTCACAGGTGTGGCGGCCGCAGGCCAACGGTTCGATCCTCAACCCGCAGTCCGGCAAGGTGCTGGAGGCCGCGGGCGGGTCCACCGCCGACGGCACCCAGATCCAGATCTGGACGTACGCCGGTGGCGCCCACCAGCACTGGGTGGTCAACGGCGGAACGAACCGGATCCAGCTCTTCGACGGCGACGACCTGGACGCCTGGCAGACCACGGGTGGCGGCGCCGCCACCTGGCCGCTGGCGAACGGCTCGATGGAGGTGCTCGGCGGCGACATCCGGACGAGGCAGAGCTTCGGCGACTTCACCCTGCACGTGGAGTGGTGGGAGCCGACGTACCCGTCGACGGTGACCGGGCAGGCGCGCGGCAACAGCGGGGTCTACCTCCAGGACCGGTACGAGATCCAGGTGCTCGACTCGTACGGCGACACGTCGCTGGACGACACCGAGGCCGGCTCGATCTACGACCGGAAGGCGGCCGACAGCAACGCGGCCGGCGCACCCGAGACCTGGCAGACGTACGACATCACGTTCCGGGCGGCGCGCTTCGACGGGGCGGGCAACAAGACCGCCAACGCCCGCGTGACGGTCCGCTGGAACGGCGTCCTGGTCCACGACGACGTCGAGATCACCGGCCCGACCGGGGGCGGCGCCGCGGAGACCGCGGCCGGCGGCCCGATCCGGCTCCAGGACCACGGCGACCCCGGCGCCAACGTCCGCTACCGCAACATCTGGATCGAACCCCTCACCTGAACCCCCTCCGGAGCGGGGCCGCCCGACCCCCCGGACCCGGGCGGCCCCACCCGGTTGATCAAACAGGCTCTCCACGCGCAGGGTGGTGAGGATCTTGCGGGGCATCCGCTTGGCCAGCCCGGCGACCGCGGCGGCGTCGGTCGGCGCGAGGACGGCACCGAGGACCCAGGCGGCCCCCGGACTGACCCCCAACGCCTGCGCGGTCAGCGCGACGGTGACCATGGTGACCACCACCAGCCCCACGGCGAGCAGGGCGATGACGGCGAGGTTGGCGCGGATCTCCCGCAGGCTGGTGGTGATGCTCTCGCGGTAGAGGATCGCCGGGAGGAACAGCAGCAGCACCACTTCCGGGTCAAGCACCACGTGCGAGAACGGTGGGAGAAGGGCCAGCAGCGCACCCGCGCAGATCAACAGGACGGGCGGCGCCACCCGGTAGCGGCCGCCGAGCGTGGTGCCGACGAGCACGACGACACCCAGCACCACGGGCAGCACCAGGACGTCCATGCCACTCCGTTCCGTCGTCCGGTGTCCGGTCGCACCCATGGTCGTACGGACCGCCGCCGGTGGACCGGCGAACGCCGGAGCCCGCGGATGGCGACCCGCGCCGCCGCGTAGATTCGGTACGACCGGGCGTACGGGAAGCGGGGACGGCATGGCGGACAGGAAGCCCCTGCGGGTGGGGCTGCTGGGGTACGGGGCGGCCGGCCGGGTGTTCCACGCCCCGCTGATCGCCGCGACGCCCGGGTTGCGCCTGCACGCCGTGGTGACCCGTGATCCGCAGCGTCGCGAGCAGGTCCGCCACGACCACCCGAACGCGCGCCTCGTCGACGATCCCGACCTGCTGTGGCGGCAGGCGGACGCGCTGGACCTGGTGGTGGTGGCGACGCCGAACCGCCTGCACGTCCCGATGGCCCGGGCGGCGGTGGCCGCCGGCCTGCCCGTGGTGGTCGACAAGCCGCTCGCCGCGACCGCCGCCGAGGCGCGCGAACTGCTGGCGGAGGCGCGGCGGCGGGGCGTACCGCTGACGGTGTTCCAGAACCGGCGGTGGGACGGCGACTTCCTGACCGCCCGGCGACTGGTGACCGGGGGCGCCCTCGGCGCGGTCATCCGGTTCGAGTCGCGCTTCGAACGCTGGCGGCCGGCGATCAAGCCGGGCTGGCGGGAGAGCGGCACCGCCGACGAGGCGGGGGGAGTCCTCTACGACCTCGGTGCTCACCTGATCGACCAGGCGGTGCAGTTGTTCGGCCCGGTCCGCAGCGTGTACGCCGAGGTGGACCGCCGCCGGCCGGGTGCCCAGGTCGACGACGACGCGTTCGTGGCGCTCACCCACACCGGGGGCGTGCGTTCGCATCTCTGGATGGGCGCGCTGGCCGCGCAGCTCGGGCCGCGCCTGCGGATCCTCGGCGACCGTGCCGCGTACACGACGTGGGGTCTGGACGTGCAGGAGGCCGCGCTGCGCGACGGCGGCCGGCCCGGCACGGCCGGGTGGGGCGCGGTGCCGCCGGAGCGGTACGGACGGCTCGGCGTCGACGGCGCGCTGCGTCCGGTGCCGACCGAACCCGGCCGGTACCAGAGCTTCTACGCCGAGGTCGCGGCGTCGCTGCGCGACGGCACCCCGATGCCGGTCGACCCGCGCGACGCGGTCGACACCGTCGAACTGATCGAGCTGGCGCACCGGTCGGCGACGGATGGCGCGGTGCTGAGCGTCCCGTCCTGATCCGTCGCCGACCCGGACGCGGCGGCAGGATGCCGGCGCGGCGGCCGCCGGGTGACGACCGCGGCGGCGGCGAGGCACAACACGGCGGCCAGGACGAACGGCGGCCGGGCTGTGTCAACGCGCTGTTGACAGCGCCGCCCCGATCGCCGCCGCCACCGTCCGCGCCCGCGCGGGCACCCGGTCCGGGCCGGCGGTGTCCACGTCGGCGACGACGTGCCGGGCCAGCGAGTGCAGCGGGCCGGGCGGCGCGTCCAGGGCGGCCGTGACGGTCCGCCGCACCAGTGGAGCGCGGGGGAACCGCTCGTCCCACCGGCGGTCCGCCGCGATCCACCGGTCCAGCTCCGCCACGGCGGCGCGGAGGGCGGTGAGCTGCGGCCCGAAGGGACGGTCGGCGGCGACCCGGCGGGCCCGGGCGGCCGTCGCGAGGCGCTGGCGCCGCTGCTCGGCCGCCTGCCGGCTGGCGAGCCCCAGCGCGGCGGCGATCTGCGCCCAGGTCGCGCCGGCCTGGCGCGCCCGGTCGATGAGGGTCAGCTCCTGCTCGTCCAGTCGCGCGCGGGCCGCGGTCACCTCGGCGAGCTGGTCCAGCTCGGACGTCATGTGTCAACGGTACGTTGACAGGGTCGACGCGGCGCGCCGGCTCCGTCCACCCAGGACGTCCCGGGCGGCTCTTCCACCGGGCCGGTTCACCCGGTAGAAACATTCCCATCCCTTCGTCACCGCCGACGACCATCACGACTTACTCAAGAGAGCGCTCTCCCACCGCCACCGACGCCTCCCGAGAGGACCACCGCATGACCACCCACGGCACACGACGGCGCGCGCGCCGGGCCCTGGTGCTCGGCCTCGTGCTGGCGACCGCCGTCACCACCACCGGCCCGGCCGCCACCGCCGGTCCCCCGCCAACCCCCGACTTCGGCCCCAACGTCACGATCTTCGGGCCGGACACGCCGCTCAGCGAGATCCAGGCCACCCTGGACGCCCGGCACGCCGCGCAGGTCGACGCCGAGATGGCCACCGCCCGGCACGCGTACCTCTTCCTGCCCGGCAGCTACGGCAACGCGGAGCAGCCGTTGCAGGTGAAGGTCGGCTACTACACCGAGGTCTCCGGCCTCGGCGCCTCCCCCACCGACGTCCAGGTCAACGGCAAGATCGAGGTCTACAACCGCTGCCTGGCCGACGGCGGGACCGGCAACTGCATCGCCCTGGTCAACTTCTGGCGTACGCTGTCCAACCTCTCCCTCGCGATCAACGCCGCCGGCCAGGACGGCTGCCGCTCCTCGGCGAACTTCTGGGCCGTCTCCCAGGCCGTGTCGATGCGCCGCCTCGACGTCAGCGGCGGCACGCTGTCGCTGATGGACTACTGCACCGCCGGCCCCCAGTACGCCAGCGGCGGCTTCATCGCCGACTCGCGGC
The DNA here is from genome assembly GCF_012034245.1 of Micromonospora thermarum. Lineage (GTDB taxonomy): Bacteria > Actinomycetota > Actinomycetes > Mycobacteriales > Micromonosporaceae > Micromonospora > Micromonospora thermarum. The sequence continues at coordinate 83,501 of NZ_JAATEO010000023.1, read as the reverse complement.
TGCCCAACGTCGTCAACGGCTCCCAGCAGCAGTGGCTCACCCGCAACAGCGAGATCGGCGGCTGGTCCAACGCGGTGTGGAACCAGGTCTTCGCCGGCGTCGTCGGCGCACCGGACGACGCGGGCTTCCCCGCCCCGCCGTACACGACGCTCGACACCACGCCGCTCAGCCGGGAGAAGCCGTACCTGTTCGTCGACGACCGGGGCCGCTACCAGGTCCGCGTGCCGGCCGCGCGCCGCGACACCCGCGGCATCTCCTGGGGTACGGGTCCGACCCCGGGCCGGACCATCCCGATCCGTGACTTCTTCATCGCCCGTCCGGGCGACCCGGTGCACGTCATCAACCGCCAGTTGGCGCTCGGCAAGCACCTGCTGCTCACCCCCGGCGTGTACGACGTCGCCCGCAGCATCGAGGTCCGGCGCCCCGACACGGTCGTCCTCGGCCTGGGCCACGCCACGCTCACCGCCGTGAACGGCGCCGTTCCGCTCGACGTCGCCGGCGTTCCCGGCGTGGTCGTGGCCGGGGTGACGATCGACGCCGGGCTCCGCGAATCGCCGGTACTGCTGCGGGTCGGCAGCCGGCACGGGCGCGACCACAGCACCCCGCACAACCCCATCACCCTGTCCGACGTGTACTTCCGGGTCGGCGGGCCGCACATCGGCCGCACGCACACGGCGCTCGAGGTGAACAGCGACCACGTCCTCATCGACCACACGTGGGTGTGGCGCGGTGACCACGGCGTCGAGGGCTTCACCGAGGGCGTCAACGGCGACACCGACCGCTGGCGCACCAACACCGGCCGCTACGGGGCCGTCGTCAACGGCGACCACGTGACGGCGACCGGCCTGTTCGTCGAGCACTTCCAGCGGTACAACACCGTGTGGAACGGCGAGCACGGGACGACGATCCTCTACCAGAACGAACTGCCGTACGACCCGCCGACGCAGGCCGACTGGATGAACGGCGACGTCGAGGGCTGGGCCGGCTACAAGGTCGGTGACCGGGTTCGGAACCACACGCTGCACGGCGGCGGGGTGTACGTGTTCAACCAGAACAACCCGTCGATCCACACCGAGAACGGCTTCGAGGTGCCGGAGCGGCCCGGCGTGCGGCTGCACCACATCATGACCGTGAACCTCAGCGCGGGCACGATCGACCACGTGGTCAACGGGGTCGGCGAGGCGGCCGACACCACCCGCGTCGGCGCACCGGTCTACGTCAGCGAGTACCCGCTGCCCTGACCCCGGTCGGCGTGGGCGCGGCGCACGGTCGCGCCCACGCCGACCGGGCATGATCCACTCCACCTGCGGCAGGTCGCGTGTCCTGGTCAACGGGCACCGCGACCTGCCGCACGTCGTGTCGGGGTCAGTCAGCGACGGCGTACGCGAGCGGCACCGGGCCCGGTCCGCCCGCCCACGTGCCGGTCAGGACGGCGGTGCTGCTCGCGACGTCCACACCGGGCCGGCGGACGACGGCCAGGTCGACGGTGTCGGTGACGACGACGGTCGGATCGCCGTCCTCGACCCGGCGGACCGCGCCGACGGCCGGAACGTCGGTGCCCGGCCGTGCGGTGACGGTCATGAGCGGCTCGCGGACCTCGCGGACGCCGTCGACCTCGAAGTACTCCTCGGCCTGGCCGGCGTCGCCACGCAGGACGCTCGCCAGCACGGCGGCGTGGACCCGGTCGCCGCACCCGTCGTAGACCCAGCGCCGGCCGAGCACCGAGTGCTCGGTCGTGCCGACCAGCCACTCGTCGCCGCCGTCGAGCGGGGCCGCGCGGTAGGTCAGCGGCACCTGGAGGACCGGCCCGGCACCGGCCCGCACGAGCAGGGTCTCGATGCCCACCTCGCCGGCCGGGTCGTCGAAGCGGTACGCGGCGACGCGGGTGACCTCCGCGCCCGCCTCCCCGGCGAACCAGGGCCGGCCGGGCAGCCACGCCGCGAGCAGGTCGAGCTTGCCGGGTCTCAGATCCGCACGGTGCAGCAACGCCATGATCGGCATCGTAGCGGCGGCTCCCACCCGTACGGGACGTGGTGGTCGGAGTCCCCGGCCGGGCAGCGGCACCGATGCCGTCGAGGTGCTGCCGGCGGGTGAGTGGCCCGCGCCGCGCGCGGGGTGCTGGCAGGATGGCCGCGTGGATCTCGACTCGGGTGCCGGCCTGCTGCACCGGCTCACCTCGTACGTGCCGACCCGCGAGTGGGACGTGCCCGCCGACGACCCGCGGGTCCGCCAGGACCTCGTCCCGAACGACCCGGCGACGCTGCCACCGCCGATGAAGGCGTACGCCGAGAATCTGCCCGTCGTGGACCTGCCGCGCGACCTGCCCGACCCCGGCGTGGCGGCGACGGCCGTCCTCGCCGGTGTCGCGGCCCCGGCGTTCCCCCTCGACGCGGCGCAGCTCGGCCGGGTGCTGTTCCTCGGCGCCGGCGTGGTGCGCACCGCCGAGCGCAACGGGCGCCCGGTCCTGTTCCGCGCCTCCGGCTCGGCGGGTGCCCGCTTCCCCCTGGAGGTGTACGCGAGCACCCGCGGCGTCGCCGGGGTGCCCGACGGTGTGCACTGGTACGACGGGCGCCGGCACGCCCTCGTCCAGGTCGCGCCCGCCGCCGCTGGCACGACCACCACGCTCGTGGTGACCGGGGTGCCGTGGCGGACCGGCTGGCGGTACGCCGAGCGCGGCTGGCGGCACCTCTACTGGGACGCCGGCACGCTGCTGGCCCAGCTGACGGCCGCGGCGGCGAGCGCCGGTCTCGGGCCGCGCCTGCGGTCGCTCTTCCCCGACGCGCAGGTGCGCGAGCTGGTCGGCGCGGACGGCGTCCACGAGTACCCGCTCGCCCTGCTCTCCCTCGGCGACGGCGATCCGGCCGTCGGCCCCACCGGGTCCGCGACGCCGGGCGACCTGCCGCCCGTCGAGCTGCCGCTGTGCACGGCAGCACAGCGGGCCGGCGAGCGCGACGTGCTCGGCGACCCCTGGCCGACCGGGGAGGCCCTTCCCGACGCCCCACCGTCGGCCACCCTGGACGAGGTCGTCCGGCGGCGGGGCTCGCAGCGCCGGATGGACCGGTCCGGGACGCTGCCCCGCCCCACCCTGGAGTGGTCGATGCGGGCGGCCCTGCGCGGCGTGGCCGTGCCGCACTGGGTCGCCGTCCACGGCGTCGACGGGGTGGTGCCCGGCCTCTACCGGTGGCCGGACCTGTCGACCCCGCTGCGGACCGGTGACCTCCGCGACGAACTGCTCCGTGTCTGCCTCGACCAGGCACTCGCGGGCGACGCCGCGTACGTCGTCGTCGCCGCCTCCCGGGCGTCCGACCTGGACGACCGCTCCTACCGCGACGCGCAGCTGGCCGCCGGGCTCGTCGAGGGCCGGCTCCACCTCGCCGCGTACGCCCTGGGCGCCGGTGCCTCCGGCATGACCTTCAACGACTCGGAGGTGCCGGGCCTGCTCGGCGAGCCCGACGACCTGGCCGCCCTGCTCTTCACGTGCGTGGGCGTGCCCGAGTACGCGTCCCGGCCGGGCGGCGCACCGGGCGCACCGGTGGTGGTCCGCCCGGTCATGCCCCGCATGGGCGGCGCCTGAGGACGCTCCTCACCGCTGAGGTCCCGGTCTGAGCTGTCCCTGGGACGGCACGTCTCCGCGATTGATCGGCGAAAGGCGGTCGCCCCGTGGAGGCCGCCCGGGACGCGGGAGCCATGACACATACCGGGGCCGCGCGCACCTGACCCGAGCCCGTCGGTCGGGCGTGCCGCACCCCACAGGGCCGGCGGCGGGGCAGACGCGGCGTCCGATCGCCGCCAGACGGCAGCCCCGCCGACGACGAGGCTCGGTGGCATGAACGACACACTTGACGGCAGAGTGGCTCTGGTCACCGGTGGCGGTCGTGGGATCGGCGCCGCCGTGGCGCTCCGCCGCGAGCTGGACCCACGGGCGATCACCGTCAACCTGGTGAACCCCGGCCCCACGGACACCGACCTGAACCCGGCCGACGGGCCGAACGCCGCCGCCATGTGCTCGTGCCCGAGCCGGAGGCGCAGCACGGAGCCGCTCGTCGTCGGCAGGCCCTTGGCCGCCAGCACCGCCTGGTTGGCCGACCGGGCGGCGCGCTCGGTCCGCGCGTCGAGCCGTACCGCCAGCAGGTCCACCGGGCCGGCGGCCACGGCCGGGACGAGCCGCCCGCGGGTGCCGGGGTCGGCGAGTGCGCCGGCCACCACGCGGGCGAGCCGGTCGGTGGCGGCGAGGACGGGACCGCCGGTGGACGGCGCCGGCGGGGCACGCCGCGGTACGTCGTCGGGACCGGCCTGGGCCGGTGCCGCCGTGGCGGCGATCAGGGTGGTCGCCGCCAGACAGACCGACGACGCGGCGAGTCGGAAGGAACGTGGCTTCATACGGACCCCTCTGGGTGCGGCGCCGGCTCGTGACCGGCGCGGCCGGGTTTGCCGGATGACCGCCGTCGACATAGGAGTACGTCAATGCCATCGGCGCGCCGGCACGCCGGTGCGGCACACATCCGACCGCGGCGGCAGGCGGACCCGGCGTCTATTGCGCGCCGGCCGGTCTCGCCCAGGCTGGCGGACGGCCGGGATACCTGACTAAAGTCAGGCTTATGGAATCGGAGCTCGTTGCCGCCGTGCGGCGGTTCAACCGGACGGTCACCCAGCGGGTCGGCGCGCTCGACGACGAGTACATGGCCCGCGGCCGGCCTCTCGCACAGGCGCGGCTGCTGTGGGAGATCGGCCCCGGCGGCGCCGAGGTCGCGGCGCTACGGGCACGGCTCGGCCTGGATTCGGGATACCTCAGCCGGCTCCTGCGCACCCTGGAGAGCGACGGGCTCGTGACGGTCGGCCCGGCGGACGGCGACGGACGGGTCCGGATGGCCGCCCTCACCGACGCCAGCCGGGCGGAGTGGGCCGAGCTGGACAGGCGCTCCGACGACCTGGCCTGGTCGATCCTCGAACCGCTCAGTGAGCGCCGGCGCGGGCGGCTCGTCGCGGCGATGGCCGAGGTGGAACGACTGCTCGTCGGGTCGATGGTGGTCGTCGAGCCGTGCCCGCCCGGCGACCCCCGGGCGCGTGCCTGCGTGCGGGCGTACGCCCGGGACGTCGCGGGCCGGTTCGACGACGGTTTCGACCCGGCACTGAGCAGCCCGGTCCACGACGAGGAACTCGTTCCGCCCGCCGGCGTGTTCCTCCTCGCCACCCTCAACGCCGAACCTGTCGGCTGCGGCGCCGTCAAGCTCCACCCGGACGCACCCGCCGAGATCAAGCGGGTGTGGGTGGCGGACAGCGTACGGGGCCTCGGGATCGGGCGACGGCTGCTCGACGAGCTGGAACGGTACGCCGCCGACCGGGGCTGGACGGCCGTACGGCTGGACACCAACCGGAACCTCACCGAGGCGATCGCGATGTACCGCGCCGCCGGGTACCGGGAGATCGAGCCGTACAACAGCGAGCGCTACGCCCACCACTGGTTCGAGAAGCGCCTGGTGCCGTGACGGACCGTACGGCCCCGCTCAGCTGACGCGGTTCAGACCCCGACGGCCGGTGCGGACGCGCTGGCTGTCGACGCGGTAGCTCTCCGCCGCCAGCATCCGGCCGGCCGCCTCCAGCCCGGTCAGCGCGGCACCGTAGGCGGTGACCTCCCGCTGGAAGTGCTCCACCTTGGAGTACCAGAACTTCAGCTCGGGGTTCATCCCCTTGGCGTTGATGTAGTTGACGATGTCAGCCTCGGGCGTGATGCCCTGTCGCGCGTAGCAGCGGTCGAACCGGGCCTTGGTCCGCTCGTACTTGTCGGTCATGGCGGTCAGGCCGGCCTCGGCCTCCAGCAGCCGGTCGCGCAGGTACCGCACGTAGGTGCTGGGGACCGGTGACGCGGCGGGCGCCGGGCGGGACGCGGGAATCGGCGACATGGCGATCACCCGACCCGTTCCGCGACGGCCGACCCAGGGGTGGCCGTCCATCGGGGATCGGGTCCACTGTGGAACAGCATGACCGGCCTCCTTCCTCCGGTTGATCAGCCCCCGAGGCGGCGCGGGGGTCGCGCCACTGGCGCCGTCGGGGCGACGATGCCGCTCACTCGGGGTCCAGTGACGTCCTTCTACCCACTGGCACGGCTGCCATACCCTCCGGCGCGGCCCACCGCCGCCGCCGCGCTGCCGGCGACGGGCGCGTCCACCAGCGGTACGCCAACAGTGCGACGTCCATGGTCCGCAACGCTAGAGGCGGCACAGCCATGCGACCAACGAATGTCACGCATGGCTGCGATGCGGCAGACGCATGGCAGGATGGCGGCGTGCAGCCACACGCCCTGGAGGTCTTCCGCGTCGTCGCCGCGCACGGCTCCATCACGGCGGCGGCGCGGACGCTGCGCTACACGCAGTCGGCGGTGTCGCGGCAGATCGCCGCGCTGGAGGCCGACCTCGGGGCGCCCCTGTTCGACCGGCTACCGCGGGGCGTCGCCCTCACCGAGCCGGGCCGCTGCCTGCTCGGTCACGCCGAGGCCGTACTCGACCGGCTCGACGCCGCCCGCCGCGACCTCGCGGCCCTGCGCGACCTGACGGCCGGCCGGCTCCGGGTCGGCGCGTTCCCCACGGCGGTCGCCGCGCTCGTGCCGCGTGCCCTGGCCGCGTTCCGGTCCGCCCACCCCGACGTCGCCCTGTCCCTCGTCGAAGGACTCACCCCGGGGTTGCTGGACCGCCTGCTCGCCGGGGACGCCGACGTCGTGGTGGTGAGCGCGGCGCCCGACCAACCCCTCGACGCCGACCGGTTCGACCTGCACCACCTGCTGGACGAGATCCTGCTGGTGGCGGTGCCCCGGACCCACCGCCTCGCGCGCCGACGCACCGTCCGGCTCCGCGACCTCGCCGACGACGCGTTCATCGCGGGCTCGGCGACCGCCGAGCAGACCCTGCTGCGCGCCACCGTGCCGGCGGGTTTCCGGCCCCGGATCGACATCGTCGCCGCGGAGTGGACCGGCAAGCTGGGCTGCGTGGCGGCCGGGCTGGGGGTGGCCCTGGTGCCCGCCCTCACGGTGCGGGCGACGCCGCCCGACCTCGCCCTGCTGCGCCTGCACCCCGACGACGCCGGCGTCCGCCGGGTCTTCGCCGCCACCGTCGCCGGTCGCAGCCGGCCACCGGCCGTCCAGCGGTTCCTCGCCCACCTCGACGAGGTGGCGGCCGGCCTGGCCTGACTCCACCCGGCCCCCCAGCCGTCGCTCAGCGCGGGGACGTGTCCACGGCGGGCAGGCCCAGGCGGTCCGCCGCCAGGGCGGCGAGGACGTCCGCGGGCAGCCGGAGGTCGAGCACCACGCCGTGCTCGTCCGGCCCGAGCGGCTCCAGGATCGCCGCCTGGGAGTCGAGCAGGCTCGCGGGCATGTACGGATGATCTCGCGTCGCCATCCGCTCGCGGATCACCTCGGTCGGGCCGTCCAGGTGCACGAACTCCACGTTCGGCGGTCCCTGCCGGAGGACGTCCCGGTAGGAGCGCTTGAGCGCGGAGCAGGTCAGCACCGTCGAGACCCCCTCCCGGTGGCGGGCGGTCATCCAGCCGGCGAGGTCACGGAGCCAGGGCCACCGGGCGGCGTCGTCCAGCGGTACGCCGGAGCGCATCCTCGCCACGTTGGCCTCGGAGTGGAACTCGTCGGCCTCCGCGAAGGTCAGTCCGGTCAGCTCGCCGAGGAGCCTCGCCACCGTCGTCTTGCCGCAACCGGACACGCCCATCACGACGATGTGCCGGGGCGGCCGCCGGTCACCAGTCATGGACGGTGCCGTCCTTGAGGCGGTTGAACGGCAGGTACGCCGGCTGGTACGGGAACCGCGCGGCGGCCTCCTCGTCGAGCTCGACCCCGATGCCGGGCTGCTCGCCCGGGTGCAGGTAGCCCTCGGTGAAGGTGAACGACTGCCGGAACACCTCGTTGGTGAGCGGCCCGTGCTGCATGTACTCCTGGATGCCGAAGTTGTGGATGGCCAGGTCCAGGTGCAGTGCGGCGGCCATGCCGACCGGTGAGATGTCGGTCGGTCCGTGGATGCCGGACTTGATCTGGTACTGGGCCGCGAAGTCGAGCAGCTTGCGCATCGCGGTGATGCCGCCGGTGTGGGTGACGGCCGAGCGGACGTAGTCGATCAGCTGTTCCCGGATGAGGGTCTGGTAGTCCCACACGGTGTTGAAGACCTCGCCGATGGCCAGTGGCGTGGTGGTGTGCTGGCGGACCAGCCGCAGCGCCTCCTGGTTCTCCGCCGGCGTGCAGTCCTCCAGCCAGAACAGGTCGTACGGCTCCAGGTCCTTGCCGAGCCGGGCGGCCTGGATGGGGGTCATCCGGTGGTGGCCGTCGTGCAGCAGCGGAAGCTCCGGGCCGAACTCGTTGCGGACCGCCTCGAACACCCCGGGCAGGTGCCGCATGTACGAGCGGGTGTCCCAGTCCTCCTCGGCCGGCAGCGGCGTGCGCTGGGCCGGTTCGTAGTCGTACCGCTTGCCGTCGACGCTGGGCTGCGCGGCGACCCCGTAGACGGCGTTGATGCCGGGCACGGAGGTCTGCACGCGGATCGACCGGAAGCCGAGGTCGAGGTGCCGGCGGATCGAGTCGAACAGCTCGGGCAGGTCACGGCCGGAGGCGTGCCCGTACGCCATGATGCCGGTGCGCGACGCGCCGCCGAGCAGCTGGTAGAGGGGCATGCCGGCCGCCTTGGCCTTGATGTCCCACAGGGCGATGTCGACCGCGGCGATGGCGGCCATGGTGACCGGCCCGCGCCGCCAGTACGCCGAGCGGTACAGGAACTGCCAGGTGTCCTCGATGCGGTGCGGGTCCCGCCCGATCAGCAGCGGCACGACGTGGTCGCGCAGGTACGACGCGACGGAGAGCTCCCGCCCGTTCAGGGTGCCGTCACCGAGGCCGATGATCCCCTCGTCAGTGGTGATCTTGAGGGTCACGAAGTTGCGGTCCGGGCTGGTGACGATGACGTCGGCAGCGGTGATCTTCACGGGTGGTGCCTTTCTTCACGGTTGTGGCGACGGCTAACGGAGGACGCTTCCGGTCTCGTGGCCCTCGAGAAGGGACAGTTCGGCACGGCGGGGCAGCCCTTCGCAGTCACCCCGGCTGGAGACCGCGAAGGCGCCGAGGGTGGCCGCGCGGCGCAGGCGACCGGCCAGGTCGAGCCCGTCGAACCACCCGGACAGGTAGCCCGCGGTGAACGCGTCCCCGGCGCCGACGGGGTCGACGGCGGTCACGGTCAGCGCCCCGACCTGCTGGATCCCGTCCGGGGTGTGCGCCCGGGCGCCGTCCGAGCCCAGCTTGACCAGGACCGTCCGTACGCCCCGCCGGAACAGGTCCGCCACCACGGTGGACTCGTCGGCTTCCGGGTCCCCGACGAGGTCCAGCTCGTCGGCGGAGGCGATGACGACGGAGGCGTACCCCGCCAGCGGGGTGAGCACCTCGCGGGCGCTGTCCCGGGACCAGAGCCGCGCGCGGTAGTTGACGTCGAGGCACACCGGGATGCCGGCTTCGGCGGCGGCCTGGGCCGCCCACCGGGTGGCCTCCCGGGCGGTGTCGGACAGCGCCGGGGTGATCCCGGTCAGGTGCAGCATCCGCGCGCCGGCGGCCAGCGGCGCCCGCAGGTCGTCGACGTCCAGCGCGGACCCGGCCGATCCGGCCCGGTGGTACTGCACCCGGGTCAGGTCGGCGGTGCGCTGTTCCAGGAACATCAGGCCGGTCGGCCGCTCGGCGTCCCGGGTCACGCCGTCGACACCGATGCCCTCCGCGCGAAGCTGCCGCAGCGTGTACTCGCCGAACTCGTCGCCGCTCACCCGGCCGACCCAGGCGGCGCGGTGGCCCAGCCGGGCCACTCCCACGGCCACGTTGGACTCGGCGCCGGCCAGGTGCATGGTCAGCGACCCCCCGGCCGCGAGCGGACCGGCCGAGCGCAGCGACACCATCGTCTCGCCGAAGGTGAGCAGGTCCGGTGCGGTCATCGGCGCGTCCACTCCCCGACCGCGGCGAGGTAGGTGCGGGCCCGGGCCCGCAGGGCGGCCAGGTCGCCGCCGGAGGCGGCGTCGCCGACCAGCGGCCCGCCGACGCCGACCGCGATCGCGCCGGCCCGGAGGTAGCCCGGCACGTCGTCCAGGCCCACGCCGCCGACCGCGACGAACGGGATGTCCGGGAACGGGTCGCGCACCGCCCTCAGGTACGCCGGCCCCCCGACCGACACCGGGAACACCTTGATCGCCGACGCCCCCATCCGCATCGCGGTGTACGCCTCGGTGGGGGTGAACGCCCCGGCGGCGACCGGGATGCCGCGGCGCGCCGCCTCGGGGATCGACTCGACCACGGCCGGCGTCACCACGAACTGCGCGCCGGCGGCGGCGACGTCGGCCACGTCCGCGGTGGTGAGCACCGTGCCGGCGCCGACCAGGGACCCGGCGGGTGCCACCGCACGCAGCGCCTCGACCGCGCGCGGGGCGTCCGGCGTGGTGAGGGCGACCTCGACGATGCGTACGCCCTCTTCCAGCAGGGCGGTGCCGGCGGCGATCGCGCCGGCCGTGTCGGTGCCGCGGATGACCGCCAGGATGCGGGCGTCGGCGAGTTCGGCGGTGAGGTTGACGGTCATGTTGATCACCATTCCGCGTAGGAGCCGTCGCGGTGCCGCCAGGTCGGGCTGCGCCAGGCGTGGCCGCGCTTGTCCGCCGCCCGCACCGCCTGTTCGTCGATCTCGATGCCCAGGCCGGGTGCGGTGAGCCGCTCGACGTACCCGTCGACGAACGTCAGCGGGGTCTTGTCGAGGCAGTAGTCGAGCACCTCGGCGCCGAGGTTGTAGTGGATGCCGATGCTCTGTTCCTGGATCAGGTAGTTCGGCGTGGCGAAGCCGACCTGGAGGCAGGCCGCGAGCGCGATCGGCCCGAGCGGGCAGTGCGGGGCGAGCTGCACGTCGTACGTCTCGGCCAGCGCGGCGATCTTGCGTACCTCGGTGATGCCGCCGGCGTGCGAGAGGTCCGGCTGGGCGACCGCGATGCCGGCCTGGAGCACCGGCAGGAACTCCTGCCGGTTGTAGAGCCGCTCCCCCGTGGACACCGGGGTCGTGGTGGAACGCACGAACTCGCCGATCAGGTGGGAGTTCTCCGGCACCACCGGCTCCTCGAGGAAGAACGGCCGGAACTCCTCGAGCAGCGGGGCGACCCGGCGGGCGGTGGCGAGGGTGAACCGACCGTGGAAGTCGACCGCGACGTCCCGCTCGTCGCCGAGCACCTCGCGGGCGGCGGCCACCCGCTCGACGACGCCGTCGAGTTCGCGGACCGAGGCGACGGGGCTCATCTTCCCGGAGGCGTTCATCTTCACCGCGGTCAGGCCGGACGCGACGGCGGCGCTGATCTGGTCGCGCACCTCGGCCGGCTCGTCGCCGCCGACCCAGCCGTAGACCCGGATCCGGTCCCGGACGGGGCCGCCGAGCAGCTGGTGCACCGGCGCGCCGAAGTGCTTGCCGGCGATGTCCCACAGCGCCTGGTCGAGCCCGGCGACGGCGCTGGCCAGGATCGGCCCGCCCCGGTAGAACGAGCCCTTCGTCATCACCTGCCAGTGGTCCTCGATGCGCAGCGCGTCCCGCCCGATCAGCAGCTCGCTGAGCTGCTCGACGGCGGTGCGGACCGTCTCCGAGCGGCCCTCGCAGGTCGCCTCGCCCCAGCCGACGATCCCGGAGGTGGTCTCGACCCGGACGAACAGCCAGCGTGGTGCGACGAGGAAGGTCTCCACCCGCGCGATCGTCGTCATGGCCTCAGCCCTTCGTGGCGCCGGCGGTGAGGCCGGAGACGATGTACTTCTGCACGAACAGGGCGATCAGCATGATCGGGAGGGTGACCACGGTGGCCGCCGCCATCAGGCCGCCCCAGTCGATGCTGGCGTAGCCGACGAAGTCGAAGATCGCCACGGGCAGCGTCTTGGTGTCGGCGCCGGAGAGCACCAGGGCGAACATGAAGTTGTTCCAGGAGAAGATGAACGACAGGATGCCGGCCGTGGCGACGCCGGGCACCGACAGCGGCAGGGTGATCCGCCGGAACGCGCCGATGTGGGTCAGGCCGTCGACCAGTGCCGCCTCTTCGAGCTCGGTGGGCAGGCCGTCGAAGTAGCCCATCATGATGTAGACGATCAGCGGCAGCGACACGAACATGTGGCTGAGGATCAGCACCGTGTAGCCGCCGACCATCTGCAGGTTCGAGAAGACGTAGTACCAGGGCACCAGCAGCGAGACGCCGGGGATCACGCGGGCCATCAGCACGACGAGCGCGGACTTCTTCATGTTGAAGCGACTCATCGAGTACGCGGCCGGCACCCCGAGGATCAGCGAGAACACGGTGGCGGCGAGCGCCACCCAGAGGCTGTTGCCGATGAACTGGACGTAGTTCGCCCGCTGGAGAACGGTGTCGTAGTTGTCCAGGGTGGGCGTGAAGACGAACGCCTTGCCCGTGTCGTAGATGTCGACGTTGGTCTTGAACGACGCGGCCACCATCCAGAGCAGCGGCGCGATCAGCGAGAACACCACCAGGACGAGGGCGACCGCCCGGAACGCCTTGAACGGCTTGCTCGGCTTCATCGCTCCAGCCCCTTCTTGCGGTAGGTCAGGGCCCACATCACCCCGATGATGATCAGGAAGAAGATGATGAGGACCGTCGATGAGACGCCGTAGTCGTTGTAGTCGAAGCTGAGGCCGTAGGCGTAGACGTTGAGGGTCTCCACCTCGTGGAACGACCCGCCGCCGCGCCCCTTCGTGGCGTACAGGATGTCGAACGTCTTCAGCGCGTCGATGCCGCGCAGCAGGATCGCGACGATCACGGTGGGCATCAGCAGCGGCAGCGTGACGTGCCGGAACCGCTGCCAGGTGCTGGCGCCGTCGATCAGCGCCGCCTCCTGGGGCTCGTCGGAGAGCGAGGTCAGGCCGGCGAGCAGGATCAGCACGACCATCGGAGTCCACTGCCAGATGTCGATGAACATCGTCGTCGGCAGGGCCGAACTCTGCCCGGACAGCCACGGCTGCGGGCCGATGCCGACCCAGCTGAGCAGCTGGTTCGCCATGCCGATGTTGGGGTCGAAGATCAGCCGCCACATCATGCCGACCGCCACCGGAGTGGCCACCAGCGGCAGCAGGATGGCGACCCGGACCCACTTCTCGCCACGGAAGGGCCGCCACAGCAGCAGGGCGATCGCCATTCCGAGCACGACCTCGACGAGGAGCACGACGCCGGTGAAGAGGACCGTGCGCCACACCGCCGGCCAGAAGCGGTCGGTGTCGGAGAGCACGTCCAGGTAGTTCTGGAAGCCGATGAACTCGCTCTCGGCGCGTACCGAACCCTCGGCGTCGGTCAGGCTGAGGTACCCGGTCCAGGCCACCGGAAAGATGATCAGCACGGCGACGAACGCCATGGCGGGTGCCGCGAAGAGCCACTTGCGGTGCGTGTTGGCCCAACGCGACCAGGCCGATTCGACCGGGGCCGTACGGGCCTCAGGCGATCTGGTGACTGGTGTGGTGACGGCTGACATGAGGTCTCCGGGTTCGAGGGGGCCAGGGGTCCCGGCGCGGGGTGGCGGAGCCGGTCGGCCCCGCCACCCCGCGGTCGGACTACTTCGCCTCGTCGTCGAGGAACTTCTGGAACGCCTCGTTGGCGGCGTCCGCCGAGGCGGCCGCGTCCTTGCCGGTGATCGCGTCGACGATCGGCTGGCCGACGATCTCCCGGGCCCGGGCGACCTTCTCGACCAGCGGGCGGTCGTGGCCGATGCCGTTGGCGGTGCTGACCTTGGTGGCCTCGGCGAGGTCCTTCGGGTAGGTCGCGGTGCCCTCCGGGTTGGCCCAGACGGAGGTGCGGGCGCCGGGGACACCGGCCTTCTGCTGCGCCAGCGACTGCTCCTTGCCGGCCGCCCACTGGATGAACTTCCAGGCGTTGTCCTTGTTCTCGGACGCGTCGTTCACGCCGAGCGCCCAGGACGGGATGTTGTACGGCTTCGAGCCGGCCGGGCCGGCCGGGAAGGTGGCGAAACCGACGGTCTCGGAGACCTTCGACTTGGCCGGGTCGGTGGCGTTCTTGTAGAGCGAGTTCGCCTCGGTGTAGAAGGCGGCCTTGCCCTGGGTGAAGATCGCCATCGCCTCGGACCAGCTCATGTCGGTGCTGATGTTCTCGGGGCCGTGCTCGCGCAGCAGGCCGCCGTAGTAGGCGTACGCCTGCTTGGCCTGCTCGGTGTTGACGGAGGCCTTGCCGCTGCCGTCGACGAAGTCACCGCCGAAGCTGTACAGGAAGCTGGAGAACTGGGTGACCGCGGCGGCCTTGCCGGTCCGGGCCACGAAGCCCGCGACACCGGGGTTGTCCGCCTCGACCTTCGCCGCCTGCGCCTTGAGCTCGTCGAGGGTCTTCGGCGGGGCGGTGAAGCCGGACTTCTCCAGCAGGTCCTTGCGGTAGTAGAGGACCTCCTGCTCGGTGATGATCGGTACGCCGACCAGCTTGTCCTCGTACGTGGTCGCCTGCACCGGTCCGGCCTGGAAGTCGCCGAGCTCGAACGCGCTGTCCGACCTGGCCTTGTCGCTCAGGTCGGCGAGGTACTTGTTCTTGGCGAACAGCTTCCCCTCCTGCAGCGGCCGGTACATCATCACGTCCAGGTCGCGGGACCCGGCGTTCAGCTTGACGTTGTACTGGTCCGACAGCTGGTCCTCACCGAGCTGCGTGACCTCGACCTTGAGCCCGCTCTGCTTCTCGAACTCCGGCAGGGCCTTCTTGATGTTCTCCGTCCAGACGTGGTTGACCAGCGTCACGCGGAGGGTGTTCGACCCGCTGCCGCCGTCGTCGCCACCGCCGCAGGCGGACAGGCCCATGGCGGCGACCACGGCCAGAGAAGTGCCGATCATTGCTCGACGTCGCACGCTTGTCTCTCCTTCTGTCCTGGTCGCTGCCCGGTAGGGCGCTACCTCGGTGTTTACATCCGCTTAACGTCCGGATGCTAGGCCGAAAAAGCAGACTTATTCAAGAGGTTGATCTAACTGATACGATCCAGGCGTGGAACGGTACTCCTCGAGGGGCGCAGCCGCCCAGAACGCCCCTGCTGAGGCCGGGCTGCACGCACGCGTCCTCGAAGACCTCGGCACGGCCATCTGCGGAGGTGAGCTGGCGCCCGGGGCGATCCTGAACATCGACGAGCTGGTCGAGCGGTACGCGGTGTCCCGCTCCGTCGTCCGCGAGGTGCTGCGGGTGCTCGCCTCGATGGGGTTCATCGAGACCCGCCGCCGGGTCGGGGTCATGATCCGCACGCCGGACGCCTGGAACGTCTTCGACCCGCAGGTGATCCGCTGGCGGCTCGCCTCGGCCGGCCGCATCGCCCAGATCCGCTCGATCACCGAGCTACGGACGGCGGTGGAGCCCCACGCCGCCTGGCTCGCCGCCGCCCGGGTCGGCCACGACGAGGCGAGTGAGCTCGTCGGCCTCGCCGCCAAGATGTGGGCCGCCGGCAAGGCCGGCGACGAGGAGCGGTTCCTCCGCCTCGACATCGAGTTCCACCGCCGGGTGCTGGCCGCCTCCGGCAACGAGATGTTCGTCAAGCTCCAGGACCTGGTGGCCGAGGTGCTCAGCGGTCGGCACCACTACCACCTGATGCCGCACCATCCGCACGAGCAGGCGCTCCAACTGCACGCCGACGTGGCCCAGGCGATCCAGCGCCGCGACGGCGACCGCGCCCGCAGCGCCATGGTGCAGATCATGGAACAGGCCTTCGACGAGATGACGGCGATCTGGGAGCAGGCCGGCACCCCCGCTCCCTGACGGTGCCCCGTCCCGGCCGACGTAGTCTGTGACGCCTGGTTGATCGAATACCCGATCTTTCTCATGATCGGCGCCGACCGGCCGAAAGACCCCTCCGTGCCCGGCTGACCACCGGTACATCGGTGGCCCGCTCCGGCCATGCGGCCGGACGGCGTGCGGGGCTACCGGGCGGTGGGGATCCTGTCGGGCCGGACGCGGACGCGGGTCACCAGGTAGCCGAAGGCCGCCGCCGTGAAGAACATGACGATGCCGTAGACGGCCGCCGGGACCGCCATCCGGGTGTTGTCCAGCAACGCCGGGCTGAGCGCGACCGTGATGGCCAGGGTGCTGTTGTGGATTCCGATCTCGAACCCGGCCGCCGTCGCGGCGCTCCGGTCGCGACCGGGACGAGCACGCTGGCGAACACCTGCAGCACCTTGTCGAACTGCAGGCCGATGCTCCGACCGTCGGCGAGGAAGTACGCCGCCGACAGGTTGACCACGATCGGCAGGGTGAACACGGCGAGCACCGCAATCCCCCGTGCGGCCGGGTGCGGCTCTTGACCGGCGGATGTGGTCGGCTTAGCTTCATCAATCAGAAAGGTGTCTTTACTATTTTCGCTCCATCCCTCGATGGGAGTGCCGATGCGACCATTCCGTCACCGCCGCCTCACCGCCCTCGTCGCCCTGGCGACCGTGCTGGTCACCGCCGCCCCACCGACCGCCGCGAGCGCGGGTGACAGCGGGAGAGACCGTTCCGGCTACCACCGGGTCGGCTACTTCACCCAGTGGGGCATCTACGGCCGGGCCTTCCCCGTCAAGAAGCTCGACACCTCCGGAGCGGCGAGCCGCCTCACCCACGTCAACTACGCCTTCGGCAACGTGAGCGAGGACGGGCGCTGCTATGTGGACGGTGGGCCGGGTGAGGGTGACCCCTGGGCCGACTACCAGCGCCCGGTCCCGGCCGAGGAGAGCGTCGACGGCGTCGCCGACGCCTGGGGCGAGCCGCTCAACGGCAACTTCGGTCAACTGGCCGAGCTCAAGGCCCGGCACCCCGGCTTGAAGGTGATGATCTCGCTGGGTGGCTGGTCCTGGTCGACGTACTTCTCGAACGCCGCCCGCACCGACGCCTCCCGCAAGGCCTTCGTCGCCTCCTGCATCGACCTCTACCTCAAGGGCAACCTGCCGGTCCTGGACGGCGGCAGCGGCGGACCGGGTGCCGCCGCCGGCGTCTTCGACGGCATCGACCTGGACTGGGAGTGGCCGAACTGGCCGGGTGAGCCCGGCAACGTGATCCGGCCGGAGGACCGGGAGAACTTCACCGCGCTGCTCGCCGAGTTCCGCCGGCAGCTCGACGCGTACGGTCGGCAGACCCGCCGGCACTACCAGCTGACCGCGTTCCTGCCGGCCAACCCGGCGGCCATGGACGCCGGGTACGAGGGCCGCAAGATCTTCCGGTACCTGGACTTCGCCACGGTGCAGGGGTACGACTTCCACGGCACCTGGGAAGCGGTGACCAACCAGCAGTCGGCGCTGCGCGTGCCGGCGGGAGCCCCGGACAGCCCGGACTTCTCGGTCGAGGTCGCGATCGACGGCTGGATCACGCGGGGCGCGCCGCGCCACAAGCTCGTCCTCGGCATCCCGTACTACGGTCAGGGCTGGACCGGCGTGACCGGTGGTGGGGACGGGCTCTTCCAGCCGGCGGCCGGGCCGGCGCCGGGCACCTTCGCCGCCGGGTCCGAGGACTACCGGCAGCTCAAGAACCTGCCGGGCAAGGGCTTCGCCGTCCACCGCGATCTCCGGGCCGGGCACGCCTGGCTGTTCGACGGTACGACCTTCTGGACGTACGACGACCCGGCGGTCGTGCTCCAGAAGACGCTCTACATCCGACGGGCGGGTCTGGGCGGAGCGATGGTCTGGTCGTTGGACGGCGACGACGACAACGCCACGTTGACCAGGATGATCAGCCTCGGGCTCGCGACGCGGTAGCCGCGCCCGGCAGCCGGCCGGCACTCGGGGTGACCCGGTGCCGGCCGCGCCGGCCGGCCCGCCGGAGAGCATCAAGAGCGCGCTGCACCGGACCACGACGGCCTGTCGGTGGGATCGATGGCTGACTAGGGTTACCGGATGCCCCGCTACGCCGTCGGTCTGCCGAATGTCGGACCCTTCGCTGAGGCCCGGCAGCTCGTCGACATGGCCGTCGCGGCCGGGGAGCGGGGGTGGGACGCCGTCTTCCTCTGGGACCACGTGCTCTACCAGGACGACTGGCCCGTCACCAACTCGGTCGTCGTCGCCTCCGCGATCGCGGCCCGGACCTCGCGGATCAGGCTCGGCGTCCTGGTGACGGCTCTTCCCAGACGTCGGGTGCAGACGGTGGCTCGGGAGACGGTCACTCTGGACACCCTCTCCGGTGGCCGGCTGGTCTTCGGGGCGGGCATCGGCTCGATGGACAGCGAGTACGCCGCCTTCGGCGAGGATCCCGACCTGCGAAGCCGCGGCAGACGGCTGGACGGTGGCGGGGTGGGGTCGACGCCGCGTGGCAGCGCATCCAGCAGGGCCCTCCCGCCTGACCCACGGGGCCGGCCCTGAACACCGTCCGGTAGGTCCCGGTAAGTGGTAGACAGGGTCGGTGTGGGGACGACGGGCGACGTGTGCCTCTGCCGTACTGCTCGCGGTCGGGCTGGTGACCGCCGCGTGCCGCACACCCTCGCCGTCGCCCTCGCTGTCGCCCTCGCCGCCGGCGCCCTCCCGGGCCGCCGCGCCGCCCCTGCCGGGGTTCGTGGTGCTCTCCGACGTCGACGACCGCATCCGCACCGACATCCGGTACGCCACCGCGCACAACTTCGTCGGTCGCCCACTGGCCGGCTACCTCGAGCCGCTCTGCCTGCTCACCCGCCCGGCCGCTGAGGCGCTGCGCAAGGTGCAGGACGCCGCGCTCGCCGAGGGCCGCACCCTCAAGGTGTACGACTGCTACCGCCCGCAGCCGGCGGTCGACGACATCGTGGCGTGGGCGCGCCAACCCGGTCAGGAGCAGACGAAGGGCGAGTTCTACCCTCGGGTGCCGAAGTCGGACCTGTTCGACAAGGGTTATGTGGGTGCGCCGACCACGCACAGCAGCGGCAGCACCGTGGATCTGACTCTGGTGGACGTGAACGCGCCGAGCCAGGCCCCGTACCGGCCCGGGCAGCGGCTCGTCCCCTGCACCGCCCCGCCCGGCCAGCGGTTCGCCGACGACAGCGTGGACATGGGCACGGGTTCCGACTGCTTCGACCCGCTCGCCCACACGGACAGCCCCCGGGTCGGCCGAGAGGCGCGCGCCAACCGGGACCTGCTGAGCGAGTTGATGACGCGCGAGGGGTTCGTGGGCTACGACAACGAGTGGTGGCACTACAGCTACCGCGACGAGCCGCACCCGGACACGTACTTCGACGCGCCGGTCGCCCGCTCCTCGGTCGGCTGACCCCAACCGCGCGCCCCGTCACCTCCTCGGCGGTGTGACACGTCCAGGCCCAAATGTGCGGGGAACAATCCCCTGTACTGCACAGGACGAATTCCGGGCCGTCCCGACCTGCGCTTTCTTCACACCGGCCACGACTTTCCTCCGATGCCCTGCGCGGGCACTCAATCGGCGACCATGATGCCGATGTCGACGCCGTTCCGCCGTCAGCGGGACGGCCGCTACCGCACAGGCGATTCGAATACTCCGTTTGCAGGGCATCCGGAAGGGTCTGGTCGCATGTCCGTTCGCAAGCTGCGCTACGTGTTCGGCGCACTGGTGCTGACGCTCTGCTCGGCAGCCGTGGCGCCCGCCGAGAACGACGATGTCTGCATCAATCCCCGGACCGGCCGGGAGGAGGACGCGCACGGTACGAGCTTCATGGTCGCGTCCGCCCACCCACTCGCCACGGAGGCCGGCTGCAAGATCCTCGCCAGGGGCGGCCGGGCGGCGGACGCGGCGGTAGCGGTGCAAGCTGTTCTCGCGGTCGTGGAACCGCACGCCTCCGGCCTCGCCGGCGGCACCCTCATCAACTACTGGAATGCCGATTCGAACGACGTCCGCTTCTTCGACGGCATGGCCAGGGCTCCGCAGAACGTCACCGAGAACCTCCGGACGCCCACCGAGCAGGAGAAGAAGGACCTCAACACGGAGCGCTTCCCGAACGCCGCCTCGGCCACCGGACGGTCCTTCGGCGTACCGGGGACACTGCGGGTGCTCGCGGATGTGCACGAACTGTACGGCGAGCTTCCCTGGGACGAACTGTTCGAGGACGCGATCCGGCTCGCCGCCGACGGCTTTCCGATGTCCGCGAATCTGCACGAGGGTTTCGAGGAGCGCTTCAACGGACGGAAACGCTGCAACTATCCGGATCTGCGCCCCCGGTACTGCAACGGTGACGAGCCGAAACCGGTAGGGACGACGATTCGCAACCCGGACATCGCCCAGGTGTTGCGGGAGGTCCGGGACGGCGGCGCGGACGCCTTCTACGACCCGAACGGGACGATCGCCCCGGCGATCACCCAGCACGCGGCGAAGGGTCCGATCAAGCTGAAGGGCAACACCGCCGGCCCGGTGGTGATCCCGAGTCTGATGACCCCGCAGGACTTCGCCGACTACAGCGCCATCGAACGCACCGAGGTGTGCCGGAGGATGTTCAGCGTCAACATCTGCACCTCGCCGCCGCCGGCCTTCGGCGGTGTGGCGGTCCTGGAGATGCTCGGGATACTCGAACGTGGCCAGGTCGGGAGGACGAGACCGAACTCGACCGACCGTACCCACCTCTCGATCGAAGCCAGCCGCCTGGCGAACCTCGACCGCCGCGCCTACATCGGCGACCCGGATTTTCACGGTGTGCCGGTCGAGGGGTTGCTCCAGGGCCCCTACCTCGACCAGCGCTTCTCGCTCTACAAGCCTGATCGGGCGATCCACCCGGTCGAGCCGGGTGACCCGCAAGGTGTTCCCCCGCCCGGGCCCTCGATCTCCGACGAGCCCGCCACCGTCGACGTCGGCGATCCGACCAGCAACGTGAGCATCGTCGACGCCGAGAAGAACGCGGTGTCCATGACCACCACCAACAACAGCCACTTCGGGTCGCACCTGGAAGCGCGGGGGATCATCCTCAACAACGCGATGAACAACTTCACCGACACGAACTCGGTCTCCCCGGGCAAGCCGGTGAACGTCATGCAACCGAAGAAGCGGCCCACGGCCTCGATGGCGCCGACCCTGGTGCTCGACACCCAAGCGCGGGAACTGCGGCTCGTGATCGGCGCTGCCGGCGGCTCCCACATCCCGGACTACGTCGTCCAGGCACTGGTGGGGATCGTCGTCGACGGCATGAGCCCGGCCCAGTCCCTCGACCAGGGCCACTACAGCGGCCAGGACATCACCCGCCGGTGCGACGGGGAGCGGGACGCACCCTCCGAGGTCGAGGCCGGCCGGCGGATCGCCACCCAGGTGGCCGACCTGGTGGCCCGGGAACACCCGTGTCCGCGGGTCATCGCCCTGGACAGCGGCCTCACCGCGATCGAGGTCCGTGGGGACCGGATGCGCGGCGCGGCGGACACCCGCCGGGACGGCGCCGCCGCGGGGCGCTGAGCGTCCCACCGCAGCCGGAACGTCGGCTGGGCAGTGAGCCCAGCCGACGTTTCCGTGCGTGCCTGACGTCCCGCACCGTCCGTCGCGGATGGGGACGACGGGCGCCGGTCAGATCCGGCGGGCGGTGCGCCAGCGCTCCGCCCAGTAGCCGGCGCCGTCCAGGATCGACTCGCCACCGGTGTCGCCCATGGTCGGCCCGTCCGCCACCGCCCGGCTGGAGATGAACCGGTGGTGGCCGCTGTCGTCGATGCCGAGATAGATGCCCGAGTGCTCGATGTGGCCGTCGACGACCGGCCCCGCGTTGAAGAACAGCAGGTCGCCGGGGAGCAGGCGGTCGAGGCCGCGGGCCCGGTGCCCGGAGTTGGGCATCAGTTGCACCCCGGGGCCGATCTCCGCCATCGCGTACGCGCGCCGCGGCAGACCATCACCCGGCGTGTTCGTGCCGCGCAGCGGATAGCCGAGCCGGTGCCCGTAGACCATCCGCAGGTATCCCGAGCAGTCGAGCGCGAGCAGGCGCTCCGGCTCCGGCACCCCGGCCTTTCCGTCCAGGAACGTCCAGGCCATCCCCAGGTAGTCGTAGAAGTCGGACTTCTCCGCCCGACCATCCGGGTCCAGCGGGTCCAGCGGCCCGAACGAGGCGTCACCCGAGTACTGCTGTCCCTGATTGTCCTTCTTGACCGGGGCGCCTTCGATGTATTCCATCGAGATCGCCAACACGTCCGGAGAGCGGTCGTGGCGGGCGGCCGAGAGCCAGTCGCTGAACCACTGCTCCTTCTCCGCGCCGGCGTAGTAGGGCCGCGGCGCCAACCGCACCCAGACCTTCGACTCGACCTTGGATGGCGTGTTCCCGGACTCCTCGAAGGTCCGCGACGGCCCGTACATCTGCACCGTCCGGGCGCCGTCGGTCATGATCGCGACCGGTTCGCCGGAGGAGTCGATGATCTCCGTACGATCCGGCGAGGTCGAGCGCTGGTAGGTGTAGCCCGACGCGCCGAGTGCCGTGTCGTCGGCCGCCTGCGCCCCGCCCAGGGTCAACTCCGGCTGGTCCCCGGCGGACGGCCGGAGCACGACGTAGGCGACGGTGCTCGCCACGATCAGCATGGCGAACCCCACCATGGTCAGCAGGACGGTCGGCCTGCGAAGGTACGTCCCGTTGATCATGCCCGTGATCTCCTTTCGCGACTCGGTCCCGGCCGGTCAGGTGACCGGCACGAAACCGGCGACGACGCCGCTGTACGCGACTCCGAAGGTGATCCCGGTGACGACGACGGTCGCCAGGATCGTGGCCTTCGGCGGCTGACGCACCAGCTGGTACGCGATCAGACCGGGGATGACGAAGCCCAGGGTCTGGTGGGCGAACAGCAGCGGAAGGTCTCGCTGGACGATCACGAAGAGGGTCAGCTGCAGCAGCACGCTGAGCAGCACGATCGCGGCGAACAGCCGCTTGCCGTAGAGGATGACCACCCGTTGCATCAGCCGGGTGAGCACGTACGTCAACACGGTCATCCCCGCGATGATCAGCGCCTGGAGCTGGTCCTCGATCAACGTCAGCGCGATCCACCCGGGTGTGATCATCCCGCCGGGTGAGAGGTTGGTGGTCAGATAGCACAGCAGCGCGAACACCAGCCCGATGCCGAGGCTCGCCGTGGCCAGCTGTGCGCTGAGTTCCCCGCCGAAATTCATCATCGGATCCTTTCTCCGGTCGGCGTACGGAGCATCGAGCCGCCCTCGGACCCGTCCTCGCAGGTCCAACTGGGCAGTGTCGCCAGCTCGTGGAGCAGCACCTCGCCCTGCCCGTGGATGTTCCCGACCGCGACGATCGACGAGTCGTCGGGTGCCGCCGCCGTCACGCCTTCCAGTAGTTGTTCGGAGGGAAGCTTGCCCCCCAGGTCGACGACCCGGTCCTGAAGATCCGCCGGCACGGTCGACCGTGCGCTCTTGGTCGGCTCGCCGATCAGGACGAGACTCTCCGGTTGCACCCGTGCGGTCAGCTCGCCCATCTGGCCGTTCCGCTCGATCCGGTCCGGCCGACAGTTGATCACCATGGTCAGCGGACGGGTGATCAGGCGCTGCTCCTCCAGCTGCTTGATGTTCATCAGCGTGGACTCCGGGTCGTTCGCGGCGAAGATGTTGGCGAACCGGAGCCGCTTGTCGCCCTGCAGCACTCGCGCCACCGACAACGCACCAGGGTCGGGCGGCGCCTCCCACATGCCCTTGAGCGCGCTGTGCCGGTCGACACCCAACTGCTCGGCCACCGCGAGCGCGATGGCCACGTTCTCCTTGAACGTGATCCAGCCGAAGCCGTCCATCTCCTTGTCGGTGACCGAATCCGGGTCGACCGGGATGAGCCGGCAGTTACGCCGTTCCGCCTCTTCCCGCAGAATCGCCAGCCGGTCCCGCTCCGCGGTGATGCAGACGCCGCCCTCGGGCATCGACCGGCTCAGGGAGCGGGCGACGTCGTCCAGGGTGGGACCCATCTCGGCGAGGTGGTCCTCGCGTACGTTGCAGAGCACCCCGATGTTCGACTGGATCAGCTTGCTCTGGTTGCACTCCTGCAGTGCCGGCATCACGGCCATGCACTCGATGACCAGCGCGTCCGGGTGGTACGTCGCACCTCGCCGCACGATGCCGATCTGTTCCACCACGTTCGGGATGCCGAACTTGCGGTAGACCGGCTCCTCGCTGGCGTCGGGGAAGATGAACCGGGCCGCCGTGCCGGTGGTCTTGGCGACCACCACTCGACCACCTCCCCGCAGCGCCCCGGCGCAGAGCCGCGTGATGGAGCTCTTCCCCCGGATGCCGTTGACGAGCACCCGGTCCGGGATCTTGCGCAGGTTGCGAAAGTGGTTGCGCTGTTCACGCACGCCGGCGACCAGCAGAGCGGCGCAGCAGAGGACGTAGACGATGTAGAGGTATCCCACGTCAACCCCTTTCCTCTCGGTCGGCGCCGGAGCGGTAGATCCGGCCGCCGCGCTTCGCCGCGGCCTGATCGGTGGCGGCTCCGCCGGTTGCCGCGGGCAGCACGGCGGTCGGGTTCTCCTCGCTGCCGCGCAGTCGACTCGCGCCACCGAGTCGGCTGGACCCCGCGTGGCGGGCCTGACGGCAGACCTCCAGGCACATCGCCAGGGCACCGACGTCGTCGTGCCGCTGGGGCGGAATCGGCACGTCGACCGCGCCGCTGCTGATCTTGTCCGCCTCCCCGGCCAGCCGCCGCAGCGGCCGCGCGAAGACGTAGTACTGCCACACCGCGGTGAGCAGCACCGCACCCGCCGTCAGGCTGGCGACGAGCACCGTCCACCGTCGACCGTCGCTCGCCGGCAGGCGGAGTCCGTTGAGGTCCTGCTCCACCACCAGGGACCACTTCAGGGGGGTGACGGTGTGCGGCTTGCTGAGACCGGCGGCCGCGATCAGGGTCGGCCTGCCGTCCGGCGCCGTCGCCCGTCCGACCGTGCCACCCTTGAGAGCCTCGGCCGCGGCTCCACGGGCACTCCCCCGCAGTTCCTCGAAGGCGCGGAAGCCCTCCGAGTCGAAGATCGTCCGCAGGTTCTCGTCGACGATCCGGGCCTGCCCGTCCACCGCGCGGAGCATGTCGAGCAGGTAGTCGATGCTGTACTCGCCGACGGCGGCGACGCCGTTGGCGCCCACCCGGAAGGCGTACACCACCGGGACGCGGGAGGTGTCGTTGTCCAGGTCGATGCCCGCCTCGCCCCGCAGCGGCTCGTTCCGGAGCGGCTCGCGTCCGACCGAGCTCACCACCGTGCCGTTGGGGTCGACCAGGTACAGGCTCCGGAACCGCTGCTTGTCGGCCAGTTCCTGCTTGAGCAGAGGAGTCATCTGGGCGGGGTCGCCCGCCTCGGCAGCCTGAGAGACGCGTAGCACCGTCTGCAGGCCGTTGTTCAGCGCCTTGCCCATCAGGTTGCTCGCCGCCTCGGCCCGGCTCTCCTCGTCCCGGACGAGCTGATCCGGGATCGACGGCTCGGGCGCGCGGAGCGTGGCGGCCACGGCCGCCGCCGGCCAGAGCAGCGCCAGCACGGTGGCGAGGGCCAGGCCCTGGGTGACGGTCGGGCGCCACCGCCACCGCCACCACCTCCGGGCGGCGATGGGAGTCGAGGGGTCCGCGGAGGTCGAGGCCAATGCCCGGGCGATGCGGTGTGCCTCCGCGACCCGCAGCGGGCGGCGCTTGGTGCAGGGCTCCCCACAGGCGTTCGCCTTGGCCTGCTTGAGCAGCGATCGCACGGGGCGGACCAGCGAGGTCCGCATCAGCAGGAAGCTGGGCACGGCCGCCGCCAGCAGCGTCAGGCCGATGAGGATGCCCCGGGTGGCGGACGTGCCGCCCGTCTCGTCGGCGACGATCAGGGTCGCCAGGGTCACCCCGGTGTTGCCCACCGGCGCCGAGGACACCACCAGCTGCCGGCCCGTCCACTCGGTCACCCGGATCGGGTGGCCCTCGCTGGAGTCGGAGCCGGCCAGCCCCTGGAAGACCGTCGGATGGTGGGCGGCGTCGACCGCGCTGACTCCCTGCACGAGCGTGCTCTTGCCGTCCGGGGTGAGGGCGAAGACTCCCTGTCGCGCTTCCGGATTGAGCCGCAGCTCGTCCACGGTCAACTGTTGGATCGCCAGCAGCGTCCGCGTGCCGTCCAGGGCGATGCTGCGGACCAGTACCGGCCCCTCCGGTGTGCTGATCGGGAAGACGTTCGTGGGCAGCGTCGGCGGCAGCAGCTCCATGGGCAGCTCGGGGCCCTGCTTCGCCAGCGGGCGGCGGGTGGCGTTCTCCATGATCACCGCACCGTTCCAGGTCGCCCCGTCGCCGACGACCTGTTTGAGCAGTTCGGCGTCCGGCGTCCCGGGTGCCCGCCCGGCGACCCGCTGGTCGAGGTCCTCCACCGAGTGCTGAATGGTCATGCGTGTACTCGTGGCGACCTTCGACACGTTGTCCCGCTGCGAGTCGACGATCGCCGGCGGGACGCCCCGCTCGTGGTTGATCGCGAATCCGAGGATGATGGCAGCCGCCAGGAACATGCTCGCCCACAGATACACGAGCGACGGCACACCGGACCCGGCCGGAAAACCGGCGGCCGGCAGCTGTTGCGTCAGTGCGCGTCGCCGCCATTCGACGACATGGTCCTGGCGTACCGCGCCCGGTTCCCGCGCTCCCACCGGAGCGCGTCCCTGGAACCCCTTCCGGTCGCTGGGACGGTTGGGGGCAGCATGGTCCCCTCGGCCTTCTCGCGTCATGGCCACCCAATCCCTTCCGAGCGCATGGGAGTGTGCACGGTTATCTCGATCTTGGAACGCGGCTGGGTGATCCGACTTCACCCCGCCCGGATGAATCCGGCGCAGCGGTTCTCGCGGGCGTCCACCCGCCGGCTGCTCGGACCGGGGCTCGGTCGCCCCGGGCCGGAGATACCGCTGGCCGGCCCCGTCTCCGGAGCCAGCCAGCGGCCTGTCGTCGGTCAGCGTCAGCTGGAGTAGCCGCGCTGTGCGATCCAGTCGGCCACCTTCTCGCCGTGCATCCAGTAGTGCTTCTCCGGGTCGTACGGGTCGGCGATCTTCAGGGTCTGTCCACCGTCCCGGTACCCGACGATGCTCACGTAGTGCCCACCCGGGAACGAGTGCCGTTCACCCTCGGTGTCGACCGCCGTGCCCAGGGTGTTCGCTACGACGCCGCGCTGGGTGTCGATCGCCTCGACGACGTCGGTCCGAAGCTTGTCGGTCTGCTGGGGATTGGCGGTCGCGCTGCCGCTCTCCGTCCGGGCCCACATCACCGCAACCATCCGTGACATGGCAGTCACTCACGGTTTCCGCCCGTGTTAGCGTGAGGCAGCCAGGGTTTCATCACCTGCGCCCGACCCGTGCGCCGTCACGAGCGCACGTCATTCGCCGGTAACCGGCGGCGCGGCCGGACGCGGGACTATCGCGTCCATTGGTCGCCCGAGCGGCCGGAGGCGGAGGGGGAACCGTGCAGGAAGAGTCCGCCAACCGGGGTCATGTCCGCTGGTCGCGCTTCGCCGCCCTGCTGCTGCCTGCGATCGCCCTCGCCGGCGCGATCATCGTCGGCATGGCCAACGGCGCCCTCGCCGCCTCGTTCGCCGTCTCCGGGCAGACTTTCAAGGTCTCCGCCTCGCAGTTGCGAGGCGAGGGATTCGTCCAGTATCCCGGGGTCGCCGAGGAGATCGACGGGACGAGGCATCCGGTCGCCGTCACCGGCATCCGCAGGGCCCAACTCTTCGACCTCTGCCAGTCGGTCAAGGTGCCGGGCGCGCCGGTCGTGCTCACCATCACCGCGGGTGGGGGCGGCAGGCCCGCCACCGCAGAGGATCTGTTGATCGACCTGGTCTCGCTGGAAGGCGACACCGAGTTCACGAACATCAACACCGGACAGGACGCGTCGACCCTCGACCGCGGACCGGAGGGAGCCAGGGGCGCCCCGGGTGCGTTCGGCCAGCAGGCCGACGCCGTGACGATCACGAACCTCCGCCAGGTGGCCCGATCCACCCAGGCCGGCCGGTTCAACCTGACCGGTCTCAGGCTGAAGGTCAACGTCGGCGCCGCCGCCAAGGAATGCTTCTGACTCGACCACCGCCGCCGGGGGCCGGAGTCGCACGCCCATCCCCGGCCCGGACTCACCCGGCAGGAGCCACGGTATGAGAAGGGCCGAACCGCGACACGACGCCCGCCCGAATTCACTCCGCGCGGGGTGGGGCAGCTTCCGCCGGTGGCGGTGGACGCGCCCGTTCTGGGGCGGACTGCTCACCGCGCTCGCCGGGCTGGCGATCTTCGGCACCACCCAGATGTCACTGTCCGGCCTGACCTTCCAGCTGGGACCGACCGGCTTCCTCTCCTGGTTGGTACCCGCCATCCTGGTGACCGCGGGCCTGCTGATGTGGTTCACCCCCCAGCACCGCGTGTTCTACGCCGTGGTCGCCGCCGTCACCGCGCTCTTCGCGCTGATCGGGGTGAATCTGGGCGGCTTCCTGATCGGCACCGTGACCGGTCTGCTCGGCAGTGCCCTGGCCGGCGGGTGGGTGCCGGGGCGACCGGTCACTCCCCGGAACGAGGCGGCCGGCGCCGAGTCGGCGACGGAGGACACGGCCGCCGGGCCCGAGAACTCCGCGGACGACCACCCGGCGCAAGCCACGCCGTCCGCGAGTACACCTGATCAACCTGCCACCGACATCTCCCACGAGGCGCCCTCGGCGAGCAGGCAGCCCTGGTCGACGAACTGATGTGCGGCGGGGGCGGGGCCGGACCGCCGGTGACCAGGTCCGACACTGTCCCACGTGCTGCGCGGCGGGAGGCGATGCGGCTGCCCGGCCTGCATCGACAGCGGCTCCTCGCCGCCCTGTTCGGACTGCTCGGCTCCGCCGGTCTACTGACTGCTCCCGGCCCCGCCACCGCCTGCGCCCCGGCCACCCCGATGCTGGCCGAGCAGACGTGGGTCGGCCCCAGCCCGCTGCCCGCGCCTCCCGGAAGCGGCTGCGCCAGCACGCCTCCCCGCAGGCCCGGTGACGGTCAGCGCAACCGCCGGCCGCCCTCGATCGCCGCCGATCCCGACCAGCCCCCGGTGGCAGCGACCGCCTCGACACTCACTGGTTCCAGGGTGACCATGACCCGCCTCCGGATCGAAGGGGTCGTCCAGCTTCCGACCGCCGACGGCTCCCGCACGGCGTTGAAGGTCAGCATGGACGACGCCGTCGTGGACGACGTACTCCTGCGCTCGCCCGGCCCGCCGGGCCACACCATGCGTTTCACCGCCGACCAGATGGCGTTGCGCGGCAACGTCGCCGTCTACGCCACCCGCTTCGTCGGCCGACTGTCCGGTACCACGATCACGCTCGGTCCCGACCTGCCTCTCCCGGTCGGGATCCCCGACTCCGCACCGGGCCCGGTCACGTTCACCGAACCAGCTATCGAGCTGGTCTACCTTCGCGCCGACACACTGACCACCAACCCGAGGCTCGCACTCACCCTCGCCCGCAATTGAGGGTGCGTCGCCGCCGGCTACCGGTTCGCGTCGTCGCGCGACAGCCGCAACCAGCCGAGAAGGAGAACGCCGGCGGCCCAGCCGAGCAGGACCACCACCGACGACGTCGTCGTCATCCCTGGCACCTCCCCAGCAGGAGGAACGCCGCGCCGGTCCCGGGCAGGACGTCGGCCAGCGCGGACATCCAGTCGTAGCCGAACTGCGGTAGCAGCAACGGCAGCACCAGCATCAGGAGGAACACCGTGACCAGGGCACCGGCGGTGTTGCGCATCAGGAAGCCGAGCCCGACCGCGAGCCCGCGGATCCAGCGGATGCCGTCCAGGTCCAGCCCGTTCATCGGCTCGACGAACAACAGCACGCGGGGATCGGCGAGGAGCGCCGCCGCGATCCCCAGCCGCTGGCGCATCCCCAGCGAGTAGCTCTTGATCTGGCGGCGGGCCGCACTGCCGAGCCCGACCTGGTCGATCACCTCGTCGACCCGTCGCTCCGGGATGCCGTTGGTCCGGGCGGCCACCCGGAGGTGATTGCGTCCGGTACGGCCGGGGTGCACGGCGCCGGCATCGAGGAGCGCGCCGACCTCGCGTAGCGGTTCGGTGAGCGTCGCGAAGGCCCGGCCGTTCACGAGGACCGTCCCGGGGGTGGGCCGGTCGAGGCCGAGCATCATCCGCATCGTCGTCGACTTGCCCGCCCCGTTCGGCCCGAGGAAACCGGTGACCTTCCCCGGCTCGACGTCGAAGCTGAGGTCGTCGACGGCCAGGACGTCGCCGTAGCGCTTGGTGAGCCCGCGGACCTCGATCACTCGTCCACCCACTCGAGCAGGTCACCGGGTTGACAGTTGAGCACCCGGCACATGGCTTCCAGGGTGCTGAAGCGGACGGCCTTGGCACGGCCGTTCTTCAGGACGGCCACGTTCGCCGGCGTGAGCCCCACCCGCTCGGCGAACTCCCCCACGCTCATCTTCCGTTTGGCCAGCTCGACGTCGATGCGCACGACGATGGGCATCAGATCACCGCTTCCATGTCGGTGCGCAGCGTCGTGGCCTGCCGCAACAGCGCGCGCATCACCACCATCAGCAGCCCCAGCACGGTGACGCCGGTCAACAGCAGGAACAGCAGCAGCGGCAGTCCGGGGTCGTTCGCGTTGAAGCCGACGTACAGGAAGACACCCAGGAGCACCACCCACGCGGCGGCGACGGCCCACACGATCGCATCCACCCACCTCAGCGAGGCCTCGGTGAAGATGCGGTCGTTCTTGACCAGGGTGAGCAGCTTCCAGGTGCACACGATCACCACCTGGACGCACAGCACCCAGAACACCGACACCGCGGTCGCGGGCCACCTCAGGTAGGCGAAGCCCGGGGACTCCTCGGCCATGTGCGCGAACTGTCCGGGCAACGACATGGTCTGGAACAGGACCAGGATCCCGAACAACAGCACGAGGAAGACTCTGAGCGGTGCTACCGCCCGATGCTCTGCGATCATGTATCGACTATCGCTTACTAACTATCGATTGTCAATCGATTGCGGGATTCTCCGCAGGGGGACGGCGCCGGTACCGGCGTGGCCGGCCCACCGCTCGCCGAGCACGCCTGGCGCGGGCGGCGACACCTTGCCACGCTGACGGTTGTGTATGACTACGACATGCTGGTGCTGGGCTCCGGACCCAGCGGGCAGAAGGCCGCGATCGCCGCCGCCAAGCTCGGCAGGCGGGTCGCCATCGTGGACCGGCGCGACATGATCGGCGGGGTGTGCATCAACACCGGCACGGTCCCCTCCAAGACGCTGCGCGAGGCCGTCCTCTACCTGACCGGCCTGAGCCAGCGGGACCTCTACGGCAGCAGCTACCGGGTCAAGGAGGAGATCACGGTCAGCGACCTGGCCGCCCGGACCCAGCACGTGATCAGCCGACAGACGGACGTCATCCGCAACCAGTTGGGCCGCAACCGCGTCGCGATGATCACCGGCACCGGACGGTTCGCCGACCCGCACGCGGTCTGGGTCGACGGTGGCTCCGGCCGGGAGGTCAGGGTCACCTTCGACAAGGTCGTCATCGCCGCGGGTACGCGCCCGGCCCGCCCGGACAGTGTCGACTTCGACGACCGGACTATCGTCGACTCGGACGGCGTCCTCAATCTCCACGCCGTGCCCCGCAGCATGGTGGTGGTCGGCGCCGGCGTGATCGGCATGGAGTACGCGTCCATGTTCGCCGCCCTCGGCACCAAGGTGACCGTGGTGGAACGCCGGGACCGGATGCTCGACTTCTGCGACGAGGAGGTCGTCGAGTCGCTCAAATACCACCTGCGCGACCTGTCCGTCACGTTCCGGTTCGGCGAGGAGGTCGCCGCGGTCGAGAAGCACCAGACCGCGGCGTTGTGCGTCCTGAAGAGCGGCAAGAAGATCGTCGCGGACACGGTCATGTACTCGGCCGGCCGCCAGGGCCAGACCGACGACCTGGCGCTCGACGCGGCCGGGCTGGAGGCGGACCGGCGCGGCCGGATCCAGGTCGACGCGAACTACCGCACCGCGGTCGAGAACATCTACGCGGTCGGTGACGTGATCGGCTTCCCGGCGTTGGCGTCCACGTCGATGGAGCAGGGCCGGCTGGCGGCGCAGCACGCCTGCGGCGAGCCGGTCCGCGCGATGCACGAGTTGCAGCCGATCGGCATCTACACGATCCCGGAGATCAGCTTCGTCGGGAAGACCGAGGAGGAGTTGACCGACAGCTCGACGCCGTTCGAGGTCGGCATCGCGAGGTACCGCGAGCTGGCCCGCGGTCAGATCGTGGGCGACTCGTACGGCATGCTGAAGCTGCTCGTCTCGCCGGACGACGGCCGGCTGCTCGGCGTACACGTCTTCGGGACCGGCGCCACCGAGATCGTCCACGTGGGACAGGCGGTGATGGGCTGCGGCGGCACGGTCGACTACCTGGTCGACGCGGTGTTCAACTACCCGACGCTGGCCGAGGCCTACAAGGTCGCCGCCCTGGACGCGTCCAACAAGATCCGTAACATCACCCGCATCGACGGGCGACGGTCCCCCGGCCCATCCTGAGCGGGCCTGGGACCGACACCTCAGGTCGCGATCTGCTGCATGGCCGCGGCGAGCTTCTTCATGTCCAGGCCGACGAGGTGGTCGAAGAAGTGCCGGCGCACCGCGGCCAGGTGAGCGGGCCACGCCTGCCGCAGGCGGGCGAGGCCGGCGTCGGTGAGTAGCGCGTTCCAGCCGCGCGCATCCTCTTCACACCGGACCCGCTGGATGAACCCCTGCCGTTCCAGCTTCTGCACGACGCGGCTCATGCCGCTGAGGGACATCTCGCAGGCGGTGGCGAGCTCGTTCATCCGCAGCTGCCGGCCGGGCGCCTCGGAGAGGTTCATCAGGGCCAGGTACTCGACGAGGGGAAGCCCCTGCTCGCGCACCATGTCGGCGTCGATGGCGCGGGGCAGGGCGTAGATCATGCGATTGAGGCACCGGGCGACGGCCTCTTCGTCCGGATTGAGCGGGCGCAGCCCTCCCGGTGTCGGTTCGGGTGTGACGGTGGACATGCCCCCCACGTTACTTGCTTGACGAAGGAACCGCCGCCCGTATAGTTGCTTCGTCAAGCAAGGATGCCCCTCCGGGTGTCCTGCCATCAGGGGAGGAACCGGTATGACCAGGATCGGAATCATCATCGGCAGCACCCGACCGGGACGGAACGGCGCAGCCGTGGCCCAGTGGGTCTACGACATCGCCCGGGAGCGCTCGGACGTCGAGTTCGAGCTCGTCGACCTTCTCGACTACAAGCTGCCGCACTTGGACGAGATCTACCCGCCGTCGATGGGCCAGTACCAGCAGCCGCACACGCTGGAGTGGGCCAACAAGATCGCGTCGTTCGACGGGTTCGTGATGGTGACGCCGGAGTACAACCACTCGACCTCGGGCGCGCTGAAGAACGCCA
This sequence comes from Micromonospora thermarum, assembly GCF_012034245.1. Taxonomy (GTDB): domain Bacteria; phylum Actinomycetota; class Actinomycetes; order Mycobacteriales; family Micromonosporaceae; genus Micromonospora; species Micromonospora thermarum. The sequence goes on along the minus strand of NZ_JAATEO010000023.1, from coordinate 50,242 downwards.
TCGACTTCCTCTACAACGAGTGGAACAACAAGGCGGTCGGCTTCGTCAGCTACGGCTCCGTCGGCGGCGCCCGCGCGGTGGAGCACCTGCGGCTGATCGCCGGCGAGCTGCAGATGGCCGACGTCCGGTCCCAGGTCGCGCTGTCCCTCTTCACCGACTTCGAGAACTTCAGCGTCTTCACGCCGAACGATCACCAGCGGGACGCGCTGAACGCCACCCTCGACCAGGTCGTGGCCTGGAGTCGGGCCCTCGCACCCCTGCGCGGCAAGTGATCACACCGCCGTGCGGCGGCGCCACCGTCCGCTGACCGCCCAGGGCGCGGGCTCGTGTCGAGCCCGCGCCCGGTGTGTCTAGGCCTCCGGTGTCTCCTCGTGCCGGTGGTCGCGGTGCCGGTGGTACTCGGGGCGGAGCTTCGCCCTGGCGAACGCGGACTTCACCGCTGCCGAGAGCGCCTCGATGTCGTACGCGCCGTGGTGCCGGCGGCCGTTGATGAAGAAGGTCGGCGTTCCGGAGACGCTGCTGAGGTCCGCGGAGTCGATGTCCTCGGCGATCCGGTCCATGCCTCTCCGCTCGGCGAGGTGTTCCCGGAACCGGTCGGTGTCCAGGCCGAGCTGTTCGGCGTACCGGAGCATGTCGGCGGGATCGAGCGCGTCCTGGTGCGCCAGGAGCAGGTCGTGCATCTCCCAGAACATGCCCTGCTCCCCCGCCGCCTCGGCGGCCTCGGCGGCGAGTTGGGCATGCGGGTGAACGTCGGTGAGGGGCAGGTGCCGCCAGACGTACCGGACGTTGCGGAAGTCGGCCAGCAGTTCCCGGACCACCGGCTCGGCCTGCCCGCAGTACGGGCACTCGAAGTCGCCGTACTCCACGACGGTCACCGGCGCCTCGCCCGGCCCCCGCACGTGGTCGCGTTCCGAGTCGACCGGTGTCATCAGGTCGACGAGCCCCTCGGCAGCGCCCAGCAGCGCGCGGGCACGCCGCGCCGGAGAGAGCCGGGCGGCGAGGCGGAACACCAGCCAGGTGAGGCCGGACGCACCGATCGTCGCGACGAGGATGCCGAGCTTCGCCTCCTCGAGCTCGGGGCCGTCCAGCGCGTGGGTGGCGATCAGCAGGGCGATGGTGAACCCGATGCCGGAGACCGTGCCCACACCGATGACCGCGGCCCAGCCGACGGGCGGCCGGAAGCGGTTGCGGCTGAACCGGGCCACCAGGTACGAGGTGGCGACGATCCCGGCCGGCTTGCCGACGACGTACGCCACGACGACACCCAGCGCGACCGGGGAGGTGACCGCGCGGGTCAGCAGCTCGCCGTCGACCACGATCCCGACGTTCGCCAGCGCGAACAGCGGCACGACCAGGTAGCTCGCCCACGGGTGGTAGATGTGCTGCAACCGCTCGTTCGGCGACAGCGCCGAGGCGAGCCCGGTCCGGGCCGAACGGGCGAGCTGCGGGGTGGGCTGTTCCCGGAAGAGGCGGAACATCTCGCTCGCTCGTTGCAGCTCCTCCCGAGCCGGAGCGTAGGCGTAGGTGAGCAGACCCATCACCAGACCCACCACCACCGGGTCGACACCGGATTCCGAGACCGCGAGCCAGGCGGCCAGGCCCAGCAGCGCGTACACCGGTCCCCACCGCACGCCCGCCGCCCGGACGATCAGGACGACGCCGAAGATGGCCGCCGCGACGAGCAACGCCGTGGGCGACGGATGTTCCGGGTAGGCGATTGCCAGCACCGCGATCACGATCAGGTCGTCGACGACGGAGACCGTCAGCAGGAAGCCCCGCAGCCGGTCCGAGAAGCGCGGCCCGAGGACGGCGAGCATGCCCAGTGCGAGCGCGGTGTCGGTCGCCATCACGACGCCCCAGCCCGCGGCAGTGGTTTCCCCGGCGTTGACCACCAGATAGATCGCGACCGGCACCAGGATGCCGCCGATCCCGGCCACCAGCGGCAACGTGACCCGACGCCGCTCCCGCAGCTCCCCGAGGTCGAAGTCTCTGCGCACCTCCAACCCGATCACCAGGAAGAAGAAGGTCATCAGGCCGCTGTTGACCCAGGTACGCAGATCGTGCGTCACCCGCCAGTCGCCCAACTGCACCGAGAACGACGTGCCCCACACCGACTCGTACGACGACACGTCGACGTTGGCCCAGGCGAGCGCGACCACCGCCGCGACCAGCACCACCCGCGCGCTGCCGGTCTCGGTGTGCACGAACGAGCGCAACGGCGCGTTGAGCCGGCCGACCCAGTCGGTCCGGCCGGACCATCTGCCGCGCGGAGCCTCGCCCGTCACGCAGAAATCCTCCCCCACCGGCACGCCGCCGGGCCCGGATTCCGGCAGCCACCGTTGCCGGCGAACGGGGGTGTGCCGACGTCCCGGCGCGCGCCGGGACGTCGGCGCAGGCCCTAGTGCTGGTGCGGCCGGTTGCGCACCAGGACGAGGGCGACCACGGCGGCGGCGAGGAAGACGACGGCGTTGACCCGCAACCCCGCCTGCACGCCCGCCGTCAGCGCCTCCGCGAGCGCCACTCGGACCGGATCGGGCAGGACCTCGTTACCGGCGCTGCCGGCCGCCACCGACGACTGCACCGCGCTGCGGGCCGGCTCCGCGACCTGGTGCGCGGCGAGCCGCTCCGGCAGCTCGGCGAGCAGCCGGGTGGTGAGCAGGGTGCCCAGCAGGGACGCGCCGAGTACCGAACCCACCTGGCGGGCCGCGTTGACCGCACCGGAGGCCATGCCGGCCTGAGCGGGCGCGACGCTGGCGAGCGCGGCGGCGGTCGCGGGGGCCACCACCAGACCGCTCGCGACACCGAAGAGCGCCAGCAGCGGCCAGCGGTGGTCGAAGGTGGTCGCCGGGCCCTGCGCGGCCAGGCCGAGGCTGGCCAGGCCGCCGAGGAGGAGACCGGCGGTGAGCGGTGCCTTGAAGCCGGTGCGGCGGATGGTGCGTCCGGCGCCGAACGCGGCGAGCGCGTAGACGCCGAACAGCACCAACATCCGCCAGCCGGTGTCCAGCGGGTCGAGGCCCTGGGCGCGTTCGTGGAACAGGACGAGCAGGATCGCCACGCCGGTGAAGCCGAACAGCGACACCGCGGCGACGACCATGACCGCGCTGAACGACGGCGACCGGAACAGTCGTACGTCGAGCATCGGCGCGGCGGCGCGCAGCTCGACCAGGACGAACCCGACCAGTGCGGCGGCGGAGCCGAGCCACGCGGCGACCACCGGTGGACTGGTCCAGCCGTCGCGTCCGCCCCGGATCACGGCGTAGACGAACGCGGCGACGGTGATCGTGCCCAGCAGCAGTCCGGGCAGGTCCAGCCGGCCGGTGCCCTGCCGGGACTCGGCGACCCCGACCGCCGCGACGACGAGCGTGACGACGCCCAGCACGATGGTCGAGAGGTAGACGGTGTGCCAGTGGTGCTGCCGCAGCAGCGCTCCGGCGATGAGCGGGCCCACCGCCAGGCCGATGCCGGAGGCGGCCGACCAGGCGGTGATGACCTCGGTGCGCCGGTGCGGGTCGGTGAAGGTCACACCGAGGATGGCCAGGCTGTTCGGCAGGATCAGCGCGCCGCCGACGCCGGCCACGAACTGCCCGGCGATCACCCAGGCCGGGGTTCCGGCCTGCGCCGTCACGGTGCCGCCGAGGATCATCGCGACGACGCCGGCGGTGAAGAGCCGCTTGCGTCCGTAGCGGTTGCCCAGCGTCGCGGCGGACAGGACCAGGCTCGCCACCGCCAGGGTGTAGGCGCTGGGGATCCAGATCAGGGTGGTCGGCTCGACGCGCAGGTCCCGCTGGATGGTGGTCAGCGCGGAGACGGTCGCGGTGATCTGCAGGAAGGTGATCGCCGCGCCCAGGCACATCGCGACGAGGGTCACCACCTGGGAACGGCGGGTGGGTGACTGCGGCGGCCGCCCCTGCGGCGTCACAGCCGGCCCGGTCGGGGCCAGGGTTCGCTGGTCGGTCACGAGGGCTCCTGGAGGGGTCGGTTGGCGGTGGCGCCGGCCGGGCCGGCGCCACGCGGCGACGGGTGGGCGGGGGAGGTCACGGCAGCTGCGGGTAGAGCGCGGCCACGCCGCCGGAGAGCCCGCCGCGCACGTCACGGCTGACGTCGTCGGCGACGATCTCGTACGCGCCGGCCGCGAGCTGGTCGACCGCGTACCGGGCGATGTCGGCCGGGGCGTGCTTGGCGGCGGTGACCGCCCGGGTCATGTCGGTGTCCATGTAGCCGACGTGCAGGCCGGCGACCCGGATTCCCGCCGGGGCGAGGGTGAGCCGCAGGCTGTTGGTCAGCCCCCACTGGGCACTCTTCGCCCCGCTGTACGCGCCGCTGTAAGACCCACGGCCGGGCAGGGCCAGCCAGGAGAGCACGGAGAGCACGTTGAGGATCGTGCCGCCCCCGTTGCCCTCGATGACCGGGGCGAATGCCCGGACGACGGAGAGCGTGCCGAAGTAGTGGGTCTCCATGTCCAGCCGGATCTGCTCCAGATCACCGGTGAGCAGGTCCGCTCCGGTGGCCGAGCCGGCGTTGTTGATCAGCAGGGTGACGTCGCCGGCTTCGGCGGCGGCGGCCGCCACCGACGCGGGGTCGGTGATGTCCAGTTGGAGCGGGCGAGCGCCCGGAAGGTCGATCTGCCCGCTGTCACGCGCGGCGGCCCAGACGGTAGCGCCGCGGGTGAGGAGCTCGCTGGCGATGGCCCGCCCGAAGCCACGGTTGGCGCCGGTGACGAGGGCAGTTGCGGCCGAGATGTCCATGTCGTCCCTGTCTGTGGGTGGAAAACCCGCCTCTGGCTTTCGCGGAGGCAAGTCAGGCAGCGCCCAGTGAACCACCTGGCTAGCGTTGACGCAAGCCAGCCCGTACGCTGGTCGGCATGACTGATCTGCGGGAGGACCTGGCCGCCTGGTCGACGGCGAACTGCTCGATCGCCCGAGCGATGAATGTCGTCGGCAGCAGGTCGGCAATGCTGATCATGCGCGACGCCCTGCTCGGCACGCGCCGCTTCGACGACTTCGTCCGTCGGGTCGGCATCGGCGAGCCCGCCATGGCGGCCCGACTCAAGGACCTGGTCGCCGCCGGCCTGCTCGAACGGATCCCCTATCGGGAGCCCGGGCAGCGCACCCGCCACGAGTACCAGCTCACCCGCAAGGGCCGCGAACTGCTCCCCGTCCTCACCGCCCTGCGCCACTGGGGCGACACCTGGGCCGCCGACGACGCCGGCCCGCCCGTACTCGCCACCCATCGCGGTTGCGGTCACCCCGTACAGGTGGCACTGCGGTGCGCCCAGGGCCACGACGTCGACGCGGCGAACATCGAGATCGTCGCCGGCCCCGGCCTGATGAGAAAGAGCTGACGACCGACCAGCGACGACGGGTGGCGCCTACCGGCGAACCGTCAGCGTCCTGCGCCGGTCGAGGGCGGACCAGCGGAGCACAACTGCTCGTCCGCCCCAGCGGCCCGCTCCCACTACGCGTCGAGCTGGACCGGCGGGCTGAGTCGACCTTCGTTCCCGCTGCGATCGAGCCCCGACACGCAGTACGAGACAGGGCGGTCGGCCGGGGCGGTGCGGTCGACCCAACGGGTGCCCCGGGTGGTGCCGACAAGCCGGGCCGTGTCGCCGTCCACCCGGTAGACGGCGAAGCTCGCCGCATCGTGCCCGCGCCAGCCCAGCACCACCCCGCCGCCATCCTCACGCCGCGGGGGGATGGGCGTGGGCGCGGCCGGCGGTGCCGCCGGTAGCTGCGCCATCGTGGGCACCAGCGCCGGGCCGGCGTAGTGGGCCGCGCTGTAGCGGCTGACCGCCCCGAGCTTGTCAGCGCGCACCTGCCGGGCGCTGAAGTGCACACTCCCGCTCACGCCGTGCCGGCGGTTGAGGACGAGCTGCCGGTCCAGCTCACCCGGGTCGCGCCAGGCGCCGCGCTCGCCCACCCGGTAGTCGGCCTGGCCGATGTAGAGCTGCACCCGGGTACCCCGCACCGTGGCCGTCCACCACGGCAGCAGCCTGGCGTAGTCGGCCTTGCCGAACCCGATGTGCCAGTAGAGCTGCGGCACGACGTAGTCCAGCCACTGCTTCCGTACCCACAGCCGCGTGTCCGCGTAGATGTCGTCGTAGCTCTGCAAACCGGCCGTCGCGGAGCCGGCGGGGTCGGTGCGCTTGTTGCGCCAGATGCCGAACGGGCTGATGCCGAACTTCACCCACGGCTTTGTCGCCTTGATCCGCTCGCTCATCTCGCGGACCAGCGTGTTCACGTTGTCCCGGCGCCAGGCGTGCTTGTCGGTGAACCCACGGCCGTACCGGGCGAACGCCGCGTCGTCCGCGAAGTCCTGCCCGGCCTCCGGGTACGGGTAGAAGAAGTCGTCGAAGTGCACCCCGTCGACGTCGTACCGCTCGACCGCCTCCAGCATCGAGTCCTCGACGAACGTGCGCGCCTCCGGGATGCCCGGGTTGAAGTACAGGCGGCTTCCGGGCTGGTCGGCACTGGGATAGGTCACCGCCCAGTCGGGATGCCGCCGCAGCGGGTGGGTCGGTGCGAGCCGGTCGAGCCTGGGGCCGGGCCCGCCCACCGTCGCCGGCTGCCCGCCCCGGTACGGGTTGAACCAGGCGTGGAACTCCAGGTTGCGGGCGTGGGCCTCGGCGACCATGAACTCCATCGGGTCCCAGCCGGGGTCGCGGCCGTCCCGGTGCCCGGTCAGCCATTCCGACCACGGCGCGTACCTCGACGGCCAGAGCGCGTCCCCGCTGGGTCGCACGTGCACGAAGACCGCGTTGTGGTTGTGCCGCACGGCCAGGTCCAGCCAGCTCCGCAACTCCGCCCGCACCGTCTCCGCCGGGAGCCCGCGCCGGCTCGGCCAGTCGATGTTGTTCACCGTCGTGATCCACATACCCCGCAACTCGCGGGGAGCCCGGGCCGCCCGGCCGGCGCACACGGGGGCGCCGCCCACCGGGCCGGCGTCGAAGGCCGCCGCGCCGTCCGGTGCACCGCCGTCGCCGTCAACCCGGTCCCGCAGCGACCAGGCGCCGACCGCGACCGCCACGGCGAGCGCGACGACCGCCGCGACGGTCGCCTGGGCACGACGGCGTCGGGCGGGTGGAGCGGGCTGATCGAGGTCGGGCATCGCCCCAGTCTGCCGACGACGGACCACCGGTGCACCAGTTGGACCGTTACTTAACGGTCAGCTAAGGCTGGCTGCTGATCACGGCGCACGTCGACGTGTGGGCCCGGTGGTTAGGCTGTCGGCATGCTGGAGCCGGTGTCCTGGAGGGGCCCCGATGGCTGACGCCGACGATGTCCGCCGGTTGGCGCTGGCACTGCCGCACGTGGTCGAGATCGACAGTGAGGGCTTCGACTTCCGGGTCGCCGACAAAGGGTTCGTCTGGTCCTACCCCGAACGCAGGCCCGGGACGTCCCGGGTCATCCGCACCGACATCGCCGTGCTGTACGTCGGTGACGAGGCGGAGAAGCAGGCGCTGCTCCTCGGCGAGCCCGACCTCTTCTTCACCACGCCGGCATACGACGGGCTGCCGCTGGTCATGCTGCGGCTGGCGCGGGTCGGCGTCGATCGCCTGACGGAGCTCGTCACCGACGCATGGCGCATGCGTGCCCCGGACTCGCTCGTCGGTGGCCTCGACGACGGCGCCGGCCCGGCGAACCCCGATCCGAGCAGAGCGATCGGTAGGTCGAGCGACCCCCCGGCCGTGCGCCATCTCCCCCGGCCGAGCCGCTGACCTGGCGTTTGTTTCTCCGAATTCTCCAGTGGACGATCCCTGGACGCAGATGGCTTGGTGCCGCCCGGCGCCGAATGCCAGCGTCATGTGCGCAACGACCCACAGCAGAGAGGGAGCATCGTCGTGCGCATTTCGCAGAGACTCGCCGCGCTCGGACTCACGGCCGCGGCCGTGACGGCGGGGACCATGGTCCATGCCGCACCGGCGCAGGCCGCGCTCTACGGCGGGCAGTGCGGCTCCGGTTACGGCGTCGTCAACCTGATCGACCTTCCCGACAACCGGGGCACGGTGTACCTGACCTACAACTCGTCCTCCGGCCGGAACTGCGTCGTCACCGTACGGGAGAGGCCCGGCACCGCCACGCTCATGGAGGCCTACCTGCGCCGTTCCGGCACCTCGTCCTGGACCAAGGACAGCGGCAACTTCACGACCTACGCGGGGCCGGTGTACGTGTCGGCGGCGGGCTCGTGCGTCGACTGGGGCGGCACCATCGGCACCGCCTCCAGGACCCGCTACGGCACCAACTGCGGCTGACCCGACCGACAGACCCGACTGACAGCAGGGAGATGCACATGAAGCTCGTCAGGACCACGGCCGCGACCGTCGCCGTCACCGCCGCCGTGACGGCCGGAGCGTTGGCCGCGGCGACCCCGGCGTACGCGGCCACCTACGGCGGCGAGTGCGGGTCCGGCTACGGCGTCGTGAACTCCGCCGCGATCGGCTCCAAGGGGACCGTGTTCCTCACCTACAACGCGGCCACGGGCAAGAACTGCGTGGTCGCCAAGCGGAACACGGCCGGCTCGGCGGTGCTCGTCGAGGCGGGCCTGGCGGTTCACCCGGTCGGAAACCACTGGACGGCCTACGACGGCGGCTACTACCGGTCCTACGCCGGTCCGATCTACCTGTCCGCGGCGGACAGGTGTGTGGACTGGATGGGCCGCATCAGCGGCACCGAGGGCGGCAAGCGCGGCACCAACTGCGGCTGACCCGCCGATGGCCAGGTAGATCGCTTCCCGGCCACCGGACGACCGACATGGTGTCCGTGGGCGAGGAGTAGCGCGAGGGGACGAAGCCCTGCCGGCGGGACCCGGCAGGGCTTCGCCGCCTCACCGTGCGGATCGGAGCCCTCGGACCGCTGTGGGGGAGATACCGGCCGGCGCGGCGGTCACGGGCGACCGACCCGTACGTCCAGGAAGACCGGACGCTTGAGCGGGAAGAGCGTGCGTCCCTGCTCGTCGGCCATCTTCCAGTAGATCTTGCAGCGACCCGGTGTGCGGGGCGTCCGGACGGTCACCGCGATGTCCACGGCCTCTCCCGGCCTCGTCTGCGGGATGGCGACGGCCTTCGGCGCCTGGCAGGGATCGTCGTTCACCCGCGCCAGGAAGCGGTTGGCCCAGGGCACGGTGCCCGTGTTGCGGATCCTCCAGACCTTCGTGAACGAGGAGTCGGGCGGCACCAGAGACCCGTCGGGATAGGTGATGTCGCCTTCGAACCGGGAGTCGTCATGGTCGGGCGAGGCGGCGACCGTCGGTGCCACACCCGCATCCCGCTCACCCGCCCGCCGATCGAGCATGACGAGCCCGAGACCGGCACCGGTGAGGACAGCCGTGGCCGCGGCGACGCCGGCGATGCCGATGCGTCGACGGCGCATCGGGCCGGGCTTCTCGATCTCGCTGGTCCCGGACGGTGGCGTCCCCTCGGAAGCCGTGGACGTCTCCGCCGCCCGGGGCGGTTCCGGCACCGTGTCGGCCCCCGGCGCGGTGTCCGCCGAGTGCTCGCCAGCCTTGGCCCGCATCCAGCGTTCCCGCCACTCCTTCTCAGTGGCCTGCGGGTCGTGGCCCAGCCGGTCGACGGCGAGAACTCGTACGAACTCCCAGGTCGTCTCCCAACTGGGAAGATTCCGGCCCTGCGCCGCGGCGGCCAGCGACGACTTCGAGGCCGCGGCGCCGAGCCGCACCGACATCTCCTCGTACGAGGGATCGCCCGCCTCCTGCTTCAACCGCCACAGTCGGTCGGCGAAGGCGCCCACCGCGCCGGAACCGGAATCGGGACGTGTCGGCCGTCGTCCCCGCCGTCGCGGCACCCGATCCTGGTCCTGCGTTTCCTTCTCCATTTCCCCCACCTCGTCAGAACCGAGCAGGCAAGCGCGGCCGGCGCGTGGGCCACCATATCCGTACGGTGATTTCCTTTCTCGACCCGCAGAGCGACTGCGGCGGACAAAAGCAGAGGTCACGCCTTTTCGCCGATTCCACCGGTCCTGGACGCGATACGGGTCCGTCTCGCGCCGGAGACCCTGACGCGCGACGCGAAAACACTCGTGAGCTGCGGCGAATTGGATCACCGCCATCCGGCGCGACGTCATACGAGATTTTCACCACTCGATCGGTCCGACGTCGGCGGCACCCAATCTCCGTGCCTTCATCGGGTGCTACCGACCGTGGTGTCCTTCGCGACCACGGTGCCGATGTGGCGGATCTACCTCCGCCGGGCCGGGGCGGTGTTTCCCGCGGCCATCGAGGCCATTCCCGACCCGGCCCGCCTCGGTCGGGCAGCGATCTACACCCACCTGGTCATGGTGACCGGCATTCTCGCGACCGGCGTCTCCCACGCACTGATGATCGCCGCCGGCGCCCAGGCCGTCGTCCTGGCCGGGGTGGCGGTGTGGGGCGCGACGCACGAGAGGAGACACCCGGGCGAGGCGGCCTCGCCACCGTCGCGCTGACCAGCCACGCCATGCCGACCTACCCCGATCCGTAGTCGCTGATCTCCGCCCCGGCCCGGTGCCCTCTCCCCCACCATGACCTGAGGGGGCGAAATGAGGAATCTCCACCGCCCGTGCGGGCGGTGAGTCCGGACCGGCGCCGGGCTGCCGCGACAGCGGAGCCGGGGCTGCGCCGGCCGGTCGCGCCCATGCTCGCCGTGCCGGTCGATGCCGTGCCCGACGGCCCGAGCCTGATCCATGAGCCGAAATGGGACGGGTGGCGCGCCATCGTCTTCCGCGAGCACGACGGGGTGTACGTCCAGTCGCGAGCCGGCCGGAACCTGACCACCTACTTCCCGGACATCACCCGGGTCGTTCGGGCCGCCCTCCCGCCGGGCGTGGTCCTCGACGGCGAGCTGATCGTGTGGGACCGCGGGCGGACGAACTTCGCGCAGCTGCAGCGGCGCGTCAGTGCCGGGCGCGGCCTCCTGCGCCTGACCCGCGAGTGCCCGGCGCACTACGTGCTGTTCGACCTGCTGGCGGACGCCGACGGGCAGGTGGTCCTGGACCTGCCGCTGTCCGAGCGGCGGGCCCGCCTCGAGCGGCTGCTCGCCGGCGCGCCGGCCCCACTCACGCTCACACCGCGGACCACCGACATGAGGCAGGTGGCGGACTGGCTGGTCCAGTGGACCGTCGCGGCGGGAATCGAGGGGGTGGTGAGCAAGCGACGCGACGGGCGGTACGAGCCGGGCCGCCGTGGCTGGTGGAAGTACCGCACCCACATCACCACGGAGGCGATCGTCGGCGGCGTCACCGGCAGCATCCACGACCCGGACAGCGCCCTGCTGGCCCGGTTCGACCGACACGGCCACCTCAGGTACACCGGCCGGACCCACCCGCTGACCGACGCCCAGCGAACCGAGCTCGCGGAGATGCTGTCCCCGGTGCGGCCCCCACGACGCGGTGCCGTCGCCCACCCGTGGCCGGAACCGCTGCCGGCCTCGTGGTCGGGCCAGCTGGAACGCCCGGAGCCGCTGCCGTACGTCCAGGTGGACCCGACCGTGGTGGTGGAGATCGACGCGGACGTCGCCTTCGAGCACCAGCGGTGGCGACACCGCGTGAGGTACGCCCGCGCCCGCCCGGACGTGGCGGTCCACGACGTGCCGCTGCTGCTCGGGGAGGAGGAAGGCTACTTCGGGGAGCAGTAGAACGCGACGGGTGCCGGCCCTGAGTCGGGCAACCCCAGGTGCCGGTCGAACAAATCGGTGTTACCGGACGACGCCGAACTTTCTTGACTAGCGTGGGTGCGGAGCCGGTCAGCGGAGAGCTGCTCCAGCCGTGTGGCCGGACGGCCCGGGTGCGCAGGGGCTGGCGGTGACCACCGATGGCTGGAGGCGATGCCGGTGACGATGGAAGCGGAGCGCACGCTGCGCGCGGAGGACGTCAGCCACCTGGCGGAGGTCGCCGCCCAGTTGCGGGTGGACGCGATCCGGTGCAGCACGAAGGCCGGGTCCGGTCATCCGACCTCGAGCCTGTCGGCCGCCGACCTGCTCGCCGTACTGATCTCCCGGCACCTGCGGTACGACTGGGCGGACCCGGATGGTCGCGCCAACGACCACCTGATCTTCTCCAAGGGCCACGCCTCCCCGCTGCTGTACGCGGTCTTCAAGGCCGTCGGTGCGATCACCGACCAGGAGCTGGTCGACACGTACCGCCAGTTCGGGTCACGCCTGCAGGGACACCCCACGCCGGCGCTGCCCTGGGTCGACGTCGCCACCGGTTCGCTCGGGCAGGGACTGCCCGTCGGCGTCGGGATCGCGCTGGCCGGCCAGTACCTCGACCAGCTGCCGTTCCACGTGTGGGTGCTCTGCGGGGACAGCGAGACGGCCGAGGGTTCCGTCTGGGAAGCCCTGGACAAGGCCGGCCACTACGGACTGCGCAACCTCACCGCGATCGTCGACGTGAACCGGTTCGGGCAACGCGGTGAGACCGAGCTGGCCTGGGACCTGGACACCTACCGGCGACGGGTCGAGGCGTTCGGCTGCCAGGCGATCGTCGTCGACGGCCACGACCTGGCGGCCATCGACGACGCGCTGGGCCGGGCCCGGCAGGCAACCGGCCCCACCGTGGTGCTCGCGCGGACCCTCAAGGGCAAGGGGGTGCCCGACATCGAGAACCAGCCGGGCTGGCACGGCAAGCCGATGAAACCCGAGGCGGCCGAGCAGGCCGTCGAGGCCCTCGGCGGGGTACGCCAGATTCGTGTCACCGGGCCGCGGCCCGAGCTGGTCCCGCCCGCCACCACCACCGGCGGGCCGCCGGAGCTGCCGCGCTACGACCGAGGCGCGAAGGTGGCCACCCGGAACGCGTACGGCGACGCGCTGCGCGCGCTGGGCTCGCGGCCGGACGTGGTCGCGCTGGACGGCGAGGTCAGCGACTCCACCCGCGCCGACCGGTTCGCCGAGGCGTACCCCGACCGGTTCTTCGAGATGTTCATTTCTGAACAGCAGATGGTCGCCGCGGCGGTCGGGCTGCAGGTGCGCGGCTACCGGCCCTTCGCCTCGACCTTCGCGGCGTTCCTCTCCCGCGCGTACGACTTCATCCGGATGGCCGCCATCTCCCGCGCCGACATCGCCCTGTCCGGGTCCCACGCCGGCGTGGAGATCGGGGCGGACGGCCCGTCGCAGATGGGGCTGGAGGACCTGGCGGCGATGCGCGCCATCCACGGCTCCACCGTCCTCTATCCCAGTGACGCCGTGTCCTGCGTCGCGCTGGTCGCCCAGATGGTCGACTGCAAGGGCATCACCTACGTGCGCACCACCCGGGGCGCGCACCCCGTGCTCTACGACAACGACGAGTCCTTCCCGATCGGCGGTAGCAAGCAGGTGCGCGGCGGCGACGACGACCACGTCGCGCTCATCGGCGCCGGGGTGACGGTGCACAACTGCCTCGCCGCCGCCGACGAACTGGCGGGCGAGGGCATCAACGCCCGGGTCATCGACCTGTACTCGGTCAAGCCCCTGGACTCGGACCGGTTGCTGGACGCCGTCCGGGACACCGGCGGCCGGCTGGTGGTCGTCGAGGACCACTACCCGCAGGGCGGCCTCGGCTCCGCCGTTCTCGAGTCGCTGGCCGACCTCGCCGTGCCCGCGCAGGTGACCCGGCTGGCGGTACGCGGACTGCCCACGTCCGGGACGCCGACCGAGCTGATGGACCAGGCAGGCATCGGCGTGACCGCCATCGTCGAGGCGACGCGCGCCCTGCTGGCCCGTACGCGCTGACCGCCGGTGCCCGCGCGGTTCCCGGCGGTCGCCGTGCCCGTTGTTCCGTGTCCCGACGGGAGAGGGCCGGGTCCGCGTGGCGGCCCGGCCCTCTCCCGTCGCGCGTACGGTCAGAGAAGGCCGTCGGTGATGCCCAGCGCCCCGCCGGTCGAGGCGGACGCCTCGCCGTGGACGCCGGTGTCACCGTAGACGTGGCCGCTCACGCCCGCGTCGACGCCGCCGGTGACGCCGGAGATGACTCCGTCCACCTGGCCCGTGACGCCGCCCACGGTGGACGGCACGTCGACCGGAGGGACCAGGCCGCCGGTGCCGTCGTCGAGGCCGAGCCCGCCCAGGGTGCTGTCGACACCGAGCGAGGCGACGACGCCCTCCACCTGGCCGTGAGTACCAGCGAGGGGGCCGCCGAGCAGGCCGTCGGGGGCGCCGAGCAGACCGGAGTCGGTGGCACCCAGCAGCGAGTCCGGGTTGGCGACCGTGGTGGTGACATCCCCGACCGCCGGGGCGGAGGCGGTCTCCACCGCGCCCACCACGTCCGCGTCGAGCGTGTACGCCACGTCGTGCACCCCGGTCAGGTCGGTGGCGAGGCCGTCCGGCCCGACGCCCACGCCGATCCCCGGCAGCACGTACGCCCCTGCCGCCACGGCGCTCGGGTCCACGGCGATCGCGCCCAGGGTGCCGGCCGCGACACCCACCCCGCTGTCCGAGCTGCTGACACTGATCTGCTGCGTGACGTTCTGCAACTGGCTGACCACGTCGGTGGCGTCGCTCACCAGCGGCCCGAAGCCGAGCTGACCGGTCGCCGAGGTGACCGTGGAGACGCCGTACGCCGGGACGTGGTCGACCACCAGCGGGACGACCTCCTGCACGTCCGCGGCGGTGATGTCGGTGAGCCCCGCCGCCAGGAGCTCGCCCTGCGGGTCGAGCTCGAAGGCCGTCCGGGCGGCGGGCTCGGTGAGCAGGTTGAGCACGAAGTCGTGCAGGGTCTGGTGCCCCTCCGCGTGCACCGTCTGGTGCGCGTCCACGTGCACCGTCTGGTGCGCGTCCACGTGCGGGGCCTGCTGCGTATCCGCCTGCACACTCTGGTGCGAATCCGCGTGCAGGGTCTGGTACGAGTCCATGTGCGGGTACTCCTCCGGGAACGGCCATCGAGCGTTGACAGCGACGCTATGGCCGACGCGGGGACGGCACATCGGGGATGCGCCCGCAACACTGCCGACCCGATCAGGGCCTGCACCGCTCGCGACGTTAGGGAGGACGGGGATCCGTCCACCGGGGACAGGTCCCGCGGCCCCCGGGTCGATCCTGCCGGCGATAGGGGCCATAGGGGGTGCGCCCCCGGGGCGTCCCTCATCGACCCGGGGCGTCGTCCGTTGCCGTCACACCGTCGGCGGAGCCTTGGGAGAGGAGAGCACGCTGCGGAGCTGCCTGCGTGAGCTGACTCCCAGCTTGGCGAACACGTTGCCGAGGTGCCACTCCACGGTGCGGGGGCTGATGAACATCTGGGCGGCGATCTCGGAGTTGGTGTGTCCGTCCCTGGCCAGCCTGGCGATCTGGGCCTCCTGGCTGGTGAGTTCGGTGGCCGTTCCGGCCGTCCGCTTGCGCACGGTTTCCCCGGTCGCCAGAAGCTCCCTGCGGGCGCGCTCGGCGAGACCGTCGGCTCCCATCCGGCTGAACGCCTCGTAGGCGCAGCGCAGCTGCGTACGGCTCTCCTGCCGGCGGTTCTGGCGACGCAGCCACTCGCCGTACAGCAGATGCGCCCGGGCCAGGTGGACGGCGACTCGACAGCGTCCGAGGCGCTCGATCGCCTCCCGGTACAGCGCATCGGCAACCTGGTCGTCGCTCAGGAGCGCCCGTGAGCAGGCCTCCACGCCCAGGGCCCACTCGGTTCCGCTCGCGCGGGTGCGTACGGTGAGCTTGTCCAGCGCCGCCCCGGCGGCCTCCGGCTGACCGCTGCGGGCGGCCGCCTCGATCAGTTCGACCAGTGCCCACCCGAAGAAGCCCAGATCCTCGTACTGGCATGCGCGGGTCGCGGCTGCCAGCGCTGTTTCATAGCGGCCGAGGCCGTTGTACAGCGCCGCGGTTGCGTAGTGGGCGAGGCTGACCGTTCGCCCCTCACCCCAGGCACCCACCTCGTCGATGGTCCTCTCGATGAGGGCCATCGCCTCGGATTCCTCTGCCCGCCAGGCACTGAGGACCAGTGACGTGTACATCATGGGTGCGCCGCCCGTCGCCTCCGAGATCGCTGTCGCTTCGTCGATCAGCGCCGACGCGGTACGGAACTCTCCCGCGAAAACGTGGTAGCCCGCCTTGTAGGTCAGTGCCACGGGGAGGACGGAGAGCGCACCGGTGTCGCGGGCGATACGGACGGCGGCGCTCGCCATCTCGTGCCACGCGTCGTCGTCCCACAGTTCCGGCACCAGCGGCTCGGGTATCACCCGGAACGCCAGCCACAGCCACCGGCTGTCCGCATCCGGCGCGCCGCTCTCCTGCTCCCGACGGACGACGTGCAGCGCACGCTGGAGAGCGTCGACGCCGGCGGCGTGGCCATCGATGACGAGGCCGGCCATGCTGTCCAGAAGGACGTCGACCGCCCGTGGCGGGGTCGGCGGCGGGGGTCCGGCGCGGGCTGCCTCGGCGACCTCCCGCTGCCCGGGCCCGTCGCTGAGCCGGCCGGCGAAGATCGCCGCGCCGAACGCTTCCAGCAGCGTGTCACGGGCAAGGGCACCGTCGAGGGGTGCGAGCCGGTGTGCGGCGTCGAGCAGAAGCCGCGGTGCGTCGCGGCAGCGTAGCCGGGAGAACACCAGCCGGGCTCGCAGCCGCTCGAGTCGGGCCCGCCGCAGGTCGTCGAGTGGGCCCGCCTCCGCGACCGCCAGCAGGTTCTCGGCCTGTTCCGCCCCGCCGGCGTCGATGTCGAGCTGAGCGGCGGCCAGTGCCCGGGTGACGCGTCGCGCGGGATCGGGCGTCAGCTCCGCCGCCCGCCGCAGGAACGAGGCGGCGGCGGCTCCACCCCTGCCCTGAGCCCGGTCAGCAGAGCGTTCCAGGTCGGCGGCGACGCCCTCGTCCGGTCCGGTGGCGGCCTGAGCGAGATGCCACGCCCTGCGGTCAGGATCGAGCTGGGGATCGGTGGCCTGCGCCAACGCTCGGTGCGCCGCCCGGCGATCCGGCGGGGGCGTCCGTTGGTAGACGGCGGAGCGCACCAGCGGGTGGCGGAAGCGTACCCTGGCGCCGAACTCGACCAGTCCACTGCTCTCGGCCGGGAGTGCGGCATCCATCGGGATGGCCTGGAGACCGGCTGCGCGCCACAGCAGGCCACCGTCTCCGGTCGGCTCGGCCGCGGCGGTCACCATCAGCCGCTGACTGTCTGGCGGCAGCGCGAGGAACTGCTGGTAGAAGGCATTCTCGAGGTGGTTCGCCACGGGGTGCCTGCCGGGAAGCCAGAACCCGCCCGCCAGCTCAGCGGGCGCGAGGGCGTGCGGCAGCTGCAGCAGGGCCATCGGGTTGCCGTGAGCCTCGGCGACGATCCGGTCCCGCACCAGCGGGTCGAGCGGCGCGGGGCAGGCCGACGCCAGGAGGGCACGCGCGTCCGGCTCGCTGAGCCCCTCGACGAGCAGTTCCGGCAGACCGGCCAGCTCGCGAGCGCGCTCCCGCAGGGCGAAGATCAAAGCGACCGGTTCGGCCATCAACCGCCGGGCGACAAACGCCAGCACCTGCATGGACTCGTCGTCGAGCCACTGCGCGTCGTCGACGAGGCAGGCCAACGGCCGGTCCTCGGCGGCGCCGGCCAGCAGACCGAGCACCGCCAGGCCCACGAGGAAACGGTTGGGCGCCTCGCCCTCCCGCAGCCCGAACGCGACGGACAACGCGTCGCGCTGCGGTCCGGGCAGCTCATGGAGCCGACCCAGCATCGGCGCGCAGAGCTGATGGAGGACCGCGAACGGAAGCTCCATCTCCGACTCGGTGCCCGCGATGGCGACCGTACGGAACCCGGCCGCCCGGCCGACTGCGTAGTTCAGCAACGCGGTCTTGCCGATCCCCGCCTCCCCGCGGAGGACCAGGACGGCGCTGCTACCGGCCCGCGCTGTGGCCAGCAGCCGATCCAGCGCGGCCAGCTCCGGGCCCCGGCCCCGCAGTTCGACCCGCGTGTCGATGGCGGGCACCCCCATGAGTCGATCTTCCTGGTCGTTGCGTGGCAGCCGGTGCGACCAATACGGTCATTTTAATCAAATCGGGGTCGGCCGCGCCGCGTGCAAACCACAACGGGCGACCCCACCCCGCAGGGCCGGCCGGGTCGTAACCGCCCCTTGTTTCACATTCCCGGCGCGGAATTGCCCCAGACCACACCTGACGCGACCGAAGGTCGCCGGCTCCGGCGCGAACGGCGCGACCCCGGGGTCCGGCCACGGGACCGAACCCGTGGGTTTCCCTGGGGCGACACACCCCCGCCTTGGCGATCGTGGACGGGCACCCGAGATGCGCCCGGCGAAAAGTGGCCGACGTGCCATTCGCCGCGGTAGAGGGCACAAGGCCCATCTCGATCTTCAATCACACGGGAAGGAACCCGCATGTCTGCCACACGGGGAACGCCAGCGATCCGGCCGTTCACGGTCGAGGTCCCTGATGCGGAGCTCAAGGAGCTGCGAGAGCGCATCCTGGCCACGCGCTGGCCCGAGAAGGAGACCGTCGACGACCAGTCGCAGGGCCCGCAGCTCGCCACGATGCAGGAACTCGCGCGCTACTGGGCCGAGGAGTACGACTGGCGCAAGGTCGAGGCGCGGCTGAACTCGTTCCCGCAGTTCATCACCGAGATCGACGGACTGGACATCCACTTCGTCCACGTTCGTTCGAAGCACGAGAACGCCCTGCCGCTCATCGTCGCGCACGGCTGGCCGGGCTCGATCATCGAACAGCTGAAGATCATCGAGCCGCTGACCGATCCCACCGCACACGGTGGCAGCGCGGAGGACGCCTTCCATGTGGTGATCCCGTCGATGCCCGGCTACGGGTACTCGGGCAAGCCGACGACGACCGGCTGGGGCCCGGACCGTATCGGTCGCGCCTGGGTGAAGCTGATGAAGCGGCTCGGCTACGACCGGTTCGTGGCGCAGGGCGGCGACTGGGGCGCGATCGTCGTGGACCTCATGGCCGCCGAGGCACCCGAGGGGCTGCTCGGCATCCACACCAACATGGCCGGCGTGGTCCCGGCCGAGATCGACAACCTGTTCCACAAGAACATCATCGGGGCGGCCAACGCACTCGAGTCGCTGCCGGCCGGTCTCTCACCCGAGGAGCGGCAGGCGTGCGAGCAGCTCGACTTCGTGTGGAAGCACGTCACCTACGCCCTGCAGATGGCGGCTCGCCCGCAGACGCTGACCGGGTTGGCGGATTCGCCGGTCTTCCTGGCGGCGTGGATGTGCGACCATGACGCGGCGAGCCTGGCGCTGATCTCCCGGACGTTCGCCGGTGTGCCCGAGGGCCTGACGCGGGACGACGTCCTCGACAACATCACCCACTTCTGGCTGACGAACTCGGGGGTCTCCGCGGCGCGACTCTACGCGGAGAACCCGTACTCGTTCTTCGGCGTCAAGGGCACCACGATCCCGGTCGCCGTGAGCGTCTTCCCCGACGAGCTCTACCAGGCTCCGAAGAGCTGGGCCGAGAAGGCGTACCCCAACCTGATCCACTACAACCGGCTCGACAAGGGCGGCCACTTCGCGGCATGGGAGCAGCCGCGGCTGCTCGTGGAAGAGGTGCGTGCCGGCCTCCGGTCGCTCCGCTAGACACCGCGCCCGACGGTCTGAACACGTTCCAGCTGGGCGGGGCGGCCGAGTGGCTCGACGAGTCCCTCGGCCGCCCCGAGCTGCGACACAACCCGGTTGGTACGCCCGAGGCTGCGTTGGCGTCCTGTTCGTACCATGGCGCCCTAGGTGTGGGAGGTCGTCATGTCAGTTGGGAAGCGGGCGACAAGGCCGTGGCTTCCGCCACGCTGGTTCATCCGTCTGGCCTGGTCGGTGCACCGGGGCCTGTACCGGGTCTTTCGCGGTCGGGTTGGCCTGTGGCGGCCACGCGCCAACGGCTGGGGCGCTCTCCGGCTGACCACCACCGGGCGCCGCAGCGGCCAGCAGCGAAGCGTCATCCTCGGGTATTTCGAGGACGGGCCGAACCTGGTCACGCTGGCGATGAACGGGTGGGGTGCGGGTGAGCCCGCCTGGTGGCTCAACCTGCAGACGCATCCGGACGCGACCGTCGATCTGGTCGACGGGCAGCGGCCGGTACGTGGGCGTGCCGCGACCGGCGACGAGCGGTCGCGGCTGTGGGCCCGCTGGGGCGAGATCGACACGAACCTCGACGGCTACGCGGCGTTGCGGTCGTCCGAGACCGCGGTGGTGGTCCTGGAGCCGAGGCCCGGAGCGTCGGACACGTTGCCGGGAAACTGATCGGCCAACGACCCACCATCGTCGCAGTGGGGACCCGATCTGAAGGGGCGCTTCCCTACGCCCGTTGCCCCGCTACGACAACTACTCCTCCTCGGCGAACACGACCTCGCGGCGCTTGCGAATCGTCGGGAGGACGGCGACGACGAGCGCTGCCACGGCCACGGCGAGGAGCACCGCGGAGATCGGTCGGGTCAGGAAGACCGACGCGTCGCCGCGGGAGATGATGAGCGCGCGCCGCAGGTTCTCCTCGAGCAGCGGGCCGAGGACGAAGCCGAGCAGCAGGGGCGCCGGCTCGCAGCCGCACTTGATCAGGACGTAACCCAACAGCCCGAAGAACACGATCGCGTAGACGTCGTACGGGTTGAAGCTCAGCGAGTACGTGCCGATCGCGGCGAATAGAATGATCATCGGAAACAGCACCTGGTACGGGATGCGCAGCATGCGCACCCACACGCCGATCAGCGGCAGGTTCAGCAGCACGAGCAGCAGGTTGCCGATCCACATCGACGCGATCAGGCCCCAGAACAGGGCCGGCTCGTCCTCGATCACGTTCGGGCCCGGCGTGATGCCGTGGACGATGAACGCGCCGACCATCAGCGCCATCACCGGGTGGGCGGGCAGACCCAGGGTGAGCAGCGGGATGAACGACGTCTGCGCGGCGGCGTTGTTCGCCGACTCGGGGCCGGCGACGCCCTCGATCGCGCCGTGCCCGAACTCCTGCTGCCGCTTCGAGATCCGCTTCTCGACCGCGTACGAGGTGAACGAGGCCAGCACGTGGCCACCGCCGGGCAGCACTCCGAGCGCCGCGCCGAGACCGGTGCCGCGCAGGATCGGGGCGACGATCCGGCGCCGGTCCTCCCGGGTCGGCCAGAGGTTCTTCACCTTGCCCACGATGGCCGTGCGGGCCTGCTCGTTCTCCAGGTTGCGCAGGATCTCCGCCACCCCGAACATGCCGACGGCCACCGACACGAAGTCGATGCCGCCGTACAGTTCGCGCTGGTCGAACACGAACCGGGGCGTGCCGGTGTAGATGTCCTGGCCGACCGTGCCGAACAGGATGCCGAGCGCGATCATCGCCAGCGCCTTGAGCGCCGAGCCACGGGCCAGCGCGATCGACACGATCAGGCCGAACAGCACCAGCGAGAAGTAGTCGGCCGGGCCGAACTTCAACGCGACGCTGGCCAGCGGCGGGGCCGCGACCGCCAGCGCGACGGTGGCCAGGGTGCCCGCGACGAAGGACCCGATCGCCGCGGCGGCCAGCGCCGGGCCGGCCCGGCCCTGCCGGGCCATCTCGTGACCGTCGAGCGCGGTGACCGCCGCCGACGACTCACCGGGCAGGTTGATCAGGATGGCCGTCGTCGAGCCGCCGTACTGCGCGCCGTAGTAGATGCCGGCCAGCATGATCAGCGCCGTCACCGGCTCGAAGTTGAACGTGATCGGCAGCAGCATCGCCACCGTCGCCGTCGGTCCGATGCCGGGCAGCACGCCGACCGCCGTCCCGAGCAGCACGCCCACGAAGCAGTAGAGGACGTTCTGGACCAGGAGAGCGGTCGAGAAGCCCAGTACGAGGTTGTCGAGAAGTTCCATGCCCCAATCCGGATGGCCGCCGCGTCAGAACGAAAGCCAGGGGCCCCACAGCGGGATCCGCAGCTGGAGTCCGACGACGAAGATGAGCGTGCTGGCCACGGTGAGCGCGGCGGCCACGGCCAGGGCCGTGGGCAACCGCACCTGCCGGCTGGCCAGGGTGGTGAGGAGGGCGGTCACCGCCGCCGTCGGCACGAAGCCGAGGCCCCGGAAGCTGTATCCGAAGAACACGAGCGCGACCACGATGACGCCGACCGCACGCCAGGGGACCGGCCCGAACTCGACCACCTCGCCGGCGATGAGCCCCTTGACGACGATCGCCAGGCCCAGGGCGGCCACGGTCGCGCCGACCAGCAGCGGAAAGGCGCCGGGGCCCATCCGCAGCGGGGTGCCCAGCTCGTAGCTGAGCGACCCCACCACGAATGCGCCACCGATGAGGATGAAGATTCCTCCGGCGAGGACGTCCGGGAAGGACCGTCGGCGTTCCACCTCAGGAGGCCTCGACCCCGGCGTCGGCGATGATCTTCGCCCAGGTGCCGAGCTGTTCCTCGAGCTTGGTGCGGTGTGCCTGCGGAGTGGCGTCCTCCGCCGGGACCGGCGCGGTGCCCAGCTTGGCCATCTGGTCGATCACCGCCTGGTCGGCCAGCGCCGCCTTCAGCGCCTCGGACAGCTTCTGGACGACGTCCTGCGGCGTGCCCTTCGGGGCGTAGAGGCCGTGCCAGACGCTGACCTGGAGCTGGGGCAGCCCCGCTTCGGCCGTGGTGGGCAGGTCGGGCAGGCTCTTCACCCGTTCCGGGGTGGTGACCGCGTACGCCTTGACCTTGCCCCCGGAGATCTGGCCGCTGGTGTTGGTCGTCTGGTCGCACATGAAGTCGACCTGGCCGCCGACCAGGTCGGTCAGCGCGGGGCCGGTCCCCTCGTACGGGACCTCCTGGAGCTTGACACCGGCGGCGCTCTGGAACAGCAGGCCGCACAGGTGGGACGCGGCGCCGATGCCGGCGTTGGCGAGGGTGACCTTGTTGGCGTTCGCCTTCACGTGGGTCACGAGGTCCTGGAGCGTCGCGGGCGGGAAGTCCTTGCGGGCGACGATCGTCATCGGCACCTCGGTGACGAGCCCGACCATCTCGAAGTCCTCGAGCGGCTTGTAGCCCAGGTTCTTGTAGAGGGCGGGCGCCGTGGACATGCCGATGTGGTGCATGAGCACGGTGTAGCCGTCGGCCTCGGCCCGCGCGACCTCGCCGGCGCCGACCGTGCCACCCGCGCCCTCGACGTTCTGTACGACTATCTTGGCGCCCAGCTTCGCGGCCATCGGCTCGGCGATCATCCGGGTGACGGTGTCCGTCGGGCCGCCGGCGCTGAAGGGTACGACGAACGTGATGTTCTGGTCCGGGTAGTTCCCGGCGTCGCCTCCGGTGCCACCGCCGCCGTTGCCGGAGCAGGCGGCCAGGAGCGAAACGGCGCCGATCACGGCGATCATCCGAGCGACGGCCCGGTGCCTGGTCGTTGTCATGTCGGGGCCTCCTCGTCAGCGCACGCGCATTCGTCCGTGGGATGCGCGGCCTCAGTCTCGGCCGACCGGGACGCGGATGGTGTCAGAGGAATCCCAAGGAATGCGCCGGATGTCAGAGGAATCCCAAGAACTCAAGGGCTACCACGAGCGTCGATCCGAGCCGTACAATCCGCCGGTATGCGGATCACCGTCATCGAGGATGACGACCGCGTGGCGCGGGGTCTGGTGACCGTCCTGGCCCAGGCGGGCTTCGAGGTCCACCGCATCGCCACCGCCGCGGAGGCCGTGCGTGCCGCGCCGTCCGATGTCGTCCTCGTCGACCTGGGTCTGCCCGACGGCGACGGCCTCGACGTGATCCGCAAGCTGCGTGACCGCCCGGAGACCGCCGTCATCGCGGTGACCGCGCGATCGGAGGAGCACGAGCGGGTCCGTGGCCTGCGGGCCGGCGCCGACGACTACATCGTGAAGCCGTTCGGCGTCCCGGAGCTGCTGGCCCGGATCGACGCCGTCCTGCGGCGCACCCGGGCCGCCCGTGCCCTGAGCCACCCGGACGAGCCGCTCCTCCTCGGCCCGATACGGATCGTCGTCGGCACCCGCGAGGTCACCGTCGCCGGCACGCCCGTGCCGTTGACCCGCAAGGAGTACGAGCTGCTCCTGCTGCTGGCCCGGCGGGCGCCCAACGTGGTGAGCCGCGACGTCATCCTCGACCAGATCTGGGGCGCGACGTGGGAGTCGTCGAGTCGCACCCTGGACACCCACATCGCGGCGTTGCGGCACAAGCTGGGGCCGGACGTGGTCATCCGCACGATCCACGGGGTCGGCTATCGGCTCCTGGCCGACCAGCCGGAGCTGATCGGCTGAGCGCCGTGCACCGCCGTCTGCTCGTCGTCCTGGTACCCCTCGCGGTGCTGCTCGTCGCGGCGCTCGGGGTACCGCTCAGCGTCACCGTTGCCGAGCGGGAGATGCAGGAGACGTACGTCGACCAGCTCAACGACGTCGGCCGGTTCGCGTCGCTGGCCGACACCGCGCTGTCGACCGGGCGGACCGAGGCGCTGCAACTGGAACTGACGCGCTACCACGAGCTCTACGGCATCCCGGTCGCGGTCATCGACACGTCGGGCACGGTGCTGCTCGGACCGGCCGGCGCGTACCAGGAGGCGGCGCGCGCCGAGCCGGCGTTGCCCCGGATCGTGACCGCGGCGCTGGCCGGGGCGAGATCCGAGCCGTCCTGGGAGTGGGCGCCGTGGAACGACTCCGCCCTCGTGGTGGCCGAGCCGGTGGGCCGGGACAGTGAGGTCGTCGGTGCCGTCGTGACGATCTCCGACCTGTCGAAGACGCGCGAACGCATCCTCGTACGCTGGGCCCGGCTCGCCGGGCTCGGGCTGCTGCCGCTGCTCGCGCTCGCGGCCGTCGCGTGGCCGGTGTCGGCGTGGGTGCTGCGGCCGGTGCGGAAGCTGGACGCGGCGACCTCGCGGATCTCCGCGGGCGACCTGACGATCCGGGCGGACGCGGAGGCCGGACCGGTCGAGCTGCGGCGGCTGGCGGAGTCGTTCAACACCATGATGGACGCCGTCGAGAACGCCGTGCAGCGGCAGCGGGCGTTCGTGTCCGACGCGTCGCACCAGTTGCGCAACCCGCTGACCAGCCTCCGGCTCGCGGTGGAGAGCCTGGAACCGCATCTGCGGCCGGAGAGTGACGGGCGACAGGTGTACGACATCGCCGTCGACGAGCTGAAGGCGATGCAGCGGATGTTGAACTCGCTCCAGGCCAGTGCGCGGATGGAGAGCATGCGGACGGCGTCGCCGGTGGATCTCGACGCGGTGCTGGCGACCCGGGTGGAGCGGTGGCGGGCGTTGACGGCGACGGCGGGGCAGACACTGGCGGTCGACGTGCCGCCGGGGCTGCGGCTGCTGGAGCCGCCGGGCGGACTGGGCAGCGTCCTGGACGAGCTGATCAGCAACGCGTTGCGGCTGTCGGAGGCGCGGCTGGTGGAGGTGACCGCCCGGGTCGTCCCCGACGATGCGGGCGCCGGGCACGGCGGCGCGTCCGCGGCCGGAGGCGTGGTCACGATCGCTGTCCGGGACGACGGCCAGGGGATCGACGTGTCCGAGCGGCCCCAGGCGCTCCGGCGGTTCTGGCGGTCGCCCCGGCACCAGAACGTGTCCGGGACCGGCCTGGGCCTGGCGATCTGCGCCGACCTGGTCGGGGCCGCCGGGGGCGAGCTGCGGCTGGAGGACGGCCTGCCGCGTCCGGACGGGGCCGGGCACGGCTTCGCCGCGGTGGTCGCGTTGCCCGCCGTTCCGCGGGTGGTGTCGTCGTCCGGCGACGCGGTTCCGTCGCCGGTCTGAGGAACCCCGTCGCTGGCGTGCCGCTGCCTCGGGTCAGCGCTTGCGGTCGCGGAACCAGGCGGCCGCGCCCGGATGGAGCGGGATCGCCGCGGTGGAGATCGCGGTACGCACGTTGATCTGCCACCCGGGTACGGCTTCGGCGTCGCCCCGGCTGGCGGAGGTGATCGTGCCCGTGTTCCGGAAGATCGTGTCGGTGATGGCGTAGACCAGGTCGTCGGGCAGGTCGTTGCGCACGAGGAGCACGTTCGGCACAGCGACGGTGCGGGTGGCCGGGACGCCGGTGTAGGCGGTCGCCGGGATCATGGCCGGAGTGTAGGGACCGGGGTACGCGGTGAAGAGCGGTTCCGCCTGCGCGTCCAACGGGATCAGCCGGATCGGGTGCCGCTGCGCCAACTCCGTGACGGCGGGCGTCGGGACGCCGGTCAGCGAAAACATCGCGTCGATCTCACCGGCGCGCAGTGCCGCCGCCGACTCGGCCTGGCTGAGGTACCGACCATCGACGTTCACCCGGCCGAGCTTCAGAACCCGCAGCGACGTGAACTCCGTGCCGGAGTCGCGGGCACCGAGGGATACGCGCCTGCCCTGAAGGTCCCGGAACTCGTCGATCGCCGAACCGGCCATGACCACGAGGTGCAGGTGACTGTCGTAGAGCCGGCAGATCGCCGAGAGCCCCCCGGGCACGCTGCCGTCGGTGGTGATCAGCGCGTCCAGGCTCGTCAGCCCGAGGTGCACCTCGCCGGCCCGCAGCATCCGGATGTTGTCGGTGGACGCCCCGCTCGGCACGGTGGTCACCGTGGCACCCGGCACCTGCTCGGAGATGTGTTCGGCCAGCGCGCCGCCGATCCGCCGGTACACCGCCCCCGCCGGCCCGGTCGCCAGTCGCAGGTGGACCTCGTCGACCTCGGGCTGCCGGGAGCAACCGACGAGCAGCCCTCCGGCGGCCAGGAGCACCGCCCGCCGGCTGAACCGTCCGTCCAGGTCCAGCACCATGCCGAGATGATACGGACGGCGGCATCGGTGGGGGTACGACAATCGGGGTGTATCTCCGACGACGGGGCGAGGCGCGACGGCGTCTCCGTGGTCAGTCGTCGTTTCTGACGCGGATGATGATCTTCCCGGGCGCTCGGGGAGCGTCGGGTCCGAATGCGGCCACCGCCTCCGACAGGGGCCGGACGGCTCCGACGTTCGGGGTGAGTCG
This sequence comes from Micromonospora thermarum, assembly GCF_012034245.1. Lineage (GTDB taxonomy): Bacteria > Actinomycetota > Actinomycetes > Mycobacteriales > Micromonosporaceae > Micromonospora > Micromonospora thermarum. Next base: position 23,475 of record NZ_JAATEO010000023.1, on the reverse strand, counting down.
CCCGTCGCGCAGTCGCGTGGCCAGTTCGGTGAGTTGGGCGCGGTCGGCTTCGACGACGAAGAACATCGCGCGACCGTTCTGCGGCTGGACCTCCGGTGGGCCGGCGATGGTGACGAGCGTGCCGCCGGGCCGCACAAGTGCGGTGGAGCGGTCGCGGATGTCGCCGCCGATCACGTCGAAGACCACGTCGACCGGTCCGACGTCCTCCAGATTCTCGTTCTGGAGGTCGACGAACGCGTCGACGCCCAGCTTCAGCGCGGTGTCCCGGTCCCGTGCGCGGCCGGTGCCGATCACTCGTGCTCCCGCCTCGCGGGCGAGCTGGACCGCGAGGGAGCCGACACCACCCGCGGCACCGTGGATCAGGACAGTCTGCCCCGGTTCGATGCGGGCGTGGACGAAGAGTGCCTGCCACGCGGTCAGTCCGGAGATCACCGCGGCGGTAGCCACGGTGTGGTCCACGTCCGCGGGCAGCGGGGCGAGGTTGCGGGCCTCCACGGCCACGTACTCGGCCAGCGAGCCGTTGCGCGTCCAGTCGGTCAGACCGAACACCCGCTGCCCGACGCTGAGCCCGGTGGTGCCGTAGCCCAGCTCGGTCACGACGCCGGACACCTCGTGCCCGGGAACGGAGGGGGTGCGGTCCCGCCCGGCGCGGTCGGTCCAGGTCCCCGGCCAGGTCAACTCCCCGGGAGTGAACCCTGCCGCGTGCACGCGCACCATGACCTCGTTCTCCGCCAGGTGCGGGTACGGCAACTCGGTCAGGGTCAGTCCGGCCGGTCCGGCCTCTCGATCCCGCACAGTGATCGCTTGCACGACAGCTCCCCTCGCTGCGAGGTCCGTGCGGCACCGTCCTCCCGATGGGCTCCGCTCCGCCCCATCCTCTCCCGGTGCCCCCGCCAGGCGGGGCAGGACCGGCGATCTCGGCTCCCGTCGTAGGCTGCGTCTCGCACGTGATGCACGGGAGGCTGAGGTGGCTGTCGCGGTGTGCGCCCCGATTCCGTGCGGAGCTGAACCCGCCGGCAGTTGTACTGGCTCCCCCGATGGCTGCCCATCGCTGGCTGACACGCGGCAACTCCGACGCGACCTGGCCAGTAGGTGGACTTGACAGCGGACCGCGCTCCGGCCGCGGCGATGTGAACAATGTAACCAACATGGACTAGACGCCGGTCAATCTTGTTAGGATTCCACATTTCTTCATGCCGCGACCATTGAAGAAGGGGTCCGTCCAAATGAAAATCGTGGACACCGCGCGCTATCCACTGGCCGACCCGGGAAGCGACGCATGGGAACGCGTCGTTTCCCAAACGCGCACCGAACTGCGCGAACTCGGGTGCAGCGTGCTGCCGGAGTTCATTCTGCCGAGCAGCTGGGAGGCGCTGCGGCAGGAAGGCGCCGGGGTCGCCCCGCTGGCGTACTACGACGTTGAGGAGACCAACGTCTACAACATCGCGTTCGACGACGACCTGCCGGCCGAGCACCCGGGCCGCATCGTCATGCAGCGCGGCAACGCGTTCGTCCCGCGCGACCGGATCCCCACCGACAGTGTCATCCACCGGCTCTACACCGACCCGTCGTTCGTGCGCTTCGTCGCCGCCTGCTTCGAACTCCCGAAGCTGTACGAGCTCGCCGACCCGCTGTCCGGCCTGGTGCTCAACGTCGTGCGGCCCGGCATGGAGCACCCGTGGCACTTCGACACCAACGAGTTCACCGTCAGCATGTTGACCCAGGAGCCGGAGGAGGGCGGCGTCTTCGAGTACTGCCCGAACATCCGTTCAGCGGACGCGGAGAACTTCGACGCCGTCCGTTCGGTGCTCACCGGGGCCGACCGCTCGCCGGTGCGGGCCCTGACCCTGCGCCCCGGTGACCTCCAGCTGTTCAAGGGCCGGTACGCGCTGCACCGGGTTAGCGCGGTGCGCGGCGCCACCGCCCGGCACTCAGCGATCTTCGCCTACTCCGAACGCCCCGGCGTGATGGGCAGCGTCGCCCGTACGCGGCAGCTGTTCGGCCGGGTCCTGCCCGCGCACCACGACGCCGAGCGCAATGCCGTGCGAGTCGACCAGTTGCTGGACTAGTAATCGCGAGGAGCCGCCCCCGTGCGTTTCGACCGGACCGGAAAAGTTTCCCTCGACGGCATCTACACGCAACCCGATCCCCGCGCCTATTTCACCACCCTGCGTGAGCTCGACTATTACATTCCCCAACTCGCCAAGCCCTATTTCCAGCAGATCATCGGGCAGTACCGCCAATCGCGGCAGGTGGCCGTCCCGACCGTCGTCGACATCGGCTGCTCCTACGGCGTCAACGCGGCCCTGCTGCGCTGCGACGCCACCATGGACGACCTGTACGACCGCTACGCCGGCGCCGAGTGCACCCGCCAAGCGCTGCTGGAGCGCGATCGTGAGCTGGTCCGGGCGCACCGGTTCCCGGCCCGGTTCGTGGGGCTGGACGTGTCCCGGCCGGCGCTGGGGTACGCATCGGCCGCCGGCTTCCTCGACGACGCCGTGCAGGCCGACCTGGAGGCGCGCGAACCCACGGCGCGGCAGCGCGCCCTGCTCGCCGGCGCCGACATCGTGATCTCCACCGGATGCCTCGGCTACGTCACCGGCAGGACGCTCGTGCGCGTGGTCGGCTCCCGCCGGGACCGGCTGCCGTGGATGGCGCATTTCGCGCTGCGGATGTTCCCGTTCGAACCGATCGCCGACAGCCTCGCGGCCCTCGGTTACGACACGATGCGGGTGAACCGGACGTTCCGGCAGCGCCGTTTCGCGTCCGACCGGGAACAGCGGCAGGTGCTGGAGACGATGTCCGCCGCCGGCGTCGATCCGGAGGGCCTGGAGAACGACGGGTGGTTGTACGCTCAGCTCTACGTCTCCCGGCCCATCGGCACCCCCGACCCCTTGACCTTTGACGATGACCAGTCACTGACTCAGAAGGCCGCCCGATGAGCAGCGAATTCCAGGGAGACCGAGCGAGCACGTTCCACAACGAGGACACGCTGCCGCGGGTGCCGTTGCCCGCGCTGGAGGACACCTGCGCCCGGTTCCTCGAGTGGTGTGCGCCGCTGCTGACGCAGGAAGAGTTCGCCGACACCGAGGCCGCCGTGCGGGAGTTCGGGCGGGCCGACGGTCCGGGGCCGAAGCTGCACGCCGATCTGGTGCGGTACAACGCGGATCCGGCCACGCACAGCTGGCTGGACACGTTCTGGCCGGCGCGCTATCTCGGTCGCCGGGACCGGATCGCGTTGAACGCCAACTTCATCTTCCTGTTCCGCGACACGCCGTTGCGCGGGTTCGCCGAGCCGCAGGTGGAGCGCGCGGCGAGGCTCATCGCCGCCGCCGTGAACTACAAGATCCAGCTCGACGACGAGCGCATCCCGCCGATCGTGACGCGCGGGCAGCCGTTGTCGATGGAGCAGAACAAGTTCCTGTTCTCGACCACCCGCATCCCAGGGCCGGTGCAGGACACCGTCCGAGCGCCGTACAGCGACGAGATGCCGGGCCCGTCGACGGCGCGGCACATCGTGGTGTTCCAGCGCGGCAACGCGTTCCGGATGCACGTGGTCGGCCCGGGCGGGCGCCCGTACTCCCTCGACGACCTGGCGGCCGGCCTGCGTGAGGTGCAGAAGGCCGGTGCCGCGCGGGCCGCGACGGCCACCGCGGCCGGTCATCTCACCACCATGGCCCGGGCCGAGTGGGCGGCGGCCAGGGACCGGCTGGCGGCACTGGATCCCGGCAACGCCGCGGCGCTGGACACCATCGAGACGGCGCTGTTCTGCGTGTGCCTGGAGGACCTGACGCCGGACGACGACCTGGCGGCCTGCGACCAGTTGCTGCACGGCGACAGCGGCAACCGGTGGTTCGACAAGGCGGTGTCCCTCATCGTGTTCGCCGACGGCACGGCCGGCATCAACGTCGAGCACTGCGGGCTGGACGGCACCACCATTCTCAGCTTCGTCGACACCATGCTCGCCGCCTCGCCGGAGGAGCACGCCGCGCAGTCGGGTGCGACGGCGCAGGGGGTGCCGACGATCGAGCCGGTCACGTTCGTGCTCGACGACGCGCTGCGGGCCGACATCGCCGCCGCGGCACGGTCGTTCGCCCAATACGGCGCGGACACCGCCACCGTGACCCTGTCCTTCGACGAGTTCGGGGTGGACGAGGTCAAGCGGCTGCGGATGTCGCCGGACGCGTTCGTGCAGATGGCATACCAGCTCGCGCACAAGCGGGCCAAGGGCTTCATCGGCACCACGTACGAGTCCATCGCCACCCGCCAGTACCTGCGGGGGCGGACCGAGGCGATGCGCGTCGTCACGCCCGAGGTGCTGCGGTTCGCGTCCACGATGGACGATCCCGCCGCGTCACCCGACGAGCGGCGGGTGGCGTTCCGGGCCGCGGCCGACAAGCATGTCGAACGGGCGAAGCAGTGCCAAGCCGGTGCGGCACCGGAGCAGCACCTGTGGGAGCTGCAGCTGATCCAGAAGCGGCGTGGGGCGGCGCTCGGCGTGCCCGAGGCGTCCCGGCTGTACGAGACGCCGGGGTGGCTCACGATGCGCGACGACTACCTGAGCACCAGCTCGGCGCCGTCGACCAGCATCCGCTACTTCGGGTTCGGGGCCACCAGCAGCCGCTGCATCGGGATCGCGTACGTGCTGCTGCCGGACCGGTTCAACCTGTACCTCAGCACCCCGCGCCCGGTCGCCGGCATGATGTACGCGTTCGCCGACCGGCTCCGCGAAGCGTTGCGTGAGCTGCGCGACCTGCTCGACGAGCGGTAGCCCCGGTCACGGGTCCGCCGTCGGCCGCTCGATCTCCGCGATCTGGTGTCGGCGTGGCGGCGGACCCGGTCCCGCAGGACGTCCCAGGTCTCGACGGCGGGCCCGCGATCGTTCGCCCCGACGGTCCGCCGAGCGACCGGCGCGCCGGCAGCCCGGCGAGTCGGGTTAGCCTGCGGTCATGGGGAGCGCCGAACTGGATGAGTTGGTCGTCGGGGACGCCGAGGCGCTGCGGGCGTGGTTGTCGGCCAACCATGCTACGTCGCCCGGCGTCTGGCTCGCTCTGACCAGGAAAGGCGGCACAGCCACCACGCTGACCTGGCAGCAGGCGGTCGACGAGGCACTGTGCTTCGGCTGGATCGACGGGCAGGCCCGTAAACGGGATCAGGAGACCTCCTGGATCCGGTTCACCCCTCGCCGGCCCCGCAGTTCCTGGTCACAACGCAATGTCGCCCACGTGGCCCGGCTGGAGGCGCAGGGGCGGATGATGCCCCCGGGCCGCGCCGCGGTGGAAGCCGCGAAGGCGGACGGGCGGTGGGCGAGCGCCTACGCCCCGCCGTCGGAAGCCGAGGTACCGGCCGACCTGCTCGCCGCCATCGCCGCCGACCCCGCCGCGCAGGCCATGTTCGACGTACTCACCAAGACCAACCGGTTCGCCCTCATTTACCGCCTCAACGCCGTCAAACGGGCGCAGACCCGCGAGCGGAAGATCGGCGAGTTCGTCGCCATGCTGGCCCGTCACGAGACGATCTACCCGCAGAAGGCCAAGCCTCCGAACTCACCGCAATCGGCATCCTCATGATCAAGTGCAGTGATCTGCCGCTGATCGAGCACCTGAGGCGGTGCCGGCTCGGGTCAGGGGCGTGGTGAGCGCCCGGGCATGCCTGCGGGCACTGCTTCTTGCTGATCGAGACCGGCTGCCTCGCGTCGAGGTCGGGTCGGCAGCCGGCGTGGCGCTGGGCCGCGGTGCCCGGGGCGTGCCCTGTGCACCTGTAGGGCAGCCACGGACGACAGGACGAGCAGGCCACCCGCTACCTGTACGGGGGTGAGGATCTCGTCGAGCGTGATCGCCGCCAGCGCGGTGGTGACGACCGGTTCGAACGTCGACAGGATGGCTGCGGTCGAAGGGCCCGTCCGCCGCAGGCCGGCGAAGAAGGTCAGCATCGCCAGGACGGTGGACACGACCGCGATGCACGTGAGCCAGAACCAGCCCTCTGGCCCGAAGTTGAGGTCGACCCCGCCCGTCACGAGGGCGCGTGCGGCCAGGGTGAGGGCGGCACCGGCCATCACCAGCGCGGACAGCATCACCGGTGGCAGCCGGTGCACGACGGTGTCGGCGACGAGGATGTACATGGGGTAGGTGACAGCGGCACCGAACGCGAGGGCCGCCCCGAGCGGGTGGAAGTCCACACCGCCGGTCCCGAGAAGGACGAGCAGCGTCCCGCAGGAGGCGGCCACCAGTGCGGCGCAGCGGTCGGGTGTCAGGCGGTCCCGGCCCAGCAGGACGGCCGTGAGGGTGACCAGCAGCGGGTAGGTGTAGAAGACCAGGGACAGCAGCGAGGCGTCCATCAGTTCCAAGGCCGCGAAGTACAGGGACGCCTGGGTGGCGTACCCGATGGCGCCCAGACCGAGGGCCGTCACCAGCAGGCCCAGGGTCACGCGCGCGGGACTCGTCCTTGGGTCGGGGCTCGCAGGATCGCTTCGCAGACCCGGTCGCAGGAGCAGCAGCATCGCCAGTAGGGCGGCGGCAAGGCCGAAGCGCACCAGGAGGAGCGCTCCAGGCGAGACGTCCGCGGCGTACGCGAGCTTCCCGAAGATCGCCATGGCGCCGAAGCACGCGGCTGACAGAAGGCACAGTGCGGGACCCATGTCCTAGAGCATCGACGCCACCATGCTGCAGGTCCAGTGATGATTTGTGGACCTGAATCGTTAGTCTCTCCGCATGGTCACGCTGGATCTTCGTCGGCTCCGTCTGCTCCGCGAGCTCGAGGAACGAGGGACCCTGGGCGCAGTGGCCTCGGCTCTCGGCTACAGCCCGTCCTCGGTGTCCCAGCAGTTGAGCGTTCTGGAGAAGGAGGTCGGCGCGCGCCTGCTCGAGAAGGCCGGCCGTGGTGTGCGGCTCACCGACGCCGGGCGTCTGCTCGCACAGCACGCCCGGGTCCTGCTGACAGCAGCCGAGGCGGCGTCAGCCGATCTGGCGGCGCTGGCCGGCGAGGTGCGCGGCACCGTGCGCGCCGGCGGCCTGCAGTCAGCGGCCCGTCGCCTCCTGGTCCCCGCAGTGGCACGCATGATGGTCGAGCACCCGCAGGTACGCACCGAGGTCTCCGAGCTCGAACTCGAACAAGCGCTGCCGGGACTACGGCTCGGGGCGGTCGACCTGGTGATCAGCGACGAGTACGACGGCCACCCACGCCCCCGGCCGGCAGGACTGCGGTTCACGCTGCTGCACGAGGAGCCACTGAAACTGGTCCTGTCGCCCGGACATCCGCTGGCCAAACGTGGAGGACCCGTCGCACTGTCCATGCTGCGGGACGAGGTCTGGGTGGCCTCCGACGCCGGCACCGGCCATCACGACATGGTCGTGGGAAGCTGCCGGTCCATCGGCGGCTACGAGCCCGACGTACGGCACCGGTCCAGCGACGCGGACGTCCAGCTCGAACTCGTACGCACCACCGGAGCCATCGCGCTACTGCCCGCGCTGACCCTGCCCGCAGCAGACCCAGCCCTTGCGATCCGTGACGTCGCCGAGGAGAAACTCGGACGTCGACTGGTCGTCGTCCTCCGAGACGGCCCCCCAGCTCCCGCGCTCGCGGCCTTCCTAGCCGTCGTTACCGACCAGGCCCGCAACCTCAGACAGAACCCGAAGACCAAGGCGTGACGGGGCTGGGAGCTCGCGAAGGGGATCTTGCTGTAGCCGCGCGGGCTGCTTGACGAGTGGCCTGTGGCGGGGCCCCCGCCCGGGCTCCTACTGCTTTTGCTGCTGCGGGCCCTGCCCCTGGTGCGCTATCACCGTCGCAAAGACATCCCAGAGGTTGCGACCGGCCTGGCGCAACGCCTCGGCAGGCTGGGCGGCCGTCTCAGCCTGGCTCGGCTGAGCCTGCCCCTGCTGGCCGGGGCCCTGCTGCGGCTGACCCTGGCCCTGGCCCTGGCCACCAGTCTCCTGACCGCCCGCCTCGCCGGCCTTGGACAGCGCGCCCACCACTCCACTCCGCTCGCGGTGATGGAGCCGATGTCCTCTGGGCCGTCCTCGGGCGAACACCGACCTTCGCCAGAGGGCTACCCGTCGCCCATCCCCGGCGGGATCCGCTCGCGTCCGGGCTGACCTTGCCCGTCAACGAGCAACGCGCGTTCTTCGCTCACCTTCACGTGCTCGCCGCCGCGGCCGGACGGGATCGGAACGTGCTGCTGCACCGGCAAGCCTGCTTCGTCTCCGGCATGGACCCCACCATGCCGGCGGCAGGATGGCTCACCCAGACCACCGCTCGCGCCCGCCGGGTGACCACCTTCCGCACCTGGGTTGAGCATGCCGGATACGGACGGGTGACGCCCCTGGTCCGCAACGCTGGTGTGCGAGTCATCCGCTCTGCCGAGAAGGGTTCACTCGGTCATGCGATGCACCTCCGATGCTTGGGAAACAGCCCGCGAACGCTCATGGGTCTCACATGCGGCGGATGGGTGGGCGGGCGTTCGTCACACAGGCCGCAGCGCTCAGATCAGGGTGGTAACCCTGGTTAGTGGCCGAGAGGGCGGTAACGGAGGTGAACGACGCCGTTTTGGAATCGGCGCTCGTCGAGGAGCGCGAAGTCGGCGCGTACGCCAGTAGGCAGCCCCGGCTTGCCGCCTCCGACGGCCGTGGGCCAGACGAATAACTGGCACTCGTCAACCAGTCCAGCCCGCATGGCTTGCGCCGCCAGGTTGGCGCCTCCAACGGTGATATCGCTGCCGGCCGTGGCCTTGAGCTGGTGTACGACGGCGGGGTCGAAACGGCGCTCCAAGCTGGTGGCGGCCGTTGACACCGCGGTGAGAGTCGTGGAGTAGACGACCTTGTTCGCCGCTTGCCAGGCGCTCGCGAAGTCAGCCATGAGGCCGGACTGCGCGGCTAGAGCAGCGTCGGTTTCCCAGACAGCCATCTTCTCGTACAGGCGCCGCCCGTAAAGGAAAGTACCGACCGACCGCAGGAGGTTGGTGGTGAACGTGAATACCTCGTCGTCGGGCGGGAACCAGTCGAAGGCTCCGCTTTCGTCCTCGATATAGCCGTCAAGCGACACATTAGTCACGTAGATCAGCTTGGCCATGCCGCTACCTCCCGGTGCACGTAGGACCGATTGGGATGTCACCCTCGCCCGCTGAGCATCACGGGTCGGGCAGACGTCTCCGCCCTCGCCCGTTCTACGAACGACTCGGCCGGATCCGACGCCACCCCGAGAGAGAGTTCCACGGGATCCTCGGCTGGTCGGCGCACGCCAGCGGTGTCCGCTCTGTCGCTGACCGGGCGTCTTGCCTGGTCAAGGTCGACGAGCTAATCCGAACCCGCGCGACGGATGGAAGGACCTCACCGGCCTCGACCGTCCCCCGTCCGTGTAACGCGGGTCGCTCAATCCAGTCCACGACAGGACGTCCACGGTCACCGCCGCTGCCGCATGTCAGAATGCCCCCAAACGTGGAGCAGAGCTGGCAGAACGGGCGAGCCGATGACGACGAGCAGAGCGGCCGGGCTGCTGCGGAGAGCCGAGGATCCACAGCGGGCTACGTTCCTGGAACTCTTCTCCGACCTGGTGCTTGTCGTCGCGCTCGCTCAGCTCTCGCGCGGTCTGGCCGAGGATCTCGGGTGGAGCGGTGCCTTCCGGACGCTGGTGCTGTTGGGGGCCATGTGGTGGGTCTGGTCCAGCACCGCGTGGCTAACCGACCGGACGGACCCGCAACGGCTGGTAATCCAGGCACTGGTCATCGCGACCATGGTCGGCACCCTGGTGATGGCGGCCGCGGTGCCCGAGGCCTTCGGCGACAGGGGTCTGATCTTCGCGGGCGCCTACGTCGCCATCCAGCTCAGCCGCGGGCTCGTCCTCGTGGCCTTTCTGCGTGGCCACGAGCTGCAGCGCATCGGCGTGCGCGGGCTGTTCTGGTACGGCCTGTCGGCGCTGCCGTGGATCGCGGGGGCGCTCGTGCACGGTACGGCGCGCGGCGCGTTGTGGGCACTCGCGGTGGTCCTTGACCACACGGCAGGCAGAATCGGCTTCCCCACCCCGGGGGCGGGCCGAACGCCCGGTCAAGACCTTGTGATCTCGGGCGAGCACATTGCCGAGCGCCACCGGCAGCTCTTCATCATCGCGCTCGGCGAGCTGATCCTGGTTACCGGACTGGCCCTGAGCAGCAGCGGCTTCGCGCCTGATGAAACCGCAGCGTTCGCAGTGTCGATCGCGACCACCGTGCTGCTGTGGCGGATCTACATCTACCGCGCTGGGCAAGTCCTGGCGGAAGCAATTGCCGTCTCCGCCGACCCGGTCCGCCTCGCCCGATCGACGTCATACGCCCACCTGACCATGGTGGCCGGCGTGGTCGCTACAGCCGTCGGCGCCGAACTTGTCATCGCCCATCCACTCGGGCACACCCCACCGGCCTGGATCGCCGTCATCCTCGGCGGACCCGCGCTGTACCTGGCCGGGCGCGCCCGCTTCGAGCACTCGGTATTCGGCCGCGTGTCCCGGTCCCGACCGATCGGCGTCCTTGCGCTGGCCGCCCTGACACCGGCGATGCTCCCCCTTCCACCACTCGTGGTCGCCGCCGCCGCTGCCATCGTCCTGACCGGGATCGCCATATCCGACGCAGCCCGCGCCCACGGACGCCCGCCCGAGCCGCCGTCACCACCCGGCTAGCCGGAAGCGTCGCCCATGTCTTGAGACTGTTCTGCCACGCAGGTCACGAGACCCGACAAGTTGGCAGCCGGCCGGTCCGCCTCCCTCGGCGGGATCACGGCGGTCGACGTGTCGGCACCCGGTGCTACTCCGCCGCTCGTCGGGCACGCCAGCGCGGTCTTCCTGCCGGATCGCTGGACTCGACTCTGGAGATGCCGAGCGGCCTCCCTGCCGCTGATACGGGCCCACGTTCCGCCGGCTCTCGATCGCACCGGCCGCTGTGCCGGTCCCATGGATCCGCTTAACGGCCCAGCACGGCCTTCCGGCCGTCCACGCCGGAGAGCTGACCATCGGCCGCCAACTGCAACGCGTGCGGGGGCAGCCCCTGCATCGCGACACCAAGACCCAGGCGTCCGACGCCACCCTGCCCCTGCCCGACATCTGCCTGACCGCGCTCAAGCTACGACAGGTCTCGTCGAAAGCGACCCGAGACGCCCTCAAGCGCCTCAGCGATTCCCTCGGCAGATGACCGTTGCTGCACTTAACTGCTGTACGGGCAGCAAAAAGGCCACCCCCGATGAATGGGAATGGCCTTCTACCTGCGTGGGCCACTCTGGGCTCGAACCCCGGTGGACCACTCTGGGCTCGAACCCCGGTGGACCAGGCTTGGCAGAATCCGAACCGCATTCCCGCAGCTCACCGCCCTGCGGTGACCGTCCCGCCGATTCGGCGTCGCGCTGGCCGGCACCGATGACGGGAGTCCATGCGACATACCCGAGGATAGGCCAGGAGTGCTCGACCGTGGGCGGGCTGAGGAAGAGCCGGAGCGATTTGCCTGCTCGACAACCCGTCGACGACAAGGCCCGCGATGCGCAGCCCCTGCAGGGTCGGCGCGTCATGGGCATCCGGTGGTGCGGTCACCTCCCGCGAGTGCACCACCGGATGCTTCGCTCAGACGTAGTCGGCGGGGGTGGTCCACTCGACAAGCTGGATGATCAGGCCGTTAGGATCGGTGATCTGGAACAGGCGTTCGCCCCATGGTTCCTCACGCAGCGGCGTGGTGATCTCGACCCCGGCGTCCCGCAACCGCTTCTCCTGGCCTGGAAGGCCGTCGGACAGGCGTGAGCGCAGTACTGGCGAAGGTGGCGCGCCCTGCGGGCCGCTCCGAACGTCTGACCGTGCCCGCTTTGGGGCGTCACTGGGCGCGCCGCGGTTCGGCGTGCATATCGAGGTCATCATCGACTGGGACTTCGGGCTGCCGGCCGGGACGGCTGGCGGGAGGCACTGCATTGGTGCCCGTGGCGGGACGAGGCTCTCGCGCCGGATTGAAGACGCCGGAGCGCAGGGCTACGGCGGCCGCGGCGGCGGTACGTCGGGCGAACTCCTCGTCAATGGGTTCGTCGACGACGAGCAGCCGCAGGAAGAAGGGCGCGCCCAGGACCTCGATCGCGGCCCGGGCATCGGTGCCCTGAGGCAGTTCGCCGCGGGCGACGGCGTGGTCGACGACGGCCTCGGCCAGGCCGAACCGTTCGGCGAAGAAGCCGCGGACGACGTGCGCGGCGCGCGGGTTGCGCGGCGCGGCCGCGGCCAGTGCGGTGATCAGCTCGCCAGGTTCGCCGGTCATGCCGCGCCGGATCAGCAACGCCAGTTCCTCGAGGTCGGTGTCGAGGTCGCCGGTGTCCGGGATCGGGACGACCTCACTGGCGTACTCGCTGAGCAGGTCGCCGAGGACGCCTTCCAGGTCGGTCCACCGGCGGTAGACCGACGTCTTGTTGACGCCGGCCGCCTGGGCGATCCGTTCGACGGTCAGCTCGGCGTACCCGTCGACGAGGAGACCGCGGGCGGCCGCGAGGACCGCGGCCCGGACGCGGGCGCTGCGCCCGCCCGGTCGCTGGGCGGCAGACATCGAACACCTCCTTTAACGCACCAACTGTTGCGTTACACCATCCCATCATGACAGACTCAAAACGCAACACGAGTTGCTACTAGGGGGAGGATCCATGAAGACCAGCGTCTGCGTCGTCGGCGGCGGGCCCGCAGGGCTCGTCCTGGGGCTGCTGCTCGCCAGGCAGGGAGTGGAGGTCACCGTGCTGGAGAAGCACGCCGACTTCCTCCGGGACTTCCGCGGCGACACCGTGCACCCCTCCACACTGAACATGCTCGACGAGATCGGGCTCGGCGAACCGATGGCGGCGCTACCCGGGCGCAAGGCAGGCGCGTTGCGCGCCACCTTCGACGACGGCACCTACACCGTTGCGGACTTCACGCGCCTACCGGCACCGCACAACTACCTGTACTTCGTCCCCCAGTGGGACTTCCTGGAAATGCTCGCGACCGAGGCAGCGAAGTTCCCGACCTTCACGCTGCTGCGCTCCACCACGGTGACAGGCCTGCTCCGCGACGCGTCCGGCGCCGTCACCGGCGTGCGGGCCGTGGGCCCTGAGGGCGAGCTGGAGATCGAGGCATCGCTCACGGTCGCCTGCGACGGCCGCGATTCAGTGGTACGCCGGGAGCTCGGCCTGCGGCCGGTCGACTACGGCGCGCCCATGGACGTGCTGTGGTTCCGGATCTCGCGCCGCGCCGGCGACGGCGACGGCCTGGCGATGCGGGTCGGTGCCGGCGGGCTGATGCTCGCCATCGACCGCGGCGACTACTACCAGTGCGCGTACGTCATCGCCAAGGGCGGCTACGACGAGATCCGCGCGGCCGGGCTGGACGCGCTGCGGGACCAGGTGACGCGCCGGCACCCGGTCCTGGCCGACCGGGTCGGTGAGCTCGCCACCTGGGACGACGTCAAGCTGCTGACAGTGAAGGTCAACCGGCTGGAGCGGTGGCACGCGCCCGGCGCGCTGCTCATCGGCGACGCCGCACACGCCATGTCCCCGATCGGCGGCGTCGGCATCAACCTGGCGGTGCAGGACGCCGCGGCCACCGCCCGGATGCTCGGCCCGAACCTCGCCGCCGGGCGGCCGGTCACCGAAGCGGATCTCGCCGCAGTACAGCAGCGCCGGCGCTTCGCGACGGTGGTGACACAGAACATCCAGCGCGCCGCGCAGCGGCGGATCGTCGACCCGCTGCTACACGCCACCGGCCGGATCGACGCCCCGGCACCGATCCGCCTGCTGCAGCGGTTCCCGGCGCTACAAGCCCTCCCCGCCCGGCTGGCAGGCATCGGCGTACGCCCCGAACACATGCGTTGACCACCGTCCCGGCAGCCGGGCGGAGACGTGATCCGCCACGACAGGGACGGACTCTGGCTCTGCCGGTAGCACCCGCCACCCGCAGTGTCGGGCTCTCGGTATGGAGCGACGACGTGTGGATCCGAACGACGCGGGCCACTGATCTGCAGGCGATGAAGCGCGGTGCCAGCCGCCGGCACGGCCGAGTCTCTCGGCTGCCACGCGCGAACCTTCACCGCAGATGCGCATAAACGCGTTTTCCCAGCTCACCGCACATCTGACCGAGGCGGTTCGCGCACTGCCAACAACAGGCTCACCTTTGCCCAGCTCAAGGGCTATACGTGGACCATACTTGGCAGAATCCGAACCACATTCCCGCAGCTCGGGGCCCGATCGTGGCGGTTTCACCGGCACGTAGGCGGACGGCCCGACGGGGTCGGCCGACGTGACCGCCGTGAGGGCAGCCGTCGTCAGAGGGCCGCCGGCCACCCAACCATGGGCCTGGTGCTTGCCGGACGGCTTGCCCGCTCCGAAGTGGGTCGATACCGTCGCGCGGCGAATGAAGCCATCATCGCGACCAGCACCACTGCCCCACCAACAGGTTTCTCCAGGACCAAGGCCTGAAGAGGACGTCTCGCGTCAGGTGGCCCGCCCCACACCGGGATTCGTCGGGGTGACCACCGACAGTTCCAGCAGGGCGGGCAGCGGCGCCACGCCCGGCCCGCCGTCGATCCAGTCAACGACGGCGCGAGTCGTTCGGTGATCCGGGGGATCAAGGAGGCGGCAGACGTACGGCAGGACAGATCGGAAGACCCCGCCCTGGGTGTGGTCCGTGATGGACCCGATTTGACCCGGGCGAGGCCTTCCGGTCGGTACGAGCGTCAAGCCCGGTGAGTTACGGACTGACCCTGGCTGGTTGGTGGTCAGCCCCTGCCGGTGACGAGGCTGGCACGTGCCATTGCTCCAGTGGCGCATGGTCCGATCCGACCCCGGATCCAGCGTGCGTCGCAGCGGCCGTTGTTGACGGCCGCTGTCGGGCAGTCGACGCGGTGATGGCGATCGCGACGAGCACTCCCGCGGCGGCGATCCAGCTGACGGAGCGGATCGACAGGCCGGTGACGGCGAGCCCGCCGAGTCCCGCGCCAGCTGCCATGGCCAGCTGCATCATGGACTGGTTGAGGCCGAGCAGGACTCCGGAGGAGCCCGGCTCGATCGTGGCGAGGTGGTATTGCTGGGTGGGACCCGTACTCCAGGCGGACAGCGACCACACGACGAGCACCCCGATGATCAGCAACGGCGACCCGGTGACGAGGGACAATGCCAGCAGGGCCAGGACGTGCAGACCCATTCCGCCGAGCAGGGTGGGCAGCACTCCCCACCGGTCGGTGAGGTACCCGCCCGCCTTCGACCCGATGAGACTGGCGATTCCGAAGGCGAGCAGCGCTGCGCTGATCAGCCCGATGGCCAGCCCCGACGCTTCGATAAGATACGGCGAGAGGTAGGTGTAGGCGACCGAGTAACCGCCAAGCCAGAAGAACGTGATCAGAAGTCCTCGAACAACCTTCGGGTTCCGGAAGAGTGTCAATTGCTGCGCCAGCGGCGTCGGCTTGTCGCCGGCGACGCTAGGCAGGGCCCGCCAGAGTACGGCGCCGGCCAGCAGGGCTGCCGCGGCGATGAAGAGGAAGACGGCTTGCCAGCCCAGGCTGTCCGCGACCAGACGCCCGGCGGGAACGCCGAGGATCAGGGAGGCGGTGAAGCCCGTGACGACCGTGGCGATCGCACGTCCGTGATGGCGTTCTGGGGAGATCTTCACCGCGAGATTCAGCGCGGCCACCACCACCGCCCCGGCCGCCAAGGCCATGCCGACTCGCGTCCCGACGAAGGTCCAGTAGCCGGGTGCCAGGAAGGCGGCGACGTTGCTGGCCACGAAGACGCCGAGCGCCGCGACGATGAACAGGCGACGGTCGATCTTGGACGTCAGCGCTACCACGAGTGGCGTGCCGATGGCGTACACGAGGGAGAACAGGGTGATCAGTTGCCCCGCCCCGGATACGTCAACATCCAGATCTGCGGCGACCAGGTCGAGGATGCCCGCGATCACGTACTCCGAGGTTCCGACGAGGAAGGTCGTGATCGCGAGTAGGTAGACCTGCCAGGTACTGCTGCTCGATGTTCGGCTTGGCACTGTTTGGGCCTTTCATGGTTGGACGTTTCGGACTTCGTCGAAATGTTTGCCCGGATTGCGCCCTGGCTCCGGGCGTGATCAGGTGGGTGCGGTGTAGCTAGAGCTCCTTCGCCATCGCCTCGGCGAACCGGGCGATCGCCACCTCATTCCGCTTGTAGTAGGTGTACTTTCCGATCCGCTCCGTGGTCAGCAGCCCGGCCCGGAGCAGCATCGTGAGGTACTGCGAGGCGGTCGACTGCGTCATGTCGAGCTTCTGGGCGACCTGGCTCACGCACACCCCAATCTCGATCATGTCGACGCCATCGTGCGGCGAAAAGTGCCGGTTGGGCTCCTTGAGCCACTGCAGGATGCGCAGCCGCGGCTCGCTGGCCAGCACCTTCAGGACGTCGATCGTTGCCATGGACCGATCATAACGAGATTTTCCGAAATGACAAAGCGACTGCCTGGCGGCCTGGCGGCGGGGGTGGCACCGAAGATCACAACGAGCCCAGGCCGGCCTCGACGCCCATCGAGCTTCAGCGCCCAGCAACCCGTACGCGGCCAGCGCCGACCGTTGGCGCATCACGAGGGTGGTTGGAACTCCCGGGTGCGCGCGTCAAGCGAGCCGTTGGAGACCGCCGCGGCGCCGTGCGAAATGGGGCAGGCCGGGTGGTGCCGGCCGGGGGGCACGCCGGCTCCGGACCCTGGGCCCGGACGGCAGGCCGGGGCTACCGTGAGTGGGCCGGTAGCGCGCGTCCCGGACCACCTCCATAAGGAGCACCCAGGCGTTCGCGGTGGCGGCGACCAGCGCGCAGAGCACCGACGCGGCCAGCCAGTACAGCCCACCCGGCAGCCAGCCCAGCAGTGCGACGCCGGCCAGCACCATCGGACGCTGACCAGGTGTACGACGAGGACTCGGGTGAGCCGCCAGCTAAGGGGCTGACGGCTGGGCCGGACCACGCCGGGGATAACGATCATGAGCAGGATGCCCCAAACCAGCAAGCCGCTGACGGCCGGTTCCACGCCGAGGGCGCGTACCGGTTGATGCGGGATGAGCACGTACGCGCAACCGACCAGCGCGCCGAGGTAGAAGACGAGGCTCTCGCCGGCCCGCCCCGGCAGGCCGCGGACTGGCAGGATCCGTTCCACGTTGATCGACACCGCCAGACGCCCGACCGGTGATCAAGCAGCGTGCGGCCCCGGATCCGCCGTGCTTTCGCCGACGGCTCTGGTTGGGATCGACGGCTCGTTGCGGCCGCCACCGAAGCGTGCGCTTCCCAGAGGTGCGGGGCGCGAGAGGACTGAGCCTGCTCCCAGTTTGCTCCCAATTTAATGGGCAACAACGCGAGAGCATCTGCGAATATTTACAGTGGACCACTCTGGGCTCGAACCCCGGTGGACCATACTTGGCAGAATCCGAACCGCATTCCAGCAGCTCACGGGCCTGCGGTCGCTGTCGCGCCGGTTCGGCGTCGCGCTGGGGTAATGACAGGACTCCCGTAGGGATAAGCCAGGATAGGCAAGACGTCCCACCGCCGGGCGTGGCAGCAATGCGGAGACGTTCCACACCCGGCGGATGGGGGTTCGTGTCGGAGGCCCGAGTTGAACCCTAACTACATGATCAGAATCGCTGCCGATCTGTAATTGTGCTGACCGTTGGATGCCATGTCCACACGCACCGTTCGTGTACAGACCCGACCTGGACCGGCGCCTTGCCTCACCTGCCATCAACCGGTAGAACCGTCACACAGCAACAAACGCCACCGACCAAACAAAGCACTATTCGTTGCCCCGCCCGCGGCTGTCACAGGCCGGGCACCCCGCCCGTCAACGCCTGCCGTGCGGAGGTGAGGGCCGTGGACAGGTACTCGTCCACCTGGGCTGGCACGCCGTAGAAGACCACGACCAGGCCGCCCACGCGGACGAACGCGTTCTCAAGTTCCAGCGGTGTTCCACGGTCGGGCAGGTCCACGGCGATGCGCAGGTTGACCTCCTCGTCCCCGAGCGAGCGCGGCGGCGCCAGGCTCATCCGCATTGGATACTTGCCCTGAAGCAGTCCGCTGGTGCAGCCGCCCGGCACGGTCCGCAGGAACGCTAGGTAAGCCATGGAGCGGGAGATGGTGTCGACGCCCAGGCCGACCTGCACCGTGTTCAAGACGACGCTCTTGTCTGCGTTGAGGTATGATCCGAGCGCACCTCGGATCGGCTTGGTTTCCTCATGGCCGGTGCGCAGCCGGCCGGGCTGGGGGCAGCCCTGGACGAACTTGCCGAGGTCCGGAAAGCCGGTGCCCTGGTCGGTTGGGCCGTGCCACTGTGCGCCGAGGGCTACGGCTGTGGGCAGCCCACGCCTGAGTTGGTCGGCTGCGATGGTAGGGGTGAAGTCTGACGGCGAGGCGACAGCGGTCGGTGTCGGTGTCGGGGACGACGGGGCGGCGGTGCTGACGCCGATGGCGATGTCATCGTCGTTGGCGCCGCGGCAGGCCGGTATCGCGGTGAGGGCGACGGCTGCGAAAGCGACGACGGCACGCCCGAGGATGGAACGCATGGGAGGCCTCCCGGAGTCATCGACACGGCGGCCGGTACGGCAGTCCCGGTACGTCGCGTTTCCACTGGTCTTCGGTGATGGGTGTGCCGATGCCCACGCAGATCGCGCGGGTGCCGGTGTCGGGGTCGAGTTCCCAGAACGTCGTCTGCCCGTACTCGGTGCCGACGGCCAGGGTGTGGTGGTCGGCGAAGGCCAGGTCGGTGTCGGCGGTCACGCCGAGGTGCCGCACCATGGCCAGCTCAGCTGAGTCGGCCTTTAGGCGGTAGACGCGCAGGGTGCGGTCCCGGCCCAGGGTGGCCAGCCGACCGCCGTCGGGGCTGACCGCGACGGCGTTCACGTCGCCGGTATCGGTCAGGGTGGCGATCCGGCGCAGCGCGCGACCGTGCTCGCGAACCCGCCACAGCCACGCCGTGCCGTCCCGGCGGGCGATGGCGAGGACCGCGCCGTCCCGGCTCACCGACAGGTCCTGCACCTGGTATCTGCCGCCGGGCAGCCGGCCGAGGTTCTCGGCGTTGTTGACGTCGGACAGATCCCAGATCTCGGTGACACCGGCCAACATGCCGACGACCAGCAGCGGCCGGTCGCTGGCCGGCAGCATGGCCAGGTCAGCCACAAAACCGTAGGTCTTCAGCACCGCGACCGGGTCGGACCCGCCCCGGGTCAGGTCGAACAGCGACACCTGACCCGCCACGTCCCCGACCGCCAGCGTCCGGTCGTCGGGGAACGCCAGGGCGGTGGTGCCGATGTCGCACGGCAGTTCAGGGTAGAGCTGGCCGCACAGGTTCCGGTTGTCCGGCACCGTCCAGCGCCCGGAGACTCGTGGCGTGCGTGGGTCGCTGACGTCCATCGCCCACACCGCACTGTCCTGGTGCGCCGCCAGCATCCGCCCGTCGGGGCTGAACAGCAGGCCGTCAGGTCGGTCCGGGCCGGTGACCGTACCGACCTGACGGGGCTGCGCCAGGTCGGTGACGTCCCAGAGCCGGATCGTCTTGCCGTCGGCGGCGGCGAGCAGGCTACCGTCCGGGCTGAGGGTGGGCCGGCCGGGCACCGCCCCGACGGCACCGCGCTGCCGGCCATCGGGGATGGTCCAGATACGCAGGGTGCCGGAGCCCACGCCGGCGCCGGTGGCACCGGCGTTGCTGCCCGGGGTGAGCAGGGCGACCCGGCGGCCGTCGGGGCTGAACGTCAGCCCCTGCGGGTTCCGGGAATCCCAGCGCGGTATCCCCAGCCGGGCGGTGAGCGCCGGACTGCGACCGCCGGCCTCCCACAGCAGCACGGCGCCGTCCTCAGCGACGGCGGCGGTCCGGCCGCCCGCACCGGAGGCAGCAACGGCCAGCGTGGCGTCCGGATCGGACACCGGCAGGGGCTGGGCGCCGCTGGCCTTCCCCGCACCGTCGACCGCCCAGGTTCGAGGGCCGTCCGGACCGATGGTCAGCAGCTGAGCACCGTCCGGCGAGAACACGAAGCTCCGTATCTTGCCGACCGTGCCGAGCTTCAGATCCCAGCGGCGGGGATCGGTCACGTCGAAGAGCATCATCAGGGTCGGGCCGTCGGAAATCGCGACGGCGACCGCCTCTGGGACCGGGGGGTTCGTCTGCCGTAGCGGGATCGGTGCGACCGCGAGGGTGCGGCCGCCTGGGTGAAACGCCATGGTGTAGCGGGCGATCCGAAGGTCGAGCGGGATGCGGCTGAGCAGGATCGGCTGGTCGGCATTGGTCACGTCCCACAGCCGGATCTCCCCCGCCCGGTCGGCGGTGGCCACGGTACGGCCGTCCGGGCTGAACACCACGGACAGCACGGTTGCCGAGTGGCCGACCAGTGTGCCCCGTTCGGCGGGCGACCGCGGGTCGCTGACGTCCCACAGCCGCACGTCGCGTCCGTAGCCGAGGCCGAACAGGTGCCCGGGGGCCGGCCCGAAGGCGAGCGCGCCGATCGGTAGCTGGCCGAGCTTCTGCTCGGCCAGGACGGCGAGGTTCTGCGTGTCGTACAGGGCCAAGTGTCCGTCCCGGGCCGGCACGGTCTTGAAGGCGGACTTGTTCTCGATGTTGCCGCTGCGGACCACCGCCAGCGCCTGCCCGTCGGAGCGGTAGGCCAGCAAGTCCGCGTCGACGTGCAACTCCTGGGCGATCTCGGCGCCGCCGACGAGCGCTCCGGCGACCAGCGGGGTGAGCTTGATGTCCCGGGCGGCGGCGATCAGCTGGCGGGCCAGCCCGGGCTGGCTGTCCCGGACCGTGTCCGCCTCGGCGACCAGCTGGTTGGCCAGGGCGGTGTCCCGCTGCTCGATGGCGATCGCCCGCTGGCGAAAGGCGACCACGGCGGCCGACGTAGCCGCGAGCGCCAGCACGGTGAGCGCGCCGACCACGGCACGGACCGTACGACGCACCCGGCGGCGCTGCCGGACGTGCTCGCCGACCAGGCTGTCCTTGTCTAGACCACGGATCGGCGCGGCGAAGTCGGCGACGATGTCACCGAGCCGTAGCGGGGCCCGGCGCGGTACGTCCCCGGGACGGGCGGCGTCGGGCGGCGACACCGACTCGGGCGTACCTGGCCGAAGGGGACGCAGGTCGATCCAGCGGGGTTCGTGGGTGAAGGTGCCGGCCAACTCCTGGGGGATGGCGTCGGTGGCGTCCCAGTCGAAATCGCCGTCGCGCCAGGCAAGCTGGCCATCGGTCAGGGCGATCAGGATGCGGTCGGCTGGACGATTCGCCAACCACCAGGTGACCTCCTGCCGCACCCAACCGGACTGTGCCGCCGCGGGGGACGCCATCAGGATCAACCACTGTGACGCGCTGAGCGCGGCCAGGACTCCGGGCCATAGGGCCGGCGTTGCCGACAGGTCCGTCACGTCCCGGAAGATCCGCAACGGGCCTCGAGAGCCGGGCGGCCCGACCAGCGGCGCGGTCCGGTGGCCGTACCAGGGAACACCGAACCGGCGCACCTCACGCTGAAGGGCGTCCGCGATGAGACGGTCCTGCGCGTGGCTGTAGGAGATAAAGGCGTGATAGGCGAACGGCGGCGGGACGGGGTGCGTCGCCGGCGGCGGCCCGAGCATTGTCGTCACACCACACCCAAACTCTCGGTGTACAGGATCACGACCCTACGAAATCGGGTCGCATCGAGGGCGACAAGCCCCATGTCGGCATGTGGTCACCCGCGTTTGGCCACGCGCACCCGGCACCCGACGGAGGACCAAGCCGCAATTCGCCCCCTGTGAACGTGACGCGGTAACGGAGGCTGGGACTGCGGGCTGCCGTGGATAGCAAGACCGGCACGGGCAGTTGCGCTCGGCTTCGGCAAGTTTGAGCATCGGGGGCAGCAGCGGCCAACGGCGGCTTGCCGCTACAGGCGTCGCCCACGATGACCAGCCGGCCGACACCCTCGCATCCTGCCTGTCCTGGCTGATGCGCAACCGTCAGATCGTGCGCCGCTACGACCGGTACGCCGACCACTTCGACGCCTTCGCCGTCATCGCCGCCATCCTGGTCTGCTGGCGCAGACTCACCAACTGAGATACGCCCTTAAGCCCGCCGTGGGACTGGCCTTTGCTCGGTCGACTCCTGGCCACTGAGGATGTGGTCCTGGCTCGAAGGATGTTCCATGCCGAACGCGTTCCCGCCGGAGTTCCGCCGTGGCGTCGCGGTTGCCCGTAAGGGCGAAGCGCCTATGGTGCAGATTGCGAAGGGACTTCGGGATCTCGGAGTCGGGTCTGCGCCGCTGGTTTGAAGATCGCCGACGCCGAGGACCCCGTTGTCCTGGCACTCAGCCGTGAGCCTGCCGAGCTGCGGAGTTGCGGGAGTTGCGGGAGTTGCGGGAGTTGCGCAAGCGCAACAAGCCCCTTGGAGTAGAAGAACGAAGTCCTGCGCAGGGCGGCGGCGTTCTTCGCCAGGAGATCACCCCAAGAATATGTACCCGCTGGTCGGTGACCTGGCCGCGGATGGGATCCCCTTCGCGGTGACCTGCCGGGTGCTGGGCGTCAGCAGGCTTCAGGAAGCAGGCCTACTGCCCGTGGCGGAAGATCTTTGCAGCCACGGTTCCAAATTGCCGCAGGGGCCGGTGCTAGCCTGGACCTCGCAGGATGCCCCTCGGGGCTCCCGCGCCCGCCTTAGGGCCCGCGCCAGCGGGCCCTTCGTGCAGTCCGGCTAGGACTGTGTAGGAGGAGAACCGCATGCTTCTCAGGTGGACGCGCAGCCGATGGGCGAAGGTCTTGCTCGGGCTGGTCGTCGGGGCCGCTGTCGGCATGGCGATCTACCAGGGCAGTCGGCTCACCGGCCGTAACCTCTTCATTCTCTGCGGCGCGACGGCTGGCGGGGTGGCCGCCATTGTCGTCCACGGATACAGCCGTAACGTACGGCTCACGGACGTGACCATCAGCGTTCCTCAGTTTAGTGACCTGCACTTTGCCGTGACGAGGGACAGTCAGCAGGTTGCATGGAAGCTGTTCATAGAAGCGGTCACGCGCATCTCGACACAACCGCTGGACATGGGAACCGGACTACTCAGGGAAGCACTGACCTCGCTCTACGGCCTGTTCGCCATCACCCGTGATGTGCTCAAGGAGAGCGAGCCCTCCCGGCAGACCGGAAGCGATCCGACCGTAGAGCACCTGGCCATCGCCATGCTGAACGTCGAACTCCGTCCATTCCTGTCTCGGTGGCATCCGATCCTGCGCGATTGGGAGAGTACTCATCCCGACCAGGGCGAACGAGAGTGGCCGCTCGACGCCGAGTGCCGTAGCGAGTTGGCGGCCATGCAGCGGCGGCTTCTGCCGTATGTTCTCGGCTTCGGCAAGCTAGCCGGTGTGCGCAACGCGACCCAGATTGTTGACGGTACCCTCGGCCCTCAATTCGCCACTCCGACGCCCACGCTGCGGCACGGTGCAGATTCCGCTGCCGTTTAGACGTGCTGCGCATGAATCTCGACTTGTGCCCTTGGGAAACGTGGTCGACCGTCAGGGGTGCCTCGATGGT
>NZ_JAATEO010000022.1 GCF_012034245.1 Micromonospora thermarum | reverse complement strand
GCCACGTGACACCCCGACTTCACGGAAGTCGAGTGGATCCCCGCCACCCCGGTGGTTACAGGCGCGGGTCGACCGGCTCGGACTCGCAGGCGAGGATCGCGAACACCAGCTCGTGGCGACGCCACAGCGGTGCCCCGGCGACCAGCGCGTCCAGCGCGGCAAGCCCGAGGCCGTGCTCCCGCAGGGCGAGGCCACGCTTGCGGCCCAGTGCCCGACGCCGCAGCAGGGCCAGCTGGTCCGGCTCGGTGTAGCCGGGACCGTAGATGATCCGCAGGTACTCCCGGCCCCGGCACTTGACGCCCGGCTGGAGCAGCGACCCCCGCGCCGACCGCGCCGCGAGCCCGGCGTACGGCTTGACGACCATGCCCTCGCCGCCGGCCGCGGTGAGCGCCAGCCACCAGTCGGTGGCCTCCGCCTCGGCCGCCGGGTCGGACAGGTCGACCACCCGACGGCGGGTCGGCGTCACGAACTCCGGGTCGGCGGCGTGGAGCCGGTCGGCCAGGTCGAGGTGCCAGCCGTGGTCCCGGTCCGCGTAGCTCGACTTCGCCCCGGCCAGCACCGCGAACGGCGCCAGGGCCACCCCGCGCAGGCCGTCGGTCGGCCCCACGTACGCCCGGTAGGCCGCCGAGTACGCGGCCACGTCGTCCCGGCGGCGTGCCATCCGGTCCCGCAGCTCACCCAGGTCGATGCCCCGCCCGGTGGCGGCGTCCAGCGCGGCCAGGGCCGCCGGCAGGGCGGCCCGGCCGGCGGCGCCGACACTCGCGTACTGCTCGCGGATCAGCCCACCCGCCTTCGCCGACCAGGGCAGCAGCTCGCAGTCGAGCAGCAGCCAGTCGGTGTCCAGCTCGTCCCAGAGCCCGGCGGCGCCGACCGCCGCCCGGACCCGGGCGAGCAGCTCGTCGTCCAGCGGCGACCCGAAGAACGGCCGGCCGGTCCGCGTGTACACCGCGCCGCCGCCGAACGGCCCGAGCGCCGGCTCCCGGTCGACCAGGACGACCGCCCGCGAGCCCATGTGCTTCTCCTCGCAGACCACCCGGTCCACGCCGGCCGCGCGGTAGTCGGCGAATGCCTCGGCCGGGTGCTCCAGGAAGCCGTCCACGGTCGACGTCGAGCAGGGCGCCATCGTGGGCGGCAGCCACACCAGCCGGTGCGGGTCCACGGCGAAGCGGCTCATCACCTCCAGCGCCGCGGTGGCGTTCTCCGCCGGCACGGTCAGCGACCCGTACGCGTGCTCGACGTGCCGCCGGCCCGTCGCGTCGGTCAGCTCCAGCACCTCGTCCGGACGGGCCGGCGCGGCGGTCAGCGGGCGGGCCGGCGCGTACCACTCCCGCTCCGCCGGCACCGAGACCAGCTCCCGCTCCGGGTAGCGCAGCGCCGTGAGCCGGCCGCCGAACACGCATCCGGTGTCGATGCAGATGGTGTTGTTCACCCACTCCGGCTCCGGGGTGGGCGTGTGCCCGTACACGACCGTCGCGGACCCCCGGTACTCCCGTGCCCACGGGTAGCGCACCGGCAGCCCGTACTCGTCGGTCTCGCCGGTCGTCTCCCCGAACAGCGCGAACGCGCGGACCCGGCCGGACGCGCGGCCCTGGTACTCCTCCTTCAGGCCGGCGTGCGCGACCACCAGCCGGCCGCCGTCCAGCACGTAGTGGCTGACCAGGCCGTCGACGAACGCCGCCACCTCGGCCGCGAACGCCTCCGGCTCGGCGGCGAGCTGGGCCATCGTCTCCGCCAGGCCGTGGGTGAGCCGCACGTCCCGCCCGCGCAGCTTGCGCAGCAGCTTCTGCTCGTGGTTGCCGGGCACGCAGAGCGCGTGCCCGGCCGCGACCATGCCCATCACCAGGCGGAGCACGCCCGGCGAGTCCGGGCCGCGGTCCACCAGGTCACCGACGAAGACCGCGGTACGCCCCGACGGGTGCGTCGCGTCCACCGGCCGGCCGGCGTCGTCCCGCACCAGCTCCCAGCCGAGCCGGACCAGCAGGGCCTCCAGCTCGGCCCGGCAGCCGTGCACGTCGCCGACGATGTCGAACGGCCCGGTCAGCTCCCGCCGGTCGTTGAAGAGCTTCTCGTAGCGGATCTGCGCGGCCTCGATCTCCTCGACCCCGCGCAGCACGTGCACCTTCCGGAAGCCCTCGCGGGCGAGCTGCCCGTACGCGCGCCGCAGGTCCCGCTGCATCCGGGCCAGCACCGGCCGCCCGAAGGTGCGGTCGGCGCGCGACTGCGTACGCTCCCACGCCAGCGCCTCGGGCACCTCCAGCACGATCGCGACCGGCAGCACGTCGTGCTCCCGCGCCACCCGGACCAGGGCGGCCCGCGCGTGCGGCTGGAGGTTCGTCGCGTCGACCACGGTCAGCCGGCCGGCCCGCAGCCGCTTGCCGGCGACGTAGTGCAGCACGTCGAACGCGTCGGCGGACGCCGACTGGTCGTTCTCGTCGTCGGCGACCATCCCGCGGAAGGCGTCGGACGAGAGCACCTGCGTCGGCGCGAAGTGCCGGCCGGCGAAGGTGGACTTGCCCGAGCCGGAGATCCCGACCAGCGCGACCAGGGCCAGCTCGGGGATGTCGAGGACGGTCATCGGTCGGCCTCCGTCCGGGTGAACACGGCGAGCTGGGTCGGTGCGCCCACCTCGGGGTCGTCGTCGCCGACACCCCGCAGGACGACGGTGTAGCCGTACGTGGAACCGACGCGGGCGGCCCAGCCGGCGAACTCGGCGCGGGTCCACTCGAACCGGTGGTCGGCGTGCCGGAAGCGGCCGGCGGGCAGGCCCTCGTAGCGCACGTTGTGCTCCACGTTCGGGGTGGTCACGACGACCGTGTGCGGTCGGGCGTGGCCGAACACGGTGTCCTCCAGCGCGGGCAGCCGGGGCGGGTCCACGTGCTCGATGACCTCCATCAGCACCGCCGCGTCGTACCCGCGCAGCCGGTCGTCCCGGTAGGTCAGCGCGGACTGCCAGAGCCGGATCCGGTCGCGCTGCCGCTCCGGCAGTCGGTCCAGCCGCAGCCGTCGCGCGGCGAGGGCCAGTGCCTGGGTGGAGACGTCGGTGCCGACGATCTCGGTGAACCGCCGGTCGCCCACCAGCGCCGCGAGCAGCGCCCCGCCGCCGCAGCCCAGGTCCAGCACGCGGCTCGCGCCGGCCTCGGCCAGCGCCGCGAGGACGGCCTCCCGCCGGCGTACGGCGAGCGACGGCCGGGCCGACACCGCCTCGGCGGGCTCGTCCACGTTGTCCGGGTCGGCGGCGGCCGGCTCGTCGACGAGCCGCTGCTCGGCGAGGCGGGCCAGCGCCAGCCCGGCCAGCGCCCGTCGGTGCGCCAGGTAGCGCCGGCTGATCATCGCCCGCTCGGGGTGGTCGGCCAGCCAGCCCGCGCCGGCCCGGAGCAGCTTGTCCACCTCGTCCGGGGCCACCCAGTAGTGCTTCGCGTCGTCCAGTACGGGCAGCAGCACGTACAGGTGGTTGAGGGCGTCGGCGACCCGAAGCGTGCCGGTCAGCGTGAGGTCCACGTACCGGCTGTCGCCCCACTCGGGGTACGTCTCGTCGAGGGGGATCGGGGTGGCGGCCACCGTCCAGCCGAGCGGGCCGAACATCCGGGCCGCGACGTCCGCGCCACCCCGGCAGCGCAGCACCGGCACGCGGACCTCCAGCGGGACGGCCGTACGCGCCAGCTCCGGCCGGTCCCGTGACTCGCCGCGCAGCGCCGAGCGGAACACCCGGGACAGGGCCGAGGAGAGCAGGCTGGACGCCGCGTACGGCCGGTCGTTGACGTACCGCCCGAGGGTGAAGCTGTCGGGCGTCGGTGCCGCCTGCCGGCCCTTGCCCCGCGGGCCGGTCAGGCGCAGCGGGTCGACGTCGAGCAGCAGGGCGGCGGTGCAACGCTCCTCGTCGGCCTCCGGGTAGAACACGTGCGCGGTGCCGACGGGCACGTCGAAGGAGTGCGCCCGGTCCGGGTGCTTCACCAGCAGGTGACCGAGGTCGGTCGCCGGCCGGTGGGTGGTGGTGAGGGTGAGCAGCACGCCGCCCATGGTGTCAGCCTCGTCGATCTTGTGTCGTCCCGTTTTGGCCGGCTGCGGAAATGGCGGTGCCCCGCCGACCGGGAGGTCGACGGGGCACCGGGTGGTGGGAGGTGTCAGGCCACGAAGCGGGTCCGGCGGCGGCGGGCCACCACGTAGCCGGCGGCGCCGGCGAGGAGCAGCAGGCCGCCGACGACGGTCACCAGGGTGGTCGAGTCACCGGTGATCGGCAGGGTCGGGTCGTCCCCGTCACCGCCGCCCCCGCCGGAGGCGCCCTTGAGGGCGAACGGAGCGACGTCGTTCTTGGGGTTCAGGTCGGCGACGGGACTGTCGTCCTCGCCGAGGCTGAAGTGCAGCAGCTCGACGGAGCCGGCGGCGCCGGAGAGCTTGTCGATCCGCAGGCCGAACTCGAGGACGGCGGCGTCACCCTTGCGCAGCAGGTCGAACCACTCGCAGAAGTAGACGCGTCCGCCGGGCTCGCCGAACCCGCCGATGTCGTCGCCCTTGACCGGGGCGCACTGCTCCGGAACGGCCACGACGGTCGCACCCGCGGGGATGGTGACCTGCGCGGCGGTGGTCTGCTCACCCGGCATGTACGCGTTGATCATGGCGGGGCCGTTGTTCACGAAACCGACCTTCGCGGTCACCGTCCTGCCGACCGTGCCGGCGACCTCCGCGCCGGTGACGGCGGCGTCGGCGCGCTGGTAGCCCTTGACGGTCGCCGAGATTTCGGTGGCGTTGTTGGACGGGTCGGTGTCGACCTGCTTGAGCCCTCGAGCGGCGGACGTCACGGCGGGCACCAGTTCCAGGGCGCTGCCGCTACCCTTCTCCCACTCCTCGGCAGGGACGGGGAACTCCGCCACGAACTCCGCCCAGTCGCCGCTGCCGAACCACACCGCCACGCCGTACTGCTCGCCCGGCGCCCAGGCGTCGTCGGCGATCTTCAGTGCGGCCGAGCCGCCCAGCTGGAGAACGGCGCCCGGTGCGATCTCGCCCATGCCGCACCGGGCGAAGTGGGTGCCGAACGCGAAGAGGTAGGAGCAGTTCGAGTGGCGCTGCGCCGGAACGAGGCCCGGAGTCATGGCGAAGAACAGCACCGCGTCGCGGGCAGTCGTCTTACCGATGTTCGTCACGCCGAGCGGGGACTTCGCCGAGGTGCCCGGCGCGCCGGAGAAGGCGAAGCTCTCCTGCGCCTTCAGATCGATACCCTCGCCGATCTCGACGGTGGCCGTGGTGCTGACGCTCTCCTCACCCTCGGTGGCGAGGGTGAAGGTCAGGTCGCCCTTGTCGCCGGCCGCGGCCGAGTCCTTGGCCTCGACGGTCAGGTCGAGGAGGTAGTCGATGACGTCCTCGCCCTTGAACTTGCACGTGATCGTGCTGGCGGTGTCGGTGCAACCGGGCAGCGTGTCGGTGAGGCTGACGTCGGCGAAGCCCGTGACCTTGCTCTTGTCGACCGTGACGGTCAGGTCCTCGGGGAATGCCTCGGTGAAGGCGTGCAGCGTGACGGACTTCGGGGCGCCGCCGGGTGCCAGAAGGACGCTGTTGGCGAAGAGGAAGACCTCGCCCCCGCTCTCCTCGGCGGAGGCGGGGGTGGCGGAGGCGGCGACGAGCGCGCCTGCGACGCCGATCCCGGCGAGCCAGCGCCGGGTCGAGTGCTTGAGCATGGGGATCCTTCGGTGGGGTGCCGGGGGGGTGCTGGCGTGGGGATCTTAAGGAGCCCTTAAGCACCTCCGCTGCCCCCGGACGCCCCGGAGCGGCAACCTCGCCCGAACAGCTGACCACCTCGAACGCAACGGGTCGGTCCGCCGTCACGCCAGGTGACGGCATCGACCGCCCCTGGTGCGGTGCTCGTCCCGGTCACCCCGCCCGCTGAACGGATCCGGCCGGCACCGCCCTGGTCCGGGCGGCACCGGCCGGTCGGCCCTGCCAAGTGTCAGCGGTAGTCGTCCTCGTCGGCGGCGACGACCCGGGCCTGCTCCATGGCGTCCCAGTCGTCGACCTCCAGGCCGCGGTGCGGCTCGACGTCGACCTCGCCCGGGTTGACGACCATGGCCTGTTCGACCGCGTCGGCCGGCTCCGCCTCCAGGTCCCGCTCCTCCGGAGCGAGGTGGTCGCTCGGGGCGAAGTCCTCGTCGGGCTGACCCATCGTCCCTCCCTGGATCTCGTGCGGACAGCTACCCACACACCGTACGGGTTGACTCCCGTCCCCGCTCGGAGCCGGGACGAACCAGGAAACCGGGAATGGCGCCCCCCGTCCGATGCGCCGGTGCCACGATGGTGACATGGGCTTCCTGATCCGGCTGGCGATCACCGCGGTCGCGCTCTGGATCACGACGCTCATCGTGCCCGGGGTGGAGGTGGGTGGCCGGTCCGGCGCGAACAGGGTCCTCACCCTGGTCGTCGTGGCGCTGATCTTCGGTGTGGTCAACGCCGTGCTCAAGCCGTTGATCAAGGTGGTGGGGTGCGTCTTCTACCTGCTCACCCTCGGGCTGTTCGCGCTGGTGGTGAACGCCCTGCTCTTCCTGCTCACCGACTGGATCGCCGGCGTCCTGGACCTTCCGTTCCAGGTGGACGGTTTCTGGGCGGCCTTCTGGGGCGCGATCGTGATGGCCGTCGTGACCTGGCTGATCAGCGTCGTCGTGCCGGACCGTCTGGAAGGGCGATGACCACGCGCACCGGGTCGGTTGTGCCGGCCGCCGCCTTCTACGGGATACTGCCGGCGGTGGACAGCGCGGTCCGGCGCACCCAAGGACAACAGCGGCCGGTGACGGCCGAGAGCGGTAAGTAAGGAGCGTTCGACATGCCCATCGCTTCCCCCGAGGCCTACGCGGAGATGCTGGACCGGGCCAAGGCAGGCCGGTTCGCGTACCCCGCGATCAACGTGACCTCGTCGCAGACCCTCAACGCGGCGCTGAAGGGCTTCGCCGACGCGGAGAGCGACGGCATCATCCAGGTCTCCACCGGTGGCGCCGAGTACCTGTCCGGCCCGTCGGTGAAGGACATGGTCACCGGCGCGACCGCCTTCGCCCTGTACGCCCGCGAGGTGGCGAAGAACTACCCGGTGAACATCGCCCTGCACACCGACCACTGCCCGAAGGACAAGCTGGACAAGTTCGTCCGGCCGTTGATGGGCATCTCCCAGGAGCGCGTCAAGAACGGGCAGGAGCCGCTGTTCCAGTCGCACATGTGGGACGGCTCGGCGGTGCCGGTCGCGGAGAACCTGGAGATCGCCGAGCAGCTCCTCGGTGAGGCCGCCAAGGGCAAGATCGTCCTGGAGATCGAGGTCGGCGTCGTCGGTGGCGAGGAGGACGGCGTCGAGAACGCCATCAACGAGAAGCTCTACACCACCGTCGAGGACGGCCTGGCCATGGTCGACGCGCTCGGCCTGGGCGAGAAGGGCCGCTACATGGCGGCGCTGACCTTCGGCAACGTGCACGGCGTCTACAAGCCGGGCAACGTCAAGCTCCGCCCTGAGGTGCTCCACGACATCCAGGTGGCCGTCGGCGGCAAGTACGGCAAGGACAAGCCGCTCAGCCTGGTCTTCCACGGCGGCTCCGGCTCGCTGCTGTCGGAGATCCGTGAGGCGCTGGACTACGGCGTGGTGAAGATGAACATCGACACCGACACCCAGTACTGCTTCACCCGCCCGGTCGCGGACCACATGTTCCGCAACTACGACGGCGTGCTCAAGGTCGACGGCGAGGTCGGCAACAAGAAGATGTACGACCCGCGGGTCTGGGGCAAGGCCGCCGAGGCCGGCATGGCCGCCCGGGTGGTCGAGGCCTGCGAGGCCCTGCGCTCCACCGGCACCAAGATGAAGTGACGCGCTGACGCGTACCGCGGCCGGCTCCCTTCACGGGGGCCGGCCGCTCGCGTCTTCAGGACCCGGTGAGCAGGCGGACGGCCTCACGGACGTCGTCGGTCAGGTGGATGGTGGGCGAGAGGTCGCCGAACGGGGAGGCGGCGAGCAGCGGGCGCAGCAGCGACTCCACCGGCAGCTCCCGGGTCCAGTACGCGCGGTCCAGGAACACGTACGCGCCGCTCGCCCCGTCCGTGCCGTAGTAGGTCTTCGTCGCCGCCTGGAACACCTCCTGCACGGTGCCGGCCCGGCCGGGCGCGAACACGATCCCGCCCCGGGCCAGCCGCAGGATGGTGTCCTCCCGGATGGCGTTCGAGAAGTACTTGGCGATCCGCCCGGCGAACAGGTTCGCCGGCTCGTGCCCGTACAGCCAGGTCGGGATGGCGAGCCCGCCGCTGCGCGCCCAGTCCAGGTCGCCGGCCGCCAGGGCGGCCGAATCGGCGCGGGACCGGCTGGCCGCGTCGCCGGTGCCGGCCGGCGGCGGCAGCGCCGCACCGAACAGCTGCCGGACGCGCAGCGCCGCCGCCGTGTAGCGGTCGTGGTCGGTGAAGTCGGGCGCCTCCGCCAGCAGGTCGATCGCCGCGTCCAGGTCGACGGCCGGCCGCAGCGCGAGGTACGCCCCGAGGTTCGCCGCCTCCATCACGCCGGGCCCGCCGCCGGTGACCACCAGGCGGTCGGCCCGGGCCAGCTCACGACCCAGCACCGCCGCCATCCGGTACGGCGTGCTGCCCCGCGGCACAGCGTGCCCGCCCATGATGCCGACCACCGACTGCGGGCCGTGCGTGGTGAGCCAGGCACGGGTGGCGTCGGCGAGGGCGTTGTCCACACCGTGGTCGTGCAGCCGCTGGCCGAGCGCCTCGCGGACGTCCGGCAAGGCACCGCCGTGCGCGCGGAAGTGCGCGTACACGCGGGTGTCGTACATGCCGTCGAAGCCGCCGTCGGCGAACCCGGCGGCCAGGTCCTCCGGCGTGTACAGGTGCGACGGCTGTGTCGGGTAGGGCAGCCCGGAGAAGGGCGGCACCACGTTCGCACCGCGCCGGACCAGGTCGGCACCGACCTCCCGGGAGGCGAACCGGCAGCCGACGAAGAGCGTGCCGGCGACGGCCACGCCGCTGAGGTCGGGAGGGTCGAGGTCGAGCCGGAGCCCCTGCACGGTCAGCCCGGCGAGGCTGCCGGTGGCCAGCCGCCGGTCGAGCTCGGTGCGGGTCTCGACCTCGTCGGTGCAGATGTGCGGCTCGATGACGTCCGCGGGTGGTGGGGTCGGCACCGGATCATCCTGCCCGGTCCCGGCAACCCGCCAAACCACCCGGGCGCGCCCGGCCTCCAAGGGCAGGAGCCCGGTGGCGTGGCCACCGGGCTCCTGCTGAACCGGGTCCTGGGGAGGCTCCGGACCAATAGTTGTAGTGGAAAATATCCCGCTCCGGCATGGGCCGCAGGCGTGACCAACTCCTCACCCGTTCAGCCAACCGGCTCCGCCAACCCTCTCGCGTGTCGCGTCGCGAAGCGGGTTGAATGGGGCGATGCAGAACCTCTTGCCGGAGCCACCGGCCACCCTCCTGCCCGCGCACGACGAGGCCGAAGCTGCCCTGGCCGCCGCCGAGGAGACCGGCAGCGACGAGGCGTTCGCCGAGGTGGCGGCGCGTTTCCCGACCTTCAGCGCAGCCTGGGCCGCGCTGGCGGCCCGCGCCTTCGCGGCGGGCCAGGTCGTCCCGGCGTACGCGTACGCCCGCACCGGCTACCACCGGGGCCTCGACCAGCTGCGCCGCAGCGGCTGGAAGGGGCACGGCCCGGTGCCGTGGTCGCACGAGCCGAACCGGGGCTTCCTGCGCTGCCTCTACGTGCTGTCCCGGGCCGCCGACGCGATCGGCGAGGCGGACGAGGCGGCCCGTTGCGCCCAGTTCCTCCGCGACTGCGACCCGGCCGCGGCGGACGCCCTGGCCAGCAACTGACCCACCGCCGAGGGCCAGCCGGGTGCGTGGCCGGCCCTCGGCGCGCGTCAGGCGCTAGAGACCCTCGGCGACCGCTGCGGCGATCTTGAGCCAGGCGTCGCGGGTGGCCGAGGAGAGTGCGCCGTACCGGATCGGCTCGCCGGTGTCGATGAGCCGCTCGTACGGGGCCAGCAGCACCGCCCGGGTCCGCGCCGAGAAGTGCTCCTGGATGGCCGGCAGGTCGATCTCCTTGCGGGACGGCGGCATCGACACCACCGTCACCGCCTGCCGGACCAGCCGCTGCCGCCCGCTCTGCTCCAGGTGGTCGAGCATCCGGGCAGCGGTCTCGGCCGAGTCGTTCCGCGCCGACATGGTGACCACCAACTGGTCGGTGGCGTCCATCGCGGCCTGCCAGTTCTGTGCCCGGACGTTGTTGCCGGTGTCCACGAAGATCAGCTTGTAGAAGCGGCTGACCACCTCACGGATCTCGGCGAACGCGGCGGCGGTGAGCATCTCGCCGCCGGTGGCCGACTCGTCCGAGGCGAGGACGTCGAACATCCCCTCACCCTGCGAGCGGACGTACTGGGACAGGTCGCCGACCCGCCCGTGCGAGCCGTGGAACTGCCCCAGGTCGCGCAGCAGGTCCCGCACGGTCCGGGCGTGGAAGTCCTGCTGGGCGCGCATGCCCAGGGTGCCCTGCGTCTCGTTGTTGTCCCAGGCCAGCACGTAACCGCCGCGCTTCTGGCCGAAGGTCATGGCGAGCAGCAGGATGGCGACCGTCTTGCCGGCGCCGCCCTTCGGGTTGACCACGGTCACCTGCCGTAGCCCACCGAAGTTGCGGCGGACCATGTCGATGTCCCGCCGCACCTCCTGCTCGTGCCGGCCGGGCGGCAGGCGCAGCCCGATGCGGTTCGCCACCGCCCGGACGCCCATCGTGGCCACCGGGTCCGCGGGGCGCACCTGCCGGCGCCGGGCGAAGTCCTCCGCCGTCGGCGGGGCGCCGACCTCGGGGCTCCACGCCGCCTGCGGCGCCGGTTCCGGTGTCGGGTACTGCCCCGGCTGCGCCACCGCGCTCTGCTGCCACGGCGGTGGATACCAGCCGGGCTGGGGCGGGAACGGGCCGGGCGGCGGTGGCACGGCAGCCGCCTCGCCGGGGCTGCCCGCCTCGGGCGGCGTCGCGGCGGGGACCGCTTCGGCCGGTGCCGCCCACGCGGGGGCGGGCGGGGCGCTGTCGTTGCCCCACGCGGCGGCTGGCGTGCCCGCCTCGACCGGCTGCGCGCCGGCGTCGTCGCCCCACGCCGCGGTGGGCGTGCCTGCCTCGGCCGGCGGCGTCCAGGCGGGGGCCGGCGGGGTCGCCCCGGCGTCCGGGCGGCTCGGCTCGGCGGGCGATGCCGTGCCCGAGTGGCCGGGGGGCTCGGTCGGCGCGGGTCGCTGCGGGGGCTGGGCCCAGGGAGACTCGCCCGCCCGGCCGGCTGCCGTCGCGCCGGGCACGGCGGAGCCCTCCTCCGCGTGCGCCGACGTCCCGCCCCGCGCTTCGGCGGAGCCCGGAGCGCCGGTGCCCGGTCCGCCGGGACCGGCCGGGTCGAGACTGAACGGCAGGTCGAGGTCGACCCCGGCGGGCTGCCCGGGTCGTGGCGCCGGCACCGCCGCCGCGCCGGAGACCGGTACCTGACCGCCGGGAGCTGCGGCCGTGCCGCCGGAGGCCGCACCGGCATCCGGGGCAGGGTGCGGGACGGCCCGACCGCTCCAGGCGCCGGCGTCCGGCGCCGGGAAGCCGCCCCCGGACGGATAGGTGCCGGGCTGGGTGGTGCTGGGCGGCGGTGGGGGCGGCGGGGTCTGGCCGCCCCACCGGGCCGGATCACCTCCGGGCGCCCAGCCGGACGACCAGGTGGTCGCGGTGCCGGGGGGTGCCCACCCGGACGACGCGCCCCCGTCGGGCGACGCGCCGGTCGGGTCGTCGTTGGTGTCCGGAGTCCACGGGCGGGCGGCTCCGGGCGGGCCGATCATCGCCCATCCACCCGGGGCCTGCGCCCCGCCGCTCACCCCCGGCCCGGCGGACGGGGGTGGCTGGCCGGGGACGCCCGGCGGAGCCCAGGACGGCGCCCCCTCCGCCTGCGCTGCGGGCCACAGTGGTTCGATGTCCCGCTCGGGCACCGGCTGCTGGCCGGGCGCGTACGACCGGTCGGCGTTCTCGTCCACCACGAGTCCTCCCCATTCCTCCTGCCGAGGATAGGCCCCCGGGGCCGGCCGGATCGGATCGCCGGGACCGGGTCAGGCCGACCACACCGCCCAGGCACCCGGCTCGGTCCACCAGGACCGCTTGCGGCTCAGCGTGCCCTCTGCGCCGTCGTCGACGAACGGGACGCTGCCCTCGCGCGGCACCACGGCCACCGCCCGCCCACGGGCGCGGCGGACCTCCAGGCGTACCCGCTTGCGACCCCAGCGGGACCGGGTGACCACCGGGACGGCCACCGCGACCTCGACCAGACCGTCGGTCGGGTCCGGGGCCGCGAGCAGCGCCACGTCGTCCAGGCCGGCGTACCCGCCGGCGTTGCCGACCGCGCACGCCAGCAGCGGGTCGTCACCGGCCGAGAGGATCGTGTCGTCGACCTCGACCCGCCCCCGCCAGTGCAGCGGCCGGCCGCCCTCGTCGGCCGCGCCGAGCAGCGCGCCGTCCAGCGTCACCGAGCCGCCGTCGTTGCGCAGCAGGTCCAGCCGCCGGGGTGTGCCGTCCAGCACCGCGGCGGCCACCGCCGCCGGGTCGCGGGGCAGCCCGAGCTGCGCCGCCAGGTCCCGGTGCGCGCCGCTGCGGGCCGGGTCGAGCGGGAGTACGCCGACCGGCGGCAGGTCTGGCACGGTCCGGTTGGCCGGCAGGTCCTCCGGCCGGCGGCTCGGCGGCGGGGCGTACCGCCGGACGAGCCGGCGCACGACGGCGCGCAACTGTGCGTCACTGGCTGTGGCGACGACGAGTCGGGTCTTGGAGTCGGGGTCGGGCCACGTGAGGCCGTCCGGGCGGGGCGGGCCGTCGAGGCGGGCGAGCACCTCGTCGATCTCCGCGTCCGAGCGGGCGGTTACCGTCTCCACCCGCGCCCCCCGCGCGGTCAACGCGTCCGCGCAGGCCAGCACCGGTACGCGCGGCGTCTCACAGCGTTCCTCGGCCGGCTTGCCGGCCGCCTCACCGGCGCCACCGCAGCAGGCGTCGCCGCTGCCGCAGCCCCCGCGAGCGTCCCGCTCCGAGCCGAGGGTGAGCAGCACCACGTCGTACACGGGTAGGAGCCTCCTGCCTCTCGGCGCGAACCCCTGCCGGTCGCGCCGTCACTACTTGTTAGCCTGACACCCCGGGCTCGCTGACCGGTCGCCACCTGGCACCCGAGCCTTCTGGAGGCGGAGAAGATGCCAGCGATCGTGCTCCTCGGCGCCCAGTGGGGCGACGAGGGCAAGGGCAAGGTTACCGACCTGCTGGGTGAGCGGGTCGACTACGTCGTGCGCTACTCCGGCGGCAACAACGCCGGTCACACCGTGATCACCCCGGACGGGCAGAAGTACGCGCTGCACCTGATGCCCTCGGGGGCCCTCTCGCCGAGCGCGAAGATCATCATCGGCAACGGCGTCGTGGTCGACCCGAAGGTGCTGCTCACCGAGATCGACGGGCTCGCCGAACGCGGTGTGGACGTCTCCCGGCTGCGCATCTCCGGCGACGCGCACCTGATCATGCCCCACCACCGGGCGCTGGACCGCGTCGTCGAGCGCTATCTCGGGTCGTCCCGCATCGGCACCACCGGCCGGGGGATCGGGCCCGCGTACGGCGACAAGGTCGCCCGCATGGGCATCCGCGTGCAGGATCTGCTCGACCCGGGCATCCTCCGCAAGAAGCTGGAACTCGCCCTGCGCGAGAAGAACCAGATCCTGTTCAAGGTCTACAACCGCAAGGCGATCGACGTCGACGCGACCGTCGAGGAGTACCTGGGGTACGCCGAGCGGCTCACGCCGTACATCGCGGAGACCCGGGCGATGCTCTGGGACGCGCTGGACCGCGGCGAGACCGTCCTGCTCGAGGGCGCCCAGGCGACGATGCTCGACATGGACCACGGCACGTACCCGTTCGTGACCTCGTCCAACCCGACGGCCGGCGGGGCGTGTGTCGGCGCGGGCATCCCGCCGACCGCCATCACGAAGGTCATCGCGGTCAGCAAGGCGTACACCACGCGGGTCGGCTCCGGGCCGTTCCCCACCGAGCTGTTCGACGACAACGGCCAGCACCTGCGCAAGATCGGCCACGAGTACGGCACCACGACCGGCCGGGAGCGCCGGTGCGGCTGGTTCGACGCGGTCGTCGCCCGGTACGCGTGCCGCCTCAACGGCGTCACCGACCTGGTGGTCACCAAGCTCGACGTGCTGACCGGGCTGCCGAAGGTGCCCATCTGCGTCGGGTACGAGATCAACGGCCGGCGGGTCGACGACATGCCGATGACGCAGACCGACTTCCACCACGCCACCCCGGTCTACGAGGAACTCGACGGCTGGTGGGAGGACATCACCAAGGCCAGAACCGAGGACGAGCTCCCGGACGCTGCCCGCCGCTACATCGCCCGCATCGAAGAACTCTGCGGCACCCAGGTCAGCATCGTCGGCGTAGGCCCCGGCCGCGAAGAAAACGTAGTCCGCCACCCCCTCCTCCCCTAACCCCCGCGCCCGCCGCCCGCCGCCCGCCGCCCGCCGCCCGGCCGCCCGGCCACGCGCGTTGATCATGGGGTTAGCGGGCGAGTTGATCTCTAAAGCACCCGCTAACCCCATGATCAACCGGGGCTCGGCGGGCGGTTGTCCACAGGTGGGTGGAGGTTATCCACAGGGTCTCGCGGTGAGTGTGGATGTGGTTCACCGTCATGTCCCGTGGATCGTTACGAGGTGTTGGGCAGGATCCTGGGTCGGCAGGACGGGTTGATCACCCGGGCGCAGGCGCTGCGGACCGGGTTCAGTCGGAACGAGATCGACTGGCTGGCCGGGGCCGGCCGGTGGCGTCCTGTCGCACGCGCTGTCTACCTGGTCGGCCACGATCCTCGGGCCGAGCTGTCTCGGCGGTGTGAGATCCGCGCCGCGTTGCTGTCGCTCGGGCGGCACGCCCACGCCGTGCTCGGAACGGCCGCAGAGTTGCACGGCATCGCCGGCCTGCCCCGGAGCAGCGAAATACATGTCGCCCTGCCGGGGAATCGCGGCCGACCGCAGTCGGCAGGCCCGCCGAACGTGGTGCTGCACCAGATCGAGCGCTCGCCCGGTCAGGTGGTGGGAGTCGATGGTCTTCCGGCGACGACGCCACTCGTCACCGTGGCCGAGGTGATTCTGCGGGTCGCTCGATACCCGGCGGTCTCGGTGCTCGACTCCGCGTTGAGCCGAGGGCTTGTCACTGACGATGACCTGCTCGTCATCCCTCGCCTCATTCGGGGTCGGCGGGGAGCGGTGGCGGCACGGAGCTACCTGGCCGAGGCGGACGGGCGGGCTCAATCGCCACTGGAGACGAGGACGAGACTGCGCTGCGTCGACGGCCGGGTGCCGCCCGACGCCTTGCAACTGGAGGTTCGTGACGACGACGGATACCTGCTCGGCGTCGGCGACCTGGGCTGGCGCGCACCCAGGGTGATCGCCGAAGCGGACGGCCAGGGCCCGCACGGCACGCCGGAGGCGGTCTTCGCCGACCGCCGCCGGCAGAACCGACTCGTCAACGCCGGCTGGACGGTCCTTCGCTTCACCTGGCAGGACACCCTCGACCCCGCCTACATCCCCTGGACCGTCCGCAACGCGATCGCCGCCGTCCGCGTGCGTTGATCATGGAGTTGGCGGGCGAGCTGATCTCCAGATCACCCGCCAACTCCATGATCAACGGGAGCGAGGTGGGGGGTCGGTAGGATCCGCTCGTGCGGGTTCTTCTTCTTGGTGGTGGGGGGCGGGAGCATGCGCTCGCGCTCGGGCTTGCGGCCGATCCGGCTGTCGAGGCGCTGATTGCGGCTCCGGGGAATCCGGGCATCGCTGCGCTTGCCGAAATCCGGGACGTGGCGGCGGCCGATCCGGGTGCCGTCGCGGCGTTGGCGGTCGAGACCGGTGTCGACCTGGTCGTCGTCGGGCCGGAGGCTCCGCTGGTCGCGGGGGTCGCCGACGCCGTACGCGCCAAGGGCATCCCCGTGTTCGGCCCGTCCGCCGAGGCCGCCCGGCTGGAGGGCTCGAAAGCGTTCGCCAAGGACGTGATGACCGCCGCCGGCGTGCCGACCGCCCGCGCGTACACCTGCACGGACGCCGACAGCGTCGCCGTCGCCCTGACCGAGTTCGGCGCGCCGTACGTGGTCAAGAACGACGGCCTCGCCGCCGGTAAGGGCGTCGTCGTCACCGACGACCGCGCCAGTGCCGAGGAGCACGCGCGGGAGTGCGGCCGGGTGGTGATCGAGGAGTACCTGGCCGGACCGGAGGTGTCGCTCTTCGTCGTCACCGACGGCGAGGCGGCGGTCCCGCTGCTGCCGGCGCAGGACTTCAAGCGGGTCGGCGACGGCGACACCGGCCCGAACACCGGCGGCATGGGGGCGTACGCGCCCCTGCCCTGGGCCCCGCCCGGCCTGGTCGACGAGGTGATGCGCGACGTCGTCCACCCGACGCTGGCGGAGATGCGCCGCCGGGGCACCCCGTTCGCGGGCCTGCTCTACGTCGGCCTGGCGATCACCGCCGCCGGCCCGCGGGTGATCGAGTTCAACGCCCGTTTCGGTGACCCGGAGACGCAGGTGGTCCTCGCGTTGCTGGAGACGCCGCTCGGCGGGCTGCTGCACGCCGCGGCCACCGGCACGCTGGCCGAGCACCCGCCGCTGCGCTGGCGCGACGGCGCCGCCGTCACCGTCGTGGTCGCCGCCGAGGGCTACCCGGCGACGCC
This sequence comes from Micromonospora thermarum, assembly GCF_012034245.1. Taxonomy (GTDB): domain Bacteria; phylum Actinomycetota; class Actinomycetes; order Mycobacteriales; family Micromonosporaceae; genus Micromonospora; species Micromonospora thermarum. Next base: position 99,108 of record NZ_JAATEO010000022.1, on the reverse strand, counting down.
ACGCGCCGGCGACGTGATCACCGGCGCCGACCGTCCGGGCGTCATCCACGCCGGCACTCGTCGCGACGCCGACGGCACCCTGCGCTCCGCCGGGGGCCGGGTCCTCTGCGGTACGGCCACCGGCCCGGACCTGGCCGCCGCTCGGGAGGCCGCCTACGAGCTGGTACGCGGCATCGACCTGCCCGGTTCGCACCACCGCACCGACATCGCCGCCGCCGCGGTCGAGGACCGGATCGTCATTCCCCGCTGAACGGTAGGTACCGGGCCGCGCGCAGCGCGCGGTCCCCGGAACCGGTCCGGCCCGCCGGGGCGAGACCGCACCCATCGGCGGCCGTCAAGCCACCCGTTCTGTCCGCCGGTTCCCGGGCCGGCATGTCGCTGCCGTTCGTGTCGACGCCGTATCGGGATGCCGACTCATTCCTCCTCCGGCGCCGTGGATTCGCCCGCAATTCCGCGCATGTCAGGAATTCGCGTCCGTCGGTGTGGTCCCGGGCCCGCCACAGCCTGGAGGTCGAAGCCGATCCGAAGGTGGCGAGATGTCCATGCACGACAGGTAGCGAGCTCGGGAAGAGGAGCTGCGCCGACAGGTCGACGAGATGGAGAAGATCGTCGAGGAGGCGGCGGCCCGGGCGCGGGCGGCGGACGAGCGTACGAGCGAACCGCTGGCCGAGGTGCGGGACGGTGTCCGGGAGGCCCGGCAACTCGCCGACACCATCGCGCAGGGCGGCGGCGAGGCGGCCGCGGATCTGGCGACGGAGAAGTTGATCCTGGCGGCCAGCGCGACGATCCAGCCGAGGTTCAGCCCGAGCAGGGCGTCGACGAGACTGAGCGTGGAGGGGGTCAGTCGTAGTAGCGGCGTAGTTCCCGGGCGAGCACCTTGCCGGTGGCGTTGCGCGGCAGGTACTTCACGAACACCACGTCCCGGGGCACCGAGAAGCGGGCCAGGTAGTGCCGCACGTACTCGCGGACCGCGTCCGGGTCGAGCGTCTCGCCGGGGTGCAGCGCGAGGAACGCGGCGAGCCGCTGCCCGTACTCGGCGTCCGGCACGCCGATCACGGCCGCCTCGCGGATCTGGGGGAGCTGTGCGAGCAGGTGCTCCACTTCGGACGGGAAGACGTTCTCGCCACCGGAGACGATCATGTCGTCGGCGCGGCCGTCGACGAAGAGCAGGCCGTCGCTGTTCATCCGGCCGAGGTCGCCGGTGTCGACCAGGCCGTCGTGGCGTTCCCGGTCCGCCCCGGAGGTGTAGCCCTCGAAGAGCATCTCGTTGCCGACGAAGATCCGGCCGACCTGGCCGCGCGGCACCGGCTCGCCGACCACGTCGAGGATGGCGACCCGGGTGCCGTGCGGGGGACGGCCGGCGGTCGTGGGGGCGGCGCGCAGTTCCGCCGGGCCGGCGATGGACGCCCACGAGACCTCCGTGGAGCCGTACAGGTTGTAGACGACGTCGCCGTACGTGTCCATGAAGGCGGTGGCGAGACCGCCGGGCAGCGCGGACCCGCTGACCGCGACGACCTTCAGCCGGGGTTTCGGGTCCGGCGCCGGCACCTCCATCAGTCGCTGCACCATCACGGGTACGGCGAAGAGCGCGTCGCACCGGTGCGTCACGAGGGCGGCCAGCGTGGCGGCCGGGTCGAAGCGGCGGTGCAGGACGATCGTGGCGCGCAGCGCGAAGCACACCTGAAGAGCGGCGAAACCCCAGGTGTGGAAGATCGGGGCGGCGATCAGCACCCGGTCCCGGACGTGCAGCGGGATGCGGTCGATGATGGCGACCAGCGGGCCGAAGCCGTTCGGGGTGGGTCGTCGTGCGCCCTTCGGCGCTCCGGTGGTGCCCGAGGTGAGGACGATGATCCGGCCGTCGCGCTCCGGCGGGGTCAGCGAGCCGGGCAGGGCGTTGACCCTCAACTCCTCGCGGGCCCGCTCGTCGAGGCGGGGCAGTTCGTCGGGGAGGCCCAGCAGCCGCTCGGCGAACTCGTCGTCGTGCACCAGCACCCGCAGCCGCTGTTCGTCGGCGACGGTCGCGAGCTGCGCCGCCGATAGCCCGGTGTTCACCAGGACGGCGTCGACCCCGAGCAGGGTGGCGGCGACGATCGACTCGATCAGGCCGTGGTGGTTGCGGCAGAGCACCCCGATCCGCTCCCCGGCGTGCAGGCCGTACGCCGCGCGCAGCGCCCGGGCCAGCGCCTCGGACCGGTCGAGCAGCTCGGCGTACGTCAGCTCGGCGCCCTGCTCGTCGATGACCGCGGTGCGGCCCGGGTCCCGGGCGGCGGCCTGGCGCAGCTCGCCGGCGAGACTCCATCCCCACCGGCGTAGCGCGTTGAGCTGGGAGGCGACCCGGATCGGCCGGCCGGGGGTGAGCAATCCGCGGCGGGTCAGGGTGGCGACGACGAACGGCAGGTCCATGCCACTGGCCTCCTTCGGCGGTACGCGAAGGGCCCCCGATGCCGGGGGCCCTTCGTCGACGAACGGTGCAGCCGTGGACCGGCCGGGCCGGCTCGGCTCAGCGGATCTGGACGCCGGAGATGGCCCGGGAGATGACGAGCCGCTGGATCTCGGAGGTGCCCTCGAAGATCGTGTAGATCTTGGCGTCCCGGTACCAGCGCTCGACCGGATGGTCCCGCAGGAAACCCGCGCCGCCGAGCAGCTGCACGGCCTTGTCGGTGACCGCGACGGCCACCTCGCCGGCCTTCAGCTTGGACATCGAACCCTCGCCGGCCGTGAAGGGCCGGTTGTTGCGCCCCATCCAGGATGCGCGCCAGACCAGCAGCCGGGCCGCGTCGATCTCCATCTTCATGTCGGCCAGCGCGAACGCGACGGCCTGGTTCTCGATGATCGGGCGTCCGAACTGGACCCGCTCCTTGGCGTAGTCCAGCGCGTACTCGTAGGCGGCGCGGGCCACGCCGAGCGCCTGCGCGCCGACGGTGGGCCGGGACAGCTCGAAGGTGCGCATCGCGGCCTGACCGGAGGCGCGCTGCCCGGAACGGGCCCGGGCCAGCCGCTCGTCGAGGGCGTCCTTGCCGCCGAGCAGGCAGCGCCCGGGCACCCGTACGTCGTCGAGGAAGACGTCGGCGGTGTGCGACGCGCGCAGACCCAGCTTGCGTAGCTTGCGGGTGGCGCTGAGCCCGGCGGTGCCGGGCGGGACGACGAACGCCGCCTGCCCCCGCGACCCCAGCTCGGGGTCGACCGAGGCGGTGACCACGTGCACTCCGGCGATGCCGCCGTTGGTGGCGTACGCCTTCTGCCCGCGCAGCACCCACTCGTCGGTGGCCTCGTCGTAGACGGCCCGCGTCCGCATCGCGCCGACATCGGAGCCGGCCTCCGGCTCGCTGGTGCAGAACGCCGCGACGGCCGGGGAGTCGATGTCGCCGAAGCACTGCGGCACCCACTCGACGAGTTGGTCGGGCGTGCCGGCGCCGTAGATGGCGGCGACGGCGAGACCGGTGCCGAAGATGCTCAGGCCGATGCCGGCGTCACCCCAGAAGAGCTCCTCGCTGGCGATGGGCAGGGAGAGCCCGGTGGGGTCGGCCCAGCAGGTGGCGAGGAACTCGAAGCCGTAGAGGCCGACCTTGGCGGCCTCCTGGATGATCGGCCAGGGAGTCTCCTCCCGCGCGTCCCACTCGGCCGCGGCCGGGCGCACGACCTCGGCGGCGAAGCCGTGCACCCAGTCGCGTAGGTCCCGCTGTTCCTCGGTCAGGTCAAGCGAGAACTCGGCCATGTCAGGCCTTGGGGATGTCGAACAGGTTGGCGATGTTGGCGGCGAGGCCCAGGTCGCCCTTGGCCTTCAGCTTGCCGGTCATGAACATCATGACCGGGTTGGCGCCACCGGAGACGGTCTTGAGGAACTCGACCGGGCCCATGGTGAGGCTCAGCTTCGGGTCGTGCTGCGGGGTCTCGTTGACCGTGCAGGTGCCGTCGGCGATGACGACCTCGTAGGTGTCGGTGCCACCGTCGGGGCGGCCGGTGATGTTCCAGTGGATGACCGCGTTGGTCGAGCCGGCCCGGTCGGCGCGGAACAGCTGCGGCATCCGGCCGAAGACCTCGCTGAGGATCTTGCCGCGCAGGTCACCGGACATCACCTCGGCGATCTTGTCGTCGGGGGTGGACTTGACCAGCTGCGCGAACTCCTTGGGGCCGACGTTGGCGAAGTTGGCCGGGTCGAAGTCAGTCATGAGGGCGCACCTTCCGGGGGAATTGGCTACTCGCGCGTAACCCTACGCACGAGTAGGTATGCTCGCAAGGGTGTCCAGCACCCCCGCCTTCAAACGACTGCCGCGGGCCGTCCGTGAGCAGCAGATGCTCGACGCGGCGGTCAAGGTCTTCTCCCGACGGGGCTTCCACGCGGCCAGCATGGACGAGATCGCCGACGACGCCGGCATCTCGAAACCGATGGTGTACGCGTACCTGGGCACCAAGGAGGAACTCTTCGTCGCCTGCCTGCACCGCGAGGGGACGCGGATGATGCAGGCCATCGCCGGCGCGGCCGCCCCCGACCTGCCGGCCGACGAACGGCTCTGGCGTGGGCTGCGCGCCTTCTTCGGGTTCGTCGGCGCGCACCGGGACGGCTGGGCGGTGCTCTACCGGCAGGCCCGCGGTGAGCAGCCGTTCGCCGGGGAACTCGCCGCGATGCGGGCCCGGATGGTGGAGGTGGTGGCCGGGATGCTCGACCACGCGCTGCGCGCCGAGGGCCGCGAGGTGGCCGAGGCCGAGCTGGAGGTGGTCGCGTACGCCCTGGTGGGCGCGACCGAGTCGCTCGCGGACTGGCTGGCCGACCATGCGGAGGCCGACCCGGAGAAGACCGCCACCCGGATGATGAACGTCGCCTGGGTCGGCGCCGCACAACTCCTGCAGGGCACCACCTGGCGCCCGCCGGCGGCGTGAGAAACGGCCCCTTCCCGACACCCGCCGCGCGGGGTCAGCGGCGCGTGGACATCCGGTGGCGGGCGCGGTGGCGGGCCCGGCGCACCGCCTCGATCAGCACCGTCACCCCGACCGACAGGCCCAGGCCGACCAGGACCCCCCGGAGCGGATCCCGCTCGAAGGCCAGCCCGCCGAAGTAGCCCAGCAGCACGTTGTACAGCGCCCAGGTCACCCCCGCGATCGTGTCGAACAGCAGGAACGACCGGAGCGGGTAGCGCACCGCGCCCATGGTCAGGGTCACCGCCGTCCGCCCGCCCGGGAGGTAGCGGGCCGTGGTGAGGATCAGCCCGCCGTGCCGCTCCACCGCCCGGCGCGCCCACTCCGAGCTGGCGCGCCGCCGGCTCTCCTCCGGGAAGCGGCTCAGCCGCCGCGCGCCGCCGCTGCGGCCGATCGCGTACGAGACGTGGTCGCCGACGACCGCGCCGATCGCGGCGGACGCGATGACCGCGACCACGTCCGGGTCACCGGAGGTGGCGAGCACGGCGGCGGTGATCACCGCCGCCTCGCCGGGCACCATCGGGACGACCGCGTCGACCGCCGTGAGCGCGAAGATCAGCAGGTACACCCACGGCGAGGTGACCGTCTGTCGCAGCAGGTCGAGCACGGACTCCATGCCCCCATGCTCGGGGCCGGGGCGGGTTCACCGGTGCGAAAGGCGTCAGGAAGCGGCCCGTCCCTCCTCCCGCAGCGTCCCGAGCAGGTGCGGACGGCCGTGGGAGTCGTGCAGGGCGAAGTCCCCGGTCGGGGTGCTGCTGAAGCCGACCGTGCTGGGCAGCGGCAGCGGCAGCTTGAACGCCACGTCGACCGTGTAGGCGTCCGGCAGCCGGGGCTCCAGCGCGGCCAGGCAGCGCGCCTTGCTCCACATGCCGTGGGCGATCGGGCGTCGGAACCCGAACAGCCGCGCGCCCAGCCGCGAGGTGTGGATCGGGTTGTGGTCGCCCGAGACGCGCGCGTAGGCCGTACCGACCGACGGCTCGACCCGCCAGCGGGCCGAGGCGGCCGGCGCCGGGGCCCGCTCGGCCCGGTCGCGCCGCTCGCCGCCGCCGGGCGTGCGCTCCTTCCCGAGGTACGTGGACACGCCGCGCCACACCTCCTCGCCGCCGACCGAGCCCACCAGCACCACGTCCACCTGCCGGCCCCGGTCGTGCGGGCGCAGGTTCTCGGCGTACGTGGTGAAGTCGAGGGTCTCGTCGGCGCTGATCGGCCGGTGGACGGTGATCCGGTTGCCGACGTGGACCACGCCGGTGAGCGGGATCGGGAAGTCCGGGGCGGTCATCAGGCGCAACGCCAGCGGGAACCCCATGATGTGCGGGAACGTGGCGGGCAGCCGGTCGGTGAGCCGGAACCCGCACACCCGGTCGTACGCGGCGAGGTGGCTCCGGTCGACGGGGACACCGGTGACGGTCAGCTCGACCGACGGCGGCTGCGGAGCGCGCCGGCGTCCGCCGAGGCCGGGCAGCGCGCCGAGCAGGGCCCGGCGGTAGAGCGCGCCCGGCGCCGGGACCTGTGCCAGCTCGACGCGGGACCGGACGACCCGCGCCGCGCTCGCGGTCAGGTCGTGCGTCCGATCGTCGGCGAGCGCGGACAGGTCGGTGGTCGACTCGAGGCTCACGTCGTGGTTGCCGGCGTGGAGCGCCGCGAGGTCGCCCTTCGAGATGACCCGGGTGGGCCCCTCGATCAGCTCGTCGACGGTGAGGTCGTCGGATGGTTCCTTCGGGTCCGCCATCACGCCCCCAGCAGGCTCTGGCCGCAGACCCGGACGACGTTGCCGCTGACCGCGCTGCTCGCCGGCCAGGCGAGCCAGCCGATCGTCTCGGCCACGTCGACCGGCAGGCCACCCTGGGACATGCTGTTCATCCGCCGGCCCGCCTCGCGGAGCATCAGCGGGATCCGGGCGGTCAGCCGGGTCTCGATGAAGCCGGGGGCGACGGCGTTGACGCTGATGCCGCGGTCCCGCAGCGCCGGGGCCAGTGACTCCACCAGGCCGATCACGCCGGCCTTGCTGGTGGCGTAGTTGGTCTGCCCGCGGTTGCCGGCGATCCCCGCGATCGAGGAGACCGAGACGAGCCGGCCGCCGGCCGGGATCAGCTCCCGCTCCAGCAGCACGTCGTTGATCCGCTCCTGGCTGGACAGGTTGACGTCGAGCACCGAGTCCCAGCGGTCGACGTCCATCCGGCCGAGGGTCTTGTCCCGGGTGATGCCGGCGTTGTGCACCACCGCGTCGACCCGGCCGTGCCGGGCGGCCAGGTGCTCGGCGAGCCGGGCCGGCGCGTCCGGGCTGGTCAGGTCGAGCTGGACGGCGGTCGCGCCGATCTCGTTCGCCACCTGGGCCAGCTCGTCCCCGGCGGCCGGGATGTCGAGGGCGACCACCTGGGCGCCGTCGCGGGCGAGGACCCGGGCCAGCGCCGCGCCGATCCCGCGCGCCGCGCCGGTGACCAGCACGATCTGCCCGTCGAGCGGGCGGTCCCAGTCGGCCGGCGGCTCCGCGCGCCCGGTGCCGACCCGGACCACCTGCCCCGACACGTACGCCGACCGCCCGGAGAGCAGGAACCGGAGGGTGGCCTCGAGGCTGGTGAGCGTGCTCGCGTCACCGCCGGGGGTGACGTGCACGAGTTGGGCGGTGACCCCCCGGCCGAACTCCTTGCCGATGCTGCGGGTCAGCCCCTCCAGGGCCCGCTGCGCGGTGGCCTCCCGGGGCGACGAGCACTCGGCGGGCGTGGTGCCCAGCACGATCACCCGGCCGCTGGGCAGCACCGAGCGGGCGTGCGGGTGGAAGAAGTCGTACAGCTGGCGCAGCCCGGTCGAGTCGGTGATGCCGGTGGCGTCGTACACCAGGGCACCGAACCGGGCGTCGGCCTGCGGGGACGGCGCCGCCTGCTGCGCCGGGGCGTCCCCGACCCGTTCGTCGCTGCCGGCGGCCGGGTCGCGCAGTTCGACCCCGGCGGCGGTCAGGATCTTGCCGACCGGCTCGGCGAGGCGGCCACCGGTGGCGGCGCCGAGCAGGACGGGCCCGGGGAGGAGCGGGTCGCCGGGGCGGTGCCGGCGCAGGCGCGGCGGGTCGGGCAGCCCGAGGCGCTTGACCAGCGCGCGGCCGGCCCCCGATTGGACGAAGCTCGCGTACCTGTCGGTCATAGGCGTAGCCTACTGACGAGTAGGTTGAGGGCAAGCCTTTCGAGGAGGCGGGATCGTGCAGAACATCCGGCGGGTCGCGGTCATCGGCGGCAACCGCATCCCCTTCGCCCGCTCCAACTCGCGGTACGCGGAGGCGTCCAACTCGGACATGCTCGGGGCGGCGCTCGACGGGCTGGTGGCCCGCTTCGGGCTGGCCGGCCAGCGGGTCGGTGAGGTCGTGGCCGGGGCGGTGCTGAAGCACTCGCGCGACTTCAACCTCACCCGCGAGGTGGTGCTCGGCTCGAAGCTCGACCCGCACACCCCCGCGTACGACATCCAGCAGGCCTGCGGCACCGGCCTGGAGGCGGCCATCCTGGTGGCCAACAAGATCGCTCTCGGGCAGATCGACGTGGGCATCGCCGGTGGCGTCGACACCACCTCGGACGCGCCGCTCGCCGTCAACGAGGAGATGCGCCGCACGCTGCTCAAGCTGAACAACGCCCGCACCCTCGGCGAGCGGCTGAGGATCGCCGCGCGGCTCCGGCCGACGCAGCCGTTCCGGCCGGACATCCCGCGCAACGCCGAGCCGCGCACCGGCCTGTCCATGGGGGAGCACGCCGCCCGCACCGCCGTCCGCTGGCAGATCGACCGGCAGGCGCAGGACGAGCTGGCGCTGCGGTCGCACCAGCGGCTGGCCGCCGCGTACGAGCGGGGGTTCTTCGACGACCTGATGACGCCGTACCTCGGGCTGACCCGCGACCAGAACCTGCGGCCGGACACCACCCTGGAGAAGCTCGGCGGCCTCCGGCCGGTCTTCGGGACGAAGGGTCCGGACGCCGACCAGGCCACCATGACCGCCGGCAACTCCTCGCCGCTGACCGACGGCGCCTCCACGGTGCTGCTGGCCAGCGAGGAGTGGGCGCGGGAGCACAGCCTGCCGGTGCAGGCATGGTTCACCTGGTCGGAGGCCGCCGCCGTCGACTTCGTGCACGGCGACGAGGGGCTGCTGATGGCGCCCGCGTACGCGGTGCCCCGGATGCTGGCCCGCGCCGGCCTGACCCTCCAGGACTTCGACTACTACGAGATCCACGAGGCGTTCGCCTCGCAGGTGCTGGCCACGCTGGCCGCCTGGGAGTCGCCGGAGTTCTGCAAGGACCGGCTGGGGCTGGACGCCCCGCTCGGCGCCATCGACCGGGACAGGCTGAACGTCAACGGGTCCTCGCTGGCCGCCGGGCACCCCTTCGCGGCCACCGGCGGCCGGATCGTCGGGACGCTCGCCAAGCTGCTCGCGGAGAAGGGCGGCGGCCGGGGCCTCATCTCGATCTGCGCCGCCGGCGGCCAGGGCGTGACGGCGATCCTGGAGCGCTGACGGTTGGGCCGCGCCTGCCCTCCATGGCGGGCACCGGCCTTCCGTCAGTGGCCGGTTGGTCCCGCGCCGTCGTCGCGCAGCCAGCCGAGGAACCGTGCGTGCAGCGCCTCGGCGGGCAGGTGACGCAGGTCCGACGCAGCGTCGGCCTACTGCATGCCCAGGTAGACGCCGAGCGCCGCCCGGTCTCCGGCGTACCGGTCGAGCAGGCGCTGCCGCCGGTCCGGGCACGGCCACGCCTGCCCGCAACCAGCGCAGCCCCAGCCCGGCCGGACGGGCACGTGCGCGACCGGGCCCGGTGCCGGCCTGATCCGGACGGCGTCGATGCGGGCGAGCAGCCGACGCTGGCGCGGGCCGCGTGGGTCGTCGAGTTCGACGCCACGCAGGTGGATCCAGAGGCCGTCACTGTGTCGCTCCCGGCGACCCACCTCGACCACCCGCAGGGTCAGCGTGCCGAGGCCGTAGCAGTAGTGCTGTTCGGCCAGCTCCACCACGTCACCCACGCGAATCGGCAGCCCGGGGCGCGCGGTCACGGCGTGACCCCGGCGTTCGGAACGGTAGTGACTACGCCGAGCCGGATGAGCCAGACGAACGTGAGCAGCGGTGCGCGGCGCGGCGGCTGCACTGCAGTCTTCGCCTGCGCCCAGGTCCCTCCCTGAGCTGCCGTCGCCGACCGGAACCAGTCCCGCCAGCCGGCCCGCCGGCGGCGCGGCCGGTGAGCGGGCAGCACCGGGCGGCCCAGGTCGACCAAGCGGTTCGCCGCCGCGTTGGCCGGACCGCACGGGCCGGGGACCAGGCAGACCGCGCAGAGGCCGCTCTCCCGATCAAGTACGTGGCTCGCCAGGATCTCGCGTGCCGCCTCGGCCTCCGCCTCCTCGCGGTGCCAGGACCGGCTGACCGTGGATCGGTAGACACCCATCTTCCACTCCTGTCGGCGGGGGGCGGGCGCACGGCGGTGTCCCCACCGCCGCAGGCGAGTGCGGCGGTCAGGGTGTCCGCTGTCGGGCGAGAGGCCTACGCCCGCCCCGTCACGGGCCGGTGCGCGCCGTCGGATCGGGCGCGCATTGACCACCTTACTGCCTATCGAATAAGGCAGCAAGGATGTGATGCCGTGAGGGTGCTTGGGGGTGGATACCCTGGCCCCGACGGAGTCGGCAAGGAGGCGAAGATGCGTGAGTGGCTCAGCGTCTCGATGCCCTACGTCCGATCGCATGAAGCTCACGGTGGGGACGCATGGGCCGCCGATGCGGCGGGGCAGGGCGGGGTTGGCACCCAGCGACTGCTCGAGGTGCGTGAAGTGGTGCCGGTCGCCGAGGTGGCTGAGGCGTTTCGCCTGGCACCGGGCGATCGCGTGATCGTCCGACGACGGTTGATGCTGCTGGACGGTCAGCCAGTGGAGTTGACCGACTCGTACTACCCGGTCTCCATCGCCCGCGGCACCGCCCTTGCCGAGCAGCGGAAGATCCGCGGTGGGGCCGTCAGGCTGCTCGCCGAGTTGGGCTATCGTCCGAGGCGGGTACGGGAAGACGTCTACACGCGTCAGCCCGACGCGGCCGAGCGGCGCATGCTTGACCTGACCGGTCACGAGTGGGCACTGGGCCTCACCCGTGTGCTGAGCACGGAAGAAGGCGTACCGGTTGAGGTCAGCATCATGACGATGGTGCCGTGGGGCCGGCGCCTACGGTACGAGCTGTCGATCGATTGACGGAGCGGGAGCCCGACATGGCCAGCGGAACCGACGGCCGCCCGCGCCATGAGCAGATCGCGGCCGACCTCCGGTCCCGCATCATGTCCGGCGAGCTTGCTCCGGGGTCGCAGTTGCCGTCGATCCCGACGCTCGTGCAGCAGTACTCCGCTGCCACCGCGACAGTGCAGCGCGCCCTCGGCGCGCTGAAAGCGGAGGGCTCTGTCTACAGCGAGGTCGGTAAGGGCGTCTACGTCCGGCGGAGGCGGCCACTGGCTGTCGAGGCGTCGGCATACGTCACCCCTTCGCCCGACGGCTACACCTATCGGCTCCTTTCCGTGGCGGAGGTCGTGCCACCAGACGAGGTGGCGCACGGATTGGAGTTGGCCGAGGGCGAGCGAGCCATCCTGCGGCATCGGCTGCTCCTGCATGACGACGAGCCGGTCGAGTTGTCCTGGTCGTATTACCCGGCGGCCATCGCCAGGGGTACCGAGCTGGCCGAGCACCGCAAGATTAGGGGCGGGGCCCCAAGGGTCTTGGCGGACCTCGGCTATCCGCAGCAGCACGTGCGCGACCGTGTATCGGCACGGATGCCAACGACGGAGGAGATCGAGGAGCTCGACTTGCCGCCGTACGTACCAGTGCTGCGTCAGCTGCGGGTGATCCGCTCAGTCAACGGTCGCCCGGTCGAGGTTTCGGTTCTCGTCAAGGGCAGCCACCTGCATGAGCTGCACTACGACCAAGATGCTCTGACGCAGAGCACCTGACCTGCCACGGACTTCTGGCGGACTGCGGAGACCCGCGCGTGCGACCTGACAGCACACGCCCACGGCACGCAGACGAAGACCCTCGTGGTGAGCGCGACCGTGCACGAGGTCCCGGAGGTGTGACGTCACCCGCGGCGCTATGCCGCTGAGGTCGCGGCCAGCGCGTACGGGAGAATGCGGTACGTGACGACGATCCCGAACGTGCTCGCCAACCGGTACGCCTCGCCCGAACTGGCCGCCCTGTGGTCCCCGGAGGAGAAGATCCGGATGGAGCGGCGGCTGTGGCTCGCCGTCCTCCGGGCTCAGCGGGATCTCGGCGTCGCCGTGCCGGACGGGGTGGTCGAGGCGTACGAGCGGGTGCTCGACCAGGTCGACCTCGCCTCGATCGCCGAGCGGGAGCGGGTCACCCGGCACGACGTGAAGGCGCGGATCGAGGAGTTCAGCGCCCTCGCCGGGCACGAGCACGTGCACAAGGGGATGACCTCCCGGGACCTCACGGAGAACGTCGAGCAGCTCCAGGTCCGGGCGTCGTTGGAGCTGATCCGGGACCGGGTGGTCGCCACTCTGGCCCGCCTCGCCCGGCTCGCTGTCGAGCACTCCGACCTGGTCCTGACCGGTCGCTCGCACAACGTCGCGGCGCAGGCCACCACGCTGGGCAAGCGCTTCGCGTCGGCCGCTGAGGAGCTGCTGATCGCGTACGAGCGGCTGGACGACCTGATTCGCCGGTACCCGCTGCGGGGGATCAAGGGCCCGGTGGGCACCGCCGCGGACCAGCTCGACCTGTTCGACGGCGACGCCGACAAGGTCGCCGAGTTGGGGCGGCGGGTCGCCGAGCACCTCGGCTTCAACCGGGTGCTGGACAGCGTGGGCCAGGTCTACCCGCGCTCGCTCGACTTCGACGTGCTGTCGGCGCTGGCGCAGGTCGCGGCCGGGCCGTCGTCGCTGGCGACCACGATCCGCCTGATGGTCGGTCAGGAGCTGGCCACCGAGGGCTTCAAGCCGGGTCAGGTCGGGTCCAGCGCCATGCCGCACAAGATGAACACCCGCTCGTCGGAGCGGGTGAACGGTTTCGCGGTGATCATCCGGGGCTACCTGTCGATGGTCGGCGAGCTGGCCGGCGACCAGTGGAACGAGGGCGACGTGTCCTGCTCGGTGGTGCGCCGGGTGGCCCTGCCGGACGCCTTCTTCGCCGCTGACGGACTGTTCCAGACGTTCCTCACCGTGCTGGACGAGTTCGGGGCGTATCCGGCGGTGATCAACCGGGAGCTGGAGCGGTTCCTGCCGTTCCTGGCCACCACCAAGATCCTGGTGGCGGCGGTCCGGCGCGGTGTGGGTCGCGAGGTGGCCCACGAGGTGATCAAGGAGCACGCGGTCGCCGTCGCCCTCGCCATGCGCGAGAAGGGCGCCCCCGAGAACGACCTCTTCGACCGCCTCGCGGGGGACAGCCGCCTCAACCTGAGCCGGGCCGAGATCAACGAACTGGTCGCCGACCGGCGCGCCTTCGTCGGCGCCGCCCCCACCCAGGTCCAGGCCGTAGCGGACCGCGTAGCCGAGGTGGCGGCGGCCCACCCGCAGGCCACCACCTACACCCCACCCCCCATCCTCTAGCCTGCTCGCTTCCCCGGTTGATCATGGAGTTAGCGGGTGAGTCGATCTCCAAATCACCCGCTAACTCCATGATCAACGCGGTCGGGGCGGGGTGGTCCGCTAGGTTTCGCGGGTGGGGGTTTCGGCTGCGGTGCGCAGGTTCGGGGCGCTCGCCGGTTCGGCGATGCCGCCGGGTTCTTCCGCGAACTCGCCCTCGTGGGCCGTCTCCGCGGCGACCAGGGGCTGGTCGGGCGGCATGACGTCGGGGACCTTGGGTACGACGATCACCGCCGTGCCGTACGCGCAGATCTCCATCCACATCTCGCCGCAGTCCCGACTGTCGAACCGCATCCCGATCACCGCGTTCGCGCCGAGCCGGCGGGCCTCCTCGCCGAGCCGGGCCACCGAGTCGGTCCGCCAGCGGGTCAGGTTGTCCGGCGCCATGGGGTCGTACGCGCCGCCGCGCAGGTTCTTCACTCCCTCGCGGTACGGGTTCCGCGTCCTGGCCATCGAGGAGACCACCTCGCCGAGGATCTGGCGGATCTCGTAGCCGGGAAGTTGATCCGTCGTCACGACCAGCACGTTTCCGATGCTGTCAGCCGATCGTGGGGCCCATCGTGAGCCCTGTTCACCTGGTCGGATGCTGAAAAACCGCGCGGCGCGGACGGCCGGCACTCCGCCGGCCATCCGCACCGCCGAGGCGCTAACCGTCAGACACCGGCCACCGAGGTGATCCAGGCCCGGTTGTACGCGACGCTGCCGTAGTTCTGGATGCTGGAGCCGTCGGCGGTCGACGCGACGCCGACCTGGCGGCCGTTGTAGAACTGCGGGCCGCCCGAGTCGCCCCGCCACGCGTTGCCGTTGATCCGGGTGCTCCGGATGGCCTGCCCGCCGTACGCGTCGGTGGCGCTGTTGCTGGTGACCTGGACGCTCGCGGTCTTGAGCTGGCTGGAGGCGGAGCAGCCGCTGTAGCAGGTCATGCCCCAGCCGTAGATCGAGTTCGTCGAGCCGATCGGCGGGTTGCTGCTGGCCAGCGTCACGTAGCTGGTGCTCACCGAGCTGGACAGCCGCATCAGGGCCAGGTCGTACCGGCCGTAGGTGGCGCTCACGGTGCGGGTGACCCCGCCGGAGGAGCGGTAGACGCTGCCGACCCGGACGGACATCGTCCCGCCGAGGCAGTGCCGGGCGGTGAGCACCCACTGCGGGGCGATGATCGTGCCCGAGCAGGTGAACGAGCCGTTGCTGAACACCGCGGCGGCCCACGGCGCCGACGAGACGTAGCTGCCGCCGATGATGTAGGGCGTGGGTGTCGGGTTGGCGACGGCGCCGGAGCTGGCGCCGAGCACGCCGGCCACCGCGGTGGCGAGGACCGCGACCAGGGATCGGATGCGCATGTGCGGGGCTCCTTCGGGGGCTGGGCCCGGGTTCACCGGGTCTGACCTGCCGGCCGACGGGAGCGGGTGGCCCGCCGGCGAGGGACATCTATCGATATCTGACGATGTACGGTAGGGCCCTGAGATGTGGTTCACAAGTGTTTCATCGAAAAGAATCAATGTCTTCGGCGGCGGACGCCCGACCTGGCGAAAGGTGACGAACGGGCTCGGACGGCAACGGAATCGCATCGGGAATGCAACGAACTCGCATCGATCTCCGGCCGCCCGCGCTGACAATGTCGATCACTGCCTGAACCGCGTACGGCCGGTGCGTCCGGGGCGGCATCTGCCAGGTAGGCTGGCTGCGCTCGCCCGTAGTGGGTCGGCACCCAACTGCGTACACAGTCAGGAGTGCCCAGTGCCTCGCGTCGTCGTCGACGTCATGCTCAAGCCCGAGATCCTCGATCCGCAGGGCCAGGCCGTCGCAAACGCGCTGCCCCGGCTCGGCGTCAGCGACGTCGCCTCGGTCCGGATCGGCAGGCGGATCGAGATCGAGTTCACCGGTGAACCGGACCTGGACCGCGCTCGGGAGATCGCCGACAAGCTGCTCGCCAACCCGGTCATCGAGGACTTCACCGTCCGCCTGGTCGAGGCCGACGAGACCGTGGACGCCCGCTCGTGACCGCCCGGGTCGGTGTGGTCACGTTCCCCGGGTCGCTCGACGACGGGGACGCCGCGCGGGCCGTCCGGATCGCCGGCGCCGAGCCGGTCCGCCTCTGGCACGGTGACCCGCAGCTGCACGGCGTGGACGCGGTCGTCCTGCCCGGCGGCTTCTCGTACGGCGACTACCTGCGTTGCGGCGCCATCGCCCGGTTCGCCCCGGTCATGGAGACGATCGTGGACGCCGCCCAGGGCGGCCTGCCGGTGCTCGGCATCTGCAACGGCTTCCAGATCCTCTGCGAGGCCCACCTGCTGCCCGGCGCGCTGACCCGCAACCAGCACCTGCACTTCCGCAACCGCGACCAGGTCCTCCGGATCGAGTCGGTCGGCACCGCCTGGACCAACGCGTTCCAGCCCGGCCAGGAGGTGCTGATCCCGGTCAAGAACGGCGAGGGCTGCTACGTCGCGGACACCGCGACGCTGGACCAGCTCGAGGCCGAGGGCCGGGTCGTCGCCCGCTACGTCGGCGGCAACCCCAACGGGTCTCAGCGCGACATCGCCGCCATCACCAACTCCGCCGGCAACGTGGTCGGCATCATGCCGCACCCGGAGCACGCGGTGGAGGCGCTCACCGGTCCCTCCCTGGACGGCCTCGGCTTCTTCACCTCGGTGCTCAAGCACCTGGTGGGGGCCCCGGCGTGACCGTGCGCGGCATCATCGGTCGGCTCACCCGCCCGACGGGCGGCCCTGAGCGCAGCGAGGAGAGCTCATGACCACCCAGGACCCGGTCCGGGAGACCTCGGACGCCATTCCGGCCGCGCCCGCAGCGCCGGCCGGGGAAGCCGTGCCGGCCGACTGGGCCGACGGCGTGGACACCGTCCCCCGCGCCGGCGGTACGCCCGGCGAGCTCCAGCCGTACACCGAGCTGGGCCTCCGGGACGACGAGTACGAGCGGATCCGGCAGATCCTCGGCCGCCGGCCCACGCAGGCCGAGCTTGCGATGTACTCGATCATGTGGAGCGAGCACTGCTCCTACAAGTCGAGCAAGGTGCACCTGCGCCAGTTCGGGGAGAAGGCTCCGCCGAGCGACCGCCTGCTCGCCGGCATCGGCGAGAACGCCGGCGTGGTCCAGATCTCCGACGAGCTGGCGGTGACCTTCAAGGTCGAGTCGCACAACCACCCGAGCTTCGTCGAGCCGTACCAGGGCGCGGCGACCGGCGTCGGCGGCATCGTCCGGGACATCCTCGCCATGGGCGCCCGCCCGGTCGCGGTGATGGACCCGCTGCGCTTCGGCGCGGCCGACCACCCGGACACCGCCCGCGTGCTGCCCGGCGTGGTCGCGGGTGTCGGCGGCTACGGCAACTGCCTCGGCCTGCCCAACATCGGCGGCGAGGTCGTCTTCGACCCCTGCTACCAGGGCAACCCGCTGGTCAACGCCCTCTGCCTCGGCGTGCTGCCGGTCAACCGCCTCCAGAACAAGGCGGCCGCCGGCCCGGGCAACGTCGTGGTGCTGATGGGCGCCAAGACCGGCCGGGACGGCATCGGCGGCGTGTCGGTGCTCGCGAGCGCCACCTTCGACGAGGGCAGCGAGCAGCGCCGCCCGTCGGTGCAGGTCGGTGACCCGTTCACCGAGAAGCTGCTGATCGAGGCCTGCCTGGAGCTGTACGACGGCCAGCTGGTCGTCGGCATCCAGGACCTGGGCGGCGCCGGCCTGACCTGCGCGCTCACCGAGACCGCCGCCGCGGCCGGCACCGGCATGCGGGTCTGGCTGGAGCGGGTCCCGCTGCGGGAGCCCTCCATGGAGCCGCACGAGATCCTGGCCAGCGAGTCCCAGGAGCGGATGCTGCTGGTCGTCGAGCCGGACAAGCTGGAGGCGGTGCTCAAGACCGCAGAGAAGTGGGGCGTGCTCGCCACCGCCATCGGCGAGGTCACCCCGCCGGCGCCGGACGGCCAGCCGGGGCGCCTGGTCATCACCTGGCGGGACCACCTGGTCGTCGACGTGCCGCCGGGCTCGCTCGTCGACGACGGGCCGGTGTACGCCCGCCCGATGCGCGAGCCGGCCGACCTGATCCTGCTCCAGGCCGACCGGGCGGAGACGCTGCCCCGGCCGGGCGACCCGGAGGCGCTCCGGGAGACCGTGCTGCGCATGATCGCGTCGCCCAACCTGGCCGACAAGACCTGGGTCACCGAGCAGTACGACCGGTACGTGCTGGGCAACACCGTGCTCGCCCAGCCGGAGGACTCCGGTGTGATCCGGATCGACGAGCGAACCGGCCTCGGCGTCGCCCTGTCCGTCGACGGCAACGGCCGGTACGCGCGCCTCGACCCGTACCACGGCACGAAGCTCGCGCTGGCCGAGGCGTACCGGAACGTGGCCGTGACCGGCGCGAAGCCGATCGCCGTCACGAACTGCCTCAACTTCGGCTCGCCCGAGGACCCGGGCGTGATGTGGCAGTTCGCCGAGGCCGTCCGCGGCCTGGCCGACGGCTGCGCCGAGCTGGGCATCCCGGTGACCGGCGGCAACGTCAGCTTCTACAACCAGACCGGTGCCGCCGCCATCCACCCGACCCCGGTGGTGGGCGTGCTGGGCGTGCTGGACAACGTCGCCGACCGGGTGTCGATGGGCTTCGTCCCGCGCGGCAGCGGCGACCACGACCAGATCTACCTGCTCGGCGAGACCCACGTGGAGCTGTCCGGCTCCGAGTGGGCGTGGGTGACCCACGAGCACCTCGGCGGCGTACCCCCGCAGGTCGACCTCGCCCGCGAGCGGGCGCTCGCCGACCTGATGGCGGAGGCCGCGCGGGTCGGGCACCTCAGCTCCGCGCACGACCTGTCCGACGGTGGTCTCGCGCAGAGCCTGGTCGAGTCCTGCCTGCGGCGGGGCGTCGGGGCCCGGATCGCCGTGCCGGAGCGGTTCGAGGGCGGGTCGATGCCGTTCGTCTTCCTGTTCAGCGAGTCCGCCGGTCGTGCGCTGGTCTCGGTGCCGCGTGGGCACGAGAAGGCGTTCACCGCGCTCGCCGCCGAGCACGGGGTGCCGTTCGAGCTGATCGGCGTCACCGACCCGGCCGGCGGTGCCCTGGAGGTGCACGGCCAGTTCCGGATCGACCTGGACGAGCTGCACGCCGCGCACAGCGCCACCCTGCCCCGCCTCTTCGGCGGGTCGGAGGTCCTGGAAGTGGACGCCCCGGCGGCCGGCGTGGCCGGCGCCGTCGAGGCGGTGCCCCTGCCCACCGGGACCGACGCCGAGCCGGTCGACCCGGCCGAGGTCGTGAGCGAGCCGATTGCGTCGTCCGGCCCGGACCCGGTGACCGGCGCACCCGAGCCGATCGCCGAGGCCGAGGAGCCGACCGAGGAGCCGGCGGGCGGCGTCGCCTCACCCGGTGGGGTGATCGCGACCCCGCCGGTCGAGACGGCCGAGCAGGTGGCGACGACCGGCGACGCCACCGAGGCGTCCGACTCGGCCTCCGGTGACTCCGAGCAGCCCTCCGCCCCTGACAAGCGCTGAGGCGTTGGCCGCCGCCGTCTACACCCAACCCGGATCGGGTGCCCGGTTCGAGTGGGGGTTGGCGGGGGCGGCCGAGCTCGGCCGCGTCTGCGCCGCCCTGGTGGTGGTGGACGTGCTCTCGTTCACCACCGCCGTGGAGGTGGCGGTCGCCCGGGGCATGCGGGTGCACCCGTTCCCGTGGGGCGAACAGGCCGCCGAGTACGCCGTCCGGGTCGGTGCCGTCGCCGCGGTCGGCCGCCGGCGCACCACCCCGGACCATCCGTGGTCGCTGTCGCCGGCGGCCCTGAGCACCGCGCCGGCCGTCGCCGACCTGGTCCTGCCGTCGCCGAACGGCTCGGCGATCAGCGCCGCCGCCAGCGCCACCGGCCTGCCGGTCGTCGCGGCCTGCCTGCGCAACGCCCGCGCCGTCGGGCGCTGGCTCCGCGACGAGGGGTACGGCTCGACCGACGCGCCGATCGGCGTCATCGCCGCCGGGGAGCGCTGGCCGGACGGGTCGTTGCGCCCCTCGGTGGAGGACCAGCTCGGCGCTGCCTGCGTCCTCGACGCGCTGTCCGGGGTGCCGGGCGGCCTGTCCGTCGAGGCGGCCGTGGCCCTCGCCGCGCTGGCCAGCACGCCGGACGTCCCGGCGGCCGTCCGGGGCAGCGTCTCCGGTCGGGAACTCGCCGAGGGCGGATTCGCCGGCGACGTGGACATCGCCGTGGCGGTCGGCGTGTCGGACGTCGTGCCGGTGCTCCGCCAGGGCGTCTTCACCCGCGCCTGACCGGCACCCGCGGCCGCACCGCTCGGCCGATTCCAGGCCCCGTCGTATCCGGGCCGTCCTTCGCTGGTTCTCCTGCTCACCCCTGCCGGCCGCTGCCGCCGTCCCGTTCGATGCGCGCGCCCTTTGCTCTGCCTCATCCCACGCAACGGAATCGCGCGAAACCATCGCGTCCGGTGAAGCAGAGCAAAGGGGCGCGAAGGTCTTCCAGCCGCCGTCGTGCAGATCTCGCTGCGGCGGACCGTCGGCGACGAGCGGGATCGGGCACCACCTCGTGCAGGTGGCCAACCGCGCCGCGACGAGTGAGGGGCCGTCCGATGCCGGACGGCCCCTCAGCGTTTGTCGTGTTCCCGGTGTCAGTCGTCCAGCCAGTCCAGGCGGCGGCCGCTGCGGTCCTGCGGCGGGCCGTCAGGCCGGCCCCGGCCGCCGGCCTGCGCCGGATCGCCGTAGCCGCCACCGTAGCCGCCCTGGTCGTAGCCGCCGCGGTCGTCGTAGCCGCCGCGCTGGGCCGCCGGGGGCTCCTGGCCGTAGCCGCCGCCCTGCTGCCCGTACCCGCCGCCGTAGCCGCCCTGGTCGTAGCCGCCGCGGTCGTCGTAGCCCCGGTCGTCGTAGCCGCCGCGCTGTGCGGCCGGGGGCTCCTGGCCGTAGCCGCCCTGCTGGCCGTAGCCACCCTGGTCGTACCCGCCCCGCTGGTCGTACCCGCCGGTCGGCTCGCCGCCCCGGCCGTAGGGCGCGGGATCGGCCTGGCCGTAGCCGGCGTCCGGCTGGTACATGCCGGTCGCGTACGGGTCGGCCGGTGCCGGGTACTGCGTGGCGTCGCCCTGGTAGCGGCCGGTCGGCTCGTCGTACCGCTCGCCGTAGCCGGGCGCGCCGCCCGGAGCCGGCGGGTAGCCCGTCCCGGCCGGTGCCCCGGCGGGCGCGCCGTAGTCGTTGCCGCCGTAGCCGCCGCCGGACGACGGCGCGGTGCCGTAGCCCCCGCCCGAGGACGGGGCGTTGCCGTAGCCGGCCGCGCCGTAGCCGGCCGGTGCGGAAGGGTCGTTGCCGTAGCCGTTGCCGGCCCAGCCGCCGCCCGGGCCGGCGGGAGCGCCGTACGGCTGCGGGGGAGCGCCGTACGGGTCGGGCGGGACGTCGTCGACCACCGGGCGGTGCATCATCGTCGGTGCGTCGCTGAGCCCGGCGCCGCCGACCATCGTGGGAGCCGCCGCGGCCGGGTTGACGACCCGTGTGTGGTCGTCCGCGCCGCGGTACGCGCCCCGGGCGCCCGGCACCGCGCCGCCAGCAGCGGCGGCCGGAGCCGCGTCGTCCTCGGCGTCGTCGCCGTTCTCCTTGCGGCGCATCCAGAGCAGCACGATGGTGCCGACACCGGCGGCGACGAGGAGACCGCCGAGCAGGATGATCAGCAGCGAGCCGATGCCGCCCGAGTCCTCGTTGCTGGCGTTGGTCGGGGCGGCCGCTGCGTCGGCCGACTCCTCGGTGCCCTCCTCGGTCGCCTCCTCGGAGGGCAGCGCCTCCGCGGAGGCCGACGGCGTGGCGCTCGGCGTCACCTCGGTCTTGATCGCGAGGGCGATCCGCTGGCCGGTGATGGTCTGTCCGGCCGAGGCGTTGAAGCTCTTGGTGGCGTAGATGTTGTCGAAGCTCGCGCCGATGTCCAGCCGGCCGGGGGCGATCGGGTTGCTGGTGCTACCGGTGAAGCGGAAGCTGCCGTCGTCGCCGGTGATCGTGTCGAACTTCTTGCCGCTGGCGTCCTGGAGGATCACCACGGCGTTCGGCACGGCGTCGCCGGTGGCCTGGTTGACGACCTTGCCGGAGACCGACTTCACGGTCTGCGCCTGAGTCGGCTGCGGGGCGGCCTTGCCCTTGACGTTGAGCTGGAACGTGGCCGTGCCGGGACCCGAGTCGGCCTCGACCGCGACCGTGACCGTGGCGTTGGCGTCGGCGGCGTTGTCGTTCGCCCTGATCGTCACCAGTTGGGACTTCGGCAGGTTCGGCGGGGTGAAACGGATCTCACCGCACCCGCGCGAGCAGGTGACGCCGGAGGGTAGCCCGGAGAGGCTGATCTGGGCTGTCTCGTCGTCGCCGCGCGGTGTGACGGTGACGGTGACGGTGGCGTCGCTGCCGGCGTTCACGGTGACCGAGCCGGGGGTAACGGCGACATCGGCCGCGAACGCCGGGGTGGCGGGGGCGGTGAGCAGGGCGCCGACAACCAGCGCCATGACCACACCGGCCCGCTGCTTCCAGGCACGTCGGTGTGTTGACACGTCCACCGCCCTTCCGGACTGACCTACCTCCGCGGCCGGCGGGCGCCGGGCCGGGGATCATCACGGTACGAATACGCCGTCGGCAACTATGCCTTGTCTGACCGGATCAGCGCGACCCAGGGCCAGCGTGATGCGCGCTGCGCGCGAGTCGTATCGTCCCGTCGTGTCCTCTCCGCACGTTAAGTCCGCCGCGGTCGCGGCGGCGTTGTCGGCGCTCGACGAGGGGCGTACCCCCGACCGGTCGGTGTACCGAGGGGCGGTCCGTGCCCTGTTGACCGCCCTCGCGGAGCGTGCCCCCGGCCGATCGGTGGAGGTGCGTGTCCCACCTTACGGTGCAGTTCAGTGCGTTCCGGGTCCCCGACACACCCGTGGCACCCCGCCGAACGTGGTGGAAACGGACCCGGAGACCTGGCTGCGCATCGCCACCGGTCGCCTCGACTGGGGCGAGGCGGTCACGGAGGGTCGCGTACGGGTGAGCGGAATCCGGGCGGATCTCTCCGCGTACCTGCCGCTCTAGCTGCGATGGCGATCGACGCCTGGTAACGGGCCGCACCCATTTCGTGACTTTCTGTGTCGACTCGGGTTCGCGTACACTGTCAGGCGACGACAGTGGTCCCGGCCGAACAGTGCGGATCCCGCGATCCCGCAAGGCCAGTCCAGCATAAGGGAGCGGCAGGTGCCCCGAGGCGATGGCCGGCTGAGCCACGACCTTGATCCCCAACGTCCCGGCCCCCAGGACGCGTGCGGCGTCTTCGGCGTCTGGGCACCCGGCGAGGAGGTCGCCAACCTGACCTACTTCGGGCTGTACGCGTTGCAGCACCGGGGGCAGGAGGCGGCCGGCATCGCGGTCAGCGACGGCTCCGGCGTGGTGGTCTACAAGGACCTCGGCCTGGTCGCCCAGGTCTTCGACGAGCCGACCCTGGCCAGCCTGCGCGGGCACGTCGCCATCGGTCACGCGCGCTACTCCACGACCGGCGCCTCCAACTGGGAGAACGCCCAGCCGACGATCCGCGCCACCACCTCCGGCACGACGATCGCGCTGGCCCACAACGGCAACCTGGTCAACACCGCCGACCTTCAGCGGGAGGTCGGCGAGCGGGGGCTGGTCGCCGACGGCGCCACCAACGACACCTCCCTGGTGACCATGCTGCTCGCCAGCCGGCCCGACCTGTCGGTCGAGGCCGCCGCGCTGGAGGTGCTGCCCCGGCTGCGGGGCGCGTTCAGCTTCGTCTTCATGGACGAGTCGACTCTCTACGCTGCCCGCGACCCGCACGGCGTCCGCCCGCTGGTGCTCGGCCGGCTGGAGCGCGGCTGGGTGGTCGCCAGCGAGACCGCGGCGCTGGACATCGTCGGCGCGAGCGTGGTCCGCGAGGTCGAGCCCGGCGAGCTGATCGCGATCGACGAGGACGGGCTGCGTTCCACCCGGTTCGCGCCGCCGGAGCCCAAGGGCTGCCTCTTCGAGTACGTCTACATCGCGCGTCCCGACGCCACCATCGCCGGCCGCAACGTGCACGCGGCGCGCGTGCAGATCGGCCGCCAGCTCGCCAAGGAGCACCCGGTCGAGGCCGATATGGTGATCCCCGTCCCGGAGTCCGGCACGCCGGCCGCCATCGGCTACGCGGCCGAGTCCGGCATCACGTACGGTGCCGGCCTGGTGAAGAACCCGTACGTCGGGCGGACCTTCATCCAGCCGTCGCAGACGCTGCGCCAGCTCGGCATCCGGCTCAAGCTCAACCCGCTCCGCGAGAACGTGCGCGGCAAGCGGCTGGTCGTGGTCGACGACTCCATCGTCCGCGGCAACACCCAGCGGGCCATCGTGCGGATGCTCCGCGAGGCCGGCGCGCTGGAGGTGCACGTCCGCATCTCCTCCCCGCCGGTGACCTGGCCGTGCTTCTACGGCATCGACTTCGCCACCAGGGCCGAGCTGCTCGCCAACGGGCTGGACAACGAGGGCGTCCGCCGGTCGATCGGTGCCGACACCCTCGGGTACGTCTCGCTCGCCGGTCTCATCGCGGCCACCGAACAGCCGAAGAACCGGCTCTGCCGGGCCTGCTTCGACGGCGAGTACCCGATCGAGCTGCCCGCCGCGAACCTGATCGGCAAGCACGTCCTGGAGGCGGTCGGCCGGCGGGTCACCGCCGAGACCTCCGACCAGCACGGCCTTCCGGTCGTCGTAAGCACCCACCACCCGTAGCACCACCGGGTGCGGCCCGGCCGGCGCCGGTCCGCATCGGAACCACCAAAGGGGAGAACCGTGACGCACGTGTCCGAGCGCAGCGGCGCAGGAAGCAGCCCGACCGGTGCTGGCGGCGACCGCCAGCCCTGGACGGCCGGCACCGGCCGCCCGGCGCGCAAACGCTCGGTCTCGTACGCGGACGCCGGCGTCTCGATCGAGGCGGGTGACCGCGCGGTCGAGCTGCTGAAGTCCAAGGTCAAGCAGACCCGGCGGCCCGAGGTGATGGGTGACCTGGGCGGCTTCGCCGGCCTGTTCCGGCTGGACACGAAGAAGTACAAGAACCCGATCCTCGCGTCGTCCACCGACGGCGTGGGCACCAAGCTGGTCATCGCGCAGCAGATGGACATCCACGACACGGTGGGCATCGACCTGGTCGCGATGGTGGTGGACGACCTGGTCGCCTGCGGTGCCGAGCCGCTGTTCCTGCTGGACTACATCGCCACCGGCGAGGTCGTTCCGGACAAGGTCGCCGAGATCGGCGCCGGCATCGCCGACGGCTGCCGCTACGCGGGCTGCGCACTCCTGGGCGGCGAGACCGCCGAGCACCCGGGCGTCCTCCGCCCGGACGAGTACGACATCTCGGCCACCGGCGTCGGCGTGGTGGAGGAGAGCGAGATCCTCAGCTCGGAGCGGGTCGAGGTCGGCGACGTCGTGATCGCGATGCGGTCGTCCGGCCTGCACTCCAACGGGTACTCGCTGGTCCGGCACGTGCTGCTCGGCGCCGGCCGGATGCGGCTCGACGTGGTCATCGAGGACTTCGGCCGCCAGCGCACGCTCGGCGAGGAGTTGCTGACCCCGACGAAGATCTACGCGCAGGACTGCCTGAAGCTGATCGCCGAGGCGGAGGTGCGGGCACTCGCGCACGTCACCGGCGGCGGCATCCCGGGCAACCTGGTCCGGATCCTGCCGGAGCACGTCGACGCGGTGGTCAACCGCTCCACCTGGAAGCCGCAGCCGATCTTCGACCTCGTCCAGTCCAAGGGCCGGATCGAGGACCCGGAGATGGAGGCGACCTTCAACATGGGCGTCGGCATGTTCGCGATCGTCTCGGCGGAGGACGCGGACCGCGCCCTGGCCACCCTGACCGGGCGGGGCGTCGACGCCTGGCAGGCCGGCGAGATCATCGAGGGCTCCGGCAACGTCCAGATGATCGGGCAGCACACCCGGGGTTGATCACGCTCTGGTGATCGTACGGGCACCTGATCAGGGCTTCACCCGAGTGGCCGTCGCCGCCTAGCCTGAAGGGCACCCTCAACGCTGCCCGGCACCCCCTGTGCCTGGACAGCTCCTCAGGCACGGTAGAGGAGGGCGATGGCTGCTCGGGGACAGTCGATCGGCGGGATGCGTGGCCTGGCCACCGTCCCGACGTACGTCGTGATGCAGCCCACCACCCTCTGCAACCTCGACTGCGCGTACTGCTACCTGCCGTTCCGGGCGGCCGACCGGCGCATGCCGGTTCCGGTGGCGGAGGCGGTGGCGGCGTCGGTCAACCCGTGGGCGCGGGCCGGCCGGTTCTCGGTGGTGTGGCACGGCGGTGAGCCCCTCGCTGCCGGCCGGGAGCACCTCGCGGCGCTGATCGCGCCGTTCGGCCCGGAGGTCGAGCACCACGTCCAGACCAACGCCACGCTGATCGACGACGCCTGGTGCCGGTTCTTCGCCGAGCACCGGGTCCGGGTGAGCGTCAGCGTGGACGGGCCGCGGGAGCGCAACTCGGACCGGGTCGGCCGGGGCGGGCGGCCGGCGTACGACCAGATCGTGCGCGGCGTGGCGGCGCTGCGCCGGCACGGCCTGCCCTTCTCGGCGCTGGCCGTGGTGGGCCGTCCGGAGCCGGGGCTCGCCACGGAGCTGTACGACTACTTCCTCGATCTCGGCCCGGACGTGCTGGGCGTCAACATCGAGGAGACCGAGGGCGTCAACACGCGGGACAACAGCCACGACCCCGCGGCGGTGACCGCCTTCTGGGCGGAGCTGCTGGCGGCCTGGCGCCGGGACCCGCGGATCCACCTGCGGGAGGTCGAGTGGTCGCTGCGGTACGCCGCGGCGGTGCTCG
The DNA here is from genome assembly GCF_012034245.1 of Micromonospora thermarum. Classification (GTDB taxonomy): domain Bacteria; phylum Actinomycetota; class Actinomycetes; order Mycobacteriales; family Micromonosporaceae; genus Micromonospora; species Micromonospora thermarum. The sequence continues at coordinate 72,837 of NZ_JAATEO010000022.1, read as the reverse complement.
ACGGCACCGCCGACGACCTGCTGCCCCGCCGGCTGGACCCGATCCCCACGGTCGGCCACGACGGGTCGGTGATCGTCCTGTCGCCGGAGCTGGCCGGCTTCACCGATCCCCGGTACGGCGACTTCAGCAGTGGCAACGTGCTGGTCACGTCCCTGGCGGAGATCCTCGCCGGTGCCGAGGGGACGCCCTGGGTCGGCGAGTTCCTCAGCGGTGTGGAGGCCTGCCGGACGTCCTGCCCCTACTTCGGTTTCTGTGGCGGGGGTCACGCCGCCAACCGGTACTTCGAACTGGGCCGTTTCGACGGTACGGAGACCGAACACTGCCGCAACAGCAAGATCCGCCTACTGGAGGGAGTGTTGGAGCATGCCCGAGACCACCGGTCACCGGCAGCCTGAGCGCGCGACAGGGGTCGCCCTGGACGAGGTCGCCGACCGCGTCCGCGCGGCGGCCCCGGGCCTGTCCGCGTTGCTCCACGAGGCCGAGGTCGCACGTCGACTACGTGCGGAGGTGGCGGGTGGCGACGGCGCCAGTGCGGTCTGCGCCTGGAACCACTTCGAGAACATCCCGACGTTCTACAACTGGAACAACCGCCCGCGCTGAGCGCGGGCAGGCCGCCGAGCCAGGGGCCGACCGGACGGGTCCGGCCGGCCCCTGGTTTTCAGTCGGGACGCCGCTGCCGAACGGGCACATACGTGAGCACGCGGGGCCTACCGCGTGCTCAGATGCGACCGGGGGTCAGCGGGTGGGACGGACCCAGGACTCCGGGTCGTCGTCCGCGTGGTCCTCGTCATCGTCGTCGACATACTCTTTGTAGTCGTCGTCGAAGTCGTGGTCCGACTTGCGGCTGCCGCCGAGTTCTCGCTGCAAGGCGGCGAGGTCGGTGTTCGGGGAGTGGTACTTCAACTCCCGGGCCACCTTTGTCTGCTTGGCCTTAGCACGGCCGCGCCCCATGGCTCGACCCCCTCGCACAGAATGCGGGGCAGCCCGAAGGCGGGCCCCGATGACGTCAGGCATCTCTCGTGGCTCTTACGGTACATGGGGATGCCGTCGTTCGGCACCTCGGGTTACCGTCGACCGGCTCCGCGCGTCGCGGTGGTCCAGCCGTCACACAGTGTACCCGGTAAGGACCGATCCCGTGTGCGCCCGTGACACCGGACGAATCGCCTCGAAATACAGCTTAACGGCGGCGGCAGTGTTCGGGAGGCCGGGGGCGGAACCGGCTGGCGCCGCCCCCGGCGCCCGGATCAGGGCAGGTGGATCGTGCGCAGGCGGCCGACCTCGGCCATCCGGCGCTCGGCCAGCCGGTCCGCCGCCACCGCCGGCGGCACGCCCTCGGCGTCGGCGAGCCGGAGGATCTCCCGCGTGGTGTCGTAGATCTTCGTGGCCCGCAGCTTGGCCCGCTCGAAGTTGAAGCCCTCGATCTCGTCGGCGACCTGGATCACGCCGCCGGCGTTGACCACGTAGTCGGGCGCGTAGAGGATGCCGCGGTCGGCGAGGACCTTCTCGATGCCGGAGTGGGCGAGCTGGTTGTTGGCCGCGCCGGCGACCACCTTGGCACGCAGCACGGGCACGGTGTCGTCGTTCAGGGCGCCGCCCAGCGCGCACGGGGCGTACACGTCGATGTCGGCGGCGACGAGCGCGGCGGCGTCGTCGACCAGCGTCACCTGCGGGTGCGTCGTGCGGGCCCACTCCAGGGCCTTCGGGTTGACGTCGGTCGCCACCACCTCGGCGCCGTCGTCGAGCAGGTGCCCGACCAGGTACTTGCCGACCTTGCCCAGGCCGGCCACACCGACCCGCTTCCCGTGCAGCGTCGGCGCGCCCCAGACGTGCTCGGCGGCGGCGCGCATGCCCTGGAAGACGCCCCAGGCGGTGAGGACCGAGGAGTCGCCGGCGCCGCCGTGCTCGACGCTGCGGCCGGTGACGTACCGGGTCTCGCGGGCGATCACGTCCATGTCGGCGACGTAGGTGCCGACGTCGCAGGCGGTGTAGTAACGGCCGCCGAGCGTCTCCACGAAGCGGCCGTACGCGCGCAGCAGCGCCTCGCTCTTGATCTGCTCCGGGTCACCCCAGATGACCGCCTTGCCGCCGCCCAGGTCCAGACCGGCGAGGGCGTTCTTGTACGCCATGCCGCGGGACAGGTCGAGCACGTCGGCGAGGGCGGCCTCCTCGCTCGCGTACGGGTAGAACCGGGTGCCACCGAGCGCGGGGCCCAGCGCGGTGGAGTAGATACCGATGATCGCCTTGAGGCCGGTCTGCTTGTCCTGGCAGAACACGACCTGTTCGTGGCCGGTCGACCCCGGGTCGTCGGCGGTGGCGAATACGCCCATGACTCGCTCCTGGTGTGGTGTGCGACCTTGTGGGCCGCGGACCTCTGGACGCCGGCGGGATGCTGCCGGTGCCGCTGAGCCTAGTATCGGCCGACGCCGTCCCGCCGTCCCCGGTCGTGCGGCGTCCGCAGGCCGGGACCGGCCGTGGGCCGCCCATGGCGCCTGCCGGCGCGGTGCGGGCGGGGCTACGTGTCCGACTCGTGGGAGGATCGCGCCGTGCCGTCGCTCTTCGCTTCATACCTGCGCGTGTACGAACCGCTGACCGCCTTCGATCGCGATCGTCAGTCGTACTGGCGGCGCTACGTCGAGCAGGGACGCGCCGTGCCCCCGGTGGAGGGCCCCGGACGGCAGCGGACGTCGGTGATCGAGGCGCTCGGCGCGGGCTGGACGCGCCTGCCGGACCCGCCCGACGAGGCGTACGTCCTGGAGACCGACGACACCCTGCTGGTCTGCCCGTGGAACCTGCGCATCCGGGTGGCGGAGGCGGCGCTGAGCGCGCGGGACGGCGTACCTCCGGTGCTGGCCGACGCCTTCGTGCCCCCGGTGCTGGCCGGGCAGGCCAAGGCGGTGGTGGACGACTGGCGCAGCGGGGCGCGGGTGCTGGAGCACGGCGTCCCCCGGGTGCACGAGCAGATCGCCACCTGGGGCGTACCGCTGCGGTGGTTCGTCCTCTTCGACGCGGAGGAGCGGCACCACGTGACCCGGCCGGGCCGGCGGGCGCTGCGGTACCGGACGGAGATCTCCAAGGCCCGCCGCCGCGCGTCCCGCGCTCTGGCGGTGCTGCGCAAGTCCGTCGGTGCGGCGCCGATCACCGAGGCCGTGGAGGAGGCGGCCCGCTGGCTGGAGGAGTTCCACCCGCGGTCGGTGGTGGAACTGGACTACGGCGGGCTGGTCGAGCTGCTCTCCGACGAGACGCTCGCCGCCGACGACTCGCCGGAGCTGGTCGCGGCCGGCCTCGCCGGGCTGTCGCGGGGCGAGGCCGAGGAGGCGTCGGCCGCGTACGACAAGCTGGTGGCGCGGTGGCGCGCGGTGCAGTTGCTCGAGCGGTGCAATTAGCGACAAATCGGCCGGTTACGCGAGGGTCGTTCGTAGTTGACGCATCACGAAGCGTGATCATGAGTCCGAATAAGGTACTTTCTGCCGTGTAAAAGTCGCATAATTCGGGCATGGTTCATCCGTCCGTCTAGGGACGTTCGGCCGTTCGGCCCATGTCGGACATCGGGGACTAGCCGGACCATGGGAGACGCGTCGGCCGGCGGGACCCCGGCCGATGTCTATACATGTGGAGGAGTGACCCATGGCATCGCGAACGCACGAACCGGAGCCGCTGCTCACGCCGGCCGAGGTGGCGTCGATGTTCCGTGTCGACCCGAAGACGGTGACCCGGTGGGCCAAGGCGGGCAAGCTGAGCGCCATCCGGACCCTCGGCGGCCACCGTCTGTACCGGGAGTCGGAGGTCAGGGCCCTGCTGCAGGGGCAGATCCCGCAGCAGCGCCAGGGGGACTGACCGAACCGACAGTCAACCAGACGATGTGCGAAGGGCGGCGGACCGATCGGTCCGCCGCCCTTCCGCGTGTCGGCCGATGTCCGTCCCCGAGCGCGCCGGGCCGGCCGCCGACCGGCCGGACGACCCTCGACGCAGAACCTAGTCCTTGATGGTGACCCGGATGCCGACCGTGCCCTGCTCGCCCCGGCGCAGCCGGCTGCCGAGCAGCGTGAGCCGGCCGAGCAGGCGGTACTTCTCCTTGATCAGCGCCCGGACCCGCCGGGTGCCGGCCGGATCGGACAGCGTGGCGTGACCGGCCACCGATGGTCCGTGCGGCCGGCCCCGCACATCGCACGGCGCCACCCTCACGTCCCCGCTGCGACGGATCCGCTTCACCTTGCCGGAGTCGGCCACCGTCCACACCGCGAGCGCGTCGCCGTCGCGGACCGCCCATACCGGCGTCGGCACCTCACGACCGTCCTTGCGGAAGGTCGTGAGCAGGATGTACTTCTCTGCCGCGAGGCGGTCCAGCGTGGTCACGCCGCCAGGATACGGCCGCCGCGGCCCCGCGACCCGGCGGTTGGGCGTGTCTCCCGGATCGTCGTCCGTGGCCGTGGCGGTCCGGCGAGGATCGGGAGACACGCCTAACGTGAAGGGTGTGATCGGCGAGCCACGCATCGGGGACGTGATCGGGGAACTGCTGCGCGACACCCTCGCCGTGGCGACCGGGGTCGGCCCCCGCCCGCTCGTGGGCGGTCGGCTGCCCCGCCCGGTCATCGAGATCATCGAACGCGACGACGGCCTGGTCAACGGCGCTCCGGCGGCGCACTACCTGGACGGGCCGGAGCACTGGCAACCGTACGACCACCGGGCGGTCGACCGGGCGCGCGGCGCCACCCTGGACGTCGGCGTCGGGGCGGGCCGCATCGCGCTGCTGCTCCAGGAGCGCGGCGTCCCGGTGACCGGGCTGGACACCTCGGCGGGCGCGCTCGACGTCTGCCGCCGCCGGGGCGTACGCGACCTGGTGCACGGGACGGTCGACGCGCACGTCGCCGACGGCCGGCGCTACGACACCTTCCTGCTCCTCGGCAACAACCTCGGGCTGATCGAGGGGCGTGAGCGGGCACCCGGCTTCCTGGCCGCACTCGCCGCGCTCGCCCGCCCCGGCGCGCAGGTCATCGCCCACGGCACCGACCCGTACGGCACCCGCGACCCGGTGCACACCGGGTACCACGAGCGCAACCGCCGCCGGGGCCGCCTCGGCGGGCAGCTCCGGCTGCGGCTGCGCTACCGGGAACTGGGCACGCCCTGGTTCGACTACCTGGTGTGCTCGCCCGAGGAACTGGCCTCGCTCGTCCACGACAGCCCGTGGCGCCTGACCGACGTGGACGACCGGGACGTCCCGTACTACCTGGCGACGCTCCGCCTGCGCGGGCGGTAGGACGGCACGCTCACACCTGGACGGTCGGGGGGAGCTGCTCCGGGGGCAGGCCGCCGTCGCCGTCGACCACCGTGTCCGGGGTGCCGTCCTCGTCCAGGTCGACCATCGTCACGTCCACCGTGCCGTCCCCGTCGGTGTCGAACTGGAACAGGTCCGGCCTGCCGTCGCCGTCGGTGTCCACCACCCACACGTCGGTGCGGCCGTCGTTGTTGGTGTCGGCGCGCAGCAGGTCCACGCGGTCGTCCCCGCGCGTCTCGACGGTCTCCGCCGGGTCGACGGCGTTCGTGGTCTCCGGTGACTGACTCATCTCGTCGTCCTCCCTCGATCGATGGCCGGACAAGTACCCGGACCGTCCCGACGCCACGCCTACCGCCCGGGGAGACCGCCCGGACCGGGCGCGCGGACCGGCGCGGGCCGGCCGGCCCGACCGGAGCACGCCCTAATAGGGTCGCCGCATGAGCGAGTCGAAGATGCGGAGGGGCGCGGGCGACCCCCGTGGCGCCGCCGGAGGCAGGGAGGGGTCATGAACGACCGCTGTGTCGTCGTCGGGGCCGGCACGATGGGGCTCGGGATCGCGTACGTGGCGGCCGGGGCCGGGTACGCCGTGGAACTGGTCGAGGTCGACCGGGCGCGGGGCGAGGCCGCCGTGGCGCGCCTGGGCGAGCTGTGGGACCGGGCGGTGGGCCGCGGCAAGCTGACCGCCGAGCAGGCCGCCACCAACCGGTCGCGGATGACCCTGCGCGGCGCGCTGGCCGAGGTCGCGGAGGGGCCGGACGTCGTCGTGGAGGCCGTACCGGAGCGGACCGACCTCAAGCGGACCGTGCTGCGCGAGGCCGAGGCGCTGCGCCCGGCGCTGCTCGGCAGCAACACCTCCAGCATCTCGATCGCCGAGCTGGCCGACGGGCTGGCGCGCCCGGACCGCTTCCTCGGCCTGCACTTCTTCAACCCGGTCTGGGCGATGGCGCTGCTCGAGGTCGTGGTCGGCCCGGCCACCGCCCCGGAGACCACCGACGCGGCCGTCGCGCTCGCCGGCCGGCTGGGCAAGGACCCCGTCGTCGTACGCGACATGCCCGGCTTCGCCACCTCCCGGCTCGGGGTCACGCTCGGGTTGGAGGCGATCCGGATGGTCGCCGACGGGGTCGCGAGCCCGGCCGACGTCGACAAGGCGATGGTGCTCGGGTACCGGCACCCGGTCGGCCCGCTGGAGCTCACGGACCTGGTGGGCCTGGACGTCCGGCTCGACATCGCGCGCACGCTCCAGGCCGCGTACGGTGACCGGTTCGCGCCGCCGCCGCTGCTGGTCGAGATGGTCGCCGCCGGGAAGCTGGGCAAGAAGTCCGGGCAGGGCTTCTACCGCTGGGAGAACGGGGTGAAGGCGTGACCGGGCTGCGCGTCGAGGAGCGCGCCGACCGGGTGGTCGCCACGCTGGACCGCCCGGAGAAGCGCAACGCCATCGACGCCGACCTGGTGCGCAGCCTGCACGAGCTGTGCGCCGAGCTGGAGGCGCGCCCCCGGCTGCTGCTGCTCACCGGCGGTGCCGAGGGCATCTTCGCCGGCGGCGCCGACATCGGGCAGCTCCGGGAGCGGGGTCGCCTGGACGCGCTGGCCGCGATCAACTCCGCCGTGTTCGCCCGGATCCGGGCGCTGCCCATGCCGACCGTGGCCGCCGTCGACGGACCGGCTCTGGGCGGGGGCGCCGAGCTGGCGTACGCCTGTGACCTGCGGGTCTGCACGGCCCGTGCGGTCTTCGGGCAGCCGGAGGTGCGGCTGGGGATCCTGGCCGGCGCCGGTGCGACCCACCGCCTGCCGGCGCTGGTCGGCGAGGCGCGGGCCAAGGAGCTGCTCTTCACCGGCCGGCGGGTGGACGCCGACGAGGCGCTGCGGATCGGCCTGGTCAACCGGGTGGTCGCCGAGCCGGCCGACCTGCTGCCGACGGCCCACGGCCTGCTGGACGAGGTGGCGAAGGGTTCCGCCCTGGCGCTGCGGCTCACCAAGCTGGCCGTGGACGCGCCGGCCGCCGCCCACCCGCATCTGGACCTGGTCAGCCAGGCGGTGCTCTTCGAGGACGACGAGAAGCACCGGCGGATGACCGAGTTTCTGGAACGCCGCCGCGACCGCTGACACGGAAACGGCCGCACCGGTTCATCCGGTGCGGCCGTTGCGGTCCGTTCGACGGTGGCTCAGCGCCGCAGCTGCACCCCGGCGTCGGCGAGGGCGCGGATCACCGCGGCCGACTCACCGAAGCCGATGATCAGGACGGCGTCGGCCCCGAAGGACTTGATCTCCTGGGCGCCGGACGTGAAGTCGACCGGCTTGGCCTTCGCGTCCTCCGGCGGCTCGTACGTGAGCAGCTTCAGCCGGTCCGCGCCGATGCCGGCCTTCTCCAGTTCGGCCCGCACGATGTTTTGCAGGCCCTCGCCGTAGGAGTCCTTGCGGGCCACGATGGCGATCTTCTGCGAGCCGTCCCGCATGATCACGTCGGCGAGCGCCCGGCCCTGCAGGCTGTCCGGCGGCGCGGTGCGGAAGTAGAGACCCTTGTCGTCCAGGTCGGTGAGGCTCGCGTCGGTGTTCGACGGGGAGAACAGGACCAGCCCCGCCTTGACCACGTCCGGCAGCACCTCCCGCGAGATGCCCGAGCCGCCCGCGCCGATGATGACGTGCACGCCCGCCTCGACGTGGCTGGCCACGGTGGCCTTGGCCACCGCCGGGTTGGTGCCGTCGTCGCCGTCGATCCAGGTGACCGGGTCGCCGAGGACACCCCCGGCGGCGTTGATCTCCTTGATGGCGAGCGCGGCTCCGGCCGACAGCGGCGGGTGGGCGATCGCCAGGTCACCGGTCTTCGGCAGCAGGCCGCCCAGCACCAGCGGAGAGCCGTCGTTGCGGTCGGCCGCGCCGGTGCCCTGCTTCTTCGGCCGCGGCGGAGCCTTGGTGCTCGCCGCCGACTCGATGCCGGCGCCGACGAACTCGGTCTTGCCGTCGTTGATCTGCTGCCCGTCGAAGTGCAGCGTGGCGTAGCTGGCCGTGGACGGCTCACCGGCGTCGGTGAAGCCGGCCCGCGTCAACGAGACGCTGCGGTACTCGATGTCCCGCCCCTTGCGGGCCAGATCCAGACAGGTGGCGGCCGTCTCGCAGCGCTGCCCGTCGTTGGTGACGCCGACGATCTGCTTCGCGATGGCGGCCGGGTCGGTGCTCCCGGCGAGCTGCGCGGCGAGCGCGCTGATCAGCACCGCGTCGTACGCCTCCGCCGAGTAGAGGAAGTCCGTCAGGCCCGAGTTGACGGCCAGCAGACGGCGCTTGAAGTCCTCCGGTAGCGGCGTGAGCGGGGTGGTGCCCTTCATGCCGTCGACCAGACCGGCCCGCTCCTTCAGCTCAGCGGGGTACGAGTTGAGCATGTTGCCGTCGGTGCCGTAGAGGCGCACCTGGGTGGTGGTGCTGCCCTCTTCGGGCTTGTCGGTCCCGCAGGCGCTGGTGGCGAGCAGGAACGTCGCGCAGGCGGCCAGGGTGGCTGCCCGCGAGGCGCGTGAGATGAGCATGGTCGTCCTTCCTCCGGCGAAGGTCCGCTGGGCAGATTAGCGTGCCTCGCTTCCGCGCGGGACCGTGGCTGTGCCTCAATCCGCAGGTAGGCCCCTGTGCTCACGCAGAGTGACGGCCGGCCAGGGGCTTGACGGCCCCTCCTACCGTGCCCTCCGTGACCGATTCACCACAGCAGACGCAGGACGACGCCGCGGCGGTGCTCCGCTCGGCGCTGGCCGGCGACGGGGACGCGGTCTGCGGCACCTTCGACGCCGTCGTCGACCGGTCCGGCCTGGCCGGCGCGTACGGGGTCGCGTGGTGTCTCGCCGCGACGATGGTGGGCGAGCCGGCTGGACCGGGCACCTGCGCGCTCGACTTCCCGGGCATCGACGAGGCCGGCTACGACACCCGCTGGGTGGCGCGCTTCGTGAGCGCGTACGCCAACTCCGACGCCGACACCGGTGCGGCGCTGTTCGGAGCGGCGGCGGCCGACGGGCTTCTGCCCGACTGCCTGCTCACCCTCGCCGGGTCGACGGTGGCCACCCTCCGCAGCCGCGCCGGGTAGCGCGGCGCCCGTCGGGGGGCGGGCGCCGCGCGACACCCGACCCGGGTGCCGCCGTCCTGGCCGGCACCCGGGTTGTCGGAGCTGCCGTGATCCCACCTTTCTGTCCTGGGCGCTGTCGCGGGCCGATGTCACACCGATCGCCGTCCCCCGGCGTGGTAGGCCTGTGCCCATGTCCGAGGCGATGCTGAGCAAGGTCCGGAAGCTGTTGGCCCAGGCGGAGGACCCGGCCTGCACGCCCGCCGAGTCGGCGGCGTTCATGGCCAAGGCGACCGAGTTGATCGCCCGCTACGGCGTCGACCGGGCGCTGCTGGCCGCCCGTGACCCGGCCACCGACCCGGTCGGCGACCGGGTGGTCGAGGTCGTCGCCCCGTACGCCCGGGACAAGGCGGGCCTGCTCGCGGCCGTCGCCGATCCGCTGCGCTGCCGCTGCGTACGCCGTCGACAGGGCAGCGGCTTCGCCATGCACCTCTTCGGCTTCGCCAGCGACCTCGAACGGGTCGATCTTCTCTTCACCTCACTGCTGGTGCAGGCCGCGCACGGCCTCGCCGGCACCCCGGTCCCGCCGGACGAGCACCCCGCCGCGTTCCGGCGCTCGTGGCTGGCCGGGTTCGCGCAGGTGATCGGTGAGCGGTTGGGTACGGCGGAGGCGGAGGCGGCGACCGATTCAGGCGGGCCGTCCGTCGCCCTGGTCCTGGCCGACCGCTCCGACCGGGTGCAGCGCCGGCTCGCGGAGGTCTACCCGCGGCTTCGTACGGCACCGCGGCGGCGGCTGGCCGGGACCGGGTTCCGCTCCGGTGCCGCCGCCGGCCACCGCGCCGAGCTCGGCGGTCGCGGTGTCACCACCGGCCCCCGCCCGGGCATCGGCCACTGAGGCGTAGGCAGCCGGCGCCGTACGGCGGGCTGTGGCGGCGCGCCCAGCCGCGGTGGGGTCTCGCGGTGCTGAGGCGGCGGTGGGTCTCGCGGGCCAGGCCGGCCGGCGGGCTCGCGGTGCTCAGCCGGTGGCGCGCTTGGCGACGACGGTCGCGTAACGGGAGAGCAGTTCGTGCCAGCCGGCGGTGAGTGCCTTCCGATAGCCCTCCGCCGCCGCCCCGTGGCGGTCGAAGTGCCGGTGCTCCAGCTCCACGCGGGTGCTCCCGGGCCGGTCCGGCTGGAACAGCGCTTCGACCTCGCTGGCCTGGGCCGGGTCGGGAACCGGGACGCGGTCCGCGCCGATCTGCCAGGTGAAGACGAGCCGCCGGGGCGGATCCCAGGTCAGCACGCGGCCCCAGTCGTTCCGGAAGCCGTACGGGCCGATCTCGTAGAGCATCCCGCCGGCCCGGGGCTCCATGCCCAGCTCGGTGAGGAGACCCGGCCCCGACCACGTGTACTCCGTCACCCACCAGTCGGTCATCGCGCCGGTGAACAACTCGAACGCCTGCTCGCTGGGGGCGGGAACGAGGAGCGAGCTACGGAGCGAGAACCGTTCGACGTCCTGCCGTATGTCGGCCGGATCGAACATCTCCTGTCCCATAGGCCCGGACCATACCGGCTGATGCCCGGGTGTGCGACTTCGCGGGCTGCCCGGTTCCGGACACCCGAGGAATGCCGCGCACCGGTCCGCAGCCACATCTCGGGCGGGCGTCGGGATGGGCGGACGGAATACGGGTAAGCGCGCCCGACCGTCCTTGGCAGCGGTGCGGGAAAGCGGAGCGGGGAGCATGAGTGACGAGAGCCAGCAACGGGGGGCGGACCGGGCGGCCGACGGACCGACCCGGTGGCGGGTGAGCGCCGAGCCGGCCCGGCGGACCGCGGGTGGGGAACCGGCCCGGCGGGACGTGGGCCCCGAGCCGGACGTCCTGCTCGATGTGCCGGAGGTGTCGGTCGACTCGATCCGCCTCGCCGTGGAGGGACTGGACGCCGACCTCTCCCTGCGGGCCCGGCTGGCCAATCTGCTTCAGATCGACGCCGGGGTCCGCGTCCACCTTCAGAACGTCGAGCTGGACATCACCGGTGTGCAGGCGGAGGCGCTGCTCAAGGTACGCCTGGAGAAGCTGGTGGAGATCCTCGACCGCGCGCTGACCACGATCGACCGCAACCCGCAGATCCTCGAAGTCCTGTCGCGGACGGTCAGCCCCTCGATCGATGACGTGAACCGCGCCGCGCAGCAGGTCATCCAGCAGGGTGACCAGGTTTCGGCGACGGCGCGTCAGCTTGCCGGCGTCCGCGCCGAGACGGTCCGCGCCGCGGGCGACGTCGACCGCGGCGCCGGCGAAGCCACTCGGGGCGTCACCGAGGCGACCCGCACCGGCGGCGGGGCGACCGGCCCGGCTGTCGGCGGGGTGGGCCGGGCCGCTGGCGGCCCCGGCGGCGCAGCAGCGGGCGGTGCTGCCGGCGGACGGGATCCGGAGGGCGGCGGTGCCACCGACGACCTGGGTCAGCTGACGGGGGCCATCGGGGCCGTCGCCGACCGGACGCTGCGAGACCGGGCCGGCGGGCGCCCGGGTGGTACGGGCCGACCGACCGGCGAGGGGTGTCCCACCGGTCCGACCGGAGGTGGCGCGGGCGAGGAGCCGCGGACGGGCGGGGAGCCGCAGAAGGAGCCGGGAGCGGGTGGCGGACCGCGGGAGGAGCCGGGCGAGGGGCCGCCGAGCGCCGCTCAGCTGGCCGAGCAGGCCGGTGAGACCCTGCGGCAGGTGGGCCGCAGCGTGTGGGAGGCGATCCAGGGCGGGATCGGTCAGCGCCGGAACCAGTGACCCAGGCGGTCGTTTCCCTCGACTCACTCCATGCCGTCGGCATCGCGGCTTCCGGCCGCCGAGGAAGCCCCGATGCCGCCGAACCCGAGTCGATCTTGTCCTCGGGCGTCGCGCGATCAGGCCGCAATCTGCGATCGGCCTTGACGCCCATCTGATGATGGCCACATGAGCTTCGACGGAATGGACCCGGTCATGGTCGCCTTGCGTCTCGTGACCCTGATCCTCGGCCTGGCTCTGCTGGCACTCGGGATACGTGTGGCGGTGTCGCGACGGATTCCCCGAGCCTGGATTCGGATGGCACGCCTGACTGCGCCTCAGCAGGCCCAGCCGGTCGGCATGGGCATCGGCCAGGCGTTGGCCGGCGCAGGCCTGCTGGTCCAGCAGGCGCCGTTCCTCTTCTCGGTGCCCTATCCGGTCGGAGTCGCCCTGCTCGCGGTGTCGCTGCTGCTGTTCTTGATCGCGCTGGGATTGTCCGCGCGTCGTCCGAGGCCGGGGACGAAGCGGCCGACTCTGGCGGCATAGCGTCGGTACGCGTCGCCGTGGGTGGCGAGCAGATAGGACTCCTCGACCACTCGAACCTGCAGTTGCAGCGCCAGGACCAGGACGAGCAGGGCGGCGAGTGCTGCGGCGTTGGGGACCATGAGGGCCATTGCGTCACGCCTTCCGGTCACCGCAGCAGCGGTCCGTGCAGTCGGTGACGGTGTCGGAGACAGGCAGGGGTGCGCAGTCGTCGCAGCGTTCGCCCCGCCAGGCTTCCACGCCTTCCTTGACGGCGACCCCGGCGATGACGAGCCCGGCCAGCGGATCGGCCCAGGACCAGCCCCACAGGGCGTTGAGGGCCAGGCCGACGAGGAGCACCGCGGACAGGTAGGTGCACAGCATCGTCTGTGTGGAGTCGGCCATGACGGTGGCGGAGCCGAGTTCCCGGCCGGTGCGCCGCTTGGCCCGTACGAGCAGCGGCATCACGATCAGCGACGCCACGGCCAGGCCGATGCCGACAGGGCTGGCGTCGGCATCGCCACCGTCGAGGAGCGAGCGGAGGGCGTCGAAGGTCACCCAGGCGGCCAGGGCGAAGAACGACAGACCGATCAGCCGCAGCGCCAGGCGCTCGTGGTCCTCCGGCACACGGGAGCGGAACTGCCAGATGAGTACGGCCGCGCTGGACACCTCGACGAACGAGTCCAGGCCGAAGCCGATCAGAGCCGCGGAGGAAGCCGCCGCCCCGGCGGCGACGGCGACGAGGCCCTCGATCAGGTTGTAGCCGGCGGTGGCGTAGGCCAACCACAGGCTGCGCCGGGACAGCACCGCCCGACGCTCCGGAGTCAACAGAGGCGTGCTCACGCGGCCGCCGCCGGGGAGGTGGCCGGCGTCCCGTAGACCGGGCAGAGCGCGACGGCCTCCCCGGTGGCGGCGAGAACCTGCTCTGCCGAACGCAACAGGTCGAGCAGTTCGTGTCGGGTCAACGCATAGAACGACTGGCGGCCGTCGACCCGGTAGTCGATCAGTCCGCAGTCACGGAGACAGGCCAGGTGCTTCGACACCGTCGACTGTGCCAGGCCCAACTCGTTGGTCAGGTCCACCACCCGCGCCTCCCCAGACGCGAGCCGTCGCAGGATCGCCAACCGGGTCGGATCACCGAGGGATCGGAACAACGCCACGGCAGGTTCGAGACCAGAGGTGCAACCAATCGCCATGAAGCGATGATAGCGCCCAAGCGGCATGATGCCAGAGCTGGCGCGCAACCCACGTACGACAGGGGGCGCCATCGGCGGATCGACGAGGCAGGCCGGGGGTCAGGATCCCGTGCCGAAAAGCAGAACGCCGACCTGCGTTTCCGCTGGTCGGCGCTGCTGTAGCCCGGCGAAAGGCTATGTGGCCAGGGGCGGGGTCGAACCGCCGACCTTCCGATTTTCAGTCGGACGCTCGTACCAACTGAGCTACCTGGCCGTGCTCGGCTCATGCTACCCGGCCGTCGGGGTCTCCGCCGAGCGGGCCACATGCTCCGATACGCAGAACGCCGCGCGTGGTGCGCGGCGTCAGCGCTGGCGGTCCTGACGGGACTTGAACCCGCGACCTCCGCCTTGACAGGGCGGCGAGCACTCCGACTGCTCCACAGGACCTAGCTCGCCCGGCCGAAGCCGGACCTGTGCCCCCAACGGGATTCGAACCCGTGCTACCGCCTTGAAAGGGCGGCGTCCTGGGCCGCTAGACGATGAGGGCGGCCCCGCCATCATTGCACACTCGCAACTTCAAGCGGACTTGCTCCCATCCGGCCCCGCCGGAGGCTTGGAAAGCATACGTGATGCCCCGCCGGTCGACCAAACCGGTATGGCTGGAGCCACAGCAGACCGGGAATCCGCAGCTCAGGAGCGTCCCGCGACGTATCGACGGCACCGCCCGGCCGCTCCGTGCCGGTCCCGCCGCGACTCGGTCGGGAGTCGGGGCACGCCCTAGCGGAGCCGGACGACCCCGTACCGGTTCTTGAGGTCGGTGATCATCTGGGGGCACGCGGCCAGGGTGGCGGCCCGGTCGCCGCCCCCGTCGTGCAGCAGGATGACCGCGCCGGGCCGGGCGGCGGTGTGTACGCGCTCGCTGATCGTCTCGGCCGGAGGCTTTCCCCAGTCCCGCGGGTCGACGGTCCAGTGCAGCGACCGCATCCCGAGCTGCTTGGCCACCTTGACCACTTCGGGTGTCCAACGTCCGCCGGGCTGGCGGTAGAAGGGGACCCGGGCGCCGGGGGTGGCCGTCCGGATGGCCCGGTGGGTCCGTTGCAGGTCGGCCCGGATCTCGGCGACCGGTCGCCGGCCCAGGTCGACGTCGTGGTTCCAGCTGTGGTTGCAGAGCTGGTGGCCCTCCCGCACGATGCGGCGGACCAGGTCGGGGTGGCGGCGGACCTGCGTACCGACCACACAGAAGGTGGCCGTGACGCGGGCCGCGCGCAGCCGGTCGAGCACCTTGGGGGTCCAGACCGGGTCCGGGCCGTCGTCGAAGGTGAGCGCGACGCCGCGTTCGCCGGTGGTGCGCTGCAACCCGGCGGGCAGCGCGTCCGGCAGCGGCCGGAGGGGGCGGGCGGTGGAGGGCTTGGGGTTCGGTCGGCGTGTCGCGGTCGGTGCCGGCTCGGCGGGAAGCGTGCCGGAGGCGACCGGGCTGGGGCCGGTGGCGGCCCGCAGCCGCCCGGTGCCGTCGCCGCAGCCGCCGGTGAGGACGACCAGGGCCAGACCGGACGCGAGGAGAGCGCGCAGGCGCATCGTGTCGCTCCCGAGGGGTGGCGGGGGTCGGCGGACCTCCCGGAGGCTACGGGACGGTTGCCGGCACCGGACACCCCTGCGGGGCGTGCGTCACAGCTATGGGCCGATCACGTCACGGTGCGTGAGCGCGCCTGGGCCCGCCGCGTCGGCGCGGCGGACCCAGGCAGGACGGGACGAACCGGTCCTACTCGCCGGTCGACTGGTCCAGCGAGTCCCGGACGGCCACCGCGAGCGAGACCGCCTCGGCGAGATCGATCGGCCGGACGACCCCCGCCGGGAGCGTGTCGGCCCGCCACCCCGGCCCGGCGGCGAGCACCAGCAGTGGCCGGCGGGGCGCCGCGAGCAGCGCGGTGAGCTGCTCAGGGTCGGCGGTGTCGCGGATGTGCGACCAGATCACGACGGCGGCGGGCCCGGTGCGGTTGACCGCCTCCAGCAGCGCCTCCACCGGCACCCGGGCGCCGAGCATCCGGTACGCGACCCCGGCCTCGGCCAGCGCCGCGCCGAGCGCCTCCAGCGGCAGGCTGTGCTGCTCCTCGTCGGCGCAGGAGAGCAGGATGCGGGGTGGGCCGCCGGGCGCGTGGGCGCGCGCGACCGCGGCGAGGGCCTCCGAGACGCACCGGGACACCAGGTGCTCGACCTCGATGAACGCGGTCGTGGCGGCGTGCCGCTCGCCGATCCCGGCGAGGACGGGACGCAGGAGCCCGTCCCAGGTGGCGACCACACCCTCGACCTGGATGGTGCGGGCGATCGTCTCGCTCATGACGACCGAGTCCAGCCGCATGGCGGCGCGGGCCAACCCGCGGGCCGCCGGACCGGCCCGCCCCACCGGGATGGTGGTGCCGCCCCCGTCGCGGGTGCCGGCCGTGCGGACCCGGGCGGCTCGTACGGCCGGCACCGCGTCGGGTGCCTGGCGTGCCCAGCGGGCAGCCTCGGCCGGGGCGATCCCCTCGGCGGTGAGCCGCCGCATGATCTCCAGGCGCGCGAGGTCTGCCAGCGTGTACCTGCGGTGGTACCCCGGGACGTGCTCGCTCGGCCCGAGCCCGTAGCGCTGGTGCCAGGTGCGCAGCGTCGTCACGGCGACCCCCAGCCGCCGGGCGACGGCCCCCGCGCTCAGCGCCTCATCCGCCACCCGACCGCTCCGGAGCGTCGGCCGCGCCCGGCTGGAGCGCGGCGGGTCCGGCCGGATCGGAGGGGCGCAGGAGGCGGCTCACCACCCCGCCCAACCAGGGGGCGTACGCGTACGGGTCGACGTCGAGATCGGCCTCCAGCTCGACGGGGTCCACCCAGCGCAACTCGGCGACCTCGTCCGGGTCCGGCCGCAGTGGGGTGTCCGGCGGGAGGACACCGCGCAGGACGTGGTCGTACTCGAACTCGACCCGGCCGGTGACCGGATCCTCGGCGTAGTAGACGTACACCCCGATCTCGGTCAGCTCGACCGGGCCGACGCCCAACTCCTCGGCGAGCCGGCGGTTGGCGGCCACGCTCAGCGACTCGCCCGGCCCCGGGTGGCCGCAGCAGGAGTTGCCCCACCGCAGGGGGAAGCGGGTCTTCACCGCCGCACGGCGCTGGAGCAGCACCCGGCCCGCCGGGTCGACCAGCAGCACCGAGAACGCCCGGTGCAGCTTCCCCGGCGGTTGGTGCGCGGCGGACACGGTGGTCTGGCCGGTCGTCCGGCCGGCGTCGTCCACCAGTTCGACCTGGTGGGCTTCGCGGGCGGTCACCGGCGGCCCTCCGTCACGCGGGCGGCAGCGAGCTTGCCGGAGATCAGCACCATCGGCACGCCGACGCCGGGTTGGGTGCCGGAGCCGACGAAGACCACGTTCCCCAGGCCACGGTGCAGGTTGGACGGGCGGAACGGGCCGGTCTGGAAGAGGCTGTGCGCGGAGGCGAACGGCGTGCCGGCCGCCATGCCCTGCTCCGCCCATTCGGCGGGTGTGATCGTCCGTAGCACCTCGATGCCGTCCGCGAAGCCCACGTAGCCGCGCTCCTCCAGCGTCTCCACCAGCCGGCCGGCGTATCGGTCGGCGAGGCCGCCCCGCCAGTCGTACGGCCCCCGGTCGAGGTTGGGCACCGGGGCCAGCACGTAGTAGGTGTGCCGCCCGGCCGGCGCCACCGACGGGTCGGTCCGGCTCGGGTTGGTGACCAGCAGCGACGGGTCGCTCATCAGGTCACCGCGCCGGATGACCTCGTCGAAGGTGCCCCGCCACGACCGCCCGAAATGGATGTTGTGGTGAGCGATCTTGCCATAACCCCGCGTCGAACCGACATGCAGAACCACGCAGGACGGCGAGTAGGTCAGCCGGCGTGGCCGGGCCGGCGGGAGCAGGTCCCGGTACGCGACCGGCAGGTCGGGGTTGAGCACCACCACGTCCGCCGGGACGAACTCGCCCTCCGCGGTCCGCACGCCGGTGGCGCGGTCACCGGCGGTCTCCACCCGGGTCACCGTGGTCCCGTACCGGATCTGCACGCCGTGCTTCTCGGCGGCGCCGGCCATCGCGCGCGAGACCGCGTGGACGCCGCCGCGCGGGAAGTACACGCCGGCCACGGAGTCGAGGTACGCGATGACCGCGTAGATGGCCAGCGCGTCGTGCGGGGCGAGCCCGGCGTACATGGCCTGGAAGGAGAAGATCCGTTGGGTGCGCGGATCCCGGAAGAACTGGTTGATCTTCGTCTGGAGCCGGCGGAACGCGCCGTTGGCGAGCAGCTTCAGCAGGTTGCCGGTGAGCAGGTCGGTCGGCGCGTCGAGGTTGCGCTCGATGAAGTCGGCCCGCTCCAGCCGCCACAGGTCGCGCGCGTAGTCCACGAAGCGCAGGTAGCCGTCGGCCTCGCGGGGCCCGCAGACCTTCGCGATCTCGACGGCCATCCGGGTTGTGTCGGTGATGACGTCGAGGGTCGAGCCGTCCGGGTAGTACGCCCGGTACGCGGGGTCGAGCGGTGTCAGGTCCAGCCAGTCGTCCAGTTCCTCACCGACCGCGCCGAGCGCCTCGGCGATCAGGTCGGGCATGGTGAGCACGGTGGGGCCGGTGTCGAACTCGTACCCGTCGACGCTGAGCCGACCGGCCCGGCCACCGGGCACCGGCTCGCGTTCCAGCACCGTCACCTGCCGGCCGCTGCCGGCCAGGTGCAGCGCGCAGGCCAGCCCGCCGAGCCCGGCCCCGACGACCACGACCCGGTCCGTACGCCCGTTCACGGTGCGCACGCGCGACCACCTCCTTGTGCGAAGTTGCCCATCATGCCCGCCGGTTCGTCGTGGCGACGGCGAGACCCGTCAGCGCGGTGCGCGCGGTCCCGTCGATCGACGGGGCGTCGAGGGCGGCCAGCGCCTCGGCCACCCGGTCGGAGATCATCCGTTCCACGCGGTCGACCGCACCGGTGTCGGCGACCAGCTCGGCCAGCCGCGCGATCTCCCGGTCGCCGGCGTCGGCGCCGATCCGGTCGAGCGCGCGGCGCTGCGCCGGGCCGGCCAGTTGACGGGCCAGCATGAGCAGCGCGGTCGGCTTTCCGGTGCGCAGGTCGTCGCCGGCCGGCTTCCCGGTGGTCGCCGGGTCGCCGTAGACGCCGAGCAGGTCGTCGCAGAGCTGGAACGCCTCGCCGACGGCCAGCCCGTAGCGGGTGTACGCGGCGACCAGCGGCCCGTCGACGTCGCCACCCGCCAAGGCGGCGCCGAAGAGCAGCGGCCGCTGGACCGTGTAGCTCGCGGTCTTGTACCGGGCGACGCGCAACGCCCGGTCCACCGACCAGTTCGCCGGGTCGTTCTCGCCGAGGACGTCCAGGTACTGCCCGGCGACCGTCTCCACCCGCATCTGGTCGTAGCAGCGCCGGACGTCGAGCAGGCGCGCCGGTGGCAGGGCGGTGTGGGAGAGCAGCCGGTCGGCCCAGACCATGCAGAGGTCGCCGATCAGCACCGCGACCGCCTCGCCGAACCGGCGGGAGTCGCCGCGGTGGCCGGCGGCGGCGTGCTGGGCGGCGGCCGCCACGTGCGCGGCGGGCCGGCCGCGCCGGGTCGCGGAGGCGTCCATCACGTCGTCGTGGACCAGCGCGAACGTGTGCAGCAGCTCCAGCGCGGCGAGCGGCGGCAGCACCGGTGCCATCGGCTCGGCGCCGCCGACCACGCCGCGCCAGCCCCAGTACGCGAACGTCGGACGTACCCGCTTGCCACCGGCCAGGACGCAGTCGCGCGCGGTCGCGGCGAACCCGCCCATCGCCGCGTCGATCTCGGTCAGCGTGTCGACCTCGGCGGCGAGGAAGGCGGTGAGCGTGTCGTCCACCCCCGTGACCAGGTCCTTCGTGTACGCGGCCAGGACCGCGCGGACCGGGTCGTCCCCGACCGCCGGGCGTGCCGGTGGTGCGCGGAGTGCGTCGCCCGCAACTGCGTCGTTGGCCATGTCGGCGAGCGTACCCTAGAGTTACGAGTTGCGTCGATTGGTGCGTCGATAAGAGGGAGGGCCGGTGGACACGGATCTCACCGCTGCCTATGACCGTTGCCGTGACCTGCACCGGCGTCACGGTCGTACCTACTATCTCGCCACCCGGTTGCTGCCCGCCTGGAAACGGCGGCACGTCCACGCCCTGTACGGATTCACGCGGTACGCGGACGAGATCGTCGACCGCACCGAGGACCTGCCCCCGGCCGAGCGGGCCGCCCGCCTCGACGACTGGGGCGGCCGGTTCGTCGCCGGCCTGCACGGCGAGCCGGTCGACGACCCGCTGCTCCCCGCCGTCCTGCACACGATCGCCGTCTTCGATCTCGACCGGGACGACTTCGCGTCGTTTCTGAAGAGCATGGCGATGGACCTGACCGTCCACTCGTACCGCACCTACGACCACCTGCTCGACTACATGGAGGGTTCGGCGGCGGTCATCGGCACGATGATGCTGCCGATCCTGGGCAGCTCCGACCCGCTGGCGGCCCGGGAGCCGGCCCGCCAGCTCGGGTTCGCCTTCCAGTTGACGAACTTCATCCGGGACGTCGCCGAGGATCTCGACCGCGGCCGCACGTACCTGCCCGACGAGGACATGGCGCGCTTCGGGGTCACCCGCGACAACCTGCTCGCCGCCCGCGCGGCCGGACGCTCCACCGGGGCGATCCGCGACCTCGTCCGGTACGAGGTCGCCCGCGCCCAGGCGCACTACGCCGCCGCCGCTGCGGGCGTCACGATGCTCGCGCCCGCCTCGCAGGCCTGCATACGCACCGCGTACGCGCTCTACGGCGGGATCCTCGGCGAGGTGGCCGCCCAGGACTTCGACGTCTTCGTCCGCCGGGCCGTCGTGCCGCAGCGACGCCGGATGGCGGTGGCCGCCCGCGCCCTGCTCACCCCGGCCGGCACCCCGGTCACGGTGCCCGGCCCGCCGGTCCGGTGAGTCTGTGAGTGACCCGAGTCCGGCTGCGCCGACCGCGTCACCCCGCCCAGACGGTGACCTTGAGGATCAGGCCGCCGTCGCCGACCGTGTTGACCGCCTGCACCCAGCCGGGGTGCCCCTCCGAGGTGGTGAAGCAGTACTGCTGGTTGCCGCCACCGATGTACTTGTGCGGGAAGGTGTCCCGCTCCGCCTCCCGGTACGTCCGGCAGCGGGCGTCGGCGCCCTCCTCCGGGCCCTGGTAGCTGTCGTCGTACATGGCGCTGTGCCGCGCGCTGGAGTAGAGGATGTAGCCCCAGTCCAGGTAGAGGTCGACGGTGGCGTCCTGGGCGTACCGCCGGACGGCCCGCCCGCCGTCCAGGTCGACCCCGGTCTTCTTGTCCAGCTGCACCACGTCGCTGAAGACGGTGCCGGCGGCCGTGGCCGCCGGGGTGCCGGACACGTCGACGGCGGGGTTGGTCGGCGCGGTCCCGGCCGAGGTCGGGCCGCCGGGCACCGGTGCGCCGCTCGTCGGGGCTCCGGACGACGGTACGGCGCCGGTCGCCGGGGCGTCGGACGGCGGCGCGACGCCGGTCGCACCGACCGCGGCCGGCGTTCCGCTCTGCCGATCCTCGGGGCGGGTGACGGCCAGCAGCACGCCACCCCCGCCGAGGAGCAGCAGCGCGGCGAGGCTCACCGCCGCCGCCCGCCACCGCCGCTGCCGCAGCCGGTACGCCAGCACGCCGGCGAGGGTCAGGCCGCCCGCCGCGACCCACAGTGGCCACCACGAGTCGGCCCGGAGGGCCTGGACCACACTGATGAGCCCCGCCGCGACGGTGAGCAGGTTGCCCATCAGCATGGACCGGTCCCGGAGGCGCTCCTGCGGGGCGGGCTCGCCGGTACCCGGTGTGTCGTTCTCCACGAGCACGAGAGCCTACGCAGCGCACGGCCCCGGTTACAGGTCCGCCACCGTCCGGTTTCCGTCAGCCGGGCCGCACTAACGTCAGCGGGGCCGCACAAATTACGGAAACGGGAATTCCCCTTGGGATGCTGGTTCGGCGGCAGCCGGTGCGGAATGCTGGCGGGATGGCGGAGCCGCAGATCGTGGACGTGGTCGTTGTCGGGCTCGGCGTCGGCGGGGAGGAAGTCGCCGGCCGGCTCGCCGAGGCCGGGCTGAGCGTCGTCGGCGTCGAGCGGAACCTGGTCGGCGGCGAGTGCCCGTACTGGGGGTGCATCCCCAGCAAGATGATGATCCGGGCGGCGAACGCGATCGCCGAAGCGCGGCGGATCGACGGCCTCGCCGGGACGGCGCAGGTCCGCCCCGACTGGGCGCCGGTGGCGAAGCGGATCCGCGAGGAGGCCACCGACACCTGGGACGACCGCGTGGCCGTGGATCGGCTCGTCGGCAAGGGCGGCCGGTTCGTCCGTGGCAGCGGGCGGTTCGACGGTCCGGGCCGGATCCGCGTCGACGACCAGGTCTTCCAGGCCCGGCACGGGATCGTGCTCGGCACCGGCACCCGCCCGTCCGTCCCACCGGTCGACGGGCTGGCGGACACCCCGTACTGGACGAACCACCAGGCGATCGAGGTCGAGGAGCTGCCCGAGTCGCTGCTGGTGCTCGGTGGCGGCGCGATCGGGCTGGAGTTGGCGCAGGTCTTCGCCCGGTTCGGCGTCCGCGTCACGGTCGTCGAGGCACTGGACCGGGTGCTCGCGGTCGAGGAGCCGGAGGCGTCCGAGGTGGCCGCCGCCGCGCTGCGGGCCGATGGCGTGGAGATCCACACCGGAGTGACCGCCGAACGCGTCGACCACGACGGGCGGCGGTTCACGCTGCACGCGGGCGGGACCGCGTACACCGCCGAGCGGCTGCTGGTGGTGACCGGCCGCCGGGCGCACCTCGACGAACTGGGCCTGGAGAGCGTCGGCGTCCGCGCCGACCAGCGCTACCTCCCGGTCGACGACCGCCTGCGGGTCACCGACGGGATCTGGGCGGTCGGCGACGTCACCGGCGAGGGCGCCTTCACCCACGTCGCCATGTACCAGGCCGGCATCGTCGTCGCCGACCTGCTCGACCACGTCCGGCGTGCCGGCAGCGGGCCGGACGCCAGCGGCACCGCCAGCGTGACGGGCGGTGCGATGGACGCGGCGAGCACCCTCGCCGTGAGCGGTTCGAGCGGCTCGGCCGGGACGGTCCCGCGAGCCGACTACCGGGCGCTGCCCCGGGTCACCTTCACCGACCCGGAGGTCGGCGCGGTCGGGCTCACCGAGCGGCAGGCCCGGCAGCGGGGGTTCAACGTCCAGGTCGGAACGGCGCAGCTCGGCTCGTCGACGCGCGGCTGGATCCACCGCGCCGACGGCTTCATCAAGCTGATCGCGGACGCGGACCAGGGCGTGCTGGTGGGCGGCACGTCGGTTGGGCCGGCCGGCGGTGAGGTGCTGTCCGGGCTGGCCGTCGCCGTGCACGCGGCGGTGCCGATCGCCCAGCTCCGCCACATGATCTACGCGTACCCGACCTTCCACCGCGCCATCTCCGAGGCGCTGCGCGGCCTCGGCTAGGGACTCGACGCCGGCCCTAGGCGGGTGCTCCGTGCCGGCCCGCTCCGGCGGCGAACCGGGCCGCCCCCGGCAGCGCGTCGGTGGCCAGCGAGTCCATGCCGTACCGCAGCTCGGCCGCCAGGGCTTTGGGCTCCGGAAGCGCCGCGGTGGCCAGCACCGACGCCCGGTCGTTTCGCAGGCAGGTCTGCGGGTGTCGGGCGATCTCCGCCGCGAGCCGCTCGGCCGCCGCCCGTGCCTCACCCGGCGCGACCAGCCGGTTCACCAACCCCATCGCGTACGCCTCGTCCGCCGGCACCGGTCGGCCGGTGAGGATCAGATCCATCGCCCGGCTCTCGCCGATCAGCCGCGGCAGCCGGACCGTGCCGCCGTCGATGAGCGGTACGCCCCACCGCCGGCAGAAGACACCGAGTACCGCGTCGGCCTCGGCGACCCGCAGGTCGCACCAGAGCGCCAGTTCGAGGCCGCCGGCGACCGCGTACCCGGAGATCGCCGCGATCACCGGCTTGGACAGCGCCATCCGGGTCGGGCCCATCGGGCCGTCGCCGTCCGGCTCGACGCGGTTGCCGCGCGGGGTGCCGATCGCCTTCAGGTCGGCCCCGGCGCAGAACGTGCCGCCGGCGCCCCACAGCACGGCCACCGCCGCCTCCGGGTCGGCGTCGAAGGCGCGGAACGCGTCGGCCAGGGCCCGCGCGGTGGGGCCGTCCACCGCGTTGCGCGCGTCCGGCCGGTCCAGAATCACCGTGGTCACCGCTCCGGCGTGCTCGACGCGTACACCCATCGGCACAGCATGCCCGCGGCGGTGCCGGCGCGCCAGACGGCGTCCTGGTGCATGATCTTGCGAAGTGTCCCGCGACCGCGGGCGAGCGTAGTGGAGCCTGCCCATGGACCTGTACGACGTCATCCACCGCCGCCGGGACGTGCGGGCGCAGTTCACCGGGGCTCCGGTGCCCGACGAGACGCTGCACCGCGTGCTCACGGCGGCGCACGCCGCGCCGAGCGTCGGCTACTCGCAGCCGTGGGACTTCGTCGTCGTGCGCGACCCGGAGCTGCGCCGGCGCTTCCACGAGCACGTCAGCGCCGAGCGGGAGGTGTTCGCGGCGATGCTGGACGGGGAGGCGGCCGAGCGGTTCGCCCGCATCAAGATCGACGGGGTGCTGGAGTCCAGCCTCTCGGTGGTGGTGACCTACGACCACTCGCGGGGTGGGCCGGCGGTGCTCGGCCGGCACGCCATCGCCGACACCGGGCTCTACTCGGCCTGCCTCGCCATCCAGAACCTGTGGCTCGCCGCGACCGCCGAAGGGCTCGGCGTCGGCTGGGTCTCGTTCTACCGGGAGGAGTGGCTCGCCGGCCTGCTCGGCATCCCGGCGGGGATCCGGCCGGTGGCCTGGCTCTGCCTCGGCCCGGTCACCCACTTCGAGACGGTGCCCGATTTGGAACGCCACGGCTGGCGGCGGAAGCGTCCCCTCGCCGAGGCCGTCCACACCGACCGCTGGCGCGCGACGGACGGCTGATAGCGACCGTCCTGCCCGGCGTCTGCCCGTTGCGGACCGAACGGCACCGGATCCGGGTTTGCGACCGCAATCGCCGGGAAGTCGGTACTCGTGCGAGCGCTACTGACCAAGATCGAGCAGGCGTCCCGGCTGGACCGGATCGGGGACCCGCTCCAGCGGGCGGTCCAGGCCACTCTCCGCCCGCAACGCGTCCGCGACTTCCTGCACGGCGTCTGGCTGGGCCACCCGCTGCACCCGGCGATGGTGCAGGTGCCGGTGGGTGCCTGGATCAGCACCGCCGTGCTGGACCTGATGCCCGGTCAGCGGCGCGCGGCCACCACGCTGTGTGCCGTCGGGACGGTCAGCGCCGTGCCGGCCGCCGTGGCCGGGCTCAACGACTGGGCGGCCCTCTCCCGGGACCAGCGGCGGATCGGCCTCGTGCACGCCGCCTCCAACACGATCGGTCTGGCCTGCTACGCCGGGTCGGTGGCGGCGCGGCTCGCCGGCAACCACCGCCTCGGCCGTACGCTCGGCTGGCTCGGCCTCACCGCGGCGAGCACCGGCGCGTACCTGGGCGGGCACCTCGCGTACAAGCAGGGTGCCCAGGTCAACCAGAGCATCTCCGAGCTGCACCGGATGAGCGAGGGCTGGCACTCGATCGCCGACATGGCCGCGCTGCCGCAGCGCAAGCTGGTGACCCGTGAGATCGACGACGTGTCGGTGATCCTGTACCGGCACGGTGACGACGTCACCGTGATGCTGGAGCGCTGCCCGCACCAGAGCGGCCCGCTCGGCAAGGGCGAGGTGCAGGAGATCGACGGCCACGCGTGCGTCGTGTGCCCCTGGCACGGCAGCACGTTCCGCCTCAACGGCGGCGAGGTCGTGCACGGCCCGTCCGGTAACGACCAGGTAGTCCTCCCCACCCGCGTCGTCGACGGCGTCCTGGAGGCCCGCCTCCCGTGAGCGCTGCTGCCGCCCGTGATCGGATACGCCTCAGCGACTCGACCCGCCGATCTGACCGTCCCTGAGCCGTATCTGATCTTGCGCTGCGCGGAGTGGACGCGGACGAGCGGTCCCGCCGGCGCCGTCAGTCCCGCCGGTGCCGTCCGCTGGGGAGCTCCCGCTGGTGTCGCGCGGCTGTCGCGCCCCGGCTCGTCCCGACCCGGACGGTGGCCGGGCGGCGGCGCAGGCCGAGGACCGCGCCGATCTGCGCGCCGACGATGCTCGACACGGCCAGGATCGCCGACACGGCGAGCGGCCGGTTCACCCGGTCGGGGTCGCCCGGTCGGGCCGCACCCACGGTCACGGCCGGCCCGCCCTTCGGGGTCGTCGCAGCCGACTCGTCCGGCATCGTCGGATCCGGGGCCGGCACTGGCGCCGCCGGTCGCTGCGGGACCGGCCGGGCCACCAGCCGGCCGGTGGCGTGCGGGCGGGCACCCCGGTCCTCGGCCTGGACGGGCAGTCGCAGCAGCTGCCCCGGGTGGATCCGGTCCGGGTCGGCCAGCCGGTTCATCCGGGCGAGCGTCCGGTACTCGCCGAAGCTGTCCAGGTACCGCTCGGCGATCGACCCGAGGTGGTCGCCCTTCGCCACCCGGTAGACCGGCGCGCGCCGGGCCGGGTCGGCGGGCGCGGTCCGGCCGGCGGTCGGCGTGGCTCCCGTCGACGACCCGCCGAGCGCCTCCCGGGTGATCCCCGTCGGCGTGACGCGTGTCGGGCCGGTGACCCCCGTCGCGGCCTGCGGCGCGCCGATTGCCGAGCTGGCGAGCGCAGCCGGGGCGGCGAGCGCTGGCCTGGCCGCTGCGCTCGGGGCGGCGAGCACCGGGCCGGTTGTCCCGTGGGGGGAGGCGAGCGCGGCGCTGTCGAGCCCGCCCGCGGTGCCGAGGGCGAGGCGGGCCGACCCGGTCGCGGGCTGAGTCAGGGCGGTGGCCGGTGAGCCGGCCGCGACCGCCGCCGCGCTCGCCGCCGCCGGGCTGGCGGCCAGGACCAGCGCGACGGACCCGACCAGCGCGGCGGCGGCCCGCTGCTGCCGGCTCATCCCGGGCAGCCGGGGCGCCGGCCGGCGCAGCGCCAGCGCGCCCAGCTCGACCAGGACCGACAGGGCGAAGGTGGCCCAGCCCGCCCAGCCGGCCAGCGCGAGCGCCCGCAGGAGCAGGTGCCCGTCGTCGCGGCTGGTCAGCACCGCGCCGACCTCGGCGAGCGTGGGCACCTGCTCCGGCAGCGGGTTGCCGGCCAGGGCGAGCAGCGCCACCGGCGCGCCGACCAGCAGCGCGCAGAGCAGGACGAGCGCCCCGAAGCCGGTGAGGACCCGTCCGACGGTACGAGCCGGTGTGGCCATG
The DNA here is from genome assembly GCF_012034245.1 of Micromonospora thermarum. Classification (GTDB taxonomy): domain Bacteria; phylum Actinomycetota; class Actinomycetes; order Mycobacteriales; family Micromonosporaceae; genus Micromonospora; species Micromonospora thermarum. The sequence continues at coordinate 45,809 of NZ_JAATEO010000022.1, read as the reverse complement.
GCTGCCTTCCTTCCTACGGCGCGCCGGTGAGCGCCCGGGCGGTGGCCTCGCCGGAGACGGTGACGGTGTCGTCGAAGCCGACGAGGCCGAGCAGGGACCTCTGGTACGTGACGGTGACGCGGACCCGGACGACGGTCTCCCCGCCGACCACGGGGAAGCTGACCGTGTGGCTGGTGGCGCCGGCGGCGGCCAGGTAGGCGGCCACGGCACGCCGCGCCTGCGGCTGGTCGATGCGCTTCGGCCCGCCCTCGATCGCGGTGGCCCGGTCGATCGACTGCCCGCCGGCGCGCGCGGCCTCGGCGGCGAGGTTGTCGGCCCGCTGCAACGAGCGCAGCTGCCCGGCCCCGTCGAAGGCGAGCGCGACGACCGTCAGGACGCCGACCGCGGTCACCGCGAGGAACACGCTGACCCGGCCCGCGTCGTCCCGGAGGTGTCGTACGGCCGGGGCATGCTCGATGGCGCCGGTGGACGTCCGGTCCGCCGGAGGAAGGGGGGCGTCATGGCGTTCGGATACGTGGGCTCGATGCGGGCCAGGCCGGGACACCGCGCGGAGGTGGTGGCGATCCTGCTCGAGGCTGCCGACCAGATCGCCTCGGCCGGGTGCTCCCTGTACGTGGTGGGCGTCTCCGAGACCGACCCGGATCTGATCGTCGTCAGCGAGATCTGGCAGTCCCGGGAGCACCATGCCGCGTCCCTCCGGCTTCCGGAGACCCGCGCCGCCATCGAGCGGGCGATGCCGATGCTGACCGGTGAGTTCACCGGCCAGGAGCTGAGCTTGGTGGGCGGCCTCGGCGTCCCGGCGACCCTGTCCTGAGGCGGCGCTCATGCCCGGCTCCGGTAGCGGTCCAGCGGCGACGTGAAGCTCGCCGTCACCCGCTTGCCGGTGGGCATCCCGGGCACCACCGACAGCTGCAAATCGGACAGGTCGACGGTGCACGAGATCCGTACGGTGACCGAGGCGTCCTGGCCGACCGGGCTGCGGAACGCCGCGTCGAAGCTGGTCGGCCGACCGTTCACGGTGCCGCTGAAGGCGAGTGTGGGCGTACCGGCGCAGTTGAGCCGGCGCCAGTCGAGCAGCCGGACGGCCGCCTCCCGGGCCTCCCGCCGGGCGGTGCCGGCGTCCCGCGAGATGGACGCGGCGCGCGCGGCGTCATGGGCGGCGGCGTCGACGGCCTCGGCCGCCACGGCGGTACGCCCGGCGACGCCGGCCAGCACCAGCAGCGCGATGAAGGCCGGCGCGAGGATCGCCACCTCGACCGAGACGGAACCACGCTCACGGCTCACGGCGTCGTCCACCGTTCCACGGTTCCGTGCGCGCTCTGGCGCACCGGGAAATCCACGCCGGGGACGACGGAGAGCGAGCGGCCGCGGACGGTGCAGGTCACGTCGGCCGCGGTGGTCACGCAGCTCGGGCCGGGCGAGTCCCAGCCGACCAGCCAGCCGCCGGCCGCCGTCAGGAACCGCCGCGCGCGGGCCTCGCCGGCACCCGGTGGGGCCTGGTGCACGCGCTGCGCGTTGACCGCGCTCTGCGCGGCGTTCAGCGCGGTGGACCGGGCGACGAACCAGGCGGCGACCTGGATCGACCCGAAGAGCAGCACGAAGATCACGGGCATCACCACGGCCAGCTCGACCGGATTCGCGCCCCGGTCGGTGCCGCCGAGTCGCTCGCGCAGGCCGGGTGGCCGGACGGGCTCGCCCGCCCGGCGACCGGCGATCGGTCCCCGCTGCCGCATCAGGGCGCGGTCGGGACGGCGTTCATCCAGTTCTGCGCGCGGGCCGCGACCAGCGCGGTGACGGTGAGCGCGGCGGCGACCAGGCCAAAGATGATCACCGCAGTGGGGACCGGGCTGTCGCCCCGCTCGCCGTCCCGGCGCAGCTCGGCGAGCCGCGCGACCAGCGCGACGTGCAGGTACGTGATCAGAGTCATCGGTTGCTCCTTGTCGGGGTGGCCGTCAGAGACGGGCGATGAACGGGTAGGTCGCGAAACCGAGCAGGACGAAGACGAGCAGGGCGCCGGGGATGTCGAGCCGACTGGTCACCCCCTCCGCCCGGGCCAGGTTGTCGGTGCGGATCTGGTCGCGTAGGGAGTCGGCCCGGCTGCGCAGGGTCTCGTGCACCTGCGCGCCGTCGCTGCCGGAGGAGCGCATGATCGCGCCCACGTCGCCGAGTTCGAGGATGCCGATGCGGTCTGCGAGTTCCCGCAGCTCGTCCCAGGGGGAGTGCATCTGGAGCTGGGCGATCCGGAGCGACTCCCGGATCCGGTCGAAGACCCAGCCGTCGCACACCTCCGCCGCCCGCTCCAGGGACTGCACCGGGCCGTGCGCCGCGGAGAGCTGCAACGCCACCAGGTCGAGGTACGTGCAGACGGCCGCCCGGAACTCGTCGCGGGCCGCGTCGGCCTTCGCGAGCACCGCGCGGTGCGCGAGCAGCGCGCACACCAGGGCCAGGCCCAGGCTGCCCAGCACCGGTACGGCCACCGGCAGCCGTACGCCCAGGGTGGCGAGCGCGACGCTCAGCAGGCTCGGTGCGGCGAGCCCGATCAGGGCGGAGAGCAGCAGCGACAGGGCGTACTGCTCCGGTGTCCGGTCGAGCAGGGCGAGCTGCTGGTGCGGCGGCCGCAGCCAGCGGGCGAGACCGGACAGCCAGTCCAACTGCCGGTCGGCCGGCGTGACCACGCGGGCGCCGGGCGGCTGGTGCAGCCGCCGCAGCGCGGGCCCGAGCGCCGGGGTCGCCGGCACGAGTTCCCGGATCACCAGGAAGACGCCGAGCCCGACCGCCGCCCCGGCGGCCACCGCGACGACGAGCTGCCAGTTGCCGATCACGCGACCACCTCGTGCGGGTCGGGGGCGGGCAGGAAGCGGGCCGGCCGTTGCGGCTGGCTCATTGCGCGTACCCAGGCCAGCAGGGCGATGAAGGCCGCGCCGAGCACCGCCATGACGAGCTGCCCGACCGGGGTGCCGTACGGGCGGATGTACTCGGTGTTGAGCAGCCCGTACGCGATCGTGGCCAGCGTCATGCCGGTGAGGAACCGGACCGCGAACCGGGGCTGGGTGCGCTTGGCCTCGACCTCCCGACGCGTGGCGACCTCGGCGGCGGCGGCCGACGCGATCGAGCCGAGCACGTCGCCGAGGCGGTCGCCCCGGTCGGTCAGGTGCAGGATGAGCGCCGCCACCACCTGGTCGCACACCGGGTCGGCGATCTCGTCGGCGAACGCCAGCAGGGCGGGACGGGCCAGCCAGCCGGCCTGGAGGCGGGCGGCGAGCAGCCGTACCTCCTCCTGGATCTCCTCCGGGGCGGTGGCGACGGTGCCGGTGATCGCGGCCTGGAGGCCCTGGCCGGTGGCGGAGACGTCCTTGAGCCGGCGGGTCCACTCGCCGACCGCCTCGATCCGGGCGATGGCCCGCTGCTCGGCCCGCCCGACGGAGAACAGCCAGGGGGTGCCCGGCACCGCCACGGCGACCAGCAGGCCGATCACCGGCAGCCCGGTGACCAGGAAGGCCAGCGCGCCGGCCAGCACCGCGCCGACGAGCAGTGCCTGGTGGGCCCGTTGCTCGCGGGGTGTGGCCCCGGGGCCGCGCCAGAGCCGGGCGAGTCCCGGCCCGGCGCCCGGGCGTGGTCCCGCCGGCCGCCGGGTGCCGACGATCGCGACGACGGCCAGCAGCAGCCCGGCCACGCAGGCGGCGCCGGAGGCGACCGCGACGAGTTCGATGTCGACCACGGGAGTCACCGCCGGCCCAGCCTGGTCTGCCGGGGTCGCCGCCACGCGCCGGTGCCGGCCTCGATCCACCGGCTCAGCAGCCGGGCGTCGTAGCCGACCCGGAGGAGCTGGGTGCGGATCCGTTCCGGCAGGTGCCGCGGTACCGCCCGCCCGTCCGGTCCCGGTCCGAAGATCGTGGTGGTGCTGATCCGGTTGCCGTCACCGACGCCGATGACCTCCTCGACGTGGGAGACGAAGCGGTGCTTGCGTCCGCCGATCGCCGTCTCGTCCTCGACGGTGACGTAGACGATCAGGTCGAGCGCGTTGCCGGCCATCCGCCGGGCCTGGTCGACCGTCATCTCCCGGCCGTGCGCCAGCGCCAGCTCGATGATCCGCTCACCGACACCGGCCGGCGTCCGGGCGTGGATCGTGCACATCGAGCCCCGGCTGGTCGTCATCGCCTGGAGCATCGGCACGATCTCCCGGGACCGGACCTCGCCGACGATGATCCGCAGCACGCCCATCCGCAGTGAGACCGGGATCAGGTCGGCGATGCTGACCTCACCGGCCGGGCGGCCGTCCGGTCCCCGCTCTCCGTGGCCCTCCCGGGCCTCGAAGCTCATCACCGCCCGGTGTCGGGGCCCGCGACGGGCGGGCAGCAGCTCGCGGCTCTCCTCCAGCAGCACGTACGGCTCGTCCGGCGGGATCTCGTTCATCAGCGCCCGGATGACCGTGGTCTTCCCGGCCCCGGCCAGGCCGGCGACCATGATGTTCAGCCCGGCGCGCATGGCCGAGCGGAAGAAGTCGCGCAGCAGCGGGTCGATCATCTCGTCCAGGTCGCCCCGGCCGGCGGCGATGTCGTCCAGGCTCACGTCGAGCGTGTTGTGTTTGCGGATCACCGCGTACGGGCGGTGGCTGACCAGGAACACCGCGGCGAGCCGGCTGCCGTCGGGCAGTTGCAGGTCGAGAGTGGGCTTCGACGTCGACAGGGAGCGTTCGGTGGCGCCCGCCCGCCGGGCCGCCGCCTGGAGGATCTCCACCAGCTCGTCGTCGCTGTCGGCGATCGGCTCGGCCCAGTCGACGCCGCCGCCGTGGCGGGTGATGCGCACCTGGTCGCTGCCGAGGATGTGCACCTCCTCGATGGTGTCGTCGACCAGCAGCGTCTGGAGCCGGCCGAGCCCGGCCAGCTCGGCGGTGACCTGGTCCAGCAGGAGACGCTCCTCGCCGGCGGGCATCGGGGTGCCGGCCCGGCGGACCGCGTCCGCGTACTCGGAGACGACCGCGACCGCCAGCCGGGCGCGCTCGGTGTCCTCGGCGTCGGCGTCGAACTCCCGGCCGCGCTGCCAGAGGGTGAGCCGTTCGCTGAGTTCCCGGCGCAGCTCCCGGACCACCTGGAAGTCCACGCGGGGGCGCGGGGGTGCCTCCGGTGGCGGTGGGGCGACCGGCGCCGGGTGGTGGCGGCCGTTCGGCGGCGGCAGGGGCGGCGCGATCGACGTGGCGGTGGGCGCGTGCCGGCGGGGGTCGGCGGAGACCGGTTCAAACCGCATCCGGCACCCCCTGCGGCACCGGCCAGGCCAGGCGGGCCCGCCGCCGGTCCACCAGCGCCCCGACCGGCACCTCCAGCGCGCTCGTCGCACGCATCAGCGGCCGTCCGGCCCGCACGGTGCCGCCCAGGGCCAGCACCTCGGCGGTACGCGGGTCGTGCGGCAGCCGTGCGATGACCGGCAGCCGCAGGGCCTTGCTGACCTCACTGCGCCCGTGCCCGCCGCCGACCAGCAGCAGCCGCAGCGTGCCCGGGGGCACCCGGTGCTCGGTGAAGTCCCGCTCGATCGCCTGGACCAGGGCCCGGGTGGCGGACAGGTCCGGCAGCCGGGCGCCGGTGACCACCAGCACCACCGAGGCGGCGCGCAGGATCGGCCAGGGCGGACCGGCCACGTGCAACCGTCCACAGTCGACGAGCACGTCGTACGGGGGGTCGCCGCGTTCCAGCCCGGTGAAGAAGTCGGCGAACCGCTGCCACAGCGGGACGACGCTGCCCGCCTGGGCGGGATCGACCACGCCCGGCAGCAGCAGCCGTTCCCGCTTCGGGGCGTCCAGGTCGACCAGCTGCGACCAGAACGCCGTCTCCAGGTTGCCGTCGCGCAGCTCGCCGACGGCCAGCTCGCCGATGCCCCGGGGCCCGTCGAGCGCGCCGCCGAGGTAGCCGGCGAGCACCGACCCGCCGGCCGGATCGCATTCGGCCAGCACCAGCCGGCGGTGCCAGGTCAGCGCACAGGCCAGTGCGGAGGTGGTGACGCCCGGCGAGCCCTTGGCGGCGACCAGTGCGATGATCGCCATGCTCAGGCCGCCTCGGTGAGGGCGACGGCGAGGCGGTCCTGCGCCTCCAGCGCCGCCACCGCCGGTACGTCCCGGACGGCGAGCGCCACGTAGACCACGACCTCGTCGTCGTTCTCGTTGGTCGTCGTGTCGATGACGGTGGCCTCGAAGCGGGTGACACCGACCGCCGGCCGGTCGTCGTTCCCGGCCGGCGTGCTGACCAGCAGCACCCGGTCGCCGGGGTGCAGCGTGCGGGCCGGCACCTGGGACGGTTCGAGACCCAGCGAGAGCTGCTGCTGCCCGGGGCCGAGCAGGGGTTGGTCGGTGAGCTGGTCCATGGTCAGCAGCGTCCCGGGGACGAGGGACACCTTGGCCCGCTTGCCGACCACGTCGTCCCGGCGGCCCACCGGCACCGGGGAGAGCCCCTGGCCACCGGCCACCTGCACGGTCACCAGGTCGTCCGCGCCGATCGTCCGGCCGACCTCGACCGGGCGGGCGATCGCCAGGTAGCTGCCGGTGGCGCGGACCGAGGTGACGGCGAACGCCGCCCCGAGCCCGCCGAGGGCGATCAGCAGGACGGCCAGGCCCAGCAGGCCGGGGCGCATCCGGCGCTGCCGGACCACCTTGGGCGGGGTGACCGGGGCGTCCACCGGTCCGGTTCCGTTGCGCGTCGCGAGGCTCACTCCGCCACCACCTGTAGTTCGTCGATCTGGATCGGGACCGTGCCGCTCGTCCGGGTGACCGGGATGACGCCGCTCTCGCCGCCACCGCGCCAGGTCACCGACCAGTACGTGGTGGCGCCGACCCGGTACGTCCCGGCCTTCGGGTAGCCGCTGTGGTAGCCGCAGTCGGGGGAGCGCTTCCCGGCGTGCGCTCCGGTGGAGCTGTAGGGCGTGCCGGGACCGGTGCAGGTCACCCGCACCCCGTTGCCCATGTCCCAGACGATCCGGTCGACCCGCGCCTCGATGGAGACGGTCAGCCCCCGGTCGGAGGCGGACGCGCGCAGCGGGCCGAAGTAGCTGTCACCCCGGCTGGCCCACATCCACACCGGCAGCCCGACGAGTCCGGGGCCGATCTGCCGGCGGGGCGCGATCGCAACGCGCGGCGGGAGCAGCCGGATCGAGGCGAGCGCCCGCCGCGCCAGTTCCTCGGGGTCGGGTGGGGCGCCGAAACCGGGTGGCGGGGAGTCGCGCAGCTCCAGCCGCTGGGAGCCGAGATCGCCGCCGTTGCAGGTCAGCACGTACCACTGGTGGCCGGCGGGGGTGTTGGCCGGTTGCGGCTCGGCGAGCTTGTAGTAGCAGCCGTCGCCGTTGTTGAACCAGCCGAGCACCGGGTCGTAGCAGGGGATGACGCGGCCGTTCCACTGGCACTTCCCGCCACCGCCGCCGTCACCGCCCCCGCCGTCGCCGCCGCCCGGCCCGCCGGTCCCGCCGCCCGGCGTCCCCGGGTCGTCGTCCCAGACGTTGCAGTCGTGCTGCCCGGGCGGGCATTCCGCGCCCGGCGGGTCGGCCCAGCTCACCGCCGGCACGGTGGCCGCCGCGACCGCGGCGGCCAGGGCCAGCCCGCCGAGCACCGTGCGGCGCGACCGCGCGCCCCGGGTCAGCACGGCTGGTCCTCGTGCGAGGCGCCGGCGCTGATCAGCCAGCGGCCGTCGGGGTAGCGGGTCGCGGTCGCCGTGGCGAGGTGGCGCGTGCCCCGGCTGCCCGGCACCACCCGCTTGTCGCGGGCGTAGACCAGCCGCCAGCCGGTCGCGTCCAGACAGTCCTGGATCTCCACGGTGGGCGGGACGGCGTCCAGGTCGACCGAGGTCACGGCCGGGTCCGAGCCCAGCGTTCCGACGCGTACGGCGCCGTGCTCCTTGGCCGTCCGAATGGCGAGGCGTACCCGGGTCAACAACGGATCAGCGAGGAATGTGGACAGTTCCGGATGCTGCGGATCACTGCGCCCACTCGCCTTCCGGGACGCGGCGAGATATCCGGAATACGCGGCGAGCGCCGCTTTCCGGGCGGTCTGTTCGTCGGCACCGGACCGCGCCCGGGCGGGTGCCGCGTCATCGGCCGCCGTCGCGGTGGTCGCTCCCCGGTCGGTGCCGCAGCCCGCCGCAGCGCCGAGCACCGCGACCGTCACCAGGTACGCCACAACGCCCCTGAGCTGCCGTTCTCGCACTGTCGCGCCTCCTCGTCGGCATCCCGGCGGCCGGTGTCCCAGCGGATCCGGGCGTGCGGAAGCGCGGCCGAATGACCACATCCGGACCTGTGGAAAAACGCATCCGCATTTACCGTGTCTGATCTTTACAAATGCAAATCCCTATACCGTCCCGGTCGAATGATCGAGGGTTGCATCGCACCCAAGGGGCGAGCATAGGCTGACGTCCGCCGATGCAACAGAGGCAATTCAAGCGAATACTCTGCGTGATGAGGGGTGGTGGCAGCCGGTGGTGGCGGTCAGGTTGCCGGCCGGTGGCCGGTGCGCGGGTGCCGGCGTCGGGTCCGGGCGGCGTCGCGGCCGCCGGCCGGGGTGCCGTTCGGGTCGGCTGGGTGGGAGGGCTGGGGGTGAACGATCGCTCGCGTCCGCTTTGTCCCCCGGGTCGCGCGGCCCGGCCGTCGTCCGCCGGCCGTCGACGCCGGGGTCGGCCGCCGGTTCGGGCGGCGGTCCGGTCCGATGTGGAGGTAAGCACCGAAGGCGGAGCGCCCGTTACAGTAAGGCGAGCCTACGACTACACCGCGTGTTCGTGCCGGCAGGTTCGCCATGACGGTGAGGACTCCCCACCGCGCCGGTCGGGCATCGCTGCTCGCCGTCCTCGCGGTCACTCCACTCCTCCGCCTCGCGGTGCTGCGGCACGCCGTACCTCCGGGGTCGGTGCCCCGGCGCGGGTGTGACGCCTGCGGTGCCCCGGTCGACCTGGACCGCCCGTGGCCGGCACTCGGGCCGCGTGCGCGGTGCGGACGGTGCGCGGCCCGGGTGGGTCCGCCCCCCGGCACGGTGGAGGCCGCCACGGGCGCGGCCGCCGCGGTGCTCCTGCTGGTCGGGCCGCCCGTCACCGAGCTGGCCGCGGTGGCCTGGTGGCTCGGCTGGGCGGTGCCACTCGTTTTCGTGGACGCGGCGGTGCACCGGCTGCCCGACCGGCTGACCGGGCCCGCCGCGCTCGGCACGTGGCTCCTGCTGGGGCTGGCCGCGGCCCTCGGCGCCGGGTACGACCCGTGGCTGCGCGCCACCGCCGCCGGGCTGGGGCTCGGTCTGCTGTTCGCCGCCACCACCCTCCTGCTCGGCCGGCGCGGCCCCGGCCTCGGGGACGCCAAGCTGGCGGTGAGCGCCGGCCTGCTCCTCGGCTGGCACGGATGGACGGTCCCGGTGCTGGGCCTGCTCCTCGCGTTCGCCCTGTCCGCCGCAGCGGCCCTGCTGCTACTGGCAACCGGCCGAATCCGCTGGTCCAGCCACCTCCCCTTCGGCCCCTTCCTGGTCCTCGGCACGGTGACCACGCTGCTCCTCCTGCCCTAACCCAAACACCCCCTCCTCCCGCGATCTTGCACTTCTGGCCCTGACAAAGGGCGCGAACACCCCCAGATCAAGGGCCGAAAGTGCAAGATCGTGGAGAGTGGGTGGGGTTTGGCCGGGGACTGGGGGTGGAAACACTGACGGTTCCTGGTCTGCGCAGCCATGGGAGGTGTCGTGCCGCACATCGCCGACCGGCCGCCGACCGTGCCGGGGACGAAGGGCGACGAGCGCTGGCGGGTCCGGCGCACCGCGGAGGACGCCGACCGGCTCGCCGAGACCGAATCGGTCTTCGCGTTGTCGAACGGGTGGATCGGCTGGCGCGGCACCCTCGACGAGGGCGAGCCGTACGGGATGCCGGGCACCTACCTCAACGGGTTCCACGAACGGCGGGAGCTGAGCTACCCCGAGGAGGGGTACGCCTTCCCGCAGCTCAGCGACACGGTGATCAGCGCACCGAACGCGACCCTGATCCGCCTCTGGGTCGGCGGCGAGCGGCTGGACCTGCGCACCGGCACGATCCGCGTGCACGACCGCGTCCTCGACCTGCGGGCCGGTGTGGTCGAGCGGCACACCGGGTGGGAGTCCCCGGGCGGGCCCGCCGTACGCGTCCACAGCGTCCGGCTGGTGGCGTTGCCCCGCCGTGCGGTGGCCGCCGTCCGGTGGACCGTCGAGGCGCTGGACGCGCCGGTCGACGTGCGGATCTGCTCCGACGCGCTCGCCAACGAGCGGGTGCCGGAGCGCTCCGACGACCCCCGGGCCGCCTCGGTGATCCACGACCCGCTCACCGCCGAGTACCGCCGCGTCGACGGCCCCGACGGGGTGCTGGTGCACCGCACCGAGCGCAGCGCGCAACGGGTCGCCGTGGCGGTGGCCCACGAGGTCGAGACCCCGGACGGGTTCGCGTCGGCGGTCGACGAGACCCCCGACCGGCTGCGCCTCGCACTGGACGGCACGCTCCGCCCGGGCGACCGGGTCCGGGTGACGAAGTTCGCCGCGTACGAGTGCGAACCGGTCGACGGCAGCGACCCCACCCCGCTCGCGGACCTGGTCGTCGCGGAGGCGCGGGACGCCCGTGCGGAGGGCTTCGACGCGCTGCTCGCCGCCCAGCGCGCGGCTGTCGACGCCGCCTGGGCCGTCGCCGACGTCGAGCTGGACGGTGACGACGAGCTGCAACAGGCCATCCGCTTCGCGGTGTTCCACCTGATCCAGGCCGGCCGCCCGGACGGCGACCGGACCATCCCGGCCAAGGGGCTGACCGGCAACGGGTACGACGGCCACATGCTCTGGGACACCGAGGGCTACGTGCTGCCGGTGCTCACGTACCTCGCCCCGGACGTGGCCCGCTCGGCGCTGCGCTGGCGGCACGCGCACCTGACCGAGGCGCGGGAGCGCGCGGCGGAGCTGCGGCTGACCGGCGCCACCTCCCCGTGGCGGACCATCGGCGGCCGGGAGTGCTCCGGCTACTGGCCGGCCGCCACCGCCGGCCTGCACGTCAACGCCGACATCGCCGACGCGGTCCTGCGGTACGTCGCGGCCACCGGCGACGAGGGGTTCCTCGCCGAGACCGGGCTCGAGCTGCTGGTGGAGACCGCCCGGCTCTGGCGCGGCTACGGGCACTTCGGCGACGACGGCGACTTCCACCTGCACGGGGTCACCGGCCCGGACGAGTACACCGCGCTGGTCGACGACAACGTCTTCACGAACCTGGTGGCCCGGCGCAACCTGCGCGGCGCCGCCGACGCGGCCGAGCGGCACCCGGAGGTGGCGGCCCGGCTCGGCGTCGACCCGGCCGAGGTCGCCGGCTGGCGGGCCGCCGCGGGCGCGGTGCACGTCCCGTACGACGGCAAGCGAGGCGTGCACCAGCAGTCGGCCGGGTTCACCGGCCTGCCCGAGTGGGACTTCGCGAACACCTCGGACGACGACTACCCGTTGCTGCTGCACTTCCCGTACCTGGAGCTGTACCGCAAGCAGGTGGTGAAGCAGGCGGACCTGGTGCTGGCCATGCAGCGCTGTCCCGGCGAGTTCACCGCCGACGAGAAGGCGCGCAACGTCGCGTACTACGAGGCCCGGACCGTCCGGGACTCGTCGCTGTCGGCCTCACCGCAGGCGGTGCTCGCCGCCGAGGTCGGGCACCTCGACCTGGCCTACGACCTGTTCGCCGAGTCCGTGTTGCAGGACCTCGCGGACCTGGGTGACAAGACCGCCGACGGGCTGCACCTGGCGTCGCTGGCCGGTGCGTGGCTGGCCCTGGTGCAGGGCTTCGGCGGCCTGCGCGACGACCGAGGTGTGCTCTCCTTCGACCCGCGGCTGCCCACGGCGATCCGGCGGCTCGCGTTCTGCCTGCGCTGGCACGGCCACCGGCTGTCGGTGACGCTGACCGCCGGCGAGGCCCGGTACGAGCTGCCGGACGCGGGCCCGGACGCGACCGTGGAGCTGTGGCACCACGGCGAACACATTTACCTGGATGGCGGGAGCGCGGTGACCCGCCCGATGCCCGCGATCCCCGACCCGGGCCCCGAACCACCCAGCCCACCCGGCCGCCGCGCCGGCCGGCGTCCTTGATCGCGAAGTTGGCTATGGTGAGCCGTGCCCGACCTCCAGCGGCTCGCCGCCCACCACGCCGACCCGCTGCTCGCGTTCGAGCGGGAGAACCGCTCCTGGTTCGCGCGGTCGATCCCGGACCGCGGGGACGACTACTTCGCCGAATTCCCGGCCCGGCACGCCGCCCTCCTCGCCGAGCAGGCCACCGGCGCGTGTCACTTCCACGTCCTGGTCGACGACGACGGCCAGGTCCTCGGCCGCTTCAACCTGGTCGACGTCGCCGACGGGGAGGCCGAGCTGGGCTACCGGGTCGCGCAGCGGGCCGCCGGGCGCGGGCTGGCGACCGACGGCGTCCGCCGGGTGTGCGCGCTCGCCCGGGAGGCGTACGGGTTGCGCCGGCTGACCGCCGCGACCACCCTGGACAACCCCGCCTCGCTGGCGGTGCTCCGGCGCACCGGGTTCACGCCCGTCGGCGAGGTGTCACTCGGCGGACGCCCCGGGTTGCGGCACCGCCGCGAGCTGACCCTCGACGGCTGAACCGCCGGCCATCTGCCGGCGTACCTCCTCCAGCGCCTCGAAGGCGTACGCCCAGTTGTGGCACTTGAAGCTGCGCAGCCCCTCGATCGGGGTACGGCAGTCGGCGCAGCGCACCCCGGCGATCCCGTCCGGGATCTCGGTGTTGACGAACTTGCGCTCGCCGAGGATGACCGTCGCGATCATCATGCGGTCGTGCACCCCGGCCAGCGCCGAGTTGACGATGTCGTACCAGTTGATCCGGCGAGCGCACTTCGGGCAGTCCGGCTCGTCGCCACTGACCCACAGCGGCGCGCCGATGCTGCGCGGCGGCATGCCGAGGAGCTTCTCGATCCGGCGTACGTCGGACTCGCCGGTCGTCCAGCGGTGCCGGCCCGGCAGTGACGCCGGCGAGTCGTAGACGGCGCGGAACAGGACCGGGTCGACCTCCACGGTCTCGCGCTGACGGGTCATCGGCGTCCCTCCTCGGCAGTCGGTGCCCCACCGTCGTCCCAGGTGACGGGCAGGGTCAACCGGATCAACGACAGGGGACCGCCGACGTTCGACCGACCGGCGAGAGGACGGCGCGCCGGTGTCTTCTCCGGAGCTGAATCGACGTCGTGGGCGGGACAAGGGACAGCGTACGAGAGCTCGGGCTGACATCATGAAGGCCGCTCGCGGCCGGGTCCGGCCGGCATCTCGGCCCTCGGCCCATCGTCCATCACGCACGGGGGATTCGCATGCGTACCCCCTGCTACAGCGGCGGTGAGAAGCTGCCGGACAGGCCGATCCGCGTCGAGTGCGACGTGCCGGGCGGCGAGCTCCAGCCCGGGGAGCGGCGGGCCTTCACCGTCGACTTCGAGGTCCTGACCGCCATCCAGCCGTACGCCATGAAGGCCGAGAACGGGCGCCTCGCGGTCGAGGTCGGCGGCCGGGAGATTGCCGACGAGCCGTTCCGGACCCGGTTCCGCTCGTCGGACGGCTCCCTGCGCGACCCGAAGCCGTACGTCCGGGACACGCAGCCGGAGGCCGGCATCTCCGCCGGTGACCTGACGCTGGTCCGGCAGCCGGACGGCGCCTTTGAAGGGCGCCTGCCGCTGGCGGTGCGGTACGACAGCGACGCTCCGCACAGCAACCTCTGCCTGATTACCAAGGGCCTGCCGGCCGGCGTCTACGAGACGTCCACCGTCCCGTCCGACGGCTGCGCCCACTTCTGCGTGCCGGGCGGCCAGTTCATGGAGGGCGAGGAGCGCACCTTCGACCTGGTCTTCTTCGCGGCGGCCGGGACGCCGTCGCCCCGCCCGGCACGACCGGGCGGGGCGACGTGCGCGTGAGCCCGCGTCGCGCCGAACCGGCCGGCCCGGGCATGCCGGGTCAGGGGGAGCCGGCCGCACCCCGGCGGACGGCCTCGGCGGCCAGCCGCGAGCGCCGGCGGTCGTCGTTGCCGGTCAGGCCGAACTTGTCGTACAGCCGGGAGAGGTGCTTCTTCACCGCGCTCTCGGTGATGTGCAGGGCGGCGGCGACCGCCCGCACCGAGGGCGGCTCGGGGAACGGTGTCCCGCCCACCACGTACGGCCGGCAGAGCACTGTCACCACCTCCTGCTCGCGAGGCGTCAGCACCGGCGGCGGGGGCGGTGGCTCCACCCCGACCGTACGCGTGCCGCCGTGCCCCTCGGGCGAGTGGAACACCAGCCGGGCCGGCCCGATCTCCACCCGGTCCCCGTCCCGCAGGGTCTGCGCCGGGCGCAGGGGAAAGCCGTTGACGAACGTGCCGTTCGTGCTGCCCAGGTCCCGGATGGACCAGCCGGCGGGGAAGCGCTCGACCAGGGCGTGCAGCCGGGACACGAGATTGCTGTCGATGGTCACCTCGTTGCCCGGCGCGCGGCCGATGGTCAGCGCGTCCGCCGTCAGTGGGACCAGGCGTACCGACCCGGCGACGTGGACCTCAAAGTACCCGCCCATCCTCACCCGCACCACGGCTCGGTCGTCGCCGTCATCGACTCGCCGGTGCGCCGGTGCGTCACCGTGGCTGTCGCCACCGTGCAGCCACCGCCGACCGTGAACGGCGCGGTCCACAACTCGTGCGGCTGCCCCTGCGCCCGCTGCCGTGCGCCGCCGTCCCCGGCGGCCGGGCGGATCGCCAGGTCCACGAGCCAGGTGCCACCGCCGAGCATCGCGTTGTCGCGGTACTGCTTCCACACCCACACGTACCCCATCGCCGCCCGGCACGTCGGCGACCAGTACTGCTTGACGGAGAGCGTGCGCAGCCCGCCCGCGTACCCGTAGGCGGAGGGGACGATCTGGACGGCGTCGTCGTAGCAGCGGCCGGGCGGCGCGGCGTCCCTGCTGGCCGGGCGGAGTCGCCCGGCTCCCTGCACCCGGACGGTCAGCGGTGCCGTGCGCCCCGCCACGGTCACCGCCAGCAGCGGCGTACGCGGGCCCGGACCCTGCGGCGTGAAGACCACCCGCACCTCGCACCGCTGCCCGGGCGCCAGGGCGTGCGCGGTGCAGCCGTCGCCGGTCACCCGCAGGTCACCGCCGTGCGGGCCGACCGGCGTCACCGCGCTCAGCCGGACCTCCCGGCCACCCCCGTTGCGGACGGCCACCGCGTGCTCGTCCGAGCTGGCGTGGACCTCCTGTTCGCCCACCGCCAGCGTGGCCGGCACCGCCAGCCGGTCCGCGGCGGGCGGCGCCGCCGACCCGGCGGTGGCCAGCATCGACCCCACGGCGACGAGCACCCCGACGGTCCGGGCCCACGCGGGAATCCGGGACCGCCGCGTCCGGTGGACGGTTGCCGTGAGGTCCGCACCGAGGGCCGCCCGGCGGGCGGTCAGCGAGAAGCGGGGCCGGGCCGGCTCGTCCGCCGGCACCACCTTGGCCACCTCGCCGAGCACGAAGGGTGTCACCGGCTGACCCGCCGCCCGCTGGGCCGCCCGCAGCTCCTCCGCGAACGCCGCGACGGTGGGGTGCCGGCGGGCGGGATCCTTCGCCGTGGCCCGTTCCAGCGCCGCGCACACCCTGTCGGGCACGCCCTCGGGTCGAAGGTCGGGGACGGGATCGACGGCGATCCGCCGGAGCAGCTCGGCTTCGGTGTCAGCGGCGAACGCGGGCGCCCCGCGGATCCAGTGCAGCACCGTCGAGGCGAGCGCGTAGACGTCGGAGGCCACCGATGCCGGCTCGCCGCGCAGCACCTCCGGCGCGGCGTGCGGCAGGCTGGCGGTGATCCGGCCCGCGTCCGGCGTCTCCGTGAACGGCCGGGCGAGGCCGAAGTCGGCCAGCTTCGGTTCCCCGTACCGCGAGATCAGGATGTTCCCGGGCTTCACGTCGCGGTGCAGCACGCCGGCCCGGTGCGCGGTCTCCAGTGCGCCGGCCACGGCGATCCCGCCGGCCACCGCCGCCACCCACGGGGGCTCCGCGACCTCCGTGCCGGGTTCGGCCGCCGGACGCCCGGCGGCCAGCCGGTCCGCCAGCGAGCCGTTCTCCTCGTACGCCATGAGCAGGTACGGGTTGCCGGCGGCGGTGCGGCCGGCCTGGTGGAGCGTGACGATGTTCGGGTGGTCCGACAGCCGGCCCAGCGTCTTCAGTTCCCGCTCGAAGCGCGCCCGGGACGGGCCGTGCCAGTCCGCCGCGAGGACCTTGACCGCCACCCAGCGGTGGAAATCCGGCTGCCAGGCCCGGTAGACGACACCGAAGCCGCCCCGCCCGACCACCACCGCGCCGGTGCACCCGGCGATGCCGAGGTCCAGCCCCGGACCGGCGGCCTCCCCGGACCGGTGGGGTGCCGTCTGCTGCGAGTGGACCATCGCCGGACATTATGCCCGAGGAGTACGGCGACCTCCGACGCGCTGTGATCAGGACGGCACGCGGCCCGGCGGACCCCCCTTCTGTCCGCCGGGCCGCGTGGGCACCCCAGGTGGCGCTTTCCGCCAACGCGGATCAGCCGCATTTCAGCAAACCGCCGATGCGTGAATTCCGGTAGGTGACTGAAGGGGGAGCTTTTCCTCCCCATCCATTCGGCACTATTGCCGGGGCCTGTCCGAAACGGCACCATGTGGTGGCCCGGCCGCTCAGCAGGCCCCGCACGAAGTCCACTGCGTGTTCTGGCAATGCTCCATTCTGCCTCGACTTTGTCGGCGCGGTGGCCTTCCTTGTCCAAAAGGAAATGTCATGTCACTTGATCCGGTCACGACCAGATCCAGCCGCAGATCGTTCCTCCGGAATGTCGCGCTCGTCGGCGCCGGGGCGAGCGCCACGAGCGTCCTGGGTTCGCTGTCGGCGACGGAGGCGCACGCCGCGGTCTTCGCCCACCCCGGCCTGCTGCACACCGCGGCCGGCTTCACGGACCTCAAGGCCAAGAGCGCCGCCACCACGGCTCCCTGGTCCTCCGGCTGGACCGCGGTGAAGGCGAACGCCCGCTCCCAGTCCGGTTGGGCGGCCAAGCCGGTGGCGGCGCTGAACACCGGTGGCTCCGGTGAGAACTACATCCAGTTGCTGGACGACGCGCACGCCGCCTACCAGAACGCGTTGCGCTGGAAGCTCACCGGCGTCACCGCGCACGCCGACACGGCTCGCGACATCCTCAACGCCTGGTCGCAGACCCTCACGTCGGTCTCCGGCACGCCGTTCCTCGGGCAGACGTCCGGCATCTACGGCTTCCTGCTGGCCAACGCCGCCGAGATCGTCCGCGACCACGCGGGCTTCGACCAGGCGCGCCTCGCCGCGCTGTTGACGAACGTCCTCTACCCGGCGAGCAACACGTTCCTGACCGCGCCGCTCGACTCGTGCGCGCCGTCGTACAAGGCCAACTGGGAGCTGTCGCACATCGCCTCGGTCCTGGCGACCGGCATCTTCTGCGACGACATCGCCAAGGTCGACCAGGCGACGGCGCTCGTCACCGGCACGCCGCGGCTGATGAACTCCATCCCGTACATCTGGAACGGCGGAGACTCCGACCGGTACTCGGTCACCGGGCTGAGCCTGCTCGCGGCCATCTGCGAGATGGCCTGGAGCCAGGGCCGCGACCTGTACGCGAGCCACGGCAACCGGCTGCTCGCCGCCGCCGAGGAGCTCGCGCTGGTCCAGCCCGAGCCGTCGGAGGCCCCGGCGCTCGGCACCTGGGGGACCTCGGCGACCAGCCCCGCGTGGGCGCTCATCCACAACCACTACGTCACCCGCAAGGGCCTGTCGGCACCCAACACGGCTGTCCTGGCGAACAAGGCACGTACCGAAGGTGGCGGTTTCGACCAGCTCGGATTCGGGGGCCTCGCCTACTCCCTGTAGAGCGCGCTCCCGATATCCGCCGGCCACCGACCAGAGAGAAGTTTCCGCGATGAAATTCGTCACCCGAGCGATGTGGGGCGCCCGCCCGATGGGCGAGAACGACGATCCCCCGATCACGTCCACCCGTGGCGTGAAAATCCATTACCTGGGGTCGCTCTATGCGATCCAGCTGCACCAGGAGTGCGCGGCGAAGGTCCGCGAGGTGCAGTTGATGCACCAGAACGACGGGTACGCCGACATCGCCTACAGCCTGGCGGTCTGCCGGCACGGCTACGTCTACGAGGGCCGCGGAAAGAACCGCCAGTGCGCCGCGAACGGCAACCAGACCCTGAACCGCGACCACTACGCCATCCTGGCCCTGGTCGGCACCGGCTACGAGTGGTACGGCACGTCCGGCTGGGGCATCTGGAACACCGCCGCCACCGGCGAGATGAAGCAGGGCATCCGCGACGCCATCGCCTACCTCCGCTACTACGGGGGCGCGGGCAACGAGATCCTGGGCCACCGGGACGGCTACGCCACCGCGTGCCCCGGCACCCACATGTACAACCTGGTCCGGAGCGGCGAGCTCGATCCCGGCGCCAACAGCGGCCCCATCGAGTACATCACCGGGCCCGGCGACACCCTCGGATCGGTGGCGGCCAAGTTCAACGTCCCCTGGTCCGCCCTGGCCGCCTTGAACGGCCTGCCCATGGTGGTCATGCCGAATTACGCGTTCGGGATCGGCGTCAAGCTCCTCATCCCGGCCCACAGCTCGGAGCTGGACCCGCAGGGCGGGACCAGCGGCCCCATCGGGGACTACGTCCCGTTCCCCGGCACGGAGTGGTTCAAGGGCCGGCCGAACAGCCGGATCGTCATGGCCATGGGCGTGCGGCTGGTCCAGGAGGGCTGCAACCCCTACCGCGTCGGTCCCGGTTCGCAGTGGTCCGACGTGGACCGGGACGCGTACGCGATGTGGCAGCGCAAGCTCGGCTTCACCGGCGCGGCCGCGGACGGCTGGCCCGGCAAGACGTCCTGGGACCGGCTCATGGTCCCCGCCGACGGCGTCTCGCCCGGCGCCACCGGCTACCAGCCGTACCCGGGCGCGTCCTTCTTCACGGTGGGCACCAACAGCTCGATCATCACCGCGATGGGCGTGCGCCTGGTCGCCGAGGGCTGCGGTGCCTACCTGTCCGGCCCGGGACCGCGCTGGAGTGAGGCCGACCGCCGGTCGTACGCGAACTGGCAGCGCAAGCTCGGCTACACCGGTGCCGACGCCGACGGCATCCCCGGCCCGACGACGTGGGCGCAGCTGCGGGTGCCCCACCAGGGCGGCGGCTCCTACGAGCAGGGCGGTGCGACCGGCAGCGGCACCTACGAGCCGTACCCGGGCGCGGCCTGGTTCCAGTCGAACCCGAACAGCCCGATCATCACCGAGATGGGACGCCGCCTGATCGCCGAGGGCTGCGGCAGGTACACGTCCGGCCCCGGCCCCCAGTGGACCGACGTCGACCGCCAGTCCTACGCCGCCTGGCAGCAGAAGCTCGGCTACACCGGCGCCGCCGCCGACGGCTGGCCCGGCAAGAGCTCCTGGGACCAGCTGCGGGTGCCCCGCTACTCCAACCAGTACGAGCCCTACCCGGGCGCGGAGTGGTTCAAGGCCAACCCGAACAGCGTCATCGTGACGAACATGGGTCGCCGGCTCGTCGCCGAGGGTTGTGGCCTCTACCGGGTCGGGCCCGGCCCGCAGTGGTCCGACGCCGACCGCCAGTCGTACGCCAAGTGGCAGCAGAAGCTCGGCTACAGCGGCGCCGACGCCGACGGCTGGCCCGGCAAGTCCACCTGGGACCAACTCCGGGTCCCGAAGAGCTGACGGTCGCGCGACGGCCTGAGCATCGAGAGGGGGAGACCGCGGGCGACCGCGGCTCCCCCTCACCGCCTGTTCGCCCGGGGGTTGCGGACGTAACGAGCCAGCGGCCTTCGTCGCCTATCAATGGTGGAAGGCGGAACGCCGGCTTCCGTGACCGGGCGGGACGCCACCCGACCCCCCCGCAGGCCCGCCCGGTCCACCACCAGCGACCGAGCATGACGCCTTCGGAGGTAGCTCACGATGGCCAAGTCGGAACCGGGCAGCCCTCCCCCGCTGTGGCCGGACCGCCGTCATGTCGTCGTGGTGCCGCCGGCGTGGAACCAACCGACCCAGCCCCTCCGACTGCGGCCGGGGCCCACGCCTCAGTGGTGGCCCTACGTCGTGTTCGGCGGAACCGTCCTGCTGGTGGGATTCATCGCCGTCGTCATGGTCGTGCTGGCTCGCTGACCGGGCGAACGGAGCGCAGCCCTGGACCGAACCTGAACCCCTGGTCATCTTCGGCCGGTGGCTGGTGACGGGGCTTCCAATGGTCGACCGGAGGCCGCTCGGGCGTCGGCCAGGGCCATGCCGATGAGTATCGTGAGGGCGCCGGTCGCCGTGATCAACGGTGTGGTGAAGGCCAACGGCAGCGCTGCGGCAGCCAAGGCCGCGATGCCGACGAGCCTGCGTCGGGAGAGCCGGTTGAAGACCACGCGTTCCAATCCCATGCGGCCGACGACATAGACGATCGGCCCGCCGAGGGTCACGACCAGCCAGGCCGGGCGCACGGGGCCGCCCGGGTCGGTCATGACGATCTCGTAGCCGATCGCCACGAGCACGATGCCCAGGACCATCAGCACGTGGGCGCGTCCGACGTTCCGGCCGGCTCTGACCTGCTCTCCGGCCAGGTCGACGGCTTCGGGGAGCACCTGCCCCGCACGGTAGTAGTAGATCCGCCACAGGAGCACTGTGGTGGCGAAGCCGACCACCAGAGCCAGCGTCGTGGCCAGCGACACCGGCGTGTCGGTGTAGGTGATGCCCAGTGACAGCACGCTCTCGCCGAGGGCGATCAGCAGGAGTTGCTCGTACCGGTCGGCGAGGTGATGGGTCTTGGTGGGTTCCCAGGCGCTGTCCAGTTGCCGTCTCATGCCGGGCACCGGCCACGAGAAGCGGGCCGCCACGAGGTCGATCGTGATGGCCAGCGCCCACAGACCTACCCGGGCCCAGTCCTCAACCAGGACGCCTGCCAGCCACGGCACGGCCGACACGGTGAACCAGATCGCCGACCTCACGTAGAGCGCCCGTTGCTTACGGTCCCGCACGAGCCTGATGAGGACCAGAGGTCGTCCCATCTGAAGGACCACGTACGGTACGGCGAACGCGTAGCCGCGCTCGAAGAACGCGTACGGCAACGACGACGCCATGAACACCACGCCGAATGCGGTGAGCAGCACCATCACCTGCACTGCCGGCCGGCGCGGGTCACAGCGGCTCGTGATGTGGGAGGTGGTCGTCCACAGCCACATCATCGGCAGGACCAGCACGAGGACATACAGCAGCCCGAACCACCGCCGGGCGAGGTTGTCGGCGGACACGTCCTGCACGACCCGCGAGACGACTCCCGAGAGGGCAAAGACCAGCATCAGATCGAAGAACAACTCCAGGAAGTTGGCCCGGCGGTTGTCTCCTGCGGTGCTCCCCGCCTTTATCACCTTCTGGCCAGGCGGTTCCCGATCCGCCCGTCCACGTCCGGTCCGCCGACCCCCGGTCCCACCCTCGATCACCGTCCCAGTCTTCAACCCACCAGGCCCGGAAACGGCAAAAAGCGCGAAACGCGCCCCGGTGCCGCCGCCAGCCCTGCCACGCCCGTCGCTGCGGCTCGCTGTCCCGAGGAAGCCCACCAGGGGCCCGTTGCCAAATCCCTTTCGGTCTGACGTGCGGCGGTGTTCGATCAGATTGTGTCAATCGTGTTGAGCACGCCAGGAGTCGATGGGCTGAGCGAGGCTGTACGCGTACTGCGCGAGTGGCAGTACGACGGGGCGCCGATGCAGTTGCATCCAGGAGACCTGGGCTGGCACTGGCGGTTCGGCGCGGAGGCGACGGCCGCGGCGGTCCGCACCTGGAGCCGGGACGGGCAGGTTCTCGCCGTCGGGCTGTTGGACACTCCCGAGCTGCTACGACTGGCGATCGCGCCGGAAGTCGAACACGACGAGGAGCTTGCCCAACAGATGGTCGCCGACGTGACGCGGCCGGATCGCGGCGTCCTGCCGCCGGGGAACATCTACATCGAAGCCCGCTTTGGCGCACTGTTCCGAGGGCTGCTGTTGGATGACGGGTGGGACGCCGACGAGCCGTGGACACCGCTTCGCCGCGACCTCGCGGAGCCGGTGGAGGACTGCGGCGTGCGGATCGAGGTGACCGGTCCGGAGGCGGTGCACGTGCGGTCCGCCGTCCAGCGGGCATCGTTCGACAAGTCGACGTTCACGGACGAGCGCTGGCACGCGATGGCCGCCGGACCGCCGTACGCCGACGCCCGGTGTCTGGTCGCGTACGACGACCAGGACACCGCGGTGGCGGCCGCGACGGTGTGGTCGGCCGGTCCGGGGAAGCCCGGGTTGCTGGAACCGTTGGGCGTGCACCGCGACCATCGCGGCCACGGCTACGGCAGGGCGATCACCGTCGCCGCGGCGGCCGCCCTCCGGGAGCTGGGCTCGTCGAGCGCGATCGTCTGCGCCGGGAGCTCCAACGCCGGCGCCGTTGCCACCTACCGGTCGGCCGGCTTCCAACAACTCCCGGAGGTGCGGGACCTGCACCGGAGCGCCTAGGGGCGTGTTCCTGGCGCCGGTGGTGAGCCGGCGGAGGGCGGCGGCGAGGCAGAGTCCGGCATGGCAGTTGCGGCTCGGGAGTGGCGGCGTCTGCGACGCTGGTCGTGTGAGCAACCGCTTTCGCCGGCTGCCGCCGCGGATCGAGCCTCGGTACGAGACACAAGACGTCTCCGCCCCACCGCCGTTGCCCGAGGTGCCGGAGACGATTGGATTGACGGCCGCCGGCCAGGTCGCGGATTTCGAGCGGCTGGCCAGCGCCATCGCCCGCCGCCCCGACCGGCGTGGGCCAGCCCTCCTTGCCCACGACCCGGCGCAGCGCGGATGGCGTCGCCGGGTGCTGGTCGTCGTCTTCGGCGCTCTGGCACTCGGAATGGTTGCCGTGGCGGTGATGACCTGAATCGGTTGATCGGCCCTCCATGTCGCCGCCGCTCGGCTCTCTCGGGACCCGTACTCAAGCCGCAGGTGGCAACCCATGGGCGGCGCGGCTGGCGGTGCGGGCAGCGCCAACGCCAGCCTTTACGTAGCGGTTCGGTGCAACGCGATCGTGGTAGTGCTGCCGCAAAGTCATCTCAAGGTTGGCTGGTCCCGCTGCGCGAAGCGTTGCAAGGTTCTGCTGGCCTCGTTGAAGCCCTCCACCCGGCGGGCGTGCATCGGCACAACCTGTGGCCCGAACGCCCCGGACCGCCGCACCTGCAATGGCGCCGGGCCGGTTGGTTGCCCCGGCCCGGCCGCCTTCTCGAAGGCGAAAGTGCGAAGTGCCCTCTGTGTCGAATCGTTGAGGCCCTCGACGAGTCCCATCCCTCCGACCCAGGGGGCACCTCTCACGTACTCGGCCCGCCACCACGACGAGCCCTTATCAAGGCGCGAGGTCAGACGACGCTGTAGCCGTTGAAATAGTGCACCCCGTCGCTGGTGGTGTCGTCGGGGTTTGCCCTTCGGTTGGTGTTGAACCAGAGCTTGTCCCCGTTGGCGATGCCGAGCCCCTCGATCTCGAAGAGGTCGGAATATGCGCTGGAGGTGATTCGGAAGGACAGGTCGTTGTCCGCGTATATCGTCCCCGAGGCGGTCGAGATATTCCGATAGACAAGCACGATGCTGACGTTCTCGTAGGTCAAGGGGTAATACAACGTGTTGTTGTGATAGCCAATCCCCTGGGTTACGTACGAGGTGATGTTGGAGACGGTGCTGCCGTTGACTAGGGCGTTTTCGATATCCACATAGAAGGCGTAGGTCGCGTTGATCGTGCCGCTGGTTGCGGTCAACGGCAGTGAGCCTCGGTAGAAGGTCCGGCCGCTCTTGAAGAGGAAGTAGATGTTGCTCGCGTCCTTGCCGGTGATCTTTACTCCGGACATCGCTTTGTCCGCGCCACCGTAGGCGATGGTGTAGCTGCCCACCTTGTAGTAGGTGGTCCCCACATATTTCAACTTCACGAGACTTGTGCTGCCGGCTTCCATCGTGACGACGAACATGTAGTAGTTTCCGTCGTTCGAGTGCAGCGCAACGTCGTTGGCGTGGCCAAGATGGCTCGTGTAGGTGGACCCGTTGTCACCGTTGTTCATGAGCGTCGTGGTCCCGTCACTCATGTTGGTCCGGTAGATGACAGCCTTGGTGTTGTCGCTGTTGACTTTCACGGAGTAGGCGTAGGTGGACCCTACGCCGAATCCCTGCGTGGAGTAGCAACTATTCGCGTTACCGAGCGTCGCGACTGTGCTGTAAGTATTGTAGTACGCGGCACTGGCCGCGGTCGGTGCCGCCACCACCCCGCCAGATAGCGCGAGTACGAACAAGGCGGTACGCGCCACACTTCTTGTGAACATGCCCCTCGGCACAAACACCCCCATGATAATGAATGTCGCAGGTGGCGTTGACATTTCACTGCAGGCCCATCCAACTGTAGCTATTCGACTGTTGTCAAGGGCCCGTGTCGATTTCCGTATCCGGGTCAGTGCCGGGGGAGCGAGGGCACGGGCGCGGGTACGGCCACCCCACCTTGTCGCCCAGTCGCGGTACGCGATTGCCGGGACGCGCGCCATCAGGCGGGCGGTCTGGTCGATCAGATCCAGGTGGACCATGGCGTCGACGCCTCGATAGTCATCGACGAGACGAGCGGTGGCCGACAGCAGGTTGGCGGAGATCAACGCCGTTGCCGCGAGCACGGGGCGACGACCCCGCGCTGGACAGCCTTCTGCTGCGGCCGTACACCGAGACGGCGTGCCGCCGGGGCGGTGCGCTGGCCCTGCGGCCGGTCGACCTGGACCCGGACCAGTGCCTCATCCTGCTACGGGAGAAGGGCGACACGGTGCGATGGCAACCGGTGTCACCAACGCTCATGAGGCATCTGCAGCAGCATGCCGAAGAACGCCAGGCGACGGGAACGGGCCAAGTTGTGCCCGATGTCTTTGGTCGGCGTTATCGCAGCTCAGCGGCGGTGAAGAGTGGGCGGCCAGGGACTCGAACCCTGAACCTATGGATTAAAAGTGCCCAGGAGCGGACAAACGCGCGCTCAGTGTCGCGCGGTGTTGACGGTCTGGACTCCGCGCGCGTCGTCCGGCCGGGTTCGCGCTGGTCCGCGCCCAACCTGCGTGCGTGATGTTGCGGTGGTCGTCCAACGAGGGCACGAATCCGGGGACGGCGTGGTGAATCCGACTGATGCGGGGCGTCGTCCGAGCACCCGTAGAGCACCCACGAGCCGGCGCGGTCCGGCATCGGTGATTCCATCTGGTGGGCCGCAAGCGCCTGGGTCAGCTACCTGCTCTGCCTGGTCGGCTCACCATTCCCGGTTGGCGATCAGTCGCTCACTGTCCGCGTCGGTGAACCGCAATACCCGCCCTCGCGAGCTGCGGTACCGGCTCTGGCCTACCCGCCGTCCTGCGCCTGCTGTTGCCTGCTCAGCTCGCTGAGCAACTCTGCCGCCACCTGCTCCGGCTCGGCCAGGCAGCGCCAGGCAGGCACCCGGTGGACAGGCGTGGAACCACCGATGATGTCGAGTTGGGCGAGGACCTTACGCAGCGCCCGGCCGGCGGGATCACCCGCTGGATCGTCGACGACGACAGTCAGCTCGACATCGTCACGTCGTACCACCAGATCGACAGCGCGCCCGGCCACGGCGACGTCGCGCCGCACGGTGAGGCCGGGGCTTCGAAGGGCACGGTGCAATCGGTCCACCGCCCCGGTCGCGGAGTCCAGCGGAGCGTCGGCGACCTCACGGATCGACGCCAGGGCGGTCAGCAGTCCGCGTTGACCCGACCACCATGACCGGTCACCGATCACGACGAGCTGCGACCGCGCCCTGGTGATGGCGACGTTCCACAAGTTGGTCTCGTGTATCAGCCAACTGCGGGTACGGTCCGGAATGCCGTGTGCCCCCGCCGGTGAGACGACCATGATGTCCCGTTCGCTGCCCTGAAATTTGTGGATCGTGGCGCAGAGCAGGTTGTCGGTGAGGCCGGCGCTGCGAAGGGCTGCCGCCAGCCGACGTTGATGCACGGCCAGTGGCGTGACCACCCCGATCGAGACATCGGGGTACGCGCTGCGCAAGGCCGTAACCTCGGCGACGACCGCGTCGATCTCGGCCTCATTGAACCCAGATCCGGTGACCCCGGGGCTGAACGCCCCAGGCACGTCGCGCCAGCGGAGGGCGGGATCAGCCGCAGCGGCCATTCGGGCCGGATCCGTGAGTACGGTGAGCCGGCCCTGGTAGACCTCCTGGTTGGGTACCTCGATGATGTCCGGGTGGCACCGGTAGTGCTCATCGAGGAGAAGTGCGGTGCCCGACGCGGCGGCGAAAGCGTCGTACGCGGAATGGGCGGTGTAGGTCAGCCGCCGGTTGGTGAGCCAACCGGTGCTCAGACCGGCGCGGGCCCGCTCGGTGACGTCGTCAGGTTCGGGCAGGTCCACGACGGGCGCGAGCTGACGCGGGTCCCCGATGAGCAGGGCGCGCTTCGCCCGATAGAGCATGGGCAGGATCGCGGGGATGGTGCACTGCGCCGCCTCGTCGATCACCACGAGGTCGTACATGGCGGGGCTTCTCTTCAGGCGTCGGGCGGAGAGGGCGGTCACTGCCCAGCCCGGCAGCACCCGCAGCAGTTCCGGGAAGTAGACCCAGCTGTCCGACTGCGGCCTGGACATCTCATCGGCTCGATCCTGGAGCAGGCGTGTGCCCGCAGCTACCCGCCGAGCGATCTGGGCCCGCAACAGGTCGATGCTGAGAGCGGGTCGCTCGGTGCTGATCAGGTCGACCAGTCGCCGCCAGGAACCGTCAGCGTGGGGTAGCTTGGCGAGGCGCTGCTGGCGCTCTCGCCAGCGCAGCTCGATCACCGCCCGCTCGGCGAGCGCCTCGATAGCGTTCCGGCCGACGAGCTGGTACGACCGCAGCCGCCACCGGTACCACCAGCCGAACCACCTGCTGGCGAGCGCTCGATCGGTCAGCTGGACAAGATGCTCCAGCGCGGTGTTGTCGGTCGGCAGCGCGGCCCCACCGGCGTCTGAGTCAGCGTCACGCTCGACGGCGAGGTCCGCGAGGTCGCGTTCGAGCAGCCGCCGCTCGTCCAACTCGGCACGGAGGTCGGCAATCTCGTCAGCGAGCAGTCGCAACTCATGCAGTGGGGTCCGGTCGTCCTGCGTGGCGGGCCGGTCCGTCGGTGGATACGCGGCCAGGATGTCGGCGACGTGTGTGGGCTCCTGCGAACGGTGTTCCTTGTTGCCGGTACGCAGCAGCAGGCCCGGGCCGATCAGGTCAGTCACCCGGTCAAGCACCGAGTCGACGGCCTGGTTGCTCGTGGAGCCGATCAGCACGCTCTGACCGGCTGCGGTGGCGGTGGCGAGCAGGGCGGTGACGAGCTGACTCTTGCCGGTACCCGGCGGCCCCTGGGCCACCGTCAACGGCTGGGACATCGCCGCCTGGATGATCTCTTCCTGCGCCTCGTTCGTCGCGCTCATCGCCACCGTCACGACCGGCGTCGCGGTCGCCTCGTCGGCTCGCCGCGCCAGAGCGCCCAGTGCCGTCCGGTCGATGAGCCGAGGGTTCTTGATCATGCCGCGTAGGTCGTCGACGAGCTGCCGCTGCGGCGACTCGGCGGCGTCGACGGTGTACATGATCGCCGCGTTCTGCACCCCGTTCACCGGTCCCGGCCGGATGGTGCTTGCCAGCATCTTCGGGTCCAGTTCCGTCACCGGGTTCAGCCCGAACGTCTTCACCAGCACCTCGACGGTGGCGGTGAGGGAGGTGGGGTCACCCGGCGCGAATGCCTGTTCGATCCGTTGCAGCAGTTCGTCGCTCTCCACCTCGGAGAGCTGAAACAGGTCGACGAGCGCGGCGCTGGGGCGGGGTGGGAAGGAGGCGTGCAGAACGTCGTCCACGCCGACGGTGACGTCACAAACCAGCAGTGGGGCGAGCCGCACTGGCTTCTGCCGGGCCGGTCGAACGGCGACGACCGGATAGCCGTACTGCAGCTCCTTGCCGCCATCACGGGCCCTGGCGGCGAGTTCGGCTGCCGAACCACTCAGCTTGACGGGCGTCTCCGAGGTGAAGACCGCCTCTGACCCTGGTGGCGCGGCGACATACGACCGGGTCTCGCGAGGATCGATGAGCGACTGCAGCACGGTCGACCGCTGCATACAGTTGATGTAGTAGGTCACGAGGCGGCGCCACTGGTCCGCGTCGAACGGCGCCTCGTCGGCAGGGCTCGACGTGACGGCCGCGACCTGTCTCGCTGCGGCGGCGGATCCTGGTGCCGTCGCCAGTCTGATCGGCTCGGTGACGCCCTCACTCGACTCGACCGGTGTGTGCTGGCGGCGCCGCGCCATCTCGGTCAGGGTGTATCGGGAGAGGTCGTTGCTGGTGATCCAACCGTCGTCGGACGGCCCTTCGGCCGCACCGCGCAGACCCTCGAGGAGCACCTCGGTGAAGACCGACGGGCGATCCGGTCCCTGCGCCTTCGACGCCTTCATGTGCGTGCTTGACGTCAGGATGAAGGTGCCACGTTGACGCTTAAGGCGGCGCGGCTCTTCACGCACCCCACCGCGGAATCGGTTCCGTGCCGTGAACGCGCCGGAGAAGCAGCAGTCGAGGAGGACTACCTTCTGGCTGGCCTTGGTGTCGTTGAGCAGATGGCGCAGGGTGCCGTCGGTGTCCAGCGCGGATGCGTGCAAACTTCCACTGACCGTGTCCGTCGCGGCGAGGAACAGTGATTGCCCGTCGCCGTGTAGCACTCCGTGGCCGGAGTAGTAGAGCAGGGCCAGGTCGTCTCTGCGGCGCGCGCCGTAGAACTCCTCGACGGACTGGCGCAGGTGTTCCGCCGGCAGGTCGAGTTCAGCGCGTACGGTGTCGAACTCGCCGGCACCGTCCAGCAACGTCTTGAGCTGCGCTACGTCGTGATGTACCGACGGAAGGGGCGCGAGCTCACGGTCGACGTGGTAAGTGGCCGTGCCAAGCAGCAGGGCATGCCGTCCCATCAGGGGCGGGCCCGCTCGATCGCGGCCCGTACCGTACTGATCAGTTCATCAATCTGGCCGTGAGTGGGCCGGTCGATCGTCAGCTCGATGTCGCCGATCCGCAGGTGTACCCGGCGCCCGTCGTGGCGTCGGAGGAAGGCCAGAACCACCTCGACCAACGCCTGCACGTAGCCGGGGTCCGTGCCCACCAGCACGGTCACCACACCGATCGCCAGCTCTGCGACGCCTTTGGCATTTGGCTCGACAACCGGGCGTTCGACGCGCTCCACCTCGCCGATCTCGCGGAGTTCGTCCGTCAGATCGTCGGTCAGTTCGCCGAGAACGAACTCGTCGTCGTCGGCAAGCGGTGTGAAATCGATCCGAACGCGGACGCGGGACATCCATCCTCCTGCATGAGCGGTGCTCACCAAACTACGGAAGAAGGTAGACATTGGGTCGCATCTGTCGGCTTGCCGATCGAACACTCCCGCTGTTCGGCCGTTGCTCATGCAAGCGCCATTCTCGCGCGGAGTGCTCGATCCATCAGGGGCGCCTGCGAAGAGGCACGCTGATGGTGGGGAGGTGGCGCTACCGTGCGGGCATGTCCAACGACCTGACCGAGTGCCTGAAGTGCGGGGCGATGGTCGACAACACGTGCGGGGCGATGGTCGACAACACAGCGAAGCACAAGCGGTGGCATGCGGCCTTGGAGCGGATGCTCCCTGGGCTGGAGGCCGAGGCGAAGAAGCCGGTGGCGCCGACGCGGACAAGCCCGCCCCCGCCGAGAGGCGCGCCGAATCGGCAGCCAGGGCTGGGAGGTTTCTAAGCCTCGGGACACCGAACGACCCACCAGGATCGATCCTGGTGGGTCGTTGTTGTGCCTGGAACACCAGCCCGTGTAGGCCCGGAACTAGCCGATCCGCTGACGGTACTGGTGCTTGCACGGCTCAGCCGTGTAAACCAGCTCGTCAACGTCACGGTAGAGGTGGACCGGGCCACCGTAACGAGGCTTCACCGACTGGAGCTCCGGTCCGGAGACGTCGGTGACGATCTGCTTGCATCCGTCCTCTGGGCACTGCTGGCCCGGAACCGGCTTTTCGTTCACATGTATCCCTTCGGCCATGGGTGGGCCGCACCGAGCGTATCTCGGGGCCACCGTGGCGGCGGTCGGGTGAGACCGGCGTAGCGCGCCAGCTCGGCCGGAACGCTGGCGGGCAGCCGACCGGCTACGGTCGGCACCCATGCAGAACGCATCGCTTGTCGTCGCCATCTGCGGCCTGGTGCTCGCCTGCCTGTCTCTCGGCTGGCAGGCCGCGAACTTCGTGCTCGCCGGTGGACGGGTGAAGGTCGAACTCCGGGTCGGGGCCACGGGCAGCCAGGCGATGCTCACCGCAGAGCCAAACAGCTTCAAGCCGGACTGGCTGACCGAGCTGGCTCAGCAGGGCTACCGACAGCCGATCGCCGCCGTCAGGGTGGCGAACGTGGGCCGGCAGCCGGTCACAGTCGAACGGTGGGGCTTCCGGCATCCTGCTGCCGGCACCCTGTTTCCGATGGCCGACTTCATCGGAAAGCCACTGCCGCACCGCCTGGAGGTGGGCCAGTCGGAGACCTGGGCGATGGACCTGGGGCCAGTTGCTCAAGGCCGGAAACGAGATCGCGGCTAAGCGGACGGCGTGGAGAACGCTCTTCGCGCAAGCGGTTGCCTCGGCCGGGTCGCCCGGGATTGTGGCTGTGGTAGTCCAGGTCGCCCATGGACAGCTCCTGCGCCGCCTCGGCCTCGCCCAGGTCGATCAGGTGCTCGATCAGCATGCCGAACGGTGTGCCCCAGTCGACCAGGTGGTTGGCCCGGAGCACCCGGTGCCCGAGCCACTTCAGCAGCCGGGCCGCCGCGTCGCCGATCACCGTCGACCGCAGGTGCCCGACGTGCATCTCCTTCGCCACGTTCGGCGCCGAGTAGTCGACCACAATGGTCTCCGGCTCGGCGGCCACCGGCACCCCGAGCCGCGGGTCGGTGGCCAGCGCGGCAACCAGCCCGGCCAAAGCCTCGTCGGCGACGGTCAGGTTGAGAAAGCCCGGCCCGGAGACCTCCGCCGCGGTGCACAGGTCGGCCAGGTCCGCGCGATCCAGCACCTCGGCGGCGATCGCGCGCGGCGGCCGGCCGAGCCGCCGGGCCAGCGCCAGCGCGGCGTCGGACTGGAAGTCCGCGCGGTGCGAGCGCCGCACGACCGGGTCCACCGGTACGCCGGCCACCGTCTCGAATGCTGGCGCCAGCCTGTCGGTCAGCAGTTGCTCCAGATCCCTGGGTACGCCGATCTCGCTCGGATCCACTTCGCGCGGATCTCCGGACGTTGGATGCGGGCGGACCGAGGACGTTCGGCGGTGACCGGCGGCTCGATCCGCCGGTCGCAGAGAGGAATGCTCAGCGCAGGCGGTCGCGGGACCGCCGGCGTCGCAGCGCCGAACTGGACGTCGGGGGACGTCGTCGGGTACGCGTGCGAGCTGGTCATGGCAGCAGCCTAGCCGGCCGGCCCGGGGGCGCCGCAAGGCCGTTCCCCGGACCGACCGTCATCCAGCCCGGTGTTGCCCACCGCGCGTCTCACGTCGTCAGCGTGGCTCGCCAGGCGGTGACCAGTGTCGTCACGGCGGGGTGTCGATCTCCGGGTGTCGCGCGGGTGGCGTGGGCCACGAGCTGAGCTTGCGCGGGGGAGCCCCGCGAGCCGTGTGGGGAGTCGAGCAGGTGGTGGATGGTGCGGCCGAGGGTGTACACGGTGGTGCGCTGGTCGATGACGGCGCCGCGGACGACCTCTTCCGGGGCCATGTAGCGGTGGGATCCGGGGAGGCGGTCGGCGTCGAGGACGAAGGGGCCGGGTCGGTACTCGTCCAGGTCGATCAGCCACATCTGACGTCTGTCGAAGTCGTAGAGGAAGCAGCCGTCGTACAGGTCGACCGCGACGTAGCCGGCTGCCGTGATGGCCAGGTGCGCGTCGAGGATCCTGGTGATGGCCGCCTCGACGTCCGGGAGGGGTAGCTGCTGGAACCGGACCAGTGCGGTGCGGTCCGAGCCGTGTCTGGTGGCGTGGTTGAGAACTGTGCCGTCGTGCCATGGGTAGACCAGCACTGGCCCGTCGGGGCCGTCGAGGACCTGCTCGGGGCGGATGATCGCCGGATGCTGGACTGCGGTGTGAAACTCGGCGGCCCGGATCAGCGAGAGGCGGGCCTGCGGGGTGGTGGCCTTCTTGACGAACCAGCGGCGCCCGGCATCTTCGACGCCGTAGGACAGGCATCCCGAGTCTTGGGCGTCGAAGACCGTGAACGTGGACGCGAGTGGCAGGTCGGTGTTATCCCTTACCACGGGATGAGGTGATCCACGCCGTGGTGGGCCCACCACTGCGGTCGGTGCTTGCGTAGCGTCCCGTCGACGCGGGTGAGTAACAGCCAGTTGCCGTTGAGCACCAGCGCCGCGTCCTCGGTTCGGTCGGTCAGTACCGGGCCACCGTGGTCACCATGTTCGGCACCCCCTTGTCGGCCATGTCGTCGGTGCGCATGTCGAAGCCGATGTCGACGTACACCTCGGGCTCCCATTCCGCACCCCGACGATCATGAGCACGTAGAGCTCGTCGTCTGCGGCACGGTGGACGGGCAGCAGCCCCGGCCGCGCCGAATCGGCCCAGTGCGCGTGACCCTTGGCGCAGGTCACCCAACCGTCCCGCGTCATGGCGGGCAGGGCCAGCCCTGCGGGCCCGCCCTGCCCGCCTCGTCAGTCGGCTGCTCGCTCACCGCAGTCCCCCGCTCGATGGCGTTACCAGTCCTGTAATTGAGCGCTGTCTCTAGGCCAGTCCGCTTTGACGGGTCAGGTGTCGTGGAGGAAGGACTCGGCCTGGCGTTGGAGGGCCAGGGGAGCGGCAGACCATGCTGGGCTGCGCATCACCTCGCGTAGCTTGACCGCCTTCACGTCTTTGGGGGCGTTCTTACGCAGGCCAACGTGCGGCCAGAGTTGGTTCAGATCGTCGTAGGGGAGGTCCCAGGAGGGGCCGATAGTCGGCTCGGCAGTGCCGCCCGGTTCCTGAGGCGGGACATGAACTTCGTCGGCGGTGGTGGCAGGGGTGACCTCGATGAGGGTGAGACCGAGCCGCTCGACGGTGTCGCGGAGCAGTGTCCGGTGGCCTTCGACGGTGTCGATCGAGGGCGGTTCCCCGTCGAAGAACAGGGTGAACACCCAGCCGGACTCACCGGTGCGCGCGAGGTCCAGGACGAGGCGGGTGCCGGTGTCATCGGCAAAGGAACTGTGCGCCATGCTTTTCACCGCTCCGGGCCCCTCGGTACGAGGGACATCTTCAAGCTGAAGCATGCCGAGCAGTCGCTGTAGCTGGTCGGATGTCAGCTCTCCCCGAGAGAGCACCTGGAGCGCGGGCCAGAGCATGACACGATTCCCTTCTCGGGCTTGACAGCCAGTCACCGGGACAGCACGACAGTACCGTGCAGTTTCAAGATCCGGGTTACGCCTTGGTGGAGGGGCTGCAGCCTGGTCCCAGGTAGATCGGGTTGCTCCAGGCGCGCCGCCCGTGGGTGTCCTCGACCGTGACTCGGCACCATCCACGTCTGAACATCGCCACGGGCAGGGAGCACTCCCTCAGTGCCTCGCCCTGGACCACCTGCGCACCCGGGTCACCTCCGGTGATCAGCACTTTGCGTACGGGTGAGCACCGCACCGTGGTGAAGTCGTCATCGAGCTGGATGTCGTGCAGTTCGGGGCCGGTACTCGAGTAGTAGTGATCGGCTTTGAGGGCGGCGAGGAGCGCCTCCGGGGCGAGGGATTCGGCCCGCAGATTGTCGGTCGTGACGACGGCGCCGGCGGAGGCGTATCGACGGATCATGGCTGGGCGCTTCCCGAGTGAACCGCCCCGGCTCCGGTAGAAACTGTGAATTCCGTATGGCTTCGAGCGCGAGATTGTGGCTGGGCATACGGGGACTCTTGGTAGAGGTGGCCTGAGGACTGGGGTGCCTCGCGAGTCCAAGCCGAGGATGTCGTCTGTCAGACGTGGAGGATGTTGTTGTAGTCCGCGTCGTACCACTCGTCCGCGTTGTGCTTGTGGATGGTCCCCGCGACGCGGGTCAGCATCAGAAAGTCGCCGTTGAAGGTCAGCGCCGCGTCCTCGGTCCGGGCGGCCAGGATCCGGGCGACCGTTGCCAGCATGTGGGGCTTTCCCTTGTCGGTGAGGGTGTCTTTGCGCATGTGGAAGGTAACGTCGACGTAGGCCTCCGGTTCCCACTGCCACAAGGAACCACCGTCATCCTCGGCGCAGTAGTAGCCGTGCCTGCCGCCGGTGATGTCAACGACGTATCCGTAGGCTTCGTTCAGGTCAGCGCTGAGCATCCTGCCGCCGGACAGCGTCGACGTCTCGGTAGATCCGGGGGCAGCCAGGTCCGCTACCTGCTCCAGTGGGATGTCGCCCGCGAGTGTCAGCCGGTACTCGATAGCCATCTGCACTCTCCATCAGTCTCGCCGGACGATCTGAATGATGGCACCGTTGCGCGTTACCGCCGCCAGTTCCTTCAGCCCTGCTATGGGCCAGTCGTCGAACTGCTTGCGCAGGGCGGCGAGGTCTCCTCGCCAGTCGTGGAGGTTCAGTATCACGCGTTGGGTCTGCTCCGTGTCGATCTTCCTAGACACCGCGCTCCAGACAGCGCGGACTGGCACAGGAGGGGTGGGAGCGAAGCAGTCAAAGACGTGCCCCTCGATGAGGAAGTCGGGTGCCTTCTCCGGCTTCCCGCCGTCCCCGGTATCGAGTCGAGCGTCCGCGACCTCCTGTTTCGTGGGGTTCTGGTGGACCCGGTAGCCCTTGGCGGCGACCCTGTCGGCACACTCGTTCTCCAGCTCCAGAGCACGCCGTTCCCGTGGCTTCTCGTTCGGGGAGATGCGGGTCCGCGGTCCGGTAGGCGACCCGCCTGGGACCCCGGTGGGACGCCTGGTCCACGGGGTTCCTGCGTCGTCGTTGTCGGTGAAGGCGGTGCCGTCAAGGGTGGGGGCCAGCGGGGGCGGGCCGCCGGTCGTAGCAGGGGCGGGGCTGGCCGGTGTGGGACCGCCAGCCCCGGTCAGTTTCCCGACGACCCCAACTGTCGTGCTTCGGCGATCGCCGCTTCGACGAGCTGCCGGGCGGTGGCGGAGCGCTGAACGACCAGCACCAGGACCTGCTTGATGCTCTCCAGGGCCTGCAGCAGGGGCCCGGGTTGCCCACCCTGCAGAGCCATGGTGACGAGCTGCTGCGCCTCACCGACCTGAGTGATAGCCCCGACCGTCGCGTCGCGGGCGCTGTCCACGGTGTGCTGCACGGGCGCCAGCCCGGCGATTGTTTCCTGCGGGGTGGCTTCCTGGGGCACCGCCGCGGTGGCCTTCGCCGCCTCACCGATCGCACCAGCGACACCGCGCAGGCTGCCCTGGATCCCCGTGATCGCATTCCGCACCGGGGCCACACCCGCTGCCACGGCCGTGAAGCCAGCACCGGCGGCGCGGAGCGCAACCGCCTGCGCCTGACCGTCGGCAGCGGCTGCCAGCCCCTGAGCGCGTTCGACGCCAGCCGCCAGCGCACGGAGTTCACCGGTGATCTTGCCGATGTGCGACACGCCGCAGCGCCCTCCTACCGGTGGCGGGTGAGGATTGACAAGGTACCCGACGAGCTTCGATGCCTGCGGAGCCACGACTCCTGAACAAGCCTCACCCTGCGATCCGGCGCCGGCAATGACCGCTCCGATAGACCGCTCGATGCACGATGCCCGGCCCCGTCGCGATCGGCTCCGCCTGGGGCCGCGTCCCCGAGTTGACGCGCGGTGGTCCCAGGGCGGTGACCCTGGACGGCGAGAAGGACGTTTTCGGGTTGTGGCCCGGCACCGATGGTGAGGGCGCGAAGTTCTGGATCAGGGGACGGGCTCCTTCCCTGGTTGAGGCTGGCATGACGGCATGCCTTCCCACTCGGAGACGAGTACATCGTCAACAGACGAGTCGCAGTAGGTGCTTCGCGCACCCCCAGGAGAGTGTGAACCCGGCTCCGCCGTGGCCGTAGTTGTGAATCAGCGTGCCGCCATCAAGCCGCTCCCCTTCGACGCGGACGTAAGGTCGTGTGGGGCGGAGGCCGACGCGGTGCTCGATGACGCGGGCGTTTCGGAGGCGGGGCTCTACACTGGCGCAGCGGGCGATGATCGCGGCAGCAACGTTCGGATCGGGCTCTCGGCTCCAGTCGCCGGGCTGGGCGGTACCGCCAAGAACGACCGTCTCGCCGTGCGGGTAGAAGTGCACTAGGTCAGGGGATAGCCCGGTGTCTTCGGAAAAGAATTCGGTGATGCCGGGGTTCTCGACGACGACGAGCTGCCCGCGGATCGGAGTCAGTTCGGGGTCGGGAACGAGACCCTGCGCTCCCATACCCGCGCAGTTGACGACGACCGCTGCGATGCCGGCGGCTTGGTCGAGTGAGTCGATTAGCCGGATCTCGACTTGGCCGCTGGCCGCCGAGAAACGTCGTTCCAGGTAGCCGAGGTAGGTCGGCATGTCGGCCAGCGGCGCGGTGTAGCGCCAACCTGTGGCGAAGCCGTCCGGTAACTCGTCCACGTCGCACATGCGGAACCCGTCGAGTTGGTTGCCCCACTCCGGCGGATCGACAGGCTTGCGGGATGCTTCAACGCCGGGGACGAGGCGCACGCCGGTCTGCGGATCGGTAGCGAGTTCAAGCAACACATCGAGGGTCTGGGCGCTCCAGACGCGTACCCGGTCGACGGGTTCGACGAGGTACGGCCCCCACATCGCGCCGGCGGCGTACGAGGTGGTCTGCTCGGGTGGCTCGGCTGCCCAGATTTTGACCCGTAGTCCGGCTTCGGCGAGGCAGACGGCGGTGGCGAGGCCGGATACGCCGGCGCCGATGACCAGGGCGTCAAGATCGGTGCGGGTCATCGTTTGACCGTAGTGTCAGGCCGGTTGACGCGCGAGCGCGTCGGGTTGCTCCAGGCGCCCGCCCGCCCCGCTCCCTCGACGCAGCCCGTCTCGGTTGGTTGGCCACTGACCTGGCTACGAGCTATCGAGCAGTGCCATCGTGTCGGTGGCCAACTCGAGTTGCTCGTCGTCGTGGACGGCGAAGGGTGCTCCGAACGAGCAGATGACCTGCTCGACGCCGGTGTCGTCCCATCGGCGGAGCTGCTGGGCCACTTCTGTCGGTGTGCCGACCAGGCGGGGCTGCGACCACTGGCGTAGCGAGATAGTGGTCAGCGCGTCTCCGGGTGCCCAGCGCTGCAGCCTGCGCCATCGTCTCTCAAGGTCGTCGTTGTCGCGTCCGATGAGTGTGGTCAGGCCGAGGGACCGGCGGACTGTCGCGGGATCGCGCCCGCCTCGGTGACAGGCTTGCCGCAAGAGCGCATCCCGGTGCTGGTACTCGGCCATCGTGGTGTCCCAGGCTGTGTTCCAGCCGTCCGCCGTCGCGGCCACCTCGAGCAGCTTGGGGCGTTTTCCGGCAACCCAGACTGGCACACCGGGCGCCTGCTGTTGGAGGAGGTGGACAGTGTCCGCGAGCGACGCCAGTCGCTGCCCTGCCGGCGGGAAGGCAAGGCCGTTCGCTCGGTATTCCGATTCATTCCATCCGGCTCCGAGGGCGACGTCGAGCCGTCCGGCCGCGAACCCGTGCACCGTCGCCGCCATACGTGCGAGCAGGTTGGGATTCCGGAACCCGACAGGTGTCGCCAGCGAGCCGATGCGGACGCGGGTCGTCGTCGCCGCTATCGCTGCCAGCAGGGTCCAACACTCGGCCGGCTGTTGTCTTTGCTCCAGTCGACCTGCGGCCGCGACATCGACCCAGAAGTGGTCCGAGACCCACACCTGCTGAAAGCCCGCGTCCTCGGCGAGTCTGGCGTACTCGATCGCGCGGCGGGCGATGGAGGGCTGTGGCGTCGGGAACGAGAACGGGTAGTGCGGCAAGGCCAGTCCGAGTCGCATCACGCCGCCGCCCGTATCGACGAGGCGAGCAACCGCATGGCTGGATGACGTGCGTGATCGCCCATGGTGAGCCGGACGCACTCGCCGAGCAGCGGTGCGATGAGATGACGCCGCCCGGTCAGCGCCGCACGCGGGATCTCCCGGAGAAGAAGGAGCGCGACGTACCGGGCCACGTCGCTGAGATCTTGCTCCGCTTGGGCAGGCGTCGTCATCTGCCGGAACGCTTCGGCCGCCGGATCCGCAAACTGGCGCAACCGGGGCGTTCCACCGATGACGTAGTCCAGCAGGACCCCGTCGGGTGTCGCTGTGGCTGTGCCGGAGGCGTGGTCCATGAGGTCGCGGACGTACCAGCCGCCCAGCAGGTGGCTGATCATCATGCGCCAGTCGTGGTGGTCGCCGGACCATTCCCAGTCCACGAGGTACCACGTCCCGTCGGCGGCGACCAGCACGTTGCCGGCGTGCGGATCGCCGTGACAGGTGACGCGGAAGTCGGGTCTGCCTACGCCGAGGAGTCGTCCGAAAGCACGGGACCACGACATCGAGTCGCGTCTGTTGATCACGAGATTCGACCACTGTGACGGTGGTCCGAGTTCTCCGGTGAGCGCGTCTTCCAGACCTTGATGGCCGCGCCTGCACCGCAGATCGTGCTTGCGGGTGGCGTTGGCGGGATCGAAGCCGGGCTGTGCGGTTGACCGCCACACCGTGACGAGAGCAGCGACTACGTCCCGCCAGACGGCATGAAGCCCCGGTGTCGGCCCGAGGCGGTCGATGGCTTCGTCGAGGCTCCACACGGCGGGCGCCGCTGTGACGATGACGTCGAGCCCGGCCTCGGTGGCGGTGCCGAGCACCACCGGGGTGTGCGAGGCGAAGTGCTGCGCTACGAGGTCGTGCCGCTTGACCTGGACGGTGGAGCTGACCCGTGGGTTACGGGTGACCTTCGTGGCGACAGTCGTGCCGCCGGGTTGCCGCAGGAGGAACACCGCGGCGCCCGAGGTTCCCGACCTGATCGTGCGCAGCAGGAAGCTGCCGGCCTGCCGGCCGGCTTCGTGGCGACTCATGAGGGTCCTCTTCTACGCGGTACTGGCTGCGGGTTTCCGGGACCGTTCCGCCTTACGGCGAATCTGCGTGTAGACACCGGTGAGACCCATCGCCTTGCGCGCCTCGAACACGGTCTGCTGCACCACCCGCCGGGTGCGTTCTGTGCCTTCCACGATCAGTTCGTCGACCAGGCCCTTGTCGGCCTCGAAGCGGGCGCGCCGCTCGCGCATGGGATCGAGGAACGCGTTCAACGCGGCGGCGAGATTCTCCTTGACCTCGACGTCACCGACCTTGCCCTCTCGGTAGCGGCTCTTGAGGTCGTCGACCTCGGCCCGGTTCGGGTTGAAGACGTCGTGGTACATGAACACCGGGTTGCCCTCGACCGTGCCGGGCACGTCCGCGCGGATCCGGTTCGGGTCGGTGTACATGCCCATCACCTTGCGGCGGACTTCGGCTGGCTCGTCGGACAGGGCGATGGCGTTGCCGAGGCTCTTGCTCATCTTGGCCCGGCCGTCGGTACCGACCAGGGTGGGCGTCTCGGCGCTGACCAGTTCGGGGACGGGGAAGACGTCGCCGTAGAGGTGGTTGAAGCGGCGGGCGATCTCCCTGGTGACCTCGACGTGTGCGGCGTTGTCCTTGCCTACGGGGACCATGTGGGCCTTGACGCAGAGGATGTCGGCGGCCTGCAGGACCGGGTAGCCGAGCAGCCCGTACGGCATCTCCTCCTTGCCGGCATCGCGGGCCATGTCCTTGAGCGAGGGCACCCGCTCCAGGCGCGGCACCGTGACGAGGTTCTGGAAGAGGGTGTTGAGGTCTCCGACCTCCTGGATCGCCGACTGCAGGTAGAAGGTGGCGCTGTCGGGGTCGATCCCGGCGGCGAGGGAGTCGACGACCATGTCGCGGGCGTTCTGGGTGGCCTTGGCGATGTCGTCGCGGGTGTTCTTGGTGGTCAGCATGTGCAGGTCGGCGAGGATGAAGTAGCTCTCATACTTTCGGTGCAGCTTCACCCGGTTGGCGATGCTGCCGACATAGTGGCCGAGGTGCAGTTTCCCGGTGGGACGGTCACCGGTGAGCATCCGCTGAGCGGTCATGACGAAGAGGGCCTTTCACGGGTGTGACGGGTCAACGAAGGTCGCGCAGGGCGCGCACCAACGAGGCGACGGTCGCCTCGTCGATGAGATGGACCTGGATCATCGTTGGAAGTCGCCATCGTGAGCCGTCACGGAACCGCAGCCCGCAGGCACGTAGCAGGGCGAGGACCTGGTCGCGCCGGCCCCCGAGCTCGATCAGAAGGAAGCTCGCGTCCGACTGGGCGTACCCGATGCGCAGTCGGTCGAGTTCGGCGGTCAGCGTCGCGTAGGCCCGCCGGTTGGCGGCGATGGTGCGCCGAAGATTCCGGTCATCGCGCAGGGACGCGTGTGCTGCCGTGGCGGCCAGCGCGCTGACGGCGTACGGAAGCCGGTGACGACGCAGCCGGTCGGCGTAGCCGGAGTTGGTGATCGCGTAGCCGACTCGGGCACCGAGCAGGCAATGCGCCTTGGACAGTGACCGGCACACCACCAGCTCGTCGCGCTCCTCGAGGAGCCGCGGCGTCAGCGCGAGGGGACGTGCCATGAACTCACCGTAGACGTTGTCGATGATCAGCTTCGCCCCGCCGGGCAGTCGAGGGACGACTGCGGCGAGTAAGTCCGACAACGGTACCGAGATGCCGGAGACGGTGTGCGGGATATCCACCACCATCGCGGCGTGGTCACTCGTCAGTGTGGCTCCCAGTGCGGCGAGGTCATGTCGCAGAGAGTCGCCGTCCCACTCGACCTCGTCGAAGCGCAATCCGTTTCTGGCGGCGAGCTGTGCGTACAGCTCGAATGTGGGGGTCGTCGCGAGCACGGCCCGGCCGGCTGGGGCCTGCTCGCGCATGATCCAGTCGAGGATTTCGGTCGTGCCGTGACCGACCACGACCTGTTTCGGCGCGACCCCGGCGTACCTGGCAATTTCGGCCTCCAGGTCCATCGGCTCCCGGCTCGGTGGCCGGTACAAGGTGGGAGCGACGTTGGCGACCGCCGCCGACACGGCGGGACTCGTGCCAACGCGAGTGAGCGCGGCCTGTCGAGCGTCGCCTTGAATGCTCGAGATCACCTCATCGAGGTGCTCGGCCTTGCACTGCCCGCACAGCACCTCGCCGGCTCGGCATCGACGCGCCGTGGCGGTCGCCCGTTCGGGTGCGGACAGCAACTCGATGACCTCGAAGGTCGGGCAGTCGTCGGGATTGCCACCATATTGACGTTGCTCCTCGG
The DNA here is from genome assembly GCF_012034245.1 of Micromonospora thermarum. Classification (GTDB taxonomy): domain Bacteria; phylum Actinomycetota; class Actinomycetes; order Mycobacteriales; family Micromonosporaceae; genus Micromonospora; species Micromonospora thermarum. The sequence goes on along the minus strand of NZ_JAATEO010000022.1, from coordinate 4,579 downwards.
CGCAGGCCCGGCCGCCGGTTACCGCTGCCATGAACTTGTCCCGGACCGTGTCCGAACGATCGCCGAGAAGGATCGTGGAGGCCGGTTCGTGGATGCTGGCCCTGCCACCGCGGCGCCGCAGGTTCGGAATCAGTCGTCGGTAGGCCACGTACGGCGTCGGTGCCGCCAGGCGGCGCGCCACCGTCCTCATCAGCGCCGTGTGCGTCATCTGACCGGCGTCGACCAGCGCGACCGACCCTCCCAGCCTCAGCTCGTATAGGAAGAAGCTCATCATCGTGATCGCGTCCCGCAGCAGGCTCAGCCTCGTATCGCCGGACCAGCCATAGAGCTGCCGCATCCGGCGCAACACCAGCCCGGACAGCACATCGTCCTCAAAGGCCCGAACCTCGGCCGTGTCGAGGTCGATGAAGCGAGCGGGCTCGTGTCCGCCGAATTGCCTCACACGTTTCGCCAAGAGCTCGACAATCGCTGCGGAGGCCGTCGTGCGGGTTCGCCGGCCGATGAAGGTCACGGAGTGGCCCTTCTCCTGCAGCCAGGCGATGTCCCGCGCGAGACTGAGATGGCCGAGGTGCAGTCGACTTCCGGCGATGCCAACGCGCACGTCCGCCCGGTCGTCACCAACCACGCTCAAGGCCCGGCTTGCCGGCTGCCAGGCCCAGATGGTCCGGCCCGCTAAATTGCCGATCACCGGTGGCAGGCCCTCGGAAGCAGGAATGAGCAACTGGAGCCCGAAGCGTCGTGCCCTGTCGGCGTGCTCGGCTGCCACCAGGGCATTGCGGGTTGCGTGCCACTCGGTGAGCAACGCGCTCATCGGACGGCCCGCCCACGGGAGATCCGCTGAAGCGACTCGTACACCCGCTGCCGCTGTCCAACCGTGGCGTGTTGACGTGCTTTGTCCCGGTAGAGGTCGGGGAAACGGAAGTCGCTGCCGTGGCAGACCGCGCCGAACGCCCAGAAGCGGGCCGCCGCGATGGCTCGTTCATGCCGGAGGTCCCCGATCGTCGCCTGCCCGGAGTAGGTGTACCGGCCATCTGACGCGCAATCAATCATTCGCGCCTGTTCGTAGGCGTCGACGACCACCTGCGCCTGCCGTCGCCACAGCGGTGACGCCAGCACGGGCCCCGCCAGGACTCGGGCGACGTAGCTGTCGAAGTCCGGATAGAGGTCGAGGAACGCCAGGTAGGAGTCGGCGAGGATTTGGTGGCGGGTCCTGGTGATCGCGTCGATCCTGCCGGCCACGTCGGCGGCCAGTGGAGCCAAGAATCGCGCCACGCTCGTCAACAGTTCCGTAGCGTAGTCAGCCGGGGTGCAGACGAACGGACTGAACAGCTTCAACGCGAAGTAGCCGCCGTACGCGCGGTCCTGGCCATCGCGGCATAAGGCGGACCGCGACAGGGAGTAGACGGTCACTGGCGCGTCACGGTAGGTGGCGTCAACGCGGGTCGGTGGAACCTCGTCGTGGCGGTGGAGCATCAATACGTCGAAGTCGCTGGTCGCGGTCGTAACCCCGGTGACCCGGCTGCCGTAGAAGACCCAGACCCGATCCTCGGCCGGGACGCTGTCCGTCGCTGCGCTCAGAGTGTCGATGAGTCGAGGGATCTCGTCGAGGAAGCTTCCCGCCGCGAGATCACGGTATGGTCCGCTCACCGGGCCCTCCGCGTTTGCGCCGCGAGCCACCCATCGACGGTGGCGGTCCAGGAGCCGGACGGGTCGGCCTGCACGCCGTCGACCCCCAAGTTCCTGAACGCCTCGACGTTGACCTTCTTGTCATCGACATACAGGAGACAGTCACCGGGTGACGCCTGCTCGAGAATCTGGATGTAGGCCGAGGGATTCGGCTTGACCGCACCGGTCTGACTGGAGATGAAGATCCGATGGGTGAGACGGTGAAGACCGGCCGCCTGCAACGCGGGTACCAGCCATTCGTGACGGTGGTTGGACAACAGCCAGATCTGCGCCGACCTTGACCAACTGGGTAGGCGGGAGACGGCTGGCAAGGGCGCCATCGCCGAACGCAACAGCACAGGCCAGGTCGGCGACGGCTGCCCGACGCCGCACGCTGCGGCGAACGCCGGCCAGAACGCGGACTCGTCGAGTCGGCCGGACCACAACGCGTCCCGGAAGTAGTGGCGAAAGAGTGCTTCGACTCGGTCGGAGGAGGTGCCCGCTTCCTCGGCGACGGCCCGGAACAGGGGTGCCGTCGGCTCCGCCAGCAGAACTCCGCAGACGTCCAGGACCAGGACGGGCCGTGGCCGGAAATCCTCGTAGTCCACGGTCGGCCCGTACCTCTGGCTGTTCGCGCAGCGCGTGTCCTCCTGCAACTGAGAGGCACCGAGGCGGGCGGGTTCGGCTCCGCAGGCCGGGGGAAAGGTCCGCGTGCTCTCCGGCACCCGCCCCGGTGCCGGCTTCGGTGTCGCCGCCATCGATGCGGATTGCTGTGCGGCATCGAGCTTGGTCGGTACGGTGTGTGCGTCGGAAGCCACAGCGCGTAGGCCCACGGTGGCCTACGCCGGGGCACTGGTCAGGGGGACCGGGTGGACGGTGAGACTTTCGGGCAGGTGTTGCGCAGGCTCCGCCAGGAGCGACGCTTGTCGCTCCGGAAGATGCAGCTGCTGACCAGTTATGACTTCACGTACCTCGGGCAGGTCGAGCGAGGTGAGAAGCCGGGTTCGATGGAACTCGCTGAAGTGTGCGACCGCGCACTCGGCGTGGACGGCCTGCTCGTGAAGGCATACGGTCGGGTGTCAGCGGCCCGACCTGGGAACCAGGAGGATGAGATGCGCCGGCGGACTGCGATCAAGGCGATGGCGGCTTCCCCGCTCGCGTTCGTCGATCAGACTGGAGCGGTCCCGGAGCTTCAGGTCAGCCGACTCGAACGCAGCGCGGAGATATACCGGCACCTCTATCACGGGTCGGGGAAACCTGGCGATCTGCTCAGCCTGGCGCGCGATCACCTCGACGCTGCGGTCGACGTCATGCGGCAACTGCCCGACGGAAGCCTCAAGCGCCGGGTCCTGCGCACCCGCAGTGAAGTCGCCACGCTTGCCGGCCGACTGACGTTTTTCGACCTGCAGCGGGCGGCCGACGCGCGGGGCTACTTCGGGCTTGCCCACGAAGCGGCCATCCAGGTGGGGGACGACCTCCTCGCCGCCGCCGCGCTCGGCCATCTCGCCTTCGTGCCGGCGGCCGAGCACAACACGTCAGCCGCCATCAGCTATCTCGCCGGCGCCGCTGATCACGCCCGACGCAGTGGGGTGCCGCTCATCGAGTCATGGATCGCGGCGGTGGAGTCCGAGGTGCTGGGACCGGCGAACGCGGCCGGAACGCTGCGTGCTCTGGACCAAGCCACCGCACTGCTGTCGCGACCCGCTGACGCGGCACCGCCGGCCTGGTTCGACTACTACTCGGCGGACCGCCTCGACGGATTCCGCGGTCGGGCGTTCCTCCAACTCGGTCGGCCCGAGGAGGCCCGATTCGCCCTGGCAGGAGCACTACGTGGACTCGGTCCCGGGGCGGTCAAGCAGAAGGCGGTGTTCCTCATCGACATAGCGAGCTCTTATCTCGACGACCAGCCGCAGCTGGACCAGGCATGTGACCTCGCCGGGGACGCCGCCGCAACGCTGGCGATGGCCGGATACGCAACCGCGAGCACCCGCCTTCAGGAGTTCCGTGCCCGGCTAAGGCCGTGGGACGATGCGACCGTCGTAGCTGACCTTGACGAGCGATTGGGTGCGTTGACCGCATGACCGTCCAGAACTCTGTCTCACGGCGAATTCGCGCTGTCTACTTCGATGTGGGCGAGACGCTGATCGACGAGTCCACCGAGTACGGCACCTGGGCGGACTGGCTGGGTGTCCCCCGGCACACGTTCTCAGCGGTCTTCGGGCAGGTCATCGCGCAGGGACGCGACTACCGGGAGGTCTTCCAGCACTTCCAGCCCGGATTCGACCTCACGCTGGAGCGGCAACGCCGGGCCGAAGCCGGATTGGCGGAGCACTTCAACGGCCGCGACCTCTACCCGGACGTCCGGGAATGCCTCACCAACCTGAAGGCCGACGGCTACTTCGTCGGCGTGGCGGGCAACCAGACCGCCCGTGCCGGCCGGCTGCTGCGCGAGCTGAACCTGGGTGTGGATCTGGTTGCGACGTCGGACGACTGGGGTGCGGAAAAGCCAACCCCTGAATTCTTCGCCAAGCTGATCGAGTCGGCGGGGTGCGCGCCCGAGGAGATCGCGTACGTCGGCGACCGCCTCGACAACGATATTCTTCCTGCGCTTGACGCTGGCCTGACGACCGTATTCATCCGGCGTGGCCCGTGGGGTTACTTCTACGCCACCCGTCCAGAAGTAAGGCGAGCGCACATCCGCATCAATAGTCTCCAGGAGCTTCCGCAGCGGCTTCTTGACATTTAGCGAGCCCCGGGGTGAGTTGGCGGTGACCGCCGAGGAGTCAGCAGAGCGTCCGCGTTGACGCGGCCGGCCGGAGCGGATGGCGCGGCACACGGACGACCGGGCGGCAGCACTGTCGCGGCGGGTAAGGGCCAAAGTGCCGGCTCAGCCGCGCCGCTGCGGTTGGCCTAA